>NZ_JAENGS010000005.1:0-377972 GCF_016595265.1 Undibacterium sp. 14-3-2
TGTGCGTGATCGATTTGATATGTTTTCCCGATTCTACTGTGGAAGTAAATGTGATACATGTGTGCGAAATGCCGATGTATCTAATTTACTTCCCAAAATGTATCTAAATTAGTTCCGAGCGCTTTCCGAGTGCTCGAGCGCTGTTATGATACGCGACACTTTGTAAACTACTCGTCATTCGCATAATTTATATTATGTAAAATGACGTTGGCTGACGGCGATCGATGTGACCAATTCATCGTGCCGCTCGATATCCGATTTGTGGAGATAAGTTGCGGTCGTCGACAAGTTGGCGTGGCCGGCGTTGTCCTGGAGCGTTTTCAAAGCCACTTCATTATTTGCGTGCTTCGTCAGCATCGTGTGCCGGAGCCAGTGAGCTGAGGCATTCCGCAGGGCGGCCGCCGAATCGCCATCTCCATCCCGGTCTGCCAAGCCAGCGGCCATTGCAAACAGTCTTTTCATCGAATCGGCCGCCGCTACATCCGTCACGCCCACCAATACCTTCCCTCGACTGTTGAGGATCAAAGGTATGCCATCGTCCTTGGTGGTCGTCGCCGAAAGTCCGAATGCCAAGCGGTAGGTCTTGTACGCGTTGAGCATTTCGGGAGCTACCGGGAGCCGACGCGGCTTGTTGCCTTTTCCAAGCACATCAAGCCACCAGCGTCCATCTTCCTCTTCATATAGCGCCCCCATTCTCCCTGCAGCCAGTTCAGATAACCTAGCGCCGGTCGTCAGGAACGCGACAAAAAGGAAGCAATCTCGCGCCTTGCGCGATCAGCTGCCGGCGTCCCGGCGGGCAAACCTTGGATCGCCTTGTAGACCCATTCAACTGCACGGCCGCCGAGGTATCGTGTAACCCTTGCTTCCCGATTGGTCTTTACATTTTTCACCAGGCTGCAGGCATTGCGGTTCAGGTACCCGGCATTGGTGGCAAAGGTCATCAGCGACTTCACCACGCGAAACGCTTGGCGTACGCTGGGCTCCGACAGCGGACCGAAGAATGGCCGCCACCGCGGATCTTGTCGTGGCCAACGGGTCGGCGAGATCCACTGTTCAGCTGGCTGCGGATCCCGTAGCCAGTCTTTATAGGCAACCAGATCTTCAACCCGAAGATTGGCCAACGTGAACTGACAAGACTGACACCAGAGTAAAAACCGTCCAAGCTCGGTCTTCGTGCTTTTCGACGTCGTGGGCGCCAGTTCATTAGGCATGTGTGTTCCACAGGATTCGTGAGCCAAATATGCCATATTCGCGCACTTTTAAATAGAAGTCGAGATTATTGGCGTAATCTCGATTAGCAGCGAATTTAAAGAATTTTAATTACTACTTACTTACGTAAGTTTAATTACAAAATCAAAGATATCCGATATGCTTCCTCTGACTTCTTTCAAAGGAAAAGCCATGTCAGAACGTCAGAATTTGAGTTGGGCTGCCTGTGATGCACTCGCTGCAGAAGGAAAAAAGCCATCCATTGGCTTGGTTCGTGAATGGACAATCGCGTCCACTGGCGCCAAGAAAGGCAGTGACGGCGATGTCCAACGTGATATCTCCCTTTGGTATGCGGACCTCTTAAAGCTTAAGCGTACGCAGGCCGTCTCTGCGCTACCGGATCCAGTCGCCGCCCTCACCCGCGACCTTTGGCAACTGTCTGTCGATTGTGCAAATGATCAGCTCGCAGCAGAGAGGCAGTCGTTGGATCTTGATTCAAACGTAGTTAAGTCACATCTCACTCAAGCAATTTTGATTTAACAAAATGGAACCAGCGCATAAGGTATTAAAAAGTGAGTCATGTCAGTGCGGAAAGAAATTCACCAGATAATTGAACAGCGCTGTCACGAGCTTGGACTGACGTTGGATCAAGCACAGTGGCTTGCTGCCGAGAATGATCGGAATGATCCGTATTCGATTTATCGGCTGCTCGACCTGGAATTTGACACGCTGAAGCCCGTTACAACCCGTAATCCAAAAAAGTGGCTCTGGATGGCGGCGAATACCAGCAATGTGAGCTATCGCAGTCAGCTATCCGAAGAAGAGTTGAAGCAGATTTTTTTGACTGGACAGGTACCAAGTAACCGGATAGCGAATGT
This sequence comes from Undibacterium sp. 14-3-2, assembly GCF_016595265.1. Lineage (NCBI taxonomy): Bacteria > Pseudomonadati > Pseudomonadota > Betaproteobacteria > Burkholderiales > Oxalobacteraceae > Undibacterium > Undibacterium sp. 14-3-2. Next base: position 2,088 of record NZ_JAENGS010000005.1, read on the forward strand.
TTTACATTTGTTGGATGAATCCCCTATGATCATAGTCATCATGGCAGCGAACGAGATAGCAATGATTAGTCAGAGACCAGCAAGCGAAATCCTCGCAAATGTCGGAAAAATTGCCGAAAAAATGCATTGTAAACGCTGGCAGGTGTTGGCAAACTAGCTTGGAGTCGCATCACTCGCGTCTCAACCGATCCCCATGGATCCGCATCCAGCCGGCAAGAGAGTCCAGCGTCTCCCGCAGCGTCTTGCCCAACTCGGTAATTTCATATTCCACTCGTGGCGGGACTTCGGCGTAGATCGTGCGGCAAACCAGTCCGCGCTGCTCAAACAAACGCAGTTGCCGGGTGAGCTCCTTCTGCGTGATAGGAGCCACCGCACGTTGTAAATCGCTGAAACGTATTGGTTTGTCGATGACGATCAACCTGTACAGGATGGGAATGGCCCATTTGCCGGAGATCAGGTTCACGAAGTCCACCATCGGGCAACGGTCAGCAAGTCGGATTTCTGCGGACGTTATCTGCGCACACACTTTCTTGAGCATTGCCATAACTATCTATTTCCTCTTTTAGTATCCATAAGGTGTCTACTATGCAAAGAATACTACTGATTAGATAATGTTGCTTTCAACTCAGCGGATTAACACGGTATGTTAAGACTTCAAGGCAAATATGCTCTGATCACTGGTGGCACCAGTGGCATCGGTCTGGAAACAGCGCGCCAGTTTTTGAAAGAAGGAGCCAGGGTAGCCATCACAGGACGAAACGAAAACACCCTGTTGAACATAGGCCGAGAACTGGGCGATTCGGTACTGCTTTTCCAGAGCGATGCCGGCGACATGGCTGATCAACGCGCGCTGGCGAAACAGATTGCACAACATTGGCCGCGCCTTGATGTGCTGTATGTGAATGCGGGCGATGTGACGCACCGCCCGTTACAGGGATGGGATGAAGCCGCTTATGACAGGCTCATGGACATCAATCTGAAAGGCCCGTTCTTCCTCATCCAGTCCCTATTGCCCTTGCTGGCAAATCCATCGTCCGTCATTCTGTGTGGCTCGGTCAGCGCACATATCGGCCTGCCTCAAAGTAGCGCTTATGCCGCCAGCAAGGCGGGATTGCTGTCACTGGCGCGGACCTTGTCTGGTGAACTGGTCGGACGCGGCATTCGGGTCAACGGCTTAAGCCCGGGTCCGACCGAGACTGCTGCGCTGGGCAAATTAGGTCTACCACCACAGGAAGAGGAAGTCTTGCGTGGGCAGATCAAGAATCTTGTCCCCATCGGTCGCTTGGGCACGCCGTTGGAATTGGCAAAAGCTGCTGTGTTCCTGGCTTCTGATGAGTCCAGCTTTGTCGTCGGTACGGAACTGCAAGTTGATGGTGGCGTAGGTAACCTGTGAACGAACAATTTTTTTGATTGAAAGTGTTCTCAGTTCTCCAACTGGCGACTACTGCATGAAATTTTTCCGAACAATAGTCGCTAGTTTAAATCGCTCATGTTGAGAAGTTAAGAGGGTTGGCCGGGATTCAGGAAATTCTCGCCAAAAAGTTAACTAAGTAATTGATACCCGCGTCGTCGCCACGCATCTGATATCTGGGGAGTCAGTATTTTTGCATCTACCCACGTACGCACCGGCGTTACGCAATGGTTGCGATCGGATCATAACAGCAATTGCGTTTCCCTTCTCTTGTGGTCTGCCTCCATTTTGCTACACGTAATTTAAATGTTATCAGGCCCTAAGCGCCTCAGTTCTTAAGCAACATTGCGCCACTTTCTTCGATAAGAGAGTGCTATTCAAAAAACGGAATATGTACGCCGACTTAGCACGCTCGACTTCGAGGGATACAAACTTTCAGGGCGTATTGAAGAAGCAAAGGAGATGGGATTTCAGGACTGCAAATCAGACTAAGATAGCTTTGAGTGCGCAAGAAAAGGGGACTCTACGTTAATTGGTGTGAAAACGCTGAGCGCAACGTTACGACTAGAATATTGGGACTATTTTTTAGATAACGGCAGCTATAAAGGGGCTAAATTTGCCCATCCCCTCGAAAAGGTCAAAGTTTCTTAATTGAAACAATTTTAGGCCAGTGAGCCCTCATCACCTTCCTCTAACGACGTGCGCCAATATCCAAGTTCCGCGTATCGAGCCGCTAACGCATCCAGATCGATAATGGGCATTTCGGCTTTAAAATCGAACTTGCCTATCAAGTTCACATGTCGCCAAGCCACTGGCTATACGCTTTGCATGACTTTGATCGCCTCGTCATCTCCTGTCGCTCTTTTTTGGTCGTAAACCTGAAGCAAGCTATACGAGGCTTACTGCATGATGCTTACTGAAATTAATACCGCTATTTTTTCTTTTCTTTTGATGCGATATTCCCGTGTAGCGAAATGTCTGCATCCACGGCAATTGGGTCACTGGCAGGAAATGTTTCTTTCAAGGCTTCGTCCAACGCTTTATCCACGTCATCTTCAGAGTTTGATTTCTCTAGCTGCTCTTGCGGAATAATTTTGGTCTGACCGTGGGGCGGCTTCTTTGATTTTGAAGTAATCGATTTTTTATTCATTTTCTCGTTAAGCCTGGTTATAAAAGAAGAGCAACAAGGCGTTTGCTACGCCTGTTCCCTGCTCTTTGGAAGATCGATTTACTTCATTACTATTTTTTTAGTTTTTGTGCACTCTCATTAACCCAATTTTCAAGTGGTCTAACTGAGTTGTACGCATACATCATGCGCAATTATGTCTGTACTGTCTGTGTGCCATCGAACAGATGGCATGTATTTATTAGCTTAATCTTTAGCCTGTGACCAATAAGAAATCTGAATAACTAACGATCTTCTCCACACCACCAAGCATAAGGCAGTAACCAAAGTCTAAGCCGAACACGCCACCACTGGTACCGCAATCAATGTAATGAATGCCCAAAGAACTAAGCATACTGGCTCTCAGGATGTCGTCACGATAATAACTATTGCCACCATCAATGATGATGTCGTCGGGTGTAAGATAAGTCGCCAACTTATCAATGGTTTGTCCCACAACACTGGCGGGAATCATAATCCATACAATCCGCGGCTCGTTTAATTGTGCAAGCATCTCCTCAAGCGAAGGGGCAACAGAAACACCCGCAATGATATCCACTGCGAATGCTTCTGAAATTGCCGGATTGACGTCATAAACGATACACTGATGACCATCCTTGCTCAAGCGTCGCACCAAGTTTGCCCCATGCGACCCAATCCGATCATACCGAGCTTCATTGGGAATTTCCTGGTTCAAATGGATGCATTTATAACCTCACTATATTGATAAAGTGCTTCTCTCAATAAATCGGCTATGCCTGTTGTGTGCTCTTGAATTTCATCTTCATTCATTTAGAGTACAGTTACGTAGTCAACCCGTAATGATGATGCACAGTATCTACCCACCTCGGATTTGCCATATCCGGCCAATGATCGCTATCAAATCCAGGGGCATTTTCAAAATGTTCCTTCTCAATATTCATCACAAACCGTTTGTTAATGGCATCTAGATTTAAAACCGACCAAGGCACTGCAAATAGCTTTTCTCCGATTCCTAAAACACCGCCATGAGCAACGACCGCATACGTCACGTGACCCGTTTTCATGTCTAACATAATTTCTTTAATACTTCCCAGATGTTCGTCTGCCTGATTAACGACATTGTCGCCGATAAGCGTATGAGCCCCCATCAATTCCGGGCCTGGTCCATTTTCAGTACTGGATGTCAAGTTTGGTGCTTCAGTGATTTCCATATTTAAGTTTTCGTTAATCATTTTGATACCTCGTAGAGTGTGGAGCTAGAAGTATGAAGTTCTGGTGAAGATTCATCCGTACGGTTGCGAACATAAAAATGCAAATTCTCAAAAAGTTGGAAGATGCAATTCAACGACACCACAGAGAGAAAGAACGATGTTTTAGGTATTTACCCCTCAGATCGAAGCCAATAATTCATCATTTGAGCGATAAGGAATGCGTTGTCAATTACAACCGCTTAGATTCGACTTTCTTTGCTTCTATGGCATCCAGAACAGCGCCAAGATCAGTGTCCACCTGCATTGCGGTGAGTTCCGGATCAACTCTGTTTTTTGACACCTGGCAAATCTTCACGTAATGCTTCTAAAAGCTCCAATACCTTTGTTACTTTTTGCTCTGTCAACAAATGAACTTGTAGGCTGAGATGAACCTGAATATCTGTAATCTTAGTCATGCGACTCTGCCGGGTTAAAACGGCAATCGCGATTAACACACCATTTAAACCAAGCAGCCCTTGCAACCAAAGAAATGGAGGAGGATCAATGGGAACGTATCCCGCCAGCAATACAGATTCGTTCACGCCAACCCAACTGAGAACAAACATCACGAAGCAAAAAAATAAACAGTACTTCCGAAAAATGAGCTGATCAATTCAATCACACTCTGTGGACCTGAAATTTTCTCTTCTTCGCGGTCATAATATTTTGCAATATTCTCGATATTATTCTTAACCGCATCAGACAACACCTCATGTTTCACTGGTGGTTGTTTTCTCATGATATTCCTGAATCTTTTGAACCTGTACTGGCTCAGTTAGAAGTAGAGGGCAAGGTTTGAAATCTGACGCTGATTTCTATCAAATTAAGTAAGGTAAGTTAACATTGGTATTTTCTAAATATCCAAAAAATACGATCTTTCAATGCATATCTCTTTTGATATTTTCATGCTTACGTAGGCTTAAAATTTGATCAGTGCGCTATCAGACATATGACGGATAAAAAGATGAGTAGACGACTTAACCAAGCGAACCAACCCTTTGCTTTTTATGAACGCTACATTATCAATCGCTCCCTTATTGCAAGCACTATACCGAAAACAGTAATGGGCAAATTAGTCCTCGTATGTCTGTGCCCCAACACACTGAATTATTTTCAACCGTCTCCTACTATTCGCTTTTGTGTCTGAATTCTGATTTAACTAGTGGAAGCGCATATGAAAAAAATAGAACCATTAAGCGGTGACACCAAGCAAATTGACATCAACGCTTTTTCTGAGACTGACGTAGGCCAATACCTCACGACCGATGAGGGGCTTCGGATTAACGACGACCAAAATTCACTAAAGGCAGGCAACCGTGGGCCGACATTGTTAGAAGATTTTTTGCTCCGTGAAAAAATAATGCATTTTGACCATGAACGTATTCCGGAACGTGTAGTTCATGCCAGGGGTGCTGGTGCATATGGCTATTTTCAAGTCTATGAATCGCAAGAGAAATTAACCAAAGCAGTATTTCTACAAGATCCTCAAACGAAGACGCCAGTATTTGTCCGTTTCTCTACCGTGGCAGGCTCTCGCGGCTCAAGTGACCTTGCACGTGACGTCCGCGGTTTTGCAGTACGTTTTTTTACAAATCAAGGCAACTATGATCTGGTCGGAAATAATATGCCTGTCTTTTTTATTCAAGATGCATTGAAGTTTCCCGACCTTATACATGCAGTTAAACCTGAACCAAATAATGAGATGCCTCAAGCTGCTTCTGCGCATGATACGTTTTGGGATTTTATTTCGCTCATGCCTGAATCGATACACATGATTATGTGGATCATGTCCGATAGAGCGATTCCACGTAGCTTGCGTATGATGGAGGGTTTCGGTGTTCACTCCTTTAAATTTATCAACTTAGATGGGAAATCTTCATTTGTAAAATTTCATTGGAAACCTCTGCTTGGCGTTCACTCGGTTATCTGGAACGAAGCGCTCCTGATATCCGGGCAGGATCCTGATTTCCAAAGACGCGACCTGTGGGATGCCATCGAAAATGGCGACTACCCGGAATGGGAATTTGGCGTACAGATAGTCAACGAGGAAGACGAGCATAAATTCGATTTCGATTTACTAGATGCGACAAAATTAATACCAGAAGAGTTAGTGCCAGTGATACGCATTGGTAAAATGGTCTTGAACCGTAACCCGGAAAATTATTTCGCTGAAACGGAGCAGGTCGCCTTTCATCCTGCACATCTTGTTTCCGGTATTGATTTCACTAACGATCCACTTCTACAAGGCCGCCTCTTCTCCTATACGGACACACAGTTGTCCCGCCTGGGCGGTCCAAATTTTAATGAAATTCCGATTAATAGACCGATCGCTGCCGTACATAACAATCAGCGTGATGGTCATATGCGTCAAACCATCAATAAGGGCCAGGTAAGCTATGCGCCAAATTCCTTAGCTGGAGGTTGCCCAATGCAGGCAGGCGCTAATATTGGTGGTTTCGTGAGCACTGCTGAGTCGACGAGTGGAGTGAAACAGCGAGCGAAAAACGATAAATTTTTAGATCATTTTAGTCAGGCGGCATTATTTTTCAATAGTCTGGCGATTTGGGAGCAAAGACATCTTGTCCAAGCTTTACAGTTTGAACTAGGCAAAGTCAAATCAACTGTGATCTGCGAGCGAATTTTGATGATGTTGGCGCAAGTAAATGCCGACCTCACTACGCGAGTCGCAAAAGGTTTAGGCATGATCGTGCCTCTTGGACTTCCAATTAACGGCAGCTTCCCGGCCGATGCTAATCCAAAAGACTATCAGTCTAAACGTACTAATTTATCGCTGCCGAAATCACCCGCTTTGAGTATGGCAAACCAACAAGATGAGACGATAAAAACACGTCGTGTTGCTATCTTGGCTGCTGACGGTGTCGACGAGAAAACACTCTTTTCGATACAAAAGGCGCTAGCAGATTTAGGTGCCTATAGCAAAATCATTGCTCCTTCAGGTGGGAAAGTGACGAGCAGGGATGGTACAGACATCAAGGTTGATCATTCCTATCTAACCACAAGTTCCGTTATGTTTGATGCGGTATATATTCCAGGCGGAGCAAAAATTATCGATGCGTTTACTGGCAACGGCTATGCAATAGATTTTATCCGAGAGGCATATCGACATTGCAAAACCATCGCAGCAAGTGATGAGGGTTGTGACATCGTTGATGTTGCATGCGGATCACAAGATCCCGTTGGTGTCAGCGAAGCTTCCATTGGTGTCCTGCTAGGGAGAGACATCACTCTGGAGCAATTAACAATCGACTTTATTGCCGCAATCGCCAAACATCGACATTGGCAGAGAGAGGACAAAATAAATACTCTTTTAGCTTAGCCCATACATGGTGAAACCAATGACTCCGCTTACCACTCATAGAATTGCTCGCCAAGTTGAAATACTTAGCAGCTATGCCGAAAAAGGCGATTGCGAAAATTATTGGATTACTCTCGTACGTCAAGGCGTGAAGTACGCCAAACTCGCTCTGGCAGTTGTGCGAAATGATACCTTGAGCGGAGTAATCGCCAACGGTTATGCGCGAATGCGGGCAAAAGAAATGAACCTATCATTGTCTGAACAAGATTGGAAAGATCTTGCAAAGACCTTAATCAAAAATGATTTTGCCTATCGCAAAGCATACGCAAAAAATATGTCGACGTATGCTCAAGTATTTGAGTTGCCTATCAAAGATATTGCCGATTACCATACAACAACCTTTATGCTGTACGGATTAGATGAATATGCTTGGACAGCTCATATACCATTGGCGCCTTTTTTAGAAAAAGCCGACTTCGCGGCGGCAGAACTACTTTGGAAATCGATGCTGGATGTTCACTTTTATGCAAGTGCAACTGGTACTGGTTGGAGCGAGGCAAGCGCAATTTACAACGGACCACATAGTAAAGAGCACGCAATCTGGTTAGCAAAGGTAAGTTTATTGGCAACTGACTATTTAGCGATGCCGAAAGAGTGATTGCCACTTTCTCAAAAAAGCGAGCGCACGTTTTTACTCGGATACACGATACGCTCAAAGGAATTTTGTATGGCTTAGCCTCCCAATTTTTCCGATGGCGCAGCTTGTATTTTCCCCAAAGCCTTTAACACTTCTTCCGGACGAATTGGAATATGCCGAAGGCGAACCCCTATCGCTGCAAAGATAGCGTTCCCAATTGCAGGCCCCACTACCGTGGTCGGTGGCTCGCCCATACCAGTCGCAGCTTCTGTACTCGTCACAAATTCAATCTCTAATTCTGGGACATCAGCCATCCGAAGCGGCGTATAAGTATTCAAATTGGTATCGCGCACCTGTCCGTGTTCAAATTGAGTTCCCTCATGCAAGGCCATGCTTAGTCCCCATAATACCGCGCCCTCGGCTTGAGCTAATGCGCCGTCTGGGTGAATAATAGTACCGGCATCAATGACTAAAAAAATCTTTTCAACGCTAACCAAACCGGTAAGTCGATCGACCTTCACCTTGGCTATGCATGCGCTCCAGGTTGGCATATCGCGTTCCTGACCAAACGTACTGGCAATTCCCATTCCGGTATCGGCTGGCATCACGTTTCCCCAGCCTGCATTGGCTGCAACACGTTGCAATACATTCGCCATCCGACTAGCGCCACCAACAGCATTGGGTACACTGCCAGCGTTAATACCCGTAGCGTCCAATAACGATAAACGAAAAGCTAATGGATCCAGCTTGGCGGAAATGGCTGCCTCATCAATAAAACTCTCGAGTGCCCAATTTGTCCATCCTGGCCCAACCGAGCGTAACCATCCGGGGCGAAAAGTGTTGTTGGCAAGATCGTTAGATAGTGCACGCACTTGGTGCGCTCCGACAGAATACCAATGGTCGGCACCAGAAATCGAAAACGGATCATACGGCACACCATTTTTTCCTTTTGGCATAAATGAGGGAATCATTACCTGAGTAGGCCAACCGGCACATGCGTCATGTTGCATCGCGATGACTTTATTTTGCTGGTCAAATGCCAAACGTAAGCGCTGCACCGATGGCGAACGTGGTGAATCAAAGCGTGCATCATCGGCTCGGGTACAGACCATCTTCACTGGTCGACCCAGCGCTTTTGCAGCAAGCGCAGCTGGGATTGCATAGTCACCATTCAATCTGCGCCCAAAGCCGCCCCCCAACAAATAGGTATGCATCAAAATTTTATCTTCAGATACCTGCAAGGCTTTAGCTAACACGGGGAGGATTAATGATTGCCACTGATTACCAGTGTGAATATGCCACACACCATTTTGCTCTAAAGCGAGTGCATTCACCGGTTCCAATTGGAAGTGCAAGACTGTACTGGTGGTATAGGTATGATCGACGATAAGCTTCGCGTTTGAAAATGCCAACGCTACGCCATCATCAGCAACGACCAAAGAACCGCCGTACTGCTCATTAATCAAATTGGTGCCATGATCCAAAATATTTCTCTCAGAAACATTGGCACGACTACCAGCAGCCCAATTCACTTTAACAAGATCGGCTGCACGAATTGCACCTGCAAACGAGTCTGCGAAGACCATTACCCACCCTGGTACAGTATCCGATGGATCGATGAGTTCAATCGATTTTATATACCCTTTGACGTTTCTGGCTAAGCTATCGTCAATTGAAATTACTTTTGATCCATAACGGGTGGGTGGGATGAGTGGGCGTGCATACACCATACCTACAGCCATCGCATCAATGCCGTAAATAGCGCTACCGTCCGTCTTCGATGGTATGTCAAGCGCTGCAGCAGCGTTGCCGATCAGACGACGCTGGTCTGGCGATTTTAAGGTCAAGGCCTTCAACTGCTCAGGCGTGTACTGACGAACAAGATTCCCATGACCGACAATCTCGGCATAACTAATTGTTTTATTCGCTGCACGAACGATACTGTCACGAGCCACACAATGAATTGGATCAACGCCCAGAAGTTTTGCACCTTCTTCAATTAATGCAATACGTCCGGCTGCACCGGCACGACTCAAAGCGTCAAAGCTTTGCCATACTGACCAACTCCCACCTGTCACCATGGTGCCCCATTTAGGATCACTGTTGACGTAGTTCAAACGGACATCACCCCAACGAGCTTCTAATTCGTCCGCTAAAATGCGTGCTAATGCCGTACCCACATGTTGCCCCATTTCGGCCTTAGCGATATTAACCGTGACGATACCTTCGCGATTAATCTCAAACCAAATGCTTGGATCAAAAACAGCTGTCGCACTGATCGCAGTACTACTATCCTCAGCAAAACTTTGATCTGCGCGCAAAAAGGTGAGTGAAAATCCTGTACCTACTGCTGAAATTAAAAATCCACGCCGACCAAGAGACGGGAGTCTAGTATCTCCAACATCTCCTCCAATCCGCAAATGCTTCATCAACTTAAACATGCGGATGCACCTCGGACATTTCCAATGCAGCTATTTTGATCGCCTTACGTATGCGGATATATGCCATGCAACGGCATAGATTGCCACTCATGACTGCGTTGATGTTGGCATCAGTAGGGTTTGGGTAGTCGTTGAGCAACGTAGCAGCCTGCATGATTTGTCCCGATTGGCAATATCCACATTGCGGCGTTTGTGTTTCAATCCATGCTTTTTGTAAGGGGTGTTGGCCTAGAGGATCAAGTCCTTCTATCGTTACAATATGTGCGCCCTGCACTCCGGCCAACGATGTAATACACGAACGCACGGCACGTCCATCGATATGTACGGTACAGGCACCACATAGACCTATGCCACACCCAAACTTAGTACCTTTTAGACCGATATGATCGCGAATCACCCAAAGCAATGGGGTTGCGGGGTCATCATCGATATCGACATCTTTACCATTGATTGAAAACTGGGTCATATCGTGTTCATCCTTTTATTTTTTGTGCTAGTGATATAAGCAATTCATGGTTGATGAGCACGTCGAATGGTAGCAATGTCGTTTTTCAGGTTTAACCATGGAGGTTGCGTAGTCCGACTTCGACGAAGATAAGCGGCCATTTGTACGATATCGGTATTGGTCAAGGCCGTTTCAAAACCTGGCATCATCATTGCGGAGCTACCATCTTTTCTATCTATGCCATATAAAATCACTTGCAAAAAATTAGTCGGATCGGGCGCGAATAATGTAGCGGAAAATCCTAGCTCAGGCCGCGATGGATTCGTTGATGTAGCGCTATTAGAGTGGCATGATGCACACGCAGCGACGTAGAGGGCGGCGCCATGATCGCTATAGAGGTTCGAAACTTGTGATGACTGCGCCGTTACCTTAGCAACGATAGCGTCAATCGCCAATGTATTCTGCGCATTTTGCGTCGCGCCGTTTAAATCAGAAAAATATGCAGCCAACGCATGCACGTCTGCGTTCGTTGCTTTGGCCAAGCCAATATGTACGACCTCAGCCATTGGTCCGATGGCAACTCCATGGAGTTGTGTTTTTCCGTAACGCAAATAGGCATATATTTCCGATTCACTCCAAATCACTAATGCGGGATTTGCCGAAGTCAACGCTGGAGAATACCAACCATCAATAGTTGCGCCAGCATAGGAAGCATTTTTTCGCTCGCCTCCCAAACTATTGCGTGGCGTGTGACATGCCGCACAATGTGCTGCTCCTTCGGCTAAATAGCGGCCACGATTCCATTCTTCGCTTTTATTCACATCCGGAAGCAGAGGTGACTTATCAAAATAAAGCCATTTCCAGAATGTCTGCAGAGCGCGAATGTTCAAAGGAAAAGGCAAGGTGTTTTTTATTGATACAGATTGAATCGGTGGTCGCGTCATGAAATAGGCGTAAAGCGCGCTGATGTCATCGTCTTTGATGTGAGAGAAATAGGTATATGGAAAGGTAGGGAATAAGTTAGCACCATCCTGCCGAACACCGTCATGAAGTGCACGTTTAAACGCTTCTTGTGACCATCGCCCGATGCCCGTTTCGGGATCTGGTGTGATGTTACTTGAATAGACTCGACCAAACGGCGTAACGATAGGTAAGCCTCCTGCAAATTCGCCTCCACCTTTCACGGTATGGCATGCAGCGCAATTACCGATACCAGCAAGTATGGCGCCTTTGTTGATTTGCTCCGCTGAGAAAAAACTTGTCTGAACTTGTTCGACATCTGCTAGCGCCGGTGGCCATGAGAATCCAACCACGACGACGAGCAATAGCAGAACAAGCCCAGCGACTCCCGTGAAGAATTTTTTCATTGGGTAATCCTCTATTGAGAAATAAATGGCGGTGATGAGAGCTTAAAAAATTTATTCACGGTATTTCAAATAAGATTCTGAGCTTCGATTCATTTATAGAAGCTTATGCATGCTTACCTACGTCTTTACTCTCTGAGGCTTTGATCACCCAAAAAAATTCACCAGAAAAAATAAGAAAAATGTAAGGCATATCGGCGTTCAAACCGCATGCTTTTTCACCCAATTAACATACGCATTCATCCAGGTTTTTAAAAACTCTTCCGATTTGAGGCTAATGTTTTCATTTTCATCGAACAAGCCGTCTGTGGCATTAAGAAACACTTCTGGCTGGCCAAGCGTTGGCATGTCTAGGTAGGCGAGGATATTACGTAATTCTTGCTGGGCTACCGCAGTACCAATGGCACCAATGGATGCACCGATTATGCCCGCAGGCTTACCAACCCAGACGCTCTTACCGTAAGGTCGCGAACCATGATCAATCGCATTTTTTAGGACACCTGGAATAGATCGGTTATATTCCGGCGTCACAAATAGAACGCCGTTAGCAGCTGTAATTATGCCCTTCATACGTGCAACGGACGGTGCTGGCGTGGAATCAAAATCTTGGTTGTAAAGCGGTAAATCGCCAATTTCTACAAATTTAAATTGAAAATCTGGCGGCGCAAATTTAATAATGGCGTGTGCAAGCCTTTCGTTATAAGAATCTTTGCGTAGACTTCCGACAACGACTGCGATCTCAAAATTTGACAATGAGGACTCCTGGTTAACGTATGAAAAATCATATTCTCGGCGTAGTTTGCATGAGATAAAAAAACGTGCAATTCTCGGCGTTCTTTCATCGTGCCAGAAGTACATACGCACATCCGTGCGGTGACACACCAAAACATAAATAGCTGAGCATCATTTTATTTTGATGCTCAATATTTCCAAGGGCTAGTAATTAAGAAAAATTCTCATCGGCAAAATGCCAATTCGCTAAATTCCAAAATGCGTCGATATATTTGGGACGGGCATTACGATAATCAATGTAATACGCGTGCTCCCATACATCACAAGTCAACAGAGGTATCGCAGATCCAGTGATCGGCGTAACGGCATTGCTAGTACTGATAATTTCAAGCTGCCCGTTCTCTTCTTTGACTAGCCACGTCCAACCAGAACCAAAATTAGTTACACATGATTTCGTAAAGTCTTCCTTAAAACGATCGAAAGAGCCCCATTTAGCAATAATTGCTTCACCCAAATTACCAATGGCTTTACCAACGCCACTTGGTTGCAAACTATGCCAATAGAAAGTGTGATTCCACACTTGAGCGGCGTTGTTGAAAATAGCGCCAGATGAGGTTTTAATGATCTCTTCCAGAGTATCCGGTTCAAATTCCGTGTTTTTTATTAAGGCATTCAAATTATCAACATAAGCTTTGTGATGTTTGCCATAGTGATAATCCAAGGTTTCTCTTGAGATATGCGGCTCTAGCGCAGAAAGCGGATATGGCAGCGTTGGTAAAATATGTTCCATTGCAACTCCTTTAAATCGTTGTACTACTTCATTTTTAACTACCTCTTCAACACCCCGTTCGCCATGCATATCGGTATCGACCAGGCCGTGTTCTAAATCCTTGAAAGCTTGTTTCATGATCTTCCTGGGCTTTTCTTGGGCTTGGTCTGACAATTGATCATGCTTATGCTGCATAGGACTATCCACTTCATCAGGATTGGTCTTTTCGTCTTGATCATTGTTCATCATGAATTTCCTCATTGATTACCGACTTAAGTATGATGTCCGCCACATTTGACGGCGAGATTGAAAAGTTGTATTTGCCGTTGCATTAAACACCTCCAAATAAAGTCCCAACAATTGAGGTGATAGTCATTGCCAACGCGCTCCAAAGCGTTACTCGCAACACGCCAGGGAAAATTTTTGCAGCACCTACTCTCGCCGCCAATCCACCAAGGATTGCAAGCGATACCAATGCAACGAACACAACACCCTTGATCAACCACGTTTCGTGCAGCAATACAGTAACGGTAAGCGGAAGCACCGCACCAATAGAAAAACTACGTGCCGACGCCAACGCCGCTTGCTCTGTATCTGCTGGCGAGGAGACAGATACGTATTCGCCAGTAGCCATAGACATCGCACCGGAAACCAAACCTGCTACACCAGTAAGTAAAATATTGCGATGAGAGACATGTGCCGACGCTACTCCGACGATAAGGCTTGCGTCGATACGATCCCATCATTTGCGCCCAGTACCGCTGCACGTAACTAGCCTATAGACTTTATGCGGTGCTGCTCAGGAGACCGAAACGTCATTGCTATGATCCCAATCTGAATTCATTCAACTCACTGATTAACAAACCTACTTATATGAGAATGTGAAAATTAATCTATGGTGCTTTAACACGCGCCATCAACCACTTTATTAACTTTATTTGAATTTGGCTCTATATCCGGTGCGCTACCGCACAGATATGATCAATTTATTTATTTAACCTGACGTCCAGCTATTCAGACAAATTTGGAACTGTGAGGAATTTTTTTAACGTGTGGACCTAGCTGATTGAGATCGGAAAACGTGTGTAGAAGCATGTCAATACCTCGAGCAACAAGAATCAAAATTAAGATTTCGAATCAGATTAATCGGCCTGAGACCATATGCAGAAAGAATTAAAAATATGAATGAATATCATCACCACGTTTCAGGCTTTTTTTCCAATGACGAGGAAGCCGAACATGCTCGCACTAAATTGGTAGAGCGAGGACTTCCACTCGAACAAGTTCGCATATTTGACACATGCTCTACACCGTATAAGTCAAATTTGGAATCAGAAAGCAATGAAGTACTAGAGAATGTTCTCGTCGACGGCGCTATTGGAACCGCGGTCGGCACCGGTATCGGTGCAATTGGCGAACTAGCGCTGGTAGCGGCGAACATTAGTTTATTTATCGCTAGTCCATTAATCGCCCCTTTAGTCATGCTGGGATGGGGAGCCAGTCTTGGTGCTTTGATCGGGGCAACAGCGGGTAGTGTCACGAATGCAAGCCACAAAGAAGGTCGGTTTGCAGATCTAATTCAGGATGCAATATCGAGTGGTCAATTGGTCTTGGTTGTGGAAACTCTTACGCTGCAAGAGACAAATATTGCTAGAGAAGTTATCGAAAGTCTCGTTGGCGACTATAGGGAAACTGGCACGAAATTGCGGAAATAAAAATAATTAAATAAGGTTTTTGCAAATTTAAATTTAAATTTAATCCAATGGCAAGTTTTTTTTGAAAATGATTTTCAAATTTAATGTGGTAGTTAAGAGCATATAGGATCAAACAGTCGTCTCCGCCTATTCGTTTAGCATGACATGCAGTAGCGCTAGATGAGCGCAATGTAGTGATGCGTCGGCGTGACGTGATAGATGGAAAAGTTACTCTTTTATCAAAGACCACTGGGAGTTTTGGATCGGCACTGGCCGAGCTTACATCTTTCATTTCTGACGAGACTTGCCCTGTCTGCGATCGAGACTTCAGCGAGGTGAGTAAGGTCCCGCTCAGCGAGTATATTCAAGAGAAAGTACGGACACTATTTGCATCGGCCGAACGGATGCAGACCCTACGACGTCTCCCCACATTTGAGTAGCACACGGAATTAGAGTCTAATCCCAATCAGTCAACTTCTAAACCTCCCTCAATCCGTGCCAGGTATTGCTAGAGTTTTGATGTTGGTGAAACAATCGGTATTCACAGCGGCATTCAGGTGAGTGAATTATATGAAAATTGCAATAATATTATTATCTTAAATGAAAGTAAAAGGTTTGTTTATTTAGAGCGCCGTCTACTTTCTGAGTATCGATTAGTCTCAGATTCATACGCGTTCTATTATCATGGCAATCCCTTGCCCGACGCCGATACACATGCTGCACAAGGCATAGCGTCCATTGGTGCGATGTAATTGGTACATCGCCGTTGTCACCAGGCGTGCACCAGATGCTCCCAATGGGTGTCCCAGTGCGATGGCGCCGCCGTTAGGATTGACGTGCTCGGCATCATCCGGCAAACCGAGATCACGTATTACCGCTAACGCTTGTGCTGCAAAGGCTTCATTAAGTTCAATCACATCCATCTGATTCAACGCTAAATTCGCTTTCGCCAGCACTTTACGAATTGCCGGTGCCGGGCCAAAACCCATGATCCGCGGTGCGACACCGGCCGTAGCTACTGCGATGATGCGTGCTTTAGGTGTCAGGCCAAAATGCGCAATACCTGTATCCGAAGCCAACAACAGTGCGCACGCACCGTCATTTACACCCGAAGCATTACCCGCAGTCACGGAGCCATCGGCACGCACCACCCCCTTCAATTTTGCCAGCTCTTCGAGACTGGTCACTCGAGGATGCTCATCCTGACCGAAAACAACTGGTTCGCCTTTACGCTGCGGCAATGCGACTGGAATAATTTCATCTTGAAATGCACCTTCTTTTTGGCCGCGAGCTGCGCGTAACTGACTCGATAGCGCAAACAGATCCTGATCGGCGCGGGAAATGCCAAACTCCGCAGCAACGTTTTCTGCTGTTTCCGGCATGGAATCGATTCCATGCAAGGACTTCATTAAAGGATTGATAAAGCGCCAGCCGATGGTCGTATCTTCTATTTTTGCTGCACGTGAAAAGGCGCTGTCCGCCTTGCTCATGACAAAGGGTGCGCGCGACATGCTTTCTACGCCACCAGCAATCATGAGATCGCAACTATCGCTTTTTAACGCATTCGCAGCCACCCCCAGTGCATCCATACTGGAACCGCATAAACGGTTAATCGTACTACCGGGCACTTCCACAGGCAGCCCTGCTAACAGGCTTGCCATACGGGCGACATTCCGATTGTCTTCACCAGCCTGATTTGCGCAGCCATAAATCACATCATCCACCCTGCTCCAATCCAGTGACGGATGGCGACTAATCAGCGCTTTAATGGGTAAGGCCGCCAGATCATCTGTTCTGACCCCGGATAAGGCTCCACCGTAACGGCCAAACGGGGTACGCACTGCATCACAAATAAAAGCGCTCTTTTTCATCGTGTCTCTGTCATTTCATTGGTTTGTATTTATATGCTTGCCACTTTTACCCACCGAGTTTTACGCGTTATCTACGCTCATCCTGCGCGATTAATTGCACAAACTGTTCAACAGGCACGGGATGGCTGAATAAGTATCCTTGTGCCTCGTCACAAGCTGACGTTTCCAGAAAGGCTAGTTGCTCGGCGGTTTCAACGCCTTCCGCAATGACCGATAACTGTAGGGTATGGCCTAATTGAATGATGGCCTTGACGATAGATGCTCCATCAGAATCACTCAGCATATCCCGGACAAATGACTGATCTATCTTGAGCTTATCGACAGAGAGTCGCTTCAGATAGGACAAACTGGAATATCCGGTTCCGAAATCGTCAATCGACAGTTTGATGCCTAATTCTTTCAAACCGTGTAAAGACTTGATAGTTGTTTCGACGTCCTGCAGCAGAATTGATTCAGTCAGCTCCAGTTCCAGAAGTTCTGGCCGCAAGCCGGAAACAGCAAGTGCATTACTGACGATTTTAAGGACATCGCCGCGTTTGAATTGCAATGCCGAGAGGTTGACTGCTACCACTGGTGGCACAGGATATTTATCCTGCCACGCCCGCGCATGGCGACATGCTTCGTTGATGACCCATTCACCGATCTGAATAATATGACCACTGCGCTCGGCAAGCCCGATGAATTTACCGGGTGCAATCAGTCCATCCATCGGATGTTGCCAGCGTATCAGCGCCTCCGCAGCGATGATTTTTCCGCTTTTGATATCAATCTGAGGTTGATAGTGAAGCACGAACTCATTATTGCGTACTGCGCTGGATAAGCCTCCGGTTAAACGGATTTGCTCGACCAGGCCTGCATTCATATCGCGTGTAAAGAAGCGGTAAGTATTGCGCCCTGCTTCTTTTGCACTATTTAAAGCAGTGTGAGAGTGTTTTAATAAGGTGTCGAAATCATCGCCATCGATAGGATAAAGTCCTATCCCGATTGAGCAGGACAAATTCACGACATCGTTATTGATGGTGAATGGTGTGGAAAATGCCTCGCAGATCGTATTGCCAACCTCTGCAATTCCCGGAACATCATATTTTCCCGTAAGCAGAATCACGAATTCGTCACCACTCAGACGACTCATCGTGGCTGTCGCCGGAATGCTATGCTGCAAACGGTTTGCCACTTCTAGCAGTATCTGGTCGCCGATGCCGTAGCCCAGACTGTCATTGATTTGTTTAAAGTGATCAAGATCGAGATAGAGCATGTTGACCGTCATGTTTTCATTGTTGGCGACAATGACTGCATGATCAAAGCGATCGCGTAACAACAAGCGGTTTGGCAGATTGGTCAAGGGATCGAAATTCGTCAGGAATTCCAGTTTCTCTCTGGTTTCTGCATTTTCTGCACGCGTGCGTAAGCTGACAATGCAATAAGCTATGTCATCAACCAGTTCTTCCAGTAGCTGCACTTCTGCCGGATCAAAGGCATCTGCTTCACAAGAGTAAATATTCAAAGCACCGAGAATTTTTGCATCACAGATCAGCGGTAAGGAAACACTGGATTGATAGCCGCGTTCTAACGCAGCTTTGCGCCACGGCGCCATACTGGCATTCGTCAGGATATTCTGAATAATATGTGGCGTACCTGTCCGGATTGCGGTACCAGTCGGGCCTTGTCCCTGTTGATTGTTACCCCACGAAATATTAATCGTTTCCAGATAGCCGCTTTCATAGCCAGCTTGCGCAACCGGGCGTACTGTTTTCGCCTGATCTTCTTCTGCATAGCCAACCCAGGCCATCAGATAACCACCATTATCTACGCACAAGCGGCAAATTTCGGACAACAGATGATGTTCGTTTTCACTACGTGATAGCGCGATATTGCAGTCGCTGATGAGTCTTAGTGCTCGATTGAGTTTCTTTTGCTCCGCTTCGCTTTGTCTTAATTCACTCGTCATACTGCGTGCGATTGCCAATGCGCGGGAGCGTCCAGTGACCAACAGCCACACCACGATCGCTAAGAGTATGCTGGCGATACTGCCGGTCGCAGCAATAATATTTGCCCTGTCACTTTTCAATCTGGCATCGAACGTTGGCAATGAACTAATGACGATACTCCACTCGTGCCCGAATAGATTCAATACCTTCGTCGTACGAAAAGCAGAGTTATTGTTCTCTGTGATTTGTTTTGACTCGAACATCAACTGACTTTTGTCAATTGAATTGCCGTCATAGATGAGCAGATGAAAAGGCGAGCTGCTCTCGTCGAAACGATGACCGAGTATCCCTGTCATCAGATCATTCATGCGAAATGGCGCATACACCCAACCTTCAATATTCTCGTGCCGCTCTTCGATGTTGGCATGCTTGCTATGCAAGCGGTAAATGGGCATATACATGAGAAAGCCCGCCTGCACGTCCTGGTCAGTTTCCTGTACCAGTTTTACCCTACCTGAAATGATGGCTGTATTTTCCTCTGTTGCCTTATTCAGCGCAGCACGACGAACGGTTTCCGAGTACATGTCATAGCCGATTGCGCGTTGATTGCGCCAGTTGGGCGGCTGCAGATAAGTAATCGGAGCGTATATCTCGCGCTCACCTGATGGCCGGATATCGTATTCTTTTGATCCGGTCGCGCGCATGACGGCGATGTGCTCTGCTTTTTCTTTCGACTTAACAAAACGGGCAAAACCCACGCCCTGAATGCCCGGAAATTTATCTTCAAACTTCAGCGTCTCTACGTAACGGCTGAATTCAGCCTGAGTGACTTTATGGGAAGCGGTAAACAGACCTGCCACACCTTCCAGAACCTGTTCATAGTTTTGCAATCGTCGGTTGATATTGTCAATGATCTCATTTGATCTGTATTCGAACTCATCGTGCAGCGCCTGACGATTCGCCTCACGGGGCGTATCCTGCAGTGCATAAGTAAGCGCCAATCCAAAAATCAGAATGACCCATGGAATGAACAGGAAACTGCTGGGGAGGTTTTCTTTTTTTAACATGGGCAAAAAAATGACGATCAGTCGTTCTAAACACGATTGCTAACGGCGCTAACTGAGAAATCCTCGTAGATTTTATTGATCTTATGTAATTGAACTTATATATCAAACAATCTAATGCAAACCATAGCTGACAGACTTCAGTATGGTCAACCGCTTTCCCGCAGCATCGTCTTTTTTTTGGTTATTCCAAGAACGGACAAGATCGAGTCCGGTTTTTAATCATACGCAATATGATCATGCGCAATAAATAGAAACAGATGTTGCTAAGTGCGCTATTTCGACATTATTTACTTTCCCGAAATGATAAACTCTCAGTCTATCGACATTGCGCGTTATTCCCGCTTCCTGATCCAGATCAACTATCAACGCTGCCAGTAATAATTAAAACAATTAAACAATCGTCGTCACCACTTCTGAATACTTATGCCTTCGTCTAGCAGCACCCTTGTAAGCTCATCCGATAGCGAAATTTTGTATGGACAGTCTCAACCCGATCTGATTCGTAAAGAAATTCTTGCTGACATTCTGGAGGCTAGCGCCTCTCTTTATCCAGACAAAACGGCACTGATTTTTGAAGATCGTTCGCTAACGTATGGTGAGTTAAATCTGGCTGCCGACCGTGTAGCTTCATTTCTGATTGCATCCGGAGTCGGCCCCGGGCAAATCGTGGGCTTGTGGTTGCCGCGTGGCATTGATCTACTGGTGATGCAGGCGGGTATTGCGAAAACAGGCGCAGCCTGGTTGCCTTTTGATGCTGACACACCCGTTGACCGTATTGCCGTTTGTCTGGCAGACGCAAACGCCATTGGTATTCTGAGTTGTGCCGAGTTTGAAGCGCAGTTGCATTCATCGCGTCATCAGGTCTGGATCGCAGAAACTGCGGCGGCACATCAGCCAGAAACCTTGTTGCGACGTCGCGCCAGTGAATCAGATTATCCTGCCTATGTGATTTACACCTCAGGCTCAACGGGAAAACCAAAAGGCATCTTGGTCAGTCAGGCCAGCATCTGCCATTTTTTACGCAGTGAAAATCAGGTGTTAGGGATCCAATCGACTGATCGCGTCTATCAGGGTTTTTCAGTAGCTTTCGATATGTCATTCGAAGAAATCTGGATCAGTTACCTGGTTGGTGCGACCTTATGGATAGCACCGAAAGCCATCACTGCCGACCCTGATCTTTTGCCTGTCGCGCTCGCAGAAAATCACATTACCGTATTACATGCCGTCCCCACCCTGCTCGCTTTATTTTCGCAGGATGTTGCCAGCCTGCGTCTGATTAATCTTGGTGGCGAAATGTGCCCGGAAGCACTGGTCAATCGCTGGAGCAAACCGGGACGGCAGATGTTCAATACCTATGGGCCAACGGAGGCAACGGTATCAGCCAGTCTTGCGCCGTTGCAGCCACAGCAAGCTGTGACGATAGGCAAACCGCTGCCGAATTATTCGCTGATGGTGATTGCAACTGATATTGAACATGGTTTGCGCTTGTTGCCATGGGGAGAAACGGGCGAACTTTGCATTTCGGGACCGGGCGTTGCAACCGGTTATCTGGGACGTCCCGATTTAACGGCAGAAAAATTTCTGCCGAATCCGTGGGCCAGACAGGCAAACGAAGCACGTTTGTACAGAACCGGCGATCTTGCCTGCATACAGCCGGATGGCAGCGTGGTCTGTCTTGGACGTGCCGATGATCAGGTGAAGATTCGTGGTTTCCGGGTTGAGTTGGGTGAAATTGAAACCGTTCTTGCCCAGCAAACCGGTGTTGGCACCGTGGCCGTGGTCTTGCGTCAGGATCAGGGTATAGACCAGATTGTCGCTTTCATCGTCCGCGAAGACAGTCATGCAGAAAATACGGTTGCATCGATGGCGACGCAATCCGACGCAGAATTTGGCGCAGGCTTACGGGGCATACTCAGCGCGCTTCTGCCACCGTATATGGTGCCGTCGCGCTTCGAATTTATGAGTGAAGTTCCGCGCCTGACCTCGGGAAAAATCGACCGCAACGAGTTAAAACGATGTGTCTTACAAGCCGTAGCCGCATCCGGCGAATCGGACGTCGCGGAGTCCGCAACTGAGGAAGTGTTGTTCAGCGCGCTGGCAAGCTTATTCCCAGGACAAGCCATACGACGCAGTGCCGACTTTTTTAATGATCTTGGCGGCCATTCGCTGATGGCGGCAAAACTGGTTTCTGTATTACGAAAACATCCCCGGTTTGCGTATTTCAAGATTGCCGATATTTATCAGCAACGTAGCGTGCAAGGCATCGCTGAGGTATTGGAGGCAGCCGGCCTGCTGCAGGATGCTGCGCTTGCTGACACGCACGAAGCCTGGCGCCCCGCTCCTGCCTGGAAACGCTGGATCTGTGGCGCGGCGCAGGCAGCCACGGTGCCGTGGCTGGTAGCAATGCGCATGGTGCAATGGCTGACGCCGTTTTTTGCTTACCATTTTTTTACCGGCGACCCCGGCGACTCGATTACCCGCGCAGTATTGTTGTCGGTTGGCGTGTTTTTGTTATTGACGGTAGCAGAATTCGCGATTGCGATTCTCGGAAAATGGCTGATCGCCGGACGACTGAAGGCCGGACGTTATCCGCTGTGGGGCGTGACGTATTTCCGTTGGTGGTTGGCAGACCGGCTGGTCGATGCCGCACCAGTCTATATGCTGAGCGGTTCTGCATTGTATTCGTGGTGGTTACGTGCACTCGGCGCGAAGATAGGCCGCGATGTCATGATAGGTTCCATTACCTTGCGCGCGCCGGATTTGCTGTCCATCGGTGACGGTGCCAGCATAGGTAATGCAACGAATCTGGAAAATGTGCGGGTTCAGCATGGTGAGCTCTTGATCGGCAGCATCAACATCGCCAAAGATGCCTACGTCGGTTCGTATTGTGTGCTCGAAGGAAATGTCGTTTTGGAAGAAGGCGCGCATCTGGAAGGCCAATCAGCATTGGCCGAAGGCCAGACTATTCCACGGGATCGTATCTGGAAAGGATCACCGGCAAAAGACATCGGCGCATTTGATGCCAATGCTTATCCGGCGAGGCCAGCTTACAGTAAACTGCGTGCAATCGGCGAAAATACATTCTTCGTCGTGGGCTCGCTGTTTATCAGCGCGCTGTTTTTTATGCCGGTATTCCCCAGCTTTGTCACGATAGACTGGTTTGACAATGCAGACAATTTCCCTTGGTTGCAAACCAACTCTGTTCCTTTGCAACTGGCGAAATATTTCTTACTCGCGTTTCCAGCAACGGCTGTCCTGATCGTTTGTACTGCCTTGCTTTCTGCTGGCATACGCTGGAGCATTTTGCCGAAGTTAACTCCCGGTAGTTATGCGGTACATGGCAACATCTATTGCGGCAAGTGGCTGGTCAATCAAATTCAGGAATCAAGTCTGAATGTGCTGCATGGCGTGTATGCGACGGTATACGCGCCATTCTGGTACCGGATGCTGGGTGCCAAAGTCGGCAAAGGCGCAGAAATTTCGACGGCATTGGGCGTGGTGCCGGACATGCTGACACTGGGCGATGAAACCTTCATCGCCGACGCCGTATTACTCGGCGATGAGCAGATAGATCGTGGCTGGATGACCATGCATCCAACTATCATTTCGCGGCGTAGTTTTGTCGGCAACGGTGCCTACATCCCGGATGGAACAGTATTGCCCGAAAATGTGCTGATAGGCGTGCATACCTGCGCACCAGACAATGCGCAAATGAAAAATGGCGATACCTGGCTAGGTTCGCCACCGATCAATTTGCCGGCACGCGAAGAGGTCAAAGGTTTCCCTGAAAGTTTAACGTTCAAACCTTCAGTGATGCGACGTATAGGACGCACGCTGGTCGAAACTTTCCGGATTATTGCGCCCCATGCGATGGTGATTGCAGTCGGCTACACCGTCGTTCTTGATCTGATGCCGCTGGCGGGAGAGGACCGTTGGGCTGAAGTGCTGTACTACCTGGTCGCGGCAGGTTTGCTGTATGGGATAGGCAGCTTTGTCTTTGTACTGGTACTGAAATGGCTGCTGATTTTTCGCTACAAGAAAGCCAGCGTACCCATGTGGACGCCATTTGTCTGGCTATCGGAAGGCATTACCAATTTATACGAAGGGATTGCTGTGCCGAATTTCATGCGTTATCTGCGTGGTACACCGTGGTTACCGCTGGCATTCAACCTGCTCGGCTGCAAAATTGGTCGCGGTGTGTATATGGACACCACGGATATTACTGAATTTGATTGCGTCAGCATTGGCGAACACAGCGAAATCAATGCCCTCGCCTGTCCGCAAACCCATTTGTTTGAAGATCGCGTCATGAAAATTGATCATGTCAACATCGGTGAACGCGTTTACATGGGGCCGCGCAGTGCCGTGTTGTACAGCGCAGTTGTCGGTAATGATGCAAGCCTGGGGGCGCTGACGCTGGTGATGAAAGGGGAATTTATTCCTGCGAATTCGCATTGGCGCGGTTGCCCGGCCGCGATGACGGGCAAATAAGTACGAATGAGACAGACATGCAAGGCGTAAGTCTGCCAGCTTTTGCTGTATTCGACTGGGAATCACAATGTCTGTCTGCTCTCGACTATTTCAGTCAACAGTCCAATGTTGTGATCAGCCTGTCTTTCCCGCAAAACCTTCAGCGCGAAGTCGCCAGGCAACAGCTGCATCTCGCCATCACTGAATTATTGATGCAGGCATTTTCTTGTGCAGCGGAACAGATACGACTGATCCGTATCGCTGGTAGCAGACTGCAATGTTTCATCGCCACACAAGAAATTTTTATTTCCGTCAGCCATGAGCTCGGTTTATCGTTGGCCGCCATCAGTCAGAAACAACTGCCGGGTATCGATCTGCTGGCAGTAAAGGCTATGGATGACTGGCAGGATGTTGCCGATATCTATTTCCCCCCTCAGCAAATCGCTGCACTACAACAGGCGCCAGACGATGAACGCGCAGCGCTGTTTGCGCAGTACTGGACGATGATGGAAGCGCGTTTTAAATGTGCTGGCGTTGCCATGACGGAGTACGACGAACACGTTCAGCAACAGATGGCATCGGCTTTAAAAGACTCCTGCAGCTATGCACTGACGTTGCCCGCTGGCTATATCGGCACACTGATACTACGACCCTGATCATTTCCCCAGCCTTACCTGCAAGGCTACTGTTCAGGCTGTTGCGCTTGCTGATACTGCTGCCCTACGGCATGCGCAAGCAATAACAAAAATAGCAAAATCAGGCGTGCATATTGCGAAGCATAAGGCGCGAATCCTCAGCGCTTACCAGTTTGCCTTGGATAAAATAATCAGCCATTTCTTGCAGAACAAAATTTCCAGATGCCCGGCCTGTATGCCTGTGGAGCAATCCAATACGGGATTGACGTAATACGCACGTTGTCTGTAATCGCGGCAGACAAATATCTCGCGACGGCCTAAGCGCAGCAAAAAAGAAGTTGGCGACAATTGCAGACTGAAGCGCGTATCAAAAGACTGGTCGAGGTATGCCATAAATGAATCTCCGAGTTGGTTATAAAGGCAGTTCATACTTTTTCTCTGACACTTGAAACACAGAGCATTTCCGGTCACTACAGAAAAATGCGAACTTCCCTGATACAAAAAAGATCTTGAAGGACATCATCGAGTGCATCGTTCAGTGAGGCTTTCATTCATCACTGACTCATCGTTTGTCCATGGAAAGTACTTTAACATAAAATACTGTATATGCAATCAGTATATTTAAAAGTGTCGCAAACTTTCCACTACTGAAAAATCTGCATATCCCCGCAAAGCATTATCTGTCTTCACTTTCCAGCAATATTACGGATACATCTGAAAAACTATTGCAGTTCAGATAGTCTGATTTATACTGTACACATAATCAGTATAAATTTATTTTGGCATGAATAACAATACGCAAATCCCTGTTTTGAATGGCCTGCAAGACCTGCACCCCGCACTCTGGCGCGCCTCGCAACTCGCGCACGGTGCCGCAAAAACAGTGGCTAGCGGCTACATAGCTCTGAACCGGGAGTTGCCGGATAGCGGCTGGCCATTAGGGCAACTGACGGAAATACTGACCGAACAAGAAGGCACTGCAGAGTTACGGTTGTTATTGCCAGCGATCAAAAAAATGGGGTCGCGCCCGCTTGCTTTACTGGCTCCGCCCTACGCACCACAAGCCACAGCTTTATTGAGCCAGCAATTGTGCTCATCGCAATTATTGTGGGTGGCTTGCGATAAACATGCCGATAGTTTGTGGGCAGCAGAGCAAATATTACGACATGGCAGTTGCGGTACCTTGCTATTCTGGCAGCCACAGATACGCAACGAGGCATTACGACGGCTGCATCTGGCAGCACAAGCCTCAGAGACTTTGTTTTGCCTGATACGACCTTTACGTGCGGCAGCCTCCGCATCGCCTGCACCTCTGCGTGTCAGCGTGCGGCCGACAGCATTTGGTTTGCAAGTGCATTTACTGAAACGACGCGGGGCATTGCGCGAGGAACCTTTGCCTTTGTATTTACCTGATCATCCGTATCTCAATCCGCATCTCAATCCCTGCATCAGCCCGCGTGCGCCGGAAATCTCACCTTCTATACCTGTCGAGACCGCATCCGTCCGGCACAAAGTTTCCGCTGTTTTTCGCGATCATGTGCAGCCTAAGCATGCCAGCTGACGGATGCTGAAAAAGGCTGAACTATGACGGCGCACTTTCATCAAGGATATGAACGAAATGTAGAAATGTCGTCAGACAGATCGCGCAAATCCGCAACTGCCAGTATGTCGACTGCGCCAACGCAGCTCTGGCTGGCCGTACATTTCCCTTTGCTTGAGCTGGATGTATTTTTACCATGCTGGCAGCGGCGCAAAGAAGATCACGGCAGCGTCGTCTTGCAACAAAACCGTGTGACAGCGATGACTGAAACAGCGCAACAGGCTGGCGTACGCGCAGGCATGCGGTGTGGCGGCGTTCTCATGTTATTACCAACCGCGAAGCTGTTTCAGCGGGATTTACTCAGACAAAAAAATACCTTAGAGGCTGCCGCCATCGCCTTGTTGCAATATACGCCGCAGGTAGCCATCGCAGAAGATGCCACCATCGTGCTGGATATCGGTGCCAGTTTGCGTCTGTTCGGTGGCTTGCGGGCATTGCGTCAGCATGTACGGCAAACCATGGAAATACTGGGTTTGCATACCACCATTGCCTGCGCCCCGTTTGCCAAAGCCGCCTGCATACTGGCGCGTGATGCGGCCCGTCAGCACCAATCCGGCGCGCAGTGTTTGCATGCGCAGCGTTTGCCCGCCAGACTGCATGCATTGCCAGTCAGTCTGCTGACACATGCCCGTCCCTGTCGGGAATTATTGCAAGGGCTGGCATGTCACTCACTTTTTCATCTACAACAATTGCCACGCGCTGGCGTGCAACGCCGTTTTGGTAAAGTCTTGCTGGATGAACTGGATCAGGTCTATGGTAGACAAAGCAGCTTATTCACCTGGGTAGTTGCTGCGCCTGAATTCCACGCCCGGCTGGAGTTGCCCGACAGACTTGAGCGCAGCGATATGATCCTGACGTATTGCCATAGTTTGCTCAGGCAATTAACCGGCTGGCTCAGCGCGCATCGTCTGGCGGTTAAGCAAATCCGCCTGCAGTTGCAGCATGAGCGCGGTCGTCAGGCGGTAGCACCAAGCATACTGAATGTCACCATGGCAGAGGCTTGCTGGCAAGACGCACATTTGCTGCCCTTGTTGAAAGAAAAGTTAGCGCAACTCAGTCTGCCATCCGCGGTGATTGCGCTGGTGCTGGAAGCGCCGGAAACAGTCGCACTTGATGTGCAAAGCGAATCCTTATTTCCTGAACCGGGAGGAAAGCCGGAAGACCATCAGCGTTTGCTGGCCTTGCTGGTGGCCCGGCTGGGCGAGGATCATGTCTTGCAAGCCGCGCCACTGGCCGATCACCGGCCTGAAATTGCGAATCAATGGATATCGGTCATGCAAAAACGCCCGGCAGGTGCAGATGTGCCTGCTGCCGCCCTGCTCCACAGACCCGCATGGTTATTGCCGCAACCACTGCCGCTGACGTTGCGGCAACATCGCCCGTATTACCGTTCAATACTGACGATAGTTTCACCCGCAGAGCGCATAGAAGCGGGCTGGTGGACTGCACAAACCCAGGCACGCGATTATTTTGTCGCCACCAGCGCAGATCATGTCCGTTACTGGATTTACCGTGAACGTTCCAGCGATCCTGAAAGCAATGCACCGCGCTGGTTTTTACATGGGGTCTTTGGCTGATGCGCAGTGATGATCAAGAGTCCAACACCGCTGCGCCTGCTGGCCATCAATTGCCCGGATACGCAGAATTATTCTGCCTCTCGAATTTCAGTTTTCTGGAAGGGGCGTCGCATGCCGAAGAGCTAGTCAAACGCGCAGTGAATCTCGGCTATCAGGGAATCGCGATAACGGATGAGTGTTCTCTCGCGGGCATCGTACGTGCGCATGAGGAAGCAAAAAAACATGGGCTGCCACTGATGGTCGGCGCTTATTTCAGACTGACTGAAACAGCGGATGGCTTGCCGGGGCCGACGCTGATTATTCTGGCCTGCAACCGCGAAGGCTATGGCAATCTGTCTGAACTCATCACCCTGGCACGCAGCCGCTGCATCAAAGGCAGCTATTTGCTCAATACTACCGACTTCAGCCATCCGCCAGCAGGTTATGAACATCTTGCCGGTATGCCGGATTGTTTGCTGATACTGGTACCAGAATATCCTTTGCGCCCGCCCGTTCTGGCACAACAGGCGGCCTTGTGTGCGCAGGTCTTTCCGCAACGCAGCTGGATGGGGCTGAATCTGCTGCTGCAATTATCTGATGCTTATCAATTACAGCATGTCAGCCATATCGCCGATGAATATGCGTTGCCGGTCGTCGCGATAGGCCATGTCACCATGCATGTACGCTCGCGCAAGCCTTTGCAGGACACGATGACAGCCATACGTCTGGGCAAAGCCGTTGCTGATTGCGGTTATGCACTGGCGCCGAATGCAGAACAACATCTGCGCTCACGGCTGCGGCTGGCCAGTATTTATCCACCGGCTATGCTGGCTGAAACGCTGCACATTGCCAGCTTATGTCATTTCTCACTGGATGAATTGCGCTATGAATATCCGGATGAGCTGGTGCCCGCAGGAATGACGCCAGCGCTGTATCTGCGGCAGGAAGTCATGGCTGGTGCGCATCTGCGTTATCCCAAAGGCATACCGGATCACATCGCTGCAACGATAGAACATGAGCTGCATTTGATTAACGATCTTGCGTACGAGCCTTATTTTCTGACGGTACACGATATCGTCAAATTTGCCCGCAGCCAGGACATTCTTTGCCAAGGGCGAGGTTCTGCGGCGAATTCCGTCGTTTGCTATTGCCTGCACATCACAGAAGTGAATCCCGAAGTTAACACCCTGCTGTTTGAACGCTTCATTTCCAAAGAACGTGGCGAACCGCCAGACATCGACGTCGATTTTGAACATCAGCGGCGTGAAGAGGTGATGCAATATATCTACAACAAATATGGCCGCAATCGTGCTGCGCTGGCGGCCGCGGTGCATACCTACCGCCCGCGCGGTGCGCTGCGCGAAGTTGGCAAGGCGCTCGGCGTTGATCTGGCGATTATTGATGCCGTCGCAAAATCCCACCGCTGGTTCGACAGCAAACAGGATTTACTGCATCGCTTTGAAGAATGTGGTCTCGATACGCAGTCGATGCTGGCGCAACAATGGGCAACACTGGCAACGCGTTTATTAGGGTTTCCGCGCCATCTGTCGCAACACAGCGGCGGTTTCGTGATTGCACGCGGCAAGTTATCGCGGCTGGTGCCGATAGAAAACGCCGCCATGAAAGACCGCCGCGTGATTCAGTGGGATAAAGATGATCTTGAATCGCTGGGTTTGCTGAAAGTGGATGTGCTGGCACTCGGCATGTTATCCGCATTAAAGCGGGCACTCGACATGATGGCGGCTTTCCCCGGCAAGCCACGCACGATGCAGGACATTCCGCGCGAAGACGTCGCCACCTATGACATGATCTGCAAAGCCGATACCGTCGGCGTGTTCCAGATTGAATCACGGGCACAGATGAGCATGTTGCCACGCTTACGTCCGCGCGAATTTTACGATCTGGTGGTGCAGGTTGCCATCGTCCGACCAGGGCCGATACAAGGCGGCATGGTGCACCCGTATCTGCGGCGACGTCAGGGACTCGAAGAGGTAGAAACGTATCATGATCCGGCGATGCAAAAAGCGCTGGGGCGCACGCTCGGCGTTCCTATTTTTCAGGAACAAGTAATGCAGATCGCCATGCTCGCTGCCGACTTTACGGCAGGCGAAGCCGATGGCTTGCGACGCGCGATGGCCGCCTGGAAACGCAAAGGCGGGCTGGAGTCTTACCATGACCGCATCGTCAATGCGATGGTTGGCAATGGTTACAGCGAGACCTTCGCCGAAGGTATATTCGAACAAATGAAAGGCTTTGGCGAATACGGTTTTCCTGAAAGCCATTCCGCCAGTTTTGCCATTCTGGCTTACGTCAGCAGCTGGATTAAACGCCATGAGCCTGCGATTTTTTTATGCTCGCTGCTGAATTCGCAACCGATGGGTTTTTACTCGCCGTCGCAGTTACTGCAAGACGCACGCCGCCACGATGTGCAGGTGCGCGCCGTCGATGTCATGCACAGCAACTGGGATACCTCGCTCGAGCCGGACATGCATTTCAACCGCTACACGCAAACCCCGCAACCGGTGGTGCGTCTGGGTCTGTCCTTGCTGAGTGGTATGTCGGCAGCGGCGGCGCTGCGCATACAGCAAGCGCGTCAGCAACAGGCGTTTACCGATGTCACCGATCTGGCGCGGCGCGCGGAACTGAGCCGCCACGATTTGCAGGTGCTGGCGGCAGGCAACGCCCTCACCTCGCTTGCCGGTCACCGGCGGCAGGCTTTGTGGCAGGCAGTCGGCTCCTTGCCGGATAAAGATTTGCTGCACCCGACCACGCTGCAGGAAAGCGCACCACAGCTACGCGCCCCCTCAGAAGCGCAGGAGATTTTCAGTGATTACCACAGCATGGGGCTGACTTTGCAACGCCATCCGCTCGCCTTGCTGCGCACGCAATTGCTGGCGAAACGTTTTCTGCCAGCCGAGACACTCAACACCTTTCAGCAAGATCAGTTTGCCCGCGCCTGCGGTATCGTCACCGTCAGGCAACGCCCGGGAACCGCCAATGGCGTTTTGTTTTTGACGATAGAAGATGAAACTGGCCCAGTGAACGTGATCATCTGGCCCTCGCTGCTGGAGCAGCAAAGACGCGAGGTGCTGAGCGCGCGCTTATTGGGTGTCTACGGTATATGGCAACGCCAGAATGAAGTCTGCCATCTGGTCGCCAAGCGGCTGGTGGATATGTCGCATCTGCTGGGCGAGCTGGCCGTCAGCAGTCGTGATTTTTGTTGACCTTGCATGTCCAGACCGGAATCTCTCAATCAACATGCGCCTTCGCAAGGCTTTTCGCCCGGCAAGGCGCATGCATATTCAGTCTTAATCACTGTGCTGGCACCATACAACGCAGCCTTAATACTGTATCGATTGCAAATGCGTTTTGATGACGGTCGCGCTTTGTTTCAATGCCGCATGTTCTTCCGCATTCAGTGTCGGCAATATCGTCATTTCTATGCCTTTGCGCCCGATGATGTGTGGCAGCGACAAGGCCACATCCGTTACGCCTTCGACCTCAGCCATCACAGAACTCGCCGTGAACACACTGCGTTCATCAAACAAGATACAACGGCTGAGTGCTGCAATCGCCGCACCGATGCCGTAATAAGTAGAGCCTTTACCCGCGATGATTTTATAGGCGGCACGCCGCACATCCTGATCCACCTGCTGCATGATCTCTGCAGTCAGCGGCTGGCCGCTGGCGATCGCAAATTGCTCCAGCGGCACGCCCGCCACACTCGCACCCGACCAGTTCAACACCTCAGAATCGCCATGTTCACCCAGCACATACGCATGCACCGAACTCGGCGCGACGTCATAGCGCTGGCCCAGCAAGGTGCGGAAGCGCCCGGTATCGAGCATGGTGCCGGTGCCAAGCACACGGGACGCTGGCATCCCTTCCCGCACTGCCAGTTTGGTGGCGATCTGCGTCATGATATCGAGCGGATTGGTCGCAATCAGAATAATCGCATCCTGCGCCGCCCGCACTATTGGCGGAATAATGCCAGCGAAAATTTCTGCGTTTCGCTGCAACAGCGCAAGCCGCGTTTCGCCAGGTTGCTGATTCACCCCCGCCGCCACAATCACCAGCGCACAGCCAGCCAGATCGGCAAACGTGCCGCCATGCACATTCACCGGATGCGAAAACGGCGTGGCATGCAAAATATCCATCACATGCGCCTCTGCCAGCGCAGGGAAATGATCAACCAGCACCAGTTCGCTGCCTATGCCCTGTAACACCAGTGAATAGGCAGCCGTGCTGCCAACGTTGCCGGTACCGACAATGCCAATTTTCATAAATACTTTCGGGAAGAAATGCGTTGAACCAGGAAGGTATGCGGATGAGTTGAAGACGATCTGACTTGCTTCAGGTTCAGGATACCTCTTTACCGAACCAATCCCGCAATTTTTGTTTAGCCTGCGCTTTCACATCCGCTGTGATGTACAGCGACACCATCGCCACCGCTGCCGCCAGCGCACCCAGATCATCGCTGAAACCCGCCAGCGGAATCGCATCGGGAATCGCATCCAGCGGTGAAATGAAATAGGCCAGCGCACCATAAATCACCGTCTTCGCCCACGCAGGTGTTTCCGGACGCTGCGCCGCATAGTACAGATACAGCGCCTTTTCTATCACCTCACGCCCCGCCTTCAGCGCAAAACCTTTGAGCTTTTCCCAGAAGCTGCTGTCCGAATAAGCGGTATTTTCCGGCGTCGTCATCGCGCATCCTTTCTCAAAAAAACATCCCAACACCCATGATTTTACGCCACAGAACGGCAAATAATACTGGGGGGAGTATATTTAATAGCCCAATGAATACGCTGAGAATAAGGCGAAAATGGCACATACTCCCCTGTTTTTATCAAAACGAACGTTTTTCAGCAGCAATTGAGGTGTCCAAACAAGTGCCGCTAGTGAAACTTATCCATCAGGATATTTTGCGCTGGTCATGCGGATTTAAAGGCAATTGAAGAAAATTGTCTTTTTTGACATTCCGAGTTAAGCTTCATTTTTGTCAAAAAAATAGAAGTTAGACCACATTAACTTCCTGCGAAAACGCGCCAATAATTAATTTAAAGAAAACAATGTCGATCCCAAAAGCCTTCATTTCTTACTCACATGACTCTCAAGAACACAAGAAATGGGTTCTCGACCTTGCTACGCGCCTACGAAACAACGGCGTTGATGCAATCCTAGATCAATGGGATCTAAAGCCTGGAGGAGACCTCCCACACTTTATGGAACTGGGCCTGACCACCGCTGATCGCATACTTATGATCTGCACAGATAAGTACGTCGAAAAGGCAAATTTAGGAGCAGGCGGAGTCGGATACGAGAAAATGATTATCACCGCCGATTTGCTGAAGACGATCGATTCTCAAAAGGTCATTCCGTTGATTCGTCAGAACGGGAGCCACGACGTCCCAGCATTCCTTCGCTCGAAACTGTTTTTAGACTTTTCACGTCCGGATCAATTTGAGTTTTCGTTCGATGAGCTAATCCGCACTCTTCACGACGCCCCCCTCTATGAGAAACCAGCTATCGCGAACAATCCGTTCACTCCAGTTTCGGAAACTCCACCAAATCGTACTGGAGATGGCGTACTGATAGTTATGAAGTTGGTTGTTGCTCAGTTTGAGAGCCAAGCCGTGGATTACATCAACTACAGCAAACTAATCGCGCGCGCGCCTATGTCCAGAATCATGTTCGATCTGTATGTCAACGATGCGAAATCAGAGGGGCTGATTACTCAGGACAACGACAAAGACCTTCGTCTTACAAACAAGGGTAAGCATTACGCGATTCAACACAAGCTTCTTAAATAATGAAATAGCATCCTAACTATTACCTCACGTCAAAACGTTGGGCGGCACGGGAAAAGCGTGGTTTATCTTACGGGAAAAATGATGCACACCTATTGGGTTCTTTGCACAAACGCAATGAAAGGCGAAAAATGATTCATTCACAAATTAATGGAGAATTCAACGGCTGGGATGGAGACACTGTAGTGAAGCTAGTTAATGGCCAAGTTTGGCAGCAAAGCGAGTATTGGTACCACTATCACTACGCTTATATGCCGAGGGTCACTATTACAAACGAAGGCGGCTACAAAATGACGGTAGCAGGTATTCCTAGAGCCGTTCGAGTGGAGCGCCTGAAATAATACTCAACAATTCGCGTCAGCCGACCAAGAAAAAACAAAGAAAGCAACATCGTAAGGTGCCTCATGCGCACCGCTTCTGCGGACGTTCTAATTTGCCAGCATCGTACGCTGGCAAATTGCGCGCAGCGTTACAACGCTTTCTGCTCCGTATCTTCCGGCAATGTCAGACGTCCGGTATGGTAGTCATATTCATAGACCTCACCGTAACGACCCCATTCGATGGCGACTTCCAGCACACGTTTGGCTTCGTCAGCTTTGAGGAATTCTTGCAGCAATTCCAGCAGCGGTTGCTCAGGCAGGCTGCCGCTGACTTCGGCTTCCAGATTGCGGCGGATGTGAGCCGCCAGCGGTACGTGGGTCAGCAGTTGCTGGCCGAAAAGTTCCTGTTTGTGGTTCTTTTCGGCATCGTAATATTTTTGTCCCATCGGCGTGAGGATGATGTCGCCTTTGTCGAGGACAGCAAAGCCCAGCAAGCTCAGTGCTTCGTAAGTCGGGAACAATTCTTCGTCGGATAATTCGGATTCTTCGGCCAGTTGCGGTAAATCGGCGCGTCCGTTGAACGGTACATCGGCCAGCATATCGAGCACGCCTTCAATGCGACTGACATTGGTATCGGGCAAGCGATAGCCAAGATGGCGCGCGTTGGAGGTTTCGGCAGTGGCTTCGTGGGTGTGGCGCATCGTCATCAGGCCATAGACTTCATCAATCAGGGCGCGCACTTCGACGGCATCGACATCACGCGGGCGCGGCAGATCGATGTTGACTTCACAGCGGATGGTGCCAGGGTCGCTGGATAAGACGATGATGCGATCGGCCATCATCACGGC
The DNA here is from genome assembly GCF_016595265.1 of Undibacterium sp. 14-3-2. Taxonomy (NCBI): domain Bacteria; kingdom Pseudomonadati; phylum Pseudomonadota; class Betaproteobacteria; order Burkholderiales; family Oxalobacteraceae; genus Undibacterium; species Undibacterium sp. 14-3-2. Next base: position 37,399 of record NZ_JAENGS010000005.1, read on the forward strand.
TTCTTCGATGTTATGCGAGACGATGAGTATGCCTTTGGTCGAGATTTTTTTATCCTGCCAGAGTTCCAGCATGTCATTGCGCAGGGTCTCGCCGGTCAGCACATCGAGTGCAGAAAAGGCTTCATCCATGAGCAGGATGTCGGGGTTCGTCACCAGCGCGCGGGCAATGCCGACGCGTTGTTTCATGCCGCCAGAGAGTTCGCGTGGCAGCGCACCGCCAAAACCGGCCAGGCCGATGAGTTCCAGCACGGCATCGGCACGGCGTTCGCGCTCGGCCGCAGGCACGCCCTGCGCTTCTAAACCGAGTTCGACGTTTTGCTGCACCGTCAGCCATGGGAATAAGGCGAATGATTGAAACACCATCGCGATACCGGCAACCGGGCCGTAGATGTCTTTGTCACGATAGGCGACTTTGCCTTTGTCGGCGGGAATCAGGCCCGCCATGATGCGCAGCAGTGTCGATTTGCCTGAGCCGGATTTGCCAAGCAAGGCGACGATTTCGCCGTCTTTGAGTTGAAAATCAACTTTATCCAGAATCAGGCGCGATTTGCCGTCGGTGGCTTTGAAGGATTTGGCGACTTGATTCAGGTCGATCAGTAAAGCTTGTGTCATGTGTATTCTCCTGACAGCGGCGCTGGTTTATTGCCGCTGCGTTTCATGGTCGTTATGCATAGGTGCTATATAGCAGTTTATGCAGTATATGAGGCGCGCTATGCAAATCAGCGTATATGGTCTTCGGCCAGCAAATATAATTTGCGCCAGAAAAACCGGTTCAGCAGCATCACAAAAATACACATCACACCGATACCGAGCGCGATGCGATGGAAGTCCCCTGCTTCGGTCATTTGTTTGATGTAACTGCCCAGCCCGTCGGCAATCAGCGTGGTTTTACCCCAGGTGACATATTCCGCAACGATACTGGCATTCCACGAGCCGCCGCTGGCGGTAATCGCACCGGTGATGTAACTCGGGAAAATCGCTGGCAGATAAACGCGCTTCCATTTCAGCCAGCCTTTGAGTCCCAGATTATCTGCCGCCAGACGCAATTCATTCGGTATCGTCGCCGCACCGGCAACAACGTTAAACAGGATGTACCACTGGGTACCGAAAACCATTAATGGGCTGAGCCAGATATTCGGCGTCAGATTGAGTGACACCATCGCCAGCACCACCAGCGGAAACATCAAATTGACCGGAAACGCCGCCAGAAACTGCGCCACCGCCTGCACTTTTTGCGAATACTGCGGGCGCAAACCTATCCAAACCGCAATCGGCACCCAGACCAGTGAGGCCAACGCAATCAACAACATAACGCGGATCAGCGTGATCACACCCAGACCAGCGACGTGCGCCACTTCGCTCCAGCCGACATCACTGTGTATGAACGTCACCAGCCGGTAGATCGCCAGCATGGTGACAACAATCAGCACACCATCAAAAACACGTGACCACAGCGGGCTGATCGTTTTCTTTGCGGCACGGGTTGATGTGCCATCGTAGCTGACGCTGAACCACGACAGCGCATGGCTCATCAAAGACCAGAATTGCTCAGTCCAGGTGCGCACCCAGCGGCTGTTGCGCATCCAGTCCAGCAACCAGGATTGTTGCGCGGTATCGCCTTGCGATTCTTCAAAACGAAACTTGTCTGCCCACGCCAGCAAAGGGCGGAAAAACAATTGGTCGTACAGCAGTATGCCGCTCAGCATGGCAGCGATGGCCCAGGCAATGGCATGGCCGTCTTTGGCTTCGATGGCGACTGCGATATAAGAGCCGATACCGGGTAATTTAATATCCTGTCCGGCGACAGAAATTGCCTCGGCAGCGACCAGAAAAAACCAGCCGCCTGACATCGACATCATCATATTCCACAGCAAGCCAGGCATCGCAAACGGCAACTCCAGCCGCCAGAAACGCTGCCAGCTCGACAGTCTGAAAATGTGTGCGGCTTCTTGTAATTCTGCCGGCACATTGCGCATCGACTGATACAGGCTGAATGCCATATTCCAGGCCTGCGAGGTGAAGATCGCAAAAATCGCCGCGCATTCAACACCGAGTAAATTGCCGGGAAACAGCGCAATGAACGGCGCAATTGCGATCGCCTGAAAACCCAGAATCGGTACCGATTGCAGAATATCGAGTGCCGGAATCATGACTTTTTCAGCGGTGATGTATTTGACTGCAATCGCCGCAAAAATCAGGCTGAATAACAGCGAGAACGCCAGCGCCGTAAACATGCGCAAGATCGTGCGCAGCAGATAGTAAGGCAGATAAAACGGATCAAGCGATACCTGCAAGGCTTCACCGACCGAGAAAGGCCGGCTCATCTGCATTGCTGCAAACGCAAATATGCTTAACAGGGCAAGAATCAGCGGTAGTAAAGCCCAGTCCCAGCGATTCGGGCCGCCGCTATCAACTGCGTCTTCGCGTGAACGGAGTCTGAATAATTCAAACATGCGTACCTCCGGACATCAGGACATACGCAAGAAAAGAGGGTGTCAGATAAGCCTGACAAAATAAGGTGATGCGCAACAAACTACCTCCCCTGTTGCTGACAATCGTGCCAGCAGCATAGACAGATGCATTCTACTCCGCAGCGGTGGCAAGCGAAACCACGCGACCACAACGGAAGACAGAAAAAAACAAATTGGGTAAGTAGGAGTGCAGCGAAATACGGAAGAATACCGCTGAAGAAACTACTACCCGCCAGATGGCAAGGTAGCAGCAGAGTATCTGTGCTTACATTGCCAGGTTAAGCTCGATCGGGGATCGACAACTATAACTGTCCACAGAATTAACTCCAAAATTGAGAAGTCCGAACTTTAACACAGAGCTTCGTGAATAAACAATATGCTGCACCGCAATCAGAACAATACGAAACAAAAATCAGCGATGTAGATTTACTTTTTCTGCGCCGTGAGCGATTGCTGTAAAAGTTCCATCAGATCGCCATGCTGACTTTCTTTAGCAAAATCAAACGCAGTCATACCGAGATCATTTTTCAGCGTGAGATCAGCACCCTCACCTATCAACAGTCTGGCGGCATCAAGTTTGCCAAAACGGGTTGCCATCATCAGTGGCGTCGTTTTATTTGGTGATTCGGTATCGATGTAGGCGTGATGTTCGAGTAATAAGGCGATCGCTTCGACACTGCCATTTGCGGCAGCATAATGCAGCGCCGTCCAGCCCGGCTGATTGACCTCGGCACCACGGGCAATAATTTTTCTGACTGCATCGGCATTCCCCAGAAAACTGGCAACCATCAACGCGGTATCGCCATTCTTTGCACGGGCATTGATCTTCAGATCCGGCACTTGCAGCAACAAATCGACAACGCGCATGGATTTGTTTCTGAGTGCCGTCATGAGCATCGATTCTCCGCGATATTCTTCTACCGAGTTGACATCCATGCCGCGTTGTAAAAATTCCTGAACTGCAGGCGCGTCATTGAATTTCACAGCGAAAACAAAATCCGCATAAGCATCGGCTTTTGCTGCGACCGGCATCAGACAAGCAAGAACAAGCAGTAAAGCAGCAGGCGTTAAGCGCATGGCGAACCTCAATGGGCAAACTGAAATAGCTTGAAGAAATTTTTCGTGGTGGTTTCCTGTACTTCTGTCACAGAAACGCCTTTGAGATCGGCCAGAAATTCACCAACGTGACGCACAAAACCTGGTTCATTCATTTTGCCACGATGCGGCATCGGTGCCAGATAAGGTGAATCGGTTTCTATCAGTATGCGATCCAACGGCAAAGCTTTGGCGACCGCTTGTAAATCTTTGGCGCTTTTGAAGGTCAAAATACCGGAGAAAGAAATATAAAAGCCCATTTCTATCGCCGCCAATGCGACTTCCAGCGATTCGGTAAAACAATGCATCACACCAGCGACGCCGCCGTCTGCCGTTCCCGCACCTTCTTCACGCAGAATGCGTATCGTGTCTTCTGCGGCGGCTCTGGTATGAATAATCAAAGGCTTCCGACTCAGCCTTGACGCACGGATGTGCTGACGAAAACGTTCACGCTGCCATTCAAGGTCACCTTTCAGACGGAAATAATCCAGCCCGGTTTCTCCGATGGCGATGATGCGTGGGTGTTGCGCCAATTCGACCAACTGCTCCGCGCTCGGCTCCGGCGTATCTTCATAATCAGGATGCACGCCAACCGATGCGTAAATATGCGGATATTGCTCAGCCAAGGCCAGCACTTGCGGAAAATCGGGCAAATCTACAGACACGCAGAGTGCATGCGTAACGCCGTTATCTGCCATTTTTTGCATGATTTCCGGCATACGCGTAGCGAGTTCAGGGAAATTGATATGGCAATGGGAATCGACGTACATAATTAACAGTCTAAGGTAAATGCCTGATCAGGCGGTATCGGCAACAGACATACAACTTTTAGCGGCGAGCAATCACATCTAACACCGCTTGCGCCGAGATATTGGCCGTATCCCGCAATAAGCTGTGATGCATCGCTGTGAATCTGTCTTTCAGATTCTTTTGCATATTGTCGTCATTGAGTTGCAGCCAGATCGCATCTGCCATCGCTTCCGGTGTGGCGGCAGATTGCAGAAACTCAGGAACCACAAATTCTTTTTCAAGTATATTCGGCAAACCGACCCAGGGCTGGTAGCCCATGTGTTTGAGTATCTGCCACGATGCTTCCATCATTTTGTAGGCGATCACCATCGGCTTCTTGAACAGCGCAACTTCCAAAGACGCTGTGCCCGAGGCGACCAGTACCGCATCCGCAGCTGCAATCGCCGTATGCGAGCGGCCGTCAATCAGTAAAATCGGCACGCCTTCTAACCGCGCGGCGACCACCAGCTTGATGTAGTAACTACGCTGTTTATTACCTGCCATCGGCACCACGATCTGTAAATTTGGATCGCGCTGTATCAGTATTTTTGCGGCACCGATAAATGCTTCGGTGTTGTATTTGATTTCGGAAATACGGCTACCTGGCAGAATGGCGACGACCTTAAATCGCGGATCCAGACCAAGTTCTTCTCGCGCAGCAGCAGTGTCGATTTCCATAGGAATGACCTGTGCCAGCGGATGTCCCACGTAAGTCACAGGAATGCCTGCATCGCGATAAATCTGTTCTTCAAACGGGAAAATCACCAGCATGTGAGATACCGCTTCGGCAACTTTCTTAATGCGGCCGCCGCGCCATGCCCAGATCGATGGGCCGATGTAATGAATGGTCGGAATGCCTGCCTGCTTTAACTGTATTTCAAGATCCAGATTAAAGTCGGGCGCATCCACACCGATGAAAACATCCGGTTTTTCTGCGAGTAACTGCTGCTTCAGATTTTTACGTATGCCGCTGATTTCACGGTAGTGCATCAGCACTTCAAACAAACCGCGTACCGACAGCTTATCCATAGGCCAGTCATTGACAAAGCCCTGCTCCGCCATACGCGGCCCACCGATTCCATGCATCAGTGAGTCAGGTAAACGCGGGCGCAAACCAGATAATAAGCGGGCAGCCAGCATGTCACCGGAGGTTTCCCCGGCGACCATAGAGATGATAGGACGTGATGACGCTGAGAGTGACACGAATGTTCCTTAGCGCACGATGCCGCGCGTTGACGCGTCAAGGAAATCGCGCATCAGTTTTACCTGCGCCGCCGCGTCTGCACTAAGGCTCAACATTTGCTCATCCAGTGCTGCTTTAGATTCTTCCAGCGTCAGCCCGGATTTGTAAATCAGCTTGTATGATTGCCGGATCGCGTTCAACTGATCGCGACTGAAACCCCGCCGCTTCAGCCCTTCGAGATTCACGCCATGCGCTTGCGCCGGATTGCCGGACAACAAAACAAACGGTGGCACATCTTGCGTCAGGCTGGTATTCATACCGACGAACGCGTGCGCCCCGATCTTGCAGAACTGATGAACTGCAGAAAAACCGCTCATGATGACCCAGTCACCGATTTCAACGTGACCTGCCAGTGCGGCGTTATTCGAAAAAATGGTGTGATTACCGACCGTGCAGTCATGCGCGATATGTACATAGGCAAGAAACCAGTTATCGCTGCCAACTTTGGTAATACCTCTATCCTGCACCGTTCCGCAATTGAATGTGCAGAATTCACGAATCAGATTGCGGTCACCGATCTCAAGATAAGTGACTTCGCCTGCATATTTCTTGTCTTGTGGCGGGCCGCCGATAGACGAAAACGAGTGAAAGTGATTATCTTTGCCGATGGTCGTATGCCCATCGATCACCACATGTGCAGCGATTTTTGTCCCAGCATCAATACTGACATGCGGGCCAATAATAGCGTATGGGCCAACCTCAACCGTGCTGTCAAGGTTTGCCTTGGGATCAACCAGCGCCGTTGGATGGATAGCCATTACTTCTCCGTTGCGTCGTCAGTCGTACGCATGGTGCACATCAGTTCGCCTTCGAGTGCCAGTTGACCATCAACCGTACCTTTGGCTTTATATTTCCAGATGCCGCGTGCCACTTTCAAAATTTCCACTTCCATTTTCAGTTGATCACCTGGTTCAACCGGACGTTTAAAACGGGCACCGTCAATACCGAGGAAATACACAATGGTTTTTTCGTCGGGCTTCTGACCCATCGTCAGAAATGACAGTATCGCTGCCGTTTGTGCGAGGGCTTCTATCATCAGCACGCCAGGCATGACTGGTTTATTCGGGAAGTGACCGTTGAAAAATTCCTCATTCGCCGTCACATTTTTGATCGCAGTAATGCTCTTGCCCAGTTCCCAATCCAATACACGATCGACCAATAACATTGGATAGCGATGCGGCAGATATTCTTTGATTTCGTTAATGTTCAGTGTGTTCATGATGATTTCTCAGTCAATGTTTTAATTGTTTTTTCAAGTTGGCGAATTTTTTCACGCATACCGGAAAGATTGCGGACAATCGCCGCCGTTTTTTCCCAGTCTGCATTCTTTGCCAATGGATAGAAACCAGTATATTGACCTGGCTCCAAAATTGAGCGGGATACCATGCTGCCGGAAGAAATATGGACGTTATCGACAATCGTTAAATGTCCCAGCACCATCGCTGCACCACCAAAGGTACAATGCTTACCAATTTTTGCGCTGCCGGCAACGCCGACACAACCCGCCATCGCAGTATGTTCGCCGATGTGGCAGTTGTGACCGATCTGAATCTGATTATCCAGCTTGACGCCATTTTCTATGATGGTATCAGCCAGCGCGCCGCGATCAATACTGGTGTTGGCACCGATTTCGACGTCATCACCAATCAATACCCGACCGGTTTGTGGAATTTTGATCCAGGCACCACGCTCATTCGCAAAACCAAAACCATCGGCACCTATCACCGCACCGGAATGAATAATCGCGCGTTGACCTATCACGCAATAATCATAAATACTGACATTGGCATGAATTAAGGAACCATCACCGATGGTGACGCCACGGCCGATGCTGGTACCGGCCTCTATCACAACTGCGTCACCAATAATTGCCTCAGCGTCGATACTGACATGCGGGCCGATACTGGCGGTGGGCGAAATAACCGCATGTGGGCTGACCCAGGCACTAGGATGAATGCCGACAGCAGGATGAATTGCGGATAAGGACGCAAAATACTGCGCTGCACGTGCAAAATAGACGTAAGGGTTAGCGGTAATAATGCACGCGCCCTTATATTCTGCTGCGATCTGCGCATGATCTGCTTCAGTCACAATCAAAGCTGCTGCGTGGGTCGCTGCGGCTTGCTGCCTTAATTTGGAATTGGAAAGAAAGGTGATATGAGTATCGCCGGCATCACTCAATGGAGCGATACCGACGACAACGATATCTGGAGAACCAATTAATTGACCACCGAAGCGATCGACCAATTCCCCCAGCCGAGTGCTCGTTGTGGTCATAACTTATTTGGCGAGCGCTTTGAGAACCTTATCGGTTATGTCAACGCGTGGATTATAAAAAACAGCGTCTTGTAAAACGATGTCGTATTTTTCAGTTTCAGCGATTTGTTTGACGACTTTGTAGGCGCGATCAACTAAAGAGGCGATTTCCTCATTCTTACGCTGATTCAGGTCTTCGTTAAAAATACGCTGTTTGCGTTTGAAGTCCTGATCCAGATCGGTCAGCTCACGTTGACGTTTGATTCTTTCGGACTCTGATAACACCGCAGAATCTTTATCCAACCTATCCGCCATAGCCTTAATTTTCGTCGCCAGATCTTGCAGATCTTTACCGCGCTTGGAAAACTCTTGCTCTATCTTAGCTTCTGCCGCCTTAGCCGGTGCAGATTCACGTATCACCCGCTGCGAATCAAAAATGGCGACCCTGGAATCCTGCGCATGAACTTGAGCAACGCCGACGAAGCAAGCCGCACAAATCATCAAGCGTTGGAACAATTTGGACGGGGTAATATGTTGACTCAAAATAATCTCCGTAACACAAACTTATGTAAATCTAAATTAGAAACCTGTACCCATCTGGAACTGGAAGGCTTGTTTCTTATCATCAGGTTTCGCATTTAAAGCACGACCGAAACTCAGTTTCAAAGGACCCACCGGAGATATCCAGCTTATACCGATACCCGCACCGAAGCGCAAATCACTCGTGCGCATTTTTTGACCTTCATCAAATACCTGACCACCGTCGATGAACGTGAACCAACGCAGGGACTTATCCGCACCAGGGAATGGAATCTGTAATTCTACATTACCCAGCACGCGACTGGCACCACCAGTGGAATTGCCGTTGAAATCTTTAGTGCCTAAAGATGAAGGCTCATAACCACGAACCGAACCAATACCGCCAGCATAGAAGTTTTTAAATACCGGATAAGGGTTTCCGCCCAAGCCGTGACCGTAGTCAAATTCACCATTCAGTGCCAGTGTCACAGAGCGATAAATCGGTTTGAAATACTGAGCGTTATAAATGGCGCGATAATATTTAAAATTACCGATCGCAGCAACTTCCAAGTTGGCGCGCTGATAACGTCCGATGGTCGGTGTCAGTACGCTGTCGCGACTATCCCTTTGCCACGCAATCGTCAATGGGAAAGAATTCGTCGTCGCGGTTCCGACGCCATAGTCAAGGGCAGTCTGATCTTTGGTGCCATTACCGTAGTTAGCAACATATTTTTTATACGGGTTCGGACTGGATGCGTCTGTCTCAACCTTTGTTCGCTCAAAGCCCATACCAAAAAATACGGTGTCGACTTCAGAGAATGGAACACCAAAGCGTAAATTGCCGCCAGTAGTCTGAATTTTGTAGTAAGACGTACTGCCGATCAACGGATTCGTTGTTCTCATATACGCATCCACACTACGACTGATACCATCGTCGGTAAAGTATGGATCCAGATGCGAAACAGCTACGGTACGGTATTGTCGGCTGGTATTAATTTCCAAGCCTATCGTGTCACCGCTACCAAAAACGTTAGCCTGTTGAATTGCCCCGGACAATGTCAGTTTTTCTGCGCTGGAATAACCTGCACCGAATGTCAGATTGCCAGTTGGTTTTTCTGTCACAGACAAATTCACATCGACCTGATCGGCACTGGTTGCCACTTCCGGCGTTTCCAATTTGACGTCGCCAAAATAACCCAGGCGTTCAACGCGGTCACGTGAGGCTTTAATTTTCTCGCCGTCGTACCAGGAACTTTCAAACTGACGGAATTCACGGCGAATAACTTCGTCACGTGTCCGCGTATTACCGGCAAGGTTAATGCGACGAACATAGACACGCTTGCCGCCATCAACAAAAACGGTGAAGGCAACTTCTTTCTTTTCCTTGTCCAGAATCGGGTTTGCATTCACATTCGCAAACGCATAACCGAAGTTACCCATACGTTCAGAAATCCGTTTCGTGCTTTCTGTCAGGCGAGCCGCATTATAAATATCACCCTTTTTGAGTAACATCAGCGAAGCGAGTTCGTCTTCACGACCGAACATATCGCCTTCGAGCTTGATATTTGAAACAGTATATTTATCACCTTCGGTCAGATTGATCGTGATGTAAATATCTTTTTTATCGGGAGTAATCGAAATCTGCGTCGAGAGAATCTGCATTTCCAGATAGCCGCGATTCTGATAGAACGAACGTAAGGTTTCAATATCGCCGGATAATTTTTGTTTGGAGTACTGATCGGCTTTGGTGTACCACGAGAACCATGTCGGCGTATTTAATGCCATCAGGTCTCTTAATTCGCCATCTGAAAACGCTTTATTGCCTATGATTTTAATTTGCGCAATCTTGGCAATCTCGCCTTCATCTACCGCGAAAGTTACTTTGACACGATTTCGTTCGATTGGCGTAATCGTGGTCGTAATTTGCATACCATATAAGCCTTTCGACAAATACTGGCGCTTCAATTCTTGCTCGGCACGATCAACGGTTGCTTTATCAAAAATCCGCGTTTCTCCAATGCCGATATCTTTCAATGCTTTTACCAGGGCATCTTTTTCAAATTCTTTTGTGCCTGTGAATTCAACGCCTGCAATGGTTGGGCGCTCATCAAGCAAAACTACCAACACGCCGTCTTGCTCTTCGATTTGAATATCTTTAAAAAAACCGGTCGCATATAAAGATTTGATCGCTGTCGTACTTTTAGCGTCATCAAACACTTCACCGACTTTGACTGGCAAGTAGCTGAATACCGTACCTGCTTCTGTTCTTTGCAAACCTTCAACGCGAATATCTTTTACTGTGAAAGGTTGTATCGCTAATGCGCTGCCTGAACATACAGTGAGCGCGGCTAAAGCCATAGAATGAAGACGAAATTTTGGCAAAGTGAAATGCTCGATATGTAATTTCATTGGGTATAAAGTTCTTTCAATACTCTCAATATGGCGATCAGAATTGAGTTTTTTATCATCAAGCTGACTATTATGACATTAGTCGGGCTATATCATTAAAAAATGCGACTGCCATGATTGCCATCAGCAATGCTACTCCGGCACGTTGTGCAATTTCAGTAAAGCGTTCAGACACTGGCTTGCCCGTCAAAACTTCCAGCGAATAATACAACAAATGACCGCCATCCAACACAGGAATAGGCAGCAAATTCATGACCCCAAGGCTGATACTGATAAGCGCCATAAAGCTGAGATAGCTGATCAGTCCAACTCTTGATGTCTGCCCTGCATAATCAGCAATAGTCAACGGACCGGTAATGTTTTTCAAAGAAACCTCACCGACCACCATTTTCCATAGCATTTTTATGCTGACGATGCTGGTGTCCCAGGTTTTCTGCGCACTCTTTCCTATCGATGCAATCAGGTTGGTCTGTACGATCGTCATCTCTGGCGCGAGCATCATCTGAATTTTCAAACGCCCGATTTTTGTTCCGTTAACTTCGTCTGCAACCGGCGTTGCCACCACATCAGTCTCATTACCGTTACGCTTGACATGCAGAGTCAAACGCTGCCCGGCTGCGGCATTGACCTTTTCTGTAAACGCCAGGCCATCAAGCACCTGATCACCGTTGATGCGCAATATCAGGTCACCCTTTTTTAGCCCGGCGAGACTAGCCGGACCATCCGGCAGGATTTCGCCCAATACAGCAGGCGGACGCGCGAGTGAAAATCCGAGTTGCGACATAAAATCACCCTCCAGATCCTGACTACCAAGCTGCTTGAGCGGTAATTCGATGACACGTCTGATTTGCTGATTCGTTCGATCATCTGAAGTGCGAATAACAGAAATTTCTGCATTATTTTTTTCCAGTGCACGCTGCATTAATTCCCAGTGCACTTCGCTCCAACTCTGAATCGCCTTGCCATTGATGCCGGATATCACATCACCGTGACGCAAACCAGATGCATATGCAATTGAAGTGTCAGAAGGAACGCGGATTTTTGCGACCGGCTCAGGTATTCCGTAAACAAACAACGCCGAATACAACATGATCGCCAGAATAAAATTCGCCACAGGGCCGGCAGCAACAATGACGATACGCTTCCAGACGGATTGACGGCAAAATTCCCGTGGCAAGTCTGCAGGAGGAATTTCCGCCACATCCTGCTCGCGAGCATCCAGCATCTTTACGTATCCGCCCAACGGGAGCAGCGATATCGCCCACTCGGTCTGATCTTTACCAAGCTTACGGGAGAAAATCACGCGTCCCATACCAACAGAGAAACGTAATACTTTGACGCCACACAAACGCGCAGCTATGTAGTGTCCCAGCTCATGTATCGTCACCAGTGTGCCGAGTGTGACGATAAATGCGAGAATAGTCTGAATCAACTTCATTGCATCACAATCGTATGGGCAACCGCACGCGCTTCTGCATCAACCGCCAAAATGCCATCAAGATCAGTCACTGGAGTGACAGCGATTTTATCCATGCATAGTGCAATCAGTTGATCTATCGCGCGGAAACCGATTTTTCCGTCTAAAAATGCTTGGACAGCAATCTCGTTACTTGCGTTCAATATCGTTGGTGCAGAGCCACCTGTTTTCAGTGCCTGATACGCGAGCGACAAACAGGGGAAACGAGCGAAATCCGGCGCCTCGAAATTGAGCTTGGAGACTTTTACAAGATCTAACGGCGATACGCCAGAGGCAATGCGTTCAGGATATGCAAGTCCGTAGGCAATAGGAGTACGCATATCCGGGTTTCCCAGTTGAGCCAGCACAGAGCCGTCGTTATAAGAGACCATGGAATGAATAACGCTTTGTGGATGAATCACGACTTCGATCATATCGGCAGGTGCCGAAAACAGCCAGTGCGCTTCAATGACTTCCAGCCCTTTGTTCATCATGGTAGCTGAATCGATAGAGATTTTTCGCCCCATCACCCAGTTCGGATGCGCAATTGCCTGCTCTGGCGTGACATCCGTCAGCGTTGCAATATCGCGATGCAAAAACGGCCCGCCTGATGCTGTTAACAGAATTTTGCTGACGCCGTGCTGTTCAGCCTGACCATCATAATGCCGCGGTAAGCACTGAAATATCGCATTGTGCTCGCTATCAATCGGCAATAGCGACGCTCCGCTTTTCCTGATCGCATCCATAAACAGGTTGCCGGACATTACCAGCGCCTCTTTATTTGCGAGCATGACTTTTTTACCTGCACGTGCCGCAGCCAGCGAAGCCGGCAAACCAGCCGCACCGACAATCGCCGCCATCACACTGTCGCACTCCGGAGACGAGGCCACCTCACACAAAGCTTCAGGCCCGTATTGAATTTGTATCTGACCTAATTTTTTTTCTGCAAGCAAATGCCGTAACGCATCTGCTGCGCTGGCAGAACCGACAACAACAACTTGCGGCTGAAATTGCACACACTGGACTGCGAGTTTTTCTATCTGCGTGTGCGCCGTCAATGCAAATACCTGATAGCGATCCGGGTGCCTGGCAATCACATCCAGAGTGGAAACGCCGATAGATCCCGTGGATCCTAAAATACAAACACGCTGTGAACTCATACTATTAACGCCATAAATCCAGAAGAACAGCCAGCGGCAACACGGGAATCAATGCATCAATTCTATCGAGTACGCCACCATGGCCAGGTAAGAGATTGCTGCTGTCTTTCATGCCAACCCGTCGTTTCAACATGGATTCAAATAAATCGCCGATGACACTTGCAGCGCAAAGTAAACTCATCACACCAAAAAAAACCAACCAGCCTTTACGCAGAAAAATCTGTACCGCGAATGTGTCTTGTAGTGCCGGAATATAGACAGAGCCAGCAGCCAGTAACAGCACCGCCACGCCACCGCCAATAGCGCCCTCCCAGGATTTTCCGGGAGAAATAGAGGGTGCCAGCTTATGTTTCCCAAATGCTTTTCCTGAAAAATACGCTCCAATATCCGCGACCCATACTATCGCCATGACTGATAGCAGATAGAGCGGCGATACTTTAAATAACACCGCAATCGCGATAAAACATCCAAAAATAACGATGCCGTACAGCGTACTCAGGATTCCATTTGAAAACCCGAATTCAGGCGGCAAGCCCTTGGCCAGCAACGGCGCCAGTCGTAACAACCAGAAGGCAACACACAAGGCAAATAATAATGGCGTAGAAAAGCTATCGAGATGAAATAAGAGATAAGCAAAGAAGGCAGCCCATCCTGCAGCCATCAGCAAAGGAAGTGGTTTTTTAAATAAACGCTGACACTCCCAGATCGCCGCACCAAAGAAGGCGACCACGATCACCGAAAAAGCGAGGAAATTCCCTGAATACAAAACCGGCAACAAAATGGCCAGCAAAATCAACGCGGTAATAACGCGGGTTTTTAACATCAATGACTCTCTGTCTGATTATGTTGTGCTGCACTGAACTCAAAAAATAGGCGATCAATCGCTTACTGCCTCTGCGGCCAGAGTATAAACGGTTTTATCCGGCATACTCACAATTGCCCTCGCCGCAATACCTGACTCATAAAGACCGAATAATTGAGAAATAACACCCTCAGGTGAGCATAAAAAAAACTACCGCCAACTCCGATCACTACAAAGAAAGGAGTCAGAAGTAGTTTTACTTACAGCGTATTCAAAATCTGAGCCAAAAAAAACAAGTAAATGTGACTTAGTGAATAGCTTAAACCGTCAACACTTCTTTTTCTTTTTCAGCCAATAACTTATCGACTTCAGCGACAAATTTGTCTGTCAGCTTTTGAATATCATCTTGTGCACGACGCTCATCATCTTCAGAGCATTCTTTTTCCTTGAGCATTTTTTTCAACGATTCATTGGCATCGCGACGGATATTGCGAATAGCAATTTTCGCGCCTTCGCCTTCAGTCTTCACCAGCTTGACCATTTCTTTACGACGTTCTTCTGTCAATGGTGGCGTTGGCACACGGATCATATCGCCCTGACTCGATGGATTCAGACCAAGATCAGAATCGCGAATTGCTTTTTCTATCGTGCTCAGCATTTTCTTTTCCCACGGCTGAACACCGATCGTGCGCGCATCAATCAGCGTTACGTTAGCAACCTGAGTGATATTTGTCGGGGAACCATAGTAATCAACCATCACGTGATCCAGAATGCCTGTATGTGCACGGCCTGTACGAACTTTCGACAAGTCCGCTTTCAGAGTCTCAATCGACTTCTGCATTCTCTGGTCACTATTTTTTTTAACGTCTGCTACGCTCATACTGCCCTCCTGTACATCAATTCTCAGTCTTTAAAAAGCAAAAGACCCTTATCAAAATTAAACCAGTCAATCAAAAACGCTGCATTATACGTGGACAAGTGTGCCTTCGTCTTCACCCATAATGACATTCTTTAACGCACCAGGCTTAACAATAGAGAATACTTTGATTGGCAATTTCTGATCGCGGCAAAGTGCAAATGCGGTTGCATCCATCACCTGCAAATGGCGTGAGATGGCCTCGTCAAATGAAATAGTGGAAAAACGTGTCGCAGTCGGATCTTTTTTCGGATCTGCGGTATAAACACCATCCACCTTCGTCGCCTTCAAAACGATTTCAGCGCCGATTTCAGACCCGCGTAAGGCAGCAGCAGTATCGGTAGTAAAGAATGGATTGCCGGTACCTGCCGCAAACACAATTACCTTACCCTCTTCCAGATATTGCAATGCTTTCGGGCGAACATAAGGTTCAACCACCTGATCAATTGCGATCGCAGACATGACGCGTGCAGTCACCCCTGCCTGGCGCATCGCATCCGCTAACGCCAAGGCATTCATCACTGTTGCGAGCATCCCCATATAATCGGCGGTGGCACGATCCATGCCCTGCGCACCTGGAGCAACGCCACGGAATATATTGCCGCCACCGATTACGATAGCAAGCTCGACACCTAAGCGGGATATTTCTGCAACATCCGCTACCATACGTTCAATCGTGGCACGGTTAATGCCAAATGAATCATCGCCCATGAGGGCTTCGCCAGAGAGCTTCAAGAGCACGCGCTTGTAAGCAGGTTTTGTCATGATAGGACTCCTTCTGGAAAGTTAAGAAATTAAATTAATACAAGCAATCATTTGGTTTGCTCACATTTGAAGTGACATCCAAACCAAATAATCCTGAAACTACTTTTCTGAGCTTAAAAAAACGGGCCTTTCGGCCCGTTTTTTTATTACGCCTGATTACGCTTGTTTTGCCGCAGCTACTTGAGCTGCCACTTCTGCTGCGAAATCATCGACTTTTTTCTCGATGCCTTCACCAACAACAAACATCGTGAATGCTTTCACATTCGAACCAACTGATTTGAGCATTTGCTCCACAGTTTGCTTGTCATTTTTAACGAAAGGTTGATTGAATAAAGAAACTTCTTTCAGGAACTTCTGCACAGAACCTTCTACCATTTTTTCAACGATATCCGCTGGCTTGCCAGATTCCGCTGCTTTCTGAGACGCAACTGAACGTTCTTTTTCGATCAATTCCGCAGGTACTTGTTCTGTCGACAAAGCAACTGGTTTCATCGCAGCGATATGCATTGCTACGTCTTTACCAACTTGTTCATCAGCACCTTCAAATTCAACAACAACACCGATACGTGTGCCGTGCAGATAAGAAGTCAGCTTAGCTGGTGTTTCAAAACGTGCGAAACGACGGAAGGACATGTTTTCACCGATCTTACCAACCAGTGCTGCACGAACTTCTTCTACTGTCTTGCCATCGAGTGGCAATGCGCCCAAAGCAGCTACGTCAGCTGGATTGTGCTCAGCAATCAATTTAGCGCAAGTGTTAGCCAATGCAATGAAGTCATCATTTTTTGTAACGAAGTCTGTTTCGCAGTTAACTTCGATCAAAGCACCGACATTACCGGAAATATAAGAAGCAACTACACCTTCCGCAGTAACGCGGGAGGAAGCTTTAGATGCTTTGCTACCCAGTTTTACACGCAGAATCTCTTCTGCACGGTCCATATCACCATCAGCTTCTGTCAAAGCTTTTTTGCATTCCATCATTGGCGCATCTGTCTTTGCGCGCAAAGCACCAACCATCGCTGCTGTAATCGCTGCCATGTCATTCTCCTAAATCGGTAGTGCTATTCAGCACTGATCATCAAATTTTGTTTTAAAAAAAGGGGCGAACGACTGTTGCCCCATTTTTCGCGTCCCGGGTATAAATCGCCCCGAAACTCTCTATCTGAACAAAAATTACGCTTGCTCTACTTCCACAAACTCGTCAGAACCTGGCTTCACTGCTTCCAGAACTTCATTCACTGCGTTTGCACGGCCTTCCAGGATTGCATCAGCAACACCGCGGGCATACAGAGCAATTGCCTTGGATGAGTCATCATTACCAGGAATGATGTAAGCAACACCTTCAGGAGAGTGGTTAGTATCGACCACGCCGATAACAGGGATGCCGAGTTTAGCTGCTTCAGTAATTGCACCTTTGTGGTAGCCAACGTCAACCACGAAAATTGCATCAGGAACGCCGCCCATATCCTTGATACCGCCGATAGATTTTTGCAGTTTAATCATTTCACGATCAAACATCAGCGCTTCTTTTTTGGACAACTTCTCTACGGAACCATCTTCAACAGCAGCTTCCATTTCTTTCAGGCGCTTGATCGATGTTTTTACTGTTTTGAAGTTAGTCAGCATACCACCCAACCAACGTTGATCAACGTAAGGCATACCTGCACGTTGCGCTTCTGCTGCGATGATTTCGCGAGATTGGCGTTTTGTACCAACCAGCAGAATTGTGCCGCGATTTGCAGACAATTGACGGATATGCTTCATCGCTTCCTGGTACAAAGCCAGTGTTTTTTCCAGGTTAACGATATGAATTTTGTTGCGGTGACCGAAGATGTACGGTGCCATTTTTGGATTCCAAAAACGTGTTTGGTGACCAAAGTGCACGCCAGCTTCCAGCATTTCACGCATTGTTACAGACATAATAAACTCCAGGGTTAGGTCTTGAATCCAGCCAGTGATCTCTCTACCTGAGCAGAAAAGACACCCTTTTCGACCGGATTCGATTGATAAGAATATGAATTAACCTATAAGAAATTTGCATTCATTTACAAGCTAACCATCTATTCTACTATGAAATTGCGATTCTCCTCAAGTATGAAGTTGACTTCACTGCGACAGGCGCACTTTTCACGTCTATAATTATTGATTACCTGCTGATAGCACTTATTTATCGCACTTTCTCACGCAGCGATGCATTCTTTTTCATTCAATTCAATATCGCTGCTCTACTACGAAACAATATGGAATCCATTTCAATTAAAACCGCGGAAGATATCGCCGGTATGCGTATCGCCGGAAAACTGGCATCAGAAGTCCTTGATTACATTACCCCATTCGTTCAGGTTGGCGTAACAACCGGTGAACTTGATCGTCTTTGTCACGAATATATGGTGAATGTACAAGGCACGATTCCGGCTCCGCTGAACTATTGCCCTCCTGGTTACACGCCCTACCCGAAAGCAATCTGCACTTCTGTCAATGACGTGATCTGTCACGGTATTCCTGGCGATAAAGTCTTAAAAAACGGCGATTCCGTCAACCTTGATATTACCGTCATTAAAGATGGCTACCACGGTGACACCAGTCGTATGTTTTTGCTTGGTGAACCATCTATTTTAAGCAAGCGCCTGAACCAGATCACTTATGAATGCATGTGGCTGGGCATTTCAAAAATCAAACCTGGCGCTTATCTGGGAGACATTGGACATGTGATTCAGCAGCATGCTGAAAAAGCCGGTTACAGCGTGGTCCGTGAGTTTTGTGGACATGGCATCGGTAAAGTTTTCCACGAAGCGCCTCAGGTCATGCATTACGGCAAACCCGGCACCATGGAAAAACTGGAAGCGGGCATGATTTTTACCGTAGAACCGATGATTAATGCCGGCCGACGTGAGATTCGCGCCATGGGTGACGGCTGGACTATCCGCACCAAAGACCGCAGCTTGTCTGCACAATGGGAACATACTGTGCTCGTCACCGAAACAGGTTATGAAATCTTAACGTTGTCGGCTGGCTACCCACCAATTCCTGACTACATTCAACTCGTTTAAACGTACAAGGCGACCCGGAATAATGCTTTCACCAGCACTTGCATTCAAAGAAGAAATCAAGTCAGCACAAGCGTCAGCAATACTGGCGTTTAATGACAATCACAAAGCTGAACAGTTACTGAAGGGTTTATGCCGCAGTGTGGATCATGTGCTGGAAAAGATCTGGAAACATTTCGACATACCCAAGGAATGTTCACTGGTCGCCGTCGGAGGTTATGGTCGCGGCGAGCTTTTTCCTTATTCTGATGTGGATGTTCTGATCTTACTGGACAAAGCGCCGACAGCAGAAACGCAAAGCAAACTTGAGTGTCTGGTGCAGTTGTTCTGGGACATCGGACTCGATATCGGTCACAGTATACGTACGGTAGAAGAATGCCTTCAGGAGTCGGCAGCAGATATTACTGTGCAGACCAGCATGCTTGAGGCGCGTCTGGTCTGCGGCAGTCGCAGCCTGTTCCGTAAGCTGCAACAATGCTACGCAGAGGCAATGAATCCGCAAAAATTTTTCCAGGAAAAACTGCTGGAGCTCCGGCAGCGGCATGTCAAATATGAAGACACGCCATACAGTCTGGAGCCGAATTGCAAGGAAAGTCCTGGTGGTCTGCGCGACTTACAAGTCATCCTCTGGGTTGCCAGGGCAGCTAATCTCGGCAATTCCTGGCGAGAACTGGCGCAGCGCGGTCTGATTACCGACACCGAAGCGCATCAACTCAAACGTAATGAACGCGCCTTTAAAGACATACGCGCACGCCTGCACATCGCTGCGGGACGCCGTGAAGACCGGCTAGTGTTTGATATACAGACACCGATTGCAGAATCATTCGGATTCAAAACGACGGAATCGCGACGTGCCAGCGAATATCTGATGCAGCGATATTACTGGGCCGCCAAAGCGGTCACCCAGTTAAATCTGATACTGCTGCAGAATATCGAAGCCGTTTTGTTTCCTCAGCCCTCGGTGCCACGTCCCATCAATGAGCGCTTCAATGAGGTCAATGGCTTCATCGATATTGCCTCTGACGACACGTTCCAAAGCAATCCGTCAGCGTTACTGGAAATTTTTCTCGTGATGGCGCGCCATAGTGAACTGAAAGGTATGACAGCGCGAACAACGCGCGCGTTATGGCATGCCCGCTTGCTGATTGATGCCGAATTCAGGCACAACATTTTCAATCGCTCACTCTTTTTACAGATATTGCAGGCCCCACAGGGCATCACGCATGCTTTGCGGCGCATGAATCAGATGAGCATACTCGGCCGTTATCTGCCCAATTTCCGGCGGATTATCGGACAGATGCAACATGATCTGTTTCATGCCTACACCGTCGATCAGCATATCCTGATGGTCGTGCGCAATCTGCGCCGCTACACGATGCCTGAGCATGCCCATGAATATCCGTTCTGCAGCCAGTTGATCGCCAATTTCGATCAGCCTTGGGTGCTGTATATCGCAGCGCTGTTCCATGATATCGCCAAAGGTCGCGGCGGCGACCATTCTGTGCTTGGAATGGCCGATGCGAAGAAATTTTGTTACGACCACGGACTGAACCGCGCGAATACGGAACTGGTGATTTTCCTTGTACAGAACCATCTGACCATGTCGCAAGTTGCGCAAAAGCAGGATTTATCCGATCCGGATGTCGTGCTGAATTTCGCCAAATTAGTAAAAGACGAGCGTCATCTGACCGCCCTGTATTTGCTGACCGTATCTGATATCCGCGGCACCAGCCCGAAAGTATGGAACGGCTGGAAAGCCAAGCTGCTGGAAGACCTGTATCGTATGACCTTACGCGTTCTTGGCGGTGAAGCGCCATCAAAAGACAGCGTATTAAAAAATCGTCAGAACGATGCACTGAAAGCCTTACGCCTGGTCGGCATTCCGCCGGACGCACATGAAAAACTCTGGCAACAACTGGATGTCGGCTATTTCCTGCGCCATGACGCATCTGATATCGCCTGGCAAACCAGAGTACTGTACGACAGAATTGATAGCAGTACGCCAGTAGTGAAATGCCGTTTATCAACGATAGGCGAAGGCCTTCAGGTCACCGTCTATGTCAAAGATCAGCCGGATTTGTTCGCTCGGATTTGCAATTATTTTGACAGCAAAAATTTCGATATTCTCGACGCCAAAATTCATACCTGTAAAAACGGTTACGCACTCGACACCTTCATGGTCAGCGAGCCTAGCTTTGCGCATCAGTATCGCGACATCATTAACCTGATCGAACACGAACTGAGTGAATCGCTGGCGCAGCAAACGCCATTATCGCCGCCGAATCGCGGGCGGTTATCGCGCATGTCGCGCAACTTCCCTATCGTCCCGACGGTCGATTTACGGCCGGATGAAAAAGGCCAGTATTATTTATTGTCGATCTCTGCGAATGACAAAAATGGTTTGCTGTATTCGATTGCCGAGGTACTGACGAAATACAAAATCAATCTGCACACCGCGAAGATCATGACGCTGGGCGAGCGGGTTGAAGACGTGTTTATCGTTGATGGCGCTGCGCTGCAAGGCGCTCGTACCCAGATTCAGTTTGAAACTGATCTGTTGGACGCATTACGGGTGTAAACTCGCATCCTTTTTTCCATCCGGACCTGCATTTCCGGATTCACTGCCTGATATTTCACCATGACAGAATTAGTAAGACTCTCAAAACGCATGTCCGAACTCGGATTGTGCTCCCGCCGCGAAGCGGATGAATGGATCGCCCGCGGCTGGGTACGCGTCGATGGCCAGGTCATCTCCGAACTCGGCAGTAAAGTATTGCCGCATCAAAAAGTAACGGTTGAACGACAAGCGGCGGCTGAACAATCCAAGCGCGTGACCGTTCTGATCAATAAGCCAGTTGGCTACGTCAGTGGTCAGGCAGAAGATGGCTACACACCAGCGATTGCGCTGATCAAACCGGAAAACCGCTGGTCAGAATGCAAGGTCGATACGGCATTTCATCCTACCCAATTGCGTAGTCTGGTACCTGCAGGCCGTCTCGATATTGATTCCGTTGGCTTATTGGTGCTGACGCAGGATGGCAGGATTGCCAAACAGCTGATCGGTGAAAATACGGTCGTCGAAAAAGAATACCTGGTGCGGGTTGCTTATTCCAAACCGGGCAGATTGCCCGATGCAGATCTGCGCCGACTGAATCACGGCCTGATGCTCGATGGTAAAAAATTGCTGCCTGCCAAAGTCAGTTGGCAAAATGAAGATCAATTGCACTTCATTTTGCGTGAAGGGAAAAAACGTCAGATTCGCCGTATGTGCGACATGGTGGGCTTGCGCGTCCTGGGTTTAAAGCGAGTGCGTATCGGCAAAGTCAGACTGGGTAATTTACCCGAAGGGCAATGGCGCTATCTGCGTGAAGACGAACAATTCTGATCGCTAAAAAACACGATCTGATATCACTGAATCAGATACTCCCCCCTATTTTTGTCATTTTATAGCTCATGTCCTTGAATAATAAGGGCTGTAAATAATACTCCGGGGGAGTATATTCAGCCCCTCCAAAGCCAGATGCAGGATTAGTCGTCGTCTGCCGGGTCCAGTTCCGGAAATAATACTTCGGTAAAACCGAATTGCCTCATATCGCGGATGCGCATCGGATACAAAATGCCGTTCAGATGATCGCATTCATGCTGCACGACGCGGGCATGAAAACCATCGACGTCACGGCAGATAGGCTTGCCGAACTGATCAACGCCTTCATATCGCAAAGCCGACCAACGCGGTACCAGCCCGCGCATTCCGGGTACCGACAAGCAACCTTCCCAGGCCTCGTCGGTTTCATCACTGAGTGGCGTCAGCTCGGGATTGAGCAAGACTGTTTCCGGCACAACGGGTGCATCGGGATAGCGCGGATTCGATTTAAAGCCAAAAATAACCAATTGCAGATTCACGCCGATTTGTGGTGCAGCCAAACCCGCACCATTGGCCGCAGCCATGGTCTCAAACATCTCACTGATCAACTGATGTAGTTCCGGCGTATCGAATTCAGTGACTGGCTCTGCGACGCGCAACAAACGCGGATCGCCCATTTTCAGAATCGGATGGATCATATTTTTTCCTTACTTCAGATTGATAGCTATCGCGACAACCAAGATACATCAATTTAAAAAAGACGCAAAAAAAAAGACCAGATCGCAATGATCTGGTCACGCTGCAATTATGTGGCTGATTACTTGATCGATTTTAAGAATTCAGTAAATTCTGCGCTGGTTTCTTTGTGTTTCAAACCAAGTGCCACGCTGGCTTTGAGGTAACCAAGTTTAGAACCACAGTCATAACGTGTTGCTGCCGGGCGGTATGCATAGACAGGGTAATCTTTCAGCATCGCTGCGATACCATCGGTCAGTTGAATTTCACCGCCAGATCCTTTGCCCAGATTTTCGAGGTAAGAGAAAATACGACCGGACAAGATATAGCGTCCAACCACGGCCAGGGTGGAAGGTGCAACATCCGGCATCGGTTTCTCAATAATTCCCTGCATACGCTCGAGTCTGTCTTTGTATGGCGTGCCACTGACGATACCGTACTGACGGGTGAATTCGCGTGGCACATCCTGAACCGCAATAATACTGCCGCCTTCAGCCTCATATTGCTTCGTCATCTGCGCCATGACTGATGGCTGCCCCACATCGGCATCCATCAGATCATCGGCCAGCAGAACGGCAAAAGGATCGTCGCCAATCACAGGACGGGCACACAGCACCGCGTGACCAAGTCCAAGCGCGGCTGGCTGGCGAATGTAAATACAATTGACGCTTTTCGGAATCACATTACGCACAAGATCAAGCAGAGCCTCTTTGCCTGCGGCCTCAAGCTCACTTTCCAATTCGTAGGCTTTATCAAAATGATCTTCAATCGCGCGCTTGTTCCGGCCGGTGATGAACACCATTTCTGTAATCCCCGCTTCCACCGCCTCTTCGACCGCATACTGAATCAGCGGCTTATCAACGATAGGCAGCATTTCCTTTGGTTGCGCTTTAGTCGCCGGTAAAAAACGGCTGCCCAAACCGGCAACAGGGAAAACGGCTTTTTTAATTTTTCTCATTTCAGCTCCTGGAACATAATTGAAGTAAATCTGCTTCTGTCAAAACAGCGACACCTAATTCTCTTGCCTTCACTAACTTGCTGCCTGCCTCTTCACCAGCCACAACATAGCTGGTCTTTTTCGACACTGATCCCGCCACCTTGCCACCTGCCGCTTCAATCATGGCGGTCGCCTGATCGCGCGTTAATGTCGGTAAGGTTCCAGTGAGGACAAATGTTTTTCCGGCAAATACGCCCTCATCTTCTGCAGCCTGCGGCAACTGCTGCAGCAATTCCTGCGCAATTTTTTCCAGTCCCAACAAACGCTGCCGGTTTTCGGGAAGTGCCAACCATTGCATCAGCGCCGCATGCACATCCGACGGCAAACCAAGATCAGTAAAACCGTCATCTCCCAATGCTGCCAGATTCTTCATCGACATGCCGCGATCTTGCAATTGTTTGCATCGGGTTGCCGTCAGTTTCGGGATATCCAACGCTGCCAGCAGCACTGCAAATTCGAGGCGCTCACGCAATTTCGCACTGGGCGCATGTTCGTCTTTTGGCAAAACATCCGCCTGTAAAAGAGCGTCCAACGCCTGCTGATTTTTAGGTTCTGCAAAAAAATCAGCGATCGCATCAGCGACGGTTGCGCCGATATCCGGTAAGACACGTAATAAGGCCGATGGCGCATGACGTATCAAAGCAAGTTGCCCCAACCAGTCGGCCAGCGTTTTCGCTGTCGATTCGCCGACATGCCGGATGCCAAGTGCAAACAATAAGCGATCTAAAGACGGCTGCTTGCTGGCCGCAATCGCGGTAAGTAAGTTTTCCGCCCATTTAGTGGCGATTTTCCCTTGCTGAACAGTTTCAGGCGTGATGCCGTCGCGCTCATCCGCCCGTTGTTTCATTTCCAGCAGATTATCCAGCGTCAGCTTGTACAAATCGGCAATACCATGCACATAGCCGAGTTCAACCAGATTCTCGATATAACGCTCACCCAGACCTTCAACATCCATCATCCTGCGACCAGCGAAGTGACGAATAGCCTCTTTACGTTGAGCGGAACAAAACAAACCACCGGAGCAGCGCGCAATCGCCTCACCCTCTTCCCTGACCACATGGGAACCGCATACGGGACAAGATTTGGTCATTTCAAATGCGGCTGGCGCAGGCTCAGGTCGCCACTCCAACACGACAGCAACCACTTCTGGAATCACGTCGCCGGCACGTCGTACGATCACGGTGTCACCGCACCGCACATCCTTGCGTCTGACCTCATCTTCATTGTGTAAGGTGGCGTTGGTGATTGTGACACCGCCGACAAATACCGGTGCCAGCCTTGCGACTGGCGTCAATGCGCCAGTACGTCCGACCTGAATATCAATTCCCTGCACCAGGGTCATTGCTTCTTCGGCTGGAAACTTATGCGCCAGCGCAAAGCGCGGGGCGCGTGACACGAAGCCCAATTCCGTCTGCTGGACAAAATCGTTCACTTTATAAACGACGCCGTCAATTTCATAAGCCAGCGCAGGACGTTTCTGTTGTATAGCACGATAAAAATCGAGCAAACCAGAGGCACCGCTCACCAACGCATTTTCATCACAGACAGGAATACCAAGATCGCGGTACCACGCCAGCAGCGCGCGATGCGACGCGGGTAACTCAGCACCGTCAAGCGCACCAATGCCATAAGCAAAAAAACGTAAATTACGCTGCGCAGTGATTTTGGAATCAAGTTGCCGCAAACTGCCAGCGGCCGCATTGCGTGGATTGGCAAATTCTTTAGCCCCTGCATCACGCTGGCGCTGATTCAATTTTTCGAAGTCGCGTTTAAACATCAGAACTTCACCACGCACATCCAGCAATGCTGGCGGGTGCGGCGTATTCAGCCGTAGCGGTATGCTGCGTATGGTGCGGATATTTTCCGTCACATCTTCGCCGGTAAAACCATCGCCACGCGTTGCAGCCTGCGTGAAAACGCCATCAACATAGCGCAGATTAATAGCAAGCCCGTCAAACTTCAGATCGATCGCATACTCAATCTCGTTACTGGCATTTAATCCTTCGCGAACCCGCTTATCAAACGCAAGCACGTCTTCATCTTCAAAGCCATTGTTCAGCGACAGCATAGGAACTGCGTGCTGCACCTGGCCGAATTCAGGTAAAGCCTGTCCACCGACACGCAAGGTCGGCGAGTCGGCTGTTCTTAAGTCAGGGAAATCCGTTTCGATTTTTTGTAGTTCAGCGAATAATTTATCGTATTCACTATCAGGAATAGTCGGCTGATCCTGCACATAATAGGCATGACTGTGGCGCTCAATTTCACGACGCAAGTAAGCAGATCGCTCAGCCACCGTCGCGAAGGATGGTTCAATTGGCGCTCCAAATAAATCATTTTGCATGAAACAGAACTGCCAGCTTAACTGAATAAACGTTGCGCGCGTACTGAACCGGCAGGAATCTGCGCCTCTGCCATCGCTGCATAGAATTCATTGACCTGTCCAGCGATTTCATCCAGGGCTGCTTTTGAAATAGGCTGATTGCCATCATCCACGACCGTGCCGCCAAGGCGGGTCGCCAATGAACGGGCGCACGCTGCCATCGCACCGAAACCATCGCGGGACGGCGCAACGCAAGGCACATCCAGCAACAAGGTCAGGCGCGATGTTAAGGCTTCGCTGACGCCGACATTGGTTGACAAGGTAAACAGACTGCCGCCATCACCATCCGGCATCATCAGGCGCCCATCCGGACGCTGATCGAATCCCATTTTTTCCAAAGCAGCGATCAGCGTATTAAGTGCCCAAGCAGCGCCGGTGGCAGCCACATTGACACTCAATTGTGCATCGTGTTCAGCCACGAACTGGTGTAATTCACGCGCATGAGAAATCACGGAATTCATGTCTGGAATATCAGGGTGGGCATTCAGGTTATCGGCAATCGCACGTAATTTCATGACGAACTCTGAATACTCCAGTTCATTTAAGGCGCCGCTACGACTGACCATCTGTATGCCTGCGAACAAGGTAGTGTACGCACCGCCGATGGCGATTACGTCGCGCTCGCCGCTATGGGTCTGACCAATGAAATGCACTGGCTTTTTACCGACATACTTAAGGTCTGCGATTTCTGCCAGAATTTTTTCGCCACGGACAGGCGTATCAAATTCAAGCGGAATCACGCAATCTATCAGTTCATCAACCGGCAATTCTTTTTCGACAGAAACTGTTTTCGCATCCTCATTGACTTCTGCAGCCAGTTCCGACTCAACACTGTCTGTCAATACCGGTTCTGCCGGGCGAGTAACAGGGATGTTTTCATCAGCAAAAACAGGTTCATGTCTTTGCGTGACGTCTGCGGGCAGATCAGGATTGAGCAGTACGTCATCCTGCCCGTCATCGAATGCATTTTCGACGGTTTTCTTGGCTTTGTATTCCTGCCATTTATTAAAGGCGACCACACCAACGACCAAAGTACCGCTGATAGCTAATAAACTTAATTGTAGATCTGTCATGCTGCTTGAGCCTCAGTAGCAAAATTGACGGCGGACTCCATATCCACCGCCACAATTCGGGAAACCCCCTGTTCCTGCATGGTGACACCAATCAGTTGCTGTGCCATTTCCATTGCAATCTTATTGTGGGAGATAAATAAAAACTGGGTATTGGACGACATGCGTTTCACCATATTACAGAAACGCTCAGTGTTTGA
Organism: Undibacterium sp. 14-3-2; assembly: GCF_016595265.1. NCBI lineage: Bacteria > Pseudomonadati > Pseudomonadota > Betaproteobacteria > Burkholderiales > Oxalobacteraceae > Undibacterium > Undibacterium sp. 14-3-2. The sequence goes on from NZ_JAENGS010000005.1 coordinate 65,073, forward strand.
ATCATCTAAAGGCGCATCCACCTCATCCAGCAGACAGAAGGGAGCCGGATTGAGCTGAAACATAGAAAATACCAGCGCCGTCGCGGTCAAGGCTTTTTCGCCGCCGGACAGCAGATGTATCGTCGCATTCTTTTTGCCCGGAGGCTGTGCCATCACCTGCACGCCGGAATCCAGAATTTCGTCGCCGGTCATGATCAGTTTCGCCTGACCGCCACCGAATAAAATCGGGAACAGCTCAGCAAAGTGATGATTGACCTTATCAAAGGTATCTTGCAGCAATTCACGCGTTTCAATATCAATCTTTTGGATTGCATCTTGCAAAGTGGTAATTGCTTCGGTCAGATCGGCATGCTGTGCATCGAGGAATGTTTTGCGCTCTTTCGCCTGCACCAGTTCATCGAGTGCCGCCATATTCACTGCGCCCAGCGCCGCAATCGCATTATTCAGACGCGTCACCTCACCTTGCAAATAAGAAGGTTTCAGATCTGCATGCAGTTTCTCTGACAATGCGGCTTCATCGACTTCAAAATTGCGCAATTGTTCGTCGTATTGTTCTTGCGCGAGGCGCGCTGCCTGCTCTTTCAATTGCAATTCGACGATGCGGTCGCGTTGTGGCTGCAAGCCGCGTTCTGTCTGCGCTTTATTGTCTTCATACTGGCGTAATTGCTGCGTCAGCTGATCCAGCTCATGCCGAGCATCCGCCAGAGCACGTTCCTGATCGCTGCGACGATCCAGCAAATCCTGCAAACCCGCCTGCGCGGTCTGGTCGTCCATCGATTCCAGCTCCAGCTGACCTTGCTGCATGCTGGCAAATAATTGCGCAGATTGCTCCAGCGCTGTCGCAATATTGCGACGCATTTCTTCCATTTTACTGCGGTGCGATTTTTCAGCGAAAGCAGCTTCCTGCGCCGCCAGTTCAAGATCACGCAAACGCTGGCGCGCCTGATTCAACTGCTGTTCTTTTTCCAGATACGCCGTCTGCCCTTCTTCATGCGACTCCTGCAACTCGGCCAGTTCCATATCGAGCATTTCAAATTTTTGCTCGGATTCGGCTCTGGCCTGTTGTTGTTCGCTTTCCTGCGCGGCGATTTCGGCCAGATCAGTGCTGATCTGTGTGCTGCGCTGATTAAAACGCTCCTGCACTTCAGCCAGTTTCATGTATTCAATTTGCAGACTGTGCGTTGTTTGCGTCAGTGTGCCAACGCGCTGACGTAATTCCTGCAACTGCTGCGTCGCCTGGCTATACACAGATTCAGCACGAACCGAGCGCGCTTTCGCTTCATCTGCGAGCAATTGTCTGGCACGGCATTGCTTACTGATATTGTCGATTTCCTGCTGACGCCCGAGCACGCCATCCTGCTCGGAATCCGAGGCATAAAAACGCACACTGGAGCGGGAAATCACATGGCCTTGCTTAGTAATAAAGGACGCGCCCGGCGGCAACTTCGCACGATCAATAAAGGCAGACGCGACGTCTTCAGCGACGTAAACCTGATGTAACCAGTCCTGCATCAGACTGCGGATACCGGCATCGTTCAACTGCAACAGGCTGATGAAAGGTTTTAAACCAGGAGCCGCCAACGGCTGATCTGCCAATATCTGCGGACTGTACACTGCCAGTTTTGCTGGCGGCGCATCATTAAAAAATGCTTTTGCCCAATCAAGATTGGACATCTCCAGCGAGGCGGTACGCTCACGCAAGACAGATTCCAGCGCCGTTTCCCAGCCAGCTTCAATATGCAGCTTTTGCCATAGCTTAGGCAAGCGTCCAAGTTCGTGTTTTTCCAGCCAGGGCTGCACTTTCCCTTGTATCTGCACTTTTTCCTGCAACTGCTTTAATGCCAGCAGGCGTGCTTCAAGTTGCGCTAATTCAGCGGCATCCTGATTCACCTGCTGCTGCGCCTGTTTGCGTTCGTCTTCGAGCACAGGCAAACGTTCCAGTGCTTCTTCGAGTTGCATACTCAACTCTTCCAGCATTTGTTTTTTTTCTTCTAGCTGGAAAGACAAATTATCCAGATGACTGGAGTCTGGCATCGCCAGACCCTGTTTTTCCTGCATCAGGCGCTCTTTACGCGACGCCAGCGTGTTCAGAATGTTCGAGGCATTACGCTGATGCGCAGATTCGAGTTCAATCTGCTGCTGCATCTGCATAATCCGGGCACGGGACTCGGTTGTTTTCAGCTGCGACTCACGCCACACCTGCTCCATCGCAGGCAGAGTATCTTGTTGAGATTGCGCCGTTTCCGATGCCTGTTCAGCGCGCATCGCCAGTTCTTCGACCTGAATTTCGGCCTCTGAAAGCTCGTCTTGCAGTTGATGACTCTGACGTTGCCACTGATCACGCTGAGCAGTCAGGGAGTGAAGCTGCGATTGCAGACGACTACGCGATTCGATCACAAACTTGATTTGCGCCTCAAGGCTGCCAATTTCAGCATTCGTCTGATACAGATGCCCCTGCGCCTGATGCATGTGATCGCCGACCGCATAATGTGCCTGACGCATTTGCTCGAGTTCGAGCTCTACATGACGCAACTTAGCTGTTTGTTCTTCCAGATCGAGCTGAGTTTTTTCTATTTCAGCAAAATATTTCTTTTGTTCATTGGCGGCTTCATTCTTACGCAGTAGCCATAATAATTTTTGTTTTTCTTCCTGATCCGATTGCAGCTCGTGAAACTTATTCGCGATCACTGCCTGCGCTTCCAGTTTTTCCAGATTATTGTTCAGTTCACGCAAAATGTCTTCGACGCGCACCAGATTTTCATGCGTGTCGTGAATGCGGTTCTCGGTTTCGCGGCGACGCTCTTTGTAGCGGGAAACACCGGCGGCTTCTTCGAGGAAAATACGTAATTCTTCAGGGCGCGCTTCGATGATCCGCGAAATCATGCCCTGACCAATGATCGCGTAGGCGCGCGGCCCGAGGCCGGTACCGAGGAAAATATCCTGAATATCGCGGCGGCGAACCGGTTGACCATTGATGTAATAAGTGGAAGTGCCGTCCCGGGTCAGTGTCCGCTTAACGGCGATTTCACCATACTGACTCCATTGCCCCGCCGCTTTGCCCAGACTGTTATCAAACACTAATTCGACTGAGGCACGACCAGCAGGCTTTCTGTGGGTGGAACCGTTAAAAATAACGTCCTGCATGGATTCGCCGCGCAACTCTGATGCTTTTGATTCGCCCAGCACCCAGCGCACCGCGTCGATGATGTTCGATTTGCCACAGCCGTTTGGCCCGACAACACCGACCAACTGACCTGGCACCTGAAAATGAGTGGGTTCAACGAAAGATTTGAATCCCGACAATTTAATAGAAGTTAATCGCACTTAATGAAATATTATTATCGTTTGCAGACAAACCCGTCACTGCTCTCAGACACCTTGCAAGGCACTACCACCAAGCCTTGCCAGTACCTGACTATCAGCCCAGCATCATACCATTTGATCTGTGGAATTTTCATGCCTGAAGTTTAAGAAATCGCTAACTTTAACTTTATTTTGTGAGAATTCTTACAAATTAGCGTGATGAAATATCCTCAAAGCCTGCCTCTGAAGAATCTGGCAAAGGCTATAATACGAAATTCTGTCAATTCAGTATCAGGCAAACGTATGCTGGTCATGATATTGCGCAATGAATCCGGTGAAAGCAAATATTGCCTCAAAATATTGCTTCACTAAGGCAGCGACCTGAGACTTTTCCGTATTGATAACGAATCTAAAAATGCACTTTCATCCTCACCTCGCCAAGTTACAACCGTATCCTTTTGAGAAACTCAAACGCCTGTTTGCTGATGTCAAGCCCAATCCCGCTTACACGCCCATCAGCCTTGGTATAGGTGAACCGAAACACCCTACGCCTGAATTCATTAAACAGGCACTGATCGCCAATATGGCTGGGCTGGCAAGTTATCCGGCAACGACTGGTTCTGATGCGTTACGTAAGTCGATTTCAGAATGGGCTGCGCGTCGTTATGCGATTCCGGCACTCAATCCGGCGACACAGATTTTGCCGGTGAATGGTTCACGTGAAGCCTTATTTTCGCTGACGCAAACGATCATTAATACAGAAGAATGTCAGGACGGGCTGCCACTGGTATTGTGTCCGAATCCTTTTTATCAGATTTATGAAGGTGCAGCCTATTTGTCCGGCGCAGAGCCGTATTTTGCGAATGCGGATCCGCAACGCAATTTTGCCCCGGATTACAAAAGCATTCCGGAAGACATCTGGAAACGTGTGCAGTTATTGTTTATCTGTTCCCCGGGCAATCCTACGGGTGCCGTGCTGAATCTGGACGACTGGAAAGAATTATTTGAGCTATCAGATCGCTATGGTTTTGTGATTGCGGCTGACGAATGTTATTCCGAGATTTATTTTAAGGAAGAAGCACCTTTAGGTAGCTTGCAGGCGGCGCAGCTATTGGGACGCCCTGATTACCAACGACTGATCACTCTGTCGAGTTTATCGAAACGCTCTAACGTACCTGGCATGCGCTCCGGTTTTGTTGCTGGCGATGCGGAAATTATTAAAAAATTCCTGCTGTATCGCACCTATCACGGTAGTGCAATGAGCCCGATGATACAGGCCGCATCGGTAGAAGCATGGAATGATGAAACCCATGTGGAAGAAAACCGCGCCAAGTATGTCAAAAAGTTTGCCCAGATCACACCACTGTTGCAAGAAGTGCTGGATGTGCAATTACCCGATGCCGCCTTTTATTTATGGGCCAAAGTTGATCACCTGAAAGGTATCAGCGACACCGAATTCGCACGACGCTTATACCAACAATATAATGTGACGGTCTTACCTGGCAGTTATCTCGCCCGCGAAGCGCATGGCATCAATCCGGGACAAAACCGCATACGCATGGCGCTGGTCGCGGAAGTCGGCGAATGTCTTGAAGCAGCGCAGCGCATCGTTGCGTTTTGCAAAGACCTGGCCAGAGAATAATACCGAATACACCAAGCACACAGATACACGCACATTTTAAAAAATATTTTTACATCAATTCATTTTTTCAAAAGAAGATCACCATGACACAACAATTACAGCAAATCATCGACCAGGCATGGGAAGACCGCGCTAATTTCTCGCCAAAATCTGCGCCTGCAGAAGTCCGCGATGCTGTTGCGCACGTACTGAGCGAACTGGATGCCGGCAGTCTGCGCGTTGCGCAAAAAATCGATGGTCAATGGCATGTCAATCAATGGGTAAAAAAAGCGGTATTACTGTCGTTCCGACTGGAAGACAATATCTGCATGCCATCCGGCGATCACATGCAGTTCTTCGATAAAGTACCAACCAAGTTTGCGAATTACACAGCCGAAGATTTCGCTAAAGGCGGCTTCCGCGTCGTACCGCCAGCAGTGGCCCGCCGTGGCAGTTTCATTGCTAAAAACGTGGTACTAATGCCTTCGTATGTGAATATCGGTGCGTATGTGGATGAAGGTGCGATGGTTGATACCTGGGCTACCGTCGGTTCCTGCGCTCAGATCGGTAAGAACGTGCATTTATCCGGTGGTGTCGGTATTGGTGGCGTATTGGAGCCTATGCAGGCAAATCCGACCATCATCGAAGATAACTGCTTCATCGGTGCCCGCTCTGAAATCGTCGAAGGCGTGATCGTCGAAGAAAACTCCGTGATCTCCATGGGTGTGTATATCGGCCAGTCAACCAAGATTTACGATCGCGCCACTGGCGAAGTCAGCTATGGCCGCATTCCTTCCGGTTCTGTTGTTGTTTCCGGTAGCCTGCCGTCGGCGGATGGCAAATACAGTCTGTATTGCGCGGTGATCGTTAAACGCGTTGATGCACAAACACGATCCAAAACCAGCATCAATGAATTATTGCGCGGCGCTTAATTCGTTGACGGACTGACTAATAAACAGGTTTGAGTCTTACCATTTATTGAAAGAAGAAATTAGCCGGGTCACGATGGTGGTCCGGCTAATTTACTCTCAGAAAAGGAATCATCATGGCGGCAATGGAACGTTTATTTCAGCTGATGAAAGAAAAACATGCTTCAGACATGTTTTTTGCCATCAATTCACCTGTGCATTTGAAGATTAACGGCAACCTGCTGCCGATTAATCAGCAAAAAATGGATCAGGCAAATATTCTGTCTTTGTTGGCAGAGGTGGTTTCCGCAGAACACCTCGCGGCACTCGAGCGTGACAATGAGCTCAACATCGGTATCGGTGCGCCGGGTATCGGACGTTTCCGTCTTTCCGCGTTTCGCCAACGTGGTTCTTTTTCAGCTGTATTCCGTTTTGTACCGGGAAATATTCCGGCGCTGAACACATTGAATTTACCGCCTGTATTACCCGAACTGATCATGGAAAAACGCGGCCTGATCCTGGTTGTCGGTGCGACTGGCTCAGGTAAATCGACTACCATTGCCTCAATGCTGGATTACCGCAATGAAGTCAAAACAGGCCACATCCTGACCATCGAAGATCCGATTGAATACCTGTTTCACAGTAAAAAATCGATCGTCAATCAGCGCGAAGTCGGCACCGATTCCGACAGTCTTGAAACGGCATTAAGAAATTCCTTACGTCAGGCACCGGATTGTATTTTGATTGGTGAGATTCGCGATCTGAATACCATGATGTCGGCGATTGCCTATGCGCAGTCCGGCCATCTGGTACTGGCGACCTTGCATGCAAACAATAGTTACCAGGCGCTGAACCGTATCATCAGTTTTTTCCCTATGGAAAACCGCTCAGCCTTATTGCTTGATCTGGCGTCCTCTATCCGGGCGATTATTTCTCAACGCCTGATTCGCTCGACTGATGGCGGCCGCTGTCCCGCGATCGAAATCATGCTTAATACCCGTTATGTCTCCGAGCTGATAGAAAAAGGCGATATTTTCCAAATCAAAGAAGCGATAGAAAAGAGCTTGTCGCCGGGTTCCCAAACGTTTGAGCTGGCATTAATGAAACTGATTAAACAAGGTCTGATCAGTAAAGAAGAAGGATTGGCAAATGCTGACTCCGCCAATAACCTGTTGTGGCTGCTGAATAACGAAGCCTCAGGCACGCCTCAGCCACAACCCGAGCCAGAGCCAGAAGAAAGAGAAGAAGCATCTTTCACTGAATTTACCCTGAACGCATAAAGCCAATACACGCAACATGACACAAAGCCGCACATATTCAGTCACAGTTTTTGGCATTCCGAATTGCGACACCGTGAAAAAATCCCGCGTCTGGCTGCAGGAACAGGCAATTGATTTTGTTTTCCATGACTTTAAAAAACAAGGTCTGGATCAGAGCACGATTGAACAGTGGTTGCAGCATCTGAATCTGGATGTGCTGATCAACCGCAAAGGTACAACCTGGCGTGCGCTGAGTGATGAACAAAAAAACGCTGCCAGCAATCGTGAACAAGCGATCAGCCTGATGCTGAGCCATCCATCGCTGATCAAACGCCCGGTATTGCAAATCAGTCAGGGGCAGCAAATACAACATGTATCGGTTGGTTTTTCCACCGCACAGTTTGAAGATATTTTTAAAAAATAATGATGAGTAAAACCCTCGCCCTTACCGAACAACTGATCGCACTGGATTCAGTCACCCCCGAAGATAAAGGTTGCCAGCGCACGCTGATTTCCCTGTTAGAACCGCTGGGTTTTCATTGCGAAACCATACAATCCGGCGACGTCACCAACCTCTGGGCACGTCGCGGCAATACTCAGCCTTTGGTCGTCTTCGCTGGCCATACCGACGTCGTGCCGACCGGCCCGGTGGCGCAATGGCAATCAGCCCCGTTCACGCCGACCCATCGGGAAGGGAAATTGTATGGACGTGGTGCGGCTGATATGAAAACCTCGATTGCCGCCTTTGTGGTGGCGACCGAAGAATTCATCGCCGCCCATCCTGATCATCAGGGTTCGATAGGATTTCTGATCACCAGCGATGAAGAAGGCCCAGCCACCGATGGCACGGTCGTTGTTTGCGAAAAGCTCAAAGCCCGTGGCGAGCAGCTGGATTACTGCATCGTCGGCGAACCAACCTCTGTCGATGTGCTGGGCGACACCATCAAAAATGGCCGGCGCGGCACCATGTCGGGAAAACTGACAATCAAAGGTGTGCAGGGCCACATCGCCTATCCGCAATTAGCCAGAAATCCTATCCATCTGTTCGCACCGGCAATGGCAGAACTGGTGGCGGAAGTCTGGGATGAAGGCAATGAATATTACCTGCCGACATCGTGGCAAATGTCGAATATGCATTCTGGCACTGGCGCATCGAATGTGATCCCGGGTGACGCTGTCATCGATTTCAATTTCCGCTTTTGCACCGCCAGCACCGCGGAAAGCCTGCAGCAACGGGTGCATGCGATTCTCGATAAACATGGTCTCAGTTATGATCTGAAATGGACTATCGGCGGTCATCCTTTCCTGACGCCAAAAGGCAACCTGAGTGATGCGCTGGCAGATGCGATTCGCGCCGAAACGGGCATAGAGACTGAATTATCGACCACCGGTGGTACGTCCGATGGCCGTTTCATTGCCAAAATTTGCCCGCAAGTGGTAGAGTTCGGGCCGCCGAATGCCAGCATTCATAAAATCGATGAACACGTAGAATTACGCTATATCGACCCTTTAAAAAATATTTACCGCCGTACTTTAGAAAATCTGCTGAAATAAATTCCAGTAATTTCAGCAGAAAATCACCGTGCATCCGACTGAACACGTCACGACAACGACAACGACACCATTCAGGCGATGCCATGGCAAGAAAGAATCCTATGACAACACCCGCCTCTACTTTTAAAACCCTGCGCGATTTGTTGCGTTATGCAGTCAGCCGCTTCACCAAAGAACAACTGTTTTTTGGTCATGGCAGCAGCAATGCGCTGGACGAAGCCGCCTATTTGTTGCTGCATACACTGCATCTGCCGCTGGATAAAATTGAGCCGTTTTTAGACGCCAATTTATTGACCTCAGAAATCGACGTCGCCCTGCGCGTGATAGAACGCCGCGCCACGGATCGCGTGCCAGCCTCGTATCTGACCAACGAAGCATGGCTGGGCACCTATAATTTCTACGTCGATGAGCGCGTGATCGTGCCGCGCTCCTTCATTGCTGAATTAATTCCTGATCACTTTTCACCATGGGTCAGCGATCCCGACAATATCAGCAACATACTCGAACTCTGTACGGGTTCCGGTTGCCTCTCTATCATGCTGGCGGACATGTTCCAGAACGCGCATGTCGATGCGATTGATATTTCAGCCGATGCGCTGGCCGTTGCCGAACGTAATGTCAGCAAATACGAATTGCAGGATCGCATCACGCTGATCGCATCCGATCTGTACACCAATGTGCCGGATAAAAAATACGACCTGATCATTACGAATCCACCGTATGTGAATTCCGGCTCGATGAATACACTGCCGAAAGAATATCTGCATGAGCCACAGATTGCGCTCGCAGGTGGCGATGACGGCATGGATCTGGTGCGTAAAATTGTCGCCGGTGCGGCGCAACGCTTGACGAAGAATGGTTTGCTGATGGTAGAAATCGGCAATGAACGTGCGTTTGCCGAAGCCGCTTTTGCCGGTCTGAATATGACCTGGTTATCCACCAGTGCCGGTGACGATATGGTATTTCTGGCCGAAGCACGCGATCTGGCGGCGTTTGCCATACAGATGCAGGCGGGCTAATCGCAGCAACGCCGGATCTGAGTAACAACAAGCGCGAAAAGCGGATACAGTATTTTCTGCCCGCTTTTTGCCTTAAATATACTCCCCGGAGTATATTTAAAAGCCCTTTATTTACGCTGACAATTACAGCAAAAAGCAACATACTCCCCTTATTTTAAGTTTATATGATACGTTTGCAGCAAGTCGTTCTCGCCCGTGGCACCAAGCCTTTATTCGATAGCGTCGATGTCACGCTCAATCCCGGCGACAAAATCGGCCTGATCGGTTCCAATGGCGCGGGCAAATCCAGTTTGTTTGCGATGTTGCGCGGCGAGCTGCATCCGGATCAGGGCAGCATAGAATTTCCGGCCAAATGGCAACTCGCCCACGTCGCGCAAGAAACCCCGCCACTCGAACGCAGCGCGATTGATTACGCGATTGATGGCGATGTCACTTTACGCAAACTCGAAGCCGAATTAGCCGAACTCGAAGCCCAGCCTGAAAGCCACGACAATGGCATCGCCATTGGTAATCTGTACGGCTCACTGGCGGATGCCGACGCCTACACTGTGCGTTCACGCGCCGAACAATTATTGATCGGCCTTGGCTTCAAACTCGAGCAACTCGAAGAATCCGTCGCCAGTTTTTCCGGCGGCTGGCGTATGCGCCTCAATCTGGCGCAGGCGCTGATGTGCAAATCGGATTTACTGCTGCTCGATGAACCGACCAACCATCTGGATCTGGATGCCATCATCTGGCTTGAAGACTGGCTGAAACGCTATGCCGGTACGCTGATCATCATTTCGCATGACCGCGATTTTCTGGATGGCGTGGCGAATGTCATCGTGCATATCGATGAACGCAAACTCAAACGCTATTCCGGTAACTATTCAGCATTTGAACGTCAACGCGCAGCGCAGCTGATTCTGGCAGCGGGAACGATAGAGAAACAAAACCGCAAGCGCGCCCATCTGGAATCCTTCATCAGCCGCTTTGCTGCCAAAGCCTCCAAGGCAAAACAAGCGCAAAGCCGGATCAAAGCGTTAGCGAAGATGGAAGAATTAGCGCCGCTGCGGGCTGCCGCTGAATTTTCATTTGAATTCCGCGAACCACTCAGCGCACCGAATCCTATGCTGGTGATGGAAGATGTCGATTGCGGCTATCGCATCGAATCGGCAACCGATCACAGCTTCACAGAAAAATGCATCGTCAGCGATGTGAAATTTTCTCTGCAAATCGGTCAGCGTATCGGTTTGCTCGGGGTGAATGGCGCCGGTAAATCAACGCTGATTAAAACCATCGTCGGCGATATTCCGCCACTGCATGGCACCATGCAAACTGGCAAAGGTCTGTCGATCGGCTATTTTGCCCAGCACCAGGTCGAAATGCTGCGCCACGACGAATCCCCTTTATGGCATCTTGCCCATATTGCGCCGGATGTACGTGAGCAGGAATTACGTAATTTCCTCGGCGGTTTCAACTTCCCTGGCACGATGGTCACCAGCCCGATCAAACCATTTTCAGGTGGTGAAAAAGCCCGGCTGGCGCTGGCGATGATCGTCTGGCAACGCCCTAACCTGCTGCTGCTCGATGAACCGACCAACCATCTGGATCTGGAAACGCGCGAAGCCCTGACCGATGCGCTGGCACAGTTTGAAGGCACGCTGGTGGTGGTGTCGCATGACCGGCATTTGCTGCGCGCGACCACCGACGAATTCATCATCGTCGCCGATGGCAAACTGCAGCCATTCGATGGCGATCTCGACGACTACAAAGACTGGCTATTTAAAAACAAACTGGAAAAAGCCGCCGCGCCTGCGGCATTACCACAAAAAGAAAAGAAAGAAGCCAGCCTGCCGCTCGCCAAATCGATTCCGGTTGCCAAGGTTGATGATAAGGAACAGCGCAAACGTGATGCGGAGGAACGTCAGCGTCTGGCGAATGTCCGCAAGCCTATCGAGGCACGTATCAAACGTCTGGAAGACGAAATGGCCAAGTTCAATAGCAAAAAGAAAGACATCGATGTCCAACTCGAAGACAGCGATATCTACAGCGACGCCAACAAAGAAAAGCTGAAAACTTTGCTGCTGGATCAGGCTTATCTGGTGAAAGAATTATCCCAGATCGAAGCCGACTGGCTGGAGCAGCAAGAATTTCTGGAAGCCGCTGTTTAAGACTGATGGTGATGGCTTAGCATGTCAAAAGGGACGCACATCGCGTCCCTTTTTTTACATCTACATCCAATCACGCATAGTCACTAAAACCCACTCAGACCCACTCACGCGGATCAACGCAGTAGTAGCTTTTCAATTGCGCAAATAAGGCCGGATGATGCAAAGCCAGTGCCGCACTCTTCTTGAAAAATGCTTCGGTGGTGACGGCAAAAAATTCTGCCGGATTCGTCGCGCCGTAAGGATCTATCACTTCAGGATAAGGCTGCTGATGGTGTAGATGATCATGCGGGTGATACGACTGTATCGCTTGCTGTAACTGGGCGAATTCTGCCGCCATCACTTGCGACCACGCCTGATAGGCCGCCGCATTCGGCAGTGCCGGTGCGCCATTTGTACTACCAGTTTCGCTATCGAGCTGATGCGCAAATTCGTGCAACACCACATCTTGCCCACGCGTTTCCGTCTCAGCATTATGCGCCGCCTGATCCCAGGCCAGAATCACTCGACCATCGCTCCAGGATTCACCGCTGAGTCCCTGATTGGTATGCGTCACCACCCCGCCGCTATGCATCTCTTTGCGCGGCGCGACAAATGCGGACGGATACACCAGCACATGCGTCAGTTGCGGATACACGTCCGAGGCACGATTCAGCAACAGCAGACAGGCTTTACCTGCAATCGTGACCCTGATCTCATCGGTGATGACCAGACCATCACAACCGACAAAGGTCTTCTGATATAAAAACTTGCGTATGCGGCGCTTTAACTGCATCTGCAAATCCGTTGGCATGTGTTTGTACACAGGCAGATTTTTACGCAGAATTTTTGAATAATTCAAAGGAAACGCCCGTGACAACACGTACCGCAGCCGGGCGCGCGGCGCAACGAATACGCCCAAGATCAATGCCACCGTAATGAATAACAACCACCCCATATTTGCGCTCCATTTCATTCAACGTCATCTCTGGCCGCAAATACCTGTCAGCCCAGCCCTGCGGAATATGCTTGCATGCTGATTGCATACCTCATACAAAATGGGCATGAGTGGAACGAAGTCAAGTGCTGTATTTGCTTTGTGTGAGAACAGAGATATTGGCAGCAGAAAAACATGGCGTCGGTATCGACGTAACGTGGGTGAATAGATCAACACGTGACAGCGACGCCAGACGCCATTCTCAGCAAATATTTATCTGAACATACAAGTCGCATTGTAAAATTCACATTACCACGCTATTTCTACTGTCATTTTCCAACTTCTGGACACTTATTTTTATGATGAAATTTCTCTTATCCGCTTTGTTATCATTTGCCACCGTACACAATGTCAACGCGCAGGATTATCTCGATGCAATGGCAAAGCGCTCTTGCGAATGCGTAGAAAAACTTCCGGAAAATATCAATAAGCAGTCGATAACGATGCAGGTAGGATTTTGCATATTGCAATCAGCTACTCCGGACGACAAACTGAAAATACTGAAAGATCATCAGGTTGATATGAATAATCCCATGAAAGATGGGCAAAAAACGGGCGAGCTTGTCGGTGCACGAATGGCATCCGTATGCCCCGCGACATTGATAAAGTTAACATCTGATGCGATAGAGGCACGCGGCTCTGTCAGCGGAAAAATCAATAAGGTTGAAGCGGACAACTTTGTCGTATTTTCTTTGCAGGAAGCATCTGGAAAAGTCAGTAAATATATCTGGTTGACGCAGGTGAACAGTAATCTGGATCTGGCCGCTTCATACAAAACCCTGATTGGCAAAACTGTGAAAATCTCGTTCGAAACCAAAGACGTTTTTGACCCTAAAATTGGCGAATACCGGCCGTTTAAAATTATCACAAATCTGCAGGGAAATTAAATTCACCCAATGTCTGTTATCTGTTTGCACGCCGTACAAAGTGTACATCCCCGGGTTTGATGTTCCATTACAGGAACTGTGATAAATAAAAAAAGCTGCGATGAAAATCGCAGCTTTTTTTATTTTATCTGCATGCTTTTCACAGCAATGCGGATGCTCCGTCAAAATGGATTATTTGACTTCGGTGACAAATTTTGCAGTCGGACGGCGGACTTTTTTCAGATTGACTAACCAGTCTTTGTCTTCTTCGCGATAGCCCAATGGCAGGATCACGACGCTGCGCAAGCCTTTGGCGCGCAAACCGAGGATTTCGTCCAGCGCGGCTGGATCAAAACCTTCCATCGGTGTGCTGTCGACTTGTTCTTCGGCTGCCGCAACCAGTGCAGTGCCGAGGCCAATGTAAGCCTGACGCGCAGCGTGCTGGTAGTTCGTTTCTGCATCACGTGCTGGGTAAGTCGACAACAGCATGTTGCGATAGTTTTCCCATCCTTCGTTTTTGAATCCGCGCTCATCGTTGGTCAGATCAAACATCATGTTGATGCGTTCGGCTGTGTAGTTATCCCATGCGGCAAACACCAGCAGATGCGAGCCTTCAGTGATCTGCGCCTGATTCCAGCCGATGGCTTTGATTTTTTCGCGGATTTCTGCATTCGTCACCACCAGCACTTCGTATGGCTGCAAACCACTGGAAGTTGCGGTCAGGCGAATCGCTTCAAGAATACGGTCCACTTTTTCTTGTGGCACCGCCTTGGCTGGGTTCATTTTTTTGGTCGCATAGCGCCATTTCAATTTTTGAATTAAATCGGACATTACTGGCTTTCGATAAGAGATTGATCTTGATCAGATCTGACTTTCCATCGCACTTAGTAACCCGTCGCAATGGAATATTCGTTCTGATTAGGACTACTATATCAGGTTGCGCCATTTGTTTCACAAGAGGGCTTTTTTCGTTCCATTGCAAAAATATGAACGAGAGCATCGTCAGCGATAGCGCCGATATTTTCTATAGAAAACACATTTTTTGGGGAGTATATGGCTTTTTACCCCATAACCTCCTTGATAAATAAGGTGCTATAAAAATACTCCCCGGGAGTATTTTCACTATGTTTTAAGGCACTTCTGACTCTGCGTCATTGCTCAGCACAAATAAGTTTCGGCGGGATACTGACTACAAAAAAATGCTGCCAGCAGTTTTATTGATCTTTCGGCATAATGGCTCTGATGATTTTCAGTTCGGGCTGCCGTTGTCTTGGCCTTGAATTCCTTTTTACACATCCATTTGTTTTCTTTTTTTGCCTGGGATCTAAAAAATGAGCACCCTCTTTTCTCCTGTCAAACTCGGCAACCTCACTCTAAAAAACCGCATCATCATTGCCCCTATGTGCCAGTATTCCGCCGTGGATGGTGCAGTCGGCGACTGGCATCTGATGCATCTCGGCAGTCTTGCCACTTCTGGTGCGGGCATGTTAATTATCGAAGCAACTGCAGTTGAGCCTGCAGGTCGCATTTCGCCATACGATGTCGGTCTCTGGTCAGATGCAACGGAAGCCGCGCTGGGTAAGGTTTTACAATCGGTACGTCAATATTCGGCTATACCAATCGCAGTGCAACTAGCACATGCCGGCAGAAAAGCATCCAGCCAACGCCCTTGGGATGGCGGCCAGTTGATTGCCGAAGCGGATGGTGGCTGGCAAACCGTTTCAGCGTCTGCGATTCCACACAACGCCAAAGAAACCGCGCCGCTTGCGCTGGATGCAGCCGGATTGGAACGCGTCAAACAGGCTTTTGTTGATGCGGCCAAACGTGCACACCGACTGGGAATTGACGCGATTGAATTACATGCCGCGCACGGTTATCTGATGCATCAGTTTTTATCGCCATTGTCAAATCAACGCACGGATCAATACGGTGGCAGCCTGGAAAACCGTCTGCGTTTTCCATTAGAGATATTTGATGCGGTCAAAGCGGCGCTGCCAGATGGCTATACGCTGGGCATACGGATTTCTGCCAGCGACTGGGTTGACGGCGGCTGGGATGTCGCGCAAAGCAGCGTCTTTACCAAAGAGTTAGAGCAACGGGGCTGCGCATTTATACACGTATCCAGTGGCGGCCTTTCACCTTTACAACAGATTCCGCTGGAACCCGGTTATCAGGTGCATTTTGCGGAAGCGATCAAGAAAGTGACAACAATGCCAGTGATTGCAGTCGGGTTGATTACCGAAGCCGAACACGCAGAAAGTATTCTGAATCAAGGGCAAGCGGACATGATCGGTATTGCCCGTGGCATCCTGTATGACCCGCACTGGCCTTGGCATGCAGCGGCAAAACTAGGCGCGAGCGTCGATGTGCCGCCGCAATACTGGCGCTCACAACCACGCGAATATAAAACCTTGTTTGGTGAAACCCGTATGGGCGGTCGCTGAACAACGTAAGTAATAAAAAAAGGACTGCCCTTCACATGGCAGTCCTTTTTTAGATTCAATTTAAAATAGCAGCGACTCCAGTTGATTGGTATCGCTGCCTTAGGTTGCATTACATTGCGTCACGGTCTCCTTATACCGGGCGACGTGGTGCTTCGACCGTTGCTGGTTTTTGTGATTTCACAACCTGCATCGCTGTCGCGATTAATCCACTCATATCACCCAGATTCGCTGGCACGATAATCGAATTATTTGTCTTCGCCAGATTACCGAATGCGCCGACATATTGCTCTGCCACTTTCAGATTCACGGCATCAGAGCCACCTGGCTCCTGTATCGCTGCAGCCGTTTTACGGATCGCTTCCGCGCTCGCTTCGGCAATCGCCAGAATAGCCGCCGCCTGACCTTGTGCGCGGTTAATGGATGCCTGCATCTCACCTTCAGACTTCGCAATCGATGCTTCACGTTCACCCGTGGCGATATTGATCTGCTCTTGTTTGCGGCCTTCAGAAGCAGCGATCAATGCACGTTTTTCACGTTCAGCGGTAATTTGCGCCTGCATCGCATGCAGAATTTCTTTTGGCGGGGTCAGATCTTTGATTTCATAACGCAATACTTTCACGCCCCAGTTTGCGGCAGACTCATCAATCGCGCTGACGATCGTGGTATTGATGTGGTCACGTTCTTCAAAGGTTTTATCGAGCTCCATCTTACCGATCACCGAGCGCAAAGTGGTTTGCGCTAATTGAGTAATAGCGGCGATGTAATTCGACGAGCCATACGAAGCACGCATCGCATCGGTAATCTGAAAATACAGAATGCCATCGACCTGCAACTGCGTATTGTCTTTCGTAATACATACTTGCGGCGGTACATCCAGCGGGATTTCCTTGAGTATGTGTTTGTACGCTATCCGATCTATGAACGGCACAACGATATTCAAACCCGGCCCCAGTGTGCTGTGATATTTACCTAAACGCTCAACGACCCAGGCGTGCTGCTGAGGCACAACATTAATTGTTTTGATCACAAACACAATTGCCAGCACTAACAGCACCAGAGCTACGCTACCTATTTCCATATAGTCACCTTAATTTTTATTGAAAATTTACTCAAAAATGTCTGCGTTTCTTGTCCTGCTTACGAGGGTTTGACAATCAGACGACTGCCCTGCACTTCATCAATCACATAGATCCCCGGATAACCGGTGGAGTGCTGCAATTCCACATCCCACATCGCACCACGATACATCGCGCGTGCAATGTATTTACCATTTCCCTGATCCTGCCAGTCCTGCACCTGCAATGTCTGACCGATATCCATATTCACGTTCGGATCGTGCGCTACACTCTTATTTCCTTTCCAGCCGTATTTGCTGTTGTGTAATGCCAGTGTCGCCAGGCTACCTACCAGCGCAGCGATTATCATCTGCGATGACGTCGACAGTGTGAAAACAGCAGCAATTGCACCTGCTGCCAGCCCTATAGAAATCATCAGCAAATAAAAAGTGCCGGTGAATAATTCAAGTATGACGACCAGTCCGGCAATGACCGCCCACATCATCCATGCATTCATTTTTTGTTATCTCCTTGTTGTTCGTTGGTGATTGCTGTCTTGTTAAGGTATTGCATTGTGATTTAATACAATAAAAGAAACATCGGTAATATATATGATAATTTACCCATAAAAAAAAGCCCTTGCGACCAGTTGGTAGCGAGGGCTTTTTTACGGATGTGTTGATGTAATTGATTTTATTTTTATTTCGTTTTCAATGATTCAGAGTTTAACCATTCGCAAAAAAATAACAATAAATTTATTAACTATGTGCACACGAAACAACGGAATAAAAATGCAAAAAACGCGAGAGAACATCACTGTTCATCTCGCGTTTCAGCAACCAAAATCAGAAAAATTAATTAATTAATTACTTACTGACTGCTGCCAGTTTTTGCCAGGTATCCACCACGGAATCAGGATTCAGAGAAATTGATTCTATGCCTTCTTTCATCAGCCATTCAGCAAAATCCGGATGATCGGATGGGCCTTGCCCGCAAATACCGACGTACTTATTCAGCTTACGGCAGGCAGCAATCGCTTTGGAAAGTAAAGCGCGGACTGCAGGATCTCGTTCATCGAAATCTGCTGCCAGCAACTCAAGACCAGAGTCGCGATCAAGACCCAGCGTAAGTTGAGTCAGATCATTCGAACCAATCGAGAAACCGTCAAAGAATTCGAGGAATTCTTCTGCCAGAATCGCATTGGAAGGAACCTCGCACATCATGATCAGGCGCAAGCCATTTTCACCGCGCTTCAAGCCATTTTTCGCCAGTAAATTCACGACTTTCTCTGCTTGACCCAGTGTCCGTACGAATGGCACCATGATTTCAACGTTGGTCAAACCCATGTCATTACGTACGCGCTTCATCGCCTGACATTCCATCTCAAACGACTCATGGAAATCTGAGGCAAGGTAACGTGCAGCGCCACGGAAACCCAACATTGGATTTTCTTCATCCGGCTCATAGCGTGAACCGCCAATCAATTTTTTGTACTCATTGGATTTGAAATCAGATAAGCGAACGATGACTTTCTTAGGCCAGAATGCGGCTGCAATGGTAGCAACGCCTTCTGCTAATTTATCAACGTAAAAAGCTCTTGGTGATGCGTGACCACGCGCCACAGATTCAACCGCTTTTTTCAGATCAGCGTCAATGTTCGGATATTCCAGAATCGCTTTTGGATGGACGCCGATATTATTATTGATAATGAATTCCAGACGCGCCAAACCAACACCATCATTTGGCACAGATTGGAAATCGAACGCCAGTTGTGGGTTACCGACGTTGAGCATGATTTTCAACGGCAGCTTAGGAAGATCGCCACGCAACTCTTCCGTTACCTCAGTTTCCAGTAAGCCGTCATAAATCTTACCTTCGTCGCCTTCTGCACAAGAGACGGTGACCAATGTTCCATCTTTCAGAACATCCGTCGCATGACCACAACCAACCACCGCAGGTACGCCAAGTTCGCGCGCAATAATCGCCGCATGGCATGTACGGCCACCACGGTTAGTCACAATCGCGGAAGCACGTTTCATGACTGGCTCCCAGTTAGGATCAGTCATATCTGCGACCAGAACATCACCTGGTTGTACACGTTCCATTTCAGATGGATCATGAATCACGCGTACGCGACCCGCGCCGATTTTCTGACCAATCGCACGGCCAGATGTCAGCACAGTACCAGTACCTTTGAGTTTGAAACGCTGTTGTGCTTCGGTGGCACTTTGCTGAGATTTCACAGTTTCAGGACGCGCTTGCAGGATATACAGCTTACCGTCACGACCATCTTTGCCCCATTCGATATCCATAGGACGACCGTAATGTTTCTCGATGATCACCGCATACTTCGCCAGTTCAACGACTTCAGTATCGTTCAACGAGTAACGATTGCGCAATTCGACAGAAACATCCACAGTCTTGACCGAGCGGCCTGCTTTTGCTTCGCCGGTAAATTCCATTTTGATCAGTTTGGAACCGATATTGCGACGGATCACCGGCAATTTACCTTGCTCCAACATCGGTTTGTGCACATAGAATTCATCCGGATTCACGGCACCCTGCACCACCGTTTCGCCCAGACCATAACTGGAGGTGATGAATACCACATCTTCAAAACCAGATTCGGTATCGATCGTAAACATCACACCGGCTGCGCCGAGATCAGAACGAACCATACGTTGCACGCCTGCTGACAAGGCAACCTCAGCATGAGTAAAGCCTTTGTGAACACGGTAGGAAATGGCACGGTCGTTGTACAAAGAAGCAAATACGTGTTTCATCGCTTCCAGCACGTTTTCGATACCGACCACATTCAAGAAAGTTTCTTGCTGGCCAGCAAAAGACGCATCTGGCAAATCTTCCGCGGTAGCGGAAGAGCGTACTGCAAACGACATTTCTGCAGTCGAATCTGCAACCAGACGGTTGTAAAATTCTTCAATTTCTTTTTGCAAACGTGGCTGAAAAGGTGTTTCCGTAATCCATTGACGAATTTCGGCACCAGCTTTTGCCAATTCTTTGACATCATCAATATCCAGATGTTCAAGGCGGTTAGCAATACGCTGCGCAAGCGAAAGCCCGCCATCGACTGAATAGGATAAAAAATCACGAAACGCTTGTGCTGTGGTCGCAAAACCACCCGGAACACGAACACCAGCGGAAGCCAGCTGGCTGATCATTTCGCCTAAAGATGCATTTTTTCCGCCGACGGATTCAACATCCGTCATGCGTAAATGCTCAAACGAAGCGACATAAGTCGCTTCGGTATTTGCTGCGTTGGACATAACAACCTCTTTTGATGGTAAGAAATCTTTGCTAAGTACTGCTTCGTCGCTGACCAGATTTTTGTTATTCTTGGGGCTAGCGACTTTTCATATCCTGTTAACGCATTTTACATTGTGTCTCGCAAAATTGAGCCATGTGGCAAAAGAAATTGCCTACTTTTTTGTTGGATCGATATGCCACAATTTCACCTAAACTTTCAAGATCGCCCCTATGCCTGATTTCTCCAACCCGAATTTGCCACCAGCAAACCGTACTGTCTATTTCATTTCTGACGGAACAGGAATTACTGCTGAAGCATTCGGGCATTCAGTTTTAACCCAGTTTGACCTCAAATTTCGTCAGATTCGCCTGCCATTTGTCGATAGTGTCGATAAAGCACATGATGCAGTGCGCCGAATCAATGATGCGTTTGCCCTCGACGGCAACAGACCCATCGTATTTTCTACACTGGTCAAAAAGGAACTAGCTACCATCGTATTTAAATCCAAAGGCTTGCATATGGATTTAATTCAAACCTTTGTTTCGCCTTTGGAACAAGAATTAGGGGTGAAATCCACGCACACGATAGGCCGTAGCCATAACATCACAGACTCAGAAGAGTACAAAAATCGTATAGAGGCGATTAACTTTTCATTAACACATGACGATGGGCAATCACATAAAAATCTGGCCGCCGCTGATGTCATTCTGGTCGGGGTGTCACGTTCAGGAAAAACGCCGACAAGTTTGTATCTGGCGATGCAGTATGGGATCAAGGCCGCAAATTACCCACTGATTCCCGATGATTTCGAACGTGGAAAAATGCCAAGTGCGCTACCGGAATTTCGTCATAAATTGTTCGGACTCAGCATCACACCCGAACGACTGTCAGAGATTCGGAATGAACGCCGGCCAGGAAGTAAATATGCGTCGATAGAAAATTGTCGCTATGAAGTGAATGAAGCCGAAGCAATGATGAAGCGTGAAGGAATACGCTGGCTGTCTTCGACAACCAAATCCATTGAGGAAATATCGACGACTATTTTGCAAGAAATCAAAGGAGATACTAAATTGTATTAATGATAGACGGCTGTATTGCCGCACTGTCAGATCAGATGTCTGAAAAAATCCCGGCAAGCAGCCGGGATTTTTATTTCATTGGAAAGATTGTTGGCGTACTTGCTCAAAAAAACAGATTGCTGCACTTGCAGCGACATTCAACGACTCAATTGCCGCTTGCTGAGGGATCGTGACGGTCATGTCTGCCAATGCCATCAGGCTATCGGAAACCCCTTGCCCTTCATGTCCGAATAACCAGATAAGCGGTTGTGCGAGGTCCGCCTGGTAAATCGTGGTTTTTGTATGTGAGCTCGTGGAAAGTACAGGAATACTGGCATTCTTCAAAACAACGTCGAGGTCAATATTTTCAAAAATATTGAGTAAAAAATGGGCTCCCATACCTGCCCGCATGACTTTCGGAGACCATGCGAATACGGTGCCGGAACTACAAAAAACATTTTTAATTCCAGCTGCAGCCGCACTTCGTAAAATCGACCCCAGATTTCCTGGATCTTGCAAACCATCAAGAGCAACCGAGTTTTCCGAAATATTTTCGGGTAACGCAGGACTAGGTGTATTAACGAGAAACATAATACCCACACCATGTTCGACCTGGCTGACGGCCTGATACAAATTTGCCGGTAAGCTAATGCACTGAATATGCTGTGACTCGCACAATTCCAGTAATTTACTCACTTCCGGATCATTTAACGCGGCATCAGAGACTATGCATAGCTCTGGGGCACCGAGATGCTGCTGATAGGCTTCGCACAGATGTACTCCATCAAGTAAAGTACGCCCGGCTTTACGTCTGACCTGCGAGCTGGTCGCTAGTAATTTCAATTCTTTGTACAAAGAATTTTCGCGCGAAGTAATTTGTTTCATTTCAATAAAGCCTTAACAGGCGCATAGGATTTGCGGTGAATTGGTGCGACGCCGTGTTCACGTAAACGTTCAAGGTGTAACGCGGTCGGATAACCTTTATGCTGATCCAGCGCATATTGAGGATAACTAAGATGAAGCTGGTACAGGGCGTGATCACGTGCTGTTTTTGCGAGAATTGATGCAGCAGAAATTGCGGCCACCTTGTCGTCTCCCTTAACTATAGCCTCAGATCTGACGGACATTACCGGGCAACGGTTACCATCAATTAACGCAAGTGTCGGTGTGATTGCCAAGCCTTCAACCGCACGGCGCATGGCAAGCATGGTTGCCTGCAAAATATTCAACTCATCAATTTCCTGCTCTGAGCATTCAGCCACTGACCATGCAAGAGCATACTTCTTGATTTCCTCAGCCAGCACATCCCGTCGCGCTTCGCTGAGTTTTTTGGAGTCACGTAAGCCGTCAATCGGGTGGTCGGGATCGAGAATAACCGCAGCCGCCATAACCGGGCCAGCCAATGGCCCCCGCCCTGCCTCGT
Source organism: Undibacterium sp. 14-3-2 (assembly GCF_016595265.1). Lineage (NCBI taxonomy): Bacteria > Pseudomonadati > Pseudomonadota > Betaproteobacteria > Burkholderiales > Oxalobacteraceae > Undibacterium > Undibacterium sp. 14-3-2. The sequence continues at coordinate 87,974 of NZ_JAENGS010000005.1, forward strand.
CGACGCCACATATCAACTCACCGTCGTAGGCAAACAAATCTAAACTTTCTTGCATATCAAGCCTGAAAAAATGCCTTTAAAGCATTCTGATCTAAAAAATAATGGCAAATTTTTTGCGGTGGATGACCGGGCTTTTTGCCAATCAACACCGGAACAAGTTCATCATACAAATGAACCAGCTCTGCATCGGTATCAACATCAATGACTTCAACAGAAAACTGACAGTCTGCTGTGTAAGCCTGCAATTGCTCCAGCATGTCATCACAAAGATGGCAGTAACTCCGCGAGTACAGTGTGAAAGCAATCATAAATAATGCGACATAAATAAAGTAGCGCATTATAAGTCCACAGTACTCCCAAGCATAAAAACACGAGCAATATTTATAAAAAAAGCTGCCCATTTTTAGGAGCAGCTTTTTTATATGCCGGATTTAGCAGGCTGAATTTATTTGGCTTGCGGTTTAATCGGAATAAATTGAGAGATATTTTCACGACGAACCAGAACAACCGCTGTTTTTTTACTATCCAGTTTTGCAACCATGCTGGTGAATTGCTTCGCATCTTTCACATCAACATTATTTAAAGTCAGGATAATATCGCCTTGCAGCAAGCCAGCTGCAGCGGCTGCGCCATCAGCTGACTCAATCACAACGCCCCCTGCTGGCAATTCTTTTTTCTGTGCATCGCTCAAATCACCGACGGCAAGTCCGAGGAAATTAGTTTGCTCCTTTTTCGCTTTTTTCTCGGATTTCTGAGCAACTTTGTCCTGTTCCATTTCGGCGACAGTAATCGTCATTTCACGAATAGCACCTTTTCTCCAGACGGTCATCGTTGCTTTCGAGCCCGGTTTCGTCGCACCGACAATCCGTGGCAGATCAGTTGATTTTTCAACCGCTTGTCCATTGAACTTAAGAATCACATCACCGTCCTGCAACCCGGCTTTTTCTGCCGGAGTACCGGCTTCAATTCTGACAACGAGTGCGCCCTGCGCCTTTTGCAAGCCAATGGAATCGGCCACATCTTTAGAGACTTCACCGATCTGCACACCAATACGGCCTCGGGTTACCTTGCCTGTGCCTTTCAATTGATCAGCAACACGCATTGCTTCATCAATCGGAATCGCAAACGAGATGCCCATATAACCGCCGGAACGACTGTAAATCTGGGAATTGATACCAACAACCTCGCCGCGCATATTAATCAACGGGCCGCCAGAATTTCCGGGATTCACCGCAACATCGGTCTGAATTAATGGCAGATAGTCGCCAGTATCACGCGCCTTGGCAGAAATAATCCCCGCAGTCACAGTATTGTCCAGATCAAATGGCGAGCCAATCGCAATCACCCATTCGCCAGCCTTGATTTTATCTGAATCACCTATCGTCAATTTCGGCAATTTCGTGCCTTCAATTTTTAATACTGCGACGTCTGTGCGTTTATCACTGCCAATGACTTTCGCTTTGAATTCACGCTTGTCGGTCAGTTTAACGTAGACATCTGTCGCACCATCAATCACGTGTGCATTGGTCAGCACATAACCGTCCTGTGAAATGATGAAACCTGAGCCAACGCCACGAGGAACTTCCTCTTCTTGTTGCGGTGCCTGTTTGCGTCCTTTCGGCACCGGAGCCTGCTTAGGAATCGGCATTCCGAAGAAGCGGCGGAAGAATTCCTGCATCTGCTCGTCTTCCATTCCGTTCATCCCCTGAGCCTGTTGCATTTTTTCAGTCGTACGGATGTTGACAACGGCTGGTCCGGTCTTTTCGACTAACTCAGTAAAATCAGGCAAACCTGTGACTGCGGACGCTGCCTGGGCGACAGGTATAGCATTCACCGCTAAGGGCGCCACAAAACCCACGCAAGCACTGATCGCTATAGTGGAAATCAATTTTTCTAAAGGAAAAAGTTTTTTTGTTTTCATGGGGTCACTCACTTACTTAGATTGTTACTTGGTTTTAAACTCAATCGAGTTCATCACTTGTTGAATCGCTGTTACAGGAACTTCACCAACGACAGTCAGCCAATAAGCCCCTTGTCGTTTTCCCATAATAGTCATTGCGCCTTGCTGCAAACTACCTTCAGTACGGCTTTCACTATCGGGCTCTATAAACACGGAAATAGCGGCCAGACCATCAGAAAATATCATTTGTATGACCTGGTGCGAGGTGCCGGATTTGCTCCCTGCCGATGCCGGAGGTGCTGGGATCACCCGCTTCATTTCCTTGGTTTTACGAAACCCGGCTGGCAGTGATCTGACTATCCAACCGGAATTGATATTGGATTGCACCGTTAAGTTTTCAATATGCCAGCGCGAGATATTTTGAAAACTGGGTTTCAATTTATTTTTATCAATATCGTTCAGCTTCAACTCTGTAAAAGCAATCTGCTCGATGACGTCATTCTTTGCATTCACTGTCTGTGCACGTAAGAGCAATCCGGATTGATTTTCCGCACAAAGACGATAGCCGTAGCGATAAGCATCTTTCGGCTGCAACAAATAGGTCTGACATGTGAGTCCGGCAACACGATTCAGATCGGCTTTTTTTATGGTGTAATTGTCTGGCAGTGACGATGCATTCTGAGTCAGCAAGGCTGGAAAAACTTCTTGCGTCACATTTTTTTCGATCTGTATCGTTTTACTTTCAGGAAGATAGCAAGATACCTCATCACCTTTGCGAATATATTCACGCGGTTTGCCATCCAGAATTTCAAGTTTTTCCAACTCGCCATGCTGATCTACAAAATGCGTGATTTTAGAAGTTCTGATCTGACTGGCTTGCTGATAAACAAACGTACCCGAATAATTCAGATTTTGTGCCGATGTCTGAATTCTCTTTAATACTTCCTGCGCTGCCTTCTGATCATCTGCCGCATAAACTGAGCGACCGATAACGCACAAACCCATCAGCAGAACTGGCCATCGGAAACGATAAAACAACATAATCCTTACTTCTCCGCTGGGCCAGAAACTGCATTCGCCCGGGTAACATACTGCGTACCAGCACTAATTGCCGGGGAAAATTTTTGATGTGCGATCAGATAGCTATCAATTCTGGGATCGCGCAACATTTCGACCTGTGCAGTCTGACGCTCATTTACCTGCTTAGAGGATTCCACTGCCGGCTCAACTTGTGCAAGCTCCTTCGTCGACAAATCAGGCGTCACCGATGCTGACGCCAGTTGCAGTTTGTTTGCTGATTTTGGTGAGACAATTTCAGATACCTGTGCGGTCTGCACCTGATTTTGATTTAACTGCAGCAACTGCGGCACAAATACGAACGCAAACAAAGCAGCGACTGCAGCAGTCGCAACGGACAGATATGAGCGAAGATATTGCGGCTTATCCGACTCTTTCTCCTCATTCTTAACGTGCATCTTTGGCATCAAAATAGCTGGTTCGCTGGCAAAACGTGCCGCAAAGCGCTGATTAAAATCTGCGCTTAAAGGCGTGGCAAGATCATCTGAGCGCAACACATCACCTATGTGGTGATAGAGCCCCCAAACATCTTTGCTTTCAGTCGAATCCATATCTGTAAGTATGGCATCCAGCGCGACATCGTCTATCTCGCCATCAAGCAATGCTGATATGTTTTCGTTTTTCCTGGTTTCGGTCATCATATTTCTACAAAAATCATGCCTGTTCAATTCATTATCTGACATCAACTACCAACGCTGATCCAGATTCGTTCCTAAAATCGGTCTCAATCGTTCCGCAATCGCCTCGCGGGCACGAAATATTCTGCTGCGTACAGTACCAATCGGGCACAACATGACGTCGGCAATTTCATCGTAACTCAAGCCCTCAATCTCTCTTAGAGTGATTGCATTCCTTAACTCTTCAGGCAAAGAAGACATCGCTGCATTGACAGTCTCCGCAATCTGCTTACTTGCCAATAAAGATTCAGGCGTATTGATATCCCTTAGTCCATCTGCATCAACAAAAGTTTCAGCCTCATCGACATCAGCATCGGTTGATGTCGGCGCCCTGCGTCCCTGTGTGACCAGATAGTTTTTTGCAGTGTTGATGCCTATCCGGTAAAGCCACGTATAAAAAGCTGAATCACCACGAAAATTAGGTAAAGCCCGATAGGCTTTTATAAATGCCTCCTGCACCACATCCTCTGCCTCAGCCTGATCATAGATGAGACGAGACACGAGCCGCATTAGTTTCCGTTGGTATTTGGAAACCAGAAGCTCAAATGCCTTTTTATCTCCACGCTGCACGCGCTCAACCAATATCTGGTCTATCTCGCGCTCTGTCGTCACTCAATCATCCCGTTTTTGATTAATCTTATTTTTAGTTTAATGTGCACAACTGCATTCAGCATCAATGTCTACAAGTATGAGTGGGCATCCGGCTTAAAAGTTCCCTGCCCCCTTCGTATTCGTTGCGGCCACTTTATCATGATGCATCAGTATCCATAACAGAGTCACCCGCAATCGATGAAATGCTGCCAGGCTAACTGAATCTGGCAGGATAAGAATACGGTGAATTTTTCCATCATCGGAAGCAAAACGTAAAGCCATCACATACTGCCAAATGACGCTACTGCGATGCAACTTAACCGCCATCGATGAACCAATCTGCCCTGTCATCTGAAGAAAAATATCGCCACTCTTAAACACACTAAGATCATAGACCGGCCTTCTTGACCTCATCATCAGCGACAGAACACTTACGATTGCAAAACCAGCTACTGCGATTAAAAATGAAATAGATGGTAATTGTCTATTTAATAGGAATAAATACCAGCCTATGTTTGCGAATACAACCATCAGGCAGAGCAGATAGAGCAGCAGCCTCGATGGTTTAATGGTGACCCGAACGGATATCGTCATATAAACAAAAAGGCACTTCATTTCAAAGAAACAAAGTGCCTTTTTCTAATGTACTGATGAATTATATTTTTGCGAAAATCAAAGTTCCGTTTGTACCGCCAAAACCAAACGAATTCTTCATCGCATAGTCAATTTTCATGTCTCTGGCTACGTTTGCACAATAGTCGAGGTCACACTCAGGATCTTGATTAAAAATATTAATTGTCGGTGGTGACACCTGATTATGCAGTGCCAATACCGTAAATACAGATTCAATCCCGCCTGCACCACCGAGCAAATGCCCCGTCATGGATTTAGTAGAATTCACCGTCAATTTATATGCATGGTCCGCAAATGTTGCCTTAATCGCGTCAGTCTCATTCTTATCACCCAGCGGCGTCGACGTTCCATGTGCATTCAGATAATCAATCTGATCAGCATTAATACCCGCATTTTTCATTGCGTTAATCATGCTGCGACGTGGACCATCCATGCTAGGCGAAGTAATGTGATATGCATCACCACTCATACCGAAGCCGATCACTTCAGCATAAATTTTTGCACCACGCGCCTTCGCATGTTCATATTCTTCCAGCATCATGACACCAGCACCTTCGCCAAGTACAAAGCCATCGCGGTCTTTGTCCCAAGGACGAGAGGCAGTCGCCGGATCATCATTACGGGAAGAAAGCGCCCGGGCTGACGCAAAGCCACCCAAACCTAACGGAGAAATCGTTGACTCTGCACCACCGGCAATCATCGCGTCTGCATCACCGTATTCAATCATGCGTGCAGCCTGACCTATACAATGCAGGCCGGTCGTACATGCAGTAACTATCGCCAGATTTGGCCCTTTCAAGCCATATTTGATCGATAAATTACCCGAAATCATGTTGATGATAGACGCTGGCACGAAAAATGGGCTGATGCGGCGTGGACCACGTTCAATCAAGGTCTCTTTCGTTGCTTCGATCAGCGGCAAGCCACCGATACCGGAACCGACGATAACACCGATGCGCTCGGCATTCTCTTCGGTAACAACCATTCCACTGTCCTGAAACGCCTGCATCCCCGCGGCAATGCCGAAATGGATGAAAGTGTCCATGTTACGAGCTTCTTTTGCCGGAATGTAATCCTCGACATTGAAGTCCTTCACTTCTCCAGCGAAATGCGTGGAAAAGGGAGTTGCATCAAATTTGGTAATCGTAGCGATACCAGATTTGCCAGCTTTTGCAGCATCCCACGCGGTAGCAATTGAATTGCCAATGGGCGAGATACATCCAAGTCCGGTTACAACGACACGACGTTTAAGCGTACGACTCAAGCGCTTCTCCTGGATTTAAAAACGTGGTAACCGAATTACGCCTTAACGTGTGCAGTAGCGTAATCAATCGCTTGTTGCACAGTTGTGATTTTTTCAGCTTGTTCGTCAGGGATTTCCATTTCGAATTCGTCTTCGAGTGCCATCACCAGTTCAACGGTATCAAGGGAATCAGCACCCAGATCATCAACGAAAGAGGATTCAATTTTGATGTCAGCTTCAGCGACGCCCAGTTGTTCAGCGACGATTTTCTTAACGCGTTGTTCGATATCGGACATGTGTATCTCCAGTGAAAAAATCAAAAATAAGGGCTTACAGAAAGTGCGCGCATTTTAGCAGGTTTGTACGCAAAAAAAGCAAGCCTGACGATTTTAGCAATAACTCCTGTTATTTTCGCAGAAATTACCGCCAACTATCGCTAAATAAATTATGCCAGGTACATCCCACCATTAACATGAAGGGTCGTACCGGTAATATAACCTGCATCTGGCGACGCCAAAAAGACCGTTGCTGCCGCAATATCTTCTGGACGGCCAAGTTTCGCCATCGGGATTTGCACCAAAATTGCAGCCTTTTGCTCATCCGTCAGCGCCTTTGTCATATCCGTATCGATAAATCCGGGAGCAATACAGTTAACTGTAATGTTGCGGCTACCGATCTCACGCGCCAATGCACGACTCATGCCAGCCACACCCGCCTTAGCCGCAGCATAGTTCATTTGCCCCGGATTACCGGATGAACCAACCACAGACGTGATATTGATGATGCGGCCATGTTTTGCCTTCATCATGCCGCGCAATACTGCACGGGATAAACGGGCCACTGAATTCAGATTGGTTGTGATGACGTTATCCCAATCCTCTTCTTTCATACGCATTGCAAGCTGATCCTGAGTAATTCCCGCATTATTAACGAGAATCGACAGACTACCGTATTCCTTCTGGATTTCATCCACCAATGACGTACAACGCTCAACATCATTCACGTTGAACGCAACGCCCTTGCCTGCACCAGGGGCAACATCGGCAAGATAGGCAGAAATCGCCTCAGCACCTGCTTCAGTGGTTGCAGTACCGATCACCTTTGCACCAGCCTGTGCCAATGCAATAGCGATTGCCTTACCAATACCGCGCGACGCGCCGGTCACTAAAGCGACTTGATTTTCTAATTGTCGGGTCATTTTAAAGATTCCAATACTTTTTCCAGAGTTACCTGATCGTAAATTGCCTCACCGATCAGTTCTGCATTAATACGCTTAGTCAAACCAGCCAATACCTTGCCAGGACCGCATTCAATAACGTTGCGTATACCACTTGCATGTACCGCCTGAATGGTTTCAACCCAACGAACCGGACTCGCGGCCTGACGAACCAAAGCATCTTTGATCAGCGCAGGATCTGTCACGATCGCGACGTCAACGTTATTAATCAATGGAATCGCAGGCGCCGAAAATGCGATTCCAGCCATGTATTCGCGCAGCTTGTCAGATGCGGGCTTGAGCAAAGACGAGTGAAATGGTGCGGAAACTGGCAGCGTCAGGGCGCGCTTGGCGCCTTTCGCTTTGGCAATTTCGCAGGCACGCTCAACAGCCGCCTTACTACCTGCAATCACCACTTGAGCCGGCGCATTGAAATTCACCGCCTCTACAACCTCACCCTCGGCCGCTTCGTTACACGCAGCAATGACATCCTCATCGCTCAAACCAAGAATCGCTGCCATCCCCCCCTGACCAACAGGCACAGCATCCTGCATTGCCTGCGCACGAAACCTTACCAGAGGTACCGCATCTTTAAACGCAATCACGCCGGCAGCCACTAATGCGGAATACTCACCGAGGCTATGGCCCGCCACCAATTTAGGTGCAGCACCAGCAGCAGCGATCCAGGCGCGGTAACAGGCAACCGCAGCAGTTAACATCACCGGCTGTGTGTTCGTCGTTAAATCAAGCGCTTCCTTCGGACCTTCGGAAATCAGTTTCCCCAGATCAAACTGCAAGGCATCAGATGCCTCAGCGATCGTTTGCTGAACCACAGGATTATCAGCAAAGCCATTCAGCATGCCGATCGCTTGCGAACCCTGCCCGGGAAATACAAATGCAAATTGGGTCATATTATCTATGTCTCTCTTTGGTTATGTTGATTACTACATCTGCACAATGGCGGCACCCCAGGTAAATCCGCCACCAACGCCTTCTAACAATATTTTATGGCCGGGCTGTATTCTGCCATCGCGCACAGCCTGATCCAGTGCCAGAGGAATTGACGCCGCCGACGTATTGCCATGCTGATCTACCGTCACTACCAGTTTTTCTAAAGGTAAGCGCATTTTCTTTGCAGTGCTGTGCATGATGCGCAGATTTGCCTGATGAGGAATCAGCCAGTCAATATCCTCTGCGTTCAAACCAGCCTGTGCCAGTACCTCATTCGCCACTTTTTCCAAAACAGATACCGCCAGTTTAAAGACTGCCTGGCCATCCATCTGCAAATAACCACTCCCCGCAATGGCACCATCCTGCACAGTACCCGGCACAGACAAAATATCTGCGTATCCACCATCGGCATGCAGCTTGGTAGCGAGCACCCCAGGCTCATTTGACGCGCTCATTACCACTGCACCAGCACCGTCACCAAACAATACGCAAGTGGTACGGTCATCAAAATTAAGGATACGGGAAAACACTTCAGCACCGATCACCAGTACATTTTTATGCGCACCGGATTTAATCATGCTGTCAGCGATAGACATGCCGTACATAAAGCCACTGCAGACTGCCTGCACATCCATCGCGGGCGCACCATTGGTCAAACCCAATTTATTCTGCACCACGCAGGCCGTACTCGGAAATCCACCAATAAAATCCGGGGTGGACGTCGCCAGAATAATCAAATCAATGTCATCAGGTGTCAGCTTCGCTGCTTCCAGCGCTTTTTTTGCAGCCTCGACACCCATATCGCTGGACTTCTCTCCTTCATCCGCATAATGGCGTGATGAAATGCCGCTGCGGGAAACGATCCACTCGTCGGAAGTTTCTATCCCTTTTTTTGCCAACTGGTCAGCCAATTCCTGGTTACTGACTTTTTTTGCTGGCAGATAGCTGCCAGTACCTATGATTTTGCTAAAAATTGTCATGCGCTTATTTTGCCATCAGGTCATTATTATCTTCAGGCGAAGCCAGGTCTGCCACTGGCATGAGTTTCGCCATCGAATTAGAAATACGAGTCAGGACATCATTTTTTGCCGCATCAAATGCGCGCTGTATTGCCCACTCATAGCTATATTTATCTGCGCTGCCGTGGCTTTTAAAAACCAGACCGCGCAAACCAAGTAAACAACCGCCATTGTAATTGGAAGGGTTCATTGTCTGCGAAATCGACTTTAAAGCACCACGTGCAATCAGCGCCCCCAGCATATTCAATGGATTACTCTTAAAAGCGCCAGTCAGGGTCGTCTTTACGAAACGCCCCATGCCCTCAGCTGCTTTTAAGGTCACGTTACCGACGAAACCATCGCACACAACGATGTCAGTGGTGCCTTTAAATATATCATTACCCTCAACGTTGCCATAAAAATTCAACAGGCCACGTTCGTGATCAGCCCGCAGCAACTGCGCGGTTTTTTTAACGACGTCGTTACCCTTAATATCCTCTTCACCGACGTTCAGCAGACCAATACTCGGTCTTTCCTTGCCTTCCAGCGCAGATACCAGTGCCGATCCCATAATCGCAAACTGATGCAGATGCAAAGGTTCGCAATCAACGTTCGCACCGAGATCCAGCATGTAAGTTGGCAGATTTTTTTGATTTGGCAGCATGCCGCTGATTGCTGGGCGATCCACGCTTTGCATGGTCTTCAGGACATAGCGCGACACCGCCATTAAAGCACCTGTGTTGCCAGCTGAGACGCAGGCTTGCGCATGTCCGTCTTTTACCTGAGTAACGGCAACACGCATCGAAGAATCTTTTTTCCGGCGCAGTGCAATCTCGATAGGGTCATCCATTTCCACCACTTCGGTGGCGTGGATTATTTTCATGCGTGGATGATGTTCGGCATGATTCTTTTTAAGTTCAGCCTGAATAACGGATTCAAGCCCGACCAGCAGAAATTCAACATCAGGCTCGCGATGAGCGAAAGCAACCGCCGCCGCCACTGTAACTGACGGGCCGTGATCGCCACCCATGCAGTCTATGGAAATTTTTATTGTCATGTAGTGTTACTAAACTTCGATCCGAAACGACTAGTGTACCAAACGGAGAGGCAATTTCCGTCAATTCCATTTCCACACAGAAATGAAAAAAGAAAAAACAGAGAAAATCAGTCTGGATCCAGAAACGTGTTTATAAAATCAGGGCACAGACAAATCTGAACACCAGAATTCGGGAAAAACAGGCGTAAAAAAAGCGGCGCCAAGTACGAAACTCGTCACGCCGCTTCCTTTAACAAGAACAGAGATTACTCGTCGTTCTTAGTTTTCAATACTTTACGACCACGGTAAAAGCCGTTAGGGCTGATGTGGTGACGCAGATGTGTCTCACCAGTTGTTGGCTCGATACCTAACTGTGGTGCAGTCAGGAAATCGTGGGAACGGTGCATGCCACGCTTGGATGGGGACTTTTTATTTTGCTGAACTGCCATGATAACTCCTAATACTTCAAAAAATGTTTCTAAAAATTTACACACCTGGCTAAAGAATGCGCACATCGCAATGCGAACATCGCCAACCAAGAATCCCTAACAATACTTCGACCTGAGTGTTTTTTCAGAATAATGCCACTAGGTACGCCCATTAATTTTCTTCAACACAGCAAAAGGTGATTCTTTTTTACTGACTTCTGCTTCAATCGCTGCAGTAGTATTTGCTGAAGCCAACGATACATCCGGGCATACTGCATGTTTGGGCGATTGGGGTATTGCGAGCAGCGCTTCATCTTCGATCAAATCATTGACATCAAATGCTTTGCTGCCTACTACGACATCGACCTCGTCATCATCAAGCAATGCGTCAATTTCATCGGCATTTTCTTCGTTTTTGGCGAGTATCAATACAGATTCAGAGTCAATTTCATATGCAAATGGCTTCAGGCAGCGCTGGCACATCAGATTCACGCTACCAGTCACACTCAACACCAGCCGTGGATGACCCAGTGCATCTTTACCGCCAGACAAAGACCAGTTCAACGCACCATCGGTGTTTGCACTCTCGCCTGAAAGCCGGGGTAAATCTGCGACTAAAATGCTTCCCGAACGTTGCTCTTCGAGCCGACAATACGCGAAAGAGTCAATCACAAAAGCTTGCATAGGATTATTTGAACCCAGAAAACCTGCGATAATAACAGCACTCGGCCTTGTTAGTCAAAGGCTTACAGGCATTTTTTAAGCCAAAACGACTTACACCAGCTCTTACACCTGCTATTTCCCGCTGAATTCCCTGAATATGATCAAGCACCAGTCTGACTCACCGCACTCACAGCACAACGCAAGCCTGATGAATCCACGCCTGATTCTCGCTTCCAGCTCGGTCTATCGCCGCGAATTATTATCCCGGCTGCAAATCCCATTCGATTCGCTGGTGCCGGATATCGATGAAACCGCCCACCATGGCGAAACACCGGACGCCACCGCCCTGCGGCTGGCACAACAAAAAGCGGAAGCCATCGCCAGACAGTTAGCATCGTCTGCTGCACATCCCGCAGAAAATGCGCTCATTATCGGTTCCGACCAAGTTGCGACACTGAATGGCATCCACATCGGCAAACCCGGCGATCATGCCAGCGCATTAAAGCAATTGCAACTCATGCGCGGCAAAGAAGTCGTTTTCCACACCGCATTATGCCTGCTGGATACCCGCCCCGGCGCGCAGCCCGCCGTGCAATTGCGCGACGTGCAAACCATCGTCCGCTTCCGCGATTTGCCGGATGCCGAACTCGATGCCTATCTGCGCATAGAGCAGCCCTACGATTGCGCTGGCAGCGCGAAAAACGAAGCGCTCGGCATCAGCATTCTGGCGTCGATACAAAGCGACGACCCAACCGCACTGACCGGATTACCTTTGATTGCGCTGACAGACATGCTGCGCAAGGCCGGCGTTCAGTTTTATCGCTGATGACTCATAAAAAGCTCTGTTTTTAGCTAAATTGGGGGAGTATCTGCCTTTTTCGCCTTATTGTCAGCGTAAAACAAGGGCGTAAAAATATACTCCCCCCAGTATTTATAAGCACCAATATGACGCCGGTAAGCATATTTCAGTAAAGTACGACGACGGCAGAACACCACAAACAAGAACGATATCGTCGCTGCGACAGTTGTGTGTCGGCATAAAAAAACATATCAACTTATTTTTAGCTTTATTTTTCAGCACTATTTTTCAGCTTCATTTCAGCTTCATATTAAAAAAGATTTCCCCATGACAGGCACACTATTCCTCATTCCTAACACACTGGGCTACAACGAAGGGCAACAAGACGGTTTGCTGGCGAAAATCATTCCCGATACCGTGCAATCCATGTCCGCGCAGCTCAGTTATTTCGTTGCAGAGAATGCCAAAACCACCCGCGCCTACCTGAAATTTCTCGGTCAGCATCACCCCTTAAAGCTGGCGATGCAGGATATTCAGATCAGCGAACTCAACGTCAACACCCCGGCACAGGCGCTCGAAGGCTTGCTGCAACCGCTGCTGCAAGGACATGATGTCGGTCTGATTTCTGAGGCTGGCGTTCCCGCCGTCGCTGATCCCGGCGCGAATCTGGTACGACTCGCGCATCAGCGCAACATCACGGTCAGACCGCTGGTCGGGCCGTCATCCCTGCTGCTGGCCCTGATGGGTAGCGGCTTGAATGGTCAGAGTTTCGCCTTTCACGGCTATCTGCCCACCGATGCCGCATTACGCGCAAAACGCATCAAAGAGCTGGAAGAGCGCTCGCGCAAAGAAAAGCAAACGCAATTACTGATAGAAACGCCGTATCGCAACGCCGCCATGCTGGAAGCCCTGGCAAACCAGTGTCAGGCACAGAGCCTGATTTGCGTCGCCACCGATCTGACATTGCCAACCGAATCAATACAAACACGCACCGCAGCAGAATGGAAGAAGCGACTTTCCGCTGGTCAAGCCCCTGATTTCCATAAAAAACCAACCGTATTCCTGTTCCTCGCCAGTTAATTGCGAACGACCGATCTATTTTTTGAATTTACGCTAAGATAAGACTTTCTCAAGGAGACGCCCATGTTGAATTTCGATTTCTACAATCCGACTCACATCCTGTTCGGTAAAGGCCGCATCGCCGACATCCATCAAGCCATACCGGCAGATGCCAAAGTATTGCTGCTGTATGGCGGCGGCAGCATTAAACAAAACGGCGTGTTCGATCAGGTCATCGCCGCACTCGGCAACCGCAGCATCACCGAATTTGCTGGCATCGAGCCCAACCCAAGCTATGAAACACTGATGAAAGCGGTCGACATCATCAAGCAAGGCAGCATCGATTTCCTGCTGGCGGTCGGCGGCGGCTCAGTGATTGATGGAACTAAATTCATCGCGGCAGCAGCGCTGTTTGAAGGCGACCCATGGACGATCATGGAAAAACATGGTCGTAACGTGAGCAAAGCCCTGCCCTTCGGCAGCATTCTGACCTTGCCGGCCACTGGCTCAGAAATGAATGATGGCGGCGTCGTCACGCGTCAATCGATCAAGGCTAAACTCGCCTTCAGCAGCCGCCATTGCTTCCCGAAATTTTCCGTCCTCGACCCCACCACCACCTACACCCTGCCACCGCGCCAGATTGGCAATGGTGCGGTTGATGCGTTCGTACACGTGATGGAGCAGTACATGACCTATCCGGTCAATTCACCAGTGCAAGATCGCTTCGCCGAAGGCCTGCTCAAAACCCTGATCGAAGAAGGCCCGAAAGCCCTCGCCAATCCAGAGGATTACGATGTACGCGCCAATCTGATGTGGTGCGCCACAATGGCATTGAATGGACTGATTTCCACCGGCGTGCCGCAAGACTGGGCGACCCACATGATAGGCCATGAACTGACCGCCCTGCATGGCATAGATCACGCACAGACACTCGCCATCGTGTTGCCTAGCATGCTGCGCGTACGCAAAGAAGCCAAACGCGCGAAGCTGCTGCAATTTGCTGAACGCATCTGGGATCTGCGTGAAGGCAGCGAAGACAGCCGCATCGACACCGCCATCAGCCGCATGCAGGATTACTTTGAGCAAATGGGCGTCAAAACCCGCCTCAGCGATTACCACCTCGGCGCAGACGACATCTCCCCCGTCATCGCCGCACTGGAAACCCACCGCATGTTGACCATCGGCGAAAAACGCGACGTCACGCTCGACGTCAGCCGTCAGGTGTTGGAATTGAGTTTGTAAGCAACTAAAACAAAAAAGGGGCGACTATCAAAGTCGCCCCTTTTTTTATTTGCAGTTATTTCGCCTTTAATGGATCAGCACGCGCTGCTGTCTCGATGGCCGCTTATCACGAAGCCCCCCCCATTTAATTCTCGCCTTCGATTTTTTAATGGCTTCGTTTAAGCCACAAACTAAATCTTCATTTTTTCCTCTAGCCATTGCAATGCAATTGACGGAGCATATTGTTCTCGATGTTTCTTCAGATAGCCCAACCAGGTTGAGTTTAGCGAGTGGTGGATAGAGAATTTAGAACTTGGGACGATTGAATGAGTTACCGAATTGTGCGCAAAGTGGTAGTTATTATCATAAAACGTATCAAGCAAATCCTTACTGATACCTTTGAACGAATTTTTAATAACTGGAACGCCAACTCTTTCCCTAAGGTGGTAAACGAAGGCATCCAAAGCAAATAAGTGTCCCGTATTAAAAATCACTCCAGAGGCGTTATAACGGTTGGCTGCTGCCCCAAAAACTGATAGTTCGCGAAGATACTCAGCAACTGTGAACACTTTTACTTGAGCTAATATCTGTGCATCCATCTTTATTTCATTATGAATCGCAAGTGAAATATTTTTAATTTCAGGATCAATAGTAATTACCGCATCGAACAATGGCTCCAACGAATGTCCATTACTTAATCTCTTAATCCCATAATCATGCATCAATAAATAGGCTTTGAGATACTTCTCCAAAGCCTGCGATGCAGACCAAAAGAAGCCTCTGTGGAGATTTTTCTGAGCCAGCAACCTCGCCATTAAATAATCTTCGTCGGCAGGGATGACGAATGAATCATAAATAACATTCACGATATTTTGCTCAATCGATGTCTGTATTTCCTCTGTCAGTTGACGAAAAGGTGAAAACACCTTTTCTACCTTAAATGTATAGACAAAATCGTTAGCGACATCGGAAACATCGTTTGACATACATGATTCCTTAACAAAGAGGTTGATCGTGAACGATGAAACAACAAAAAGTATCTGGCAGTTTTATTTAGTCCCCGCCTTCTGAATATGGCAATGCATCGTCAGAAAACGGATTGCACCGGTGAGGTAGGTATCCCAGTCGTCGAGCAAGTATTGGTTGGCTTCTTCGACGAAATTATGCCAGTCTTCCAGCAAGCCTTCCTGTTTTTCATGCGGCGCGGATTCATTGATCCAGGCGGTCGCCAGCGCGTGATCAAAACCTTCGTTGCGGAATTGTTTGATGATGGTTTTTGCGGCTTTTTCTGTCAGTGTGGTTTTCGGCGGAACGCCCGCTGAGATACATAAAAACAGGGTCATCAGCGAATCAACGTCGGTCTTGCCTTTGGTCAGGCGCGTCCATTCTTTCGATACCAGCGCATCGTATTCCGAGGTATCTTCAATTTCATGATCGCCAAGGTAATAACGTTCTTTCAGCGCAAACACCAGTTGTGCCAGTGGCGTTGTTTTGTTTTGCAGCAAGGGCAGATCGTGTTGTTTGATTTCGTCGATGATACGCTGCACCACCGGCAAAAACTTAGGCGGCACTTCCGATAAATCGGCTGATGCCAGCGCTTTATTGCGTTTCGCCGGTGTCATTGCGCGTATCGATTCGAGCAAGGTCGCAAACTGAATCTGATTTTCGATAGTGGCATCGGGGCCGCCAAACATGTGCGCCAGCAAGGCGGTGCGGACGACGCCCACGGCTTCCACATCTTCATCCTGCAGATAAGATGGCGTCAGCCCCAGCCATTCGCCAAACCAGTATCCGGCTTCGATTTCCACGGCATTTAACTGACGGTGTTCAAGCGCATTTCTGTATTCCTGCGGCTTTTCTTTGAGCGACCAAGCGTCCAGAAAATCCTCCACCTTGCCCTTGGTTTCACGGCCAAGCAAAGCATATTCCGGCATCGCAAACAGGGCTTTCAACAAGCCAGAGCCGCCACGCGACAGGCTCAGAAAAGTATTATCACGTATCAGTTTGGCCGCCAGTTCCAGATCGCCTTTGGATGTTTCGATCAGATACAGGCTGGCCAGATTGACGATGCGCTTGCGTGCCAATTCGATTTCAGGGCGCAGATATTTACTGCCAAACGCTTCCGCAATCTGCACCATGCCTTTTGGTGCTTCGGCTTCGATCGCTGCAATTTTGCTGCTGGCAATGATGGCTTTTTGCACGCCGTAGCGTAATGCCGACTCAAAAAATGGCCGGTTATCAATCAGGGCAATATCGTAAACAGAGGCTGTCATCGTATCTTCACTCGCTTTTACTCGGTTTTTACTCGCTCTTTACGTCAATTTCCGTAAGCAACTTACCGGAATTAGGGAAACTAACAAAAAATGCAGAACACGGTCGCCGCGCTCTGCATTGATTCAGAATGCCGACAGCAAATTACAACGCGGATTCTTCGTCATCCTTGTCGTCGCCATCATCATTGTTTTTAGGACGTTCATCCTCTTCCGCCTCACCCTCGCCGCCTTCGAGTTCATCGCTTTGCTGGCTCGCCAGATATGCTTTATAGCGGGCGCGCAGCTTCATCAGCACTTCGCGGAAAATTTCCGGCAATTCGTAACGCAGCAGATAGGTAACCTGCATCCAGTCGTGATCTTCCAGATTCGCCATATCGAGCGGCGACGCCAGGCTTTCGGTATCGCGATCCAGATTCATCAGATCGTCTTCCTGCGCCTGGGTTTTTGCGCCGTCGCCATATTCGTATAAATCGAAAGTCGCATATTTATAAAAATGCTCGACCATCGGTGCACGATCCAGCAGGTAATCAACCAGTGCATCGTAGCCACCGTCGACTTCGGCGATTTCATATAAAAATTCTGCCGGATCAGCACCTTCGCGGAAGATGACAGAGTTAATCATGCCGCGTAACTGTTCATGCGTCTGATCGCCATAACGGCGTTCCAGCACGACCGCTTGCGCGAACTGCTCAGGCGTCACCAGCAAATTCACCAGCGACTCTTTAGACGCATCGTATTCACGGATAATAGCCAATAAATCTTTTGCCGGAAAATCATCCAACGCAGCGACCAGCGCTTTGTCGCCTTCGGTTTCAGCGATATTTGCCAGTGCGAATTCCGCGCCGGCGATATCGCCCGCCATGATCAGGTTTTGCGCTTCAATTAATGCAGGTAAGCTCATCTTGTATCCTTAGTCTTTGCGGTCGAAACCTTGCTCAGCCAGCCAGTCTGCGCCTGCTTCGTCAAGATCGTAATCGTCACCATCATCGCCATCATCGCGACCGTGGCGACCATAGTTACCATCGAGGTCGCCGTTTTCTTTCAATTCTTCATCGGCGTCGTTAATTTCTTTATCTTCGTCGTCGGCTTCCAGCGTATTCGAGGCGCTGTGTTTGCGCGCTTGCTGACCACGATTCAGATATTCGAGCGCTGCCGCAATGACCAAAAACTTCTCTCCGCCTGCTTCTTGCAACACAATCTTGCTTAGCGGCTCCGCCCATGGTTCGAGCTTGACGGCAGCGGATAAACTTTTCCACGTTGGCAGTTTGGCTTCCTCTTTCGTTGTCAGGTTTTCCAGCGCCAGCGGGTTCAAAAATATAAATCCCAGATGAAAAGCGGACGCCAGCATTTCCGGATTGGAGTCCATCATCGGCAACAACAAAGGCAATTGCTCGCCTTTTTCACGCAGACGCGCCTTCAGGACATTTTTGCCTTCGGAATCTGATTTCAAATCTTCGATTTCGGCGTTATACACCGCCATCAGATCCTCAAAAAAACGGGACAATTTCACTTCAATACTCCTGATAAATAATGCTTCCAGATGTCTGTCGCTGTTTCCAGCGGAGAATCGAGCAAGTTACGACGACGATTTTCATCGTAAGCGGATCGCGCCGCATCGTCAGACAAAATGTCGTAGGCTTCTTTTACCGCATGAAATTTTTCTGGCGCCAGTTCCGATGTGTTCCGGTCAGGATGAAACTCTGCCGCTTTCTGGCGGAAGGCTTTTTTCACATCCGACAATGAGGCATTCGGCGCAATACCGAGAATGACGTAATAATCTTTCATCTGCTTTTCGCTTCCATTTCTCATCACACTTGCGGAACCATAGCAGCTATTGGCATCAGGCTTCGCAATTCCGGCAATATGAGCGTTGCATGCGCAGCAGGCGCAACCTGCATGAGCAGCGGCTGCGAATCCGCGAAAACATCGCCTGAGTGCCAAAAATGAGATGATTTTGGGGAGTATGCGGCAAAAACAGGCATTTCCCCTATATTAATCAAGGGTGTTTACATATACCCGGGGGAGTATATGTAAGCTGACAGATTGCGCCGACAGACTACGATCGGCTCCGACAACAGTTCAGTCTCCAGAATTAATGATGGTGACCGTGTTCGCCGTGGACGTGACCGTGCACGATTTCTTCGTCGGTAGCTTCACGGATATCCAACACTTCGGTATCAAAGCGTATCGTCATGCCCGCCAGCGGATGATTGCCATCCACCGTTACAACGCCAGCATCAATCTTCGTCACGCGGAATTGCATGGTTTCTTCAGTTTCGGGATCGCGGGTTTCAAACATCATGCCGACTTCGATATCCGGTGGAAATGCGCTGATGTCTTCTTCGCGCACGAATTCGGACTCGATTTCACCAAAGCCATCTTCCGGTGCCAGCACCACAGATACCTTGTCTCCGACCTTTTTACCATCCAGCGCGGCTTCAACGGCAGGCAGAATATTGTCGTAATCACCGTGCAGATAAACAATAGGATCACGGTTCTGATCAATGATGTCACCGTTCGTATTGAACATCGTGTAATTCAGGCTGACAACGGAGTTGGCTTTAATTTGCATGGCGTATATCGTGTAAGTGTGGGTGAAATTTGAACAAGGGCGACGCTGAGAGCGTGCTGCACAGATAGCATCGAAAGCGCTGATTTAAAGACAGGCAAAGAAAATACTACGCCCTTTTGCAATCAAAATCAGCATCCCCGACCCGGAACAGGGGCTGTATTGTAGCAGAGACGGCTTTTCTGACTGAAATAGTGCTGAACTGACCGTATGCAAACACCCTGCGATGGCAAAACCGCCGCAATCCGGATACTGTACAAATAAAAAAAGCAAAAGAAACAGCAAGAAAAGTACAAACAGGGTATATTCCGCGCCTTTCATTTCACCCACATCCGGAACCGCTATGCTCATCATCACGATCAAACAAGGCAAAGAAAAGGCATTGCTGGAGGGGCAACCCTGGATTTACCTTTCTGCCATCGAACGCATAGACGGTAAATTTGGCGAGCGAATCAAATCCGGCGCAACAGCGCTGGTTCGTTCCTCTTCCGGCCAGTTTCTGGCACGCGCAGGATGGAGCCCAAAATCACAGATTCGAGCCCGGATCTGGACGCTCGATGAAAAAGAAGCGGTGGATCACGCCATGATCAAACGCCGGGTTCAGGCGGCGTTAGCGAAATCGCGTGCAGTAAAAAGCAAAGCGGGCAGCACAAAACGCCTGATTAATGCCGAAGCCGATCAGTTGCCGGGCTTACTGGTCGATTTTTACGGCAACAAGCCTGGCTATCTGGTCTGTCAATTTCAGGCGGCATGTGTGGATGCCTGGAAAGTAACCATCGTCAAAACACTGATCGCTGAAACTGGTTGCCCGAACGTGTATGAATATGCGGATGAACTGGTACGAAAAGGTGAAGGCTTACCGTGGAATTCCAGCGCCCTCGCAGGCGAAGCACCGCCGGAAGAATACGGGTTTGATTGAGCCCGGCTTATGAAATTCGGCCTTTGCTGTTGAACGAAAACGCAAAAAAGCCACGATTTCGTCAATGACAAATCGTGGCTTTTTCTTGTATTGCCTGTTCAGAGAGCCGATTTAAACGCCGATCTTCGCCAGCATAGAACCTAATTCACGCAATACTGGTTCCAATTTAGGATGTTCTGCGGCAAATTTTGCCGACAAGGCCAGAGAGCGTTCGCTCAGCGTGTCAAACACAGAGACATCATGTGTCTGATCGGAACTCAGCACCTGATGGATGTCCTGATTTAAATTTTCCAGCAAAGCCTTTAACTCATCGTCGACTTTTTCTGTTCCGGCCAGTTGTTGATGTGCTTCAGCCAGCAGCTGTTTCAGATTTTCGTGTTTCATTTTTTGTTTTCCTTTTTTATTCCAACTATTTCAGCTTTAGCCGAACAGCTTACTGATTATCGGCATGAAACACCAGCACCACGGCTTCCGCAGCAATACCCTCTTCACGCCCTAAGTAACCCAGCTTTTCATTGGTCTTGGCTTTGATGTTGACCTGATTGACATCGACCTGCAGGTCTTCGGCGATATTTTCTACCATTGCTGCGATATGCGGTGCCATCTTCGGTGTCTGTGCAATGATGGTCGCGTCCAGATTACCGATCACATAGCCTGTCGCATGCAAACGCAGCACGGCCTCACGCAATAACACACGCGAATCAGCGCCTTTAAAGCGCAGATCGGTATCGGGAAAATGCCGCCCGATATCACCCAGCGCCACGGAACCGAAAATCGCATCGGTAATCGCATGCAGCAACACATCGGCATCCGAATGGCCAAGCAGACCCTTGGTGTGCGGAATATCCACACCACCGATAATCAACCGACGCTCAGATACGAGTGCATGACAGTCATAACCTTGCCCTATGCGGAAAGGAAGCATCTTATTTTTCATCAAATAACCTTAATTTATTGATTCTCTACTCTTTACTGCTTTGCTTTATTTACAGGACTGACGCAATTTACCCAGGCAAGGCATGGTGACGAAGATAGTACGAATAGTACGGCTAAGAGCCATAACGCCGCAGGGGCGGTTTTGCGTCGGTCCTGATTTACTTATTTATTTCTTTGCAGATACTGCGCCGCCAGCAACAGGTCGGCGGGTAAGGTCACCTTCAGATTGCAGGCGTGGCCTTCGACCAGCACAGGCGAATACCCCATTAATTCGAGTGCACTGGATTCATCGGTAACCTGCTCCGCCTGATCCAGCGCCTTGCAGAGCAAAGCATAACGGAACATCTGTGGCGTCTGGGCTAACCATAAACCTTCGCGGGAAACGGTTTCTACTTTTCCATCCTGAATACGTTTGACAGTATCTACGACAGGCAAAGCGAGTAAGCCGCCGACCGCATCTGAGCCAACCTGCTCGATTAATTTCTGCAATAAGGCCGATGTCAGTCCGGGTCGGGCAGCGTCATGCACCAGCACCCAATCATTAGCATCGAGCTTATCTGCCAGATATGCCAGGCCGTTGCGCACACTGTCACGACGAGTTTCACCGCCGCACCGCAAAATGGTCATGCGTTCGGCTGCAAGCAAGGCTGTATCTGCAACAGCATCCTCTTCGCTGACCACCACATAAGTATGACTGATACCCGGAAAATTCAAAAACGCATTCACGGTATGTTGCAGTATCGATTTACCAGCGATGGTCAGATACTGTTTTGGAGAGTTCGCCCCCATACGCGCACCAACACCTGCTGCCGGAATCAGGGCAACATAACGTGGCAACTGGCCTTGCTGTTGTTTTAATTCTTCAGACATAATCAGATCAGTGGCGTTTCAATGCCTAACTGCCCCTTCGTTTATAATTGAACGCTCATTTTAACCGCGTATCCTGTTCCGTAAGATCGTTTTACGGCATCTTCCTGTCTAGCCGCAATGTCATTTGATTTCAGTAAATCCTTAGCAAAACCCGGCCATCGTCTGGCACTCCCCAATCTGCATGGTTCTTCTGATGCGTACGCGTTAGCGCAAGCCGCTACAGCGCTGAGGTCAGAAAAGCGCATGCTGACCGTGTTCGTCGCTAATCCCGGCGATGCCCAACGGCTGCTGGACGAGATACCGTGGTTCAACGCTGAATTGCGCTGCCATTTGCTGCCGGATTGGGAAACCTTGCCTTACGATGCATTTTCACCACATCAGGATCTGGTCTCTGAACGTCTTGCCAGTCTGTATGAAATTCAGAATGGCAATTGCGATGTCTTGCTGGCACCGGCGACCACCGCCCTACTCCGCATGGCACCGCCATCATTCCTCGCCGCGTACACTTTCTTTTTCAAAAAAGGTGACACGCTGGATGAAGCGAAGCTGAAATCTCAGTTGACGCTGGCAGGTTACAGCCATGTCAGCCAGGTGATGTCGCCCGGTGAATATTCGGTGCGTGGCGGCCTGATCGATTTATTCCCTATGGGTTCCGCACTGCCGTATCGACTTGATTTATTTGGCGACACGATAGAAACCATCCGCACCTTTGATGCTGATACCCAGCGTTCGCTGTATCCGGTGCCGGAAGTTCGCCTGTTGCCAGGACGCGAATTTCCTATGGATGAGCCAGCACGCGTTGCGTTTCGCAGCCGCTGGCGCGAAACATTCGAAGGCGATCCGTCGCGTTCGTCCATTTACAAAGATATAGGCAATGGCATTGCGTCTGCCGGTATCGAATACTATCTGCCACTTTTTTTCGAGCAAACTTCCACCCTGTTTAATTATCTGCCAGAAGCGCCGCATTTCGCGCTGGTCGGCAATATCGACGAGACGATACAGCGTTTCTGGACTGATACGCGCTCACGTTATCAATTTCTGAAATCGGATCGCGAGCGCCCGGTATTACCGCCTGAATCTGTTTTTCTGCGCGATGAAGATTTTTTTGCGGCGCTCAAAACGCAGGCGCGCTGGGTCATTGCTGACACCGAAAAAAACGCTGCGGCATCGGAAGTATCGGGCTTCCCACCAGATATCGCAGTCAACCGCCGCGCCGACGATCCGCTTACGAATTTGCGTTCTTTCCTACTGCAAACCGATAAACGCGTGATGATTTGCGCAGAAACTGCTGGGCGTCGTGAAACCTTGCAGCAGTACTTCAATGAATACAATATCCAGCTCAGTCTGTGTGAAGGCTACGCTGACTTTGTTACTGCCAACGCCAAACTCATGCTGGGCGTTGCACCCTTGCATGCCGGTTTCGTGCTGGCAGAGGATCTTGCTTTTATCACCGAAGCCGAATTATATGCAGGCAGTGGCAAACGCATAGGCCGCAAAAAGCAGGAAGCCACAACGCAAGTCGAGCACATGGTGCGCGATTTATCCGAACTCAAAATCGGCGATCCTGTTGTGCATAGCAATCATGGTATCGGACGATACATGGGGCTGATCAGCATGGATCTGGGTGAAGGCGACACCGAATTTCTGCATCTCGAATACGCGAAAGAAACCAAGCTGTACGTACCCGTCTCGCAACTGCACGTGATCTCGCGCTATTCCGGTGCTTCACCGGACGATGCACCTTTGCATACGCTGGGTTCAGGACAGTGGGAAAAAGCGAAGAAAAAAGCAGCCCAGCAAATCCGTGATACCGCAGCAGAACTGCTGAATCTGTATGCCCGTCGCGCCGCACGTCACGGTCATGCATTTGAATATTCAGCCAAAGATTATGAAGCTTTTGCTGAGAGTTTCGGCTTTGATGAAACACCGGATCAGGCCGCCGCAATTACTGCGGTGATCGGTGATATGACATCAGGCAAACCTATGGATCGCCTGATTTGCGGTGACGTTGGCTTTGGCAAGACCGAAGTCGCCTTGCGCGCCGCCTTTGTGGCAGTTATGGGCGGCAAACAGGTCGCGATTCTGGCACCGACCACCCTACTCGCTGAACAACACGCACAGACCTTTGCCGATCGCTTTGCTAACTGGCCGGTCAAAATCGCTGAATTATCGCGTTTCCGCTCCGGCAAGGAAATCAATCTTGCGATCAAAGGTATGGGCGATGGCACCGTCGATATCGTGATCGGCACACATAAACTTTTGTCGGATGACGTGAAATTTTCCCGGCTCGGCCTGGTGATCATCGATGAGGAACATCGATTTGGCGTACGTCAGAAAGAAGCTCTGAAGTCACTGCGGGCCGAAGTCGACGTGCTGACACTGACCGCGACACCGATTCCGCGCACGCTGGGCATGGCACTCGAAGGTTTACGTGATTTTTCGATTATTGCGACCGCACCGCAAAAACGTCTGGCGATCAAAACTTTTGTGCGTAGCGAAGATGATTCAGTGATTCGCGAAGCTTGTCTGCGCGAATTGAAACGCGGCGGTCAGGTTTACTTCCTGCACAACGAGGTGGAAACGATAGAAAACCGCAAGGCCATGCTGGAAGCACTGTTGCCAGAGGCACGCGTGGTGGTGGCACATGGTCAGATGCATGAACGTGATCTGGAAAAAGTTATGCGCGATTTCGTAGCGCAACGGCATAACATCCTTCTGTGTACGACAATTATCGAAACCGGTATCGATGTGCCGACCGCGAATACCATCATCATGCATCGAGCCGATAAATTTGGCCTCGCACAGTTGCACCAGTTACGAGGACGTGTTGGCCGCTCGCATCATCAGGCCTATGCGTATCTGCTGGTACATGATGTGCAAGGACTGACCAAACAGGCAAACCGACGGCTGGAAGCAATTCAGCAAATGGAAGAACTCGGCAGTGGCTTTTACTTGGCGATGCACGATCTGGAAATCCGTGGTGCGGGTGAAGTGCTGGGTGATAATCAATCAGGTGAAATGCATGAGATTGGCTTCCAGATGTATTCCGACATGCTCAATGAAGCGGTACGTGCGCTGAAGAATGGCAAAGAACCTGATCTTGCCGCACCTTTATCGTCAACCACCGAAATCAATCTGCATATCCCGGCCTTATTGCCAAACGACTTCTGCGGCGATGTTCACGAACGGCTGTCGATATACAAACGTCTGGCCAATTGCAGCAAAGCCAGTGCGATCGATGATATACAGGAAGAAATGATCGATCGTTTCGGCAAGCTGCCGGAACAGGTTAAGTCTTTGCTGGAAACCCATAGACTGCGGGTCGCCGCCAAGCCGCTGGGCATCATCAAGATTGATGCCCATAACGAAGCGGCGACTTTGCAATTTGAACCGCAGCCACCGATCGATGCGATGCGCATCATCGAGCTGGTACAAAAGAACAAACACATCCGCTTGAATGGTCAGGACAAACTGCGCATCACTGCCAACATGCCTGACCTCGCGAGCCGGGTTGCACAAATCAAGACCACGCTTAAAGCGCTGCATTGATTATCACCTAGATTTTCCTACTTATCGATCCGTTCATGACCATCACACAATTGACCATACAAGGCGTGCATCCCATTCATGGGCCGCATCAGGCTTTACTGCAAGAAATTATCGATCACAGCAAGGCAACGACATCCAGCCAGTTAAATGACTACGCGCTGCGTCTTAATGGCGTCAGCCTTGACGATACGGCATGGGCGCTGATACAGCAGCAATGCTTCGACGCTGAGCTGGATGTGACCGCGCAAAAACAAGCCCGCGCCCTCAGTGACTTTAAATTGGTGGCGATGGACATGGATTCGACGCTGATCACCATCGAATGCATCGATGAAATCGCGGATATGCAAGGTCTGAAACCACAAGTCGCAGAAATCACCGAAGCTGCCATGCGCGGTGAACTTGAATTCTGCGAAAGCCTGACGCGCCGGGTCGCGCTACTCAAAGGACTGGATGCCTCAGCATTGCAACGCGTCTACGATGAACGTTTGCAACTATCGCCGGGGGCAGACAAGATGCTGAAAGCGATTCAACAGGCTGGATTGAAAACCCTGCTGGTCTCTGGCGGTTTTACTTTCTTCACCGATCGCATGAAATCTCGCCTGCAGCTCGATCATACCCATGCCAATGTCCTCGAAATAGAGAATGGCAAACTAACGGGCAAAGTCGTCGGTGGCATCGTCGATGCAGATGAAAAGAAAAGAACCGTTGAACGCGTCTGTGCAGAAATGGGCGTCACACCAGATCAAGCCATCGTGATGGGCGACGGTGCTAACGATTTAAAAATGATGAAAATATCAGGTATGTCCGTGGCCTTTCGCGCCAAACCCGTGGTCCGCGCACAAGCCGATGTCGCATTGAACTTTGTCGGACTGGATGGTGTGTTGAATTTATTCTGAACGCGTTTTGAACTCGCTATAAGTTTCCCATCGGCGGCTCCCTCCATTTCATTTTTCACGCTTTCACGAATAAGGGCTTCAGACACAGAGTTTGAAGCCCTTATGCGTTCCGAAACACAACACAGCACACCGAACCTGTCACAACAACATGCCGAGATGCGCTCTCTGGGTGTCTGTTTTCTTCCGCAATAAAACTGAAATAAAAAATAGTACGAACGTTCGATTACTTAGGTTAAAATAGTTTTGACCGTCTGCTCCGAAGTTTATCCGGGGTTAAGATCACATAACAATTTATATCCGCCAGGAGACATTGATGTTTGAAGAATTCATGGGCACCATGCCGGTTGCTGATCGCCAGAAATTCGATATAGGCGCACTTGCTGACTATATGCGGCAACATGTCGAAGGCTTCGATGCCTCATTAGCAGACCAACTGGTGGTAGAACAATTCAAAGGCGGCCAGTCTAACCCTACCTTCAAACTCAGCGCGGGTAATCAACGTTATGTGATGCGCGCCAAACCTGGCCCTGTTGCCAAGTTACTGCCATCTGCACACGCGATAGAACGCGAATTCAAGGTCATGAATGCGCTGAATAAAGCCGGCTTTCCGGCTGCCAGACAATACGCACTGTGCGCCGATGAAGACGTGATTGGCCGCGCTTTCTACATCATGGAATTTGTCGATGGCCGTGTGTTGTGGGATCAGTCTCTGCCAGGCATGACACCAGCGCAACGCGGTGAAATTTATGATGAAATGAATCGCGTCATAGCGCAGCTGCACACCATAGACTATGCCGCTATCGGTCTGGCGGATTACGGTAAGCCAGGCAATTACTTTGCGCGCCAGATAGATCGTTGGACGAAACAATACCGTGCATCGGAAACCGAAAAAATCGAAGCGATGGATAAGCTGATCGAATGGCTGCCGCATAATATTCCAGCCGGTGACGACACCAGCATCGTGCATGGTGATTATCGTCTCGACAATATGATGTTCCATCCGACTGAACCACGAATTCTGGCGATACTGGATTGGGAACTTTCCACACTCGGTCATCCACTCGCAGATTTTTCATATCACTGCATGAGCTGGCATGTGACACCGGGGCAGTTCCGTGGCATTGCAGGTCTTGATCACAAGGCACTGGGCATTCCTTCCGAACAGGAATACATCGCAAAATATTGCGAACGTACGGGTAAAACCATACGTCCGGAAGATTTCAATTTCTATCTTGCTTACAATCTGTTCCGCATGGCGGGCATTCTGCAAGGCATCATGAAACGGTATGTGGACGGTACGGCATCCAGCGCTCAGGCGAAAAAGTCTGGCGAATCGGCAAGACCTATGGCGGAGCTGGGCTGGAGCTACGTACAGAAACAAGCATAATGGTTTTTATCGTTCTTATCGTTTAATAAGAACACAAGCAGCAGGCAATTCATTTTCATCGTAAAAACAAAAACCGGAGACAAAATGGAATTCGAATACTCAGATCGCTGTAAAGAGCTGCAAGCTAAATTATTGCGCTTCATGGATGAACACATTTATCCGAACGAACAAGCCTACAAAGAAGAGATAGACCGCAATGGACTGGAAAAAGGCAACCGTTGGATCGCAACGCAAATTATTGAAGATCTGAAGCCGAAAGCCCGCGCAGAAGGCTTATGGAATCTTTTCCTGCCAAAATCAGCGCGAGCCCCAGAGGGTTTATCGAATCTCGATTACGCACCTTTATGCGAAATCATGGGTCGCGTCGGTTGGGCGCCGGAAGTATTCAATTGCTCCGCGCCGGATACTGGCAACATGGAAACCATAGAACGTTACGGTACCGAAGAACACAAAAAACAATGGTTAGAACCGCTGCTGCGCGGTGAAATCCGCTCGGCTTTTGCGATGACTGAGCCTGGTGTTGCTTCATCAGATGCCACCAATGTGGAAACCCGCATTGAGCGCGACGTCGATCATTATGTGATCAACGGCCATAAATGGTGGATATCCGGCGCTGGTGATCCGCGTTGCTCCGTCTATATTCTGATGGGGAAAACCGATTTCAATGCGGCACGCCATGCGCAGCAATCGATGATACTGGTTGATGCAAAAACGCCGGGCATCACGGTGAAACGCCCTCTTCCTGTCTTCGGCTACGACGATGCACCGCATGGTCATTGTGAAATCCTATTTGAGAATGTGCGTGTGCCGGCGTCGAATATCCTGCTCGGTGAAGGCCGTGGTTTTGAAATCGCACAAGGTCGCCTTGGCCCTGGACGTATTCATCACTGCATGCGTGCGATTGGTGTGGCAGAACGGGCACTGGAGTTGATGTGCAAACGCCTGAACAGCCGCACCGCATTTGGTAAAAAGATTTCTGAGCAAAGCATCTGGCGTGAGCGCATTGCGGAATCCCGTATTCAGATTGATACAGCGCGTTTATTGACGATGAAGGCGGCGTATCTGATGGATACGGTCGGCAACAAACATGCGCAGGCAGAAATCGCAATGATCAAGGTACTGGCACCGAATGTCACACAGCAAGTGCTGGATTGGGCGATACAGGCACACGGTGCTGGCGGTGTTTCCGGCGATTTCCCACTGGCAGCGCAATGGGCTGGCAACCGTACTCTGCGTCTGGCTGATGGCCCCGATGAAGTTCACCGCAATGCGATTGCGAAACTGGAACTGGCGAAGCACATTGATCTGAAAGAAGATTTGGGCTTGCCTATCACCCGTTCGTGATTGGCCCCGTGAGCAACGTCATCTTGCTCAACTTAAACAAAAAGGCGAAGAATATCTTCGCCTTTTTTGATTCCGCGGGAAATCAGCCCCAGAGTTTTTCGTGCAGGATCAGTGCGCCTTCCCATGCCAATACGATACCGCCACCGTCGCTGAAATCACGATAGCGCAGCCTATCAAAGCCCGCAGGTTCGGGGTTTCATGTAACACCAGATACGCAATGGCTATTCCATACACTGGTTCCAGCGAGGTCATCAAACTCGCAAACCGGGTAGAAACATGGCGCAGGCTATACATGAACAAACCGTGCGAGATCGCAGTAAACACAACACCCATCAGTGCCAGCCCCCACCATTCATTGGCAGAAATCTGACTAAGTCCACCATTCACCAACACAAACGGCAGCAAAGTAAGAGTGGCGACGCTATTTTGCAGAAATGCCAGCCGGAACGGTGCAATATGACCGCCCTGCCAGCGATTTGCCAATACCAGTAAAGCAAAGCTGAATCCAGAAAAAATACCAAGCAATAAACCGGTCACTGGCGATTGCGCTGCCGCATTTACTATGTCGCCCGCTCCACTGATATCGCTGACCATCACGACCATGCCGACCACTACCGCCAGTGCCGCATACCAATCCTTAACATCTCGTTTTTCCTTGAACAGCCACGGCTCCAGCCATGTCACGAACAACGGAAAACTGGCGAACCCCATCAGGCCATAGGTGACTGGTGCCACCTTCATCGCGGCAAAAAAACTCAGCCAATGCACCGCCAGCAAAGCGCCGCACAGGATGACCGTTTTTGGCACCGCGCGAAAAGAAAACTCGCGTTGAACCAGCAATAAAGGAATAAGGCTGAGGCTGGCAAACAAGGTCCGACCAAACACCAATAATAACGAGGACACCGCCAGCACTTTACTCAATACACCCGCACTGCCGAACAAAAATATCGCAAAATGCAATGCGACATAAGGTACAACCGAACTGTTTTTCATCAATCTGTACACGCAAGCAAGACAAGGATGTTGCATGATGCCATCATTCTCTGCATCTGGTAAGGCATAAAGCCTGAGACAATGAAAAAGAGGATTCTGTGCGCAAAGTGACAAACCTCTGCATAATAAGCATCAGAAAACGCATCAGATCAGTATTTAACACCTGTCCGACAAATCCATAATGGGAGCACACGATGATAGACGTTTATTCCTGGCCTACACCGAACGGTCACAAAGTCCATATCATGCTGGAAGAATGTGGTCTGGCGTACCGCGCGATTCCGATTGATATCAGTGCTGGCGATCAGTTTAAGCCTGAGTTTCTCGCGATTTCTCCGAACAATAAAATTCCGGCCATTGTTGATGCCGACGGCCCCGATGGGCAACCGATTTCTTTATTTGAATCCGGCGCCATTTTGCTCTATCTCGCCGGGAAAACCGGTAAATTTCTCGGCAACACTGACAGAGAAAAATATGACACCCTGCAATGGCTGATGTTTCAGATGGGTGGCTTTGGCCCTATGCTGGGCCAAACACATCATTTCCGCGTTTATGCGCCGGAAAAAATTGACTACGCAATTGATCGATACACCAATGAAGCAAGACGACTATATGGCGTCATCGACAAAAAACTTGCAAGCTCTGAGTATCTCGCTGGCGACGAGTACACGATAGCCGATATTGCCGTGTTTGCCTGGGCGCGCTCCTTTGTCAATCAGGGAATAGACTGGGCCGATTTCCCTGACGCAAAACGCTGGTTTGATGTCATCAACGCCCGCCCTGCGGTTCAGAGAGGTGTGCAGGTTCTCGCCAATTTACGCAAACCATTAGAAACTGATAAATCAAAAGACATCTTATTTGGCAAAACCCAGTACGCTAAAAAATAACGTTAACCACTCACAGAAGGAAGCGCGGCGAAGATAATAATCCGCCCGTTTCTTACCAGGATTTATATGCGCCGACCTGTAAAACGAAATAGAATCAAGCTCGCCGCAGAAAGCCAGAGACTGGTGAATTTGTCACTGGCGGTCGCACAATCAGCGAGTCGCATCGAGGATCTGACCTGGCAGGAAAAGCTTGATCTGTATGTCTCGAAAAATCTGAGACAGCATCATCAGGAAATCGTTGATGCGGCGGCAGAGAATTTATTTGCATCTCATCCCAACGGTTACGAAGTCTTGGTTGAAACACTGGAAACGGTCAGCACCTGCTCCAGCGTTGAAATACAAGGAAAAAAATTCACGACGCTACTCATCGCGGCACCAGTGCTGGCATGGACCCGTTTTGAAATCGCATCCGGGGCGATTCCGGCTGACATACTGTCGCAACTATCCGGAAAACTGATAAACAATATGCTGATGCCGTCCACAAAGCTGCGTCTGCTGCCGCATTTATATTCAATCGATCAGTTGCCACGCAATCACTGCGAGACTTATGCGCTACTGGAACGCCATGCGATGGCTGTCTTGAAAGACAGCAGTTATCCGGTTGAGACTGAGCACGCACAAACCGTTCCTTTTCTGGCGGATATACGCTACGTGCTTGGGGTATTGGTAGCACCCGCTGACGCGCCGATTTTTCAGTGGCAGGCATTAGAAGCCCCTTATGACTGCACAACTGCAAAAAGTAATGCCCTGCTCGCGTGGCAGGAACAGGCTGCCCCCGCCATCAAACACGTGCTGCCTGGGTGTGGCATTGAACTCCTGTTACCAGAGGCGTTTTACACCGCTTGCCGCGAAGCCGATGTCAAAATTCGACCGGCATCGATACGCTCAGCCATATTTTATCTGACGCAGACGTTGAACAAAGAAGCGTCACAACTCAGCGTTGTGATTGCCTCTTGTGGGGTGCAGGACACACCGGGTCAGATTGACGAGTTCAGAATCAGCTTTTGCCTGGCTGATGCTCCCGAAGTGATCTATGGCGTGGTCTGGCCACTGTATCAGGCAGAAGATCAACTTACTGCGGTCAGCCTTGACGAAAGTGGAAAACTGACTGGCGATATCCCGGACATACTGACTGATTGCGGCATTAGTAATATTCTTCAGATAGACGAAATTTTTGCGATGGAATTTTGCGACGATTGCGGCACGCCATTATTCGCAGACCGCGATGCCGAACTGGTACACCCTGAAATGCCCGATGACACTCCATCTCCCGGCACGGCACACTTCCACTGACCCATCCCGACGCTCATCTGACCAGCGATACATTTGCTGGTCAGATGTTATCCCGCTTATTTCGCACATTTTGTCTGTTTACTTCGCAAAATCCTCTGCCCAGCTTCGCCTGAAGTGATATTTTTTCAGGCAAGCACATTTGCAGTCACCGAAATTTAAATCCGTTGTACAATAAGTTTTGAACGGTCGTGCTTTTTTATTTCAATCTGAAACTGTTGTCAGTTTTGTCGAAGGAAATCAGAAAGAAATACAAGGCTCACACGCGCAGTAAAAACAGACCGTCAATCATCCAGGCATTCAACCTCAGGAGACAATATGGATTTGAATTACACACCGGAAGATCTCGCCTTCCGGGATCAGGTGCGCAGTTATCTGGAAGCAAACCTCCCAACTGACCTGCAGCAAAAAGTATTGAACCACAAACGCTTATCCAGAGAAGATTTTGTCCGCTGGCACAAGATACTGGCCAAACAAGGCTGGGTCGCTACAGGCTGGCCGAAAGAATACGGCGGTACCGGCTGGACGCCGACGCAACGTCATATTTTCGAGGAAGAATGCGCGCGCGCAGGCACGCCGGCGATCCTGCCATTCGGCGTGAATATGGTGGCGCCTGTCATCATGGCGTTTGGTAATCAGGCACAAAAAGAATATTACCTGCCGCGCATACTGAATTGCGATGACTGGTGGTGTCAGGGTTATTCAGAGCCGGGTTCAGGCTCCGATCTCGCTTCACTCAAAACCCGTGCTGAACGCGTCGGTGATGATTACATCGTGAACGGCCAAAAAACCTGGACCACGCTGGCGCAGCATGCCGACATGATCTTCTGTCTGGTACGCACAGAACCTAACGGCCGTAAGCAAGAAGGCATTTCTTTCCTGCTGATCGATATGAAAACCCCGGGTATCACGGTGCGTCCTATCATCATGCTCGATGAAGACCATGAAGTGAATGAAGTGTTCTTCGATAACGTCAAAGTGCCAGTACAAAACCTGATCGGCGAAGAAAACAAAGGCTGGACTTACGCCAAATACCTGCTCGGCCATGAACGCACAAATATCGCTGCAGTTGGCCGTGCAAAACGCGAATTACAATTCCTGAAACGTGTCGCTGCTGAACATCATAAAAATGGCCAACCACTGATCGATGATCCGGTGTATGCGAATAAAGTCGCGACTCTGGAAATCGAAATCATGGCGCTGGAAATTACGGTGATGCGTGTGATTTCTCAGGATAGCGGACGTCCGGGGCCGGAAGCCTCTTTGTTGAAAATCAAAGGAACAGAGATTCAACAGCGACTGACAGAATTAATGGTCGAAGCAGTCGGCCCGTATGCGCAGCCTTTCGATCCGGCATTCCTCGAAGGCGAGAATGAGCACAGCATCATGGATGACGACGATGCCGCCGCCCTCGCCGCTTACTACTTCAACTTCCGTAAGACCTCCATTTATGGCGGCTCTAACGAAATTCAAAAAAATATCATTACCCAAATGATTTTAGGACTGTGAGGAGAGCACCATGGATTTCGCATTAACACAGGAACAGACACAATTTGCCGAAGCGGTTCGTCGTTGGGTAGAAAAAGACTACGGCTTTGAACAACGCAAACACATCATCGCTTCCTCTGAAGGTATTTCAGCAGAAGCCTGGTCTGCACTCGCAGAACTTGGTGCGACGGCCTTGCCTGTCCCAGAAGATCAGAGTGGCTTTAACGGTACGGCGATCGACATGATGGTGGTCATGCAGGAACTTGGTCGCGGTCTGGTCATCGAGCCGTATTTTGCTACCGTGTTTGCGGCTGAATTTCTGAAACAGGCGAAAGCACATTTCGATGTATTGGAACAAGTCGCCGCCGGAGAAATCAAACTCGCAGTCGCCCTGCATGAGAAACAATCGCGCCATGATTTAACCGATATTGCGACGACAGCGACAAAATCTGCCGACGGCTATACGCTGAACGGTAAAAAAACCGTGGTGCTGCATGGTGCTCAGGCCGACAAGTTGATTGTTTCAGCCCGCGCCAGCGGTGCCACACGCGATAAGAATGGCATACAGTTGTTCATTGTCGATGCCAATGCCGCAGGTGTAACGCGTCAGGATTACCGCACCATCGATGGTTATCGTGCGGCGGACATCAGTTTTACCAACGTTCAGGTTCCCGCGATTGCCTTGCTCGGCCGCGAAGATGGCGGCTGGGAATTACTCGATGCGGTGTCTGACTATGGTGTTTCTTTGCTGTGTTCAGAAGCCATTGGCATTATGGAAGCCATCACCTCGGCAACGCTGGAATATCTGAAAACACGCCAGCAATTCGGTGTCCCTATCGGTAAATTCCAGGTGCTGCAACACCGTATGGCAGACATGTTCATGGAAATGGAACAGGCGCGCTCGATGGCAACGTTGGCGGCAGTCAAGGTGTCGTCAGAGAATGCTGAAGAACGTCGCCGCACTTTGTCTGCAGCCAAAGCACGTGTCGGTCAGGCCGCAAAATATATCGGCCAGCAAGCAGTACAATTACATGGCGGCATGGGGGTGACCAATGAATTGCCGGTCGCGCACATGTTCAAACGACTGACCATGATAGAGCTGTCGCTCGGCGACACTGATCATCATCTGGCCCGCTTCGTTGCACAGCCTGGTTTTAAAAACGCTGCATGATAAAAAAGTCCCGACCCTGCTCGGGACTTTTTTCTATGTCCGCCACACCAGTGTGGCGAATATCGTTTGAGCAGCGATAGTAAAGACAATACCTGAATATCCATGCGCCTGGCAGAGTGAAAATCTGCTGAGAAGCGCATCAATACTCAGAGAAAGCTCAAAAAACGTAAAGAAATTCAGATAAAACCCAATAAAAATAATGTCATCAAGGAGACCGTATGACGACCAAGCAATTCACCTGGTATTTTGAAGATTTCATTCCCGGCAGCGTGATTCCACTGGGACAACGCACTGTCACCGAAGAAGAAATCATCCACTTTGCGCAGCAATTCGATCCGCAATCTTTTCACGTTGATAAAGACGCCGCCAAAGCTTCGATTTTCGGCGGCGTCATCGCCAGCGGCTGGCACACCTGCAGCATGATTATGCGCATGGTGGTCGATGGTTTCATTGCCGATTCGTCGAGCATGGGTTCACCCGGTGTAGACGAAGTGCGCTGGATACTGCCAGTGCGCCCCGGCGATACACTGACCGTCAGCGCTGAAACCGTCTCAGTAAAGCCATCGTCATCGCGCCCGGACAGAGGCGTCGTCAACACCGTATGGAAGGCAGTCAATCAGGATGGACAACTTGTCTGCACCATCAAAGGTATGGGCATGTTTGGTCGCCGCCCGCAAGCATAAGGAGAATGATATGCGTGAAATCAAGTCACTCACAGAACTCAAATCGCTCGTTGGCACTCAGGTAGCAAGCTCAGACTGGATCAGCATATCTCAGGAAAGGGTGAACACCTTTGCCGACGCCACTGGTGATCATCAGTGGATACACATAGACGTGGAACGGGCAAAAAAGGAATCGCCATTTGGTGGCCCGATTGCGCACGGTTTCCTGACCCTCTCTTTGCTACCCATGCTGATGGCAGACGCGCTTCACCTCAGTTACGTCAAAATGGGCGTGAATTATGGGCTCAACAAAGTACGCTTTCCAGCACCAGTACCGGTCGGCAGCCGTTTGCGTGCTCACCTGACATTGCTGCAGATCGACGACATCAAAGACGGTGCACAGATGACCTGGGAAGTCAGTATAGAACGGGAAGGCAGCGACAAACCTGTCTGCGTTGCAGAATCAATCGCGCGTTGTTACTAACGTCAGAGAATTTTAAATTTGTACGGGTGGCAAATCGGTGTTCACGATTTGCCACCGGTCGCCTTCTTTAACAGCGAAACATTATTTAGCCCACGAACAATAGGGATATTTCAGCAAATTCGCGTTCGCATAACGACGATCATGGCTGACTTCTTCCCCGAGCCACGCAGGTCGTTCAAACACCTGATCTTCGGATTGCAACTCCACCTCCGCCACTACCAAGCCAGCGTTGTCACCAAAAAATTCATCGACTTCCCAGACCAGATCACCAGCAGGAATGCGGTAACGGTTTTTCTCTATCAAGGGTTGTTGGCATACCTGATCAAGTAAGGTCTGCGCATCCGTCACCGGAATCGCATATTCCCATTCGCCACAGGCAATCCCGGTCGACAAGCCTTTAATCGTCAGCATCGCAGCGTCACCGTCAATCCGCACGCGCACGATACGTCCCGGCTCCGCACTGATATACCCCTGACGCAAATAAGTTGCCACGCCCTGCTGCTTCCAATCATCGCCAACGACGAGAAACTTACGCTCTATTTCTATACCCATATACTTTTAACCTTATGCTTGTTCATCGCCCCGAACCAGTATTTTCTCTGCTTTTAGCGTTGAAGAAGACAATGCGCGAAAAAAAAGACACCGCACAAATACTGCCGGTGTCTTTTTCTTTATTGATTAACCGTATCAGCTATTCAAGGAAACCAGGATCGGTTGCAACATCGCTTCACCCAGTTTGATACTGCGGGCACCATCCCATCCAGTTTCTGCATCCGGCAAATTCGCATTGTCTTTGAACGGTAATTCCAGTGTCAGTGACACGCATTTAAATGTGTGACCAATATACTTAGAAGCCAATTTCAACATGTCTTCATTGTATTTCGACGCCTCGTAACCAAACTTGGTCTGAAAATCAGGGCTGGCAGCGCAGAAGCTATCGACAAACACTTGCTGCTCTTTTGCCTGCTTCTCGGTAAAGCCTTCGATCATCTCACTACCTGCCACAAATACATACGGCAAAGCCTCGTCGCCATGAATATCGAGGAACAGATCGCAACCGGTTTCATGAATTTTGTTTTTTACGTGGAATACTTCCGGGCTGGTTTCCAATGATGGCGTCATCCATTCGCGATTCAGATTGGCACCGGCCGCATTCGTACGCAGATTGCCGCGCGCAGCGCCGTCAGGATTCATATTCGGCACGATATACAATACAGCCTTATCCAGAATACTGCGGGCAATCGGGTTAGCCGTATCCAGCAAGGCGCCCAGCAGTCCTTCGACCAGCCACTCCGCCATCGTCTCGCCCGGATGTTGACGGGCAATTATCCAGATCTTTTTCTCAGCAGCAGGATCGCCAACCACCACCACATTCAGGTCGCGACCATCAACGGTATTGCCCAGATCCACGACTTCAACCAGCGGCGAATGCTGAACACTACTCAGTAAATCGAGGTGACGTTCCCAGCTGTATGGCTCGAAATAAGCGTAATACACACTGTCGTATTCAGGCGTATGGCGTATCGTCATCACCTTACCATCAAATTCCGTATCGACACGGAACCAGGTTTCACGGTCGTAACTTGCCACCGCACGATAATTTTCCCAGCCCTTAGCATAAGTCGCCTCGCCTGCATTCAGAATACGCATCACTGTTTCCTGATGACGTGCACCTTGCAAACGGAAATGAAACCATTGCCAGATATCGGCATGTGAATCTTTACGCAACTTCAGTTCGATTGTATCTGCCTCTTCTGCCCTCACCACTTCGATCGCTCCCGCGTCGAAATTCTGACTGATTTTTATGGTCATAAATATGTATGTTGTGTAGTTTTATTCCCCACCGCAGCGCCAATTCACGTCAACAACATCAGGAATTCACGCATACGACCTGTGTGACTGTATTTTTACAGCTTTTCAGGAAATATGAAAATATTTTAGTCAAATATTCAAAATAAATTGTTAAATTCTTTCGGGGATTTTCTGCAAAACGACACCGGCAAGCATGGTAAAAACGCCATTCATGCACTATAATCTTTGGCTCAGAGTCGGGGCGTAGCGCAGCCTGGTAGCGTACGTGCATGGGGTGCACGGGGTCGTGTGTTCGAATCACACCGTCCCGACCAATAAAATCAAGGACTTAGGCCAATCATGCGATTGGCCTTTTTTCTTTCTGAGGAATGTACACCAACAGATTTTTCTTCTTTTTCTGACGAAATGAAGTTAGCCAAGGCTTCCGTTAGTTCAATAACCTCATAAGGAAGATGCTGGCACATCAATCGATATCGGCCAGCGATTCTTTGCATTATGGGAATGTCATGTCCAAACCGATCAGGCGGCTAAGGACGAAGGTAATCAGCCCCAAGCCCAGCAGCAACAGCATGAAAACTACGACCACCTTGCCGCCCGTGCGCAGCACTGCGCGCATCTCCGCTGCACTGTCTTTCTGCTTCTGCCCTTGATCGTAATGCCATTTGATGGCGAAAAACATGCCTGTACCAAGCACGAGAAGTTTAAATATCACTAAGACTATTGGGGTCCAATCCATCATTTTGCGTATTTCCAGGCTATTACTTAACAGTATTTATCGTAAAAGGCGCGACCTTAAAACGCTGCGTTAGCCGTTACACTTTTTGCTTGCCCATTTCATCAGGAATTCAGTTTGAATGTCATTCGATTTATCGATAACACGAGGCGCCTAAAGCGCAGTGATAGGCCGAATAGGGCCGAATAGAAACGAATGCAGATGAAAGATGAAAAAGAGAAAACCTTAACGACTGCCATGCAAGCGCAGCATTACTGCACGCACTCAGGCATACTACTTCAAAACAATTTTCATACCTTGAGACAAAATGTCTCAGTTAAAAAACGTACAATAAGAAAAGTACCTATCTGCTTACCAGGATTCGCAGTACACAGTGCGCCACGCCTGATGCAGATGGCGCATTCGTCGCAGATCAACCGATCTTGAGCTCGTCACAGCTGGTACGTGCAGCACGCAGCGTGAGCATCATTCGAGAGCGCAATGAATGTAGTCGCACATTACTTCACTGCTTAAGTGTTTATTTATCATGATCTCAAGCGGGAAGATGAGCCGACCGCAAACACCTCTATCTTTTTTCAGGCGAAATTCGTTCGGAAATCCGAATATTAACAACAATCATTTTCCGGAAAACCGATCCTCTCGCGCATTTACACCTAAAAATTACCTATAGCAATCAATAGCTTATAGATTATTTAGTAGTGGCATGATCTGTGCGATAGAAACACCAGCCTCGCACTCGCGCGGCCAACAAATAAATAACGGAGACAAACCCATGAGTGCAGTAAGAACTCACATGGAGCACGGCCAGTCCGGTAACAGCAAAACCCTTATCAACAGCGACAACATCGGCCACATACACTGGCAAAACGCGACATCACTGTCGTCGATGTCCGTCGTACTGGAGAAATCGTGCTCAAACGCAAAATAATCAGCCGTGGGCAACATGCTGAAATTCATCGCCCCGAAGTGCTGATCGCGCCACCAATGATCCCGAATATGACCGTCTGAAGTCCACTTCACGTCAAAACAATAGGAAGCCATTATGAAATTGAACAAATTAACGACGCTGATCATGGTTGCCATGGTATTCGGCATCATTGTCGGCTATGCATGCAACGCCCTCGCTACAAGCCCTGCCCAAGCCAAGGAAATAGCCTCTTACTTCAGCATACTGACCGATATTTTTCTACGCCTGATCAAGATGATCATTGCCCCGCTGATTTTCGCCACTCTGGTGTCAGGTCTGGCTGGCATGGGTGACTCGAATGCAGTTGGCCGCATCGGTGCCAAAGCTCTGGGCTGGTTCGTCGGCGCATCGCTTTGTTCGCTTGCGCTGGGCCTGGTGTTCGCTAATTTATTGCATCCTGGTCTGAATCTCGGTATTCCATTACCGGAGGTCGGCAGTTCTGTAGGTTTAAAAACCAGTGCGCTGAATCTGAAGGATTTCATTACCCATGTTTTCCCGAAAAATATTTTCGAGGCAATGGCTGCGAACGAAATTCTGCAAATCCTCGTCTTTGCGGTGTTCTTCGGTGTAGCGCTCGGTCATATTCATAATCAATCCGCCCGCAGTCTGGTCAAAACACTGGAAGAAGTCGGCCATGTCATGCTCAAGGTCACCGATTACGTGATGCGTTTTGCGCCCGTCGGCGTCTTTGGTGCTGTTGCTGGCATTATCACGACGCAAGGTCTGGGTATGTTGATGGTTTTCGGAAAGCTGCTGATCAGTTTCTATGTCACGCTGGGTGCTCTTTGGTTGGTGCTGATTCTGGCTGGTTACTTCGTACTGGGTAAGGAAGTTTTCCGCCTGATCAAACTGATTCGCAGCCCGATGCTGTTGGGTTTTTCTACCGCCAGCAGCGAATCGGCCTATCCGAAATTGATGGAGCAACTTGAAAAATTCGGCATCCGCGACCGCATCACTGGTTTCGTGCTGCCGCTCGGTTACTCGTTTAACCTTGATGGTTCAATGATTTATACCACCTTCGCAGCGCTGTTTGTCGCCCAGGCTTACGGTATCGAACTGAGTATCACCACGCAGATCGCCATGCTATTGGTACTGATGATCTCCAGCAAGGGCATCGCCGGTGTACCGCGCGCCTCGCTGGTCGTGGTCGCCGCCGTGCTGCCGATGTTCAACCTGCCGGAGGCGGGTTTGCTGCTGGTTCTCGGCATTGATCACTTCCTCGACATGGGGCGTACTGCGACCAACGTACTCGGCAACGCAATTGCCACCGCCGTCGTCGCCAAGTGGGAAAATGCAATAGACAATGTCGACAATTCCCTGGCTGAAGCAGACGAAGCATTACCTATCGCAGATGATCTGGTGATGACTAAAGCATCCTGATTTTTACCTGCTCTATGGTTCAGTAAGGCCTTTGGACTGAACCATAGAGCAACAATCGATCGCTCCTGTAACACCTGATTTAGGGAGTGAACGACGATAAGTTACACCTCTTTTTTGCGTTCGTTTCGACTGCAATACCCTCATCAGGCTGGCCGGCATCAGGAAAAATGACTCCGTTTTTTAGTTTCCGCCATAGAGCTAATCACAGAACAAACAACGATCAGAGAGTGCCGCCTGTTTGTCAATCGTGGTCGCAAATTCCTCTATAATAGGCCGCCGAACCACCCCGCCACCATGTCCAGTCATCGTCCCCTACGCTACCTGTTGCTTCTGATATCGCTCATCATCCTGATGGTAATGAGTGGATTTGGCGCGTATCGCATTGCCCAGCAACTAGGTCTGGCCGACCTGCAAACCACGGGTTTGCATCGCCTTGATCTGTACAGTGCCAGCCTGGAACGTGAAATCGGTAAATACGCATTTCTTCCCGGCACGCTGGGTCTGGAACGTGACGTTCTGGCCTTGCTGGAAAAGAGTAACCATGACAAATCGGGTAAGCTGGAGCCACAGGTCAACGCTTACCTTGAGCAACTCAACGAGCGTGCAGGCACGCTTTCTATCTATTTAATCGATACCAACGGGCATGTCGTTGCCTCCAGCAATTGGCGTCGTGCTGACAGTTTCGTCGGCGAAGAGCTTGCGTTTCGCCCGTATTTTCGTGAGGCGATGGAAAGCGGTCATGGCCGCTTCTTTGGTATCGGGACAACCCGTGGCGAGCCCGGCTATTACCTGGCCTCGAAGCTGAGTGACGATAACGAGACGCTGGGCGTTGCCGTCATCAAAGTCAGCCTGGAACAACTTGAAAAATCATGGACTACCGTAGAAACCCCTGCCATGGTCAGTGATGAAAATGGCGTCGTCATCCTCGGTTCGGTCGCCAACTGGAAATTCACGACTCTGCGTCCATTGGAAGAAAAGACCCGTACAGCCTTCGATCAGACGCAGCAATACAATCGGCGCGCCCTGAAACCGTTGGGCTTGAAAGAGTTGCGCGAACTCGATCACGGCGCAAGACTGGTCAGCATTGCGAAGGATAGTCCTGAGATCGCCTCGGTCTATCCAGTGGCCGGGCGTTTTCTGGCGCAATCACGACCATTGCCCGGTACACCCTGGACGCTGACCGTACTTTCGCATCTGAAACAGGTGGATGATATTGCGCAAAGCCGTGCCGCCGTTGCAGTTGTCGTCACCGCACTACTCTTTATGTTTGGTCTGATGGCCAATGAACGTCGTCGTCATCTGAAGGATAGGCTAGCTGCCCGCGAAGCCCTGCAACAAGCGCATGACGAGCTCGAGCGGAAGGTAAATGAACGCACCGCTGACCTGTCCGCAACCAATCTCCAGTTGCAGGACGAAATTACGGAACGCATACGCGCTGAACGCACATTGCGTGCCGCACAGGATGAACTTGTGCAGGCTGGCAAGCTGGCGGTAATCGGGCAACTATCGACGGGCATCGCGCATGAACTTAACCAACCACTGGCTGCCCTGCGCACACTCTCAGGCAATGGCGTGCGCTTCCTGGATCGCGGCGATCTCAACACTGTTCGCACTAATCTCGAAAGAATTGCCCAACTGACGGATCGCATGGGTCTGATTACCGGCCAACTGCGTACCTTTGCCCGCAAGTCCAGCGGCCAGTTACAGGCGGTTCCACTATGTAACGCCCTGGACAATTCGTTGGCACTGCTTGAGCAGCGCTTGATTCATGCCAACGCCGAGGTTCGCCGTTACTGCCCACTGCCCGAACCGGTCGCGCTATGCGATGTTAACCGACTGGAGCAAGTATTAATCAATCTGATCGGTAACGCACTTGATGCCATGGAAGGTCAACCCGCGCCCGTTATTGAGCTAGGCTGTGAATCAATCGGCCAACAAGCACGCCTGACGGTGCGCGACCACGGACCAGGGCTGGACGACGCGGCCCTGAGCCATTTGTTCGAAGCGTTTTTCACCACGAAACAGGCCGGTGGCGGACTGGGGCTTGGTTTGACGATTTCTGCCGACATTATTCGCGATTTCGGTGGCACCCTGACCGGTACCAACCATCCCGAAGGTGGTGCTCTGTTCACATTAGAAATCCCTCTCATAAACAAGGCTGGGCAACATGAGTGAAGTTCTGAAAGTACTGATCATCGAGGATGACCCTGACGTCGCACTTGGCTGCGAACAGGCATTACAACTCGAAGGCATTGCCGTCGAATGTGTCAGCAGCGCCGAGCAGGCACGCCGCCGGCTGGGTCGTGACTTTCGCGGTGTCGTCGTCAGCGACATCCGGCTGCCTAAAATGGATGGCATGAGCTTCCTGCGTGAGACGCTCAACATTGACCCGGAATTGCCAGTAGTTCTGATCACCGGACATGGTGACATTTTAATGGCCGTGCAGGCGATGAAAGATGGTGCACACGATTTCATCCAGAAACCTTTCGCTCCGGAATATCTGGTCGAGGTCGTGCGCCGGGCGCTGGAAAAACGTCGCCTTGTACTGGAAGTGCGCGATCTGCGGCGTCAACTCGACCAACGCGACCTGCTCGAAGGAAAAATGATAGGCCGCGCGCCATCAATGCAAAAAATCCGCGACATGGTCGCCCGCCTCGCCGACAGTGCCGCTGATGTGCTGATTCATGGTGAAACCGGGACTGGTAAAGAACTCGTCGCCCGCTGCCTGCATGAAGCCAGCTCGCGCCGACACGGCAACTTCGTCGCTATCAACTGTGGCGGGCTGCCAGAAACCTTATTTGACAGCGAAATTTTCGGCCACGAAGCTGGCGCTTATACCGGTGCTGCAAAAAAACGTATCGGTAAAATTGAGCATGCCAGCGGAGGCACGCTGTTCCTTGATGAAATCGAGAGCATGCCGCTCGCCATGCAAATCAAATTGCTTCGCGTATTGCAGGAACGCACCCTGGAACGTCTGGGCTCGAACACACCGATAGCAATTGACTGCCGCGTCATTGCCGCGACCAAAACTGACTTAGTCGAACTGGCCGCTACTGGCGCTTTCCGTAACGATCTGTATTACCGGCTCAGCGTCGCCACACTGGATCTGCCGCCACTACGCGAGCGGCGTGAAGACATACCTCTGCTTTTCGAACATTTCCTGCTGCTGGGTGCCGCACGCCATCAACGCGCGGTGCCGGAGACAACAGCCAACCGCATTCGCCAATTAGTCGGTTATGGCTGGCCGGGAAACATCCGCGAACTTCGGAACGTTGCTGATCGCTGCGTTCTCGGTATAGAGAGCGGCTCACCACCTTTTGGCCAACCACAAACAGACGGCGCAATATCACTAGCCGAGACCGTCGATGCCTTCGAACGAGCACTGATCGCCGATGCACTGCACCGCCACCGCAGCCTCGCCCGCACGGCAGAAGCACTGGGCGTCGCAAAAACAACACTGCACGACAAGATAAAAAAATACGGACTGGATGGAAACTAAAAGCAGTTAAACAAAGGCGACGCCTGCTAATCCGGCCACTCACATTTACTAAGGCCTTTCAAATTACGTCTTGACAGACCCGCCTGACCGCCTCGCTAATTGTCAAACACCGTTAAGCATTAACAAAAAGTAACAGTGCAAGCAAAGGCCTTTTAATATCATGGAAGATTACCCGACCGTGTAATGGAAGACTATGTTGCAGCACAGGACTCAGATATGGCATGAAACTCTGCGTAATCACCCACGAGGTCTGGTTGTTAACACCGCGGCGATTCTCGGTGCCACTTTAATTGTCGGCCATACGCACTCGCACTGGTTCTGGCTCTGGGTTGTCATTTCTCTGGGTGTTTCCGCTGTGCGGTATGGTATTTATGTGTATTG
This sequence comes from Undibacterium sp. 14-3-2, assembly GCF_016595265.1. Classification (NCBI taxonomy): domain Bacteria; kingdom Pseudomonadati; phylum Pseudomonadota; class Betaproteobacteria; order Burkholderiales; family Oxalobacteraceae; genus Undibacterium; species Undibacterium sp. 14-3-2. The sequence goes on from NZ_JAENGS010000005.1 coordinate 132,956, forward strand.
CTGCCATTCCATCAAACAGCACTCAGCGCAAGCCATACCAAAGCATCAGATAGTCCTGCTTCACTTGTCAATTTTAAGTGCTGCTATCAACTGGATGATCGTTGCCTGGATAGGCATTCCTGAATTTCAGGCAAAAGATAAATTCGCCATACTGATTATCATTTCCGCCCTTGCAGGAGGCGCGACCGGTACGCTGGCATCGTTAAAAATCACAGGCAAAATTTATGTCGCGCTGCTGATTATCCCGGCATCCTTGCGAATGTTGTTGATGGACGACCCGAGCTTGTCCGTTCTTGCAATACTGGGATTTATTTTTGCATGGGTCATGATGAGCAGCCATCAGAATAATTTCAGGCTACTCGAGCGTTCGTTGCATCTGGCAAGAAGCAACGAAGATCTGATCTCTCAGCTATCCGTCAAAAATACAGAAATCAGCAACATTAATTCAGAGCTGGAACAAACCGTTGAAGACAGAACCAAGGAATTGCAATACCTGGCAAATCACGATCCGTTGACATCCTTGTTAAACCGGCGTGGATTAGCAGGGCAATCGTATCAGCCTAAGCCGGTAACACATCACCAGTTATTTCTGTTCATTGATCTTGACCGGTTTAAACATATTAACGACGGATTAGGCCATGACTGGGGTGATCTGTTGTTACAAGTCGTAGCACGTCGCCTGAAAGAATTGGTGGATGAGCTGGCAGCCGAATGTGGCGCCTGCCATCACTCAGTTTGTCGCTGGGGTGGAGACGAATTTGCAGTGCACTTTATCTGCGAAACATTCTCTGCAAAAGACGTACATCCTGCTTGCCACTATCTGCAGGTAATGTTGTCGCAACCTTACCAGATCAATGGTCGCCAATTACATATTGGAGCCAGTATCGGCATCTTTGAAAAATGCGGCGAAAAACTGACCAACATTGCTGATGCGGTGAGCTGCGCAGATATGGCTGCGTCAGAAGCCAAACGTTTAGGTCGTGGCAGGATTGTATTTTATTCTGAGGTACTGGCAGATATTCAGCGGCGCCGGCTGGCGCTATCGATTGCACTGGCAAATGTGCACAAAGACGGTTCTTTGAAACTGCTTTTTCAACCTATTGTCGCGGCAAAATCAACAGAAGTTGTTGCGTTGGAAGCTTTACTTCGCTGGACGTGTGCTGAAATCGGCCCCGTTTCTCCCGATGAGTTTATTCCTCTGGCCGAGGAGTCCGATCATATTATCAACATCGGTAAATGGGTACTCCAGCAAGCATGTTCTGCAGCCAAAGCCTGGCAAGACAAAAACGATGATCACATTACCCCAAAAGTGGCAGTGAACACATCGATCCGGCAATTGATACAAGCATCGTTTGCCAATGAGGTACAAGCTATCCTGAAAAATACAGGGCTTGGTGCCGATCGTCTGGTGATTGAGGTTACCGAAAGTGTTTTCGATGAACAGAATATGCAGCAGGCTCTGATCAGCCTGCTTGCTTTGCATGAGATGGGAGTAGAAATACATCTGGATGATTTTGGCACTGGCTATTCGTCGCTATCACGTTTGCATGAGTTCCCGATCGACGCCATCAAAATCGATAAGAGCTTCGTCATGTCGGCAGATGAAAAATCTCTGGCGGTTGTTGAAGGAGCGCTACTGATTGCCAAAAAATTTGGATTGAAAGTGATAGCGGAAGGTGTAGAGTCCGCCCAGCAACGTGAAAAATTAATGACACTTGGTGTCGACGAGTTACAAGGCTATTTCTTTGGGAAACCGACAGAAATAGGAACATTGTCCGTGACAGAGACTAGCGTGCCCAAGCTGACAAACAACGCATAGTGATCGAATCGCCACGATTCCATTTCATTGACTACCTTAAGCCTTACTTTAAGCTCTTCCTGCTTTTTAAAGCTACGCTTTTAAAAAACAGTTTCAAATAAAAAAGCCTGATCTTTACAGATCAGGCTTTGCAGAGACATAAAAGACTCTTAATGCGAAAGTGCAGTCTCTCCCACCATACGACGAAGGCGATGCGTGGGTCCAGTTCGTTTCATTTGCTTGCGATTCTCATTCTTCAGAGAATTCGCCTCGCGTAAGCTGGTCAGAACCCGGCAGACTGTTTCTCGGGTTGAATGCACAATCTCCGCCATATTCCCCAAACTGGGCAACGTATCCGAGGCAAATTCGCTGAATACCTGATTGGCATCGGGCCTCAGCATCTGCAGCAAGCGTTTGACACGTTCGTCCACCGTACCGGTTCTCAGACTGACAACCTGACGGCAGCGGATATGGTTGGTAGCGATGGTTTTCATCAGTAAAGCTGTCATTGCTTTATCATCAGCGACATCGACAGGCTGCAATTTTACCGGCGTAATTGCCCGGACTTGCAGTGTTTCGCTCACCCCTGAAAAACACTCGACACCCAGCAAATCGCCGGGTAACGCCAATCGCACAAAATTGATTTTGCTTTCGTCTGACTCATCCACACTATTGATACGTACCGTCCCAGATTCTATACGCCACAAGGCGCTTAACTCATTCATTGTTAAGACCTGACGCGGCAACAAATACCGCTCAGATCTGTTCATTATGCTGGATTGCATAAGATCTCCGTAAAATTAACAAATGATGTATTTGCTCGAATTATTTATCGTCGTCTTCGTGACCTCTGGCACTTTGCGCCTCGAACCACAAAGCATTAACGACTGCCAGCAATACCGCCATCGACGTTCCCAACATCCAACTGAAATACCACATAATGATTCCTTTCTGAGTGCGCTTAATACAGCGACTTGCTATTTGCCTGAATATTGGCAACCGTGACTTTTCCACGCATGACGCGGTAGGCCCAGCTGGTGTAGCCAACGACGATTGGCGTCATCACCAGTGCAACCCAAAACATAATGTTCAGCGTACGCTGACTGGAGACGCAATCCCAAACCGTCAGACTGTGATCAGGATGTGAACTGGATGGCAGCACAAATGGGAAAATCGCGGAGCCTGCCATCAGAATAATGCCGGCACAAGCAATACCACTGCCGATAAAAGCGATACCGCCACGGCGTGCCAGCGTTGCGATCAATCCAAGTGCAATTCCCGCATAGGCAAGGCCGACCAGCAAAAAGATCAGCGGATAACGTTCATAGTTACTCCACCATCCGCCAGCCTGACGCAACACCGTTTTTGTCAGAGGTGAAATGCCTTCACCAACGAGTATGTCTGAGGTAATCCGGTAACCTTCCATCCCGGAAACCATGACACCCGCCACCGCCAATACCAATGCCAGTACTAAGCCGCTGACCATACTGACGCGGCGGGCACGCTGCGCAATCTGTTGTTCGGTGCGTAATTGCAGATAATTCGCGCCGTGAAATACCAGCAGCGTCAGACTGGCAACGCCGCACAGCAATGTGAATGGCGTAAACAATGCCCAGAAACTGCCGGTATAAACGGGAAGCATATTGTCTTCAAAGTGAAATGGAACACCTTTAATGACATTTCCTATCGCCACCCCAAATACCAGCGAAGGCACTGCACCACCGACAAACAAGCCCCAGTCCCAGGCAGCGCGCCAGCGCGGATCGGCTACCTTGCTGCGATAGTCAAAACCGACAGGACGGAAAAACATGGCCCACAATACGGCCATCAGGGCAAAATAAAACCCGGAAAATGCTGTTGCATAGACCAGTGGCCATGCGGCAAAGATCGCGCCACCAGCTGTAATAAACCAGACCTGATTACCATCCCAATGTGGTCCGACCGTATTGATAATGACACGACGTTCATCATCATTGCGACCGATGAACGGCAGCAGTGTGCCGACACCCATGTCATGCCCGTCCATAATGGCAAAGCCGATCAACAGTACGCACACCAGCAACCACCAGATTAATTTCAGTAATGTGTAGTCAAGCATGTCACACCTCTTTTGAAGACAAAGCGGCCGCGTAGACAGGTGTGGTCACACCAGTTACGCCAACGTTAGCATTGGTTGATTCCAGCGCATATTTCCCGGTACCGAGACTTGATGGTCCAAACCGCACGTATTTCAGCATCAGATACACCTCGGCAATCAGCAACAAGGTATAGAACAGCAAGAAGCCACCAAGTGAAAACAGCACATCGTTTCCGCTTAATGCCGACGTCGACAAATGCGTCGGCAACATCCCCTGCACTGTCCAGGGCTGGCGCCCGTACTCAGCAACAAACCATCCCATTTCGCAGGCAATCCACGGCAACGGCACACTCCATACGGCCCATTTCAACAACCATGGACGAGACTCTATGCGATTCCGTGCCGCCGACCAGAACGCCACAGCAATCAGCGCCAGCATGGCAAAAGCAACAGCAACCATGATGCGGAAAGTCCAGAACATAGGCGTCACTTTAGGGAAAGCATCGCGCAAGGCTTGGGCTTTCATTTCTGGCGTTGCCAGACGTACGTCAGAGATATATTTTTTTAACAGTAAGCCATAACCCAGATCTGCCTGTACCGCTTTAAAGTAAGCCAGCTTCTCAGCATTTTTTGGATCTTTACGCAAAGCCTCCAGCGCGGTAACAGCGACGGTGCCACGCTCGATGCGACTCGCAATCTTCACCTCCAAGGCATCAATACCGGGAATGACCTTGTCGACGCTGCGAGTGCCGATCAGCCCCAGAACATAAGGTATGCGTATCTCTGCATGATTCGTTTTATTGACTTCATCAGGAATACCAAACAGCGTCAGGCCCGCTGGAGCCTCTTCCGTTTTCCACATACCTTCCATCGCCGCCATTTTTGTTTCCTGGGTTTCAGCAGCGGTGTAACCAGACTCATCGCCCAGCACAATGACCGATAAAACCGATGCTAATCCAAAGGCAGCAGCAATGCGAAATGAACGCAATGCAAATGCGGTGTCTCTCTTCTTAAGCAGATACCAACTGCTGATGGACAAAACAAAGATCGAACCTGTGACATAACCAGCGCTGATGGTATGCACAAATTTTGCTTGCGCTACAGGATTAAAAATCACGTCGGTGAAACTGCTTAATTCCATGCGCAGGGTCACAGGATTAAACTCGGCACCGACAGGATTCTGCATCCAGCCATTCGCAATCAATATCAGTAATGCAGACAAATTTGATCCGATCGCAGTCAGATAAGTCACGCTGAGATGGCCGACCTTACTCAGTCTGTCCCATCCAAAAAAGAACAGTCCGACGAAAGTGGATTCCAGAAAGAAAGCCAGCAAGCCTTCTATCGCCAACGGCGCACCAAAAATATCACCGACGTAATGCGAGTAATAAGCCCAGTTGGTACCAAATTGAAATTCCATCGTCAACCCGGTGGTCACACCAAGCGCGAAATTAATGCCGAATAATTTTCCCCAAAATTTGGTCATGTCACGATAAATTGTTTTGCCCGTCATCACATAGACGGTCTCCATAATGGCCAGTAACAAGGACAAACCCAGCGTCAGGGGGACAAATAAAAAATGGTATAAGGCGGTGGCAGCGAACTGTAGCCGCGACAAATCCACCAAAGATTCTGAAATCATTGCTTTTCCTTTGCATCTGTTTCATTTCCGTTGATATCGCCCGGTCTGTTTAGCTGATCTTTTGTTGCTGGCAACATGCGCTCCTCCATACCGTGAGCAGCTGCATCAGCTGGCAAACGTTGTGGAAAAAAAGCAGCTTTAATTGAAAAAAGCAGTACCAGCTTGAACAGCAACACCAGAATAATTTCCCGCTTTAATTTGAATTGCAGCGAACGATGTGGTGTCACAGGAGTATCAGTCTTTGATACTCCTGCTGTATTTTGCAAAGACATAGCCTGTCTCCGGAAATGAGATAAAAATCGGAAGTAAGCTACCAGCCGCAATCACGACGAGAGCCAATATTGATGGCAGGCGCGTCATGGAAGTCTGGAGGCATTACTTCTGTCTGAAGATGACGGTAGTGCTCCACAGCATCAGAAAACCAATGCCGTGAAACAGAACGTCATCTGAAATCAGAAGATGGCGGGAGGCGCGCGAACGGAGGGTACCAGCCAGGCAATTTTTTTTGCGACAGCCAGCGTTTGAAAAGAGAAAAACTGACTTTCACTGATCGTGACAGGGAAAGTAAATTCAGGAACAGGAGGTAAGGCGAATGTCGCCGCATTCGTCAGACAATAAGCACAATGCTCGAAATGCGCGGTATCAGAGACATCGGCGGGCTTGACGCTCGTTTTTTCGAGTACGGCCCCGGCAGGGGAAAATAAAATCCAGCTCAATCCATTCGATGCACAGATTTCTTTCCATTCGCCCGCTTGAATACTGCTTTTAGCCGATGAATGACTGATGGCCTGCGAAGCCAACGGCATCAGGGAATTCAACAGAATCGCCAGAATGGCGATCCAGCTAAAACCCTTACTGCGTCGACGATTTCGCATAAAAATGAAATAAAAAGTAAATCCACAGGATAGTGTACGCGCTCAAATGAAGGATTATTTGATCTGGCGCATACAGTCATTCAGCAAATCAAAAGAAATCAATCTACGGTATTGCGTCGGATAACGAATACGTAATCCAGCGCCAACATCAACAGCATAGAAATTCCTACCAGAGGGAAGATGATACCGCCCAGCATCAGCAATATAAAAACAACTTTTAACGCGCGGCGATTGGCTGGCAACGGTGGAATTCCTATCATCCCTGCGGGACGCCGCTTCCACCACATCACAGCAGACGAAATACAGAGCAGCACGATTGCACAACAAACCGCCAGCATCAGCAGTTGATTCGCCAGACCAAATTCTTGCCCCAGATGAACATTGATGCCCCACTCCAGCCCTTTACCAACTGGACCGTAATCCGCAAAACTCATATCAAGTAACACCTGTCCGGAAAACTGGTCGAGATGAACGACTCTTTGCTTTGCAAGGTCGTTCGGATAGACGGATCCTGTGAAAACTCCGGTCGTAGTAACAGGCAAATTGATCGCATAGGTTTTTGCAAGACCCAGTTGATCAAAAATAGAAACCGCTTTATCAAGACTGATCTGAGTATGCATAGCTGCATCGCTTGCAGGATGAACATGAGTAGCAGAAGTCGGTGCTTTAGCTTGCTCCAGTGACCACGCAACAGGGGCAACATGATTAATATGTTCATCCGACATAGGTACGCTGACGCGCACGCCAGCGGGATAACCAAAGTTGCTGTCATTAGCCCACTGATTCACTTTGTCGCCCCACACTATCGACCACGGCATGCCAGTGACGGCGAGGAAAAGAATAAATACCCCGGCGATGATTCCGGTAACGGCATGCACATCACGCCAAAACACGCGCTGAGACGGCACACCACGCACCTTGAGTAAGCCATCCAATGATGATGTGTTTTGCCGCGGCCACCACAAATAGGTGCCAGTGATCACCAGCAAAATACACCACCCCGCAGCCACTTCAATCATGCCATTGGCGATCGGACCAAAATACGCCAGACTGTGCAGTCGCCGTATTGTCCACGACACGCTGCCCCGATTCGGCATACTCCCCAACACCGTGCCACGATAAGGATCAACATAGATCGCCATCACATCACCACCCGCACCTTTAATATCCACCTCAGCAGAGCCAGATTTACTTGCAGGAGGAACATAGCGCAAGGCCTGACCGGGATAGGCCGCTAACGCCGTCTGCACAATAGTTTCATGTGAATGCGGTGATCCGGCCGTCGCTTTAACGATCTTGATGTCGCGATAAATATAATCATCAATCTCGGTGTGGAATAAATAGATAGCTCCCGTTACAGCCAATATCAGCATGAACGGCAACACCAGTAAGCCTGCGTAAAAATGCCAACGCCATGCCGCCCGGTAAACATCGACAGGTCGCGTTGCAGAAAAAAATGTATTCATGCGGTATCTATTAAAATTAGTTAGCAGCCGTCAGGTCTGCCTGATCAGTGTTTTCTATACGGTGATCAGGCAGACCATTTCACTTAAAACTTCATATTGGCAGAAAGATAGAATGCCCGGCCATCGCCTGGGGAATGACGTGTCAGATCGTTGATCCACACATATTCGTAGTAACGATTAGCCAGATTTTTTACCTGGAATTCCAGTTCCACCGATGGAGTGAATTTGTATTTGGCACCGACATTAAATAAAGCGTAAGCACCATATTTACTTCCAGTGTTCGCCGTGGTCAGATAATAGTCGCCCTGCCCGTTGCCTGATACCGATAACAGCAATGCTGGCGTGACCTGAACATCGTAGCCAGCGGAAAATATATATCCGGGCACGTGGTCAATTTCCTTACCCGCTGTTATCGGTGCAGTTGGGTCTGGCACAACAATCTTTGAGCGTTGGCGTGAATAAGAAAACCATGTGCTGCTGTATTGGTCAGGACGGATGTTCACCTGCAGGTCAACACCGCTACGCCTGGTACTGCCGACGTTTTCAGAATCGCCGGAAGGGTCATTCAAGCGACGTTTTACTTCATCCGATGCACTTTGTTCCCACACAGAAAAACGGCCATTTATCCAACTGACAGGCGTCAATTTGACACCTGCTTCCCAACCATCATTAATCGATGGGCGCAGATCATTTTTATTCGATTTGTAAGCTGCAGCACCCGCTCCAATCTGGAATGTCCTGCCCCAATTTCCATATACGCTGGCAGACTGCAATGGCGAGTACACGATGCTCAGCTTGGGCTGACCGATCACCCCATAATCCTGAATGCCGTAATGGACATTTTTGGATACGTCATTAAAACTACCATCAAATTTATCCACGCGATACGCAGGAATAATTTTTAAGGTATCCGTTGCCTGAATGGCGGCCTGTATATATGCCCCGTAATTATTCAGCGTAAATTTCTGATCTCGGGTCGTCGTCACCCTTACCTTGTTCGACGTACTGTAACGCGGGCTTTTATCATCCTGATGTTCGGCATTGACGCCCGCCTCAATCGCCAGATCTTTCAACCAATCTGTTAATGCAAGACCTGGGCGATACGTCACAGAATTCAGGATACCGATATGCGTTTCATCGATAACACGTTCCTGTTGCGATGTTGTATTGGAATAGCGTAACCAGCGCTGATCTTTTATCTGATTCAGATACACCTTTGTCGCTAGCGATGTTTTATCTGTAGGATCAGCATCAATATGGACGCTTAATTGATTCATCTGACGATTGCCACCTTCAGACTGCGCATAAGGATACGATATCGTCGGACGAGTATAAGCGTCTGCTGCCGTCAGGTAGCCGGCTTCATCTCCATTACTTTCTGTATGACGCGCAATGATGCCAAATCGCATACGAGCATCATCAGTGGTATAAAACCATTTGCCACCCACGGTGGATTTTTCAAAGGTCGCGTTATCACGATATCCCGCTGATTTCAGATAACCGGCAAAATAATTCTGCGACCAGTTATTGCTTTCCCATCCTTTAGCGAGCTGAACTTCTTTTGTATCAAAGCTGCCGTAGGTCACCCGCGCTTCGTTGTAGTTACCACCGCTACGAGTAACGATGTTCGCATTTCCGGCGATATTGTGCAGTCCATAACGTGGATCATTCGTTCCACGTACGACTTCAATCGATCTGATTTCTAATGGGAATAACATGTCCAGCAGTTGCATGCCGCCGCCATTATCATTACTAGGCACACCATCGATCAGCAGCTTGACCGCGTTCACTTCACCTTCACCATTGAATCCGCGGAAAGACAGCTTACCTGATTCACTCCCTTGCCTGAACTGGGTCATCATCACACCAGGTGCTTTGCTGAAGAGCTCCCACGTATTCACTACCTGTTGGGTCTGTATCAGATCGGAACCAAGAATATCGACGGAACTGAGGACACTTTTTGCCGCTATCGGGCCAATTTTTTGGCCGCTGATTTCGACTTTACCAATTTCCATTGCTGAATCATTGAGCCCGCCGCCGCTATTGCCGACAGTTTCCGCTGAGGCGGTGGTAATACCGACAGGAGCAAATAAACTCGCAATAACAAGCGCACTAGTCCTTAAAACAGGAAGGGAAAATCGCTCTGAATGAGCTTGATGAATTAAACGGTTAGCAGACGATGTACAGAAAAACATAAAAATCCTTGGTCACAATAGTGCTCACCCGTTGACCTGAAAAGGTAAGACGGGTTTTAACTTACGAGTACAGCAGATATTGCCCGCTTCAGCGCAAACAAATTCGGCTGTCTGTCGTAAATTGCGTATCAGGTAGAAAAGATGTACGCCGGAATGCATTCAGCATCACAATCAGCAGCGTGCAAACAAAGCTGATGTGTCATGGCGACAGAATGAATGTGCAAACGGATCGAAACAGAATGACATCTGTTCGAATGACAAAGAATTCAATAATAGTCGCGAAGACAATCAGCCAATCAATCAGCCGATAACAGGAGGAGCGCGCGGATGCGCATGCAACCAGGAAAATAAAAGCTTAGGGGAATGGTAAAACAGGAAGGGCAACAAGGCGTGACCAGCAGGCACAATCCACTGCACTGACAAGTCCACAGGCAAGGCAAATGTTCCGGCATGCGTCGCACAAAATGAACATTGCTTAAACTGGTGGTGCTTTGTATCCAGAGAAGACTTACTGAGCAGAACTTGCTCGGCCGGAAGAAATTTTGTTCCGGCAGCAGAACATATTTCTACCATCTCTTGTGGGGAGATCACTTTTGAAACGGCATAATCCAATGACGGCAGCAGCGCATTCAAAAAGATCGCAATACATGCGATCCAGATGCTCTTTTCATACCAGTGTCGATTGATTATTCCGAGTTTCATGCCAGTATTATAATTCAACATGACGCATTTTATAACTCAGCTTATCACTCAGATCATCGTCCACACGACAAAACAGTACGACAACGATGCCGCGTTTCCATCTTCGCAGCCTGAAGCGTATTTAAGAGCGGCTCTATGTCAACGCTCATGCAATAATGCCCCAAAACAGTAAGCGTCCTCAATCGCCAATCATTCTTCCTTTTCATTTATGCATATTCTTTTAGTCGAAGACGATCCGGTGCTGGCAGAAGGCATCTCTCAGATGTTGCGCGAGCATGGCATGTTGGTAGATGTCGCCCGCAATGGTAAAGACGCCTGTTTTATCTCTCAGGAACAAAAAATCTCGGTCATGATTTTGGACATCGGCTTGCCGGATATGGATGGTTTTGATGTACTGCATCACATACGGAAAATTCAGCGGAATAATTTTCCCGTCCTGATGCTGACTGCAAGAGATGCGATCCTGGATCGCGTCAAAGGCTTTGAAATGGGAGCAGATGATTATCTCGTCAAACCTTTTTCGACGTTGGAATTAGTCGCACGTTTAAAGGCCTTGGTCCGACGATCATCCCCTGCTTCTGTCGGAATCCGGCTTGGTCTGCTTCATCTTGACTCACAAACAAAGCGGGCTGCCGTTGATGCTCAGGTCATCGATTTATCTGCACGTGAATGGACAATACTTGAATATCTGCTTAAAAATGAAAACCGTGTCGTGTCCAAACAGCAGATCATCGATGCCATCTTGCTGCATGACGGAGATATTTCGCTCAACGCAATTGAAGTCTATGTCTCACGGATACGCTTAAAGCTCAACAACGCTAAGGTGATGATCCGCACAATTCGTGGCTTTGGCTATATGCTGGAAGAGGAAAAGTGAAACTGATGAGTTCCGGACAGCCAAGCATTCGTCGCAGTCTATTAGGATGGTTAATCATTCCCCTTTTATTAGTGAATTTCATCGGTGGCGGTCTTGTGTACTGGCTTGCCTGGGAGCCGGCTCAACTTGCGTTTGACCAAAGTCTGGCTGATACATGCTGGGCACTGGCGACACGGTTAAATAAAACAGAGGCTGGCATCAGCGTAGATCTGCCCTCTTCTGTAGAGCAGGTACTAAGGGTTGATCATATCAACACCATCTATTTTGCAATCCGCAATCAAAACAATCAGACGCTGGCTGGCGATTCCGACTTTCCGACTCTGGCTCAGCCGGAGAATCTCGACGAGCCTCATTTTTCAAACGGAAAAATGCGTGGTGAAGAGATCCGTATCATTAATATTAAATTTTCAGCCGGCGATCAGGATGTCGTCATTTATGCTGGCGAAACGTTAAAAAAGCGTAATGCGATCCGCACCAGAATACTGACAGCGTTAATATTTATCGAAGGGGCTTTAACCTTTTTACTTCTGGGCGTGGTGTGGATCGCGGTAACAAAAGGTTTGTTACCACTGAAGAAAATACAGGCGGATCTGAATCAACGCGATTTTGATGCGTTGTCAGCAATCCCGGTTGAAGAAAACGCTTTAGAACTTGGTGCTGTTGTGACCGCCATTAACCGTTTGCTCAAAAAAATAGAAATCGGTTCCAATGCCCAACAAGAGTTTCTGGCCAATATTGCGCATCAGTTACGCACGCCTTTAGCTGGATTAAAGGCGCAAATCGAATGGCTACAGGACAAATATGCGAGCGAGATGACAACGGCCAGATCCATCTCGTTAATGATGATCTCAACCGAACGGATGATACGGCAAACAAATCAATTGCTGTCACTCGCCCGGGCAGAACCAAGTAAATTTGAACGAAAACGACTGGAGCCTGTATCGCTCGATACGATTGTGACTGATTGCATTCCTCATTTTCTCGGCGCGGCTGATAAAAAAAATATCGACTTAGGTTTTGAGCTTGCTCCGACGCGTATTTCCGGCGAAGCTTTCTTACTGCGCGATCTGATAGAAAACCTGATCGATAACGCGATCAGTTATACCCCAGAGGGTGGGGTCGTCACAGTCAACACCTTTACCAAAGGCGAACAAGTAATTTTTTCCGTTGAAGATAACGGCCCGGGCATACCAGAGCCAGAGAGAGAATTGATTTTTCACCGTCACTATCGCATTTACGAAGGAACAGGTGAACGTGTCAAAGGGAATGGTATCGGCCTGGCAATCGTTGCCGACATTGTCAAAGATCATAATGCGCAAATCACGATCAGCGACGCCGAAACAGGAGGCACCATTTTTTCGGTTCACTTTCCGGCAATTCGCGATAATGAATGACGGCTAAAAAATAGCGGTTATATTTTTACTTGTCAGGATTTTGTCAGCTTACTGTCATGTTTTTGACAGTTTGCATTTGCATAATGGGGCAACGTATTACTCCCATCATGCAGGATAAAAATGACTAAACCTTGCCCTACACTGGCAAAGTTTAATTGGGTCGTCAGGATAGCCATTGCCGCAGCATGTAGCTCAGCAATACATAGCTATGCTCAGTCACTCATTGAACCAGTTCAGTACCAATCAAACAAGGCACATAACAATATCGACATTTCCGGAAACATTCCGGAAGCGGCCTTATCGCCACTCAGTCTGGAACGTGCAATTCAGTTAGCGCGTCAATACAACCATGATTTGAAGCTTGGAAAAACCAATGTCGCCAATGCAGAGGCGGCAACGACAATCGCTGGCGCAGCCCCCAACCCAAATCTGACAATTCAAACCAGCGGGATCAATCCCAGACTAGGTATAGGTCCAGGTTCGCTGAAAAATAAAACCGTCGATAGCACCCTCAGAATTGATCAGCTTGTCGAACGCGGTGGCAAGCGTGAATTACGGCTTGAAGCTGCGACGCATCTTGAAAAGGCCAGTCGGCTGGACTTTAACGACACCGAGCGTCAATTAAAACAAATGATCGGTGCTGCTTATTTTGATCTGGCGGCAGCACAACACAAATTACGTATCAGTAAAGAAAATTCTGATTCTTATCAGGCGACCTTAAATGCGGCGGATAAGCGAAAAAAATCAGGGGATATTGCCGGTGCCGATGTTGCCCGGGTACGTGTGGATGCGTTGCGCGCAGAAAATGATCTGCTGCAGTCAGCCAGTGAACTTAAACGCGCTCAAAGTGCTCTGGCCTTACTCATAGGAATCAAAGCACCGTTCATGTCGCTACAGGTCATCGATGATTGGCACACTGAAGATGCGTTGCCAGCAAGCGTTCTGTCCGACGAATTAATTCAGAAACGCACGGACGTTGCGGCGGCGAAAGCCCGATTGGATGCTGCGCTGGCGGCACGTAAATTAGCCGTCGCAGCAAGGACACGCGATGTCACTGTTGGCCTGCAGTTCGAGCATTATCCAACCAGCCCCGCCAATCAACTGGGTTCCGGAAATAGCTATGGTATTTCCATACAAATTCCCTTGTTCAGTCGCTACGAATTTCAGGGGGAAATCCGCGCTGCGGAAGTCGCCGTCGATGCAGCGCAAGAAAATTTAGCAAAAACCATCGATGCCGCACGCAACGAATTGAACCTGCAGTTTGAATCACTGCAAACATCAAAAACACTGCTGGCGCGCTTTCAAAATGAATTACTTCCGGCGGCTCGTAAATCAGCAGAGGCGACTGAATTCGCCTTTAAAAATGGCGCCGTCCCCGTCATGGATGTATTGGATGCGCGCCGCACTTATAGGTCAATCGAGTTAGATACGATCAACGCCAAAGCTGATCTGGCGAAAGCCAGCATGACACTGCGTATCAGCCTGGAAGAATTGGAACACAAATGAAATTACGTCAAATCCCTGTTGTACTTATCGCGCTCGCTTTCGCTGGCATCGCTGTAATCTATTCCGCAAAACTGGTCACCGCGACTGAGAAAAAGACAGACACTCCGCAGACAGCAAAAGCGGAAATCGGAAAAATAAGCTACCCGGCAAATGCACCGCAACTTGCTTCAATCAAATTAGCAACCATCAGCGAAGTCAGCTTGCCCATAGCGGACACGATGAACGGCAAACTCGCTTACGACGAAAACGTGACTAGCCGCGTCAGCTCGCCTGTTGCAGGACGCGTCATCCGCTCTACCGTCGAGATTGGCGATTACGTTAAGAGAGATACTCCGCTTCTGATACTGGACTCGCCGGATATGGCAACGGCAGACGCCGACTTCGCAAAAGCCAAAGCAGATCAGCAGCGTAAGAAACTAAATCTGGATCGAACACAAAAATTACTCGAGCAAGAAGTGATTGCGCGTAAGGATGTTGAATCTGCCGAAGCTGATTATCTGCAGGCTGCAGCAGAAACAAAACGCGCCGGTTTGCGTATGCGCAACCTGAATGCGCAAGGCAGCGAAAATGGAAAATTCGTTCTGAAAGCCCCGATCAGCGGGCTGGTGACAGATAAGCAAATTAACCCAGGCCTGGAAGTACGCCCCGATGCCGCTGCTCCATTGTTGACGATAACGGATTTAAACCGATTATGGGTGCTCGTAGATGTCCCTGAACGATATATAGGCAACATCAAGAACGGACAAAAGATTCAGCTGGAATTTGACGCTTATCCCGATCAGATTTTTGATGCACTTGTTGATCGTGTTGGTTTAGCGCTTGATCCGACCACACGACGGATACAAATCAGGGGGATATTAAATAACAAAGACGGGAAACTCCGTCCGGAAATGTTTGCCCGCGTGTCATTTCTGGCAGATAGCGACAAGAAAGCGTTTCGTATACCGAATGCCGCCCTGATCGTTGAAGGTCTGTATAACTACGTTTTCCTGGAAAAGCGCCCAGGTGAGTTTCAAAAACAAAAAATCAATATTGTGCGCAAAGACCGTGATGTCAGTTATGCCGATGTGGCATCGAATGCTGCACTGAACAACAAACAACGCGTCGTTGAAGAAGGAGCGCTGTTACTCAACGCAGAGGTTGCATCACATGCTCAATAAATTTGTTGATTTTGTTCTGACGCAGCGCATTTTTGTTTTAGTCCTGACGGTCGCCTTAATTTTCTTTGGCTATCGCGCTATGAGCAATTTGCCGATTGAAGCGTTTCCAGATGTGCAGGACGTACAGGTACAGATTGTCACGCAATTCCAGGGACAGGCGGCCGAAGAAGTTGAACGTGCAGTGACATTGCCGATAGAACGCGAAATGAGCGGCGTTCCCGGGCAGACGCAATTGCGCTCCGTTTCGATTACAGGATTGTCGGTGGTGACCATCACATTTAAAGATGGCACCGACGACTATTTCGCGCGCCAACAGGTACTCGAAAGACTGCAAGGCGTCACACTGCCCACAGGCGTACAGGCAACAATTGCACCGCTGACGACCGCCGTCGGTGAAATCTATCGGTATGTGCTGGAAGTTCCCAAGGACATGTCTGAAAATGATGCGCGCAGTTTGCAAGACTGGACGATACGTCCGGAATTACGGATTGTATCTGGCGTCGCCGATGTGGTCAGTTTTGGCGGCACGGTCAAAGAATATCAGGTGCAGGTCGATCCGAATGCCTTAAAACGTTACGGTGTCACACTCGATCAGGTCAGTCAGGCACTGACCAACAATAGCAGCAATGTCGGTGGCGGCACGATACGCCGTGGCGATGAAGCTTTAGTCGTCCGTGGTCAGGGTCTGTTTGAAAAGAAAGAAGACATCGGCCGCGTCATTATCAATGCAAAGAATGGAAAAACTGTGTTGATATCCGATGTGGCAGACGTAGAAATTACGCATCATCCCCGCTCTGGAATCGTCTCGTATAACCAGGGTGACAGCTATGTTCTGGGTATCGTACAGATGACCAAGGGCGGTAATGCAGCGAAAATCATTGATGAGTTAAAGAAAAAAATAGACATCGTCAATGCCAAGTTACCACGGGGTGTCAAAATACGCCCGATCTATGATCGCACTGATTTACTGCATCACACGATCATGACAGTCTTTGAGAATCTGGTCGTTGGCGCCGTGTTGGTTGTCGCGATTCTGATCGTATTTCTGCGCAACTGGCGCGCGGCCCTGATTGTCGTCACGGTGATTCCCTTATCGCTGATGTGCGCGTTCATTATGCTTGATCTGCGAGGGATTCCGGCCAATCTGATCTCACTGGGCGCTGTTGATTTCGGCATCATTATCGACAGTGCTGTCGTATTAGTCGAAGCACTAATGGTGAGACTGGCACTCAAACATAATGAAGAGCATGGGAATCTGTTTCTATGGCGAAAACATGTTCTCAAAGATACCGTCGTTGAAATGGGCCATCCTATTCTGTTCGCCAAAGCCATCATTATTCTGGCGTTCATTCCCATCTTCACGTTTCAACGGGTAGAAGGAAAAATATTCTCGCCAGTCGCGCTGACCTTAAGCTTTGCCATGCTCGGTGCCCTGATTCTGACGATCACCCTGATTCCGACTTTGCTGACACTGACAATGAAAAAACACAGTCTCGCGGAGCGACACAGTCAGTGGTTGGAGAATGCACAACAGTTTTACCGGGAACTGCTCCATTCTGCAGTAAAGAAAAAACATGGTGTGATTCTAATCTCGACATCTATTCTTGTTGTCACATTAGGTCTCGCTCCGCAATTGGGCAGTGAATTTCTTCCTAAACTGGATGAGGGAAATATCTGGCTATCCATCAGCCTGCCACCATCTACTGCTTTAGAAAAAACCAAAGATATTGAGCGTCAGGTGCGTTCGATTTTACTCAGCTATCCAGAAGTGAAATCCGTTGTAGCTCACGTGGGCAGACCAGATGATGGTACGGATCCTAAAGGCCCGAACAATATGGAAATTCTCGCCGAACTGAAACCGCACAGTGAATGGAAATTTAAAGATAAAGAGAGTCTGATTGCCAATATGACTGCCAAAATCGGCGTCTTACCTGGCGTTCCGACGAATTTTTCGCAGGTGATCCAAGACAGTGTTGAAGAGTCCTTGTCCGGCGTCAAAGGAGAAATCGCGATCAAAATCTTCGGTCCGGATCTTGATGTGTTGACTCAGAAAAGCGAGCAGATTGCCAATATCTTACGCGGCATAGAAGGTGCGGCTGATGTCGATGCTGTCAAAATCGGCGGGCAAACTGAACTCAACATCGTGATAGATCGCGAAAAAATTACGCGATTAGGTATTAATGTCGTCGATGTGAATAACGCGATTCAGACTGCGCTCGCGGATTATCCAGTGAATACTTTTTTTGAGGGTGATAAACGGTTTGATATTACCGTTCGACTGAAAGCAGCTTATCGCAACTCCATTGATAGCATAGGCGCCCTACAAGTCAATTTGCCGAACGCAGCCGGAACCATAGATCTGGCTGACGTTGCCAGAATATTTTTGAAACAAGGTGCCGGTCGCATCAGCCGTGAAGCTGGCGGCCGTAATGCCTCTGTGAAAGCAAACTTACTGGGCAGAGATCAGGGTAGTTTTGTCGCCGAAGCACAAAAAAAAGTCAGTGAACAAGTGAATTTACCACCTGGCTATTTTATAACCTGGGGCGGTCAGTTTGAAAATCAACAGCGTGCAGTGAAACGTCTGGCAATCATTGTTCCAGTGACTATTTTCCTGATTTTCGCCTTGCTATTCTGGGCGTTCAGATCAATCAGAATGGCCTTACTTGTACTGGTCATGGTGCCATTTACCATGGTCGGTGGCATCGCCGGTCTCGCGGTCGCAGGCTTGCACTTTTCAGTATCCGCTGCGGTCGGCTTTATTGCCGTTGCAGGTATTTCTGTGCAAAACGGCGTCATCATGCTGGAACAAATTCTTGATTTCGAAAGAAAGAAAGATATTACTTTCCCTAGCGCGATTGAAGGTGCCGTTGCGCGTTTGCGCCCTATTCTGATGACAGCCTTGATGGCAGGCCTGGGATTGTTGCCTGCCGCACTATCACACGGAATCGGCTCAGAAACACAGCGACCATTTGCGGTAGTGATTGTTGGGGGAATTATTACGGCAACTATTTTCACTTTACTGTTGTTGCCGCTGAGCTATTCTCTCTTCAAAGATAAAGCACGAGAGGAAGAGTAAAGTAAATGAAGATATCCCTGCTCCATTCTTTCAGCGTTTTTATCTGCCTGTATTGTGTATCCATCTTGCCGGTACATAGTGCAAATAAAACCACCCCATGCAAGATATTTGGTTCGTGGCGCGAATGCATCTCCGTTCCTATGGCTGACGATGCCGATGAAATGCAAGCAAAGAAATTGCATTCACCCTCAGCAGAAAAGGCAACACTGTATCTCATTCGCTCAGGATTCGTCGCTGCGCAATTGCCCACCAGGGTCAGTCTCGATCAGAAACAAATTACAACTCTTGCTCCAGATACCTTCATCGCATTTGAAGTTTCACCTGGCAAACATCAGTTAGGCTCAGCGACATTCGGCGGTGATCAGATAAAACGGGAGTTTAAAGCCGGAGTAGCCTATTTTTACAAAGTGAATCTCAGCATTTACTTTAATCAAAGAAATGAACATATTTCAACGATAAGTCAATCCGAGACTCAACTCTTGTTAGCCCAGCTACATCTGGCAAAAATCGATCATGAATAAACACATAAGCCGCCAGCTGTTCATTTTCTTTTTCTGCATGGCTGGAATATTCAGCTCTGCATTCGCAATGGATATACATTGGGATCAAGGTGCCCGCCGTGCCTGGGTACTGTCAATTATCAGCACAAAACCTCCCGAAGACGCCATACTGCCATGTCTTGATTCTTTGACCGACGATGACATTCAAAATCGGCATTTCGTTAAAGTTCATTATCGCCACATACGAAAATTTGTCACGATGATCGTTGAAGTTCCTAAAGATACCGAAGTCAAAGCAGGGGATGAAATTGAAATAATCCCGGAAAAATGTAGTGAAGGAAAAATTTCAACATTTGTTCAGGTTCTTCAGGAAAAATAAAAACGAGCTCAGATTTCATCTGCTTCGGCACGATGGATTAGAGTAGTAAAATTTAAACGATAGATAGCGGAGTAAACAATTGAAGAAAATACTGAAAATTATTGCTTTGGCTTGCATGCTGGCTTTTACCTCCGCATGTCAGAAAGCAGTCAGAGAACATGAAAACTTCGTCTACAAAATCGAAGGTGAGGCAGATAGCAATCTGTATCCTGTCGAAGTCAGTCAAGTCAATGAAGATGTCTTGATAAAGTTAAAAACCGCTACCTTGACACCTGAAATATTTTCTATTAATTCAGCCGGTACAGAATCAAAATTTAACTTTGATTCTGAAGGCAGGACATTAATTGTCCCAGCGAAATTCAGTCATATCGTTTTACGCCATGCGGGCGAGCGTGCTGTCGGGATTTTTAAAGAAAAAGCTAAAAACTGATGATCTGAAATTGACATGAAGATTGGTTTACCGGACACCATGTTTCAGATAAAAAAATTAAAAATAAAAGCATAAGAAAAACAAATTTCAATCTTTTATTGATACAACTCACATCTGACTTTGATAGAAAGCATAGACTTAAAAAGTAGTTTCAATTTTATTTTCTATGAACCAGCCAAAGGACATTGCCATGACGTCACGTCGCCAATTCATTTTCAAAACTATTCCAGTCGTTGCGCTGACAATTTCAGCCAGCGGACTCACACAGGCGCAAGCACAAAAAATCGCGGAAACTGATGCTGCCGCAACTGCATTGGGCTATAAAAACGATGCGACGAAAGTCGATGCTAAAAAATTCCCTGCCTATGCGGCTGGAAAAACCTGCTCTAACTGCATGCTGTATCAAGGTAAAGCAACTGACAGCTGGGGTGCCTGCGGTGCCATGGGCAACAAACTGGTTAATGGCAAAGGCTGGTGCGCAGCCTGGGCGAAGAAAGCGTAAGTTCGTCTGAATTTAGCAAGTTTCCGGCTTCTGCAGCGGAAACTTGCCAGAACCACAGTTATAGTTGACTGCGGTTCATGGTTGGATTCTCTGCATCAATCAACACCTGCCAGTTTGTTTTATTCAGGTTTATAAGCCAGCAGACCAACCAAAGCTGATCTACCAGCATGTTGCGTTCCTTCATTCAACACTTCTTCATAAAAACGCAATTCGCGAATATCCAGCGAAGAAAAAGAATCACGCAGTAATTCTTCTGTGTAAAGGTGGGCAATATCCTGAGGCCCGCCGGTCTTGTATTCAAGCTGCGCCGGGCTGTACCCCTGAAGAATCAGAACACCACCCGGTTTTAGGGCATGGATCATATTCGAAAACAGACGTGCTCTCATTTCCGGATCAGCGAACTGGACGAAAATCGCGACAACCGCATCGTAATGCGCTGGTGCCCAATCAAAGTGATCACAGTCAGCAACGACAAAATTCACGTCAACATTTTTTTGTTGCGCCAACTTCCTTGCTTTATTCACGCCGACAGGTGAAATATCAAACGCTGTTGTGATCAAACCTTGCTCTGCCAGCCAGACGCTATTACGCCCTTCCCCGTCTGCAACAACCAGCGCACGCATACCGGGATGGAGCGCATCTTGGCAGTGAATCAGGAAATGATTGGCTTCAGTTCCAAAAATATATTCGTCGCAAGAAAAACGCTTGCTCCAGGTTTCCTCAGGATTGCTGAATCGGGCGGCAGTTATTTGTGTTGTCATGGTGGATTACTAACGGCAAATTTGCTTTTGTAAACGGAGCGCCAGACTGCCAACACCGCCGCCATTGACGACGTTGGTATAGCCCATGTTCGCCAGAATATTTTTTGCGGAAGCGGAACGGGCACCCGACTGGCAATAGACAATGACGGGTGCGTCCTTGTCTGGTACGACGCTGTGAATACGGTCACCGACCTCGCCCAATGGTAAAGAAACAGCACCAGGTATGTATCCGGCTTGATATTCACCTGAAGAACGGACGTCGATCAATATCGCATTTGCCGGTAATTCCTGTTCTGTACCGGCAAATGCTCCGATTAATTTTCCTAACAAACTCATTGTTTTACCTATTTTATTTATCTAAACGTTCTATGCCTAAAAGCTTCAAGACATACTTTTCATAAATCGGTTCAGAGGTTCCTGCTTTCATTTTATGCAGGAAATATTTTTCAAAAGCGATTTTGGCCAGATGCACCCATTGTCCCTTTTTAAACCAGGCTACATTCCGTGGGGGGATCTGCGGCAAAGCAACGAAAGCCGCTCCGGTATCGCCCATATCAGCAAGACAGATCGCGTTCCATGATCCTTTGGCAGTCGCTGGCGCACCAGCCAGATCAGCCTCGATGTTATGCACAATCGCGGTAATCATGCTTTCTATCATGTATCCTGTTTTAGGTGCGCCTGTGGCCACCGGTGTCACTTCTACCGGTGGAATAGCGACACAGACACCGGCAGAAAAAATATTTGGATACTTTTTACTTCGCTGATTTTCATCGATGAGAACGAAACCTCGGGGATTACATAAACCTTCAACAGCAGCAACTGGATCAACGCCGCGAAACGCCGGCAACATCATGCTGTATTTAAACGGTAGCTCATGCTCTTTTTTGAGATTGCCCATGTCGTCCATCTCGCTGACAAACATTTTTCCATCCTCAACGCGAGTAGTCTTTGCATTACAAATCCACTTAATATCGTGATTTCGAAACTCGCTTTCCAACATCGACTTGGAGTCACCCACACCACCAAGTCCGAGATGGCCGATATAAGGTTCACTTGTCACGTAGGTCATTGGAACTTTATTGCGCAATTTGCGCTTCTTCAGATCTTTGTTGAAAATAAATGCAAATTCATAAGCAGGACCGAAACACGATGCACCCGGCATCGCTCCAATAATCGCGTGCCCGGGATCTTCTAAAAATTTCTGATATGCCTGGTAAGCATGTTCTGCGTGATCGACAGAACAAATAGACTGAGTAAATCCATTCACTGGACCTGCGCCTGGCACTTCATCAAATGCTAGCTTAGGCCCTGTGGTAATGACTAAGAAATCATACTCAACAACAGTGCCATCATTGACAATCAGTGAGTTTTTTTCAGGATCAATACGCACAACAGCTTGTGCAATAAATTCTATGCCTTTCTTTTCAAGATAGGGACGAATCTGAAATGTAATTGCCTCTCGCTGACGCCAACCAACAGCAACCCAAGGATTTGAAGGTACGAACTGAAAATAATCAACTGCGTTTATCACGGTAATGCGATGCGAAGTATCCAGTTTTTCCCGCAATTCATAAGCTGCTGGCATGCCGCCGGTGCCCGCTCCCAATATAACGATATGTGCCATGCTGTCTCCTCCTGTGTATCGTTCATCAATTTGCGCTGATTACTTCTTCGGTAATATGCTGCGCACCCATGCAACTATTTGCGAAGCGGGCATCACTCCGCTCTGCTGTCCGATTTCCCGCCCCTGATACATCAGAAGCAAAGTCGGAATACTACGAATGCCATAGCGTTGACTAGCCATCGGTGCCGCATCGCTATCAACTTTTATAAAACGAATATCTGGCGCATTTCTCGCCGCTTCAGCAAATTGTGGTGCCATCGCCCGGCAGGGGCCACACCACTCTGCCCAGAAATCAATCAATACCGGTAATTCCGTCTTTTCGATGAACTTAGCCAAGGCCTGGCCACTGATTGGCACAGGTTCAGTCGGCATCAGATCAGCACCGCACTTACCACAGACTGGATGCTGAGATAAGCGTTCATCTGCGACACGATTCGTAGCACCGCATACAGGGCAAACCAGGTGCATGGCAATCTCCTTATCTGATTAATGTGATCGCGTGTTCAGTTACCCGCTTTGATGCCGAGTTTGCGGACGATGCTTTCCATCAGACACCATTTGGTCAGGCCGCTCTGAAATAAGTTAATACCGACGAATGCGGTAAAAGCCAGCCACCACTGATTAACGAAAATGGGGCTACCGGGAATTCCCAACGCCAGACTTAACAGGATGAAAAAACCTGCAATAACGCGTACTATTTGCCAGCTGTTCATAAGAAGCTCCTTAGTGAGATTGAGTTTGCGATGAATATTGATGCTGATACGCCGTGAAATACAGCAATGGAATGATCACGAGGGTCAGCAATGTTGAAACAAAAATACCGAAGATCAGAGAGATGGCGAGCCCGTTAAAAATGGGATCGTCAAGAATAAAAAATGCTCCCATCATGGCCGCCAAACCAGTCAGTGCAATCGGCTGAGCCCGGGTGATGGCGGAACTCACCACCGCTTCTTTGAACGTCATTCCCGCTGCCACCTGAACATGAATAAAATCAACCAGCAGGATGGAATTGCGCACGATGATGCCAGCTAAAGCGATCATGCCTATCATGCTGGTCGCCGTATATTGCGCACCAAGCAGCGCATGTCCTGGCATCACGCCGATGATGGTGAGAGGAATCGGCGCCATGATAATCAGCGGCGTCAGATAAGAGCCGAATTGCGCAACCACCAATAGGTAAATCAGCACCAGTCCGACAGCATAGGCTGCGCCCATATCACGGAAAGTCTCATAAGTCACCTGCCATTCACCGTCCCACTTCAGGCTGAAGCCGCGATAAGTGTCTGCTGGTGTACTGATAAAGTACTCGTCTATCGCAGCACCGCCTGGTGTCTGCACTTTAGCAATGTCAGAACGCATCGCGAACATGCCATACAGCGGGCTATCGATGGCGCCGGCCATGTCGCCAGTCACATAATTCACGGCTGCCCCGTCTTTATGATAGACGGGCTGCTCTCTTAACGTATCGGTGATCGTCACCAGTTCGCGTATCGGAACAATATTGCCCTGTGCATTTTTCACACCTAATGAGAGCAACTGATCAATATTGCCCTGATCACTGACAGGTAAACGCAGATTGACTGATGCAGGATATTTACTTTCATCGTGAAGATAGCTTGCTGCGTCACCGGCGAGACCAGCACGCAACGTGGTCACGATCGTCATTTGCGAAACACCGAGTTGCGACGCCTTGCGTTTGTCGATCAGAATGATTTTTCGTGGAGCGTCTACGATACTCGTGTCATCAACATCGACCACTCCTTTCGTCTTTTCAAAGATAGTACGAACAGACTTCGCGACTTGCCTGCGCCCCTCGTCACTGGGGCCGTAAATCTCAGCAACAATAGGTGCCAGCACGGGTGGGCCCGGCGGTACTTCAATTATTTTCACGTTCGCGGAGTAACGCTTGCCAATTTCCTGCAATGCCGGTCTGACGCGGGTTGCGATGACATGACTTTTTTCAGTACGATGATGTTTATCGGCGAGGTTAACCTGAATATCACCAAGCTCACCGGTTGAACGTAAATAGTATTGACGTACCAAGCCATTAAAATTAATCGGCGCAGCCGTACCCGCATAAGCTTGATAATCAGTGACTTCCGGCACAGTTTGCAAATAAGCCCCGAGTTCATGCAATACCGCCGCGGTTTTTTCCACAGGCGTACCTGCTGGCATATCCACGACAATCTGAAATTCGGATTTATTATCGAAAGGCAGCATCTTTAATTGCACTAAACCCAGTACCGGTAGCAGGACAGAAAGAGCAATCAGAATCGCAACGCCGACACCTAATTTACGTCGATTACCCGCGCCAGTTTTCTCCTCCAGAAAAGGTCTGAAGGCCTTACTGAACACAGGAGCCAGTTTTGTCGCAATACCGTCACCACCGTGATACAC
The DNA here is from genome assembly GCF_016595265.1 of Undibacterium sp. 14-3-2. NCBI lineage: Bacteria > Pseudomonadati > Pseudomonadota > Betaproteobacteria > Burkholderiales > Oxalobacteraceae > Undibacterium > Undibacterium sp. 14-3-2. Next base: position 158,317 of record NZ_JAENGS010000005.1, read on the forward strand.
CTCCTTCATCCACAATCTTGCGAGCCAGGGAGTAACGACGAAAGCGATAGCCAAGGACAGCAACATTCCCATGCTCGCATTGATCGGTATCGGACTCATGTAAGGGCCCATCAAGCCAGTAACAAAGGCCATCGGTAACAACGCAGCAATCACGGTCAGCGTCGCCAGAATGGTCGGCCCGCCCACTTCATCGACCGCTCCAGGAATAATTTCCCGTAAGGTCTTTCCAGGGAATAAGGCCTGATGGCGGTGTATGTTCTCGACGACCACAATCGCATCATCCACCAGTATCCCGATAGAGAAAATCAGGGCAAACAGAGATACCCTGTTCAGAGTGAATCCCCATGCCCAGGAGGCGAACAAGGTGACCGTCAGCGTCAGAATGACCGCCGTACCGACGATCGCCGCCTCACGACGTCCCAGAGCAAGAAAGACCAAAGCAACGACGGAAGCGGTGGCGAACAATAATTTTTGAATTAATTTTTTTGCTTTATCGTCTGCGGTCTGCCCATAATTCCGCGTAGTCGTCATTTCAACGTCCGTAGGGATAATGGTGTTACGCAAGATTTCGGCTCGCGCAATCACGGCAGTAGCGACATCGACCGCATTTTGGCCTGGCTTTTTTGTGATCGCAATTGTGACAGCCGGATATTCAGCGGCATCCTTACCAGCGACACCGTGCCATACAAATTTTGCAGCAGGTAAAGCCCCGTCTTCAATTTTGGCGACATCTTGTAAATACACAGGCTTGCCAGCCTTTACGCCGACCACCAGTTCACCGACGCTCTTTGCATCACGTAAAAATTCTCCTGCATCCACTTGAATCGACCGATTACCTGCAACCAGTTCACCTCCCGGCATACCGGAATTGGCCGACTGTAAACTGTTCCGCAAATCGGCGACTGTCAAACCGTTGGCAGAAAGTTTTGCAGGTTCCAGTTCGACATTAATAGCCCGCCCGGGTCCGCCAATGGTCATGACTTCTCGCGTTCCTTTAACCCGCTTTAAATCCGCTTCAATACTATGTGCGATACGTTCAATGTCAAAAGCGCCGATTTGCTGATTTTTGCTCCACAGGGTCAGGGAAACGATAGGAACATCATCAATGCCTTTAGGTTTTATCAATGGCTCAGATGTCCCCAGATTGGTAGGCAACCAATCCCGGTTGCTGTGCACCGTGTTATACAAGCGCACTAAAGCATCTGTACGCGGAACGCCGACCTCAAACTGAACTGTCATAATCGCCAGACCAGGACGCGAGACCGATGTTACATGTTCGACATTTTCGATCTGGCTCAACACTTGCTCCGCCGGGATAGCCACCATCTGCTCAACATCTTTTACTGACGCACCGGAAAAAGGAATAAGTACATTCGCCATCGTCACGTTAATTTGTGGCTCTTCTTCCCGTGGCGTCACCATTACGGCGAACAAACCAAGCAGAAACGCCACTAAAGCCAGCAACGGCGTGATCTGCGCGGTCTGAAAAAACGCCGCGATGCGCCCGGATATTCCCAAGATTTTATTCATCTGAAATCTCCTTAGCGGGAGGCTGCAATACGCGCTGCAGCAAGCGGATCTGCTGCGACTTGTTCACCTGCCGACACGCCACTGAGTATCTCTTGTTCGTTACCTGTCACCGGACCTAACTTTACCTGCCGTAGTATGGGCTTTCCTTGCGCATTGACGACATAAACGGCGCTCAGCTCAGCACGACGAAACACGGACTTCAACGGAACATATAAGCGATTCGCATCACTGTTCACAGGCTTGCTTTTCAGGCTGACGCGGGCAAACATTCCCGGACTTAAGCCCGATATTTTTTGCGGCAATTCCAATCTGACCTGTACCGTGTGCGTTGCCGCATCCACCATCGGCAAGACGGTGACTTTGTTTGCCGGAATAAGGCGCTGAGAAGCAGGCATTCCGGGAATTTCTACAATAATTTTTTGTTCAGCAGCAATCTCTGCAACACGTTCCTGGGGAACGGTTGCGGTAACGCGCATCGCAACGGGGTCATAAACTGTCATCAACAAACGACCAGGCATTGCCATATCCCCCAACATCACGGGAACATCAGAAACAACACCCGCATACGGCGCGGCCAACACATAAAATCCAGACTGCGTTTGTAAAGCGCCAGCTTGGGCGATCAGAGCATTGGCCTGCGCACTGGCGGTCTGAAATTGAGATTCGGCGCGATCTAACTGAGCCTGACTAATGTAATTTTTAGTAAAGAGTTGTTTTTGCCGTTCATAGTCTTTTTGAGCAACAACTAAACTGGCGCGCGCCGCATCTACTTGCGCCCGGCTCGCCTTCGCCTCCTGATTCGCGGCTCTTGCATCCATGCGGACGAGCACTTGCCCCGCTTTCACGGTATCGCCAGCTTTGACAGGAAGATCAATAATTGCACCGGAGATTTGCGCAGCAATACCAGTTTGCCTGACGGCCTCCACCACACCATCGGCGACAAAACTGACTGCGTCATTCGTTGAGCGTACAGGCACTGTCGTGAGATTCCCTGCGACTACCAGAACCGGTGCAGTCATACCTGTCAGAGCAAGCAAAAGGGAAGCATAAATCCATGATTTTCCCGTCATGATTAAATTTCCTCATTCAAAATAATATTAGTAATTGCATTAAGCACGAATTGATCATATACTTATTTGCACAGTTACGCAAATACAGTTTTTGAATATTTGCTATTTATTTAAAATGAGCATGGTGATGAGCAATAATGAAAAAATATGCTCCTTGTTGAAGGGCTTACCGGATCAGGCGTTAACGCAAATTGCTCAGTATTTTGCGGTGCTCGCAGAACCAACCCGCTTACGAATACTGAATGCGTTGAGAGCGAGTGAAAAAAATGTAGGAGAACTGGCCATCATTTGCTCTTGTTCTCAGGCGAATGTCTCTCGCCATCTTTCAAACTTAGCAAATCATGGAATTATTGCAAGAGAAAGCCGTAAAACTTCTGTGTACTACAAGATCGCAGATCCTTCCATCTACGCGCTATGTGATCTGGTGTGCCATAACGTCGCTTCCCAGTTGACAGAGCAAGTTGCGGCGCTGTCAGGTAAGTCAAATTGACCTAAGCTGTTTTAAATAGATCAATGCATAGCAAAAACTATTTAATTGTTCATTCACGATAGTTGAAATAGTTCTATAGTGTTTCTGATTTTTCTAAAAAACAAATAAGGAGTAAATCATGTTGAAAATAAACGTAGGATCCGCAGACCGGGTAGTCAGAATTCTTATTGGCACACTTTTATTAGGTGCGCACTTTGCCGGGTATATCGGTGCATGGGGATGGCTGGGCGTTGTTCCGCTGCTGACAGGCATTTTCCGTGTTTGCCCAGCGTACTTGCCATTTGGCATCCGTACCTGCAAAACAAAGTAATTGCGTTGATGATGTGATATCAGGCCATTACAAGATTTCGATAGGCCATCACTACTCTTGCGGCAGTTGTAGTGATGCGAAGATTCGTCATGTAAGGCCTGCTTTTATCCAGAATAATGCATCCAGGCTCGATGAAATAAGCCTGACATGTCGACACCACTAATCATTCTTGAATGAAAAAGCATATGAAAACAGCACATGACCTCGTTGCCGCAGCAAAATCTCAGATACAGGAAATATCCATCGCCGATGCTGAACATGCAATAAAAGAAGCTGATATTCTGCTCGACGTCCGCGAGCCAGATGAATACGCAGCCGGTCATTTGCAAGGTGCAGTCAATATTCCGCGCGGCTTACTTGAGTTTAAACTGAGCGGCAGCCCTGAGCTGTCGGCACGCAATCTGAATATTGTTGTCTATTGCAAAACCAGCGGACGCGCGGCTTTAGCAGCGAGCACTTTACATGAAATGGGCTACTTACAAGTAAAATCGATTGCTGGCGGTTTTGATGCCTGGATACAGTCAGGCAAAAGCATTGTTTCCCCAGCACTGCCAACATTTGAGTAACGATTTGCCGCTAAAGAAAATATATGAACGAAGCGATCATAGATTCCTTTTTTGATGCAGCGACGAGTACGGTCACGCATATCATCACAGATCCACTGACAAAAAAAGCAGCAATCGTCGACAGTGTTTTAGATTTTGATGCTAAGTCAGGACGAACTTCTACCCTTAACGCAGATAAATTGATTCAGTATGCGAAAACAGCGGGGTTGACTGTTGACTGGCTGCTTGAAACACATGCGCATGCGGACCACTTATCAGCAGCACCCTATCTGAAAAAGAAACTCGGAGGGAAAATCGCCATCGGCGCTCACATTTGCGATGTTCAACGTGTTTTCAAAAAGATATTCAATGCTGAGGACATTAGTGCGCAAGGAGAGGAATTCGATCATCTGTTTCACGATGGCGAGGAATTTCAGATCGGAGAATTAACCGTGCGCGTCATACACACGCCGGGGCACACCCCAGCTTGTGTGACGTACCTGACCGGGAAAGATGCTTTTATCGGCGACACATTATTTATGCCAGACTATGGCACTGCTCGTTGCGACTTTCCCGGTGGAGATGCGGCAATACTTTATCAGTCAATACAAAAGATTTTTCAACTTCCGGCCGATACCCGTCTGCATCTTTGCCACGACTATCCACCGAAAAACCGCTCTCCAATGTGGGTAACGACCGTAGAGGCAGAGCGTAAAAACAATATTCATGTTCACGATGGCATTTCACAGTTCACGTTTATCACTATGCGTGAAGCACGTGATAAAACCTTGGATATGCCCAACCTGATTTTGCCTTCAGTGCAGGTAAATATACGCGCAGGGCAATTACCGCCCGTTGAAAGTAACGGCGTCAGTTATCTGAAGTTACCAATCAATGCGTTGTGAAGCGCAACAACAGCAACTATGGACTTGAGTTTTATCACCATCATTCTGGGCACCGTCGTCGGTTTTGTTTTGGCGCTGACTGGCGCTGGTGGTGGCATGCTCTCTATTCCACTGCTTGTTTACGGCCTCCATTTATCGGTACAACAAGCAGCACCCGTCGGTTTGATGGCCGTTGGCGTTGCAGCTGCTCTCGGCAGCATCACTGGCTTACGCAAGGGCATAGTCCGCTACCGTGCCGCAGTGTTAATGGGTATTTCTGGCATGCTGGCAGCCCCAGTCGGCGTTTTTTCAGCACAGCGAATACCTAATCAACCGCTATTGATTCTCTTTGCATGTATTTTATTGCTGATTTCTTTCCGATCATTCCGCAGTAAACAAATCTCACGCAATGAACAAGATGTCGCATGCAGTTTAAACGCGGACAATCAACGTTTTCACTGGACCATGCGTTGCGCAAGAGCGATTGCGGGAACCGGTTTTATTTCTGGATATTTGAGTGGCTTAGTCGGGGTCGGTGGTGGATTTATCATCATCCCGTCGCTGATACGGCACTCTCATCTCGATATACGCAGTATTCAGGCAACCTCATTGGCAGTGATCACACTGGTCTCCATCAGCGGCGTATCTTCGGCCGCACTTCATGGCAGTCTGCCGTGGGCAGTTGCATTGCCATTCACGATCGGCAGCACATTTGGTTTATTGGGTGGACTGCAAATCTCCAAACGCCTCAATCAGGCAACAATACAACTGCTATTTGCATGGCTTGTACTATTCGTTGCAGTGAGTATGCTGCTCAAAGGCAGCGGACTGGTGCTCTGAAGAACTGACGGTCTGTGATTGGAGATCTTCGTTTATCATCGTCTATATACTCTACTGATGAAGTAGCAGCAAAATCATCAAATATATTACGAATTCCGAAACGAGCTTTCACAAATGAAGATTGCTTCCGCCAGCAATCAAACGGAGGCTTATACGAGCAAAAGAATTACCGAAGCGAATGGAAAATATGCGGGAGTTGTGGCCTGCCCAGCAGGAATCGAACCTGCGACCCCGAGCTTAGAAGGCTCGTGCTCTATCCAACTGAGCTATGGACAGCCTTACTTATGTCTTCATCAGAAGAGATAAAAACTGAAGGCTGAATACTACATGGTATCAGCCACAGTTTCAAGAATGACTGCGCAACTAAAAACAAAATTCATTCAGATTTTATCGACACAAGCCGCTAAGCGGCGTGCGCAAGTCGTGGCCAATTCATTGTCGTCAGCCTCCACCATAACACGTATAACTGGCTCAGTACCGGAAGCTCGAATCAATACACGCCCGCGCCCTGCTAGTTCTGTTTCAACTTTTATTTTTTCCTGAACCAATGCTGAATTTTTTTGCCAGTCAAATCCGGGACTGACACGCACATTCAACAATACCTGTGGAAATAATTTAAGTTGATCAAAACATTGGTCCAGATTTTTTCCGGTGCGACGCAATGCTGATAACACCTGCAATGCAGACACAATACCGTCGCCTGTTGAGTGTTTATCCAGGCACAATAAATGTCCGGATCCTTCACCACCAAGTATCCAGCCACGCTCTCGCATTTGCTCAAGCACATAGCGATCTCCGACCTTTGCTCTGGTGAAACCGACCCCCAGCTCTTTGAAGGCAATCTCCACCGCCATGTTAGTCATTAATGTGCCGACAGCACCTGCGACAGGGCCAACTGCCAGCCTGTCCAATACCATTAAATACAATAACTGATCACCATCGTAAATTACTCCATGTCTATCCACCATGACCAGGCGATCCGCGTCACCATCCAGAGCAATCCCCAGATCAGCATGATTTGCTCTGACAGCAATAGCCAGCGCCTCAGGCGCGGTCGCACCCACTTTATCATTGATATTCAAACCATTCGGCGCGTTACCAATAGCAAGAACCTCTGCACCTAACTCATGAAACACGTGAGGCGCAATGTCATACGCCGCACCATGCGCGCAATCTACAACGATCTTCAATCCGCGCAAATCGAGTTCTGATGGAAATGTACTTTTACAAAACTCAATATAACGACCATTCGCATCGCGTAAGCGTCGTGCCTTACCAAGATATTCAGAACTGACACTTTGCATTGGCTTCTCAAGCTCAGCTTCGATCGCTAATTCAACATCGTCGGGCAACTTGTTTCCCTCGGCAGAGAAAAACTTAATTCCATTATCGTCAAAAGGATTGTGTGACGCCGAGATAACCACCCCTGCCGACAAACGCAAAGCCCTTGTCAGATAAGCGATCGCCGGTGTAGGCATAGGACCAGAAAGCATGACGTCCACACCTGCAGCAGCAAATCCAGCTTCGAGAGAGGCCTCCAGCATATATCCCGAAATACGCGTATCTTTGCCGATCAAAACCGTCGGTCGTGACTCAGAACCACTTTGAGCAAGTACCTTACCCGCAGCGTAACCAAGACGCATAACAAAATCAGGTGTAATCGGTGCGACACCGACTTTGCCGCGAATGCCATCCGTACCAAAAAATTTTCTAGTCATTTTATTTATTTTATTTGCAGGAATTACTCAAAAATATCCAGACAGGATATCTGACATGCTTTTAATTACCTAATACCTGCCACACATTGAAAGCATCAACTGTTTCCTGAACGTCATGAACACGGACAATTTTTGCACCACGATCTGCGGCAGCTATTGCAGCCGCAAGACTACCAGCGAGGCGGCGCTCAACTGGTCTTCCGGTAATTTCTCCGATCACCGTTTTACGTGAGATGCCAACCAACATAGGTAAACCCAGCCTGGTCTGTATTTCGTCAATACTCCGGAACAATGTACTGTTATGTTTCAGCGTTTTACCAAAACCAAAACCCGGATCAATACAAATATTTTCTGGTTTTATTCCAGCACTCAATAATGCATCGACACGGTGCCTTAAAAAACCTTCTACGTCCGTGACTACATCATGATAATCAGGGCGACTTTGCATATTGGCCGGCAAATTCTGCATGTGCATCACGCATAAGCCTGCATCCGTACCTGCAACTGCGTTAATAGCATCGTGTGAATTAAAGCCCTTGATGTCATTGATCATGTCTGCACCGGCAAGCAATGCTTCACGCATCACTTCAGGTTTATACGTATCGATAGATAAGGGCTTACCACAATCGCGTAATGCAAAAATGGCGGGCATTACTCTGCTTAACTCTTCATCTAAAGACAGAGGAACCGAACCCGGACGGGTTGATTCACCTCCGATATCAATGATATCAACACCATCATTGATCATCTGTTCCGCACGAGAAAGCGCACCGTCTAAAGATAAATAGCGTCCACCATCAGAAAACGAGTCGGGAGTGATATTTAATATCCCCATTACCAACGGCTTTACTTTATTGCCCTGAAGCGGAAAACGATAACGTCCGCACTGAAAAAATTTGTTCATAAAAATAAAGGCGAGGATTTCTCCTCACCTTTTTAATTGGATAGCGTTAAAACTCAATAGGTCAGGCAGGTGCCGCCGCATTAGGAGAAACACCTCCCGATGTACTATCCGAAGACGAACGACCAGCAGACTGACCAATCTTAGGTGGGCGCGGCTCAAGACCATTCATGATGTCATTCACCTGATCAGCATCAATCGTTTCCCAGTCCAGCAAAGCTTTGGTCATCATTTCGACCTTTTCTCTGTTTTCCTCTAACAATTTACGCGCCAGAGCATATTGTGTATCAAGAATAGAACGAATTTCAGCATCTACTTTTTGCTGGGTAGCTTCGGAAATAGTTTTAGAAGAGCCTCCGAAATAACCTTCTTGCTGACTGTCTTCATATACCATCACACCCATGCTGTCAGACATACCAAAACGTGTCACCATGGAACGAGCCAGCTTAGTCGCACGTGAAAAATCGTTGGAAGCCCCAGTCGACATCTGGCCGACAAAAATCTCCTCAGCAATACGACCACCGAACAAAATAGAGATTTCTTCCAGCATCTTATCTTTATAGCCGCTGATCTGATCATGTTCTGGTAACTGCCAGGTCAACCCCAATGCAAAACCACGCGGCATAATCGTTACTTTATGGACAGGATCAGCTTTCGGCATGAGCTTGGCAACAACTGCATGTCCAGATTCATGATAGGCGGTGTTCCGGCGTTCATCTTCACGCATCACCATAGACTTGCGCTCTGGCCCCATGAAAATCTTATCTTTAGCGTCTTCAAAGTCGATCATTTCAACCAGACGCTTGTTCCGGCGCGCAGCAAACAACGCCGCTTCATTGACCAGATTTGCAAGATCAGCGCCTGACATACCAGGAGTACCACGTGCAAGGATATCTGCCTTTACATCACTACTGATAGGCACCTTACGCATGTGAACATTCAAAATTTGTTCGCGACCGCGAATATCCGGCAAGCCAACAGAAACCTGACGATCAAAGCGACCCGGACGCAATAAAGCCTTGTCGAGTACGTCAGCGCGGTTAGTTGCAGCAATCACAATCACACCGGAATTTGCCTCGAAACCATCCATCTCGACCAGCATCTGGTTCAGGGTTTGTTCACGCTCATCATTACCACCGCCCATGCCAGCACCGCGATGACGACCAACAGCATCAATTTCATCAATAAAAATAATGCAAGGCGCATGCTTTTTGGCGTTTTCAAACATATCACGAACACGGGAAGCGCCAACACCGACAAACATTTCAACGAAATCAGAACCAGAAATAGTGAAAAATGGCACCTTAGCTTCGCCCGCAATCGCACGAGCCAATAAAGTTTTACCAGTACCTGGAGGACCGACCATCAGAATACCGCGCGGAATACGTCCACCTAATTTCTGAAATTTTGTGGGATCACGCAAGAAATCAACAACTTCAGTGACTTCTTCTTTTGCTTCATCACAGCCAGCAACATCACTGAACGTCACATTGTTATTTGTGTCGTCAAGCATGCGGGCTTTTGACTTACCAAACGAAAATGCACCTCCTTTGCCTCCACCTTGCATCTGACGCATGAAGAAAATCCATACGCCGATCAGCAAAAGCATAGGGAACCAGGAGATGAACACTTGCGAGAGGAAAGATTGCTCCTCTGGCGGTTTGTTATCAAATTTAATGCCATTATTGACCAGATCGCCAACCAAACCGCGATCAAAAATCGTTAATTGGGATTTGATTTTTTTGCCATCTGTAGTGACAGCGGTGACTGTGCGATTAGCATCGTCAATTGTCGCCTCTTTAATATGCTTTGCTTTGACCTCTTCCAAAAACTCGGAATAAGGCACAGAAGCCATACCAGCACCGATACTTTTCCCCTCAAACTGCTTGAAAAGTGTGAAAAGCACTAAGGCGACTACGACCCATATAGCTGCTTTTGAAAACATATTATTCACGAGAACTCCTTGGACGCAACATACGCCATTTGACACTGTAATCAGTCATTCTACCCTCAATAGGTAGAGCTTGCTAGCCAGCATATGCTGGCGATATTGAGGATTATCAAGAGGAAAATACTCAATCAGGATGCTTTAAGCCTTTTCCCAACAAAAATATTTCGGAAGATTTATCTTTACTTGCCTTCGGTTTTTTATTCATGACAACCTTAAACTCGTCCTTGAATATATTCACAATATTATTGTAACTGGGTCCATGAAAACATTTGACCAGCAAAGAACCGCCGGGCTTCAGATGCGCCTTAGCGAAAGCGACCGCTAATTCGATGATGTACTCAACTCTGGCGGCGTCCACTGTTGAATTACCAGATAAATTTGGCGCCATATCTGATAAAACCAAATCAACCTTCCTGCCAACCAACCGGCTCTCCAACTGATCCAGCACGTCATCCTCCCGGAAGTCGCCTTGTATGAACTGGACATCAGCGATAGGCTCCATCGGCAGCAGATCAAGCGCGAAGATTTCCCCATTAATGCCGCCACCATCTTTTCCGGCGAGTTTATTTCTCACATATTGCGACCAACTTCCCGGAGTCGCACCTAAGTCGACGACAACCTGGCCAGGACGAATCAGTTTTTCAGCCTCATCTATTTCTTTTAGCTTATAAACGGCACGCGCGCGATAGCCCTCTTTTTGTGCAAGTTTCACATAAGGATCATTAATATGATCGTGAACCCAATTTTGATTGAATTTATTCTTTGCCATTCGCGTAAAATACTGCTTTTAAAAGAAACTGTGTTTAGCCTGGCTGAGCCAGGCGATGTATTTATCGTGCACCAAAAATAAAATGCACAAGGAAAATTTATGTTAAAACTTACACCCGCCGAAAGAAGCGAACTCCGATCCGAAGCTCACGGACTAAAACCTATCGTCTTGATCGGCGACGCAGGACTGTCACCAGCAGTTCTGAAAGAAATTGATGCAGGACTGAATGCACATGGCTTAATCAAAGTACGCGTTTTCGGTGATGACCGCGAAGCACGTAGCGCAATGTACGATACGATTTGCACAGAACTGAATGCTGCACCTATCCAACACATAGGCAAGTTGCTGGTTATTTATCGCCCTAAATTAGAAGGCGTAAAAGAGACCAAGCTGATTAAAAAGGGCAGAGGCTTACGTGAAGTAACTATCGTCAAACCTAGCCCAAGCGGCACAAAAAAACCAACGGTTTCAAAAGTAATGGTAAAGGGTAATGAGCGCGTCACCCAAGGTGGCAATGTTAAACGTGCAAAACCTCGTCAAGCCAGCGCAAAAAAATCAGCATTAGGTAAATGATTACACAGGGTGGATTATCTACCCTGCAGAGATAACCCGGTCATGTATGAGACCGGGTAAGACCATCAGATATAATTGACTTCTAAAATTTCATACTCACGCACACCTGCTGGCGCCTGTACGCCAACGACATCGCCGGAGTACTTACCAATCAAAGCACGGGCTATCGGTGAAGTAATTGATACTTTACTCAATTTAATATCAGCCTCATCTTCACCGACGATCTGATAACTAACCTTCTGCTCCGTTTCCAGATCTTCCAGATGTACGGTCGCACCAAAGACGACGCGACCCTCTGCATCCAAAGTAGACGGGTCAATAATTTGCGCTGATCCCAGCTTACCTTCCAACTCAGCAATCCGACCTTCAATAAAAGCCTGACGTTCTTTGGCAGCATCGTACTCGGCATTTTCAGACAAGTCTCCTTGTGCGCGCGCTTCCGCAATTGCGTTAATCACATCTGGGCGCTCTTTTGTCTTCAGGTTGTGTAACTCTTGCTTCAACAACTCTGCACCGAACTTGGTAATAGGTACTGTACTCATATTGTTCACACTTTTAAAAGTAAAAATACAGAGGCCACATCCGACATCACGTAAGCGATATCTTTTGTGACCTCTGTATCTAAGATGCAGTATTAGAACACAGAGTCCCAATACTGTAATTTTTATCAGTTTAAGGTCTTATGCAAACCTTGTAAATCATAAACATGCAATTCATTCAAATGATGCATCCCTTCGACTGCAGCTTCAGCGCCCGCAATCGTTGTGAACGTCGTCGCACGCGCAATCAGTGCTGAGGTACGAATCGCACGTGAATCAGTAATCGCATTCCGCTTTTCTTCAACTGTGTTGATGACCATCGCAATTTCATTGTTTTTGATCATATCAACAACATGCGGCCGCCCTTCAACCACTTTATTGACGATGGAAACTGCAACACCTTCAGCAGCAATCGCAGCAGCTGTGCCGCGAGTAGCAACAACAGAGAAACCAAGCTCAACCAGATCTTTTGCAACTTTTACTGCACGCGGTTTATCGCTATTTTTAACGCTGAGGAAAACCTTGCCTGAGGTCGGCAACTTAACACCGGCACCCAACTGGGATTTTACAAAAGCTTCACCAAATGTTTTACCAACACCCATGACTTCACCAGTCGACTTCATTTCTGGGCCAAGAATAGTATCAACACCCGGGAATTTCACGAATGGGAATACGGCTTCTTTAACACTGAAGTATGGCGGCACAACTTCAGCGCCGATGCCCTGTGAATCCAGAGACTGACCGACCATGCAACGCGCAGCGATTTTCGCGAGTTGCAAGCCTGTTGATTTAGATACGTAAGGTACAGTGCGGGAAGCACGTGGATTCACCTCAAGAACGAAAACAACATCATTACCGTCTTGTTTTTGGATCGCAAACTGCACATTCATCAAACCGACGACATTCAAGCCCTTGGCCATCAGCGCAGTCTGACGTTTGAGTTCAGCAATGGTTTCTTGTGACAGCGAATATGGTGGCAATGAACATGCCGAGTCGCCGGAATGCACACCAGCCTGCTCGATATGTTCCATCACGCCGCCAATGAATGTACGCTGACCATCAGATAAGCAATCGACGTCGACTTCAATCGCATCATTCAGGAAGCGATCCAGCAATACCGGAGAGTCATGCGATACTTTTACGGCTTCACGCATGTAGCGCTCAAGATCACGTTGTTCATGCACGATTTCCATCGCACGACCACCCAACACATACGATGGACGCACAACCAATGGGTAACCAATTTCCTGTGCCAGCGCCAGCGCATCTGCCTCAGTACGCGCAGTACGGTTAGGCGGCTGGCGCAAGCCCAATTCCTGCAGCATTTTCTGGAAACGTTCGCGATCTTCAGCAGCATCAATCATGTCAGGCGAGGTGCCGACGATCGGAACGCCATTCGCTTCCAAATCCAGTGCCAGCTTCAAAGGTGTCTGACCACCGTATTGCACGATCACGCCAACTGGTTTTTCTTTGTCGACGATTTCCAGTACATCTTCCAGCGTCAACGGTTCAAAATACAGACGATCAGATGTGTCATAGTCTGTCGAAACTGTTTCAGGATTGCAGTTGACCATGATGGTTTCATAGCCATCTTCGCGCATCGCAAATGCAGCATGGACACAGCAATAATCGAATTCAATACCCTGACCGATACGGTTAGGGCCACCGCCCAGCACCATGATTTTCTTCTTATCAGTCGGATTGGATTCGCACTCTTCTTCATAAGTCGAATACATGTAGGCGGTATTCGTGGCGAACTCACCGGCGCAAGTATCAACGCGCTTATACACTGGACGCACACCCAGAGCACGGCGTTTTTCACGAATCGCAGTGTCGGTTGTTTTCAGCAATTTTGCCAGCCGACGGTCAGAGAAACCTTTTTGCTTCAGTTGCCGCATCAGGGCTTTATCCACGCTGTCGAGTGACTGTTCATCCAGCCATAATTCGATATCGACGATATCCTTAATCTGCACCAGGAACCATGGGTCGATATGTGTCAGCTGATGCACTTCTTCCATAGTAAAACCCTGGGCAAAAGCGTCGCCAACATACCAGATACGGTCTGGACCAGGCTCACCAAGTTCTTTTTCAAGAGTCTCACGATCCTGGGTTTTTTCATTCATGCCATCGACGCCGACCTCCAAGCCGCGCAACGCTTTCTGGAACGATTCCTGGAAGGTGCGACCGATCGCCATCACCTCACCGACAGATTTCATCTGCGTCGTCAGGCGATTATCTGCCTGCGGGAATTTTTCAAATGCGAAACGTGGAATCTTGGTAACGACGTAATCAATCGAAGGCTCGAAAGAAGCTGGCGTAGCACCACCAGTAATTTCATTGCGCAATTCATCGAGCGTAAAGCCAACCGCCAGCTTGGCAGCAATTTTGGCGATAGGGAAACCAGTTGCCTTGGATGCCAATGCAGATGAACGGGATACACGCGGATTCATCTCAATAACGATCATGCGGCCATCAGCCGGATTAACCGAGAACTGGACGTTGGAGCCACCAGTATCGACACCGATTTCACGCAACACCGCCAACGAGGCATTACGCATGATCTGGTATTCTTTATCAGTCAAAGTCTGTGCTGGCGCCACAGTAATGGAGTCGCCGGTATGTACACCCATAGGGTCCAGATTTTCGATGGAGCAGACGATGATGCAGTTGTCGGCCTTGTCGCGCACGACTTCCATTTCATACTCTTTCCAGCCTATCAGCGATTCCTCGATCAGCAATTCATTGGTAGGCGACGCTTCCAGACCGCGTTTGCAGATAGTCTCGAATTCTTCCGGATTGTAGGCGATGCCACCACCCGTACCACCCATCGTGAACGAAGGACGGATAATGACCGGAAAGCCGACATCCTTTTGCACTGTCCAGGCTTCTTCCATCGAGTGTGCGACGCCGGAACGTGCTGAACCAAGACCAATTTTGGTCATCGCATTTTTGAATTTCAGTCGATCTTCCGCTTTATCGATCGCCTCAGGAGTTGCGCCGATCAGTTCAACTTTATACTTGTCGAGCACGCCATTACGCCATAAGTCCAGCGCGCAATTCAGTGCGGTCTGACCACCCATGGTCGGCAGGATCGCATCCGGTTTTTCTTTAGCGATGATGCGTTCAACCACTTGCCAGGTAATAGGTTCGATGTAAGTCACATCGGCCATTTCCGGATCAGTCATGATGGTGGCAGGATTACTGTTAACCAGAATGACTTTATAACCCTCTTCGCGCAAAGCCTTGCAAGCCTGCGCACCCGAATAATCGAATTCGCAAGCCTGACCGATGATGATAGGGCCAGCGCCGATAATCAAAATACTTTTTATGTCGTTACGTTTTGGCATTTTTATTATTCTCCTGTCTTTGCCGTGGTCATCAATGTGATAAAGCGATCAAACAGGTACGCAATATCATGCGGTCCCGGAGACGCCTCAGGATGCCCCTGGAAGCAGAAAGCTGGCTTATCAGTACGCGCAAAGCCTTGCAGGGAACCATCAAACAAAGACATGTGCGTAACACGGCAATTTGCTGGCAAAGATGCGGCATCAACGGCAAAACCATGATTCTGTGACGTGATCAATACCTGTTTGGTATCCAGATCCTGCACCGGGTGGTTGGCACCGTGGTGACCGAATTTCATTTTCAGTGTTTTCGCACCGGAGGCGAGCGCCATGATTTGATGACCCAGGCAAATACCAAAGGTCGGAATGCCCTTCTCGATCAACTCTTTGGCAGCAGCAATTGCATAATCGCAAGGCTCAGGGTCGCCAGGACCATTCGACAAAAACACACCGTCAGGATTCAGCGCCAGCACGTCGGCAGCCGTGGATTGCGCTGGCAATACGGTAACCTTGCAGCCGCGCTCGGCCAGCATGCGCAGAATATTGCGCTTGACGCCAAAGTCGAAAGCAACCACATGAAACTTCGGATCTTTCAACTGGCCATACCCCTGACCCAGCACCCACTCTGCTTCAGTCCACTCATAAGCCTGCTTGGCAGAAACAACTTTCGCCAGATCCATCCCAGACAAACCCGGAAAAGATTTCGCCAGCGCGATCGCTTTTTCAGCATCTGCTCCAACCAGAATCGCACCACCCTGTGCACCTTTTTCACGCAAGATACGTGTCAACTTGCGGGTATCAATACCGGCAATAGCAACGATGTTTTGAGACTGGAGGTAAGCAGAAAGGGATTGTTCGGAACGGAAATTGGAAACCAGTTGCGGTAAATCTTTAATAATCAGACCAGCGGCATGGATTTTGTCTGATTCAACATCTTCAGAATTAACACCGGTGTTACCAATATGCGGATACGTCAGGGTGACAATTTGAGAGCTGTAACTGGGATCGGTGAGGATTTCCTGATAGCCAGTCATGGAAGTGTTAAAAACAACTTCACCAAGAGTATGACCGGCAGCGCCAATAGAATATCCAGTGAAAATAGTTCCATCGGCAAGAGCAAGTATGGCGGGATCCTGACCGGAACGAAGAAGGGACTGCGGAATGGGCAGCAAGGGCAACTCCTGTATTGTTACCGCCGCTGCGACGCCCCAAGTTGCGTTATCTCAGGCCGAACGATAAACGAGCAGCCTGTCAATAAGAATGGAGCGATGAGAATTTGGGTAGGCGCTACGGCGAGATTTAGAATTAGTTAAACCCTCGAATTATAGCTCAAAACCACCTCTCAGGCAAATCATAAGCCCTTGCAAACCCCTGAGTTCCCGTGTTTCAACTTACCCACTAAGCATCCATGAATAAAAACACGGGAAGATAAACACTTACAAACCTAAGGCGGCAATCCCTGCTTTGGCAATTTGCGCATCTTCTTGAGACTTCACGCCGGAAACACCAACAGCACCAACGCAATGGCCATCAACAAAAATAGGAACACCACCTTCGAGCATTCCCTCAATCAGCGGTGCGCTGAGGAACGAATAGCGTCCGTTATTGATCAGGTCTTCATATATCTTAGACTCACGCTTACCTAATGCCGCCGTCGCTGCCTTGGCAGGTGCAATGTGTGCAGAAACAGGTGCCACACCATCCAGTCGCTGCAGCCACATCAGATGCCCACCATCGTCAACAATCGCGATCACCACCGCCCAGTTATTTGCTTTGGCTTCTGCCTCGGCTGCTGCCGCGATTTTTTTGACATCATCCAGCGTCAGAATAGGTTTGGTTTGCATAGTCAGCTCCATATTTAGTAGAGCGGGGATTGTACGCGATGCCTAATTTCATTGGAGTAAAAA
This sequence comes from Undibacterium sp. 14-3-2, assembly GCF_016595265.1. Taxonomy (NCBI): domain Bacteria; kingdom Pseudomonadati; phylum Pseudomonadota; class Betaproteobacteria; order Burkholderiales; family Oxalobacteraceae; genus Undibacterium; species Undibacterium sp. 14-3-2. The sequence goes on from NZ_JAENGS010000005.1 coordinate 175,688, forward strand.
GTGTTTTTCAATTTTCACTTCTAAAAGGGGCAATCCATGAAATGACACCTCAAAGGTTTACATTATTGAAGACTTCGCTTAAAGTTGACCAGTTTTCTTCAATAAGTGCCAAGATGCTAATAAACGTTTCCAGACTAAAAAGAAATGCCACATTAGTGCTCGTCGCAGCAGCATTGCAACTATCCGTCTGCCATCAGGCTCAGGCAAGCGATAATCCCTTCCCTGAATCCTCCACTGCGTTCAGCAAACTGCAAGAAATCAAACAACGTGCCTCTGATCTGACCATGAAAGCCATGGACTTCATGGGCATACGCTACAAACGTGGTGGCAGCACGCCGGAAAACGGTCTCGATTGCAGCGGCTTTGTACGCCTGGTATTCAAAGATGCCTTAGGTGCCAACCTGCCCCGTACCGCAGCAGAAATCAGTCGCGTTGGCGAAAATATCGATCAGAAAGATCTTCAGCCTGGTGATCTGGTGTTTTACAACACGCTGCGCCGCGGCTTTTCCCACGTCGGCATCTACCTCGGGGACAATAAATTTATACACTCCCCTTCCGCTGGTGGTCAGGTGCGGATTGAAAGTATGGATATTGCCTACTGGAAAAATCGTTTCAACGGCGCCCGCCGCATTAATGACAACGACACCAAGCAATAGTTATCATTCCAGCTCTCCGCATATACTCCCCCTGATTTTCAAATAAAAAAGCCTGGCGTCAGCGTCGACACCAGGCTTTGCAAAATACTCCCCGGGAGTATTTTTTCTGGTCAATACCTTTTTAATCAGCGTTCCTGCATCGCCTTTAATTTTTGCTTCAATTCAGGCATCACTGCCATCGCAGCCCGCTCACCCGCCAATATCGCCAGATTACGACCAGCAAAATCACTACCCTTCATGCTTGGCAGTTCAGGGCGAATCACGATATCTGCCTGTTTCAGCTCGAACTGATTAATGCTCTGTCCCATGATCGTCACTGTCTGCAACAAAATGTCGATTGTACTGTTGCCGTTTTGCGCTTCGGGTTGTTGAGAGATATTGACGGCGATCACCAGATCGGCTCCCATATCTCTGGCAAAACGTACCGGCACAGGAGCCACTAAACCACCATCAACATACTGCCGGTCATTGATGCGTACTGGTTGAAACACCGCGGGCACCGCAGACGATGCGCGTACCGCCGTGCCAGTATTCCCGCGCTGAAATAAAACGGCTTGCCCACTGGAAAGATCGGTCGCCACTGCACCAAACGGCTTTTTAAGTTTTTCAATCGGCGTCTGATGTACCATGCGATTCACATAAGCTTGCAAAGCATCCCCTTTTAGCACACCGCTGGATTTGGCAAATAAGGGCAAAGACCAGTCAGAAATCGTTGCCTCATCCATTTCCAGTGCCATCTTCTGCAGCGCAAAACCATTATTACCGGCAGCGTACATCGCCCCGACAACGCTGCCAGCGCTGGTACCAACCACGATGTCGGCCTGTATCCCCTGTGATTCCAGTGCTTTAATTACGCCAATATGAGCAAACCCGCGCGCCGCCCCGCCACCCAGCGCCAGACCTATCCTGACTGGCCGGTTTGCCTTAGCAACAGGAATCGCCGTCACTGGCGTCGGCACCACAGATGGCTGCGTGCTCATACAAGCACTCATCAGACTCAATGCGGACACCGAGGCAAAGAGCGCTGTGTATTTTTTAAACTGTGAAAATCGTAACTGAAATGCGGAAACAGAAAACACGAAGAAGGTTGGCATGTGATTGGTCAGAAACTGAATAAGGAATTACTTCAAGACAACACCATTAAAGCAAAACGCTTTAACAACATCTTGTTTGCAGAACCGAATTATATTTCCAAACACCTGCTCACGTCTGGACAGCGAGAAAACAGACCGAATCAGAACACGTTTTTACTTGATTTTCAGAAACAACTGTACATTAATAAAAAGAAAATATTGTACTGTCATATCATTGACATATTCACCACTGATAATCCTCAGGTCTTTTGGGAATGAAGACAAAGAATAAAAATTTATATTTTTTAATGAAATTAGCAATCGATTGCGCAATCGCTGGCAACCGTTTCCGAACCTAAAATTGAGAAAGACAACATGAAAACAATCCATTGGCTACCGCCGCTTACAGCATTAGCCTTAACAGCCTGCGGCACCAGCTCAAATACTGTCAGCGTGATTCCTGAGGGAACTGTTTTAAAAGTCGCGTTACTTGAAACGACCGATTTACATCAAAACATTCTGAGTTATGACTACTACGGCTTAAAAGCGGATACCAGCCTCGGTCTTGAGCGCACTGCCGCACTGATCAATTCGGCACGCGCAGAAAATCCAAATACCGTATTGCTGGACGATGGTGACGTGATTCAGGGTACATTGCTCGGTGATTATCAAGCTGTGGCCTCACCAGTTCCTTGCAGTGGCACGATGGCCATCCATAAAGTGATGAACGCGCTGAAATATGATGGTGCCGGTGTCGGTAATCACGAATTCAACTATGGTCTGAATTTCCTCAGCCAGATCACCAACACAGATTTTGGTCTGAGTGACGTTACAAAACCAGTCAACTGCGGCGCACCTAGCTTCCCTGTTGTTCTCGCCAACGTGGTTGGTATCAGTAGCCAAAAACCGATCTTCAATCCTTACTCCATCATTCCTAAAAAATTCAATGCAACGACACCAGACGGCTCACCGCTGAGTGTTACGCTGAATGTCGGCATCATGGGCTTTGTTCCACCGCAGATCATGGACTGGGATCAAAAATACCTGGCGGGTAAAGTCATGGTAAATGGTGCGGTCGAAACAGCGAACAAATACATTCCTGAAATGCGCACAAAAGGTGCTGATCTGGTCGTCGCCTTATCTCATGGCGGTCTGGATGCTTCGGTCTATAGCCCAAAAATGGAAAATGCCAGCCTGCATCTCACCAACACAGGCATTGATGCTCTGATGGTAGGCCACTCTCATCTGATCTTCCCAAAAGCCAAAGAAACCAACGGCCCAGCAATTGATGCGTCCTTAGCTGCGCTGCCAGCAAGCCAGGTGGATACCGTCAAAGGTCTGGTTAATGGCGTTCCTACAGTGATGGCACAAAGCTGGGGGCGTCGCCTCGGTATCATCCAGATGGTATTGAAATACCAGGGTGGTAAATGGGTAGTACAAAAAGATCAGACAAACGTCGAAGCGCGCGGCTTTAAATACAAAGATGGCACAACAATTGTTGATGCCGATGCTTCTGTTGCTCCTCTGGTCGATACTGAGCATAAAGCAGCGCTGTCTTACGCAACTCAGCCTCTGGGAACGACAACCGACTTTGAAATGTCTGCTTACTTTGCTTTGGTCGGCGATGTCAGCGCAATTCAAATCGTGAATCAGGCACAGATCGATTACGTCAAAAATTTCATTACCAACTCAACTGACGCGACCATCGCCAGCTACAAAACGATCCCTGTCATCTCCTGCAGCGCGCCATTTAAAGCTGGCCGCAATGGTGCGACAGACTTTACCGATGTCGCACCGACAGCAACAGCCGCTGCACCAGTTGGCCTGCAAGTCCGTAACCCGGGCGACCTGTATTTGTACGGTAACAATAATATCCAGGCAGTCAAGATCAAAGGTTCAGATCTGAAAGCATGGCTGGAAACCGTCGCAAAACAGTTCGCGCAAATCAATCCAGCCCTGACCACTGAGCAAGATCTGGTGCCATCGTATGGAACCATCTATAACTACGATGTGTTCTATGCCGAAAACAATGCGCTGACCTATCAGATTGATGTAACGAAAGCCGTTGGCAGCCGCATCGTGAATCTTACATACGCAGGTAAGCCTATTGCCGACACTGATGATTTCATCGTAGCCACTAACGACTATCGTGCAGCAGGCGGTGGTAATGTCCCGGGTATCGACGGCAGCAAAACTATCATCAAATCACCTGACGCAAATCAGGCTGTGGTCAGCGATTACGTGAAAAAACAAGGCAAACTGACTCTGGCAAAAAATGGCTCGGGCAAAAGCTGGAGTTTCGTTAAAGCCACGACTGCTGGTCCCGTCATTCTGCGTTCAGCACCTGGCAAACTGGCCATCGCCGCCAATTCTGGCCTGAGCCTGGTGAAATCCGAAGGCGCACTCGATGCCAATGGTTTCGCCAAATATGCCATTGACCTGAGCAAATAATCGCAAGGCAATCCGCATTGAACAGTTGTAAGTAGTCATTTCAGCGGCAAACCTGCTCCTGGCAACAGGGGCAGGTTTTTATAATATGAATACCATGAAAAACATCATCACCCGTGCTGCCCTCACCTGCACCACCAGTCTTTTCATTGCGTGCACACCTGGCGTCAACAACCATCCCGGCACCGCGGAAATTGAATCGACAGGCATGCGCGCGATACAAGCGCAACACCCGGACTCCATTAAAACTCTCAGAGGATGGGCGAATCAGGGAATAGTCACAGCACAAAGAGAACTCGGTTTAGCCCTTGCAGTACAGCAGGACAAACAGGCAGAAGCTGCGCAATGGATGGAAAAAGCAGCCAAAGCTGGCGATACCGAAGCGCAATTCGCATTTGCTGAAGCGAACTACAAAGCCAAACTTGGACTTCCCCAAAACCTGGCGGTTGCATGGAAATGGTACGAAGCAGCAGCAACGAAAAACAATGCCAAGGCAAGTTTCATGCTGGCACGCATGGCAAAATACGGCGAAGGCACGCCGCTTGATCTGCAAAAATCGGTGCACTGGTTAAAAGTCGCCAGCGATCAGGGCAATGCCCAGGCAATGTTCCTGCTGTCGAATGCCTACGCCGATGGCGACGGCATCGCCAAAGATCCCGTACAAGCCAGGACATGGCTGGAACGCTCAGCAGAAGGCGATTTTCCTCCGGCGATACAAGCACTTGCGATGGAACTGGAAGGGGATAAAAAGCACCACGATCCCGATAAACTCAGCGCCCGTCACTTGCTGAAAGAGGCCTCTGATGAACGCATGTTGCGCTGGAATAAATTTCAGTAAAAGCGGCTAAATTTTCTGCAAAAAAAAAGCCCGCGTCTCGCAGGCTTTTTTTTACGCAGGCACAAGGTCTAACGCGAAGAAACAAGTTTCAGGCCAAAACCGATCAGTGATAAACCAGCCAGTTTTTCCAATACACGGGTCACTGCCGGATTAGCACGCAGGCGTTCAGCCAGAAAATGTGTCAGCAGCACCGCAATCAAACCATAAATGAACGTCAGAATCGCGATGGTCATTGCCATAAACCCGAACGTGATAAGCCCCTGATGGCGCACCGGATCCACAAATAAGGGGAAAAAAGCCATATAAAACACGATGGCTTTAGGATTGAGCAAGGTAATCGTCAGCGCCTGTTGCATGTAATGATGCGGCTTGATGTTTAACACCGGCGCAACACCCGGTTTGGCCAGCAACATCTTGCATCCCAGCCAGATCAAATACGCCGCACCTAACCACTGTACGGCCTGAAAAGCAGCCGGATACGAATGCAGCACTGCAGCAACACCAGCCACTGCCATCCAAAGCAAGACCTGATCGCCAAATATCACACCAAGCGTTGCCGCCAGACCGCCTTTGATACCACCTTTGCTGGTCGAGGTGATCAAAGCCAGATTACCAGGCCCGGGAATAATCAGTAACACAATAAATGCAATGACAAACGAGCCGTAATCAGTAACGCCGAGCATGATAAATCCTTAAATTAAGCAAATACACCAAATGCAGGTCTTGCTTTACACATTAAAAGAAAACCTGACTTGCAATCAAGCATTTCTTTATTTCTTTGTTTGCAGGCAAACAAGCGATTGTGATCATTTTTAACAGCGTTGAAAAGAATGAATTACTCGTTGCGGACGAGCACTCCGCTTCGCACCGCCACCGGCCCGCTTTCATTCTGGCAAACGGACGCAATCGATTGTCATACCAGCCTGAAAAGTAAAGTGAATCAGATAGTTATGCATTTTATGAATGATTATTATCTAAATATTTGATTTTACGTATTTATTGCAGTGCAGTATAGTTACACCTGTCTCCTCCAACACCGTCAAGGTTTGGATTTAAGCCCGCTAATGCGGGCTATTTTTTTATCTGCTTCCCCTCCGCAATCGCACATCAGAAATGAAGTTCCTGCATATTTCCTGCAAAATCACTTCACAACCACGTCATCCCTGAAATAAATAGAAAACCCGGGGTTTGAGCCAAGTTGAAATTATTAAATTAGTATTAATGATTTCAACCCCCATCATTTATCATGACTCCGGCTTCCAGCAAAAAAATATCCGCACCTTAGGTTTTTTACCCTCTGATTCCACTACTATTCCTACTTAACGTAAATTTACGACAACCTTCCGGTATCAAATTTTCATCGAATCCTGAGTTTTTTATCGAATCGACATCAACTGATTGCCCATGCCATCCACTGTCAATTCAAATTCGTTTAAACGCAACATCTGGTACACACTGTCGTTACTGGTCATCCTGGTCTGCACGTTCACTCTGTCCGTCATCGCAGAAAAAACAATCGATGCAGCGAACGAACAGCGACTGAACTCATTTCTTCTGGCCGATGAGTTACGTCAGTCTTCTGATGACCTGACACGCATGGCGCAACTTTATGTTGTTTCTGGTGATCGCCGTCAGTCGCAGTACTATCAGGACATACTGGATATCCGCGATGGTAAAAAACCAAGACCAGTGAACTATGGAGGCATCTATTGGGATCTGGTGCTCGCTACAGGAACACCACCGACAGCGGAAAGCAAACGGACGAAGCCACTTCTGGAATTGATGCGAGAAGCAGGTTTTACCGAGCAAGAACTCAGTGTTTTGTCAAAAGCGAAGGTTTTTTCAGACCGTTTGACACAAACTGAACGAGAAGCAATGCAATTGCGGCAATCTGAGAATGGCAAAGAAAAAGCAAGTCAGATGTTGCACGATTTTGCTTACCTGAACGCTAAAGCAGCGATCATGAAGCCCATCGATGATTTTTATGGTTTGATGACAGCGCGAACAAATAACGCAGTCAGCAACGCAGAACATCGTGCATTGTTAATCAGGATTCTCTTTATTGGTCTGGCAGTGCTATCACTACTGATGCTCTACCGCACCTCACGCGCCCTCAGGGTCATTATGGGCGGCTCGGTTGGCGAGGTCCATGAAGAGATTACACGTATCGGCAACGGCGACTTCAGCAAACCATTGGCTGTGACTGAAAGCCTGCAAGGTTCCGTGCTTGCCAGACTGGCAGAAATGCAAAGCAAATTAAAACAAATCACAGATCAGCACCAATCAGCACAGGCAGAATTACGTCAGAGCGAGGTGAATCTGAAAATCGCCCAGCAACTTGCGCAGATCGGTAACTGGGATATCAACCGGAGCACCGGCGAAGTGATCTGGTCCGACGAGGTGTACCGTATTTACGAAGTGACTCCCGACACTTTTACGCCTTCAGCTCATTCTTTCGTCGATGCGACGCACCCCGATGACCGGGTCTTGCTCAGTCGCCGTTACAACGACGCCATTGAAAACAAGACCGCGTATGAAATTACCCGTCGCTTACTATTAAAAGACGGGCAGATAAAATACGTCAACGAGCGTGGCAAACCTTTTTATCAGGAAGATGGACACGTCCTGCACTTAATCGGCACAGTGCAGGACGTCACCGCCAGCAAACTCAGCGAGCTGGCATTGAAACGGCTCAATCGCGATTTGCGCTTGCTCAGCGACTGTAACATGGCGCTTGTACGGGCTGAAGACGAGCATACCTTGCTCAATGAAATCAGTCGCTTGTGCGTCGAAAGTGGCGGCTATCTGATGGCGTGGGTCGGATATGCTGAATATGACGATGCACGGACTGTGAAGCCTGTTGCACAGTCTGGTTACGAGAATGGCTATCTCGATGGCATCAATATTTCCTGGGGCGGCAACGCGCTCGGTAGCGGGCCGGTCGGTTCTGCGATCAGAACCGGTGAACCAACGACAATTCAAAATGTATTAACCGACGAAAGAATGCGGCCATGGCGCACGGCAGCGATACAACGCGGCTACCGGTCAAGCATAGGTTTACCGTTGATTCATAACGAACATACCATTGGTGCCCTCACCCTCTACTCCAGTGAAGCAAACGCTTTTGATGCAGAAGAAATCAGGCTGCTGATGGAACTCGCTAACGATCTCGCGTTTGGCATTATCAACTTGCGTACCCGCGCCGCGCACGCCGAAGCCAAGTTGAAACTGGATTTTCTGGCCAACTTCGACTCCTTGACGCACCTGCCAAACCGGACACTGCTGCAAGACCGTTTCGAACATGCAGCAATGATCGCTGACAATGAAAACACAATGGTGTCGCTGCTGTATCTCGATCTTGATCACTTTAAACACATCAACGACAGCCTCGGCTACGCAACCGGAGATCGTGTATTGATTAAAGTCGTGGAGCGTCTGCGTCAGTGCATACCAGAAACCGCCACCATCAGCAGGCTGAGCGGCGATGAGTTTGTCGTTCTTCTGGCCGGCAAACGCGATGCAATCGGCGTGGCTGGAATGGCGAATACCATCAGCGATATTTTTATCGATCCTGTTGATATCGACGGCAATACGCTGAATATTTCATGCTCTATCGGTATCGGCTTATATCCTGAAGATGGGAAAGATTTCGACACGCTGCTCAAACATACCCATGCAGCTGTCGACAGCGCCAAAGAAGCCGGACGTAACACCTATTGCTTTTTCTCGCATGAGATGAATTCTGGCCTGACAGAACAGATCAGGCTGACCGGTGGATTGGTACATGCATTACGCAATCAGGAATTCCGCATTCATTATCAGCCACAGTCCGACATTCATAGCGGAAAGATCATCGGTGCAGAAGCGCTGCTGCGCTGGCAGCATCCGGTGGATGGCTTAATTTCACCAGGCAAATTCATCAGCCTGGCAGAGCGCAGTGGTCACATCGTACCTATCGGCGAATGGGTACTGAACGAAGCATGCCGTCAGGCCGTCAGTTGGTTACGCGACCATCCTGACGCCCCGGTCGTCGCTGTCAATCTGTCGGCATTACAGTTCAAACGCGGCAAAATTCTGGATGTGGTTGCCAATGCACTCACAAAGTCTGGCCTACCACCGCATCAACTTGAACTGGAACTGACGGAATCGATTTTATTGCAAGATGTCGGCGCCACCATAAACATCCTGCACGGATTAAAAAATCTGGGTGTCAAATTATCGATCGATGACTTTGGAACTGGCTATTCAAGTCTGTCTTACCTGAAGCAGTTGGCCGTCGATAAGCTGAAAATTGATCAGTCGTTTGTGCGCGATATGCTGACCAGTGCCGATGGCGCGGCCATTGTCAAGACCATCATTCAGCTCGGACACAACCTGCAACTAACGGTCATCGCCGAGGGAGTTGAAACCAAAGAACAACTGGCTTGTCTGAACGAATATGGATGCGATGAAGTGCAAGGCTACCTACTCAGCCATCCGTTACCAGCCGACGAACTAAGCCGTTTGCTTACCGAACGATCCGGCACGCTTACCGTCGATTAAAGTCGATACACATCCTGACGATGCGGCACCGCTTAATACTGCCGCTGACCAAACGCCATCAGAAACGCCGGTGTTCACGCGGCTCGAACACAGGATCTGGGCCATTTTCCAGTTTGCGCACAATGCCAGAGTGGTCGAAATAGACTGCCATCAGTGAATTCCACACACCACTTTCCTTGTATGGATACGACCACGCTTCCAGCCCGACTCTGGAGTAATACACATTTTCATACGGCGCACCCAGCATTCTCAACACAGCCGCCTTATCAGATACGCCCGGTTTGATTTCGGCAAACTTCTGGTCTGTCAGCACTTGTTCATACGAAAGCACTTTGCCGTCGGCAGCAACCCTGACCATGTGCGTCGCCTGCGCCCTGCGACCACGCATGTACTCAAGTAAATGCGTTTGCCCATCCTGATACACATGGGTAGGATTGCCCAGTTTGGCGATCAAGTCATTTTCCGTTTGCAGCGCAGCGATATCTGCCGAATGCCAACTGGCACATGAACTTAAAGTGGCCGCAAAACTAAAAAAGACGAGTTGTTTTATGATGGAATAAACGCTGAATGTTTTCATGGTAAACCGACGTGTTGTCAACACCGTGTTATGCCGATTGCTTCCAATAACAAGCAATCATCAGGCGACGTGCAGCATCCTACACCCTCTCATCTGTTTGATAAACAAAAACACCACTGACAAAGCAAAACCGACTTACCTACCCGTCGCCACGATCAGCTCATCCAGTGAAACAAAATCAGTTATCGCTTTCTACGCGATTACGCCCATTTTCTTTTGCTTTGTACAAAGCCCTGTCAGCCCGCTGCAATAACATATCAAAAGATGTATCTTCAACATTCAATGTGGCGATGCCAATACTGGCTGTAAAACGGACAATGGTATTGTCATCCAGATTTACACCCTGCGCTTCAGCGACGACGACGCGCAAGCGCTCGGCAATGATTTTCGCGCCACTTGTATCAGTATGCGGCAGTATCACCGTAAATTCCTCGCCCCCCAAACGTCCGCTGACATCCTGATCTCTGGCGGTAATAGTCAGCAAGTTTGCCAACTCTTTTATTACCCGGTCACCAACCGGATGCCCCCAACGATCATTAATAAACTTAAATTTATCAATATCCAGCATCAATACTGAAAGCGAATGCGTATAACGTCTGGCGCGGGTAAATTCTCTGTTTCCGGTATCCATGATGTGACGACGGTTTGCAATATTCGTTAGTGCATCTGTGGTGGCGAGTTTTCGCATTCTCTCGCGTTGACACAATGCCTCGTGATGCGCGCGCAAAGCGATTACAGCGAAAATACACAAGAGCAGAAATCCAGTGGCAAACTGCCACATTCTGTAACGCCAAGCCTTCAACACACGGTCATAGTCAAAGCCAACAATCGTGATGAAGGGAAAGCGCTCCACTTTACTCACTCCGGTAATTCGCCGGCGACCATCGTAGGGGGAATTATTGATGAATGAAGTGGGGTCATTAATCCGGCTGTAAAAAAACTGAGCCATTGGCACGGGAACAAGTTTCCCTATCGCATCTGGTTGTGCCGGCTTGTTTGCCAGCAGCAGGCCATCAGCATCCATAATGGCGAGTACATCATTTGTTTCGGTATGTATTGCTTCAATCCATTTTTGTGCCAATGCCAGATCGACCACCGCCACAACACCGCCAAGAAAAATCCCGTCGGCAGACCCCAGGATACGCGACATCAACACAGCGGACCGACCTGAAATCGATTGTTCAGCGGATAAATACTTTATATGTGTACTTTGCCCCGGGTTCACCTTCACACCTCCGCAAAAATGTTGGCCGGTGTTAACGCCGATGAAAGGTGATTTTGCTGTCGCCACAATGCGGCAGTCACGATCCAACACCGCGAAGTCCCTGAGACCTGTGACCGTTTCGAGTTTTTCCGAAAGAATTGCGGTCAGGCGAATATTTCTTTCATTATCCTTGCTAGTTAACTGCAAATCTTTAACGATATCGAGTCTGCCAATGATGTCGCGCAGCACGTAATCTGTGACAAGAAACAACTCACCGACAGAACTGCCAACCAACTGACTCTTGTTGATCGCAAGTTTCTTTGACTCTTCGATAATTTGCTCGCGCTCCTGATAAAAATCAACAGTCAACCATGTACCGACTATGCTTAGCAATAAAAGCAAAGCGCCATAGTCTGATAGGAATTTTGAGATAACTTGATTTTTTGAAATGAAATTCAATTTGAATTATCCGAGAAATGACGAAAAATTTTGAGCCACTTGATGCGTGATATTGCATGTGAAGATCAATGCTGATGAACGTTAATACGATTCACACTGTGTTCAACACCAAATATCCAGCAACAAGCAACTGGCGTAACGAGGGCATTCAGCAGCGCATTAACCGCCTGTACTGACAACTCAAACCACGACAATTCAGAAGAAAAACGAAAGCAAGCTTATATCGTTCGCCAATAAGATTTGGCAAGAAACACTTCGTCAACGAGGTGACGTACCTGACGAAGGAAGGTTGGAGGAAATTATATTCAAAAGTGCAGAAATGAATTGCAAACCATTGTGCCAGGAGAAATATCTGCGTTCTACATCACAACGCTGCGCGCGTTGCATTTTACTTAATGACGAGTTACCGAAATAACTCAGGTAAAGTGCGACATGCGACGCGGTGATACTGATCAGTCAGATAAACCACAAACGAACAAAAGACATGATCACAACAAGGACATAAAACTGTATCCTTTATTTTCGTCAGTATTCAAATTGTTCTGGCAAGATATGATCTTTTGATCTTTTCTGAATGCACGCAGCCACCCATCATTTTTTTGAGGGAAATATGCAAATTGATATTTATCAGAGTGTCGCTCAGCCCAAAAAGCACCTGTCTGTCGCTGCCAATACCGACATCAAACTATTAAATCTGGAAGACCCTGATTATGCCGATGTCCGGCTGATACAGCGCGGCTTCGACACATTGGGGCTGGTCAAACCTGTGGCTCTGGATGTCGCAGCAGCAATCGCGGGCATAGAGAGCGAAGGGTATTATCTGCACAGCGCCGATATCGAAATCGGCTGGGTTCAGCAATCCTGAAGACAACGCCGACAGGCTTTAACACCTGAAAGGAAACCATCTTGAGAACGTTTAAAACCGGAAATTTCGAGATCACCTTTGAGCATGATATTCAGGACACCGCGGCTATCGTACCATATGCCACGATCAGGAATTTACTGACCGGGGAAGAAGGCGGCGTACTGGAGCTTGACATGATCTGTCAGACCGAGCCGCAAGCGGATGAAGAAGTCATCCGCGAGGCAAAACACAGAATCGCAACAGGACAATGGCGCGACTGATTCAGCCCAGATTTTCATCATCCAGAAGCTCCAGAAGCAAAAAATACTAAAAAATCAGAAAAATATACTGGGGGGAGTATATTTTATACGCCCTTTATTTACTGAGACATTAAGGCTAAATCGGCAGATACTCCCCTGTTTTTAATCATTTATGGGGGCAGACAGCAGCCTTCTGAATGCTGTCAGCGCATTTATCTGGCAGAACGATGTTGCTGATATTTCTGCATCAGCGCTTCATACAAAGCATTGCCGCTGCGGGCATAACCATCTTCCGTAAAGTGCACCAGATCTGGTCGCGCCAGTGGCGGGTTGGCTTCAGCATAGCGTTGTATCGCGCAATCACCGCCCATCGCCGCCGCCCAATCCCAGTACAGTAATTTTTCAGCGACCGCCGTTTCACGCTGTATGGTCTGCACGGTACGCAATGCCATTGGCAATTTATAGCGGCACCCTGCACTTTCGCCAGGCCCGGTCTTTTTCGCTGAATTCGGCGCGCCGATCAATAAAATCGCCGCCTCAGGCGCCGCGCTGCGCAATTGTCGTATCGTCGTTTGCAAATCCAGCCGGTAAGCGTCAAAGTCAGGTTTACTGTCAAACGCTTCGTTTGTTCCATACGACAAAATCAGCAATTGCGGACGACGCCAGCGCAACTGATCGCGCACCGCTTCCGGTTGCCAGCGACTGATCACACGTTGTGTTGCCCCGACGATACCCAGCGCATCAACGCTGACACCCGGCGCAATCGCATCAATTGCAATGCCGCCCAGCTCGGTTGAATTACCCTCGGAACGCAGAAACAAACTATTCAGTTCCGCGCCGCTGCCGATCACGTAGCTGACCTGCCAATCATTGCCCGCTGGCGGTGCCAGATCGCGGATATCGCCATCGGGAAAAGCCAGTTTCCAGCCACCTGCGGCTTGATCAGACACTTTGCGCGACCAGACGCTGACACGGTAAACACCATTCAAAGGCTGCTTCGGTACAATTTCCATGTAAGCGCCGGAAGACGGCATGCTGGCAACACCGCCAAGCGGAAAATTTTCCGGATTCGCACGGCTGATACGGGTATTCCACTGCCCTGCCATTTTCATCAAGACCTGCGCAGAACGCTGGTTTTTAACATAACCCGGAGTAATCCAGCCTATGCCCGCGTTACCGAAACGCTGCTGCAAACGCTCGCGATACGCCTGGGTAAAATAATCGCCGCCGGTATGAGAGTCGCCTAATTGCAGAATATGAATGACATCCTTACTTTCACCACGTTCCAATGCCGCCAGTTGACGCCAGAGCCGCGCCGCATTCGGATCGCCATAATCCTGCAATACCGTCGCCTCCACAGCGGATGAAAAAAGACAGAACGTCAGTAGAACAGACGCCAGACGCCGGAACAAAAAAGGATAGATCACAAAGGCTTACTCACTGTTGGTAAAGCAAACTGACGCAAAATCAGATCACTCAGAATTTTCTGTCCGGCACGGGTGAAATGGATGCCGTCTTCGTTGCGGACAGTCACACTTTTTCCATCCTCCCTCGTAATCGCTTTCTGATAGGTCTCGGCATTATCGCTTAATAGCTCACGGGTCGATAAATAGCGCGAAGCACTATCTTTGATCGCCGCAGAAAACAACTGATTCAATACTTTGACACCGCGGTTGATATTTTCCCGCCCCATATTCGGCGCACCCAGCCAGATCACGCGTATATGCTGCGCATGCGCATATCTGACGATACTTTCCACTCTGGACGCGTAGGTCAATTGCCATTTCTCGCTGCCGAAGCGTTCATATTTGTTGCCAAACACCATATCCCAGGTATCGTTCGCGCCAAGAAATACCACCAGCACCGAAATGCGCTCTTTGCTGATCGTGTTCTTAATCGTCGTTGGCCAGTCAAAATAACCAGGATAAGTCAGCCCCGTACTCTGACGACTCAGATCCAGTGATTTCACATTCCCATTTTGCAGTGCCCGCGCGACATGCGGCGCCACGCCCTGCATCATGGAGTCACCGACCAGCAAGACTTTGTCGCTGGGACTGAGCACGATACGCCCGTCTTCATTGAGTGACGCAAACTGATTCAATGGAACCGCCCGGTTTTCTTCCGTTTCAGTCACGGCTTCAGTTGTATGCAGTTGCGCGTCGCTGCTGACGCTGGCGACCTTATCTGGTTCTTTCTGACTTTGCCCGGCATTACTGCCAATCTCTTTATTCATTTTTTTACCGGCAACGGGCGACGTCGACACGCTGGCAGCAATCCCATCCGCGTGCGCCTTCAACGTCAGGCCATTCGTTGTATGTGTTTTTTGTGCCGTAGCTGGTGCTGGTTCATCCTTTTGTATCAGCGCTGATTTACCCAGCCATAACACGTTGGCCGCGAGCATCAGACGTTCCTGCGTTTCCTCCATTGCGCCGATTTGCTGATTCAATGTCCGCGATACGACTTTGGTGACGTCCGTTCCGCTGTGCCATAACTCGGCATCCGACAGATGCGTCAGCCCTAATTCTCCGTGCCGCGTCTGCTGCCAGTAAATATCGAGCGCATCTTGCCGCAACCAGAACAACAAACCCAGCGTGAGTGCGATGACCGCCAGTGTCGGCATCGAACCAGTATCGACTTTCGTTGCTTTCAGCCGTGCCTCAGCTTTCAGTTTTGCTTTTGTTTTAACCTTCGCCATCATGCAAGCTCTTAATAGGAATAATATAAAAACGCTGGCACCCCTGATGGCCCTAGCAAATTAATCAGTAACACCAGAAAAGCAAGCAGCACAGGTTTTAATATCAAAGGCGTTTTTTCTAATAAGCCCAGACTGCTGTCACGTACTTGCTCAAAGTAATATGACACCCAGAAAAATAACAATAACAAAGCACATCCGCCAAGCACATTGAGTTCAATCGCGCCGCCGTGACGAGTAAAGCCAGACAGATAATTGAGCGCCTCCTGCCAGCCATCGGCACGGAAAAATATCCAGGCAACGCAGACAAAATGAAAGGTAATCACACCGCTGAGAAAGCCGTCCGCTTTGCGACCGGTGATTTTTTCCAGCACGTTTTGTGCAACCATGCCCAGCCCGTGCAATGCGCCCCAGATCAGATATTTAATACTGGCGCCATGCCATATTCCGCTGATCAGCATGGAAGTAAGAATGGTCAGTTGCGTTGCCCACCAGCCGCCACGATTTCCACCCATAGGGATATATACGTAATCCCGTATCCAGGTCGAGAGTGAGATATGCCAGCGCCGCCAGAATTCACGCAGGTTAACTGCCAGATAAGGCAAATTAAAATTCTGATTTAACTTGTATCCAAGCAGCATCGCCATCGCAATGACCAGATCGGAATAGCCACTGAAGTCAAAATAAATCTGAATCGCGAATGCGTACATGCCTAACAACAGCTCGACACCCTGATAGGCATCGGGATTCGCAAACAGCGGATTGACCCAGGTTGCAGCAATCCAGCTTGCCAGCCAGACTTTTTTAATCAATGCAGAAAGTAATAACCAGAAAATACGGTCAGGCTGACGAATCTGACGCACGTTTTTTTCTTCAATCTGCGCCAGCAACGTATCCGGGCGACAGATAGGGCCCGCCATCAGTGTAGGGAAAAATGCGAGATACAAAGCGCTATCGAGCGGATTGGCAGGATCGCGCTCATTGCGACCAACAGCAACGATATAGGCAATAGCTTGAAACGTATAAAACGAAATGCCGACAGGCAGAATAATATCCAGTGCAGGAATCACCCAATCGGACTGCAACGCAGCAGCTGCGAGCTGAAAACCCTCGCGAAAGAAATCAAAATATTTAAAAACCGCCAGATTGATCACTGACGCGGTAACACCCGCAACAGCCAGTTTTTTTCTGTGCTGCGACCAACGCTTTGCCGCAGCGAGCAACAGTAATAGCGATGCCGTATAGCATGCCAGCGTCGCGCTGAAACGCCAGTCCAGCGATGCATACACGGCATAGGACGCGAGCAGCAAAGCGACTTTTTGTGCAGAACTCCAACGTGCCTGCGCCCAGTAAAGTAATAGAAACAACAAAAAGCAAACAGCAAATTCGGGCGACAGGTAACTCATGCTAGGTTCGGAGACAAAATACGCAAACGAAAATCAATCAGCCGCCAGCAATGACAATAAGCAGCGGAAAACAAAGAGGAAGACTTTACATTATCTCAATATTTTTACGCAATGCATTTCACAACAATCGTGCCTGAAACCTGCAAAGCTGTTTCAATCTTGTTGCATCGCGATTGCGCAAGTCATTTGCAGTGAATAATGCGACAAGGAGTTACGAACACTAGTCTTACGTCCAACTCCTTTTAATATGCTTGTTAGCCTACTCAATACCCCTTAGCCACATCCACCAATACCGGTAAACTGCCATCATCACGATAACGGCGAATATTACCCGCAACAATCGCCGAGGCGGTTTGCTTGTCTGTGGGGGCAGAAATATGCGGTAACACTGTGACCTGTGGATGCTGCCAATGCCAGCTGGCGTCAGGCAACGGTTCCGCTTCGAACACATCTAGCACCGCATGCTGCAGATGCTGAGCATTGAGTGCATCCTGCAAATCGTCATCCTGCACAATCGCACCACGGGCAAAATTCACGAGTGATGCCCCCTTAGGCAACTGCGCCAGCCGCGCGGCATTCAACAAGCCTCTGGTGTCCGGTGTCAGCGGTAACAGGCAAACCAGAATATTGGTTCGGGCGAACATCGCTGACAAACCAGCTTCCCCTGAAAAACAATCAACTCCGGCAATATTTTTCTGACTGCGACTCCAGCCGCACACCTGAAAACCCGCTGCCAGCAAGCGTTTCGCCGCGGCCTCACCTAAAGCACCCAACCCCAGCAAGCTAATCGTTTTAGATTGTGGCCGGATATATTCCCGAGCCAGCCATTGGCTATTTTTCTGCTGTCGCGCATAGGCTGGCATCTCCCTGTGCAGATATAAAGTCCATGCGAGCACTGCTTCCGCCATCGTTTCTGCCAGCTGCGGATCGACCAGGCGCACGATCTTTAATTTGCTCTGACCAAGATCAGCGACCAGACGCTCTACGCCAGCCCAGACGCTATGCACCCACCTCAGCTCCGGCAGTTGCTGTAAATTCGCCGGATCGGGGTTCGCCA
The DNA here is from genome assembly GCF_016595265.1 of Undibacterium sp. 14-3-2. Taxonomy (NCBI): domain Bacteria; kingdom Pseudomonadati; phylum Pseudomonadota; class Betaproteobacteria; order Burkholderiales; family Oxalobacteraceae; genus Undibacterium; species Undibacterium sp. 14-3-2. Next base: position 193,744 of record NZ_JAENGS010000005.1, read on the forward strand.
CAATCGCGACCGTCACACTTTGCTTTTCATTTTCGGATAATCGATCAAACGCAACGATGCGTTCGTCTGGCATCGCCTGCTGCAAGGCCTGCACCCAGGCATTCGTCTGTGTATAGTCAGATGCAGCAACAAAAGGAATCGGCATTCTGACGTGATCTGGTTTCATTGTATGGTGCTTCTTTTTGGATTTTTAACAAAGCAAGATCATACCGCGACGCGCCAGCAATGACGCAATCTCCCATGAATACCCTATCCACAGAATATAATGAGTGCTCAAGCGACCTGTTAAGTTATTCAAGCGCCCTTTTTATGCCGCCCTCTTCTTCTCTGAAAAACTCCCGCGAAGCCGACTGGCTGGCTTGGTTTGACGGCTCTGCAAAACCGAATCCCGGCAACTGCAAAATCGCCTGCATACTGCATAGTCCTGATGGCAAAGTCACACAACACACCGCCAACATTGGTCACGGTGACAGCAGCGACGCCGAATATCAGGCACTGATCGCAGCCTTGACACTACTGACACAACAGGTGACGCAGCCAGAAACACAAACGATACTACTGCGTGGAGACAGTCTGGTTGTGATCAACGATGTTCTGGCCGTGGAAGCGAAGGCATCCAGACTGCTATCCACTTATCGCCAGCAGGCGCTGGAGCTGATGCAATCTTTGCCGCGATTAAAGTTGAAATGGGTACCGCGACATAAAAATATCGAAACCGACCAGCTTTTACGCACCTGATGCGCCGTTTAAAGTACGCAAGCATTTGATTCTTCAGCATAAATTCATCGGCCAGCGGGCAAGGTTGCAGGCTTTCCGGTACAATCGCGCCCATGAATCCTTTGCCTAAAAATCTCTTCTCACGCCCACGTTTCCGCCCTGAAGTTGGCGGTGACAACGCTGCACCTTTCCTTCCTATGTCACGCGCTGAAATGGATGCGCTCGGCTGGGACAGTTGTGACGTCATTCTGGTTACCGGCGATGCCTATATCGATCACCCAAGCTTTGGCATGGCCTTGATTGGCCGCGTACTTGAACATCAGGGCTTCCGTGTCGGCATCATCAGCCAACCAGATTGGCATTCGGCCGACGCATTCCGCGCTCTTGGGAAGCCTAATCTATATTTTGGCGTCACTGCCGGCAATATGGATTCTATGGTCAATCGCTATACCGCCGACAGAAAAATCCGTTCGGAAGATGCCTACACACCCGATGGCGACCGCAGCAAACGCCCTGACCGTGCGCTGGTTGTGTATGCACAACGCGCGCGCGAAGCTTTTCCTGATGCCAACGTCGTCATCGGCAGTATCGAAGCCAGTCTGCGCCGGATCGCCCATTACGATTACTGGTCAGATAAAGTGCGCCGCTCTGTCTTGCCTGACTCTAAGGCAGACATACTATTATTCGGTAACGCTGAACGGGCGCTGATCGACCTGACACACCGATTGGCAGCAGGTGAACCAATCAAAGAAATACGTGATTTGCGCGGTACGGCGTTTATGGTGCCACGCGGCTGGTTACCGGATGACGAATGGGTGGAAATCAATTCCGTCAAAATTGATACGCCGGGAAAAGTCGAAGCTCACACTGATCCGTACGCGATGACACCGCAAGAAGGCGCGAAATGCGCAACGGGCGAAGGCGACAGCGCAACGGCAACAAATCCCGCGGCAACAACGGAAGTGAAAACGGATGTTGTTAAGCAGCAGGCGGTTCGTATGATGAGCCGTGAAGAACGTCAATTGATGCTCAAGAATAAGCAGCACAAATCAGTGATACGCCTGCCATCGTTCGATGAAGTCAAGGATGACCCTGTGATGTACGCACATGCATCGCGCGTCTTTCATCTGGAAGCGAATCCCGGCAATGCCAAAGCGCTGCGACAAGGCTATGGTGAACGTGATGTCTGGCTGAATCCGCCCCCGCTGCCGCTGGCGATGGACGAAATGGACGGTGTCTACGACCGTGCCTATGCACGTGCGCCACACCCATCTTATGGTAAAGCACGTATTCCAGCCTGGGAAATGATACGTTTTTCCATCAACATCATGCGTGGCTGTTTTGGCGGTTGCACGTTCTGCTCCATTACCGAGCACGAAGGTCGCATCATACAAAGCCGCTCAGAGCCATCTATTCTTCGCGAAATCGAAGAAATCCGTGACAAAGTCAAAGGCTTTACCGGCACCATCTCTGATCTGGGTGGCCCAACGGCGAATATGTATCGTCTCGCCTGCAAAGATAAAAAAATCGAAGAATCCTGCCGCCGGCTTTCTTGCGTTTATCCATCAATTTGTACAAACCTCGGCACCGATCACAGCAAATTAATCTCGATTTATCGCAAGGCACGGGCGATACCGGGCGTGAAGAAAATTCTGATCAGTTCCGGACTGCGTTATGACCTCGCCGTACGTTCCCCAGAATATGTGAAAGAACTGGTAACGCATCACGTCGGCGGTTTATTAAAAATCGCACCTGAGCATACTGAGGCGGATACTTTATCGAAAATGATGAAGCCCGGCATCGGCAGCTACGATGAATTCAAACAGATGTTTGAAAAATATTCACGTGAAGCAAATAAGGAACAATATCTGATTCCTTATTTCATTGCTGCACATCCGGGCTCCACCGATGAAGACATGGTGAACCTCGCGATCTGGCTCAAGAAAAACGACTTCAAACTCGATCAGGTACAGACGTTTATGCCAACGCCGATGGCACTGGCGACCACGATGTACCATACCCGCAAAAATCCGCTCAAAAAAGTCACTGCGGATTCTGAAGTCGTGGAAACAGCGCGTTCAGGAAAAATCCGGAAACTGCATAAGGCACTGTTGCGCTATCATGCGCCAGAAAATTGGGAAATCATCCACGAAGCGTTAGTACGCATGGGACGGCGCGATCTGATTGGCAGCAGCCCGCGTCATCTGATACCGCCTCGCCAGCCCGCAATCCCTGTCACTGTCGATGAAAGCGGTGTAGCCAATGGGCGACGTGTCGCTGCACCAAAAATCAATACTTATGGCAAAAAGCCAGTTGCGCGTGGCAATGCCGCGACCACATCCAGGCCAGCCTCATCGACAGCTGCCCGCCCGCCATTGGCTTACAAATCAGCAAAACCGAAAACCAGCCCAGCAAAATCAGGCAGACGATAATAATCAGGCACAATCCGGCGCAAATCGGACAAGTCTATTTCAAAGCTGCGAGCATACCCGCTCCGCAGCTTTTTTCTTTTTCTGACACTTCACCACAATTGGCTGATGTAGAATCAATTCATCGCTGCTTCGATTCCAACATCATCCAACGGAGGAAATATGAAACACATGAAAACGGTTCTGATTCTTGAACACACTGAAGAAGTCTTTGACAAGCTTACCTGCGATGTCTGTGGCGCAGAATCTCTGTGGGATGAAAACTGGGGAACAAAAGAATACGAGAAAATTAACACCACTATTTCTATGGAAGAGGAAGAATCATTTCCGAACGGCGGCCAGTCGAAACTCACTCAATATCATATTTGCCCAAGCTGCTTTAAAGACCATCTGGCAAAATGGTTTGAAAGTCATCGCCACGCAAAACCAACAACCACGACTTCAGTCTGGTAACGTAATAGAGCGCAAGCGTATCAGATAAACATCCGCAGGCAGGCAAATTCAGTATTCTTGGCGCGGTACAAGGTATAATGCAAGGTTTGATTGCATAAGAAAAGCTAATATTATGGAAGCCGAACGCCTCAATAGCCTGTCATCCCTGCTTGCCGACCTGACGGTCCGTGAAGCCGAACTACGGAGGTATCTTTGACTTCGATATCAAGTCAGAGAAACTCGAACAAGTTAACGCCGAATTAGAAGACCCAACGGTCTGGAACGATCCTAAGCGCGCGCAGGATCTGGGCAAAGAAAAAAAATCCCTTGAAGCCGTTGTCAATACGCTGACCGAAGCGGAATCCGGCTTGCGCGATGCGAACGATCTGTTTGCTATGGCGAAAGAAGAAAACGACGACGATACGCTGGAATCCATCGAAACCGACGCGCAGCATTTGCGCGGCCTGATCGAAGGTATGGAATTCCGCCGCATGTTCAACAACCCCATGGACCCGAACAACTGCTTCATCGATATCCAGGCGGGTGCTGGCGGAACCGAGGCACAGGATTGGGCATCGATGCTGTTGCGCCAGTATTTGCGTTATTGCGAACGCAAAGGCTTTAAGGTTGAAATTCTTGAACAATCCGATGGTGACGTTGCTGGTATCAAGACGGCTACCCTGAAAGTTGAAGGCGACTATGCGTATGGCTTCCTGCGCACCGAAACAGGCGTACATCGCTTGGTGCGCAAGTCACCATTTGACTCAAATAATGGCCGCCACACTTCGTTTTCAAGCTTGTTCGTTTACCCTGAAGTCGACGATTCATTTGAGATCGACATCAACCCAGCTGATGTGCGCACCGATACTTATCGCGCCTCCGGCGCTGGTGGTCAGCATATTAACAAAACTGATTCTGCCGTTCGTCTGACACACGGCCCATCAGGCATTGTTGTTCAATGTCAGAACGATCGCAGCCAACATCGCAACCGTGCGGAAGCCTGGGAAATGCTGAAAGCGAAATTGTTTGAACTCGAATTGCGCAAACGCATGAGCGAAAAACAAAATCTGGAAGATTCCAAAACCGATGTCGGCTGGGGTCATCAGATTCGCTCTTACGTGCTCGATCAGTCTCGCATTAAAGACCTGCGTACCGGTTTTGAAACAGGTAATACCAAAGCTGTACTCGATGGCGACATTGATGAATTCATCGCCGCTTCTTTGAAGCAAGGCGTTTAAATAAATCGAGCGTAACAAGCAAGTACAACGGCGCAATTCCGGCATTTGAAATTGCGCCGACAAAACAAACAGGCAGACAAACTGCCTGGACAACTAAGAGAAATCTGAGAGAAATCTTATGTCAGAAATGAATAATCAAACCGCTGCCAGCGAATTGCCGGTCGATGAAAATTCCATCATCGCGGAACGCCGTGCCAAGCTCGATGCTATCCGTACCAAAGGCATTGCCTTCCCTAACGACTTCCGCCCGCAACATAAAGCCGCCAGCCTGCAAGAGCAGTATGGCACGATAGGCCGCGAAGAGCTGGAAGCGATGAATGTGGAAGTCAGCGTTGCTGGCCGCATGATGCTTAAGCGCGAAGCTGGTAAGAAAGCCGCTTTCGCGACCTTGCAAGATGCGTCCGGCCTGAAGGCTGATGGCCGCATACAGTTGTATGTGACGCTGGATAAAACCGGTGAAGAGGCGATGGAAGCCTTCCGCCATTACGATCTGGGCGACATCCTCGGTGTTGAAGGTGTGCTGTTCAAAACCAAAACGGATGAGTTGACCGTTAAAGTCACGACCTTGCGTTTGCTGACCAAGTCGCTGCGCCCTCTGCCAGATAAATTCCACGGTCTGGCGAATCAGGAAACCAAATACCGTCAGCGCTATGTTGACCTGATCATGAGCGAAGACACGCGCCGCACCTTCAAAGCGCGTACCGCTGCAATGACATCGATCCGTAACTTCATGGCCAGCCATGAATTCATGGAAGTCGAAACGCCGATGCTGCACGTGATTCCCGGCGGTGCGGCAGCCAAGCCTTTCATCACGCATCACAATGCGCTGGACATGGAAATGTACCTGCGCATCGCGCCTGAGCTGTATCTGAAACGACTGGTCGTCGGCGGCTTTAACCGCGTATTCGAAGTTAACCGTAATTTCCGTAACGAAGGCGTATCGCCGCGTCATAATCCTGAATTCACGATGATGGAATTCTATGCGGCCTATGTCGATTACAAATGGCTGATGGACTTTACTGAACAAGTCATTCGCAAAGCCGCTGAAGATGCACACGGCACAGCAGTGCTGACCTATCAGGGCAAAGAACTTGATCTGTCGAAACCGTTTGAGCGCCTGACTATCGTCGGTGCGATCAATAAATATGCACCGCAATACACGCATGAGCAATTGCACGATGCTGAATTCATCAAGGCTGAATTGCTTAAATTCGGTGTCAAACCGTTTGCTACTGCTGGACTTGGTGCCTTGCAACTGGCGCTGTTTGAAGAAACTGCCGAAGCGCAGTTATGGAATCCGACGTACATTATCGACTACCCAGTCGAAGTGTCACCACTGGCACGTGCTTCTGATACTGTTCCCGGCATCACTGAGCGTTTCGAGTTGTTCATGACTGGCCGCGAAATTGCTAACGGTTTCTCGGAGTTGAACGATGCCGAAGATCAGGCAGCACGCTTCCAGGCACAGGTTGCAGCCAAAGATGCGGGCGACGAAGAAGCGATGTACTACGATGCCGATTACATCCGCGCCCTCGAATATGGCCTGCCACCGACCGGTGGCTGCGGTATCGGTATCGATCGTCTGATGATGTTGATCACTGATTCGCCGAATATCCGTGACGTGATTCTGTTCCCGCATCTGCGCCGCGAAGACTGATCTCAGGTACGATAGCGAAACACACCGTAAGTAACGAAAAGGGACTGTATCTAGCAGTCCCTTTTTTGTTTCTTTCATTTACGTGAATTACTCAGATTGAGCCAAACACCATGCCAGTAATACATCCGCTTAAAAAATTACTGCACTACGCCAGTGCTTATAAAACTGATCTACGGTTGGCGACACTGTATTCGATTTTGAACAAATTTTTTGATGTGCTGCCGGAAGTGCTGATCGGCGTGGCAGTCGATATCGTCGTCAATGGCGAAAAAAGCTTCCTTGCTAAACGTGTGCTGGGCGGCTTCGGCATAACGGAAACCTGGCACCAACTGGTGTTTCTCGGCGTGGTCAATGCGTTTATATGGATGGGTGAATCCTGGTTTGAATATTTACTGTCGCTGAAATGGCGCAAGCTGGCGCAGAATCTGCAACATGATTTAAGGTTAGACACATACGACCACGTACAAAAACTGGAGATGGCGTATTTTGAAAATCAGCGTACCGGCAATCTGATGTCGGTGCTGAATGAAGACATCAATCAGATGGAACGTTTTCTGAACGGTGGCGCGAACCAGATCATTCAGGTGATCTGTTCTTCCGTGATGGTCAGCGCTGTCTTCTTTGTGCTGCAACCTTCGCTAGCGATCATTTCCCTGCTGCCAGTACCGGCAATTCTGTTTGGTGCATTCTGGTTCCAGAAACGGCTGGCCCCGCGTTACGCCGAAGTCCGCGAAGCTGCTGGTGATGTCAGCGCCCGCCTGAACAATAATCTGCTCGGGCTGGCCACGATCAAAGCGTTTGCCACCGAAGATTTTGAAAAAAATCACATTGCCGAAGCCAGCAATACTTATCGTGAAGCCAATGCGCGGGCAATTGCGGTCAGCGCTGCCATTACCCCGGTCATCCGGATGGCGATTCTGGCAGGCTTCACCGCGACGCTGGTGTATGGCGGCTGGCTGACCCTGCATGATGAGCTGGCAGTCGGCGCATATTCAGTACTGGTCTATCTGACGCAACGCCTGTTATGGCCGATGACCAGCTTGGCAGAGGTCGCGGATATGTATCAACGCTCGATGTCAGCCATTGATCGCGCCATGAATTTGCTCGATACGAAAATCAACATCACCTACGAAGGACAACACTTGCGTGCAGCCGATGTAAAGGGACATATCCGTTTCGACGCAGTTGGGTTTTCCTACGGCAACCAGCAAACCTTACACAATATCAACCTCGAAATTCCGGCTGGCAAAACTATCGCCTTCGTCGGTTCTACCGGTTCCGGAAAGTCAACACTGGTCAAACTGTTATTGCGATTCTACACACCGCAAAGCGGAAAAATTTTTATTGATGGCGTTGCGACCGATAGCGTGAATTTGCAAGATTTACGTCGTCTGATCGGTTACGTTGCACAAGATAGTTTTTTAACCGATGGCACCATCGCTGACAACATTGCCTACGGCTCAGACAACGTGACAGAAACAGCGATTGCCGCTGCCGCTCAGGCGGCGGAAGCGACTGAATTTATCAGCAAGCTACCTCTGGGTTTTGCCACCCGTATCGGCGAGCGCGGGCAGAAACTTTCCGGCGGCCAGCGCCAACGGCTGGCACTGGCAAGGGCAATCTTAAAAAATCCACCGGTCTTGATTCTCGATGAAGCGACCAGCGCAGTTGACAATGAAACCGAAGCCGCAATACAGCGCAGTCTCGATGTCGTCAGTCGTGACCGCACCACCATCGTCATCGCACACAGGTTGTCAACGGTGAGACAGGCCGATTGCATCTATTTGCTGGAAGCGGGCCGAATTGTCGAAAGTGGCACCCATGGCGATTTACTGAAATTAAATGCTGGCTATGCAGCACTGTGGCGTCTGCAAACAGGCGAACGCGCACAAGGTCAAACACAATAAGGCGCGTAACGCTATCTGCGCAAATTTAATATTTCTGCAATATAAAAGTACGCAGCGTTTGCCGTCGGCCGGATTTTTTAATCTGCGACGGCAAAACCATTGCAATCACGTTGAACCAGATTGACTGCCGATGCTGACACCCCTTGCAATAGGGGTTGTCAGCATTCTCAACACATCAGGAAATTGTTTTTGCCAGCGCGAGCGCACTGAGGAAAGCATGCTCTACTCTGCCATTGCCTTCCAGTCCGGTCGCAAACCAATCGCCACAGACACCGATTCCCAGTTTGGCATCCCATAAGCAATCCTGCGCCAATGGATGCTCTGCCTGCGCAAAACGCCAGCGATGAACGACCGCATAAATAGGCTGCACCCACGATCCGGTGGCTTCATGGAAGGCTTTTAATAATTTTTCCTTAGCGCGCTCCGGGTCTTCCTCCAGATGCTCCAGACTCCATGCCGGTGTTGCGTGCGCAACCCAGCGTTCGCCTACGCGGTGTTCTGGCTTGGAGGTATCTCTGGCTATCCAGCCAAGACGCGACTGATTGACCCATGCACCATCGTATGGCAGTTCCAGAGAATTCTGAAATCCCAGCATCATCGTCCAACAAGGCGCGAGCTTTGCCTGCGCCGCTTGTTTAGCAAATTTAGGCGCAACAGCAAGTAAAGGCACAGCCTGATCGGCCGGGATTGCCAGTACGACCGCATCAAATGGGCCCGCCGTCGCTGGAATCGCAACCGTATTTGACTGAATTTTGAGTAGCCATTGTTTGTCATGCTGCTCCAATCCGAGTACTTGTTGTTCTTTGCGGACATCCAGACCATGTGCCAGTTGCTTACCAAGTGCATTCATACCAGGCACGGCAACATAGCGCGTCGAACTGCGCCCCGCAGGCATAGCATGTCCCGCATCCAGTGTTGCCAGACGCGCATCCCAGGCGGCAACCCAGCCCAGCTTTTTCCAATCGGCGACTTCTTTTTTAAAGCGGTCAGACGTCGCAGTGAAATACTGGGCGCCGTGATCAAAACCGCCAACCTCAGTTTGTCGCGTACTCATGCGCCCGCTGACACCCAGGCTTTTTTCATACACGGTGACATGATGTCCCTGCGATTGCAATTGACGAGCTGCGGTGAGTCCGGATAATCCGGCACCTACGATGGCGATATGCATAATTTTCCCTTTTCCAGACAATAAAAAACGCCCGCATCTGATTATTTGCGGGCGTTATTTCGAATCAAACCGGCATCAGGCGGTTACCTATTCTTCATTTTCGGCAACAGGCCAATCGCGGATATACGCTTTCAGCATTTTATTTTCAAAACTCTGCGCTTCGAGCACTGCACGCGCCACGTCGTAAAACGAAATCACGCCCATCAGCGTTTTTGCATCCATGACAGGCAGATAGCGTGAATGTTTTTCCAGCATCATGCGACGTACTTCGTTAACTTCGGTTTCCGGCGTGACCGTCATAGGATGGTCATCCATATATTTACGGACGGTACCGCTTCCCAGCGAACCCTTATTCGTATGAATCGCGCGAATCACTTCGCGGAAGGTCAGTATGCCAACCAGATCACCATATTCCATTACGACCAGAGAACCGATGTCTTTTTCTTCCATGACACTGATCGCATCTGCAATCGGCGTATCAGGTGTGATAGTGAAAAGGATGTTGCCTTTGACCTGAAGAATTTCCGAAACTTTCATGGGGCTCCCCTCCTGTGTATTCTGTTTTTTTAAAACTGTTTTCAATGTATCGCAAGCCATGCAAAAAATCCAGCAAGTTCAACATGAAAACGGAATTTCATTTTGCAGTCTTAATGGTAGCATTGGCTGATCACAATACGGAGACCAGAGTTTATGAGTGCCCCCCATTATCCCGGATTCGACACACTTTCTTTACATGCCGGTGCGACGCCCGACCCAACAACAGGCGCACGTGCGACCCCCATTTATCTGACATCCTCATTTGCGTTTAAAGATTCGGATCACGCCGCATCGCTGTTCAATATGGAGCGCGCCGGTCACGTGTATTCGCGTATCTCAAATCCGACCAATGCAGTACTGGAAGAGCGGATTGCGGCACTTGAAGGAGGCGTTGCCGGAATAGCCGTCGCCAGCGGACAAGCCGCATTGCATCTGGGTTTAACGACCATCGCCGGTGCCGGATCACATATCGTTGCTTCCCGTGCTTTGTATGGCGGCTCACAAAACCTTCTCGCCTATACCTTAAAACGCTTTGGCATAGAAACCACCTTCGTTGATCCGCGTGACCCGGACGCTTGGCGGGCGGCGATACGTCCAAATACTAAAACCTTGTTTGCTGAAACTCTCGGCAATCCCGGACTGGATGTTCTGAACATACCTTTGATCGCAGAAATTGCCCACGCACACGATTTACCGCTGATGCTGGATTCAACGTTTACCACGCCGTATTTATTACGTCCGTTTGATCATGGCGCTGATCTGGTTTTTCACTCCGCAACTAAATTTTTGTGCGGGCATGGCACTGCGATTGGTGGCTTACTGGTCGATGGCGGCACATTCGACTGGCAGAAAGCGTATGACAAAACCGGACGTTTTGCCGAACTTTGCGAACCCTATGACGGCTTTCACGGCATGGTGTTTGCCGAAGAGTCGACTGTCGGCGCATTTTCCTTACGGGCACGACGCGAAGGATTGCGCGACTTCGGCGCCTGCATGAGCCCACATAATGCATTCGCTATCCTGCAAGGCGTAGAAACACTGGGCTTGCGCATGGACAGACATGTTGCCAATACCCGCAAAATCGTTGATTTCCTGGTAAAACATCCTGCTGTTGCTGCTGTTTCTTATCCGGAATTAGAAACACATCCTGACTACGAACTGGCAAAAACCCTGCTTCCCAAAGGTTGCGGAGCGGTTTTCTCATTCAATCTGAAAGGTGATCGCGCTGCCGGCCAGCGTTTCGTTGAATCACTGAATGTGTTTTCACATCTGGCGAACGTCGGCGATGCGAAATCACTGGTGATACACCCAGCATCCACCACGCATTTCCGCGTTCCGGCAAAGCAATTGCAGGCATCCGGCATTACGGAAGGAACACTGCGCTTATCTGTGGGTCTGGAAAACGTCGAAGACCTGATTGAAGACCTGACACGCGGCTTGAAAGCTGCTCAGAAAGGAGCCTGAGATGCTGTTTCAGATTCAAGGAAAAGACGCCTATTGCTACACCGGAGGTAAAACCTTCAATCCTGCTCTGCCAAGCATCGTGTTCATACACGGCGCACAGAATGATCATTCCGTCTGGGCCTTACAGTCCCGCTATTTCGCCCATCATGGTTATAACGTCCTCGCTGTGGATTTACCGGGACATGGCCGCAGCAAAGGCCAGGCGCTGAGTAGCGTAGAGCAGATGGCGACCTGGCTGATTGCTTTGCTTGATGCTGCCGGTATTGAGCGCGCCGCTCTGGCAGGACACAGTATGGGCTCGCTGATTGCTCTGGAAGCCAGTTATCGGGCGCCTGACAGAGTCAGCCATCTCGCAATGATAGGTACAGCCTACCCGATGAAGGTATCAGAACTGCTTTTGAATGCGGCACGCGACGACGAGCAGGCTGCGATAGATATGGTGAACATCTGGTCACACAGCAGCATTGCGCATAAACCGTCCTGCCCTGGACCTGGATTTTCCGTCCTTGGCGGCAGCAAGAGGCTGATGCAACGCATTTCTGCCATCAACCCAGAGCTGGTTTTTTATACTGATTTTTTCGCCTGCAACGCCTATAGCAACGGTGAAATCGCCGCGCAATCAGTCAGGTGTCCGACCTTATTCCTGCTCGGCAAAAAAGATCAGATGACCCCACCAAAGGCGATCGCTGGTTTGCGTAGTTTGATTTCTCAAAACAAAACTTCCGTTATAGACAATTGCGGACACGACCTGATGGCAGAACAGGCCGATGCCGTGCTGGATACCTTATTCGATTTCGTGCGAGGTAGCTAAGTGTGGCGATGAATCTTGAAAGCTGGGCATTATTCACCGCGACAGAAGCGGCAATGTCACTCTCTCCCGGCCCCGCAGTCATGATGGTTGTGGCGGTTGGCATTGCGCGGGGCTGGAAAACATCCTTGTTTGTCACACTGGGGATTTTGACCGCAAATGCAATTTACTTTGCGCTCTCGGCAACCGGTATCGGCAGCCTGCTGCTGACATCGCCGAAGCTCTTCATGGGAATCAAGTATCTTGGTGCTGCCTATCTGGCCTATCTGGGTTTATCTGCAATACTGGGAAAACCCTCACCCATCAGCATCTCCAGACTGGATGGGCCGCCACAAAAAGGAAGCCACATCTTTTTCAGCGCTCTTAGCCTGCAATTGACCAATCCCAAGATCTTGCTGACTTTTGTAGCCATCCTGCCGCAATTTATCGATCAGCATGAAGCCGTCGGTTTGCAAATGCTGATTCTGGCCATCTGCTCCATTATTCCTGAATTTTTTATTTTGCTGGGATACGGTGTGTTGGCAAGCAAAGCGAGCCATTGGGCGACACAAGAAAAATATGCAGTAATGACAGAGCGTATCGCAGGTGTACTGATATTGTGTGCTGCCACGCTGGTTGCCGCCGTCTGAAAAAAGGGAGAATACCCTCTCCCTTTTTTTCAGACATCTATTTCAATTTATAATCAACCGCTTCTCAGCTGACTCCCGACCATCAAAACTCTTCCCAGGCATCTGATGCCGCTTTTTTCTCAGGAGCAGTATCATTCACTTGCCTGAGTCTTTTAATACTTGAGGTCTGCGCCCTCAGCACAGCAGCTTTTTTACCAGGCAAAGTCGTTGTTACACGCTTTGTGACTGGTTCGGTGCCCGCAAGCGGGCTCGCTGTCATATTAGCGAGCTGAAACGTACTGACAAGCTGGCTGAGATGATCCGCCTCATTCTGCAACGCAGACGCTGAAGCTGCAGCTTCTTCTACCAGTGCAGCATTTTGCTGCGTCACATCATCCATCTGAACGATTGCCTCATTGATTTGTTCGATGCCTGCGGTTTGCTCTTGCGTCGCCATCATGATTTCACTCATTATGCTGGTCACGCGCTGAATACTATTGACGATTTCGACCATGGTCGATCCCGCCTGATCAACCAGTTTCGCACCAATTTCCACCTTACTGACCGAATCGTCAATCAACTTTTTAATCTCTCTGGCAGCTTCAGCAGAACGCTGAGCAAGACTTCTCACCTCCGTAGCAACCACGGCAAAACCCCGCCCCTGCTCACCTGCGCGAGCCGCCTCAACGGCGGCGTTCAGTGCAAGAATGTTGGTCTGAAAAGCAATACCATCAATTACCCCGATGATGTCGACAATCTTACGAGACGATTCGTTGATCGAGCCCATCGTCTGGACGACCTCGGCAACAACGGTACCGCCTTTAACGGCAACATCTGAAGCGGACACCGCAAGTTGATTTGCCTGACGCGCACTATCGGTGTTCTGCTTCACAGTTGACGTCAGCTCCTCCATTGAAGAAGCAGTTTCTTCCAGCGAGCTGGCCTGTTGTTCTGAACGGGAAGACAAATCCAGATTTCCTGAGGCGATCTGTTTTGAAGCTGATGCTATCGTTTCAGTACCGGCGCGCACCATACCGACAATATCAGCGAGACCATCACGCATGACGCGCATTGCGTACATAAGACTATGCTCGTCGCCAGCGGCCAGTTGTATCTCGACACTCAGATCCCCTGCGGCAATTTTTTCTGCAATTTTTACCGCATAACGTGGCTCGCCGCCTAATTGCCTCAGCAGGCTACGGATAATCAGCCACGAAGCGACCACGCCAACCAGGATCGCCAGCAATCCCAATATGATCAGCATTTTTCGTGCGTCACGATAATCTGTTTCTGCTTTAACGACCGCTTCTTTATTCTCCTTTTCCTGATCTACGATAAAATCATTGATCAGTTCCCACCATTTCTTTTGTACCGGACGATATTCATAGCGCAGAAGCTTATAAGAATCATCTTTATTACCTTGCTGAATTAATTGCAGACTTTTAGCGATGAAAGGCTCAGATAATTTTGCTTGTTCCCGAATCTTATTTATTGAACTAAGTTGTGCATCATTCGTTTCCTTGTCCTGCTTCATCAGCAGTTCTAGCTTGTCCTCTGCTTCATGATATTTTTTATTCTGGGCAGCAATACGATCAACTTCTATCTGTATCTCTTTTTGTTCAGTCAGCAGCAACAAATTCCGCAACGCCAATGCCCTCTCGGTGACCGTCAGATACATACTCTGCGCCAACCGTATTTCCTCATCGTTAAAGTGAACGATTTGCTCCATCCGCTTATTCATCTGATGCAGATAGCTGATTCCCAACACGAGCACGATTAACAAACAACTCAATACCAGACCAAATCCGGCGGTTAAGCGACTTGATACCTTGGTGTCTTCAATTCTCATGATTTGTGTCTCCCGGTAATGAAATGAATACTGAAATACTCAATGTCTGATACGGTATAGTTCACTATCTGAATCGTTTTTTTAATCCTCTACTGTCATATGCGTAAATGTAATTTATCAATACTTGTAAATCTAATACCATATTTAATAACATATCAATATTTGTCAATTTAAATATGAAAATACGTCGCACAAAAATATTTTTGCAGGGATGATGTCTCTGTCCTGCATCAAATTTGTAAAGTGAACGTAATACAAATAAAAAAGCGCACTGTATAAACGATGCGCTTTTAAGGATGCAGCCAGAGCCTGCTACAAAGATGTGTTTTCTACCGGGTCAGACAAGGAAATTTCCAATCCTCAATTCGCTATCTCTTCGGTTCACAAAGGATGAGACATAGATACGTGCGGAATACCGGCTTCCATGAAGACCTCGCCATCGCGTGAAAACCCCTCTCTCGCGTAAAAATTCTCAGCTGTCTGCTGTGCATTCAGTCGCACGCCGGAATCTCCGCGCAGTTTTGCCTGCTCCATCAGGATACGCAGTATCTGCGCACCGACACCGGAATTGCGGGCGGACTCCAATACAGCCATACGACCAATATGACCGTCAGGCAGCAAACGGCCTGTGCCTATCGCCTGATTCTCTTCATCGTAAGCAACAGCATGCAGACACTGAGCATCCATCACATCCCATTCCAGCTCAACAGGAATATGCTGCTCAATCACAAAAACAGAATAACGTACTGCCTGTGCGTCTTTTTGCAAGGTAGTCCAATCACCTAAAACAATGCGTGCGGGAGTCATCATCACAAGTCACTCTACTGGTTTCAATTTTTCAAAGCTGGTGATTATCGCACGCCAATCTGCCGGAAATGCAACTCCCTTGCGCAGTGTGGTATCGGTGTACACATAAGTTAATTCACCGGAAATAAGATGTTCTTCACCGCGAAAAATTTCAATCAAAAACTGGATAGACGAGCGACCTATCGTCTGACAGCGCACGCCTATATCCAGCACATCATCAAACCTGGCAGACGCCAGGTATTCTATGCCGGCCTTGCGGGCAAACAATTCTTTGCCTTCTTTAGCCTGCATGATTGCGCTGGGCAAACCTGTGGCGCGCCAGTATTCGGTAAAGGCGACATCGAAATAAGTCAGGTAATGCCCATTAAAAACAATCGCCTGCATATCGACTTCCGACCAGCGCACTCGTAAGGCATGAAAAAAAGCGAAATCGGATCTTGCCATGATAAATCTCTGTTAAAAATCACTACGGTGTATCGTTGTTGTGCATCCGCTGATGTCGCGGATGCACACACTCATTCTGCAAGAAACTGCCGTATCAGTTGATTGATGCGTTCAGGCTGCTCATGAATAATCCAATGCGAACCCTCTGCAATACGCTCAATACGCACGTCGGTAACGAAATCTTCGATACCATTCAAAAGAGTTTTCGGCAAGGCTTTATCGTTCTCGCCCCAAATGATGCGGGTTGGCACATTCACTTTAAAATCATCCGGATTCAGATGTAATTGCAAAGGCCCCTGATTTTCAGCGGTGGGTGGGTGCAGCGGCGAAGCACGATAATAATTTACTCCGCCTGACAATCCCTTGCGCCAGCAATCGTGATACAGCGCACGGGTCGCATGATCAAACCAGGTCGCCTGCACCTGCCCCATGCCGTTAAAGAATCCATCCATCAACGCGAAATCATCTTTTGCCAGCGCGGTTTCAGAATCGGTTGCGCGCAGCCAGTTCATGTATTCACTCGCGGCTTTTTGCGCAGGATCATTCGCCAGTGCCTGCATAAACAGATAAGGATGCGGAGAATTAATGATGATCAGTTTTTCTATCATCGCCGGTAAGGCGATGGCCATATTCCAGCTGACAGCACCACCCCAGTCATGCGCTACGACAATGGCTTTCTGATAGCCCAGATGCTGAATCAGTAAGCGCAAATCATCGACAATATGTTTTGCTTTGTAGGCACTCAGATCGGCAGGCATATCGGATAAATTAAATCCTCGCAAATCTGGTGCGACTGCAAAATAATCACGACCAAATTCGGGTAACTGCGCTGCCCATTCATACCAGAACTCAGGAAAGCCATGAACAAATAAGATCAGCGGTTGCCCCTGCTGGCCAGCGCTGGCGTAATGCAGGCGGGTACCATTATCTAAAGTGGCAAATTGATTTGCCTTTATCGTTGCGGTCATCGTGTCTCCGGATCATCTGTAAATAAGAGCGTCGCTGTCAGCACCTGAGTTTGCGCTCTTCGTGCTCACAGCGACTTTTCCTGACTCATTTTTTTATTGATTTATACCTTTAGTTTTTCTCTGAGCATATCGCGGATATGCGGTGCCGCCTTGTATGGGTCACCCGGATTACGTTGCAAGACGATATCTTCCATGCGTTCCTGCACATTACTCAAGGCACCCGGATGCGAGAACACGTAAAACTGTTCATCGCTGATCGCTTTAAACGTATTTTCTGCGACTTCCTGTGCCGTCACTTTACCCGAGCTAACAGCCTTATCAGACATCGCCTGCGCGGCACGCTGACTGGCCGTTGGCGCTGCGCCAGGCACATCTTCCGGACGATTTCTGTGCGATTGTGAAATGCCGGTCGGTACAAAATAAGGACACAACACTGAAGCGCCGATCGGTGCTGCAACCAGCTTCAGATCTTGATACAGGGATTCAGTCAGCGAGACAACTGCATGTTTGGAAACGTTGTAGACAGCCATCGTAGGCGCGTTCAGCATCCCGGCCATTGATGCGGTATTCACGATATGGCCTTCGTATTCCGGATCTTTTTTTGCACACTCCAGCATCAGATTGGTAAAGATGCGGACACCATGAATCACGCCCCACAAATTCACGCCCAATACCCATTCCCAGTCAGCCTGAGTATTTTCCCAGACCAGACCACCAGAGCCGACACCTGCATTATTAAAGACCAGATGAACCGCACCGAATTTTTCCATCGCCGCATCCGCCAGCGCCTGCACCTGTTCGGCATGACGGACGTCGCAACGCAACGCAATCACTTGCGCACCAAGCTGCTCCAGCTCGGCCTTAGTCTTATCCAATGCATCTTGCTGCACATCCGCCAGCACCAGCTTCATGCCGAGACGGGCACCGATCAATGCAAATTCACGACCAAAACCGCTGGCTGCACCTGTAATAACGGCCACTCTGTCTTTAAATACTTTCATTTTGTCTCCTGATTTTTACGAATGAAAATGGGATATCACTCCCTGATCACACAGTTGTTGAATTTATTTTTGAGTTTGTTTTTCAGCTCAGCTTAACGAGCTGCTTACCAAAATTCTGACCTTTCAGAAGGCCGATAAATGCCTCTGGTGCCTGCGCAATTCCTTCAGCGATGGATTCGCGGAATTTCAGCTTTCCACTCGCCACCAGCGTACCGAGTTCTTTCAGACCCTGCGGCCATAAATCCACGTGTTCCGACACGATGAAGCCGCGCATCGTCAGTCGCATCGTCAGAAATGCACGCGCATTTTTAATTGCAATCGGCTCGCCGTTGTAGCCAGAAATCATGCCGCACATCGCAATACGGCCAAACGGATTCATGCGCGCCAGACTCGCATCAAATACTTCGCCGCCCACGTTTTCAAAAACGGCATCAGTGCCATCCGGCGTTGCTGCCGCCAGATCGGCATCCAGATTGCCGGCCTTATAATCCACGCAAGCATCAAAGCCCAGCTCATTGACCACGTAAGCACATTTTTCGGCGCCACCGGCAATACCGACAACGCGGCAACCCATTTGCTTCGCCAATTGCCCGACCACACTGCCAACTGCACCACTGGCGGCAGAAACGACGACGGTTTCACCGGCTTTCGGTTGCATGATTTGTGTTAGCCCATACCACGCGGTAAGGCCCGGCATACCGACAGCACCAAGGTAAGCCGATAAAGGAATCGGCGACGCTGCATCGAGTTTGCGTAACAATGCGCCGTCGGACACGGCCACTTCAGTCCAACCCAACATGCCCAGCACTTTATCGCCAACAGCGAAGCGCGGATTGTTGCTGGCGATGATTTCGCCGACCGTGCCGCCTATCATGGTTTCATTTAAAGGCTGTGGTGCAGCGTAGCTTTTCGTTTCTTCCATACGACCACGCATATACGGATCGAGCGATAAGAAATGATTGCGGATTAAGACTTCGCCATCCTTGATTTCTGGTACCGGTAATGTCTCAAGACGGAAATTGTCTGCCCTGACATTACCTTGTGGACGGGAAGCTAAAACGATACGTTGATAAGTAGAAGACATAAATTAATCTCACTTCATTAAATGATTAGCCAGCGCCTGAAACGCACGGTAAGTGACAGGGTCACTCGCGCCATTCGCAGCGGTTGGATGGGATGAAAATTTGACGATGACCATTTCAGCCACCGGATCAATATAAATACGCTGACCATGAATGCCGCGCGCTTCAAAGGTCTGATGGGTGTTATGTCCTACCCACCACATATTCCGGTAAGAATAACCAGGCAAATTTTTGTAGCCTGCCTGAGCAAACTTTGCAGGATCACCGCCTTTGCGAATATCAGCGACCACTTCCTGCGGGATAATCTGCTGACCGTTAAACTGACCGCCATTACGCATCATTTCACCGAAACGCCCCATATCGCGCAGGGTCAGATTCAGACCGCCACCGCCCTGCTCCGTGCCCAGACTATCGACCGCAAAATAGGCATCGTTTTCGGTACCCAGTTTCTGCCACAGACGGTCCGACATCAAATCAGACAAAGACTGGCCGGACGCGCGGCGTACTATCCACGCCAGCACTTCTGCATTCACGGTCTTATAGGCAAAGGCCTGATCGTGTTCGCCTTCTTTTTTAAGTTTAGTCAGGAAATCGTAAAAATTCTTAGGCCCGCTGTAACCGGGTGCTGTCGGCAGCAAACCACCGGCGCGCGCGTAATCCCATATCTCAGCTTTTGGATCAGCGTAATTTTCGGAATACTGCACACCGATTGTCATATCCATGACCTGACGCACCGTTGCATCGGCATACGCGCTGTCCTTGAGCTCAGGGATATATTTCGTCACCGGATCAGACGGATTAATTTTTCCTTCGGCTGCCAGCATGGCCGCTAAAGTGCCAACAAAAGATTTGGTGACCGACATCGCAATATGTGGCAGATAAGGTTTGCTGATACCGAAATATTTTTCGTAGATCACCTTCCCTTTATGCATGACCAGCACGCTGTCGGTGTAGGTATTGGTGAGCATATCTACCCAGCGCATTTCGGTATTTTTATCGTCTTTAAAACGCAGATCATCGAGTGATTGCAATGCCTGCGGCAACACTGCAGCATGCCCGGCACCATGCCAGACATTCGCGGTGGGCCCCAGCTCACGGGAATGTGAGAACGACCAGCGGGTACGTGGGAACTGATAGCTGCTGCCGTTAGCGAACTGAACGAGCTTGTCAGGCGCGGGTGGAAAACCCTGCATCCAGCCCAGCTTTTGCGGGTCGGTGGCAGCGGAGTCGGGCAAGCTGCTCTGGGCGATGGCACTGCTGATACAGAGTCCGCCAAGTATCGTTGCCAGCGCTGTGGTGGTGAAAGTCTGCTGCATGTTGTCTCCTGTTTTTTTAGTTGGACTTGCAAGCACTGCTTTTACTTTTTACTTTTGTTTTTACTTTTTTTTTGCCGAGAGTCAGTACGTTCACGCGGCTCAGGCTTCTTCGTCCAGTCACTCCTTACCACATTCGTCAGCTCAAACCTTTCTAGTCACTGCCGTATAACTTTTTCATGTTCTCACCCGACTTCAGGCGGCGCAGATATTTAAACGTTCCCATCGCCTTCGCAACGAGCCTGTCGCCATTCCAGACTTCGCCCTCGCAAAAGCACATCGTCGTCGATTGATAAAAAGCCTTACCACGCGCCTCAATACGACCGCCGGCGACACCGCCCGGCTGCAGAAAACTGGTTTTCATTTCTACCGTGACGACGCCTTTCAGATCTTCATGCAGCGAACGCCCAGCCATCGCCATCACCACATCCAGCATCGTCATAATGACGCCGCCGTGAGTGATCTGCCAGCTGTTCATGTGGCGTTCCGTCAGATCGAGCGAAAGCCTGGCGTGACCATCTTCCATTTCCAGAAATTCGACACCCAGATCATGCAGAAAAGGATTTAATGTCTGGCTCGGCTGCTGCAATGCTTGCACTGCTGGAGTTTCGCTGCTCATACTTACACCGCCGACACACCGCCATCGACCGCCAGCGTCTGTCCGGTGATATGTTTGCCAGCATCCGAAGCGAACAACAGGGCAACACCTTTCAGATCCTCGTCATCACCAATGCGTTGCAAAGGCGCTTCTTTGGCGATTTTTTCTTCGCCCAGATGTTCGAGCAAACCCTTGGTCATTTTGGAAGGGAAAAA
Organism: Undibacterium sp. 14-3-2; assembly: GCF_016595265.1. Classification (NCBI taxonomy): domain Bacteria; kingdom Pseudomonadati; phylum Pseudomonadota; class Betaproteobacteria; order Burkholderiales; family Oxalobacteraceae; genus Undibacterium; species Undibacterium sp. 14-3-2. The sequence goes on from NZ_JAENGS010000005.1 coordinate 214,986, forward strand.
TCCCGGTGCAATCGCATTGACCGTAATGCCGTGGACACCCCATTCACCGGCCAGCGTGCGGGTGAAGTTGATCACCGCCGCTTTTGAAGTGTTATACGCAATCGTCTGCATCGTACCCGGCGCATTGCCCGCCAGACCGGCAATCGAAGCGACGTTGATAATCCGCCCCGATTTGCGTGGAATCATGGAACGCTTACCGACTGCCTGCGACAGTAAAAAAATACTGCGGATATTCAGATTCATGACCTTATCCCAGGCATCAACCGGGTAATCTTCCGCCGGTGCGCCCCAGGTAGCGCCAGCGTTGTTGATCAGAATATCGATATGCCCAAGACGTTTTAATGCCTCATCCACCAGCGGCGTCACCGCTTCTTCTTTGGATAAATCTGCAGCGATGGCGCTGGCCTGAATACCACGGCTTTGTAAATGCGCAACGGCTTCATCCAGATCGGATTGCTTGCGCGAAGATAAAACGATGCTGGCGCCCTGCTCACCCAGCGCTTCCGCCATTTGCAAACCCAGACCACGGGAACCGCCCGTGATCAGAGCGGTTTTACCACTCAGATTGAATAATTGCTGAACTGTACGTGCTGTGCTCATCGGTCGTCTCCGTTTATGTCAAAATTTATGTCGAATTTATGCCGGAATTTGTTCTGAAAAATGAGATAAAAAAGAGGATAAAGGGGGAGTATCCTTCAAAATCCCCTTTATCTCCTTATATTCATTGGGCTTTAAAATATACTCTCGGGAGTATTAAAACCAGTTATCTTGCATGTCGTAGGTCGTTGTATCGATGCTGGCGAGTAAATCCAGTTGCGGATGTACCTTCGGTAATTCCCACTGGAAGAAATATTTACACGCCTGCAGCTTGCCGGCATAAAAATCTGCATCATGCGCATCCTCTTTATGCAGACTCAGCAACGCCTGCTCCAGCCATATCCACGCCAGCACGGTGTGACCGAAAGCTTCCAGATAGGCAGATGCGTTTGCCAGTGTCTTATTGGTGTCGCCACAGGCATGCAATTGCTGCGTCACTTGCGCAAGACGCTGCAGCACCCGCGCCAGCGCTTTGTCGTAGGCCGCCAGCTCAGGATGCGTTGCGGCTTTTAACAGGGTTTTATGTATCGCCGTACCCAGTGCTTCGAGCGCAGCGCCATCTTGCATCACAACTTTGCGGCCAAGTAAATCCAGCCCCTGAATGCCGTGCGTTCCCTCATGAATCGGATTGAGCCGGTTGTCGCGATAAAACTGCTCGACGTTGTATTCACGGGTGTAGCCGTAGCCGCCATGCACTTGTATCGCCAGATTATTCGCTTCCAGACACCATTGCGAAGGCCAGGATTTAGCGATAGGCGTCAGAATTTCCAGCAACAGACTGGCGTTTTGCCGCGCTTCCGGCATGGTGCCAGTGCGCTCTTCATCGACCAGTCGCGCGCAATACAGCGTCAACGCCAGACCGCCTTCAACATACGATTTTTGCGCCAGCAACATGCGTTTCACATCCGTATGCTGAATGATGGGCAACTGCGGTGCTGCCGGATCTTTGTTCAGCGGCGCGCGTCCCTGCGGACGATTACGGGCGTAATCGAGTGCGTGCAGATAGCCGGTATAGCCCAGCATGACCGCGCCAAGACCGACACCGATACGGGCTTCGTTCATCATGTGGAACATATTCGCAAGCCCGCGATGCAAAGTGCCGACCAGGAAGCCGATAGCACCGGCTTTGCCCTGCGGTTTGTATTTGCCTTCACCAAAATTCAGCAGGCAATTCGTGGTGCCACGATAGCCCATTTTGTGATTCAGGCCAGCCAGCACCACATCATTCCGCTCACCCGGATTGCCCTGCTCGTCCAACACGAACTTAGGAACGATAAATAAAGAAATACCTTTGACACCGGGAATCAGTTTGCCATTGTCATCCGGCACTTTTGCCAGCACCAGATGAATAATATTTTCTGACAGCTCATGTTCACCGGCAGAGATCCACATCTTGTTGCCGGTCAGTCTGAAACTGCCATCGGCCTGCGGCTCGGCACGGGTGACGATATCGGATAAGCTGGAACCGGCCTGCGGTTCGGACAAACACATGGTGCCGAAGAAACGCCCTTCCAGCATAGGTTTGACATACGACTCGATTTGTTCCGGCGTGCCGCATTTCAGCAAGGTGTTCGCGTTGCCTATCGTTAAAAACGGATAGGAGGCAGTACCGACATTGGCACCCTTGAAATACGCAAAACCGGCTTTTTCAACCACGCAGGGCAGTTGCATACCGCCGAAATCAAAGTCCTGACCGGCGGCCAGTAAGCCCGCATCGCGAAAGGCGTTCAGGGCAGTTTTGACTTCGGGAATCATATGCACTTTTTCGCCATCGAAATGCGGCTCATTCTGGTCGCTTTTCTTGTTGTGGGTGGCAAATAAGTCGGTCGCGATTTGTTCGCAGGTATCGAGCGCCGCACTGAAAGTTTCACGGCTGTGTTCAGCAAAACGGGGACGTTGATTGAGGGATTCGACGTTCAGCCATTCGTACAGCAAAAAATCGAGGTCGCGGCGGGAGAGAATTTTGGATGACATGGCAGTTCCGGTGAAGTTTCGGAAAATGGTGATCAGACCTTGAATCAGACAGTTAGTAAGACCATAAGACAGTTCACGCAAGACAGTGTCAACGACACCAGCTCACATGAACTCCCAAGACCAGACTTTATCAGACGACTTCAAATAAACCGGCTGCGCCTTGTCCGCCACCGATACACATCGTCACGACCACATACTTCACGCCACGGCGCTTACCTTCGATCAAGGCATGACCCGTCAGACGCGCGCCGGACACACCGTAAGGATGGCCGACCGCAATCGCACCGCCGTTGACATTCAATCTGTCCATAGGAATACCTAGCTTGTCGGCGCAATACAAAACTTGTACCGCGAATGCCTCATTCAATTCCCACAAACCGATGTCTTCTACTTTCAGTCCGGCTTTTTTCAACAGTTTAGGGATCGCAAACACAGGGCCGATACCCATTTCGTCCGGTTCGCAACCAGCGACAGCGAAACCACGGAAAATACCCAGCGGTTGCAAGCCTTTGGCTTCAGCCACTTTACTGTTCATGACGATAGCAACCGAAGCGCCATCGGAAAACTGGCTTGCATTACCGGCAGAAATCACACCACCTGGAACAGCAGAACGGATTTTTGATACTGCTTCCAGCGTCGTATCTGCACGAATGCCTTCATCAGCCGCGATCGTGACTTCGCGTGTCACCAGCATACCGGTTGCTTTATCTGCCACACCCATGGTTGTGGTCATCGGTACGATTTCAGCGTTGAACAGGCCGGCCGCTTGCGCTGCTGCTGCACGTAACTGGCTTTGTACGCCGTATTCATCCTGACGTTCGCGGGAAATGTTGTAACGTTTGGCCACTGTTTCTGCGGTCTGCAACATCGGCCAGTAGACTTCTGGTTTGTGCTGTTTCAGCCAGGGCTCCACCAGCATGTGCGTGTTCGCTTCATTTTGTACGCAGGAAATAGATTCAACGCCGCCAGCAGCATAAATATCACCTTCACCTGCAATAATGCGCTGCGCTGCCATCGCGATTGTTTGTAAACCGGACGAGCAAAAACGATTCACAGTCATGCCGCTGGTGGTGACAGGGCAACCGCCACGCAATGCGATCTGACGGGCGATATTGCTGCCAGTTGCACCTTCAGGTGTCGCACACCCCATGATGACATCTTCCACTTCAGCTGAATCAATACCGGCGCGGGAAATCGCTGCGGCTAACACATGCCCGCCGAGAGTGGCGCCATGCGTCATATTAAAAGCCCCTTTCCAGGACTTAGCTAAACCAGTGCGGGCGGTAGAAACAATAACTGCATCATTCATGGGGTGTCTCCTGTAAGTTGAATTTTAAGTAATTCTTGGTGCTACTAAAAACTGACTACTGAAAAACTGATCTGCACAACCTGAGCAGGTAATGCACCTGCAAAACTGTCCCGTTACTACATTCCTCTCTGCGTTCAGCCACATTAAGACGCAGCAATGCAGATAAAAACGGAAGCGGAATAGATTGCTTGCGAAGCAGAATAGCATAATTTAGTACGACCGTTCGCAAAATTTTCAGCTTATTTTATTCCTATTTTTCCGGCAAAAAATCATCGAAAAAATTTTCACTCTTGTAAGTTTCTGTAAGTTTGAAGAAAGCATGCCGTAAGTTTCAGCTTGCACACTCAAGTTGTGCAAAAAATGTCAGAAGTTCTATTTCCACCAATGACAGGCTTTGCCAACATACTTTATATATAAAACATAAATCAGGAGACAAGCATGGCGACAGCACCTATTGCAACGTCAAGCGGAATGACAGCGGAAGAGCGCAAAGTAATTTTTGCATCTTCTCTGGGGACCGTTTTTGAATGGTATGACTTTTATCTGTATGGCTCACTGGCAGCCATCATTGCTAAGCAATTCTTTGCTGGCACCGACCCTAACACTGCGTTCATTTTTGCCTTGCTGGCATTCGCCGCCGGCTTTATCGTTCGCCCTTTCGGCGCGCTGGTATTCGGTCGCCTCGGCGACATGATAGGCCGTAAATACACTTTCCTGGTCACGATTCTGATCATGGGCGGTTCCACCTTCTGCGTCGGTCTGCTGCCGGGCTATGCAAGCTGGGGCATTATCTCACCGATTATTCTGATCTCTTTGCGTATTCTGCAAGGTCTGGCACTCGGTGGCGAATACGGCGGCGCGGCAACATACGTTGCAGAACATGCTCCGCATGACAAACGCGGTGCTTACACTGCATGGATACAAACCACAGCAACACTTGGCTTATTCCTGTCATTGATGGTGATTCTCGGTACTCGTCAGGCAATCGGCGAAGAAGAATTCGCTTCATGGGGCTGGCGCGTTCCGTTCTTGGTGTCTGTGTTCCTGCTGGCGATTTCCGTCTGGATTCGCTTGTCCATGAACGAGTCGCCAGCGTTCGCGAAAATGAAGGCTGAAGGCAAAACATCAAAAGCACCACTGACTGAATCTTTCGGTCAATGGAAAAACCTGAAAATCGTTATTCTGGCTCTGGTTGGTCTGACAGCTGGTCAGGCAGTGGTTTGGTACACAGGTCAGTTCTACGCACTGTTCTTCCTGCAACAAACATTGAAGGTCGATGGAGCGACAGCGAATCTGTTGATCGCCGCTTCCCTGGTCATCGGTACACCGTTCTTTATCGTGTTCGGTTCACTGTCCGATAAAATTGGTCGTAAGCCTATCATTCTGGCTGGTTGCCTGATTGCTGCAGTAACTTACTTCCCGATTTTCAACGCGCTGACACACTACGCAAATCCAGCGTTGGAATCTGCATTGAAAAATGCGCCAGTGATTGTGACAGCTGATCCTGCCGATTGCCAATTCCAGTTCAATCCGACAGGTACGAAGAAATTCACTTCTTCCTGCGACATCGTGAAAGCAAAACTGGCGGCAGCATCGGTCAACTACTCCAATGAAGTTGCCCCTGCAGGTACGCAAGCTACTGTCAAAGTTGGTGACAAAGTCATTACTTCTTTCAATGCAGCAAGTTTGCCAAAAGAAGAAGCTACAGCAAAAGACAAAGCATTCTCCAAAGAATTGGCTGATGCAATCAAAGCTGCTGGCTACCCTGCAAAAGCCGATCCAAAACAGATCGATAAGCCGATGGTCTTGGTGTTACTGGTCATTCTGGTGATCTATGTCACCATGGTCTATGGCCCTATTGCAGCGATGCTGGTGGAAATGTTCCCGACACGCATACGCTACACATCCATGTCCTTGCCTTACCACATCGGTAATGGCTGGTTTGGTGGTTTGCTGCCGACAACAGCGTTTGCACTGGTGGCATTCAAAGGCGATATTTACTACGGCCTCTGGTACCCGATCGTAATTGCATTGATGACGTTTGTGATTGGCGCCTTGTTCATCAAGGAAACCAAAGATAACGATATTTACGCTGACGATTAAGTCTCAAAACGGGCAAGTAATTGCGCGATAACCTACCGGTAAAAAGAGAAAGCCGCCCAATAATTTGGGCGGCTTTTTTATTCTGTCACGGCTTATTCCAGTAGCACTGAAACAAAAAATTACAACTGATAATCCATGATGAGTTGTGCCTGTTGATCAGCAACTTTTAATGTGGCCGCACTGCCGACAACCAGACTTGCGCGATCAGGAATATGCCCGAAAGGTAAGCCTGTAATCACCGGCACATCGACGACACTGCGCACGTAGTTGAGCATCTCAGAAAAATCATAGCCACGATCATGCGCGGCCAGCTGATAGCCAGAAAAATCACCTAATACGATCGCTTTTTGCTTTTCAAGAATACCTGCAAAATGCATTTGCAATAGCATGCGCTCTACGCGGTAAGGATGTTCGCCTATATCTTCCAGAAACAATATCCCATCTTCCACTTCTGTCCAGTATGGCGTTCCTATAATATGGGTCAGCATCGCCAGATTGCCGCCCCACAAACGCCCCTGCACTTCAATTGCAGACGACTCCGCACAAGAAAACCCGACCTGATGACGCTGATGAGAAATGCACTGAATGAATTGCGATAAGGTGTATTCCGACAGTTTGTCACTGGTGAAATCGCCGTACAGCATAGGCCCGGCAATACTGAGTCTTCCGCGCGCCAGCATAGCCTGATGCATTAAGGTGAAATCGCTGTAACCGACAAACACCTTGCCGCTATTCGCCAGCAAATCGAGGTCCAGATGCGGCAACAGCCGTGAAAAACCATAGCTGCCGCGCAACGCCATCACGATACTGACATCAGGGTTACTTGCTGCTGCGTGTAACTGCGCGACACGTTGCTCATCACTGCCACCGAAACGCTGAAATCGTTGTTCTGGCTGATAATAACTCTGCACGACAAAACCTTGCCGCTGCAGAGTGTCGAGACCGCGGACAACCGCAGCATCATCGAGTGGCCCGCCACTTGGTGCGACGACAGCAATGCCAACCGGCGCTTTTAATGTAGGAAGTGTGAATTGCATGATGTTCCGCTATTCGGGGACAGAGGGCGACACGGTCGCCCTCGCTTGTAATTTCTGAGCCGCTGCCGCCTGACGACGACTGGCAAAAAAATCTTTCAACAGTGCCGCACATTCGTCAGCGAGCACGCCTGGCGTCACTTGTGTGTGATGGTTTAACTGCGTCTGATCAAAGATATTCAATAACGATCCGGCGACCCCGGTTTTCGGATCCCGTGCAGCGAAAATCACACGGGACAATCTCGCATGCATCATCGCGCCGGCACACATCACGCAAGGCTCCAAAGTGACGTATAGCTCGCATCCGGGCAAACGGTAATTTCCGAGTACATCTGCGGCAGCGCGCAAGGCCATGATTTCGGCATGCGCGGTAGGGTCATGATCCACAATCGGACGGTTGTAGCCCGTTGCGATCACCACGCCCTCTTTTACCACCACAGCGCCGACCGGCACCTCCCCGGCCGCCCATGCGAGCTTTGCCTGCTCGTAAGCCAGACGCATAAATGCAATATCCGACTCAGCTTGCATGGTCGTCAACGCATCAGTCACGATCAGCCGTCTATCTCTGCCCAGCAATTAGGCGTTTCGTACAGAGTCACTTTGGTCAGTTTCAGACTACGACCGAAGCGATCATGGTAGACATCTTTGAGAATATCAAAAGCGATCTTCGCGAGGTTTTCAACGGTAGGAACGCGATCAATCACGACCGTTTTATGATCGGGAAGCTGCGCAAGAAAATTCTTAATCACATGATCGTTTTCATAAACGATAAAGGAATGATCCCACAGACCCACCAGATGCTGATTTGCCAGCGCCTTGATATCGCCAAAATCCATAATCATGCCGTTATCGGACTCACCGTCCTGTTGCACCACATCGCCAGTCAGCGTGATTTGCAAAGTATAGCGGTGACCGTGCAAATTACGGCACTGGCTGCTGTGATCGGGAATACGATGGCCTGCATCGAATTCCATTTTTCGGGTAATCGTTAACATGTAAAGCTTAAGGAATTTGTAGAAGTTTATGTGTCTGCAAACTCAGCTTCCATTGCGGATGCTGTTTGCAGAAATCAATTGCACGGCGCAGATTATCGTCTCTTAATGGCCCATCCATCGCTTGCACGAAGTAATGTTCAAAATCAAGATTGGCGTATGTCGCCATGTCCTGCCCGATTTGCGGAATCACGACCTTGATTTCATTGCCCTTGCGAACTACAAGCTCCGAGCCCATTTTGGGACTCACACAAATCCAGTCAACGCCTTCAGGTACAGACAAGGTGCCATTGGTTTCAATCGCAATTTCAAAGCCGACAGCATGCATCGCCGCAATCAGGTCTGCATCGAGTTGCAGTAACGGTTCGCCGCCAGTGAACACCACATATTTGCTGGCGGTATATGAAGTTGGCCACAAGGCATTAATCGCTGCAGCCAGATCTTGTGCAGATTTAAATTTATCGCCACCAACACCGTCAGTGCCGACGAAATCCGTATCACAAAACTGACAGACCGCTGATGCACGATCTTCTTCTCTGCCTGTCCATAAATTGCAACCGGAAAAACGGCAAAACACTGCTGGACGACCAGCATGATTGCCTTCGCCCTGCAAAGTGTAAAAAATTTCTTTGACACTATAGGTCACGTCTTATTCCCACTCAATTGTTGCTGGTGGTTTGCCGGAAATATCGTAGACAACGCGATTGATGCCACGCACTTCATTAATAATCCGGTTGGAAACCTTGCCCAATAACTCGTGCGGCAGATGTGCCCAGTGTGCGGTCATGAAATCCTGCGTCTGTACCGCACGCAATGCGACAACGTAATCGTAAGTGCGACCATCGCCCATCACGCCTACCGATTTCACTGGCAGGAAAACCGCGAATGCCTGACTAGTCGCGTCATACCAGCTGACTGGTTTTTCAGCGTTTGGATCAACGAAGTTCGTGCGTAATTCTTCGATAAATATAGCATCGGCTTTACGCAGCAGATCGGCAAATTCTTTTTTGACTTCGCCAAGAATGCGCACACCGAGACCAGGTCCAGGGAACGGATGACGATATACCATGCCATGCGGCAGACCCAGCGCAACACCGAGCTTACGCACTTCGTCTTTGAACAGTTCGCGCAGTGGTTCCAGCAGTTTCAGGTTCAGGGTATCCGGCAAACCACCGACGTTATGGTGACTCTTGATGGTATGCGAACCTTTTTTTCCCTTGCCAGCACTCTCGATCACGTCAGGATAAATCGTGCCTTGCGCCAGCCACTCGGCATTGCTCAGTTTGGCTGATTCTGCCTGGAACACTTCAACGAATTCACGGCCGATAATTTTACGTTTTGCCTCAGGATCGGTAACACCGGTCAGGTGGCCCATGAACTGCGCAGTCGCATCAACATGGATAACTTTGACACCGAGGTTTTTGGCGAACATGTCCATCACCATCTTGCCCTCATCAAGACGCAGCAAGCCGTGATCAACAAACACGCAAGTCAGCTGATCACCGATAGCGCGATGAATCAGCGCAGCAGCAACACTGCTGTCAACGCCGCCGGACAAGCCGAGGATCACTTCATCGGTACCAACCTGAGCGCGGATTGCGGCCACGGCTTCGGCGATGTAATCCGGCATATTCCAGTCAGATTTACAGCCACAGATTTCATGTACAAACCGGCCAATAATTGCCTCACCTTGCACAGTGTGCGTGACTTCCGGATGGAACTGGACAGCGTAAAAACGGCGCTCTTCGTCCGCCATTGCTGCAATCGGGCAGTTATCCGTCGATGCCATCAGCTTGAAACCCGGTGGCATTTCATTGACTTTATCGCCGTGACTCATCCAGACCTTCAGCATGCCGTGGCCTTCAGGTGTCACGAAATCATTGATACCGTTTAACAAGGCTGTATGGCTGCGGGCACGAACTTCAGCGTAACCAAATTCACGTACCAGACCATTTTCTACTTTACCGCCAAGTTGCTCTGCCATGGTTTGCATACCGTAGCAGATACCCAGCACCGGTACACCGGCGTCGAATACAGCCATCGGCGCGCGTGGCGTATCACCTTCGGTTACACTGCTAGGGCCACCTGACAGGATGATGCCTGCAGCGCCGTAATTGCGGATAAATTCGTCACTGACATCGTAAGGATGAACTTCAGAAAAAACACCGGCATCGCGGACCCGGCGAGCGATCAATTGAGTGACTTGAGAGCCAAAGTCGAGAATAAGAATTTTTGAGTGCATAAATCAAATCATCATGTCAGGTTGCCCGGGCGTAGCCTGTACAACAGTATTGTTTCCTGCTCTCTTTGCCGAGAGCAGGGCTTTTTCAGCTAAGCTGATTAATATTTCCGGATCCGCATCAGGGTACACATCAGTCGATGCCAATCCAACGCAAACCGTCAATGAAACTTCCGCGTTTTCTATCCATTCGGAATGCATCATGACTGACAGCCTGATTCTTTCTGCAACTGCCATCACGACCAAACGCGATGCTCCAGGCAACACAATCAGAAACTGATCGTTATCAAACCGCCCTAAAGCATCAAATGGACGAATACAAGAACGAATACGGCTCACCATTCGCACCAAGATCTGGTCAGTCAGAACCATGCCGTGTTTTGCCCGTAATTCAGCAATCTGATCCGGCAGTAAAAACAACAAGGACATTGGTTTGCCCGAATTGGCACAGCGTTCCATTTCCAGACGCAAAGAACGTATGATGGCAGGCTTGTTCCAGGTGCCGAGCAAGGGATCAACCAAGGTATCCCGCTTTAAGCGCCGGTTCTGCTTCATCAATTCAAGTTGATTCTGGCAAACGGCGCTCAACGCCAATTCCCGCTCGATCATAATCGCGAGATCAGCCAACAACAAGCGCTGCTCATCATCAAAAATGTGTGGCTGATAATCCAGCAAACGCAAACACGCCACCAGTTTGCCATCCTGACCGTAAACAGGAAACGAAGCAAAAAACCGGATCATTGGTGGCCCAGCAACAAAGCGGTGCTGCCCGAATTCGCCATGAACATTAAGGTCAGACAAAACCAACACTTCGTCACTCAACAGGAATTCGTCAGAAAACGCAGCTTCCATTTCAGTGATGGAACGCTCAGTAAGACCGGAGCGACCAACAACGCGACCAAATGTCACAAAACAATTGGCAACACCAAACAGCCCCATGCCCACACGTTCAAAGCGGGCAATTTTTGCTTCAAATTTTTCAGCTAATATTTTACTGAAACCAGAATTAACCTGAAGCGTTGTCAAACCAAAATCTGTCGAATTCAAAGACATGCAACACCCCAGGCGTATCGTTCAGATATTAATCGGCGCGATAATTCGGAGCTTCTTTCGTAATCTGCACGTCATGCACATGCGACTCACGCATACCGGCAGAAGTGATTTCAACAAACTCAGCTTTAGTCCGAAGATCTTCAATCGTCGCGCAACCGCAATATCCCATCGACGAACGGACGCCACCGACCAGTTGATACAGAATCGCCAGCACGCTGCCTTTATATGCAACACGACCTTCAATACCTTCTGGCACCAGCTTATCTGCGTTATTAGCCGCATCCTGGAAATAACGGTCAGCAGAACCATCCGCCATAGCACCCAGACTACCCATGCCACGATAGGATTTATAGCTACGTCCCTGGAACAGAATCACCTCACCCGGTGCTTCTTCCGTACCGGCGAACATACTACCCATCATCACGGTTGACGCACCTGCCGCCAATGCTTTGGACACGTCACCAGAGAAGCGAACACCACCGTCAGCAATACACGGCACACCTGTTCCTTTGAGTGCATTTGCCACATTTGCAATCGCTGTGATTTGCGGCACACCAACACCAGCAACGATACGCGTCGTGCAAATAGAGCCAGGGCCGATGCCGACTTTAACCGCATCTGCACCATGTTCAACCAGCGCCAGCGCAGCCGCAGCCGTTGCGATGTTGCCACCGATAACTTCAATATGAGGGTAATTGTCTTTCACCCAGCGAACACGATCCAGCACACCTTTAGAATGGCCGTGCGCAGTATCGACAACAATCACGTCCACACCCGCTTTTGCCAGCAGATCGATACGTTCTTCGTTATCGACACCAACGCCAACCGCGGCACCAACACGCAATTTCCCATGCTCATCTTTCGATGCAAATGGATGTTCTGTCGACTTCTGAATGTCTTTAACGGTAATCAGGCCACGTAACTCGAAAGCGTCATTCACAACTAAAACGCGTTCAAGGCGATGTTTATTCATCAACCGTTTTGCTTCCGCCAGGTCGGCCGTCTCATTGACACACACCAGCTTTTCACGTGGAGTCATTTTGGTGCGGGCTTCCGCATCCAGCTCCTGCTCAAAACGCAGATCGCGATTAGTGATAATACCAACGACAACTTTACCTTCAACGACAGGAAAACCACTGATACCGTGTTGTTGAGACAAGGCAATCACTTCACGGATTTTCATACCAGGTGGAATCGTGATCGGATCACGCAACACCCCGGATTCAAAACGTTTCACCTTCGCCACTTCACGCGCTTGCTCTTTGGCGGTCAGGTTTTTATGGATGATACCGATACCACCCTCCTGCGCCATGGCAATCGCCAGTCTGGCTTCAGTAACGGTATCCATAGCAGCAGAAACCAACGGTATATTCAAATGAATATTACGCGTCAATTTAGTCGCAAGAGAGGTATCTTTCGGGAGAATGTCCGAATATGCCGGAACGAGGAGCACGTCATCGAACGTGAGTGCTTTTTGAAGTAAACGCATACTATTTCCTATAGGCGCAAAAGTGAATTATACAGAAAACTTGCGAAGTAGTCTCGCTACGTGTAAAACTCTTGCATCTTTTGCCCTCTTTGAAAGAATGACTTCATGTTAAAACTCAAGCTTATCAGTGGATTTATCATTGCCACGCTCACCTGCGCAAGCGCTTTTGCTCAATATATATGGGTGGATGAAAAGGGCAATAAACAGTTTTCTGACACCCCTCCTCCGGCATCGACCCCAAAAAACCGTATCATTAAATCGCCAGGACAGTCAGCAACAAAACCAGCAGAACCCAGCGATACCGCGAGCGCATCAAAAGACGCGGCAAATGCGCAGCAAAAACCAATGACAACGTCAGCGAGAAACGAAGATTTCAATAAACGCCGCGCTGAACAAGCTGAAAAAGACAAGAAAGCAAGTGAGGATCAACAGGCCAATGCTGATAAACAGAAAAATTGTGAACGCGCAAGGTCGTATCAGAAAGTCCTGGAATCTGGACAACGGGTAGCGACTACCGATAAAAACGGTGAGCGCAACTACTTATCAGATGCACAGCGGGAAAAAGAAGCTGCGGATGTAAAAAAAGCACTGGCTGGCTGTCAGTAATTTCAGTAATGACCGTTACACTGTCAATTTTTGCTGTTTCTGCGCGCGCCGCCGCCTGGCTTCCATAGGATCGGCAAGCAAGGGGCGATAGATTTCCACCCTGTCGCCCTCATGAAGAACCGCGCTCTCATCTTTCAGTTTGCCGTAGACCCCTATTTTGAGGGTATTGAGATTCAGCTCAGGATGCCGCTCCAAAATACAACTGGAATCGATCGCCTGACGAACACTGGCACCAAGAGGCACACTGACATTGAGCAAACTGACAGCGTCACCGGATGAATAGCAAACCTGCACCTGAATTTTATTTTCATCAGGCATAAATCGCCTCCGCTCTGGAGCAAAATGAATCAACGAAACTATTTGCAATCTTGCTGAATACCGGACCAATCAAGTGTTCCAATAACTTACTGGAAAAATCATAATTGAGGTCGAACTCGATCTTGCAGGCATCCGGGCGCAATTCAGTAAACTTCCAGCCGCCAGTCAGTTGCCTAAACGGGCCATCTACGAGATTCATCTGCATAGAATGCGGCGGCTGATTGATATTTTTTGTGGTGAAGCTTTGTTTGATACCATGAAAGTTAATGGCAAGGGTTGCAATCAGATTCGTTTCCGATCTCTCTGCTACCTTAACCTCGCCACACCAAGGCAAAAATTCAGGGTATTTTTCGACCTGCTCAACCAGCGCAAACATCTGAGCGGCGCTGTATCCGATAAAAACTGTTTTATGTACGACTGCCATCTAAAGAAACCATTTGGTAGAATCACAGGTTCGCATTTTAACCGAGTCGCCACCGTATCGAAATTATCATAAGAAATTTTGAAACGGCAAGATAACCAATTTCCTTATTACATGAGTATTGCTGATAACAAAAAAGCTTTCCACGATTACTTTATCGAGGAACAATTCGAGGCAGGTGTGGTGTTGCAAGGCTGGGAAGTCAAAGCAATCCGTGCTGGACGTCTTCAATTAAAAGAAGCATACGTGATTGTGCGTAATGGTGAGATTTTTCTGTTTGGAGCACACATTGGTGCACTGCCAACCGCCTCAACACACATACATCCCGACTCGGTGCGTACACGCAAATTATTGCTGAACAAAGCAGAGATCAGCAAATTAATCGGCAAAGTCGAACGTTCTGGCTATACGATGGTGCCGCTCAACATGCACTTCAGCAATGGCAGAATCAAATGTCAGATAGGGCTTGCCAAAGGTAAAAAGCAACACGACAAGCGAGAATCAGAGAAAGAAAAAGACTGGCAGCGTGAACAGCAAAAGATAATGAAACAACATCGCCGCTAATATCGGCACAAGGTTTTTTCTGGCTGGCTATTTGGCGGCATCAAATTCTTGTTCAACGTCACGAATTTGCCGACGCAGCACCTTTCTCTCATCCACGCTGAGCTTATTTTTCTTGACATCAGCCAAAGGACTTTCACAGGAAGATGTAGCGGATATTTTTTTAAAACCGCAGTTTTTGTGTTTGTCCATCGTTGTCGCAGATAAAGAAACATCAGCAACACTGGCTTGCGTATGCTTTCCAGCGGAAAAGCCAGAGTTCGGATTTGCGGCTCCGGAGCCAGGCGACGGTATTGCGATCACGGAACCTATCGACAACAGCACCAGCAAGATGGCAAAAAATATAGCGAGAGCTTTATTCATTCACTGTTTTCAGTTTTTGCAGCATAGAATTTGATACCACCATTTTTTGCATCAGGCGCTTGCTCCAGTCAACTCTAACGACGGCAAAAAACAGAAAACGCATGACCAATGATCAGATTGTCATCGTAGTTTAATTTAATTACATTGTTATTCCTTTCCCATAGAAGTAAAGTATGTAACTCTTTGTAATCCTCTCTGCCTGACTGTTCCCAGGCGGTAACGATGCCAGTACCATTACAGACATGACAAATCTTCAAACACCTACAGAGAACACTCCGACTCCCGCCAACAACGCACCGAAAGCAAAAATTCTGGTTGTGGACGACGATTTACGACTCCGCGAACTGTTGCGGCGTTACCTGACCGAACAAGGTTTTCATGTTGTCGGGGCAGAGAATGCGCAGACCATGAATAAACTTTGGATGCGTGAACGCTATGATATGCTGGTACTGGATTTAATGCTGCCGGGCGAAGACGGGCTCGCCATTTGCCGCCGGCTGCGCGGTGCAGGCGACAAAACGCCTATCATCATGCTGACGGCAAAAAGCGAGGAAGTGGACAGGATTATCGGCTTGGAAATGGGAGCCGATGATTACCTGCCGAAACCATTCAATCCACGTGAACTGGTTGCCCGCATCAATGCCGTACTACGTCGCAAAGTACCGGATGAATTACCCGGAGCACCTTCCGACGGCCCACAAACATTTGCTTTCGGCGATTTTGTTCTGGATCTCGGCACTCGCACTCTGAGAAAAAACAACGAAGCTATCTCTCTGACGACTGGCGAATTTTCCGTACTCAAAGTCTTTGCCCGCCATGCGCGCCAGCCCTTATCCCGTGAAAAGCTGATGGAACTCGCACGTGGCCGCGAATATGAAGTATTTGACCGTAGTCTGGATGTGCAGATTTCACGTCTGAGAAAACTGATAGAGCCAGATCCATCCAATCCTTTATACATCCAGACTGTATGGGGACTCGGCTACGTCTTCATTCCGGAAGCAAGCAAGGAATAGCGTTCCCGCTGAAGACGTATGCGCTCATACCTGAATAGTCTCGAATGGCTGCGCAGCGGTCTTTTCTGGCGTACATTTTTTTTACTGGCCATCCTTGTGATGGCCAGTATGATGATATGGTTCGTCAGTTTCAAAACCCTTGAACGAACACCTCGCGCTCAGCAACTGACGGCGCAAATCACTTCCATCGTCACGATTACACGCGCTGCGCTGACACATTCTGCGCCCGAAAAACGCAAAGAGCTTTTGCTCGATCTGGCGCATAGCGAGGGAATACGGATTTATTTACGGAACGATGCCGACACCCTGGATAAACTTGAGCCCACCGTTTTTCTGACTGAATTCAGTGAGATGATGAAAACACAGCTGGGCAAAGAGACCCGTTTCGCCCGCTCGGTGAATGGTAATAGCGGATTCTGGATCAGTCTGGAGATCGAGGGCGATCATTACTGGCTGCGGCTGGATGAAGACCGGCTGGAGCCACCAACAACCTTGCCAGTACTCAGCTGGATCACTGCCACCTTGTTGATTACCCTGCTGGGTGCAGCAGTGATTTCTAAATTCATTAACGATCCCTTGTCCCGCCTGAGTAATGCGGCACGCTTACTCGCCCAGGGTAAGCAGGCACCGGCTCTGCCTGAACGGGGTCCGAAAGAAATTCGCGAAACCAATGCCAGCTTTAATAACATGGTTGCAGATCTGGCCAGAATCGATGCCGACCGCACCATCATTCTTGCCGGGATTTCACATGATTTGCGTACACCGCTCGCACGTATGCAACTCGAAGTGGAAATGGCCGATCTGGACGAACAGGCACGATCCGGCATGCAATCAGATCTGTCGCAAATGGATGCAATCATCAATCAGTTTCTTGATTATGCGAAACCGATCGACAGTCTTCGTTTTGATAAAGTGAATGTCAGCGAATTACTGAAACAAGTGATTCAGGAGTACTCAAGGGTGAACTACCTTCACCTGCATTCAGCGATTGCAACGGACATGTATATTTCAGGAAATGCGACAGAGCTCAGGCGACTGTTCAGCAACCTGATTGAAAACTCCTGCCGTTACGGAAAGAATCCGGACAAACTCAACACCGTTGTAGAAATTCAATGCAGCCACAAAACGAAAGGCAAAAAACAAGGTGTATTGATCAGTTTCCGGGATTACGGTGAAGGTGCTCCGAGCGACGATGATATCGGGCGTCTGCTGAAACCCTTTACTCGCGCCGATGTCTCACGCAGCCAGGCAAACGGTTCAGGTCTCGGTCTGGCGATTGTCGATAGGATAGTCCGCCGTCATCGTGGCAGATTAAGGATTTATAACCATGAACACAAAGGCTTTGTTGCCGTCATGATTTTTCCAGAAATGAAGTTCAAATAAAAAATCCCGGTAATAATAAATAATCACCGGGATTTTTTTTTTGCTACTCAAGAGTAGTTTTCTGCTGCTCTTATCTGCTGCTCTTACTTCGCCGCCATCGCTAATTGCAAGGCCGCTTTTTCTTCTGCCTTCACCGGTTCAGTTTGTTGTGCAATGCCATTTTCTGCAGATTTTTTCACCTGTGTTGCTGTTGGTGTCAGTTCATAGCTCAATTGCATACCGCTGTTCAGTTTTACAGACGGCGCGGTGACATTCGCAGGGCTGGCAACAACCGGTGCAGCCTTAGCTGCCATCGCGTTGGCAACAGACATCGGTGTAGAGAAATTAGCGAAACCCGCGCCAGCAACGCCAGCACACAACATCAAACCAGCCAGCACGGAAGGACGCAGGCGCAGACGGAAGCGTTCCTGCGCATCTTTTTCCGCTTGCTGCCCGATGTCGTAAGTAATTTCCACCGGCGCACTCGACAGCATTTGCTGCGCCTGCAAACGCCATTCAGCACTTTGTTGTTGGTTGTTGCGCAACTTGGAAATCAATTCCTGCGCCAGATTTTCAGCCTGTGCATGTTCCGCGACCAGACTCAGATTTTCTTGCTCGGCTTCCGCTTTCAATGCAGCCTGCATCTCTGCCAACTGCGCTTTCAGCAACTCAGCCTGCTCCTGACGCTGTTGTTTTTGTTGTTCCATTGCCTGTTGTTGTTGCGCGAACTGTTGCTGCAATGCCGCCAATTCCATTTCTTCCGGCGATAATGCCAGGGCATTTTTCTTCGCCTGTTCCAATGCGGCTTTAGCTGCTGCAAGTTCGGCGCGACGTTGCAACATCAGATCCGCCAACGCAGCCTCTTGCTCTTCCTGTTGCTGCAAGTCTGCCAGCAATGCCTGTTCTGCTTGCAAACGTGCGGCGACGTCTTGCGCCAGCTTATTCTCAGCCGCAATTCTTTGCGCTTCAATTTCTGCCAGTTGCTGCTGTTGCTCCATTCGGGCATTCATCTCAACTGTCGCCATTCTGGCTTGCTCTGCCAGTGCTTCAGATGCCGCGATCAATGCTTGTTCTGCAGCGACTTTTTCCTGTTCCGCAGCATTAGCCTCGGCTGCTTTTTGTGCACGCAACTGGCTCTGCTTCGCCAATTCCGCCTCAACTTGCAATCTGTCTTCGGAGGCTTTGAGTATCAACGCTTCCGCTTCCATTTTCTGGCTGATCGCCGTCAATGCCTGCTGCTTCAATTGCAACTCATCCTGCTCACGTTGCTTCTGCAGTTGCATCGCCTGGATTTCACGCTGAGCCAGCTCGGCCTTTTGCGCCTCCATCTGCTGCAATGCCAACAGCTCGTCAGCACGCATCTGCGCCAGTTCAGCAGCTTCTTTTTCTGCAGCCGCGTGCATTTGCGCTAATTCTGTCGCTTCTTTCTCGGCGGTCAGTTTGATCTGCATTGCCACATTCGCATCTTGCTCAGCCTGAGCACGAATCTCAGACAATTGCAGATACGCTTGTTCAGCTTGCTGACGTTGTTCAGCTTCCGCCAGCGCCTTTTGTTCTGCCAGCCTCTTTTGTTCGATAGCGGCCAATTCTTCAAGCTCAGCAGCGGCACGGCGATTTTCCATCAACGCCAACGTTTCCGCTTCACGCAATTTGGCTTCCATCGCCTCTGCCGCTGCACGTTGCGCCTCAGCGTGTTGTACCGATTTAGCAAACATCGCCTGCTCGGTCTCCAGTTGCAATTGTGATGCCTGTGCCGCCGCCTGCTCCTGTTCAAAGCGTGAAGCTGCGATCTGTGCTGCTTCTTGTTCCGCTTGCAAACGTTGTTGCAGTGCTTGCTGTTGCTGTTGCTCTGCCAATAATTTTGCCTGCAACTCTTCGCTCAGTTGTTGCTCGGTCGCGAGGCGTTGTTGCTCTGCACGGCTAGATTCCAGCAATAAGGAGGTTTTTTCTTCGAGTGCAGCTGCGGTCTGACGCTTGATTAATGCTTCTTCAGCCGCTTGCGCCAGCCATTCTTTTTCTTTCGTATTCAGATTTTCTATTGCCAAGCGTGCTTCTTCATCGCTATTTTTGCGTGCCGCCAACAATTCCACTTGCTCAGCTTCGGCATCCAGACGCGCCTGTACTTCCGCTGCTGCAGCGACTTCAGCCTCTTGCTTTGCTGTCAGCATTGCGACCAATGCCTGTTCGGCTGCGATACGTTCTTGTTGCGCCTTCAGTAATTGCTGTTCCTGCTGCAAACGCTGTTGTGCGATTTCTGCCATCAGCTTTTGTGCATCGGCATGTGCAGCCAATTCCTGATGCAAAGCCTGCTCTGCAGCGAGAGTTGCCTCACCAGCCAGACGTGCCACCTGCTGTGCATATGCGTTGGCTTGGGCAAATTCATTTGCCTGTTTTTCGCTGACCAGACGGGTTTGTACGTCTTGCTGAGCGCTTTGTTCTGCCTGTAATTTTGCTGTTGTTGTTGCCAGCAAAACCGCTTCATCAGCAGAGCGTTGTTGTACAACTTGTTCCAACTCTGCGATGCGTCGATTTTTTTCAACCACCAGCTGATGCGCTTTTTGCTGGCTGGCCGCATACGCCTGCGCCTGCAATTGCAAGGCTTTTTCTGCCTGCAGTTTCGCCTCAGCCATCTGGCTTGCCTCTTGCTCGGCACGTGCACGTTCTACGGCTGCAATCGCTTGCTCTTGCTCTGCAATCGCTTTTGCCTGTGCAGCAGCATGGGCGATTTTTTCTGCAGTCAGCTTTTCTGTTGCTGCTTTCGCGATAGATTTTTCAGCATCGGTACGTTCTTGTTCCAATTTCGCTTGTTGCTCCAGCGCCGCTGCTGCCTGTTGTTGCGATTGTGCTTTTTCCTGTTCCAGACGTGTGATCTGCGCTGCCGCTTTAACACGTGCCGCTGCTGCCTGCGCTGCCTGCTGTTCAGCCTGCGCCTGTGCCGCATTTTGCTCGAACAACTTCTTTTCTTCAGCGAGTTTTAATTCTGTAGCAGTACGTAACGCCTGCTCTGCTTCCAGACGAGCCAGATGCTGATCGCGCTCTTCCTGCTCGACTTTTGCTTTTGCCTGCAATTCTGCCGTTAATTTCTTTTCTGCCTGTAATTTTTCCTGTACCAGTCCGAGCGCTTTTTGTTCTGACTCTGCGCGCAGACGCAAGGTTTTACCTAACTCCTCGGCTTCTGCGACTTTGGATTGAGCCGCGCTGGCTGCTTGCTTTTGCAACTCAGCATGCTCCTGCATTTTTTGCAGGCGGGCTTGCTCCGCCTGGATCAATGCCTGACGTGCAGCACGAGCTTCCGATTCCTGTTGCTGACGTGCCTGCAATACATTGACATGCTGACGATCAGCATGGGCGCGGGCAATCACTTGTTCTGCCGTGGCTTTTTCTGCTTCCAGCTTTTCTTGCGCTGCGCATACCGCCTGTTTTTCCGCTTCGGTACGAACCTGCTCGGCACGCGTCATTTCAACTGCCTGCTGCGATTTCAACAATGCCAGGGCCGCTGCTTTGCGTTGTACTTCTTTTTGAATTTCAGCCTGTTCCAGCGCTGTCAGTTCTGCCTGATTAGCGGCTTCCTGCGCCAGTCTTTGCTCACGCTCGGCTTGCTCTTTTGCGGCAGCAATCGCTTTCATTTCCTCTTCGGCACGCTGTTTTGCTTCGAGTTCCAGTTGTGCAGCCTGCTCCAGCGCCAGTTTTTCTTCTGCAGTTTTCAGCATTTGCTGAACCGCCTCGGCACGACGACGTTCTACATCCAGTTTCTCATCGAGTAGTTCCATTGCTTTCGCCTCATCCTGAGCACATTGTTGTTGAACGCGAAGGAGTTCACTGACGTCCCTGCTCTTCTTCACTGTTGCTTCTGCCATTTTTTGCTGCAACTCAGCTTGTTCTATGGCTTTTTCCAGCGCAATTTTTTCTGCGATATATTCAGTTTCCTGCGCCACGCGTGCCGCGCGATCTGCCGCTTCCTGCATACGCAACAATTCAGCGTGCGCTTCATCTGCTTTGGCACGGGCTTCCGCTTCTTCTGCTTTCTGACGCTCGGCCTGCAGTTTTGCATCGAGTGCGTTGGCCGCTTTTTGCTCAGCTTCAGCACGGCGTTTTTCGGCCGCGAGTAATTCTTCTGCTTTTTTTGCCTTCAGCTCGGCAGCAGCGCTGGCACGCTTGAGCAAATCAACCTGAAACGCGCTGGCGCTCAGAGCTTGTTGTTCAGCATTAGCCTGCTCACGCGCAGCCTGTACCGCAACCCGTTCAATTTCTATGCGTTCTTTGGCCAGCTTGGCAGCGCGCTGCTCTTCCGCCGCGCGCTGACGGGCGATTTCTGTCGCTTCCTGTTCAGCGATACGACGTTGACGTGCTTCTTCGGATGCTTCGGCTTCTGCTTGCAGGCGCGTACGTGCCTGAGCATCTGCCTGTTGTTCATTCTCAATGCGATGCATTGCTGTCGATTGCAATTCGCGCTCCGCACGGATACGGGATTCTGTGACCTGGCGGATTTTATCTTCCGCTTCTCGGCGGGCTTGTGCGGTGGCTGTGGCGATCACTTCTGCCTGTTCACGCTTGGAAGCCGCCGCATACAAGTCTTGCTCTGCCTGCATGCGCATCTGGATTGCTTCTGCAGCGCGACGTTCAGATTCCATGCGGGCCTGCGCAATGGCTTCATGCTCCTGCTCTATGGCTAAGCGGGCAATCGCATCTTCTCTCGCACGTGCTTCCACAGGGGCGCGACTGATGGCAAACTCCAGCGCCATGGCTTCAGCCTGATCACGCTCTTTACTGGCCTGCAGCGTTTCGCTACGTACTTTGACCAGCATTTCTGAGGTTTCGCGCGCTTCACGTTCGCGTTTTTCGCGTTCACGTGCCAGTTCTGCAATACGTGCATCCGCACGGGCACGCTCAACGGCTTGCTGACGAGCACTTTCGGATGCAGCAAAACGTTCAGCAGCCCAGTTTTTTGCGGCTTCTGTCTGTTTGCTTAACTGGGTTACCGTTGCCTGTGCTTTGGCTGTAATTTCTGACTCTGCCTTGAACTGCATTTCAGCACGGGCTTTGGCTTCCTGCTCTATCTTCTGACGTTGCTCAGATTGTGCGCGGGCACGGCTTTCCATTCGCGCACGCTCTTGTAAATCACGTGCTTCCTGTTCATTCGCAGCAATCCGGGCTGCGCTGGCGGCCTGCGATTGCTTTTCAGCGAGTAATCTTGTCCTGCTGCTTTCTGCAGCTTCCTTTTCCAACTGCAGCTTTCTCTGCGCCAGTTCAGCAGCTTCAGCTTCTGCCTGTGCGCGGGCTTCTGCCATTGCACGGGCCTGTGCTTCTGCTTTCAGACGGGTTTCAGAGGCGACGGTGGCGCGGGCTTCTGCCTCAACACGGGCAATCGCTTCACGTATGCCTTTAACGTCGATACGGGAATTCGACTCCAGATCATCAGGAGAAGATAAAAAATCTTCTTTCTGATCCATACGCTGATCAAGGGAGAAATTCCCTAAAGAAAATTTATTTAATAATGACTGATTGCTGTCCATTCTTCACTCCTGAGATAGTAGTCGTTCCCTAAAGTCGCTGGCCTGGCGGCTCCGGAACTTCTTACCCTGAATTATCAATGAAGAAAAATCAAACAATCGCCAGAGTAAAGCGAGAAAAACCCCTCTATTCCCATTTATTCGTGAATGAACGCCTCCCCTAAAACAGCGCGGGGACGTAAAATAGCGGTCACACCAAAATCAGCAGGAGAATGACCTTGAACGAATTAGTGACTGAAATCAAACATCCGTTAGTGCAGCACAAACTGTCGCTGATGCGCAGCAAAGAAACACCAACAGATAATTTCCGCCGTCTGCTGCGCGAGATCAGCCAGATGCTGGCGTACGAAGTCACACGCGATCTGCCTATCGAATTCACCCGGATCGAAACCCCGATTCAGGTCATCGATGCGCCGACGATCAGCGGCAAAAAACTTTGCGTGATCTCTGTGCTGCGTGCCGGTAACGGCATATTGGATGGCATGCTGGATCTGTTGCCGAATGCGCGCGTCGGTCATATCGGCCTGTACCGCGACCCGGCAACGCTGGAACCGGTCGAGTATTACTACAAAGTGCCGGAAGATATCGCTGACCGTCTGGTGATCGTGGTTGATCCTATGCTTGCCACCGGTAACTCAGCAGCGGCAGCAATCACCCGCCTGAAACAAGGCGGTGCGAAGTCGATTAAATTTGTCTGTCTGCTGGCAGCGCCGGAAGGCATCAAGGTCATGCAAAATGCGCACCCTGATGTGCCTGTGATTACCGCATCCATCGATCAATGCCTGAACGATCATGGTTATATCGTTCCGGGCTTGGGCGATGCTGGTGACCGATTGTTCGGTACCAAATAAATCTAAGTAAAACGCCCCGGCAGCCTGACAGCG
Organism: Undibacterium sp. 14-3-2; assembly: GCF_016595265.1. NCBI lineage: Bacteria > Pseudomonadati > Pseudomonadota > Betaproteobacteria > Burkholderiales > Oxalobacteraceae > Undibacterium > Undibacterium sp. 14-3-2. The sequence goes on from NZ_JAENGS010000005.1 coordinate 238,814, forward strand.
CCGGGGCGTTTTTGTCTCTGCCTCAAGAATTGAAGAATGCATTTCCCTGCTCAGAATATGACAACGACTACCAGTTTCATTCCAGCTTCCAAATTACCCGAAGTCGGCACCACGATTTTTTCGGTGATGTCGGCACTTGCCGCTGAGAAAAAAGCCGTGAATCTGGGACAAGGATTTCCGGATTTCGATTGCGACCCCGCACTGCCTGCCGCAGTGACGCGCGCCATGACCGCTGGGCACAATCAATATCCCCCGATGCCAGGCGTCGCCATCTTCAGAGAGCAGATCGCCGCCAAAATCGCGGCTATTTATGGCCATCAATATGATCCCGCCAGCGAAATCACCGTTACCGCCGGAGCCACGCAAGGCATATTAACCATCTTGCTGGCCTGCGTGCATGCCGGTGATGAGGTGATCGTGATCGAACCTGCGTATGACAGCTATGTGCCATCGATCAGACTCGCCGGTGGCGTGCCGGTTTTCGTCAGCATGGAATTAGGTGAACACGGCTACAGCATTCCGTGGGACAAAGTCCGCGCCAGCATCACGGGCAAAACGCGGCTGATCATGCTCAATTCGCCACACAATCCTACCGGCTCTGTACTGAGCGCCAGCGATATCGCGGCATTGACCGACATTGTGCGCGACACCCGCATCCTCATTGCCTCGGACGAAGTGTATGAACACATGGTCTATGACGGGCAACGCCACGAATCACTCGCCCGTCATCCAGAACTGGCGCAGCGCAGCTACATCATTTCCAGTTTTGGTAAAACCTATCATGTGACCGGCTGGAAAGTCGGCTATGTCGTCGCCCCAGCAGTGCTGATGGCAGAATTCCGCAAGGTGCACCAATTCAATGTCTTCACCGTGAATACGCCTATGCAGGTTGGATTAGCGCAGTACATGCAAAATCCCGCGCCGTATCTGGAATTGCCCGCGTTTTACCAACGTAAGCGCGACCTCTTCCGCGATGGTCTGCAACAATCCCGCTTCCGCTTGCTGCCGTGTGCGGGCACATATTTTCAAAGTGTGGATTACAGCGCGATTTCAGATTTACCGGAACTCGATTTTGCGCGCTGGCTGACCAGCGAAATTGGCGTTGCGGCAATTCCGGTATCGGCCTTTTATCAACAAGCGCAAGAATCCGGCGTTGTGCGCTTTTGTTTTGCGAAACAGGATGCAACGCTGGAAACTGCGATCGCCAGACTGGCTGCGCTGTAAGCTTGAACAATAACGGCAGATCAGCAGCAAGATCGCGGCGACATTGCAGCCCAGCTTAATTATCGCCTTTTGCTTCTGCCGCCTGCTGCGCCGCCAGGGCGCGTAATTTGTCTTTTTTGCTCGGACGCTTCCCTTTCACGCCACCATTCACATCCAGCACACGCTCGCTGACAGGCACTGGTAAAGCACTTGCCTCAAAATCGGGGATCGATTCCAGGTCTATGCGCAAACCTTGCTTACGCGCGATCAGCGCAAAATGGGCGGCGGATTCCGGCGTCACAAAGTTATACGCCTGCCCGCTGAGACCAGCACGGCCAGTACGGCCTATGCGATGAATATAATCATCGCTGGACCGCGGCAAATCATAATTCACCACCACCGGCAACTGGGCGATGTCGATGCCACGCGCAGCAACGTCGGTTGCCACCACCACCTTCAGGCGCGACGCCTTGAAATCGGCCAGCACTTGTTCGCGCTTGCCCTGCGTCAGCTCACCATGAAATGGCTCCGCTGCAATATGCGCGCGGCGCAATTTCACCGCCACCAGCTCCGCCGCATACTTGGTCGCGACAAACACCAGCACCCTTGGCCATTTCTCACTGGTCAGCAAATGCCGCAATAATTGGGTACGGCGAGGCGTATCAACACTGATTGCTCTTTGCACGATATCCGGCTTACCGGCATCGGTGACTTCTATGCGGATACGTTCCGGTTGCGGGCTGATGCGCGCCGCCAGGCTTTCCACTTCCGATGCAAACGTCGCGGAGAATAATAAATTCTGACGCTGTGCAGGCAACATCGCCACGATGCGGTTTAACTCATCGGCAAAGCCCAGCTCCAGCAAACGATCAGCCTCATCCAGCACCAGCGTATTCACGCCTGCCAATGACAAGGCATTGTGATCGATCAGATCCAGCAAACGCCCCGGCGTCGCGATCACAATATCCGCACCGCCGCGTAAATGCAGCATTTGCGGATTAATCGAGACGCCGCCAAACACCACCGCCAGTTTGGCCGCAGGCGCGACCGATTTACATAAGCTGCTCAGCGTCGTGCCCACTTGCGCGGCAAGCTCGCGGGTCGGCACCAGTATCAACACCTGCACCGCTCGCGGACGCGCCGCCGTCAGCACCAGATTTTGCAAGAGCGGCGCACAGAAGGCGATGGTTTTTCCGGAGCCGGTCTGCGCCTCGGCAATCACATCCTTGCCTTGCAAGATCACAGGAATCGCGGCGGCCTGCACGGCAGTCGCTTCGGTATAACTACGGTCGCGCAAGGCGCTCAGAAGTGCGGGCGCGAGGCCCAGGCTGGAAAATGACATGAATAAAGCTTTACTGAAAGATGGTCGGCACTATACCGCATTCTGAGGGGTGTGGAAGCATCAAAAGGGGCGATGGATGTATAGCGAGTCACTACCCAGTGGGAAGTGACTCGCTAAGATTGAGTTCGGAACACGTCTTGCACTTGCTTCATCTGATAAAACCTAGGAAATATATCTTCGGACTCTTATCGTTTGAATCCACTTGCGATGCGCAGCTTTATCGCGCAGCATCAAGTGAAATAATGGATTAGACATTCTTACGTATGTCGACATGTCGATTGCGCTGGCCTTTTGGAGAAATTTTGCGTAACAACATTTCAATTTCGTCTTTAGATTTTAGGTCTCTTAGTCTTAATCTCAAATGTTTGTGATCGGGCTCTAATTCCATAAATTCTACTGATAAGACTGCTGGGTGACCACTAACAACATCAATCGCCTTTTTGATTTCTGAGCTAGAAAAATCGCTCAAGCAATAGTCCATATCCTCATCGGAAGTGGGATACTCAAATGCATCTCGATAACGGAGCAAATCTTTGTTAAATTGATTATTGCGCTCAAGCCTTCTCATTCCCATTCTGATATTTTTTAGTTCATCAAGAATAAACTCTTGTCCAGATACTTCTTTCTTATCAATTTTGGCAACTTTGAATTCGCCGAAGTGTTTTAAAAATGTCGTGTAGGTAGTATCAGTCGTAGATTTTTCATATGTTGCCTTGATCTTTTCCGCAAGTTTTAATTTAAAGTCAACGATTCTAGAGAATCTCAAATCTCTTGGATATTCGATATGTTCAATCGGAGAAGTGTCGAATGAGTAGGACGTTTTGTCGTCCTTAATAATGATAGTTGGCTTGTCAAATGCGAGTCTCATCCCGAGTTCAAACATTACATTGGGATTTTTGCCGCTTACGTCACAAACTACAATTGGATTTTCATAGAGATTCTGAATAATACGTTTTTGAATTATTCCAACATCGTCTGCGTTGCTAACGAGATTTCCCTCAAATCCAGATTCTTCGATTGCTTCCGTAATGATTTCAAGAACGTCGCTCCAGTGACCTTCGCTGCATCCGTCAAGCGTGGAAATCGGCATTACAATGCCGCAGATTTTCTTTTCTTCATTTTGGCTCATTGAGCAATCCTTATAAATGGCTGGCTTGTTTTAAAGAGAAAAACCAAAGTTAGCATGCATTTATAAATTAAACAACAATATCCCAACTCTCTCAGAAGGCGAATGGATGCGACTTCTCATATTCGACTATTCCGACTCAGTCTGTCTCAGACACGCAAAGCACAATTCGGAGCCCACTAGCCTGCTAAATGAGGCTAAAAATACTGGGGGGAGTATATTTCAAAGCCTAGTGTTTACGCTGAGAATAAGGTGAAAATGCCGCATACTCCCCTTTTTATCACTTTTTACGGTTCAAAAAACGATCTGGGGAGTGTCACCACTGGCGGTGGCGACGGGCGGTGAAATGGGGAATAAGCGAGGATTAAGCAAGAATTAATCGACTTGTTTGCGGGCTTGTTCGCGGTCTTTTTCGATCACGCGGATCTGGCGTTGTACGGCTTTGGCTTCGATAGACATGCGCTGCAAAGTCGGCAGGTAACGACGGCGTTGCACTTTAATGTCTTGCAGGCAGTCGTTGACGAAAAAAATGTCATAGCAATGGCGCTCTGCTGCCTGATACCAGGTTTGCAGGCGACGTTGTAGCGCCTCGCTTTCGGCGATAACGGCATCGGCGACTTCGTTGGTTTGTATGCTGTTGACCGGATAGCGCCCGTCCATGTCCTGCACAAGCTGGGCGATGCTGGCGAATTCTACTTTTCCCTGATCAGCCACGGTATCGGCATGCGCCGCGCTGATGCCAGTCAGCAGCAGGCTGGAAATAAATAAGTAAGAGAGAAATTTCATCAGGCTATCGTGTCGGCAAGTTGGCGTTGATCGGCTTCCATGTATTCTTTGGACTGCATTTCTATGATGCGTGAGACGGTGCGGTGAAACTCGTTCGAGAGTGTGCCGTTAGTATACAACTCTTCCGGTGCGACTTCGGCAGACATAATCAGTTTGACCTTGTTATCGTAAAACACGTCGATCAACCAGGTGAAACGCCGTGCCTCTGATGACATGGCAGCGGACATGCACGGAATGGCGGACAAAATCACGGTATGAAAGCGGCTGGCGATTTCGAGGTAATCGTTCTGCGAACGCGGGCCGCCACACAGCGTATGAAAATCAAACCAGATCACGCCACCGGCACGGCGCAGTGCTTTCAGTGTGCGGCCTTCAATATCGACATGCGGGTCTTCATCTTTGGTATCAGCAATACGGGAAAATGTATCGCGCAAGGCTTTATCGGTAGCGGCTGAGAGCGGCGTCAGATAGGCCTGCACTTGTTCCAGCGCGCGTTTGCGGTAATCATTACCGGAATCGACGTTCATCACATCGAGCTTTTCTTTGAGCAAGGCGATCGTCGGCAGCATGCGGTCACGATGCAGACCATCGGGGTACAGCAGATCAGGCTGGTAATTGGAGGTCATGACAAACGACACGCCGTTATCAAACAAGGCTTTGAGCAGGTTGTACAGCAGCATCGCATCAGCGACGTCGGACACATGGAACTCATCAAAGCAGATCAGGCGGTATTTTTTGGCGATGCGTTTGGCGACTTCGTCCAGCGGATCAGCGACGCCTTTGAGTTCGTCTAATTGACGGTGCACGGCGCGCATGAATTCGTGAAAATGCAGACGGGTTTTACGTACAACAGGGACGACGGAATAAAAGCTATCCATCAGAAACGATTTGCCGCGCCCTACTCCGCCCCACATATAAACGCCGCGCGGCACTTCTGGGCGCGTGATCAGGCGGGTCAGCTTGTTCGCCCGTTTTCCTTTGTACAGCACCCATTCTTCATAGGCTTGCTGCAGGCGATCAACGGCGCGCTTCTGCGCTTCGTCGGCTTTAAATCCACGCTGGGTCAGCGCTTCGTCGTAAAACTGTTGTACATCCATAGTCTGTTTTTTCAAGCTGTTTCCTCACGTATTTTGTGCGGTACGCATCGATGCCATCATCCATCCGTGCGTTGATTCATGCTGATTCACATTGAGTCAGATTGACTTTGCTGACAATCGAAACCACATCGTCTGTCGATCAGAAAAATACGGAACCAGTCTGGCTGGTCGTTGACCGCCGGTAACGCTAACCACATGCGTTGACACGGCGGGTACGGCAATAATAAAAATGGACGAGTATCCGACTCGTCCATTTTTATCGTGGTGCAGATGACGTATCGATCAGAAGTTAAGCGAACGTTTATCCACTGCCAACGCGGCTTCTTTTGTCGCTTCCGACAAAGAAGGATGGGCGTGGCAAATACGTGCGATATCTTCAGAAGATGCACGGAATTCCATCGCCACCACCGCTTCAGAGATCAATTCTGAAGCCATAGGACCAACGATGTGTACGCCGAGGATTTCATCGGTCGTTGCATCGGCGAGGAATTTAACCATACCGGAAGTATCACCCAGTGCACGTGCGCGGCCATTCGCCATGAATGGGAAAGTACCGGCTTTATATGCAACGCCGTCGGCTTTCAATTGCTGCTCGGTACGACCTACCCACGCGATTTCAGGGGATGTGTAAATCACCCATGGAATCGTGTTGAAGTTCACGTGACCGTGTTGGCCAGCGATACGTTCTGCAACGGCAACGCCTTCTTCTTCCGCTTTATGTGCGAGCATAGGACCGCGTACTACGTCACCGACCGCCCAGACGTTAGGCAGATTCGTTTTGCAATCGCCATCCACCGCGATGAAACCACGTTCATCAAGTGCCAGGCCAACGCCTTCGGCATTCAGGCCGTTGGTGTTTGGTGTGCGGCCGATAGAAATGATCAGCTTGTCGAATACGGCTTTGTGTTCTGCGCCTTTGTCATCGGTGTAATTGACGGTAACGTCTTTACCACTGTTGACGATCTCGCCGATTTTCACGCCGAGATTGATTTTCAGGCCTTGTTTGTCGAACAGTTTTTTCGCTTCTTTGGCGATTTGTTCGTCCACTGCACCGAGGAAAGTTGGCAATGCTTCAAGTACAGTAACTTCAGCACCGAGACGACGCCATACGCTGCCCATTTCCAGACCGATCACGCCTGCACCGATAACACCGAGTTTTTTCGGTACTTCAGCGATATTCAGTGCGCCTTCGTTGGACAAAATTGTCTTTTCATCGAACGGTGCGACTGGCAATGCGCGAGCATTGGAACCAGTTGCAACGATGATGTGCTTACCAGTGATGCTTTCTTCTGTTTTACCGGCAACCTTGATTTCGTAACCAGCCGCGTCGGCTTTCACGAAGGAACCATGACCGTGGAAGAAAGTGACTTTATTCTTTTTGAACAGGAACAGAATACCGTCGTTATTTTGTTTAACGATGGTGTTTTTACGTCCCAGCATTTTTGCGACATCCATACCCAGACCGGATACCGAAATACCGTGGTCAGCAAACGCGTGACCAGCATGTTCGTAATGTTCTGAGGATTGCAGCAAGGCTTTAGATGGAATGCAACCAACGTTGGTGCAGGTACCGCCCGGTGCCGGACCGCCTTTGTCGTTGCTCCAGGCATCGATACAGGCCGTGGAAAAACCGAGTTGTGCAGCACGAATTGCTGCGATATAGCCGCCAGGGCCGCCGCCGATTACGACGACATCAAATTGTTTGCTCATGGATTTATCCTGATTTCTGATTGTTTCTGATTACGCGTGAGGAAAAGACATACGGTGAACAGGCGGATTCACTCTTCTTCTGGCACAAAAATCCACGCTAAAACATAAGCGACCAGACCCGCGCCAAAATAACAAGTGAAAAAGACAAACAGCAAACGCCATATCCAGGATTCCAACCCGGTGAACTTACCTAAACCACCGCAAATACCACCCAGCCAGCGATCGGTATTCGAGCGGCGGAAACGGTTTAACTGATTCAGGGAGTCATCAATACCCGAAAAGGAATTACTGTGTGCGTCCTGAGAAGAAGCTCCGCTTCCAACGGAAGACAGGAGCTTCGCCTTTGCTTGCGCGAACTCTGCATCAGTCAGGGCTCCCGCCTGATGCAGTTCATGCAGACGTTTGATGTCGTCAGCGATGTTCACGACGATGGCCTCTTACAGATCCAACAACAAGCGTGATGGATCTTCCAGCGCGTCTTTCATCGCAACCAGAGCCAATACTGCTTCACGACCATCGATGATACGGTGATCGTAAGACATCGCCAGATAATTCATCGGACGAACGACGATCTGACCATTTTCAACCACTGCGCGGTCTTTGGTTGCATGCACACCCAGAATCGCAGATTGTGGTGGATTGATGATCGGTGTCGACAACATAGAACCGAAAGTACCGCCATTAGAGATGGAGAATGTACCGCCAGTCAGGTCGTCCAACGTCAACTTACCATCTTTCGCTTTAGCACCGAATTCGCCGATTTTCTTTTCGATTTCAGCAATCGACATCTGATCAGCATTACGCAGAATAGGCACGACCAGACCACGTGGCGAACCAACTGCGATACCGATATCAAAGTAACCGTGATACACGATGTCGTTACCATCAACGGATGCATTAACGATAGGGTATTTTTTCAGTGCAGCAACAGCAGCTTTGACGAAGAAAGACATGAAACCCAGTTTCACGCCGTGTTCTTTTTCAAATTTGTCTTTGTACTTATTGCGCAATTCCATGACGGGTGCCATGTTGACTTCGTTGAACGTCGTCAGAATCGCGTTGGTAGATTGCGATTGCACCAGACGTTCAGCGATACGCGCACGCAAACGGCTCATAGGAACGCGTTCTTCAGGGCGATCACCCAGGTTCACCGCCGCAGGTGCATTCACCTGTTGCAATGCTGGCTTGGTTGACACTGGTGCTGCCAGAGGCGCAACAGCAGGTGCAGCTTTGCCGGCAACAGCAGCCAATGCATCACCTTTCGTTACACGGCCATCTTTACCTGAGCCATCAACCTGGCCAGCAGACAAACCGTTTTCAGCCAGAATTTTTGCAGCCGCCGGCATAGCAACGCCAGCCGACGATTTTGCATCAGCAGATGCAGCAACTGCCGGTGCCGCTGCAACCGCAGCAGGTGCAGCGGCAGTCGTTGCAACTGTTCCGGCGCTCGCTGCTGTATCGAGGATAGCGATAACTTCACCAGCAACCACTGTGCTGCCATCACCCTTGATGATTTGTGTGATCACACCAGCGTCCGGTGCTGGTAATTCCAGAACAACTTTATCTGTTTCAACGTCGATCAGGTTCTCGTCACGAGCTACGGATTCACCTACTTTTTTATGCCATGTCAGCAAAGTCGCTTCAGCGACGGACTCAGATAACTGAGGAACTTTAACTTCGATAATTGCCATTTTTTACTCTCCGATTCGGGTAGCCAAACACTGCACCAGCTTCTGGTGCAGTGCCGCGTCATTATTTAGTCAGGACAAAGCCCTTGAGTTTGGAAAATGCCGTTTCCAGCAATGCTTTTTGCTGCGCATAGTGCTTGTCATAGTAACCGACAGCTGGCGATGCACTCGCTGGACGACCTGCGTAAGCAAGTTTTTGGCCTTCTTCCAGACTTTCAAAAATATTGTGCTGAATCTGGAACCATGGACCTTGATTTTGCGGTTCATCCTGTGCCCATACCAGCTCTGCCAGGTTAGGGAATTTTTTCAATTCCGCAGCGAAGCTCTTATGTGGGAATGGATACAACTGCTCAACACGGATGATCGCAGTATCTGTCTGACCACGCTCTTTACGTGCATTGACCAGATCGTAGTACACCTTGCCGGAGCAAGCGATCACGCGTTTGACTTTCTTCGCATCGATCGTTTCGTCAACTTCACCAATCACAGTATGGAAGCTGCCTTTTGCCAAATCAGACAATGGAGAGCCTGCATCTTTGTTACGCAACAAGGATTTCGGCGTCATGATCACGAGTGGCTTGCGGAACTGACGAATCATCTGACGGCGCAACAGATGGAAAATCTGTGCTGCAGTTGTCGGCTGAACGACTTGCATATTGTTGTCTGCACACAATTGCAGGAAACGTTCAGGACGAGCGGATGAATGCTCAGGGCCCTGACCTTCGTAACCATGTGGCAGCATCATCACCAGACCGCATGCACGACCCCATTTCACTTCACCGGAACTGATGAACTGATCGATCACGACCTGCGCACCGTTAGCGAAATCGCCGAACTGTGCTTCCCAGATAGTCAGTGTATTTGGCTCTGCTGTGGAATAGCCATATTCAAAGCCCAGTACCGCTTCTTCTGACAAAACGGAATCGATAACAGTAAATGGTGCCTGTTTATCAGAGATATTTTGCAGAGGAATGTACGTACCTGCATCCCAACGTTCACGCTTCTGATCATGCAGAACAGCATGACGATGCACGAAGGTACCACGACCAGCGTCCTGACCTGTCAGGCGAATTGCATAACCGGAGGAAACCAGAGAAGCATAAGCAAGGTGTTCGCCCATACCCCAGTCCAGATTCATTTCACCACGACCCATCGTAGCGCGGTCGCCGAGAACTTTTTCTACCAGACTATGAGGTTTGAAGCCTTCAGGCACGACAGTGATACGCTCAGCCAGACGTTTCAGCTCAGTCAGCGGCACAGCTGTATCAGCAGCATCGGTCCATTTACGGTTCAGGAATGGAATCCAGTCAACCGCAAATTTGTTTTTAAAGTTAGAGATAACAGGGTCATGGGTATGCTTACCAGCATCCATCGCATCGCGATAAGCTTTCACCATCTGATCGCCGCCATCGGCAGGAATCGTACCTTGCGCAGCCAGCTTATCTGCATACAATTTACGCGTACCAGGATGTTGTCCGATTTTCTTGTACATCAGCGGTTGTGTCAATGCTGGCGTATCTTGTTCGTTGTGACCCAATTTACGATAGCAGATGATGTCGACAACGATGTCTTTCTTGAATTCCATACGGTAATCAAGAGCAATTTGCGTTGCCAGAACAACGGCTTCAGGATCATCCGCATTCACGTGCAATACCGGTGCTTCAATCATCTTGACGACGTCAGAGCAATACAATGTGGAACGGGAATCGCGTGGATCAGATGTCGTGAAACCGATCTGATTGTTAATCACGATATGCACTGTACCACCAGTGCCGTAGCCACGTGTCTGCGCCAGATTCAGGGTTTCCATCACAACGCCCTGCCCTGCGAAAGCGGCATCGCCGTGGACCAGAATAGGCAATACTTGTGAGCCATCTTTGTCACCGCGACGATCCATACGCGCTTTGACAGAGCCTTCAACCACAGGATTAACGATTTCCAGATGGGAAGGATTGAATGCCAGAGACAGGTGAACCGGACCGCCTGGAGTAGAAATATCGGATGAGAAGCCTTGGTGATATTTAACGTCGCCTGCTGGCAAGTCGTCACCGTGTTTGCCTTCAAATTCAGCAAACAAATCCTGCGGCATTTTACCCAAAGTATTGACCAGAACGTTCAGACGGCCACGGTGGGCCATACCGATAACGATTTCCTCGACACCGCGCTCACCTGCGCGCTGAATTGTTTCATCTATCGATGCGATGAAACTTTCGCCACCTTCGAGAGAAAAACGTTTCTGACCGACGTATTTAGTATGAAGATAGCGTTCCAGTCCTTCTGCAGCCGTCAAACGGTCGAGAATGTGTTTTTTCTTCTCTGGAGTAAAGGAAGGCGTGGAACGGATGGATTCAAGTTTTTGCTGTATCCAGCGTTTTTCAGCTGGATCGCTGATATACATGAACTCGGCACCGATGGAACGGCAGTAAGTATCACGTAAAAAATTAATCAGGTCACGTAAAGAAGCTAATTCAGGTCCGAAATAGGTATTCGAGATATTGAATTTGATGTCCATGTCGGCATCGGTGAATCCGTAAAAACTAGGATCCAGCTCAGGGATGCCTGGACGCTCCTGACGTTGCAAAGGATCAAGGTTAGCCCAGTGGCTACCCAGGAAACGATAAGCTGCAATCAGCTGCTGTGCGAAAACACGCTTACGTCCCATATCGGCATCGGCGTTTGCGCTAACGGCACGGATAGGACCTTGTTTTGCACGTTCCGCAAAAGAAGCAATCACGGGTGCGTGAGCAACGTCGGGCTTACTGGAGCCATCAACTGCTGGCACGTGTTGCATGGCGTCGAAATACGCACGCCAGTTTTCAGGAACAGAACCGGGATTATTCAGATACGCTTCGTAAAGTTCCTCTACATACGGCGCATTGCCGCCGAACAAATACGAATTAGCGTTATATTGTTGCATCATCTTGCTCACCTTTCTTCGCGTTTCGCGAGATTAGCGGGTTAGTCTAACCTTCCGCGACACGGCCTGACCGGTTAGCGGATTGCACATCAAGTTGTGGGGAAGGGCTTGTTTCAAACTATTCTCGTATCGGAGTCAAAACGCACATCATTGACAATATATTTTTTGATTCCAAAACGAAAAAACATCTAAAATTTACATTCGAGCCGAAGCATAGCATATTTAACGAATAAAAAAAAAGCGAGCCACAAAGACTCGCTTTTTTCGATGCTGCAGTGCAGTAGCTGATCAACAGAATTAACGCTTATCGATCGCAGGAACGTCGCGCTTTGCGGCACCAACGAACAATTGACGTGGGCGTCCGATTTTTTGCTCAGGATCAGAAATCATTTCTTTCCATTGCGCAATCCAACCGACTGTACGCGCCAGAGCGAAAATACCAGTAAACAAGGCAGTTGGGATACCCAGTGCGCGCTGTACGATACCAGAGTAGAAGTCAACGTTCGGGTACAACTTACGGCTAACGAAGTATTCGTCTTCCAACGCGATTTTTTCCAGAGCCATTGCCAGTTTAAACAGTGGATCATCTTGCAGACCCAGTTCTTGCAATACTTCATAGCAAGTTTCGCGCATCAGTTTTGCACGTGGATCATAGTTTTTATAAACACGATGACCAAAGCCCATCAGCTTGACGCCAGAGTTTTTGTCTTTGACCTGAGCGATGAAGTTAGGAATATTATCGACGCTGCCGATTTCTTCCAGCATGCTCAGTGCAGCCTCATTTGCACCGCCGTGAGCAGGACCCCACAAGCAAGCGATACCAGCAGCGATACATGCAAATGGATTCGCGCCAGAAGAACCAGCCAGACGTACTGTCGATGTCGACGCGTTTTGCTCGTGATCTGCATGCAAAATCAGGATGCGATCCAAAGCACGAACCAGAACTTCATTAACTTTGTATTCTGCACATGGTGTCGAGAACATCATATGCATGAAGTTCGCGCTGTAAGACAAATCGTTACGTGGATAAACGAAAGGCTGACCAATAGAATATTTATATGCCATAGCTACCAGCGTCGGCATTTTTGCTATCAGACGAATCGCTGATACTTCACGGTGATGAGGATCGTTAATATCCAGAGAATCGTGATAGAACGAAGACAACGCACCAACCGTACCAACCAGCACAGACATCGGATGTGCGTCACGGCGGAAGCCACGAAAGAAGAATTGCATCTGTTCGTGAACCATCGTGTGATTAGTCACGGTCGCAACAAATTTTGCTTTTTCTTCTGCTGTCGGCAATTCACCATTCAGCAACAAATAGCAAGTTTCAAGAAAATCACCGCCGTTAACCGCTAACTGCTCAATCGGATAGCCGCGGTACAGCAACTCACCTTTATCACCATCAATATAGGTGATCGAAGAATTACATGCCGCAGTCGACATGAAACCTGGATCATATGTAAACATGCCAGTAGAGCCATACAACTTACGGATGTCTATAACATCAGGACCAATCGATCCCTTGTAAATCGGCATATCCAATGATGGCGAGCCATCAGAGAATGAGAGGGTTGCTTTTGTTTCAGAATTAGTCATGGCTCTTCCTTCAGATAAGAGGTGAGTCGTTAATCAAAAAAACACAAAAAAAATCATTTCCAGTCAGGCAATCCGCAGACGAGAGAGCAAAGCGTGAACATGTGGCAAATCCACTTCTGCTTCCGGCTCTTTCTTCGCCATTATCAAGTCCATCAGGACACTGTCTGACAATTCCATCAGGCGACTGAAGGCATCCACCTCTTCATCACTTAATGACTCTTCATTGATATCCAGAAATCGCGTCAGTATCAGATCGTTTTCTAATAATCCGCGTCGCGCACGCCAGCGAAGACGAGCACGCTTCACCGGATCACTTTGATGAGAATTTCCTGCAAGCTCAGACATAGTTACTTTCTCTTTTAATGCTTCCATTTCATGCAGCTCTTCAAAAAAAACTGCATGAAATAGAAGTGGCGCCTGACAGCGCCACTTCAAATTGATCAGACTGCGCGACGAACCATTAATTCTTTGATTTTGCCAATTGCCCGGGTCGGATTCAGACCTTTAGGGCAAACATCAACACAGTTCATGATTGAGTGGCAACGGAACAAACGATATGGATCTTCCAGATTATCCAGACGCTGCGCAGTTGCCTCATCACGTGAATCGGCGATAAAACGGTATGCCTGCAACAAACCTGCAGGGCCAACGAATTTATCAGGATTCCACCAGAACGATGGGCATGATGTTGAGCAGCATGCACAAAGAATACATTCGTACAAGCCATCTAACTCTTCACGCTCTTCAGGTGATTGCAGACGCTCTTTTTCCGGAGGAATAGAGTCATTCATCAAGTAAGGCTTAATGGAATTGTATTGCTTGAAGAATTGCGTCATATCCACGATCAGATCGCGAATCACAGGCAAACCTGGCAAAGGACGCAAAACGATAGGCTCAGACAATTCATTCAGATTGGTAGTACAAGCCAGACCATTCTTACCGTTGATATTCATCGCATCAGAACCGCACACACCTTCACGGCATGAACGACGCAAAGCCAATGAATCATCAACGTCGGCCTTGATGCGTTGCAATGCATCAAGTAACATTTTGTCGGTATCTTGCAATTCGACGGTCAGATCCTGCATGTAAGGCTTTGCATCCTTATCAGGATCATAGCGATAAATTTTAAATTTCAGTGTACGTGCCATAGTGTTATCTCTTTAGAATGTACGAGCTTTTGGCTTGAAGGTTTCAACAGTCAGAGGCTTAGTCACAACTGGTTTGTAGTCGAGGCGATTGCCTTCGGAATACCAGAGGGTATGCTTCATCCAGTTATCGTCATCACGTTTTTCGTAGTCGCGGTGAGCATGCGCACCACGGGATTCTTTACGTGCATTCGCCGATGTGATGGTCGCTTTTGCTGTTTCAATCAGGTTATCCAACTCCAGCGCTTCAACACGTGCCGTGTTAAATACTTTGGATTTATCTTTAAATGAAACATGCTTACGGCGCTCATCAAGCTCCATAATTTCTTTGTAGCCTTCTTGCAGTAACTCGTCAGTACGGAATACGCCGCAATGCTGCTGCATCGTTTTCCGGATGGCATTTGCCACATCCTGAACGCGCTCTGAACCGGTAGAGTTTTCAATGCGTGATAAACGCTCCAAGGCAACATCCGCCGCGTCAGCAGGCAACTCTTTATTGCTACGTGCTTTGAGGTTGCTTGCAACGATATGGTTACCCGCAGCACGTCCAAACACCAACAGATCAAGTAAAGAATTTGTACCCAGACGATTTGCACCATGCACAGATACGCAGGCACATTCACCGATCGCATACAAACCGTTGACAATTTCATTGCTACCGTTTTTAGTCGTAACAACCTGACCGTGAATATTGGTCGGAATACCACCCATCTGGTAGTGGATTGTTGGAACGACAGGAATAGGCTCTTTAGTTGCATCCACGTTCGCGAATTTATGTGCAATTTCGAGAATGGATGGCAGACGTTTTTGAATCGTGTCAGCACCAATGTGACGCAAATCAAGCATAACGTGATCTTTATTCGGACCACAGCCGCGGCCTTCTTTAATCTCCTGATCCATAGAACGGGAAACGAAATCACGCGGAGCCAGATCTTTCAGTGTTGGCGCATAGCGCTCCATGAAACGCTCACCCTGACTATTCACCAGAATACCACCCTCACCGCGCACGCCTTCAGTGATCAACACACCAGCACCCGACACACCAGTAGGATGGAATTGCCAGAATTCCATATCCTGCAAAGGCAAACCAGCCCGCGCTGCCATACCCATACCGTCACCGGTATTAATAAACGCGTTAGTAGAAGCAGCCCAGATACGGCCAGCGCCGCCGGTAGCAAAAATCGTTTGCTTGGCTTCCAGCATCATCACGTCGCCAGTTTCCATTTCCAGAGCAACAACACCGACAACATCGCCTTCAGCATCACGAATCAGATCAATTGCCATCCACTCAACGAAGAAGTGTGTACGGGCGCGGACGTTACGCTGATACAGTGTGTGCAGCAACGCGTGACCTGTACGATCGGCAGCCGCGCAGGCGCGCTGAACAGGCTTTTCACCAAAATTCGCAGTGTGACCGCCAAATGGACGTTGATAAATCGTGCCATCCGCATTGCGGTCAAATGGCATACCAAAGTGCTCCAGTTCATAGACCACTTTTGGTGCTTCGCGACACATGAATTCAATTGCATCCTGATCGCCAAGGTAATCACCACCCTTGACAGTATCAAACATGTGCCAGAACCAGTTATCCTCAGACATATTCCCCAAAGAAGCACCGATACCACCTTGTGCTGCAACCGTGTGAGAACGCGTTGGAAAGACCTTAGAGAGCACCGCGACATTCAGACCAGCTTCAGCCAATTGCAACGAAGCACGCATGCCTGAACCACCAGCACCGACGATAACCGCATCAAAACGACGGGTAGGAATTGCGGATTTAATTGCAGCCACTTTTATACTCTCCACAAAATCTGTGCTGCATAACCAGCACTAGCAACCAGCCACAAAATAGTGGCAACCTGAAATACCAGACGGACAAACACATTGTGTGTCACATAATCCATCCAGACATCACGCATACCAACCCAAGCGTGATACAACAAGCAGATAACTACGGAAAACGTCGCCAACTTAAACCATTGTTGAGCAAAAATTCCTGCCCAGCCTTCGTAAGTAAAGTTGCTGCCCGTCAAAAACATCGCCAGCAAAATAACTGTGTACGATGCCATGACGATCGCCGTAACACGTTGTGCCAGCCAATCACGCACACCGTAATGTGCACCTACAACGAGGCGCTTAGGGCCAATGTTGTTATTTGCCATTTAAAATACTCCAAACAATTTCAAGCCGATCAAGGCAGCCAAAGAAACACTGACGATCAACACGCTTAAAGCAGATTTACGCGCTGTATGCTTATCAAGACCGTAGTGAAGATCCATAATCAAATGGCGTACACCTGCACAAAAGTGATGCAGATAGGCCCAGACGAGCGCAAGAATAACCAACTTAACAAATACGCCGGAAGTAAAACGCTGCAACTCCGCGAACGACACCTCAGAAGTAACGCTCTTGTCCAACAAATACAGAATGAAAGGCAACAACAAGAACATCAACATTCCACTAATGCGGTGCAAAATAGAAACCACACCCGCCAGCGGCAAGCGGTATCCAGTTGCATCTACCAGGCGCATCACTCCATAGCGCGGCCTGTTTTTCACTACTTCAGACATAAATAATCTCCCCATTAACTAGTCTGTACAAAAACCCTGCAATTTTCGCTCATTTTGGTGCATTGCACCAACAAAAATGACCTCATTCTGCAAAACTTCTCTATCTTAATACTAAATACAATTATGCGCTGAGCTGACTCGGGCTAAAATCGCGCAAAACCAGCTCAACTTACTAGCTCAATTCATTCCGGTAATGATGACTGGTCGTCAAATATAAACCTCGCCGCAACTCCACCGGTTTATCACCATAAGTAAAAGAAACACGCTCAACATTCAGTAGCGGCGTGCCCATATTCACATGCAGCAAATGCGCAGCGACATCGTCAGCACAGACCGCTCTGATCTGTTCGGAAGCGCGAATCATATGCGTACCAAACTCGGTCTCAAACAAACCGTACATCGGCCCCTTATATTCATTCAGACGCTCCGCCGTCAAACCCTTAAAAATAGAGCCTGGCAACCACAAATCATCAAGAATTGTCGGCACACCCGAAAATGACTGAACCCGACGAATAAAGACCACAGAATCACCCGACTTAATCTCAAGCAAGCGCGCGACCTCAGCCGGCGCCCGCAAACGGCGGACTTCAATAATTTGATTTTCGGGATAATGTGGCACGCCTTCATCCGGTGCCAATCTGAGAAAACGGAACTGTGCTCTTGCCTCGTGATGAGTCGCAACGAAAGTCCCCTTCCCCTGGCGACGTACCACCAGATTTTCAGCAGACAATTCGTCGATTGCTTTGCGCACCGTTCCCTGACTAACCTTAAAGCGACTCGCCAACTCCATCTCACTGGGAATGAGCTCGCCCGGCTTCCACTCTCCGGATTGCAAACCCTGAGTAATCAATGCTTTGATTTGCTGATAAAGAGGACTAAAGGTTGGTGCCGCACCGGCAACCGAACCCGCAACGCCAGCACCAGAGCTCATCGAGCTCCCCGGATAAATATTGGCATTTGGTGTGATAGAAGTCATAGTCCGCAATTTCACCACAAAAACACCCATCACGTCCACAAATAACTACCGACTTATATATCTTATATAAGACATAAGATAGTGATTGACATGGTAAAACATAGAGCCTACACTCGCGTCCGAGCGATTGACACTGATAGCTGCAAAGGAGTAAATGCAGCAAACAACTATCAGGCAATATAGTTTGGATATCTGCAATGTAAAGCGAAAAGCTCATGGAAACATGTATTTTGGCTGACCAGCAGACAATTTCAGCGGTATCATTGAGTATTTTCCGTTGCGGGCCAGTATCGTCGCAACATGTTTGAACATCATTTTTCATACCACTTTTCGGAGATGCATCATGGCTAAATCCCCTATGCGCGTAGCTGTTACCGGCGCTGCTGGTCAAATCGGTTATTCCCTTCTGTTCCGTATTGCTAATGGCGATATGCTTGGTAAAGATCAGCCAGTCATTCTGCAATTACTGGAAATCCCAGACGAAAAAGCTCAAAAAGCGCTGAAAGGCGTGATGATGGAAATCGACGATTGCGCATTCCCATTACTGGCTGGCATGACAGCGCACAGCGACCCGATGACCGCATTCAAAGATATCGACGTTGCTTTGTTAGTTGGCGCGCGTCCACGTGGCCCTGGCATGGAACGTAAAGATCTGCTCGAAGCCAATGCGCAAATTTTCACAGTTCAAGGTAAAGCGTTAGATGCAGTTGCATCACGCAATGTCAAAGTTCTGGTGGTTGGCAATCCAGCCAACACGAATGCTTACATCGCAATGAAATCCGCACCTAATCTGCCGGCGAAAAACTTCACTGCAATGCTGCGTCTGGATCACAACCGCGCCTTGTCTCAAGTTGCTGCAAAAATTGGCAAGCCAGTTGCTGCGATTGAAAAACTCTGCGTATGGGGCAATCATTCTCCAACAATGTATGCTGACTATCGTTTTGCAACTGCAGATGGCGCTTCCGTTAAAGACTTGATCAACGATCAAGTCTGGAACAAAGACGTATTCCTGCCAACAGTAGGCAAACGCGGCGCAGCAATCATTGAAGCACGTGGCCTGTCTTCTGCTGCATCTGCAGCGAATGCAGCAATCGATCACGTACGTGACTGGGTTTTGGGCACAAACGGTAAATGGACAACGATGGGCATTCCTTCCGATGGCTCTTATGGCATCCCTGAAGGCACCATGTTCGGCTTCCCTGTGACAACAGAAAACGGCGAATACAAAATCGTTCAGGGTCTGGAAATCGACGAATTCTCTCGCGAACGCATCAACATCACACTCAACGAATTGCAAGAAGAGCGTGATGGTGTAAAACATCTGGTTGGCTGATTTAAATAAAGGCAGAATTCATTTGAATGTGAACTCTGCCTGTCAGCATTTATTGCCATAGCCTGATGCATCCTTCTCAAGCCTTATTTCAGGATCAGCTAACACCGGTATTTTTACCGGTTTGCGATCACTATGCAGGTTCAGAAAAGTTAATGCGTAAGTCTATGGCACTCCAGCAAACGCTTGGTGCTGTGTTTGACATCACGTTTGATTGCGAAGATGGTGCCGCGACCGGCAATGAAGCCGAGCACGCCAGACTGGTAGCAGATCTGCTGAATAGCCAGGAAAATCGTCACAATCGTATCGGTGTCAGAGTACACGACCTCCACCACGCAGCGTTTGAACAGGATTTATCAATCATATTGCCAGCCGCAGCACATAAACTGGCTTATGTCGTATTACCCAAAGTTGACTCAGCACCGCAGGTTGCAGACGCGATAAAAAGAATAAATTTGCATGCGGAAGCCGCTGGCAAAAAACATTTACCCGTTCATGTTCTGATTGAATCGCACGAAGCACTTGCAAATGTAATGGCGATCGCAGCTATTTCACAAGTTGAATGCCTGTCATTTGGAATTATGGATTTTGTCTCTGCCCATTTTGGCGCAATTCCTGCTACCGCAATGCGCTCACCAGGACAATTTGAACACCCTTTAGTGGTTCGTGCAAAACTTGAAATAGCTGCGGCTTGCCATCGTTACGGAAAAGTACCATCACACAATGTAACAACAGAAATCAAGGACTCCAGTATCATCGCCAATGATGCAAAGCGAGCGAAAAATGATTTAGGTTACACGCGCATGTGGAGTATTCACCCAGATCAGATTCAAACGATCATCACGACAATGGCGCCTCAATTTGATGAAGTTGTTGAGGCAACCGATATACTGATGGCTGCACAACAAAAACAATGGGCTCCGATTCAATTTCAGGGGAAATTGCATGACAGGGCCAGTTATCGTTACTACTGGACCATCTTGAAACGTGCCGCATCAGGTGCGACTAACTTGCCAGCAATGGCGCAAGCATTACTTAAAGGAGACTCTCTATGAATACCTTGTCACTCCGCATCGCAGGCTTGGTGTTTGCCGGCAGCTTTATTTTTTCTCCAATGACAGCGCAAGCTGAAATCGCAAAAAACAAAGCGAAAGTGTCCTCAAAAGCAAGCAAGACTCCAACACACTCTGCTAAGGACGAGGAAGAAGCTGAGCCGGATGTGCAATTGCATGCCAGTGCTGATTACAAATGCGAACTGGGCAATTCCCTCACCATGTACAGCAACGCAGACGATCCACAACATATTGCAATGCGTTGGAAAAAACGCCTGTACCGTATGTCCCGCGTGGAAACGACGACAGGCGCACATCGCTTCGAAAATACGAAGGCGGGCTTTATCTGGATAGGTATTCCTGCTAAAGGATTGTTACTTGATTCCCGCAAGGGACTGCAACTTGCGAACGAGTGTAAAACCAACGAGCAAGTTTTGGCCGAATCCTCAGCAATCGCTGATACTGCCGTACAAACAAAATAGTTTTCAATCTTTTTAGGTTCAAGTCCACGTCACTCAATGTACATATATATCGATGAAAATTGGGTAAAGTGGAATAGTAGTAAACATGTTATTTGATCTTTGATTTTTGTAAATAAGGAACAGCCATGAGCCAAAATGCGTATCAAGATGCATTCAAAACCCTGAAAGATTTTAAAATTTCAGACACGAAGAAAGGCAAGTTCTTCTCTTTGCCTGCACTGGAAAAAAACCTGGACGTTAAAATCTCCCGTCTGCCAGTTTCCATTCGCGTGGTTCTGGAATCTGTTCTGCGTAACTGCGACGGCAAAAAAGTTACTGAAGAACACGTTAAGCAATTAGCTAATTGGGGTGCAACAGCTTCCCGCGTTGACGAAATCCCATTCGTGGTTTCCCGCGTTGTGCTGCAAGACTTTACCGGCGTTCCTCTGCTGGCCGATCTGGCAGCAATGCGTAACGTCGCCGCAAAACAAGGCAAAAATCCAAAAAATATCGAACCATTGGTTCCAGTTGATCTGGTCGTGGATCACTCTGTACAAATCGATCATTTCCGCGAAAAGAAAGCGCTGGACCTGAACATGAAACTGGAGTTCTCGCGCAACAACGAGCGCTATCAGTTCATGAAATGGGGCATGCAGGCGTTTGATACGTTCGGCGTGGTTCCTCCTGGCTTCGGTATCGTTCACCAGGTTAACCTTGAGTACCTGGCACGTGGCGTACACAAAGTTAAAGACGCGAAGAAAAACGAAGTTTACTACCCAGACACATTGGTAGGTACTGATTCTCACACCACCATGATCAACGGTATTGGCGTGGTTGGCTGGGGCGTGGGCGGTATCGAAGCTGAAGCCGGCATGCTCGGTCAGCCAGTGTACTTCCTGACACCTGACGTGGTTGGTGTGAACCTGACTGGCGCATTGCGCGAAGGCTGCACTGCAACCGATCTGGTACTGACAATCACTGAATTGCTGCGTAAAGCAAAAGTCGTTGGTAAATTCGTTGAATTCTTCGGCGAAGGCACACGCACACTGTCCCTGACAGATCGTGCAACTATCGCCAACATGGCACCGGAATACGGCGCAACGATGGGCTTCTTCCCGGTTGACGAAGCAACCATCGACTACTTCAAAGGCACTGGCCGCACTAAAGCAGAAATCGACGCATTCGAAGGCTATTTCAAAGCACAGAAAATGTTCGGTATTCCGAAAAAAGGCGACATCGATTACACCACTGAAATTTCGCTGGATCTGTCGACAGTTTCTCCATCATTGGCGGGTCCTAAGCGCCCACAGGATCGTATCGAAATCGGTAACGTTAAATCGACATTCGCCGACCTGTTTGCAAAACCAACATCTGAAAACGGCTTCAACAAAAAAATTGAAGATCTGGATGCGGAATACACCAACGCTGATGGCGTCAAAGTTAAGAACGGCGATGTTCTGATTGCTGCGATTACTTCTTGCACTAACACGTCCAATCCTAGCGTTTTGCTGGCCGCTGGTTTGTTAGCAAAAAAAGCAGTTGAAGCTGGTTTGAAAGTAGCTCCACATATCAAAACGTCGCTGGCGCCTGGCTCCCGCGTAGTCACTAAATATCTGGAAGCGGCTGGCCTGTTGCCATATCTGGAAAAACTCGGTTTCGGTGTCACTGCTTATGGTTGCACAACCTGTATCGGTAACGCTGGCGATCTGACTCCAGCAATGAATGAAGCGATCGTTGCTAACGACATAGTGGCATCCGCTGTATTGTCTGGTAACCGTAACTTTGAAGCACGTATTCACCCGAATATCCGCTCCAACTTCCTGGCATCTCCTCCACTCGTCGTTGCTTACGCTATTGCTGGCAACATGACGAAAGACCTGATGACAGAACCAGTTGGTCGCGTTAAAGGTAAAGACATTTTCCTGGGCGATATCTGGCCAACCAGCGCAGAAATTCAAAAACTGATGAAGTTTGCGATGAATGCAAAAACATTCAAAGACAACTATGCTGACGTTAAAGGCGCGCCAGGCAAATTGTGGGAAAACATCAAAGGCGTGGCGGAAGGCGAAGTCTACAACTGGCCTGCTTCCACTTACATTGCTGAACCACCATTCTTTGCTGACTTCGCAATGGAGCCAAAAGCAGCAGCGACTGGCATCACTGGTGCACGCGCACTGGGCGTATTTGGTGACTCCATCACGACTGACCATATTTCTCCAGCTGGCTCTATCAAAGAATCCAGCCCAGCAGGTAAATGGCTGAAAGAAAATGGCGTCTTGAAAGCTGACTTCAACTCCTACGGTTCACGTCGTGGTAACCACGAAATCATGATGCGCGGTACGTTTGCCAATGTACGTATCAAAAATCTGATGATCCCTGCGAAAGAAGATGGCTCCCGCGTTGAAGGCGGTGAAACATTGTTCCAGCCAACTGGCGAACAAATGGCGATCTACGATGCAGCGATGAAATACGTTGCTGAAGGTACGCCAACCATGATCTTCGGCGGCGAAGAATACGGCACAGGCTCTTCCCGTGACTGGGCTGCCAAAGGTACGCAATTGCTGGGCGTCAAAGCAGTGATCGCACGCTCTTTCGAACGTATTCACCGCTCCAACCTGGTTGGTATGGGTGTATTGCCTTTGCAATTCCTGGGCACAGACAGCGTTGACTCCTTAGGCATCACAGGCAATGAATCCTTCGATCTGAAAGGCATAGAGAACGATATCAAACCTCAACAGGAAGTCACTCTGGTTATCCACCGTGCTAACGGTCAAACTCAGGAAGTGAAAGTTCTGTTGCGCATTGATACGCCTATCGAAGTTGATTACTACAAACATGGCGGTATCCTGCCATTCGTCTTGCGTCAATTATTGTCGGCAGCGTAATGCATCAATGCCGCTGTCAAAACAGCGGCATTGTGAATTAAAAATGGGGTGCACTCCTTCTGGAATGCACCCCATTTTTTTGCCTGACAATCTTGAAGCTTGAGTATGATTGCAAGGAAGTTGTAAGCCAGCGCGTTTAATGTAACGCTATGCCTGAATCACATCTGCCGTATCGCAGACGGCATTCAAACAATCAGATACTAAAACAGTTTTAAATTCTTTCAGGAGACAACTATGTGGAAAATTCTCGTCGGCTTTATTATTTTCGCTGCAGCAGCACTGTTTTTAATCTTCAAAGCAGGCGATAAAGTTGATATGCAAGGCGAAGCGGCTGGCCACAATCCGACCGAAGTTCACTCCGCATCCGCCAGCGCCGAAGCCACTACACCAACACCTGTTGCCGCCCCTGCTCCAGCCAGCGATGCCACTGCCAGCAGCAAATAATTTAGTTGCTCGTCTCTGCATCAATCCATTTATTTTCTGTATTGATTGCCAAGTAAAAAAAGCTGCCTTATTTCAGGCAGCTTTTTTCATTTCCACCAACGCCTGCTCAATGTCGGCGATCAAATCTGCCTGCTCTTCCAGGCCGATATTAAAGCGCACCAGAATACCTCTGAACTGCCAGCGATCCCGCATCTGTTCTATGCGGTAAGGCAGGCACAGGCTGTGCGCACCGCCCCAGCTAAAGCCAATCTTGAATAAGTTCAAACTATCGACAAAACGATCCGTTTGCTGCTCGGTATAACGCTCATCAAACAGCACTGAGAACAAGCCACCTGCTCCACTGAAATCGCGCTTCCAAACCTCATGTCCGGGGCAATCCGGAAAAGCAGGATGCAGCACCTTGCCAATCTCCGAACGTTGAGCCAGCCAGGCAGCGACTTCACGCGCACTGCGATCATGCGCCTCAAAACGCAATTTCAGGCTGGGTAAATTACGTAATACCAGATACACATCATCCATGCCCACCCCAAAGCCCAGGCGCATATGCGCCAGTTGCAAACGCGTATTGAGTGCTTTGTCTTTGGTGATGACAGCACCCATTAACACATCCGAGCCACCACTCTGGTATTTTGTCAGCGCCTGCATGATGATATCAACGCCATGGGCAAACGCCGGAAATGCGATACCAGCAGACCAGGTATTATCGAGCGCCACCAATACTCCCCGGGCGTGTGCAGCAGCACAGATCGCAGGAATATCAGGCACTTCCATCGATACCGAACCCGGTGCTTCGGTCCAGATCAGACGGGTATTTTCCTGAATCAACGCAGCAATGCCTGCACCAATCAAAGGATCATAAAAGCGTGCGCTGATACCGTAATTCTGACTCAGCCAATTCGCCAGATCGCGATTCGGGTTATAGACGTTATCCGGAATCAATACATCATCACCACTTTTCAGCAATGCCAGATCTATCAGCGTGATTGCCGCCAGCCCACTCGGCACTAACAGGCAATGATCACCCTGCTCTATTTCTGCTAAACGCGCCTCAAGGGTAAAACTGGTTGGTGTGCCATGCAGACCATAGGTGTACGAGGATTTATCCTGCCAACTGCGTGATCTCATCGCATCGACACTGTCAAACAACACTGTCGATGCGTGATGAATAGCGACAGGAAACGCACCGAAACCATCCGGCGCTGTATAAGCACTATGAATCGCACGGGTAGCAACAGCAGAGATCTGAGCTTCTTTTTTTGTCATATAACACCTTGATTGATTCAGCAATATCAAAACATCCCAGCACACATCTGTGCGAAGAATATACTCCCCCCAGTATATTGAGAGGCCAATATTCGACAAGGAGATTTCACACATTTACTCAAAAAATGGGGGAGTATCTATCAAAACCAGATTTTACCGGCCAGTTATCAGCATCATCAGCACAACTGACGCCGATCAGCAGCAATCATTCCCACCGTCAAAAACAGAACATCATAGTAATTTTGTAAAACATCGTTTCAACGCGGCAAAAACCAGCATGACCGCGGTCCAACATAAATTTCCTGTAATAAAAGTCGATTAGAATGACGCCTTTGTATCCAAGAGGACATCGCTATTTTTGCCCTTGTATCTGTCCGACCAGCAGACGCAAAAAATGCGGCCATATCAATCATTGACTACGCCACACTAAAACGAACGTACACACCCGTATTTGCAATGAGATGAATGCCCTCCGTTTAATACTCCGTAGTAGCTTACTCGCATATCTGATTCTGATTCCAGTCTTGACCCAGGCAGCAATCACCCGGGTCATCTATTCTGCCGGCGAAGTTCAGAATGAAACGCGTTTTAATGACGTGATTGAAATTCTGTGTACTGCACTGGAAAAAACCCGCTCACGATACGGTGATTATGAATGTCTTCCAGATGCGCAAATCATGCCAAAAAAACGGGTATTACAAGAGCTGGAAAAAACCGAACATAACATTAATGTCACGTGGAATCCAACCTCGATCGAGTTGGAACAGCGTTTTGCGACGATACGCTTCCCTTTGCGCAAAGGCTTGCTCGGCTATCGCGTTCTTCTGATCAACAAAGAAAATCAGCCAAAATTTGATCAGATAAAGACGCCGGAAGACCTGAAAAAAGTAAGTCTTGGTCAGGGCGTGGACTGGAATGACAATGCAATCTATGAGAACTACGGCATCAGGGTTATACAGGGGAAATATTCCCAGCTTTTCAAAATGCTGACCGCCAATCGTTTCGATGGATTCCCGCGTGGTATTGGCGAAATTCTGATCGAGTACGAAAAAAATAAAGAACGTAATCCAGAACTGAGCATAGAAAAGAATCTGCTGATTTACTATCCGTTTCCTTACTACTTTTTCTTTAACAAACAAGACTCCGCGATACGGGACAGAGTGGAAACAGGCTTACGTATCATGCAAAAAGATGGCAGCTTCGATGCGATCTTCAATAAATACCATCAAGAAGCAATCGAAAAGCTGAATTTAAAAGGACGCAACGTTATACGCCTGAGCAACCCGCTGCTTCCCAAAAATACACCGGTGAACGATGCAAAACTTTGGTACGTTCCCGTCAGGTAGCATGAACATGCGGCATATTTGCCACTCAGATTTGCGGATACTCTCTGTATAAAAAAAGGCGCTGGATGCGCCTTTTTTATTTCTTGCTGCGTCGCTTCTTCGTTTTCTGTGGATCAGTATTCACTATCTCTAACGTAAAATCCTGCCGGACATTGCCATCGGCGGATAACCAGATGCCACGCACAGTTTGCCCTTGAAGATCACCATCCCATTGACCGGAAACATCCGTACCATCCACCGATTCCTCCATACTCAGTCTGTCTGCGGTCACCTCCCCGGCAAGCAAAATTTTCTGACTTTGCGGCGCACCTGCGACAACGACATAACTGCCTTCAACACTGTCGCGATCTTCGGTCTTAGGTTGCAAATGCATACGCACATGCTTAGCACCCAATTGTCCACGCAACTCTATGGCTCTGGCAAACACAGGATTCGACATCGCACCAGCAGTTTGCAGTTCCTGCGCCTGGACGGTGCCGATAAACAGACCAGCAACCAGCGATAGTCTGACTGACAACATCAACCTCATCAAACTGCCTCACCCCACAAGTCATGCGCATCCGCCGCGGTAATGGTGACGTTAACGAATTCCCCCACCTTCAGCTTGCGGTGCGGCTCAAATGGCGGCTTGACGTAAACAACACCGTCAATTTCCGGCGCATCCGCAGACGAGCGGCCGACGCCACCACTACGATCAAGAGAATCTATCAATACGCGTACGGTTTTACCAATTTTCGCCTGCAAACGTTTTTTGGAAATGTCTTCCTGCAACTCCATCACACGACGGCGACGATCTTCGCGAACATCGTCTGGTAATTGATTGGCTAATTCGTTCGCTGTTGCACCTTCCACCGGTGAATACGCAAAACAACCAAGTCGGTCGATTTCTGCTTCTTTCAAAAAATCCAGAAGGTATTCAAATTCTTCTTCCGTCTCACCGGGAAAACCAGCGATAAAGGTTGAGCGTATCGTGATTTCCGGACACATCTCACGCCAGGCCTTGATACGTTCTATATTTTTTTCGCCACTGGCTGGGCGCTTCATCCGTTTCAGCACATCGGGGTGTGCGTGTTGCAGTGGCACATCCAGATAAGGCAAAACATGGCCATTGTTCATGAATGGGATAATCTGATCCACGTGCGGATAAGGATAGACGTAATGCAGACGTACCCATGCATCGTATTGCTTCGCGAGTTCACCGAGCGCCTCGACCAGTTGCGTCATGTGCGTTTTAACTGGTTTGCCGTTCCAGAAGCCGGTACGGAACTTCACGTCCACACCATAAGCACTGGTATCCTGCGAAATGACCAATAACTCTTTCACACCAGCTTTGAACAGGTTTTCTGCTTCCAGCATCACATCCGCGATTGGACGCGACACCAGATCGCCACGCATTGAAGGAATAATGCAGAAACTGCAGCGATGATTACAACCTTCAGAAATCTTGAGATAAGCAAAATGCTTAGGGGTCAGCTTCACTCCCTGCGCCGGCACCAGATCAATGAATGGCTCGTGCGGCTTAGGTAAATGCTTATGGACTGCAGTCATTACCTCACTCAAGGCGTGCGGCCCGGTCACTTCCAGAACTTTGGGATGAATAGACTGAATCATGTCGTTGCCGTCCGCGTCCTTCTTCGCACCTAGGCAACCAGTAACAATCACCTTACCGTTTTCAGCCAAAGCTTCACCGATGGCATCAAGAGACTCCTGAACCGCCGCATCAATAAATCCGCAGGTATTGACGATGACCAGATCGGCTCCATCATAAGATTTCGCGGTTTCATATCCTTCAGCACGAAGCTGGGTCAGGATTTGTTCAGAGTCAACCAGTGCCTTCGGGCAACCGAGGGAGACAAATCCAACTTTAGGAGAATTGGTGACTTCGGGACGACGTATTTCAGTAATGGACATAACGATGCGTAGATAACAAAAAGGGTACAAAAGCGAATCCGCCATTGTACCCTTTACCACCTTTTCTTGCCCAGCTTAGCATGAAAATTCCTGAAAAATCAGAGGCTTAAGCTGTCTCAATTAAAATGCCTGCTTACTTTTTATTCACATCTTCCGGGTTAAACGGAAAAACATTGAATATATTTTTAGCCTGATTTTGCATCTGCTCCTGCATTTGTACGAACAGATTTTTACTTTGATCGATGTAATTACCCATCATGCCTTGCATCATCGGCCCCTGGACATTCATGAATTGCGTCCACATTTCAGGGCTGAACGGCTTACCTTCGTAGATTCCTTTGGAATTTTCTGCCAGTTTATTCTGAATATCAATGAATGCCTGCACGTTTTTCTCAAGATAATTACCCATCATTCCCTGCATGGCATGACCGTAGTAACGAATGATCTGGGATAACACAACGCTGGAAAACATAGGTGAGCCACCGGCCTCTTCTTCGAGAATAATCTGCAGCAAAATACTACGCGTCAGATCTTCACCCGTTTTAGCATCAACCACGGCGAAATCGTCGTTTTCAAGCACAAACTGCTTTACATCTACCAAGGTAATGTAACTACTCGTTTGCGTATCGTAGAGACGGCGATTCGGATATTTTTTAATCAGATGCTGTGTTGATTTTTTTGCGCTATTCATTGAAATCTCAATTGATAACTTACACATCCGGCTTCATCGCGAAATCAAGTTTCGACTATATAAAACCAAGACTCACTCAAACAAACGCATGCACTCTTATACCATTGAGTACAGCAATTTGATTGTCCCCTTTTTTATCGCTATTTTTAACGTTGTTTTTTAAATTGGCAAAAAAATATGCCCACCAAAATCCTTGCTTTGGTGAGCATATTCTACCGCATTGCAGTAAAAAAACAGTAGCAAACTTGTTTAAATTGACATCGAACAACAAACAACAGTGACCACTGGCGTCACTCTTATCCCATATGCAAACCACCATTAATCGAGAAGTCAGACCCCGTTGCATATCCACCTTCATCCGATGCGATCCAGGCGACAATAGAAGCGATTTCTTCCGGTTCCGCCAGACGTTTTACCGGGATGCCGGAAACGATTTTTTCAAGCACATCAGGTCGAATCGCCTTCACCATATCCGTACCGACATAACCTGGAGAGACAGTATTGACCGTCACACCTTTGGTGGCAACTTCCTGCGCCAGCGCCATCGTAAATCCATGAATACCAGCTTTCGCGGTGGAATAATTAGTCTGACCAAATTGCCCCTTCTGTCCATTAACTGAAGAGATATTAATAATCCGACCCCAGCCACGATCAACCATGCCTTCAATAACTTGCTTGGTGACGTTGAACAACGAGTTCAAGTTGGTATCCATCACGGCATCCCAATCAGCCTTGCTCATTTTCCGGAACTGACCATCACGGGTAATACCGGCGTTATTCACCAACACATCAATTTCACCAACTTCTGCCTTAACTTTATCAAAAGCAGCTTTGGTTGATTCCCAATCTGAAACGTTCCCCTCTGAAGCATGAATGTCCAGGCCTTCGGCACGCATATCGGCGAGCCATTTATCCTTGCGAGGAGAGTTCGGGCCACAACCTGCGATGACGGTATAGCCTTCTTTGCACAAACGTCTGCAAATTGGAGTCCCGATTCCACCCATACCACCTGTTACGTACGCAACACGTTTCGCCATACTTTTTCTCCTGTTTTAAATTTAAACTGCAGAAATATCCACCATTACACTAATTTGCTCTGACTTTGACGTAGCGTCCGGGAGCTGCTTCGATTTCCGTATATTCTGCATTTCCCGGTTTTACAGGTGCCTTTACCATTTTCCCGCCATGTTTTGCCAGAAACTCTGACCATACCGGCCACCAGCTACCTTGATTTTCAACTGCGCCGGAAAACCAGGCATCAGCGCTCTCAGTTGCAACTGGATTAAACCAATAGCTGCGTTTTTTCTTTGCCGGAGGATTGATGACGCCGGCAATATGACCAGAAGCGCCAAGCACAAACATATTTTGCTCTTTGTGCTCTGGATTTAATATATTCAGCGATGCAAAAGCGGCCTTCCAGGGAACGATGTGATCCTCACGGGAACCGTACACAAATACAGGCGCATCAATCGCTCCGAGAGAAACCTGATTACCTGCAACGGTCAACTCACTGGTTTGTCGTAATTTATTTTCCAGATAAGTATTTCTCAGATACCAGCAAAACATAGGCCCCGGTAAATTAGTACTATCGGCATTCCAATACAAAAGATCGAACGGCGGCGGCGCCTCCCCTTTCAGATAATTCGACTGCACATAGCTCCAAACCAGATCATTCGCACGTAAGCTTGAAAAAGTGCTGGCCAGATCACGACCCGGCATAATGCCTTTCCGCCCGATACTTTGCTCGCGCAACGCAACCTGTACCTCGTCCACAAACACGTCCAGCACACCTGTGTCTGAAAAGTCCAGCAAGGTCGTCAACAATGTGAGGCTGCTTGCGGGATGAACTCCACGTGCCGCCAACACCGCCAAAGCCGTAGAAATAATCGTGCCGCCGACGCAAAAACCAAAGGCGTTCACCTTTTCCTGCTTACTGATGGCGCGTACGACCTCAAAAGCTTTGATTGCACCATCTTCGATGTAGTCATCCCATGTCACTTCAGACATAGACTCATCGGGGTTGGCCCACGAAACCAGAAATACCGTGTGCCCTTGCTCGACGGCATAGCGTACCAGCGAGTTCTCTGGTTGCAGATCAAGAATGTAATATTTATTAATACAAGGCGGAATCATCAGCAATGGGCGCTGATGAACTGTTTTCGTCAGAGGGGTATATTGAATCAACTGAAATAAATGGTTTTCAAAAACCACTTTACCTGCCGTTGTTGCTACGTTTTTACCCACTTCAAACGCAGACTCGTCCGTCTGCGATATGCGCCCCTTTTGCATATCAGCGAGCATCTGACTGATCCCTCGGGCCAGACTTTCCCCTTTGCTTTCGATGAGCTTTGACTGCGCCTCGGGGTTTGTAACCAGGAAATTGGCTGGAGACATCGCATCAATCATTTGCTGCACCGCAAAACTGATTTTTTGTTTGATTTTTTGCGGCGCTTCAACTGCCTCAGCAATTGCCATCAGAAACCGTGCATTCAACAAATAGCTGGCAGCACTGTAAGAGTGCATCGCATGATTATGCCAGTCCGTTGCGGAAAAACGCTTATCGTTCAATTCCGGCAATTTCGACAAAGCGAAATCCTGCCACAAACGCCCGAACTCCTGCATGTATTCATTCTGCAAGCGTGCCAGCGCCGCCGGATCTATCTTCGCACCGATATCTTTTAACACATCTGATACCGGCATTTCCGCCATAGTCCTTACTGGCTGAACCCAGTCCTGCCAAAGTGCCTGACTTCCCAACTGTGACATCCATTCGGAGTACATAGCTTGAGGATCGAAAGTCTTCATGCGAGTCTCCTGATTTTCGCGTATCGTTTCAAGTTAATTATTGAACGTCCTGCTATCCTGATATTTGATTTTCCTCTGCCGGACAGACTGATTTTAGAAAGAAATTGTATGTACATTGTCGCAATTGCCTGGATCTATGTTGTTTTGCTGATGGCAATGACTGAACCTTCATTTATCGCAGGATGCATGACTTTTATCATGTACTGTGTTTTTCCTTTGTCTATTGTTTTATACCTGATGCGCGCCCCTCAACGCAAGCATAAGCGAGCAGAAAATCAAGCTGCACCGCAACAATCCGGCTCTGACAAAGCCCATTCAGAAACATAAACCGAAGACACTTATTTAGCTACGGCGTCAAGCCAAATCAGACTGATCATGCGCCCGGTCACACCATCGCGCCGATACGAATAAAAGTTTTCTTTATCGGTAAAGGTACAAAAGCTGCCGCCAAAAATATCATTGACGCCTTCACACAATAAAATTTCTCTCGCCAACTGATAGATGTCAGCAAAATACTTTTCCGTCTCAGCCGAAGACGTTTTTTTGCTGAAGCAGTGTACAAAATTTTTACCCGTAGATGCAAAAACATCAACTACATCTTGACCAACCTCAAATGCGTCCGGACCTATTGCTGCCCCCATCCACGCAAAAATCCGGTCAGCTCCCCGAGCACGCATTTCGGCCACCGTACTCTGCAATATCCCATTCGCTAACCCACGCCAACCCGCATGGGCGGCAGCAACAACTTTTCCGCTTTCATCACAAAACAAAACTGGCAGACAATCGGCGGTCAGAATTGCGCACACTTTCCCGCTGACCGAACTGACGACGGCATCAGCCTCCATTCCAGACTCAAGGACGTCAACATCCACGACAATATTACCGTGAACTTGTGATGGTAATATGACATCGGATGGCAGACATGCATTTATTTTTGCGCGATTCTCAAGAACTGCCGCAGGATAGTCCTGAACATGCAACCCGAGATTCATTCCATGCACTCCGCAAACGTTCCCATATACTCCGGAACTTACACCACCGCTGCGTAACGTTGAAAATGCCTTCACTGAGGAATGAATGCCGCACCAATCGGGCTGGATTACCGGAAACGGCAAGGTATCTCGCGGCATACGACTCATGGCAAGGAAATTCCAGCCTCATTCAGCAACTGAAGAAAATCATCAGCGACGGCCACTTCCCACTCCACATGTTCACCCGTCTGCGGATGAATTAATCCCAGCTTCCTCGCTTGCAAGGCTTGTCGTGGAAAAAAACGTGCGAGATGCTGCTTGCCATACAAAGGATCCCCAACCAAAGGAAGCCCTAGAGAATGCATGTGAACGCGAATCTGGTGGGTGCGACCAGTTTCTAACTGACATGCCACTAAGCTGACAGGAAATTTCTCTAACATCCCCGTCGCGATACGCTGAAAATGCGTGACGGCAGGCTTGGCAGTAATACTGCGGGAAACAGCCATCTTGATACGGTCACGCGGATGTCTTGCCATTGGCGCATCAACGGTACCGGAAACGTTAGGCGTTCCCCATACCAGCGCATAGTATTCCCGCTTCACGCTGCGATCTTGCAACTGACGCACCAAATCCGTGTGCGCTATCAAGGTTTTGGCAACAACCATTAATCCCGAGGTGTCTTTATCCAACCGGTGGACAATGCCAGCGCGCGGAACACCTAACAGCGCTGGCCACCGAAACAGCAAGCCATTTAACAAGGTTCCCGACCAATTGCCGGCGGCGGGATGCACGACCAGTCCGGCCGGTTTGTTCACAACAATAACGGCATCATCTTCATAAACGATATCCAGAGGAATGTCTTCTGGCGCAAAAGCACCTTCATCGGGAGCTGCCTGTGGCTCAATAATAATTTTTTCATCGCCAAGCATCGTCATCTTGGTCCGTCCGGGCTTCCCATCAACCGTAACGAAGCCATCCTCTATCCATTGCTGAATACGGCTGCGGGAATATTCCGGAACCAATTTTGATATGGTCTTATCCAACCGTTCGCCGCATGCAGCGGAGGTCAGTTTTAATTCTATATTTTCTGCTGCTGAAGAGAAGTCTTCGTCCACTTCTTCATCGTCAACTGCTAAGTCTAAATCGACGTCAACATCAGAATCTGACAAAATCACTGTTGTAGTTGGTTTCACATTTTTTGTCATCGGCTATAATCCGTAAATTGTTTTCATGCTCACGCACAAATCTATGCACATTAAATCTTTGAAATTGCTGGTTCTGGCTATGGCCGCGTCGTTGACTTTAAGCGGCTGCGGGGCTTTTGGTGACAAGGGCGACGAGACCAGAACGTGGTCCGCATCAAAATTATACGCTGAAGCAAAAGACGAAATGTCGAATGGCGGATATGAAAAAGCAATTCAGTACTTCGAAAAGCTGGAATCCCGCTTTCCCTTTGGTACCTACGCCCAGCAAGCACAGATGGATACCGCTTATGCTTACTATAAACAAGGTGATCAGGTGCAGGCACTGGCTGCAGTAGAACGTTTCATTAAATTACATCCGAATCACAGTCATGTCGATTACATGTATTACCTGCGTGGTCTGATTAATTTTAACGATCAGTTAGGCTTACTCAATTTCCTGGCAAATCAAGATATTACAGAGCGCGATCCGAAAGCATCACGCGATGCTTTCGATGCGTTCAAGCAACTGGCAACTCAGTTTCCGGATAGTCAGTACACTCCGGATGCAATCTCACGCATGAAATACTTGGTCAATGCGCTGGCGCAATACGATGTTCACGTTGCACGTTACTACGTCCGCCGTGGTGCGTACCTCGCTGCCGCCAACCGCGCGCAAGCTGCAATTACCGAATACCCTGATGCGCCGGCAATTGAAGAAGCGATGTTTTTACTGGTGAAATCTTACGACGCAATGGGAATGACAGAATTACGAGACGACGCGAATCGCGTATTTCTGAAAAATTTTCCTAACAGCGCTTACCTGACAGGTACCGCGAAAAACAAATCCGCATGGTGGAAGTTCTGGTCCTGAAGTAGAAAAAATTCAAATAGCAAAGCCGGTCAATGACCGGCTTTTTTGTCTACGCTTAAATCTCCTCTGTTCGTCGCCTGAAAACCCAACGTCCATGCTCAGAAGCCCCCTCGTCGTATAAATAACCGTCAACGTTAAAGTTTTTTAATAATTCAGGATCTGCAATCGCATTTTCAGCGCAATAACGTGCCATCAATCCGCGCGCGCGCTTGGCATAAAACGAAATAATTTTGTACCGACCATTTTTCCAGTCCTGGAAAACCGGATTAATAATGTCCGCATCCAATGAGGCTGGCTTAACAACCTTAAAATACTCTTCCGACGCCAGATTAATTAATACTTTTTCGTTAAAAGAGCGCAATTGCCCGTTCAACACATCAGTTACTTTTTGTCCCCAAAATTGATACAGATTCTTGCCGCGTGGAGTCATTAAAGAAGTCCCCATCTCCAGCCTGTAGGCCTGCAATTGATCCATAGGTCTAAGCACGCCATACAGACCGGATAAAATCCGGACATGTTTCTGCAGATAAGTTAAATGGTGCGCTTGCAGACTAGCCGCATTCAACCCTTCGTAAACATCCCCATTAAATGCAAAAATGGCTTGTCTGCTCCGATTAGAGTCTGGCGTTTTCGTCCATAGCCGAAAACGATCAACATTTAAACGAGCTAACGCCGGTGAAATTTCCATCAGCTTAATTAAATCAAGCTCAGATAGGCCTCGCGAAATAGATACCAATTCTTCCGCCTCATCCAAAAGCTCAGGTACCGTAGAAATATTTGTAGAAATCGGGATTTGAAAATCAAGACTTTTGGCTGGAGATAATACAATGAGCATAAAAATTAACGAGATTAAACATAATGACCGCAATCATACCCAAGCACATCGTCATTGACACAAATGTCTGTCTGGATTTATTCGTTTTCAATGATCCGCGCTGGCTAGACATTCTTCATGGATTAAAGAATGGACAGTTAAAAGCCATTACCCGCACCGATTGTAGAGAAGAATGGCTGGCAGTTCTGAAGTATCCACACCTGCCGGTGACTCAGGATAAGCTGCCAAATATTTGCCAACAATTCGATCTTCTCATCGAGTGCGCCTCACCGCCATTAAAAGCGGATATACGATTACCGGTTTGTAGCGACAAAGATGATCAGAAATTTCTTGAGATCGCCAGAGACAGCTCCGCAATCACACTGATCACAAAAGACAAAGCATTACTTAAGTTGGCAAGAAAAATTCGCAAAGCCGGGCTCTTTTCTGTAGAAACACCTGAGCAATTTTTAATTGCATGGACTCAGGAAAACAGCAAAACCAACGACAATCAAGTAAAACAATGATAAATTTTATTCCCATAGATCATTCTGCGATAAAGTACTGCTACTATGTTGTGGAGACTTGAAATGTAATTTACGGGCAGAAATAAAAAGATTACTGAAAATAAAATTGCACGATGAATTAAATAGATAGATAACGCACTATTGAGTACAAAAAAACGCTCATTTTTGCCTAAAATTAACAATAACCCATGATATTTGTGGAAAAATTGCACAAAAGTCACAGCGATTATGGAGAGTGAAGAATATGACCGATTCAGCAGATGATCTTGATGCATTGTTTGAAGAGATGGCAAGTCAACGCCAGGAAACAGAAACGTCACCCTCCGCAGGAACGGACTCTGCTTCAGCAACGACAAACAACGTAATGCAGGTTGGTGAACAACCACCGAAACTGAATCCGCGCAACACAGACATTGAGTCTACAAAGCCTATTTTTGATCGTTTAGGCAACGTTGTCCGCATGTTGCATGATTCAATGCGACAGTTAGGCTATGATCGCTCCCTCTCTGATGTCGCGATTCAGGTTGCAGATGCGCAGGATAGGCTGGAGTATGTTGCAACATTGACAGAACAAGCGGCAAATAAAGTACTCAATGCGACTGACCTCGGAATGCCTGAGCAGGATGAACTCGCCAAAAAAGCGAAGAGCATGGACGTGCGTTGGACCGATTTATTTGAAGGCAAACTCAGCGTAGAAGAATTCAAGTCATTGGCATCAGACTCCAAAACTTTTGCCAATGCAGTTCTGACAGCGACGGATGCGGAAAAAGCTCGTCTTCTCGATATCATGATGGCGCAAGATTTTCAGGATCTGACTGGTCAGTTAATCAAGAAAGTCGTTGCAATCAATAAAGCGGTCGAGCACGAATTGGCTCAGATACTTCTTGATAATGCGCCGACAGAGTTGAAAGAGAAAGCAGTCGAATTAATGGAGGGGCCATCCGTACCGAACGCCGCACTGGAACAGGATGACGTAGATAATCTTCTTGATAGCCTGGGTTTCTGATGGATGATATGCTCAAAGAATTTGTCGTTGAGGCACTCGATCTCGCGACAAACGTAGAAGAACACCTGTTGTCTCTCGAACGTAATCCGGGCGACATGAATACACTGAATGCCGTCTTCCGATCGTTCCATACGATCAAAGGTGGCGCGGGTTTTATGAATCTGTCTGCAATGGTTTCTGCATGTCATTTAACAGAAAACCTGTTTGATGCATTGAGAACCGGCCAAGTCGCGGTCACACCTGAAGCGATCGAGGCAGCATTGGAAGCCAGCGGTTTTGTTGCCGATCAACTTACCGCACTGAACAACGGCGTCCCTCCTGAACAACTTTCAACGATGCCGAAAGCTCTGGAAGCGATGCTGACAGATGCCATTGAGAGCAAGGGGGTCAGTAAAAAAGCCGCGGCACCAGCAACACCTCAAGTAGCGGCAACTGCGCCTGAATCGGTTGCGGTTAGTACATCGACGCCATCAGCCAACAATACTGATGGCGTCGATTGGGAAGCATATTACAGAGCAGTAACTCCGGTCGGCACGTTACCTGAACCAGTAGCGACTGCCGTAACGGCTCCCAAAGCGCCTTCTGCAAAAGAAGAACACGAAGCAGTTAAATCGTCTTTGTCCAGCACAGACGTCAAGCATACAGCCCCAGCCAAAGAAGAAAGCATACGGATAGATGCTGTGAAGCTGAACGTCCTGCTTGAGGTAGCAGGCGAATCTGTACAAGCTGCAAACCAGGCTGCGGTTTTACTGGAAAAATTATCGCAATTCAAGTTTGATGGTCAGGCTGCACCTCTGATGGCAGCACTGACAGAGACACTGACCCGCGCATCTCGTTACTCAACTGAACTGCAACGCGCAACGTTAGCCACCCGCATGCAACCTGTCGGGCGCCTGTTTCAGAAATTCCCTCGCCTAGTCCGCGAACTGGCAAGAGACTTGGGCAAAGAGGTGGATTTAAATATTGAGGGAGCAGAAACAGAAGTTGACCGTGTTGTTGTTGATAGTCTGTACGATCCATTGGTGCACATGCTGCGCAATGCGCTGGATCATGGCATTGAAACTGCAGAAGAACGTTTGGCAAGCAATAAAACAGCAAGATCAACCATTTCACTGAAAGCGTGGCAAGAAGCCAGCAGCGTCATGATTGAAGTGTCTGATGACGGCAAAGGCATGGACGCGCAACGACTCCGCGATAAAGCCATCTCGAAAGGTCTGATCAACGCACACGATGCGCGAACTGATGATGAAGCTTTCCAACTCGTGTTTTTACCTGGCTTCTCCACCAAAGAAGTCGCCTCCAGCGTTTCGGGTCGTGGCGTAGGTATGGACGTTGTAAAAACAGCCGTAGAACGTCATCGCGGTGCAATCCGCATTTCATCAGAATTAGGCAAAGGTACGACGTTTTTAATCCGCTTACCAATTGAGCTTTCTATTGTCCCAACGATGCTAGTGCGTACCGATGGCGCATCCTTGGCACTTCCTATGGCAACAGTGCAACGTGTTGTGGAATTGCCTGAGACATTTGAAAGTGTCGGCGGTCAACCTGTGCTTCGCGATCTGGGGCGCCCATTACCTGTTAAATCTCTGGGCAAAGTGCTCGGTTACATGCCATCGTCAGAACGGGTTGGCATTGTGATCGCTGCGCCAAATCCTTATATTTTATCGGTAGATTCGGTAGATGGAACCGCAGATCTGGTGATCAAACCACTCACCTGCATCAGCACCCCCGGCATTACTGGCACTGCTCGCTCGGCTGAAGGCGAACTCGTTCTGGTTACCAGCTTGTCTTTCCTTATTGACGGCTGCAAAGTTCGCGAGATGATGACGGCGTAGTTTTTCTCACAGTGCATCAAGTACAAAAGGGCTTCACTCCGATTGGATTGAAGCCCTTATATTTTCTGCTTGCCCGCTCCCCCTTTCTTACAGCAATACGAAAAAACAGACTTTCGCGTACTCTGTCAGAATAACGGCATTCATATTCATTATTCCGTGCAATGCCAACATCATCATTAGTAAAGCAAGTGAGCGATCTGGATGATTTTTTACAACCCAGCGCCTTTTCACGTCTGCCAGCCAGTTTCTATACGCACTTGCAGCCTACTCCGCTACCACAACCATACGCCATCGCCGTCAGTACACCAGTTGCGGCACAATTCAATCTGGATCCGGCATTGCTGCTCACACCAAGATACGTTGAGGCTTTCACTGGAAATTGTAATATTCCTGGAGCGAATCCACTGGCCAGCATTTACTCAGGTCATCAATTTGGCGCATGGGCAGGGCAACTAGGTGATGGTCGGGCGATTCTTTTAGGTGATGCCATAGATAAACATCAACAACGCTTTGAAGTTCAACTGAAGGGCGCAGGCCCAACCCCCTATTCCCGCTCCGGCGATGGACGAGCAGTACTGAGATCGTCGATCCGTGAACTCTTGTGTTCCGAAGCAATGCAGGCACTGGGAATACCGACATCCAGAGCGTTGGCGATCACTGGGTCTGATCAGGGCGTGATGCGAGAAACGGTAGAAACCAGCGCGGTTGTTACGCGACTCGCTCCTAGCTTTATCCGTTTTGGATCATTTGAGCATTGGTACTACAACAACCGTCCTGACGAATTAAAAATTCTGGCGGATTTTGTGATCAGGCATCACTATCCTGAAGCACTGGAACAGCCTAATCCCTATCAGGCATTCCTCAGTACAGTAACGCAAAAAACAGCTGAACTGATCGCCTGCTGGCAGTCAGTCGGATTCATGCATGGCGTCATGAATACAGACAACATGTCTATCCTGGGCTTAACTCTGGACTATGGTCCGTTTGGATTTATGGAAAAGTATGATGAAAGGCACATTTGTAATCATACTGATCAACAGGGCCGATACTCCTACCGTATGCAGCCCACAATTGGACACTGGAATACACATGCGCTTGGCCAGGCATTACTGCCCCTGATAGGCAGTGTAGAAGATACCCAACTGGCACTGGACTGTTACTCGTTTTCTTTTACAAATAAATGGGAAGCACTGCTACGTAAAAAACTCGGATTATTGACCATTCA
Source organism: Undibacterium sp. 14-3-2 (assembly GCF_016595265.1). NCBI lineage: Bacteria > Pseudomonadati > Pseudomonadota > Betaproteobacteria > Burkholderiales > Oxalobacteraceae > Undibacterium > Undibacterium sp. 14-3-2. The sequence goes on from NZ_JAENGS010000005.1 coordinate 279,600, forward strand.
AAACGACGATAAGGAACTGACTGAACAGCTATTTAATATCATGCAGGAAAACCATGCTGATTTCACACACACCTTCAGATACCTGAGTCACCTCGAAAATCACGCCAACTCAAAAGACGACGATTTCGTCAGCTTATTCAGCAATACTCAAGCTGCGGTTGATTGGCTGGAACTTTACCGGGCACGGCTGGTCTCTGAAGTCAGTAAAGCCGAAGAAAGACAAAGCCGTATGCAAGCAAGCAATCCCAAATATGTGCTGCGAAACTATCTTGCGCAAATTGCGATTAAAAAAGCGCAAAATAAGGATTTCAGTGAAGTCCAAAAGCTGCTGACAATTCTCGAACACCCTTTTGATGAACAGCCAGAGCATCATCTATACGCAGACGAGCCACCGACTTGGGCACAACATCTCGAAATCAGTTGTTCGTCGTAAAACGAAAGAAAATATGAATAAAATACATAAGACCGATGCTGAATGGCGCGCTCAGCTTGATCCTGTCGAATATCAAGTTACGCGCCATGCAGCAACGGAAAGAGCGTTTACCGGAAAATACTGGGATCACCACGATATCGGCATCTATACTTGCGTCTGCTGCAATACACCACTGTTTGCATCCGATACAAAATTTGATTCTGGCTGCGGATGGCCAAGTTATTTTCGTGCACTGAATCCGGCAAATGTACTGGAAAAACTGGACACGTCTCACGGCATGACTCGCACCGAAATTGTGTGTAATATCTGCGACGCTCACCTTGGGCACGTCTTTACTGATGGCCCACCGCCAACAGGACTACGTTATTGCATTAATTCTGCCTCCTTGAAATTTGAACCTTTGCCTGAGTAACTTTTAATGAAATTTTTATTTGATATTTTCCCCGTCATTCTGTTTTTTGTGACGTTCAAATGGGGAGAAAACCACCCTACTGCTGCACAGGCGTATGTAACTGAATTTCTTTCCGGACTTGTGTCCGGTGGCGGCAGCACCGAGGAAGTTGCGCCAATTCTACTTGCCACGGCTGTGACACTGGTTGCATCTGTATGCCAGATCGCCTATCTGCTTATACGCAGAAAGAAGGTCGATGCAATGCTTTGGATTTCATTCATCGTCATCATGGTATTCGGCAGCGCAACTATTTATTTCCATAGCGAAGCATTTATTAAATGGAAACCAACTGTTCTTTACTGGTGTTATGCCGTCGCGTTTATGCTGGCACAGTTTGGCTTTAAGAAAAATCTGATCCGTACTGCAATGGAATCGCAAGTAAAACTCCCGGAACAAATCTGGTCTCGCCTCAGTCTTGCGTGGATCTGCTTTTTTTTAGTAATGGGGATCGCAAATTTGCTGGTAGCCTACAATTTCACGACGTCAGCCTGGGCGAATTTCAAGCTGATATCCATGATAGGGATCATGCCTGCATTCGTTATTATTCAAAGCTTATTTTTAACAAAATACATGGAAGAAACTGAGTCATGACCCGTTTTGAAAAATTACACATACGTCTGACAGAAAATTTGCACCCTGTACTGTGTGAACTTCAGGATGACTCCCATGCACATGCAGGACATGCAGGTGCCGCATCAGGAGGAAGTCATTACAGTTTGAAAATAATTTGTCCTCAATTTGAAGGCTTAAATCGCATTTCCCGCCATCGTCTGGTGTATGATGCCATTGGCGATATGATGCACACGGAAATTCACGCACTGGCAATCAGTGCACTTGCTCCGTCAGAGATACCGACCTAACCTAAGCAGTTTACTTATAATCCGTTTTTTATTTTGTTATTTTAGGAACAGACAATGACTTTTAAACCTGCTCATTTGCTGGTAGTACTTCTTGCAACAGCCCTGCCTGCAATGGCTCAAAATCTCGCTGTAGTCAATGGCAAAGCAATTCCTTCTTCTCGCGTAGATGCCATGGTCAAACAACTGGCATCGCAAGGTCAGCAAGACAGCCCACAGTTGCGCGCAATGGTGAAGCAAGAGCTGATTAATCGTGAAGTATTAATGCAGGAAGCTGAAAAATCTGGCCTCGCGTCGAATGCAGAAGTAAAAAATCAATTGGAAATCGCCCGTCAATCTTTGCTGATTCGTGCGCTGATGATTGATTATGTAAAGAAAAATCCTGTTTCCGATGCCGAAGTTCAGGCTGAATACGACAAAGCAAAAGCACAAGCTGGCGACAAGGAATATCACGCCTATCATATTCTGGTAGAAAAAGAAGATGATGCAAAAGCGATTATTTTGAAATTGAAAGCTGGCGCTAAATTTGAAGAATTAGCTAAACAATCTAAAGATACAGGATCCGCATCAAAAGGCGGCGATCTTGACTGGGCAACACCAGCAACATTTGTTCCTGCATTCTCTCAAGCAATGACTGCTTTGCAAAAGGGTCAGTTTACCGAAACACCGGTTAAAACTGAATTTGGCTTTCACATCATCAAATTAGATGATGTACGCACAGCAAAATTCCCGACACTGGAAGAAGTAAAACCACAGATCGTTGATGGACTGCAGCAACAAAAAGTGCAGGCTTATCAACAAGCGTTGGTGAAAAAAGCAAAAGTTCAGTAATTGTAATCAGGTTCAGTTCAAAAAAGAGGCGTATTAAACGCCTCTTTTTTATTTGCGATGCGGTCAAATAAAATCAGCAAAATCACAAAAATAAGAAAGGGGGCAAAAGCCCCCTTTCTTCAATTCAACCGTAGATCAACCCACCCACTTTCTTGCATTTCGGAACATGCGCATCCACGGAGAGTCATCATTCCAGTCATCCGGATGCCATGAATGAATCGCTGTGCGGAACACACGTTCGGCGTGCGGCATCATCACAGTAAAGCGTCCGTCCAGATTCGTTACAGAAGTAATTCCCTGTGGTGAACCGTTCGGATTGTATGGATAACTTTCAGTAACATCTCCGCTGTTGTTAACGAATCGCATTGCCACTTGTGCCTTAGCAATATCACCGGTCGTAGAAAAATCAGCAAAACCTTCGCCGTGGGCTACCGCGATTGGAGTTTGCGTCCCCGCCATGCCACTGAAAAAGACAGAAGCAGAATCCAACACTTCAACCATCGAAAAACGTGCTTCGAATTGTTCAGATTTGTTCTTGGTAAATTTCGGCCACGCTTCCGCCCCCGGAATAATCGATTTCAGATTACTCATCATCTGACAACCATTACAAATACCCAAACCAAATGTGTCAGTTCTGTGGAAAAACTCAGAGAATTGCTGAGACAACATCGCATTAAACAAGATCGTTTTTGCCCACCCCTCACCCGCCCCCAATACGTCTCCATAAGAGAAGCCACCGACAGCGATCAAGCCTTTAAAATGACTCAGATTCGCACGACCAGCAATCAAATCGCTCATATGTACATCGACAGATTCAAATCCCGCCTTATGCATAACATACGCAGTTTCGACGTGAGAGTTCACCCCCTGTTCGCGCAAGATTGCCACCTTAGGACGAACACCGGTAGCGATAAACGGAGCAGCAACATCATCATTGATATCAAAACTTAACTTGGGCTGCATCCCTGGGTCTTGCACATCACTGATACGAGCGTATTCGGCATCGGCACAAGCCGGATTATCACGCAGGCGTGCAATCTGCCAGCTGGTTTTGCTCCATGTTTGGTGAAGCTCTGATCTGAGTTTTTTGAATATCTGTTTTACGTCACGGTAAAACTCGATAGAGTCACTGGCATTTGGTTTGCCAATAATGTGGCTGCAGGCGCCAAGATTGTTTGAACGTAAAACATCCATGACTTCAGAGCGTTGTTCGGTGCGCACCTGAATCACAGCGCCCAATTCTTCATTGAACAACGCCCGTAATGTCAGATCATTTCTTCTTTCCGCCACTTGCCCAGCCCAATTTTTGGCATCGCCCTGATCAGCAGCATGCTCGGTTTCCATCGTCAGGATATCGAGATTAATCGCCAGCCCTGCGCGACCAGCAAACGCCATCTCACACAAAGTCACAAACAAACCACCGTCAGAACGGTCATGGTAAGCCAGCAGTTTATCTTCACTGTTCAATTGTTGAATAGCAGCGAAGAAGGCTTTGAGATCGGCCGCGCTGTCAACATCTGGCACCTCATTGCCAATTACTTGCATCACTTGTGCAAAAGCCGAAGCACCGAGGCGATTTCGTCCACGACCAAGATCAATCAGAATCAGGCTTGTATCACCTTTATCCAGGCGTATTTGCGGTGTCAGTGTCTTACGCACATCATAGACAGGTGAGAAACCCGATATGATCAATGACACTGGCGACGTGACAGACTTATTGCCGCCACTATCTTTCCACGTCGTACGCATTGACAGCGAATCTTTACCGACTGGAATACTGATGCCAAGTGCCGGGCATAAATCCATGCCGACAGCTTTCACTGTATCAAACAAGGCAGCATCCTGACCTGGCTGACCGCAAGCCGCCATCCAGTTTGCAGATAATTTGATATCTGAGATATCTTTGATCGGTGCCGCAGCAATATTCGTAATCGCCTCACCAACGGCCATACGACCGGAAGCAGGCGCATTAATGACCGCGAGCGGAGTGCGCTCACCCATGGCCATTGCCTCACCCAGAACGCCCTCAAAACTCATTGTTGTCACGGCACAATCAGCCACAGGTACCTGCCATGGTCCAACCATCTGATCACGTACGGTCGTTGCACCAACTGTTCTGTCGCCGATCGTAATCAGAAACGATTTATCAGCAACTGTAGGTAAACTTAAAACGCGCTCCGCCGCATCATCAAGACTGATGCCTGTCAGATCCAAGGGCTTATATGATGCCTGCAGGCGCTCAACGTTTCTGTGCATCTTAGGGGGTTTGCCCAGCAATACATTCATCGGCATATCGACAGGTGTATTGCTATGTTCTGGATCGATCACTTTCAGTTGACGCTCTTCTGTCGCAGTACCGACTACGGCAAACGGACAACGTTCGCGCTCACAAAAGCCACGGAAAAGTTCCAGACTCTCAGGAGCAATTGCGAGTACATAACGTTCTTGTGATTCGTTACTCCAGATTTCTTTTGGCGCCATACCGCTTTCTTCCAGATGCACTTTGCGCAAATCAAATATGGCCCCACGCTTTGCGTCATTCGTTATTTCAGGAAACGCGTTCGACAAACCACCGGCGCCAACATCATGGATAGATAAAATCGGATTCGCGTCAGCCATTTGCCAGCAAGAATTGATCACCTCCTGCGCGCGCCGCTCCATTTCAGGATTGCCGCGCTGAACCGAATCGAAATCAAGATCAGCAGTATTTGTTCCCGTCGCCATAGAAGAAGCGGCACTGCCGCCCATCCCGATACGCATACCTGGTCCACCAAGTTGTATCAACAAGCTGCCTACCGGCAAATCATTTTTCTTGGTATGTTGGGCGGAAATACTTCCGATACCGCCAGCGATCATGATGGGTTTATGGTAGCCATACACTGTACCGCCAACATTTTGTTCATAAGTACGGAAATAGCCCCCTAAATTAGGGCGGCCAAACTCATTGTTAAATGCGGCTCCCCCCAAGGGTCCATCAATCATGATTTGCAATGGCGAAGCGATGCGGTCAGGTTTTCCGTACGTAGATTCTGTTTCTGCACCGCCATCACAATCCGTAGCGTTTTCCCAAGGCTGATTCATTCCCGGGAGTGACAGATTAGAAACGGTAAATCCCGTCAATCCTGCTTTAGGTTTTGCCCCTCTGCCGGTCGCACCTTCATCACGAATTTCGCCGCCTGCACCGGTAGATGCGCCTGGAAATGGTGAAATTGCGGTCGGATGGTTATGCGTCTCCACCTTCATCAAAATATGGGTTAATTCTTCCGACAACTCATAAGTACCCGTTTTACTGTCGCGAGGATAAAAACGCTGGACCTTTGCACCTTCGATAATTGAGGAATTATCACTATAAGCAACGATGGTTCCCTGTGGATGCAGCTCGTGGGTGTTTTTAATCATCTGAAACAAAGACTTATCTTGCTCAACACCGTCAATAGTCCAGTCTGCATTAAATATTTTATGCCGACAATGCTCGCTGTTTGCCTGTGCAAACATCATTAATTCAACATCAGTCGGATTACGTTTGACGGAATTAAAAGCATCTACCAGATAATCGATTTCATCATCGGATAAGGCAAGGCCTAACTCGGTATTGGCATTCAGCAAGGCATTTTTACCACCGCTCAGAATATCAACAGATTCCAAAGGTTTTGCTTGCAACTCGGAAAACAGTGCACAGGCATCGCCAAGATTCGTCAATACCATTTCAGTCATACGATCATGCAATAAAGCAGAGATGGCTTCTCGGGATGACGGCTTCACTTCTTTGGTTCCACCAAAAAAGCCTGTTTTCATTTGTACAAAGTAACTGATACCACGCTCGATACGATGCACCTGATGCATACCACAATTGTGCGCAATATCAGTTGCTTTACTTGCCCACGGAGAAATCGTGCCGATACGCGGAATAACAATAAAAGATTCACCGTCCTGAGATCCATTGAAACGGTCGCCGTAAACTAATAAAGCTTCAAGACGTTCAATATCGTTCTTTTGCAATTCAACGCTGACATCAACAAAATGTTGGTATCTTGCAGTGACGCCGATAATATTTGCATCGACTTCCTGCAAACGATTCAGAAGATTGGATGTACGGAAAGCAGACAGGGCATTGGAGCCTGGCAATATCAACATGGCTAGAGGAGTAGTTGAGGCAATAGCAGGAGACAGTTTCTCTCTAACTATCGCAGGTTGGATGAGAAAAACGTGATTATACCTTGATGCCCTTACAGGCTCCAGAAGGCATCGGTTTTAAATTCAGTAAATATCTGAATTAATTGGTAAAAATCAGAGTATTACCAGATTCTCTGGTCAGTTTAAATTCAGAAAAATACTTCTTTTGTCTGAAATCAGGTAAATCTTCTTTCAGAACCATCAATGCAATCTTTTGCTTATCAAGCAGAATCTGAAACTGCATATCGCTTAGCACGATATTATTTTTGTGAAGCTTGTTACCCCAAAATAAATCACTGCTTCGACTATCAACGATTCGAACCGGGGCTTTCAAATAAAATGGCAATGAAGATTGATGCTCAAAAACACGGTACAAGATAACCTCAGACCGAGGAAAATCCGTCCTCAACCATGCAACAACTTCTTTTGTGGAAATATAATTTTGCCTCACATCGATCACTTGCAACATGGCAGGCAAACTCATCATCGGAATCAAAACGTATAACAAAACACCCAGTTTACGTATACGGTATGAGAAAAATGTCACAAGAATTGATGTGATCAACAAAATTTCAGCAAAATACCGGGTAAAAATTCCCTTAATAAACAGGCCATTCAGGGCTTCGTTTTTCCCATTTAAAAACCACAAGGTCAGTGCAAAAAATAAAATTGACAACAGTACACCCGGAATTACGAGCCCCCATTGGCCACCAAACTTCGTATCTTCCAACATCAAAGCCAGCTGTATAGCCACAAATGGCATCACAATCACGAGATAATAATTTGCCTTCGCACTGGACACAGAAAAAAATACCATAGGTATCAGCCAGGCAATACACAAGAACAAATGCATATCCCGCTGACGTGCAATATTCGTTCGGGCAAATGCTAAGACCGGAAGGAAAAATGACCATGGGAATAGAAACAGCAACGCCCGTGGAAGGTAATACCACCAGGCACCTGCATAGTAATCATGCGGTTCCCTCTTCCCCAGGAATCTTAAGATGTGTTCGTTAATGAAATAAAACCACGGAAAAATAGGTTCAACCAGCATTGCTGCGATATGCCACGGAGTCGCAATGAGGAAAAAAACCAACAACCCCTTCCAGTGCAAACATTCATATAAACGAGACAGGAAGTTTTTCAACGTTGACGAGCTTAACGCAAGGTAAGTGCCCATAACCGCGAAAAATAAAATCAACGCAACAAATCCCTTCGCCAGCAAAGCAAGCGCCAGCATAGCCATACATACGTAGAGTAATTTACGTTGTTTTCTTACGCAGAACAGATATCCCGACATGACTGCCGCCGTCAACAATACCGTCAGCAACATATCAAACATCAGGATACGGGACATCGCAGTAACGCCAAGACTGCTGATAAACACAATAGCCGCCAACCTGCCAGCGTACTCACGTCCGATCGTTTTTGTGAACCACAAAATCAGCCCTACGCATCCAATGCCAGATAACACTGGAACCAACCTGGCGACCCACTCAGACTCACCAAATACCGCAAAAAGAACTGCAGTCAACCAATACAACAGAGGAGGTTTCTCCATGTATGGCAGCCCGTTCAGATGAGGAATAATCCACTGGTGCCAATCACCGGAACGTAACATTTCACGGGGGATTTCTGCGTACAATCCTTCGTTGTTATCCAGAATCGGATAGCTGCCCAACTTGAAGCTCACAAAATAACAAACAATACCCCATACCAACCAAAGAGGTATTTCTGGAAATTGAATGTTATGCTCGCGCTTCATCATTAATTTTGTATCAGATCAATAAATAAAAAAAACGGCAAGCATGAAGGCTTGCCGTTTTTGCCAATCAGTATCGTTATGCAGCTGTCGCTACATTTTTCGCCCACACTAAAGCAGCCAAATGAGCTGTATTTACGTCCTCGGCGGAAATCTTTAACGACTCAGCCAAAGAACCAACCAGCATACTATTCAACTCACATGCCTCTGCCAAGGCTAGGTAAGGACCAAAAACCCCTTCCCTCGAAATCAATGCCTCGGTAACAACTTCGGGTAACTGTATAGTCGAGAGTACATCTTCCATCGGCAAACCAAGTAAGCGATCAAGCAAGGAAAACATCCCTGCAACAAAAAGATTTTCCGCTTCAGACTTCGGCATTTTCATTTGACCGAGCAACTCAGCAAAGCGCCCGCGTACAATTGCAGTTTCCAGCAGAACCGGAGAATATCCGCTGGTACTTGCGGTTGCAAGCAAAACAGTTAACCATCTGTATAGCGGACTGTAGCCTAACATTTGTACCGCATGCTTCAACGACTGAATTTCTGTGCGCAGGCCAAAACCAGCAGAATTAATGTAACGCAATAACTTGTATGCCAGCGTAGCATCGCGTTTAACAACCAACTCCAGCTGCTGGACATCCGCATTCTTTCTGACCATTTCCATCAACTGCAATATCGTAGTCTGCGCTGGATTCAAGCTTTTTGGCGCGGAACTGGGTCTTGGAATCAAATGCAACTTCCCAACAAAACTATCCAAACCTAAAGCTGCACAAGCATCAAAATCCTGCCACGTAGATACATTACGCGCCACCATCTTGACCGACGATTGCTTCAAGGATGCATATACTTTTGCCTGAGACGCAAAGTTAGCCGCATTTAACTGCACCTCAATATGAGAGACAAATGCAAAAAATGAACGCTCCAGCGTTGTAACTTCAGCTCCACGAAGGCAAATGCCAAAGCCCAAAGCCCGCAGCTCCTTCACTGCCTCCAGGGTAGATTCATCTGCAAAATACTTTTTATGCAAAATCAAGACAGTATTTTTTGGTGGAAATGATTTGAGTCCATCAGCATGCAATAATTCAGGCAATGCTTCAAGAAACACCAAGCTGTCCGCAAGTAAAAAACCGTCATCATCATTCAGATGACCTGCAACAAATTCCAGTAAATAATCAAGATTTTGGCTGTCTAACTGAGCGTTGGAATCCGCTTGTTGCCATGAAAACTGAAAACCAATCACGCGTTGCTTAGGGTCAAGCAGCGGTTCTCTTAAGATGAAATTATCTTCAATCATATAGAATTTATTATTTATTTAACCACAAAGACAAAATCATCAGGAACAGAATTCATCCAACAGCGCATTTGATTTCACTGATAGGCAAGAGCATTTTTTGTCTTGAGGTTTTTGCAGATAATTTTAAAAAAATTCAGTCATTTTTTCAATTTCATCCGACTAAGGCAAGTATCTCATTTCAGAATATTCGGCAGGCACTCTGCCACAAAGTGCCTACAAAACCAAGACAACTGTCAGATAGAAAGTCTGATGATAAACCAACTCACTAACGCATCCGCATTTGGCAGCAGCTTAAATCAGGCGCTCTTACCCAATTTCTCAAAAATTTTCGAAAGCTTTTCATCCAAGGTTGCGGCAGTAAACGGCTTAACAACATAGCCATTCGCACCAGCTTGTGCAGCAGCAATAATGTTTTCTTTCTTCGCCTCTGCAGTAACCATCAGAACCGGAATTTTAGAAAGCGCAGGATCAGCACGAATATGTTGCAACATAGTGAGGCCATCCATATTAGGCATATTCCAGTCAGAAATAATAAAGTCGAAATCGCCGTTTTTCAACTTCGCAAGCCCCATCGCTCCGTCCTCAGCCTCGTCCACATTGGAGTAGCCTAACTCTTTAAGCAAATTTCTTACTATGCGACGCATAGTAGAAAAATCGTCCACAACTAAAAATTTCAGGTTTTGATCGGCCATGAATTACTCCATTATTTCTTTGAATACAATTACTAATATTATCGGTCAATTTAAGAATAAGAGGTGGGTTAAATTGCATTAAAGCATGTCTCCTCGCTCCATCAGACCCTAAGTGCACGGCTTCCATGTGTTGCCAAATAATGCAATACCTTTGTTGGCAATTCGTTTAAGGGCGCAACTTCATGTGTCGCACCGATTGCAATTGCTTCCCGAGGCATTCCAAATACTACACAAGTTGCTTCATCTTGCGCAAAATTATAAGCACCAGCGTTTTTCATTTCCAACATGCCGGCAGCACCATCTTTCCCCATGCCAGTCAATATAACACCAACAGCATTTTTACCGGCATAAGTAGCAGCAGAACGGAACAGGACATCAACGGATGGGCGATGCCTATTTACAGGCTCTCCGGTATCGAGTTGGGTTACATAATTAGCGCCACTACGGGCAAGGAGTAAATGTGAATGTCCCGGTGCAATATACGCATGCCCAGGCAAAACACGTTCTCCGCCCACAGCCTCAGATACAGAAATTTTACATAAACCGTCAAGTCGCTTTGCAAACGAGCGGGTAAAGCCTTCTGGCATATGCTGAGTAATTAAAATGCCTGGACAATCTGACGGCATTTGCACAAGAAAATTCTTTATCGCTTCAGTGCCTCCGGTGGAAGCACCGATAATAATCAGTTTTTCACTACTGGTTAAAGGATTACGCACCAATGGCAAAGCACCCGGCGTATCTTTAGTATGATCAACAGCAGAAAGCACTCTTGGTCGGATTTTTGCTTTTGACGCAATGCGGATTTTATCGGCGATTAACTCAGCATAATCAAGCATGCCACTCTGAATCGACATTTTAGGCTTTGAGACAAAATCAACAGCCCCTAACTCCAGAGCCTTCATCGTGATCTCTGACCCTCGCTCAGTCAGTGAGGACACCATAATGACCGGCATCGGCCTCAAACGCATCAGGCGCTCAAGAAAATCCAAACCATCCATCTTCGGCATTTCGACATCTAAAGTCAAAACATCCGGATTAGTCTGCTTAATCAGTTCTCTGGCAACCAGTGGATCAGGTGCGACACCAACAACTTCCATATCCGGTTGGCTACGAATAATTTCACTCATGACGCTACGAATGAGCGCCGAATCATCAACAATTAATACTTTTATTTTCATCTGGAAAAATTCCATATTCGCCTGAAGCTTACAAAAAATTCAGGTCAAAATTAAAACAAATCGACTTCCCCACCCACAGAGGTCGTTTTTAAGCGACTTGCATAATCCTGCTCACGTTTTCTCAGTGTGTCATTGTGTTCTACTTTTAATTTTTTGACGAGAACCTTACCCGTTTTTGGAAAAAAATATACTTTGCGAGGATAGATATCATTCAGATCCTCCGCAATCACACGCATGCGCTCAGCCTTTAAGTAATCCAGGACAAACTTTGCATTTCTCTCACCTACGTTGATAGCTGTAAAACCACGTAACACGTTTCCACCACCAAAAACTTTTGCTTCCATGTTTTCTCGCTTCGCACCTGCTTTCAGTAGCTCATTAATAAGCACCTCCATTGCATAGGTACCGTAACGCATAGAGGCAGAAACAGGATTATCTGCATCGCCACCGGTATCCGGGAGCATAAAGTGATTCATCCCCCCTACCCCAGTCACACGATCACGAATACAAGCAGAAACACAAGAGCCAAGAACCGTCACGATCAACATGTCTTTGTTCGTGAAATAAAACTCTCCTGGCAAAATTTTTGCAGCGTCACAATCAAACGTCCTGTCAAAATATACGTTTGTTGCAAAATGCTCTTCACTCAACTTACTCATAAGCTACCTTTGTGCAAATGATTTGTTGCAACTCGTCCATTGGCAGCATTACCAGAAGAAAGCTCGTACACGGTTTTCCCCTTCAACTTAAAATCATCCGACACGTATAAAAAATTCTCAGAATGTCCCGCGAACAATAATGCATCGTGCTTCATTAATGGAACGAATTTCCTGAGAATTTTGCCCTGAGTGGGCTTATCAAAATAGATCATCACGTTTCGACAAAAAATCGCGTCAAACTCCCCCGACAGCGGCCAACTATCAGCAAGCAAATTAAGCTGTTTGAAGGTAATCATATCGATTAGCTCTTGCCTTACTCTGACAAGTCCATCTTGGTTACCTTTTCCTTTAAGGAAAAATTTTTTCACCCGATCTGGAGATAATTTCTCTACCCTGTCGATGTTATAAACACCTTTCGACGCAGTATTCAAAACGTTAGTATCAATATCCGTAGCCACGATATGCGCTGGGGGACGCAAAGTACCAAAGGCCTCACAAAGAGTCATGGCAATCGAATAAGGCTCCTCTCCGGTAGAACTGGCGGAACACCAAATTTGAATTGGTTGCTTACGATTTTTTACAAAATCCGCAAGAATAGGGAAATGGTGTTCTTCCCGAAAAAAGGATGTCAAATTTGTAGTTAAGGCATTCGTAAAAGCCTCCCACTCCAAACTATCGTGCTCTCTCTCCAAACTGTTCAGATAATCCGAGAATGAATTTATTCCGGTCGCCCGTAAGCGCCTTGCGAGACGACTATAAACCATCTCTTGCTTGCTATCGGCGAGAGATATGCCTGCCCGCTTATATATCAGCTCTCTCACACGATCAAAGTCACGAGAGTTAAATTCAAACTCCTTTGAGTTTTCTGATCTTTCTTTTGCGCCAATATTTCTCATCAAAGACTTTCAAAACTAAACTCAGAACTTATTAAGCACCAAAGAACACCCGGGTCCACATACGAACACGCATTAATTAAAAATCAAAACTCTTCCCATGAGTCATCTGCGGCAACCTTCTTAACATTGAAAGATTCTGTGTTTTTTGTTGCCGAAGGCAATGCCGCTGGTTTAACCTGATTTGGTTTGACTACCGATTCACGATATTGCGTAACAGGTCTGACCACTGGCTGCAGCGAATCAGACAATTTAAATACACTTACAGCTCTAGCCAATTCGACAGCTTGCTCCTCCATACTTTCAGCTGCAGCTGCCGCCTGCTCAACTAACGCAGCATTTTGCTGAGTCATTTCATCCATCTGAGTAATTGCCAGATTGACTTGCTCAATTCCAGCGCTTTGCTCCTGACTTGCAGCCGCTATTTCGCTCATGATATCGGCAACATGCTGGACGCTAGTGACGATTTCATCCATCGTTTTACCAGCCTCATCCACCAGCTTACTTCCTTGATCAACCTTATCAACCGAGTCGTCAATCAAGGATTTAATTTCTTTTGCTGCGCCAGCACTGCGTTGCGCTAAATTTCTCACTTCAGCAGCAACAACCGCAAAGCCTCGCCCTTGCTCCCCCGCCCTGGCTGCCTCAACTGCGGCATTCAACGCGAGAATATTCGTTTGAAAAGCAATCCCATCAATAACACCAATAATATCGACAATTTTTCTCGAACTGTCTTTAATTGATCCCATGGTATTCACAACCTGACCGACAACAGCCCCACCTTTAACTGCAACACCGGTCGCAGATACGACCAACTGATTTGCCTGCCGCGCATTGTCTGCATTTTGCTTCACAGTACTTGTCAACTCTTCGATAGAACTGGCAGTTTCTTCCAAAGAACTCGCTTGAGATTCAGTGCGTTGGGAAAGATCTGCATTTCCGGACGCGATTTCCTGAGCAGCAAAAGTAATTGTTTCGGTTCCTTCCCTAACTTTGCCAACGGTTGCGGCCAAGCTGCTGTTCATGTTTCTCAGCGCGAGCAGTAGCGACGAGACCTCATCACTACCTGCAACAACAACATCACTACACAAATCACCGCTGGCAACTGTTTCAGCCAAACCAAGCGCTTCAGATAAAGGTTTAGTGATGCTGTTAGTCAGTATCCACGCGATCAATGCACCTATACCGAGCGCAAAAACCAGAATCACGTAAAGAATGTAAGACAACTTTTTAGCTGCAGAGTCTGCACGATCAAATGCCTGAGTAGCGGCGACGGCCTGTAGCTCAACCAACTTATTGATTTCAATAATTTGTTTATTACTAATTGGGTCTAAAACCGTTGCAATTATTTTTACTGCCCCTTCAGCGTTAAAAGCCAAAGCTTGACCGACCGCATCTTTAAAAGGGCCTGAGGCTTCTTTATCTAATTTAGCTATCTCGTCAACGATCTTTTTTTCATCATCGCTTAATCCTAAAGCTGAAATTTTCTCTTTTGAATCATCGTATAACTTACGCTGTGCCTTAACTCGTCCTTCTTCTTTTTGCATCTCACCGACGTCCGATTGGATACCGATATTACGCATTGCAATACCACTTTCATAAAGCGAGCTTTTCATCAGATTAGCCAGTGCCTGCTTTTGGTTTGCCAGGCGCAAGTTTTCCGACATCTCTTTACGATTCGACGCATTCAATGCATTGACCAGCAACATCACCGCAACAATACCACCGAGAATAAGGGCAAATCCTAAAGCTAAACGAGTACCAATCTTCAAATTACGTAAATTCACAACTATCTCCCTGATAAACAGTTATTCTGTTTTTATTATGATCTTAAAGAAAAATTTACTACCTAAGCTAATTGATCGACGAGTCCCATTTCTGGGCTAGACATCAATTTATCTATATCGACCAGAATCAGCATTCGATCTTCTAACGTCCCTAAACCAATCAGAAAATCAGTGCTGAAGGTCGTTCCCATTTCTGGCGCAGGTCTGACCTGACTCGGCAATAAGGTTGTGACATCTGACACACTGTCCACTACCATCCCAACAATTCTGCCTTCAATGTTTAAGATGATGACAACTGTAAACTGATCATAAGTCGGGCTTCCCAGATTAAACTTAATTCTCATGTCTACAACCGGAACGATAATTCCTCGCAGATTAATCACGCCCTTCAAAAATTCGGGCGCATTTGCAATCCTGGTGACCGCTTCGTACCCACGAATTTCCTGGACTTTTAAAATATCAATGCCGTATTCCTCATTTCCCAGGGTAAACGCAAGAAACTCATTGCCCGCGACATCAGAATTCCCTTCGTGAGCGGAAGATTTAGTTTCGTTGGCTAATTGTGTCGATTGTGACATTTTCAATCCTTTATTTACGTTTCTAACTATGACTATCTATTTGACCGGAGCAACGCAGAAACATCCAGAATAAGAGCAACGCCTCCATCGCCCAAAATTGTTGCGCCAGAAATTCCCGGCACTTTTTTATAATTTGACTCAATATTTTTAACAACGACTTGTTGTTGCCCCACCAAATCATCAACAAATAAAGCTGCTTTTTTCCCATCCACTTCAACAATGACGAGGATACCTTCTGACGGATTAAGAAATTTAGGCGTTAAATTGAAGCGCTGATAAAGAGGAACTAAGGGTAAGTATTCATCTCTGACCTTAACAACTGTTCCTTTACCACTAACCTCTTTGACATCTACTGCAGCAGGTTGCAGCGATTCGACAACAAAACCAAGTGGTAATATGTATATTTCATCACCGAGCTTAATTGACATCCCGTCCAAAATCGCTAATGTCAACGGTAACGAAATAGTTATGGTAGTGCCCAGCCCCATCGCAGAACGAATATCAACAACACCTCCCATCGCAGAGATGTTTCTCTTAACGACATCCATACCGACACCACGTCCGGAAACATCTGTCACAATTTCTGCTGTCGAAAATCCTGGAGCAAAAATAAGTTGCCATACGTCAGAATCTGACATCGAATCCGGCGCCACTAAGCCATTTTCACGAGCCTTTGAAAGTATTCTTTCGCGATTCAGTCCGCCACCGTCATCACTCACTTCTATGACAATATTTCCACCCTGATGTACGGCAGACAGAGACAATTTTCCAATTTCACTTTTACCACTTTGCGTTCTGATTGCTGGTATTTCTATCCCGTGATCGATACTATTTCGCACCAAATGCGTCAAAGGATCAACGATTCTCTCGATCAAACCTTTATCCAGCTCAGTCGATGCCCCGTGGGTAATAAAATCGACTTTTTTACCTAGCTTTGTCGCAAGGTCTCTCACCATGCGTGGGAAACGAGAAAAAACATAATCCATCGGCATCATGCGAATTGACATGA
The DNA here is from genome assembly GCF_016595265.1 of Undibacterium sp. 14-3-2. Taxonomy (NCBI): domain Bacteria; kingdom Pseudomonadati; phylum Pseudomonadota; class Betaproteobacteria; order Burkholderiales; family Oxalobacteraceae; genus Undibacterium; species Undibacterium sp. 14-3-2. The sequence goes on from NZ_JAENGS010000005.1 coordinate 296,197, forward strand.
CTGCCTCTTGCAGATCACGCGTATTCCGCGTTAAGTGCGCGACACTCCCCAATATGCGCTCGTGAACGATAGGATCTAACTCCTGTGTTCGCTGCTCAAGCATCGCCTGAGTAATGACAAGCTCGCCAATTAAATTAATGAGCTGATCGACTTTCTCTATTCCCACACGGATTGTTGAAGTTTCTTGAGAGGCAATATGCTTTTCTGCGTCTTTCTTTACTGAACTTTTCTTCTCAAGATGATTTACAGACGAAGCAATACTGTTAGCTTGCATTACCAGTTCAGTGGCTTTATCTGAATCCGAAGCGGACTCTAAAGGAGGGAACATAGAATCAAGTGGCTCAAAAAAGCCGTACCCCAATTCATCCTCAGTTTTCTCCTTATTTTTTTGGGTAGCTTGCGTAGAGAGTGGTACTTCTGTAACGGTAAAGCAATCCGGATTCAGAATAAATAAGCAAATAGAAACGATATCGTCAGCTGCTTCATTCGTGCTCAGATAAAAAATAGTTTTATCTGATTCAGCTTCGATCTGAGAAATCGATCCAAGCAACTCCAGCTCAACTTGTAACGCCTTTGCATCGTTCTCACTCAAACCTGTCATTGCAATTTTGAATGCAGATTTATATTCAGTATTATCCAACTCGGTAACCGGAGTTGGTGGAGGTGGGACAGGAGCGACAACTGGCACAGCCTCATTTGAAAAAGATTGCAACAGCATTCTGGCGTCACCAACGGCATCCTGATCCACCGGGGTGCCAAGCCGATGACCGTTCACCTGCATTTTCAAAATATCTTTTGCAATAAGAAATGCATCAACGTGCTCAGCAGTCAACGCCATTTCACCTTTTCTGATTTTATCTAACAGGGATTCTAAAACATGAGTCACTTCACTCATGTCATTGAGCCCAAAAGTAGATGCTCCTCCCTTTATTGAGTGAGCTGTACGAAAAATAGCATTTAAGTCCTCTGGCTCAGGGGACAAAACATCGACGGCAAGCAGCAGCTTTTCCATTTCGGCAAGAAGTTCATCCGCCTCGTCAAAAAAGACTTGAAAAAACTGACTCATGTCAATCGTCATTATTAAACTCCGGGATATACATTAATAAACTGAAAATCAGCCTATTACTTTTTTAACGACTTCTGTGAGCTTTTGAGGATCAAAAGGTTTTACCAACCAACCGTTTGCACCAGCTGCACGTCCTTTAGATTTCATGTCATCGCTAGACTCGGTGGTCAACATCAGAATTGGCACTCTTTGGTAAGTGGCCAATCCTCTTAACGATTTGATTAAAGTCAACCCATCCATTCTTGGCATATTCTGATCAGTTAAAACAAGATCCACTACTTGATTTCTGGCCTTTTCAAGGCCATCTTGCCCATCAACCGCTTCAATTACCTGATACCCGGCAGCCTTTAAACTAAATGCAACCATCTGCCTCAATGAACCAGAGTCATCTACCGCTAAAATCGTTTTGGCCATAATTACTCCATTTTTCGAATTAAATGCAACATACCTGAAAGCCCGAAGTGCAACTTAAAACAGCTCAACATCTCCGCTTTCCAAATGTTTCTGATGAACTGCCTTTCTCAACAAATTCTGCAGATCAGCGCTTTGTTTTTCGAGTCGGGAGGTGGTTTCTTTCAAAAGACAAGCGATATCATCACTGTCAATATCCAGTGTGACATCTCCCCCAAATAAGCCTAATGTTGTTAACACTTCTCTAAGCCCCTCACAGCGTTGCATCGTTCGGGAAAGTAATTGACTCGTCATGTCCTGAAACTGCAAACCAGTTACTGCAGCGTTAACATGGGTAGCAATTTCAATTTGAATTGTTTTCAATCTATCGCTTGTGGCGTCAGAAATCAGACCCGAATTAATGATCAGTTGAATTTCTTCTTGCTCCTTCAAAATCGCAGAGTGAAGCGCAAAAAAACTGGCACTAAGTTTTTCAATAGCCTCACCGAGCAAAATTGCCGTTTGCGCCAAGTCGGTTTCAACCTCAGAAAGATGGGCGTTTCCATGATCCGACACTCCCGTTAACAACTGCTTTACCTGAGAACTCAACAGTTTCTTTTCGGACATCTTAAGCATCCTCTCTGCATAATTTTTCAATGGCTAAGTGCAATTAAAAGTTACTTTGCAGACTTAACAGAAACTTCAGCGCTTGAATCTGCCTGATTTACCACCTCAACAGCACCACCATCCTGCGATGCAGATTCTTCAGCTTTCTTATTCATCACAATAATACTAATCCGCCGATTAATCGGATTGAGTGGGTCTTGCTTGTCAAATAAAACAGACGAGGATAAACCCACAACCCGCAAAACCTTAGACTCGTCCATTCCTCCAAAAATCAACTCGCGCCTGGATGCATTCGCCCGATCAGCTGATAACTCCCAGTTGCTATATCCCTTTTCCCCCAAGCCATAAGGAGCCGAATCGGTATGTCCAGACAAACTGATTTTATTCGGTACCTCATTTAACGCTTTACCTATCTCATGCAAGATCTCTTTTGTATAAGGTTGCAATTCAGCTTTTGCCAATGCAAACATTGGGCGATTCTGCTCATCAACCATCTGGATACGCAAACCCTCAGTGGTTATATCCAGCAGTAACTGCTTTTTATACATTTTCAACGTGGAATTGGACTCAATTGCCGCTTCGATTTTTCCCTTCAAAGCTTTAAGCCTATCTGCATCAGCTTTTGCTAACGCAGCCTCGGCAGCCTGAAGGTTATACGAGCGCTTCTGGGACTCGATATCACCTTTACGGTTCTGCCCCTCACGCAAACTAAGATCCTTCCCCCCACCTTTAATTACGCTCGAGCTATCACCACTACCATCACCGCCAGCCATTGCGACTTTTAGCGGAGTCTGAAAATATTCAGCAATACCTTGCAAGTTTCCCTTTGCCGTAGATCCAAGAAGCCACATAAGGAGAAAAAATGCCATCATTGCGGTCACAAAATCAGCATAGGCAATTTTCCACGCGCCGCCATGGTGGCCGCCACCAGACTTTTTAATCCGCTTTACTATTATCGGCCGCAGCTCTTCATTTGCCATTGGAAAACCTTGCTAGACTCACTATTTTGACTTCGATTGTTTTATATGCTCTTCCAACTCACTAAAAGTTGGCCGCTCTGTTGAATATAAAACTTTGCGCCCAAACTCAACTGCCAATGCGGGGGCATAACCATTCAAACTGGCGAGCAAAGTTACTTTTATGCATTGAAAAGTTTTTGATGACTCCTCCAATTGCTGCTCCAGCAAACTTGCAAGCGGTGCCACGAATCCATAAGCAATCAAAATACCCAAAAAAGTCCCAACCAAAGCATGCGCAATTAAAATTCCTAATTCAGCAGGAGGAATACCTACAGATTCCATGGTATGTACCACACCCATCACCGCAGCAACAATACCGAAGGCCGGTAAGCCATCTCCCAATCTAGCGATAAAATGAAAAGGCATTGCACCTTCGTGGTGGTGCGTTTCCAATTCATTATCCATTAGATTTTCAATCTGAAAAGCATCCATATTTCCTGACACCATCAATCTTAAATAATCACAGATAAATTCCATCATGTGATGATCATGAACAATTGAGGGGTATTTACTGAACAACGGACTTTCTTCTGGTTTTTCAATATCGCCCTCGATCGACATCAACCCTTCTTTCCGCACTTTTGTCAGCACATCAAAGAGCATGGTCATCAGCTCCATATACAGAGCTTTTGAGTATTTGGATCCCTTGAAAACGTTTGGCAACGTCTTAATTGTTGCCTTCAAATTCTTAGCGTTATTTCCTACAAAAGAAGCACCAAGAGCAGCCCCACCAATCATAAGTAACTCTAATGGCTGAAATAAAACAGCAAGATGCCCACCTGCTAGCGCATAGCCACCAAACACCGATCCTAAAATTACAATATAACCAACAATAACTAACACGGAAATTTACTCCCTGACTGGAAAATTACGCTCAAATATCTTACGTCAATCATATCAGCCCAACTAATAGGAATCATCAGAAATTGATGTAAATCTATGCAGAAATGATGTTTCTTTTAAAGAATTTACTCTAGACATCACATTTGCCACACATACAATATCTCCCCTTTTTCACTCACTTGAATTTCGAAACTCGGGGGCTCACCATCAATAGGAAACTCGTAACTCATAAAAATACTTCCAGGCACCATTTCATATTGCACCTTTTTCCAAATTTCTGACATCACTACTGGCGACAAATAAGCAAAAACAACATCAAATTTTTCAAAATTTAAATATTCGTAACTCCCAAGTTGAAATTTGACGTTTTGACGACGTAAGATTTTTGACCTTAGAAAACTAAACAGCCAGGGAAATGAGGAAATTTCAACGCCAGTTAACTTCCAATCCGGTCTGGCTTTAGATAAATCAATAATCAAGCCGCCCAAACCACTTCCCGCATCAAGCAGCCGCAACTTTTCTTTATCAGAGAAAAATTCCAAAAGCCTTTCAGACAATGACGAGTGGGATGGAAAATATGGCACCCTTGTAGTGAGAGTAGTGCCGAAAACAAAAAAAAGAAAAAGAAATATAACCAAGCTAAGCGCAGATGAAATCTGCAGATACAAACCGAGGAAGATAAAGATGGGAAAGATGAATGCAATAACATTCCACCACCACTCAAATTTAAGCAGAAGTGAAATTAGGAGAGACAGAAATGAATGAAATAAAAGAAGAAGAAGAAATGTGAACGGACTAAATACGTATCCGTAAAAATTTTTGACAATGATCGCAAAAGAAAAGCAAACGACGAACGATAAAATCTGAACTAGTAGCGCCTTTAGTAAAGGATATCTGGTCTGAGCGCTTGAAGGACTATGGCTATTGTGACTAACACGCAATGCCTCCAAAGCAACTCCTATTTAATTAATTATTAAGCCACCATCTCCAAAGGAATGTCAGCCTCTCTCGTTTTTTTAGTTTTACCTGCGCGGGAGGGAACATGACACAGCCCACACTTATAATGATTATTCAAATCCAATGAATGTGCAACAAAATGGCCACCGCATTCAGAACATTTTGCAAATGTTAGCATTTTCCCTTCGAAAAACCGGACCAAAGTCCACGCTCTCGTCAAAGACAGCACAGCGTCGTCAGGCGATACACAACCAACCTGTTCAAGATAAAGCCGATAAGATTTAACAACAGCTTCAATACCGGAAACTTCAGCATGCTCATTCAAATATTTATAGATATTCATAAATAACGATGAGTGGATATTTGGTTGCCAAGTCGTAAACCAGTCCGTTGAAAATGGAAGCATTCCTTTCGGAGGAGACACACCTTTCAGCTCTTTATAAATCTTTAAGAGCCTCTCACGAGAGAGTGACGTTTCAGACTCCAATAATTGCAAGCGAGCACCAAGATTTACTAAATCTACCGCTAATTGAATCTCTGATGCTTCATTCAAAACACTTTTGCTAGCCATATCAACCTCTCGTCATTACTTAAAAGATACTCAACACACAGTTTTAATGAATTTCTTCGACAGGCTGACCTGCCATTAAAATCGCTGCGTGAGAATGAGCGAGAGAACGCTCTTTATTATAATTAGTGAGCATGCAAAGAATCGAGCTGTCTTCAAAACGAAATCTTGCCAACATCATATTGGACCCTGCCAGCTTTAGGATTTGTGAATTATTCAAACCCTCAATTAAGTCAGCAATTTCCTTACCTATCCCAAGGCGGAAAATGGCAGTTGCCTTATCAGCACGAATCATTTGCTGAGCAAGCATTAAGTAACTCAAGTTTGCATCACGTATTTCAGCCATCATGTCGTTCTGTGTCATTTTCCTACCCTCCAATACATGTTCAAAGGCGAAGTATCTTGCCGTTGAGATACATTGTGAGTGACCACAAATTTCGGGTGTATAGGAAAAAAAAAGGTATTTAGATGAAGGAAAAACAGAAGGAGCTCGTAAGACAAATTCTTACAAGCTTTATTTTTTGAATTTATGTCGATTTTTTATTTTTTAATTTCAAGAAAGCTAAAACAAGCTTAAAAACTAAAATTCTATAAAAATCAAATACTTATTGAAGTTAAACGCTCCGAATTAACTGAGCTCAATACCATTAACGGCAGCATTTTTTAAAACTTTAGGGTAATTAGAAAATAAATTTAAAAATATTTTCTGCTTGTTTTACTAACGGCAGCATCAGAAAAAACTTTAATTATTTTTGGATTTTTTTAAAGTTTTTTCTGTTTTTGTGCAATGTCGCAACAAACTGCCTAGATTTGATGTGGAGAACCCACGAAAAGGAAGGTAAAAATACAAAACAAATATAACGAAATAGCAACGGCTTATTTATATTTGAATCTATACAGGCGGACTTCGCCATACACAACTCTGTTTTAACTGCTTATCCAAACCAGATAAAAGTGTTTCGTGCTCAATTAACTCATCAGATGACGCCATCTTAAGAATGACTTCGTCGATAGGAATATCCACAAACACAACCTCTTCAATTACCGATTTCTCTTCAACAGGTAAATCGATTTCAAAACTATTCTGCCCTCGGGACATCGCCAAAAATACGTCAGCCAAAAGCTCCGCATCAAGCAGCGCTCCATGCAACTTTCGGTGCGAATTAGAGATTTCGTAACGATCACATAAAGCGTCGAGAGAATTCCGCTTTCCCGGGTGCAGCTCTTTAGCCTGAACCAAGGTATCAGTAACGATTTCGACATAATCTGTAAACAGCCCCAGACCGACCCTGGCAAACTCAGCATTTAGAAAAGAGATATCAAATGGCGCGTTGTGAATAACAATTTCAGCACCTTTAATATATTCACAAAACTGATTGATCACTTCAGAAAATTTAGGCTTATCACTTAAAAATTCCGTGGTTAATCCATGCACTGCAAGCGCACCCTCTTCAGAGTCACGCTCGGGATTAATATATTGATGATAATTATTACCGGATAATTTCCGATTAATTAACTCAACACAGCCGATCTCAATAATTCTATTGCCATCGCGCGCACTTAAACCAGTTGTTTCCGTATCTAAAACAATTTGCCTTAAATTCTTTTCCATCACATGGATACCTTATTCGATTGTTCTGCAACCCACTTTAATAAAATCCGGCTTCCACTCCCTTGCGAACAGAAGCTGGACTGCATCCCTACCCCTGCAGCGAATATAAGTTGATCTCCAATTGATACGAAAGGTAGCTGCTGCCTTACCCAAAACGGGATTTTTAAGGATTGATAGTGACTTTTCATATCGCGGGTAGATCGATTTTCTGCCAACTTGAGACGCTCGCCACCTCGGCGAAAATGAAGCTCAAGTGACCGCCCTTTTAACCACTCACAATCAACGCCAAAATCTGAATATTGAAAATACAAAGTACCACCCATGCCTGGGAACTCTAACTTATCTTCCCCTGACCATTTAAATACCTCAGACTTTTCCGATCGATCCTGCTCATCCAGTCTGGAGGTTGCATAGATTCTGTCTCGGTATCGATGTATCGCCAAATTATCGTGGAAAACTGTAACGCGGGCATCATCACGCGCATCGAACAATTGCTTGAGTATCTCCGTCAACCTCGAGGTAGTTGGCATTCTTGACCGTAGCCTTGCAAACCACAGTCGCAACAAATTATTAACACGCTCAGGCGACAGCGAACGAATAGACTGCAAACTTAATCCATCATTATCCGAACAAGTACTTAAATCATGTCCGGCTAGATCCTCCAGCAATATACGCGTGGATCGCATGTGCGTTGCTGTTCTTGCTATACGTTTAGAAAACCCAGGTGACACCTCCTCCAACATGGGCATCACTTTATGTCTTAGCGCGTTTCTCAGAAATCGTGCGTCATCATTTGACTCATCGTGTATGTGTAAAATATCGCGCGAATCAACAAATTGCTCTAAGTCGCCCCTGGTTTCTTGCAACAAAGGACGCATTAACATCAGGGTGCCGACACCAAGCAAACTCTCTGCAGTGTTAAATCGATCCATCCCTGACAACCCTGCAACACCAGAACCTCTCAACATCTGCATTAAAAGAGTTTCGGCCTGATCATCCTGATGATGAGCCGTCAGGCAGAAATTGATCTGGTGCTCTTGGCAAATTCGCCCAAGAGCCTGATAACGGGCACTTCGTGCACTGCTCTCTACTCCCTCTTTTTTAGTCACATCGAGCGTGACTTTTTTATATAAAAAAGTCACGTTATGTGCAAGACATACTGATCGACAATGCTCAAGCCATGAATCAGCATTTGTGCTGAGTCCATGATGTATATGAATTGCAACCAAGGGAATTTTACGGAGACGACAATACTCAATTGCCAGCATAAGGAGGGCGGAAGAATCAAGCCCGCCACTAAATGCAATAGCCATCCCGGGGACTGACTCAACTCCTAACTCTGAAAAGTAGGAGTCCAGTACTTCAGAGAAGCGGTGCGTTAAAACACCGCTGTTACCACGTTGATTCATTCAGAAATCTTTGTTTCCTTAAATTTACCATAACTCATCAGTTTTTCATGGCGAGCGCTAAGTAAATCTTTAGTTTTAACGCCCTGGAACTGGCGCAGTGTATCAGCCAGTGCACGCTTAACCAGAGAACACATCTGCTTAGGATCTCTGTGCGCACCACCCAGTGGTTCATTAATAATTTTGTCGATTAATCCCATTGCCTTTAACCGGTGAGCTGTCAGTCCCAGTGCCTCTGCGGCATCAGACGCTCGGTCAGATGTTTTCCATAAAATAGAGGCGCATCCTTCAGGAGAAATAACGGAATATGTCGCATACTGCAACATCAATACTGCATCGCCAACAGCTAAAGCCAAAGCACCACCAGAACCGCCCTCACCAATAATTGTTGTGATCAGCGGCACTTTCAGCTCAGCCATGACATACAAATTATGTCCGATTGCTTCCGATTGACCACGTTCTTCCGCATCAATCCCAGGCCACGCACCGGTAGTATCAACAAAAGTGAAGACAGGAATGTCAAATTTTTCTGCCAGCTTCATCAAGCGCATGGCTTTACGGTAGCCTTCGGGTTTTGGCATACCAAAATTACGCATGGCCCGCTCTTTTGTATCGCGTCCTTTTTGATGACCGATGACCATGCAGGACTGCCCATTAAAACGAGCTAAACCACCAACAATCGACTGATCATCAGCGAAGCTACGGTCACCGTGTAGCTCATGAAAGTCTGTAAATACGTGGTTGACGTAATCCATCGTATATGGACGCTGAGGATGACGAGATATCTGCGATACCTGCCAAGGAGTCAACTTTGCATAAATATCTTTAGTCAGCATCTGACTTTTTTTGGAAAGCCGGTCAATCTCTTCGGAGATATCAACAGCAGAGTCATCCTGTACGAAGCGCAACTCTTCAATTTTAGTTTCGAGCTCAGCTATTGACTGCTCAAAACTCAGGAATGTCGTTTTAGTCATCGTGCCTCCTTAAATCCACACGAGTTGAGAAAATTCTTACGGATTGACGAAGTCAATATATATATAGTTCACCTGCATAGATCGCTTGCCGCGTTGAAGCCCTCGTGCGCTATAACTTCAATCTGCCCGCAACCCCACAATACAAAATCAGTTGATGGAATAACTTTGCAAATAAATAATCAGGACTTTCTCAAAGAAATGCCGTAAATATTCAAACGGAGCAGATTAAATATCAAAATTGCCCATTCTGTCCAGCATCCGTTCAATCTCAAACCAAATCAACAGATAAATACTGTCTTCGTCTGTTATCTGCAGCTATTTCCCTATCGATAAAACTCAGACTTATTCGAAATAGGCGGAATATTCAAAACATAAGGTATTCCATTGTGACCAAAAATAAAGATGAACTCACGAATATCTTATGTTTGCTCGAGCAAAAGCCCAATAAGCACACTTATTTGATAAGATGACGCTTACGTATAGCTTTAGTATAACATTGCCGCTCTTATGTTCAGTCAATCTCAGATAAATCCAAGCCAGAACGCCATGCGCCAAATCTTAAAAAGTGTTTTCGTCATATCAAATTTATCTTTCGCCTTATTCTCCGCCCCCTCCTTCGCTGACGATGCAGCCGATGTCGGAAAATTGCTTCGCGCAGGCCAAATATCTGAAGCACTTCAAAAAGTAGACGGTGCCCTGGCCGTTCGCCCTAAAGACGCTCAAATGCGTTTTTTAAAAGGCTTGATTCTTACTGAACAAAACAAAAGCGCTGAAGCAATTAATATTTTCACCAAGTTAACTGACGACTATCCGGAATTGCCTGAGCCATATAATAATCTTGCTGTTTTATATGCAGCATCAGGACAATATGATAAAGCCCGGGCATCTTTGGAAATGGCAATCAGAACAAATCCTACGTATGGCACAGCGCACGAAAATTTAGGTGACGTCTACGCGAAGTTAGCCAGCCAAGCTTACGACAAAGCGCTGCAACTGGATTCGGGAAACGCCACTGCCAAGTTAAAACTGACCTTAGTTCGCAATCTGGTTGGCAATACCACCGGTGGAACAAATCCTAAAACAAGCCCGTCGCCAGCAATACAAATTGCACAGGCTGCGTCTGCGAAGGCACCAGTCGCCAGCCCAACAAAGCAGGCAACTGCGCCAGTAAAGGCCGAACCAGAACCGGTTAAAGCTGAAACAACAAGCAAATCAAAAGCGTCACAGATCCAGGACAAGGATGAAGATGACGTGATGAAAGCCATTGAAAATTGGGCAAAGGCCTGGAGCAACAAAGATACCAACGCCTATCTGGCACACTATGCCAAAGATTTCCAGACACCTAAAGGCGAATCGCGAAAAGCATGGGCAGAGGAAAGGCGCGAGAGAATTGAAGGCAAAGGTCGCATCAGCGTAAAAATTGAAAGTGCCAAAGTCAACATCGACGGCAACAATGCAACTGTTAAATTCCGCCAGATATACACCTCTGACCGCCTGACTGCCAACAGCCGCAAAACCATCAACATGACGAAGCAAGATGGTAAATGGCAAATTAAGCAGGAGCGCGCGGGTAGCTGATGTTTTTCGCTGTCAATAGAAATGCTTCGGTCGTCAACATAGCCACGAAGCGGGTTGTTTGCGCCCTTCTTATCTACTGTATTTCAATCTGCATCGTTACATTTGATGCGATGGCCAGAACGCGCCCGCAAAAAATGCCTTCTGAACAAATTTCAAGTACAGCGAATCCTGACCAGCTTTTAATTGAAGTTTATAAAAGCCTTGCAGAAAATAAGCTTCAGAACGCTCAAGTTAAAATTGACGAGTTAATCGACGCCTATCCCCACTTTCAGTTAGCGCACCTGATCAGGGGTGACTTGTTACTCATGCACACCCGCCCGGTAGCCAGTTTTGGAGCGGGGGCGAATGTTCAGGGTGAAAAATTAAAAGAACTACGCGATGAAGCTGCTGCGAGAATCAGATCTTTTCGGGAACGCCCGGCTCCAGACTTGCTTCCAAGACCAGTTATTCAGCTACGTGAAGATCAAAAGCAAGTGATTCTCGTCGACGCAAAAAAATCTCGCTTATATCTCTACGAAAACAATGCGGGACAACTCCGGCTTGTCAGTGACCATTACATCAGTCAGGGTAAATTTGGTACAAATAAATTTAAGGAGGGGGATCAAAAAACCCCGCTCGGAGTTTATTACATTACCAGCCGCTTATCCGGAAGCAAGCTTCCCGACTTTTACGGCCCGGGAGCACTTCCTCTAAACTATCCTAACGAATGGGATAAAATTAATGGTCGCAGTGGTTCTGGCATCTGGCTACATGGTATGCCCTCCAGTAGTTTCAGCAGACCGCCGTTAGCATCAGATGGCTGCGTCGTACTGACGAATCCAGATTTTTTAAAAATCGCTGCATCGGTAGATATAGGCAGAACTCCGGTCATCATCAGTGAGCACGTTGAATTCGTCAATCAAGCAAAATGGAGTCTTGACAAACAGTTTGCGGCAAAGTTACTGGAAGACTGGCGCCTTGATCTTGAAAGCCAGAATGCCAACCGGATTTTTGCAAATTACTCGAGAAATTTCAGGGCAAATCAAGGGGAAGATTTAAACTCATGGTTTTCCAAACAAAGACAAACATGGGATAGCTGGGTTACTCCCATTGTTAAAGTGAAGGACGTGACTCATTTTATTTATCCAGGCAAAGATGAAATGATAGTCAGCACCTTCACACAAGAAGTTACCTCAGGAAAAGCCAGGGCCAGTACCAGAAAAAGGCAATACTGGAGGAAAGAAGCAGCCAAATGGCGAATTGTGTATGAAGCGAACGTATAACAGGCGAAAAAAAATGACATCCTTGTACAAAAAAATTTCTGGTTTTATTTTTGCTGGTGTAACTTTATTCAGTTCACAGCTTTTAATGGCCGAAGAGTTACCCAAAGTCTCCATAAAAACCAGCATGGGAGAAATCGTGGTGGAACTTTATCCTGATGCTGCCCCCAATACCGTAGACAACTTTCTGAAGTATGTTAAAGCCGGACACTACAAAGGAACGATTTTTCATCGTGTCATCAATGACTTCATGATCCAGGGTGGTGGCTATGATAAAAATATGAAGGAAAAGCAAACACGCAAACCTATTCCTTTAGAAGCACGTCGCGCCTTAGATAAGGGTCTGAAAAATGAGCTGGGTACTATTGCTATGGCAAGAACCGAAGATCCAAACTCTGCGACAGCGCAATTTTTTATTAATGTAAAAAATAACGAATTTTTAAATCACCAGATATTGCCAGACGGTGATCCCGTAGAGTTCAACTACCGTGGCAATATGGTTAAAGCACCAAGAAACAAAGCCTTGCTCGCGACTGCTGGTTACACACCGTTCGGCAAAGTCATCAAAGGGATGGATATTGTCGACAAAATCAAAGCCGTAGAGACCGGCGACGCGCACATGATGCAAAATGTGCCTAAGCAAAACATCATCATTGAATCTGCAAGCATTGTTAAATAATCTTCTTTCATCTTCACTTCATTACCAAGGAATATCATGGCTGTCATTCTGACTACAAATTTAGGCGCTATCAAAATCGAACTGGATGCAGAAAAAGCACCGAAGACCGTTGCTAATTTCATTGCGTATGTTGAATCCGGTCACTATGCAGGTACTATTTTTCACCGCGTCATCGATGGCTTTATGATTCAAGGTGGTGGCTTCGAACCCGGCATGAAACAAAAAGAAACGCAAGCACCAATCGAAAATGAAGCTAACAACGGACTCAAAAACCAGCGTTACTCGATCGCGATGGCGCGTACCGGCGCACCGCATTCTGCATCCGCTCAGTTTTTTATCAATACAGCCAATAACAGCTTTTTAGACTATCCAGGTCAGGACGGTTGGGGTTATTGCGTTTTCGGTACAGTAACAGAAGGCACCGATATCGTTGATAAAATCAAAAGCGTAAAAACCTCACGCTCAGGCATGTTCCAGGACGTGCCAGTTGAAGACGTGATCATCGAAAAAGCAGAAGTGGTCTAAATAAAAGCTTCGCAACACAGTGAACTCTCAGCAATCACAAAAACTAGCGCAACCGGAATTGGTTGCGCTGTTTGTTTCCGATATCCACCTGTCTCCCGCCCTGCCAAAGACAACCAGTGCCTTTCTGGCTTTTCTGAGGCAAAAAGCAACGCAAGCAAAACAGCTCTATATTCTTGGCGACTTATTTGAATACTGGGTCGGCGATGATGACATTGCAGATGACTACAATCAAAAGATCGTGACTGCGCTGGAAGTTCTGACTACGTCAGGCGTCGAGCTATTCTGGATCGCCGGAAACCGGGATTTTTTAGCAGGCAGTCTTTTTGCAGAAACGACCGGTGCCAAACTCCTTCCAGATCCCAGCACGGTAAGCATTGCCGGGCTTAATATCGTTATTTGTCATGGTGATGCTCAATGCACCGACGATACTGACTATATAAAATTCCGGACTATGGTGCGCAATCCGGAGTGGCAAAAACAATTTCTGAGCAGACCGTTATCTGAGCGAAAATTGATTGTTCAAAGCATGCGTATGAACAGCAAAAGCGAACAAGCAAAAAAAGATAGCGACATCATGGATGTCAATAGTGAGGCCATTGCAAAGCTGTTCGAAGCGTCAGCTTGCTGCATCATGATTCATGGACACACGCACAGACCCGCACGACACCCAGAAACGGGCAAATATCGTTATGTACTGCCGGACTGGGATGTTGATACAAACAAGCACAGAGGCGGATGGCTCGGCATCTTTGACGATGGAAAAATAATCCTATCTGACCTCAACGGTCAGGAAATATAAGGAACAGTTATTTCCTGACCACCCGGTTATTCGTTCACCAAATGCCCGGCTGAAATCTTCAATGTTCTGCCGCACCTCGCCGCAATCGACAAATCATGCGTGACCAATACCAGAGTTGAATGTCGTTCACGATTCAACGTGAACATCAATTGAATAATCGATTCGCCCGTCTGCGCATCGAGACTACCTGTTGGCTCATCCGCAAATAAAAGCGGCGGCTCAGTCACAAAAGCGCGCGCCAGCGCCACGCGCTGCTGTTCGCCTCCGGACAAGTACTTTGGATAATGCAGCAGGCGTGCAGCAAGCCCTACTCTATCGAGCATCGCCTCTGCTTTTTCTTTGGCTTGTTTATCGCCACGCAACTCTAACGGCAGCATCACATTTTCAAGTGCAGTCAGATGCGCCAGTAATTGAAAAGACTGGAAAACAAAACCCAATTTCTCCTTACGAAATCTGGCGCGCTCATCCTCATTTAAGGAAAACAGGTTAACACCATCTAACAACACCTGACCTGAACTCGGCACATCTAGCCCGGCGATAATACCAAGCAAGGTAGATTTACCAGAACCAGATGCACCAACTATCGCAAGCGTCTCCCCCGCATGCGCGGTAAAATCAATACCATTCAGTATCGTTAAATGGCCAGTCGCATCATCGACCTGCTTAACAATATTTTTTACTTCAATTGCTACTTTTGCTGATTCTTTAGGATGTGTCATGCTGTCTTTTCGATCTGTGTACCAATTTTTATCTGCACTGTTAAAAATAGTGTTTGTTGTCAGTTTGGGAATGACGACTGTGCACGCTCATTCTGCATCAAAAACCATACTCGTGCTCGGGGATAGCCTCTCAGCCGAATATGGCTTGGCGAGAGGAGAAGGTTGGGTCAGCCTGATGGAAAAGCAACTGGCTGAAAAGAAAATAAGTGCACAGGTTATCAATGCAAGTATCAGCGGAGAAACCACTATCGGAGGAAAAACCCGACTCCCGTCTTTAATGGAAAAACATCATCCGGACATTGTGATCATCGAACTCGGCGGCAATGATGCCTTGCGCGGCTTGTCATTGAAAGCATCCGAAGATAACTTTCGCGCCATGATTACCTCCGCAAAAAAAGAAAAGGCACAAGTAATCCTTACCGGCATGCAAATACCGCCAAATTATGGGAAAGAATACGCGCAGAAATTTTTCTCTTTATATTCCATGCTGGCCACCGAACAGAAAATCGTACTGGTACCCTTCCTGCTACAAGGCGTCGCCGATTCAAATGATTTTTTTCAGGCAGACAGAATCCATCCTGTAGCAAAAGCACACCCTATTATCCTCAATAATGTCTGGCCACGTCTTTACCCATTACTCAGAAAATAATTTATGAAATACCCTGAGGTCTGTTTTTTTGATGACATCGTATCCGACTTACATCAGTTTGATTGCATCATTGATGTCCGTAGCCCATCCGAGTTTGCTGAAGATCATATTCCTGGTGCCATTAATTGCCCGGTTCTGAATGACGAGGAAAGAATCCGTGTCGGCACGATGTACAAGCAAGTCGGCGCATTTGAAGCCAAACGCCTTGGCGCAGCGCTGGTGGCGATCAATATAGGAAATCACCTGACCCATCTATTTCAGGATAAGCCAAAAGAATGGCGCCCACTGATTTACTGCTGGCGCGGAGGTAATCGTAGCGGTTCAATGGCGCACATTTTTTCCAGAATCGGCTGGCCTGCAGCGCAGCTACATGGAGGCTACAAAGCATATCGCCAGCATGTTAACGAAAACATTCCGCTTCTCGCGCAAGGAATCAACTGGAAGGTTTTATGCGGGCCAACCGGTAGTGCTAAAAGCCGACTACTGGCGGCACTGAATAGCGTTGGGCAACAAGTGCTGGATTTGGAAAAATTTGCTTGTCACCGAGGGTCAGTACTGGGTGATATTCCGAATGAAAAACAACCCTCACAAAAACATTTTGAAAGTCGCATCTGGGAAACTTTACGCAAGATCAATAAAACTCAACATGTATACGTCGAAGCCGAAAGCAAGAAAGTTGGCAATCTGCGGGTACCGGATTCTATTATGGAAGGAATCAGAGCCGCAGCATGCCTCTCTCTGAAACTCGACATCCGGGAGCGGGTTAATTTACTCGTGGAAGATTATGCACACTTCGTTATTGATACGGAACATCTGGGTCAGCAATTAGATTTTTTAACCTCGATACATGGCAAAGAAAAAATCACTCAATGGAAAACACTTGCATCTCAGCATGACATTCAGACGCTGGTGCGGAAATTACTTGAGGAACACTACGATCTGGCATATCACAAATCAATTAACAAAAATTTTTCTCAGTTTATGGCGGCTCAGAAAATCCACCTGCACGGAATTGATGACAAGAGTATGCAAGAGGCAATCAGAAATATCGCCGCTGAAAAATGATCCGATCAGCCTTCGACATCGTCCAGAATGCGCTGTCCTTCCTGATCCAGCTCGTCAAACTGACGATGATTCACCGCCCACCAGAATAAGGCACCAATTGCAAAAACAAGTACAAGACTTACAGGTATCAGCAAATACAAAATATCCATAATTAATTCAAGGTCTCCGTCATCACAAATTCTGGCTGCGGTAAAAGATATAAACGCAGTGCATTTAAAACGACTAACAGCGAGCTCAAAGACATGCCTAATGCCGCATGCCAAGGTTCCAGCCAGCCGATGATAGCAGCAGGAATCGCAATCAGATTATAAAGAACTGCCCATGCCAGATTTTCCCGGATTAAGCGGAATGCTTTGTTCGCGACAACAAACCCAAAGGTAAGGTCATTTAATCGGTTTGACATGAGTAACAAATCACTTCTGGTCTGAGAAATCGGTGCGCCTTGCCCCATTGCGACAGCCACATCTGCAATCGCCAGGACTGGCCCGTCGTTCATGCCATCACCCACCATCACAACCCGTGCACCATCTGCCTGAAGCTTTTGCACTACGTTGAATTTGTCACGCGGACTCAAACCAGAATGGGCTTCAGTGATTCCACATTGCTGCGCAACCGCCATCACCACATCATCTCTGTCACCTGACAACAGCACTATTTTTTTTCCGGCAGCCTTCAGTTTTTGTATTGCTTCAACAGCATCATCGCGCAAGACATCTGCCATGGCAAACAACAAAATCACACCCTCTTTATCTGCCAGCATTGACAGTGTTTTGTTCACACAAGCAGCAGGCGCAAAAAAATCGGTATGTGTTATCTCAGACACAAAATCCGCATTGCCGAGGCGATAGAGCCTACCGCAGATCTCCGCCTCCACGCCACCTCCAGCGATTTCTTGCAACATCGCTGAGTTCATAGCTGACGACTGTGCATGTTGCGCAGCTAAACTGTCTGCAATGGCCTTTGCGGCAGGATGTGTAGAGCCGGAAGCCATAGCAAATGCAATAGCCTCAGCCTGTACATGCTCCCGTAAAACCATCGTATCGGATACACGTAACTTACCGACTGTGAGCGTACCGGTTTTATCAAAGACAAAGTGTGTCGCTTCCGCCATTGCCTGTATCGCCTTACCATTTCTGATCAGCACGCCATTTTTTGCCAGCAACCCAATTGCAGCTGACATGACACCAGGCGTCGCCAAAGATAAGGCACAAGGGCAAGTCACCACAATCACACTCACGGCTATCCATAGTGCCCTGGACGAGTCTATGTAAAACCATCCGATCGCAGTGAAAGCAGCAATGATCAGGATAATTGTTAAAAAGCGGCTGGCGTGTTTATCTGCCAGTAAAACGATAGGAGGTTTTTCCGTTGCAGCATTTTCCATCAGGCTGATCAGCGTCGATAATTGCGTATCGCTACCAACCTTTGATGCCTGCATCGTCAGGGTGCCAGTCAGATTGATTGCTCCTGCAATTAACTGATCACCAACGGCCTTAACGACAGGATGGGACTCCCCCGTCATCAAAGCCTCGTCACATTCGCTACGCCCTTCCAGCACAACACCATCGGCAGGAATTTGCTCTCCGGGCGCAACTAACAGATAGTCACCCACCTGCAAGTCTGACGCACTCACAGTTTGGGTTCGTCTGCTGTGTGGGTAATTCGTCATTCTTTGTGCGGCTACTTCTGTCAGTTGCGTCAGCACGCGCAAGGCCGCCGTCGTTTTCTTTTGCACCAGGCTTTCGATCAGCCTCGCACCAAGCAACAGAAAAACAAACATGATGGCCGAGTCATAATAAACAGCTCCGCCTTCAAAAGTTGCCCAGACACTTGCGAAAAACGTCAACAAGATTCCTAACGATACAGGCACATCCATCCCAATATGACGGTTACGTAAATCACGCCAAGCCGACTTGAAAAATGGCATCGAAGAAAAACCTATCACTGGCACCGCGATCAGCATGCTCGCAATTTTCAGTAATTTATCCAGATCAGGCGTCAGATCTCCATCCACTTGCGGAACCGGAACAAGGTAAGCAGGAAACGCATACATCATGATCTGCATCATCGCAAAACCGGCAACAAATAAACGCCAGATCGCTAATTTATTTTCTTTCTTTTCAGCTTCATCTGTGTCGTAACTGACCGGTAACGCGCCGTAACCAAGCTGGACAATCGAGTTAATGATATTTTTGAGATTATTCTTATCCGCCTGCCACGCCAGCTCGGCGCGATGACTCGCGGCATTAATCTTGAATGCAGTGACACCAGGAAGCTGACGGACACGAAATTCGATCAGTTGCATGCATGCGGCACAACGCATGCCGGACAAGCTGAGTTTTTCATGCTGCAGCTGCTTACTTTCTGCAGACTCTGCAGGGAATGCGGGAGATTGGTCAACACCAGACATGAATGTGATTAAGTTTCCGTTTGAACGGACTTCGCTTTTAAATATTCTGAAATCATATTGTTCTGCTCAACAGTCCGCAGAATAGCCAGGCAACCATGACAACAAACCGGCTGCTCTTTCCCATTGAATTTGACGTAAATAGCCTTGTTCTTACGCATTTTCTCACCGCAATGATAGCAATCAATCTTCTCAGCGCTGTGCTGCGCCGGAGAAAACAGAGCTAATAAGTGACTGAAGGTTATTGCCATGGGAAATTAGAATTCAAAGCGGTATTGTGAGCTATCTTACATTAAATGGCATATTACCGATTGATTTGACGCAACGCAGAAAGGGACTGAAGCACTGATGCTGAAGAAAGACAGGTTGCACGACTTAAAAATTAAAAAAGACGGCAGCATTGCACTACCGTCTTTTAAGTTTAAGCCCTGAAAGGTGAGGATTCCTAGAAACCTCTGATCCATGTCTAAGATGGAAATAGCAATTCAAATTGTCATCCTTCTACTTCGCACAAAACCGGCACAACGATGAAGTCCGGATCTCAGAGAACAACGAACATGGAAACGAAATATTGTCTATATCGACCTCCTGTTTTGAACCAGCTACGTACCCAATATAAATGAAGCGGAAAAGATAGAAAAGAAAATTAAAACTATGTATGCCGGAAGACAGATTTAAAAAACCAACTAAACAAAATAGATCAATTCAGATCAGCGTATTGATAGACTATTGCTCTTTAACAGAGAACTGACTGCACTGCTTCCTACAGAGGCGCCAAATTTTTTCAAAACACGTTCAGGCAAGCCTTCTTTCTGCGTGTAATCAACGATATCTTCAGCCTTGATCACATCTCGTGAAACAGACTCAACTGTACCAAAATCGTCAGCCAAGCCCATCTCAACAGCTTTGCTACCGATCCAGAATAAACCGGAAAAAGTTTCCGGTGTTTCCTTCAGACGTTTACCTCGTCCTTTGCGAACAACATCAATAAATTGCGCATGAATTTCGTTCAACATGGCTTGAGATAATTCTTTTTGTTTTTCGGTCTGTGGTGAATAAGGATCCATAAAGCCTTTATTTTCACCTGCCGTCATCAGGCGGCGCTCAACACCGACCTTACTCATCAGGCCCGTAAAACCAAAACCATCCATTAAAACACCGATGGAACCAAGGACACTAGCTTTATTGACATAAATTTTATCGGCAGCTGCGGCGATGTAATAGCCGCCAGACGCGCAAATCTCATCCACTACCACATACAGCTTTTTGTCTGGATAATGCGACCGTAAGCGGACAATCTCGTCATTGATCATGCCAGCCTGAACCGGGCTGCCACCGGGACTGTTAATACGCAATATCACACTCACTGATCCAGCATCGGCAAATGCGCGATTTAATGCAGGAATCACGTCTTTAGCACTGGCACTGCCACCAGCATCAATTTCACCATCAATTTCAACCAAGGCGGTGTGATGCCCCAGATTTTCCGTCTGAGCATCTGAAAAACCGGAAAAATAGTAAAAGCCGCCAAGAATAAGCAGAAGAAAGGTGAATTTAAAAAATATTCCCCAACGACGTCGCAATCGCTGCTCACGCAGAGACTCGAACAGCAGTTTCTCTAAAACTGTCCTATCCCAGGATGCAGATGCATTTTCTACACTGTCAGCTGGCTTTTTTTCAAACAACGGGTCGTTCATCATCTTACCTTTGTATTCTTTCAGGCAATTACAGGCTGAATATAATCATCCGGATGCCAGTAAACCGTTCCATCCGACTCGCTGACCTCAATTTTCCTGAGCCGACTCCCGCGGCAAGGTCCGCCGGAGCAATATCCTGTTTCTGGCTGATAAATTGCTCCATGCGTTGCACACATAATGAATAAGCCGCTGGATTCAATAAACTCACCCGGATTCCAATCCAGCTCAACCGGCACATGAGCGCAACGATTCAGGTAAGCATGCACTTCATCGGCGTAGCGAATGACGAAACCAACGGCATCGTCACTGCCTGCTGTCAGCGGAAAACGCACCCCTTTTCCACCGTTGATCAGTTCTTCAGATTGACAGATTGCAATAGATTTCATTCAACGCGACTCCACTCAGGCATTTTCTCTGAGCCATTGATGTAACTCTGCTACGGTCTTTGCTGAATACAGAGGATTGAAACCAGACAGTAAATGCGCGTCGTGTGCGCCATACTCAACAGCAACGGCTGCTGCACCGGCGTTATTTGCCATTTGCAAGTCATGGGTGGTATCACCGACCATCAGTGTGCGTTGCATATCCTGCCCTAATTCTCTGGTCAGCTCTTGCAGCATCGCCGGGTGCGGTTTGGAGAACGTTTCATCAGAACAGCGTGTCGCATCAAACAAGGATGTCAGCTCTGCCGTATGTAACGCCCGGCTCAGGCCAACACGGCTTTTTCCGGTTGCGACCGCCAAAAAATAACCATCCTGAGACAATTCATTGAGCATATCGCGCACACCATCAAACAACGGCAACTCATGATCTTTTAACAAATAGTGGTAACGATAACGCTCCACCATGCGCGGATAGTATTTCGGATCAACATCGGGAACCGCAGCTTTCATCGCCTCAAGAAGCGATAAGCCGATCACATACGCTGCCGAATGATCGCCAGGTATGGGCAAGCCCAGATCTTTTGCTGCCGCCTGAATACATTTGACGATGGTGGCAGTACTGTCCATGAGGGTGCCATCCCAGTCAAACACGATAAAATCAAATTGCTTTTTTGCCATATTAAGAATGAACTCCCCGCCATTTCAGGTGGGGACTGATGTTGCTTGTGAGTACCTCGATCATACCATTAATAAACGTTCAAGTTTTTCTGCTACGCCTCCAGGCTGCGCAGAAAGTGTTCGCACTCTTCCGGAAGCCGGGCATTGACTGTCATCTGTTTGCCGGTCTCGGGATGCGTGAAAGTAATCTGATGAGCATGCAAGAACATACGCTTGAGGGCGCCACGTGTTGCCGTCGCCTTCTGCAATGCTTTATTTAAAGGAAAATCCCCGTATTTATCGTCGCCAGCAATCGCAAACCCACTGGAAGACAAATGCACACGAATCTGATGCGTGCGCCCGGTTTTTAATTCTGCCTCTAGCAAAGCAAATTCTTTAAACTTCTTTTTGAGTGTAAAGATCGTGTGGGATGCCATGCCATCCGCCTGCACCCGGACACGTCGCTCACCATCAGCCGTGGTGTATTTATGCAAAGGCAACTTCACATGTTGCCGGGCATTTTTCCAGTCGCCCGAGACCAGCGTGTAGTAACGCTTATCGGTCAGGCCATCACGCATCTGTTCATGCAAATTTGTTAAGGCTGTCCGTTTTTTTGCGATCAGCAGAATGCCGGATGTTTCGCGGTCTAGCCGGTGCACCAGCTCCAGAAACTTGGCATCTGGCCGCGACGCCCGTAATTGCTCGATCACGCCATAACTGACGCCTGAACCACCATGCACCGCAACCCCCGCAGGCTTATCGATGATCAGCAGATAATTATCTTCAAACAGAATCGGGAACTCAAGTTTAGGAACAACTTGCGTCGATTGTTCAGCCATGCGTATAGGAGGAATACGGACAACATCCCCCTCCACCAGTCTGTATAACTGATCTATACGTCCTTTATTGACGCGCACTTCTCCAGAGCGCAATACACGGTAAACGTGACTTTTTGGCACGCCTTTACATATACGTAAGAGGAAATTATCAATCCGCTGACCAGCCTCTTCTTCAGAGATTGTCAGGAGCTGTACTCTGGGCGCAGAAGCTGAAGGCTCATGCGGGGGCATAGTTTGCATCTGTTTTTGATGCCTTCCCCCATTAATTATCGCTAAGTCCTTCATTTTGAATATATAATCATTTTCGCTTCAGCAATTACGCTTTAGCAGTGTAATAGAAATAAACAGCTATTT
The DNA here is from genome assembly GCF_016595265.1 of Undibacterium sp. 14-3-2. NCBI lineage: Bacteria > Pseudomonadati > Pseudomonadota > Betaproteobacteria > Burkholderiales > Oxalobacteraceae > Undibacterium > Undibacterium sp. 14-3-2. The sequence continues at coordinate 319,269 of NZ_JAENGS010000005.1, forward strand.
TACACAGGGGTCAGTCCATCAGCCTCGCCAGTTTGCAAATATGATGGAAAAGATGTGTATGCGACGTCGTTGACGGGTCAAGGTGGCAACCAACTGTTGCTGTCGGACTTCAGTGAAACGAGGTTGGATCAGAGCGTTTGAATAGTAAGGATAAGTTAGGCAAGAGATGCTGGTTTATGATGAATAAGCATGCTTGCCTATGATGATTTTGGTAGTAAAGGCGATTCCGTCAGACACAACACAATAAGATGGTCTGACACCAAAGTTGCTCATCGCCTGGCGTTGTACTTCGCTATTGCACAAATATAGCAAGATCAGACAACGCGGGGGACATGTGCACTCGACTTCATACCAGAATCAGACGCGCCCGGCGCGAAGCAGAATAAAAATTGAATTTAATTTTCGTCGCAAAGCAGTTTAATCACTGATAGCGATATTATCCTGCTGCGCCACAGGCATTTCCCCCTCCTTCAGACACTCCTTCCTGGCATACATCCCCATATCAGTACAGTCACATGCTCATTGCATGAATGTGTGACAAAAGATGACCAACAGGTCACGGAGTAAAAACATGAAACGTATGCTGTTCAACGCAACACAGCAAGAAGAACTGCGTGTTGCCATCGTCAATGGGCAAAAACTCATCGACATTGATATCGAGACCGCCGGTCGCGAATTACGCAAGTCAAATATCTACAAGGGTGTCATCACCCGCATCGAACCTTCTCTCGAAGCCTGCTTCGTCAACTACGGCGAAGAACGTCACGGTTTCCTTCCATTTAAAGAAGTCGCCCGCTCTTATTTCAAAGAAGGTATCGACGTCCGCAACACCTCCATCAAAGAAGCCCTGCGCGAAGGCCAGGAAATCATGGTGCAGGTGGAAAAAGAAGAACGCGGCAATAAAGGCGCCGCGCTGACTTCTTTCATTTCACTGGCAGGCCGCTATCTGGTGCTGATGCCGAACAACCCACGTGGCGGCGGTGTATCGCGCCGGGTTGAAGGCGAAGACCGTCAGGAATTGCGCGACACCATGGATAAGCTGGATCTGCCGACCGGCATGTCCGTGATTGCCCGCACCGCAGGCATAGGCCGCAATGTCGATGAATTGCAATGGGATCTGAACTACCTGATGCAACTCTGGCGTGCGATTGAAGGCGCGGGTAAATCAACCCCTGGCGCCTTCCTGATTTACCAGGAATCCTCACTCGTCATTCGTGCGATCCGCGATTACTTCCAGCCGGATATCGGCGAAATCCTGATAGACACCGACGAAATTTACGAACAAGCGCAGCAGTTTATGAGCCATGTGATGCCGGATATGGTGCATCGCGTGAAACGCTACAGCGATGACGTACCACTGTTCTCGCGCTTCCAGATCGAACATCAGATCGAAACTGCTTACAGCCGTACCGTACCATTGCCATCCGGCGGCGCGATCGTTATCGATCACACCGAAGCTTTGGTCTCAGTTGACGTCAACTCAGCACGCTCTACTCGCGGTGGTGACATCGAAACCACGGCATTCAACACCAACCTGGAAGCAGCAGAAGAAGTTGCCCGTCAACTGCGTCTGCGTGACTTAGGCGGCCTGATCGTGATCGATTTTATCGACATGGAAAACGCCAAGAATCAACGCGAAGTCGAAACCCGCCTCAAAGATGCACTGCGCTATGACCGTGCACGCGTACAGATGGGCAAGATTTCCCGCTTTGGCCTGATGGAATTATCACGCCAGCGTCTGCGCCCTTCCCTCTCTGAAGGCAGCCACGTCACTTGCCCACGCTGCAATGGCACTGGCCACATTCGCGATACTGAATCTTCTGCATTGCAAGTCCTGCGCATCATCCAGGAAGAAGCGATGAAGGAAAACTCTGCGGCGATCCATGTTCAGGTGCCGGTCGATGTTGCTGCATTCCTGCTGAATGAAAAACGTGGCGAAATCCTGAAGATCGAAACTCGTCATCGCGTGACGGTGATTCTGATTCCGAACACGCATCTCGAAACACCACATTACAAACTGGATCGTCTGAAAACAGATGATCCGCGCCTGGAAGAACATCACGCCAGCTACGCCATGGCAGAGCAGGCAGATACTGATATCGGCTACAGCAAACGCCAGAAAGAAGATATCAAACCACGTCAGGAAGCTGTCGTGAAAAGTATCACGCCTGATCAGGCGCCTATCGTTGAACGCAAAGAGGTAACGACTCCGGTTGCAGCTGCAGCGCCTGCGCCAGGCTTCTTCAGCAAGGTAATGGGATTCCTGTTCGGCAAATCAGAAGCGCCAGCCACAGTCGAAACACCTGTCGTCAGCGAAGATAAATCGGCTGAGCGCGACCGTAATGGCCGTAACTCACGCAACAATCCACGCAATCGCAACCGTCGCAATCGTGACCGCGATGAACGTGAAGATCGCCCGACCAACGCAAATGGCCGTAACGACAAAGTTGAAAAAGCGGATAGCGACAAACCAGCGATAACGCAAGAATCGACACGTCCCCCAAAGCAAGCGAAGCAAGCCCGTGAACCACGCGAGCCACGTGAGCCGAAAGAAGGCCAGGAAGGTCGCCGCGAACGTCAGCAACGTCAGCGCGAAGAACGCAAAGAAGCACTGACAGCCGATGCAAAGACCGACGATCTGATTCAGAAGCATCTTGATCCGGTGCCAGTGCAAGTTGTTCCGGAAGCCGCGCCCGTCAATGGTGTCGAACCTGTTGCTGACAACGAGAATGCGGAGCAAAGCGAAGAGCGCCGTCGTCGTCGTCGTCGTGGTGGCCGCAACCGCAATCGCCGTGATCGCGAACCAGGTGAATTGAATGAGCAAGGCGAAGTGATTGCTGAATCTGGCGCAGAAGCTTTTGTCCCGGTCGCAACCGAAGCAAGCAGTGAAGTTGTGCCGGTAACGATAGTGACGCCGGCACCTGTCATCGAAGCAGTTGCACCTGTTGTACCTGTTACAACTGCAGCAGCAGCCATCGCAGCAACACCAGTTGTTCAGTCTGTTCAGGAAGCGCCTGTCGTATCAGTTGCTCCTGCACCAGCACCAGCGCCGGTCACAGAAGCTAGCAGCGCACCAGTTGCACCTGCATCGATCGATGTTGTTAATGTTGCTGCTGCGCCGGTTGAGATTGCCGAAGTAAAAGCAGCACCTGCTTCTGCACCAGCAGAAGTCGTGGCGCCGGCAGTGATCGCACCGGTAGTAACCGCAGCAGTAGCAACGCAGACTGAAGTGGTAGCAGTTGCGGCTGAACCAACACCAGCCGTTGTTACCAGCGTTGAACCTGTAGCAGTTGTCGTAACCGAAGTAGCTGAAACAGCAAAAGCAGCAGAAGTACCGGCAGCACCAGCAGCGCCAACGCTGGTCGAATCTGCTCCGGCAGTGGTGTCAACACCAGCACCAGCAGCAGTGCCAGCGCCTGCGCCAGTCCGCACCAAGCCTGCAGCAGCAAGCATGCCTGTTGAAGAACTGAAGCAAATGCTGAGCGCAGCAGGTCTGGAACTGGCCGTAACCAACCCTGAGAAGCTGCGTGCAGCGCTGGACAGCGTCAGTCAGGCAACAGCGCCGGCACGTGTGCCACGCGAACGCAAGCCATTGCCTCCGGCATCGACTGAGCCTTTGGTCTTGGTTGAAACGCGCCATTAATCGGAAACGCAACATAACGCGGTTATCCAACGCTGATATGCAGCGTTACACAAAGTCGGCAAACTCAAAAAGTTTGCCGACTTTTTTACTTTTATTGGATACTCCCCCCGTTATTTAGATAAATCGGGCTATCCTCAGCATGTTTAAAGGGCTTGCAAATATACTCCCGGGAGTATATTTACCACGATAATCAGGCATTTTTTACACCGTGCGTCGCGACAACTGCATGCTGACGCGAAATCACCGCCCCGATGCAAGCTTAAGCATTCAACCCTCACGAGCCAACATCAATATCAACGCCATGGAACCGACCACCCATCCTGATCAGGCTATTTCTCTCAAAACGGCATTCTGGTACTGGCTGAAATTAGGTTTTATCAGCTTCGGTGGTCCAGCCGGACAAATAGCGATGATGCACGCAGAACTCGTCGATCAGCGGCGCTGGATTTCCGAGCGGCGTTTTTTGCACGCGCTGAACTACTGCATGCTGCTGCCGGGACCGGAAGCCACGCAACTGGCGGTGTATATCGGCTGGCTGATGCACAGAACCTTAGGCGGGCTGATGGCGGGCATCTTGTTTATCCTGCCCAGCTTATTTATCCTGATTGGTCTGTCGTGGGCTTACATGGTCTTCGGCAAACACCATATCGTTTCCGGCGTGTTGTATGGGATCAAACCGGCGATCGTCGCGATTGTACTGGCAGCAGCCTGGCGTATCGGCAGCCGCAGCCTGCGCACGCATTTCCTGAAAGGGATTGCCGCCTGCGCTTTCATTGCCATCACTGTGCTTAAGCTGCCCTTCCCCGCCATCGTTCTGTTCGCCGCGTGCGCTGGCGCCTTGTTCAGGCAACATTGTCAATTGCCAACCGCACACCCTGATGCAGACAGCGGGCAAAGAACCCATCCGCACGCGCTGATCGACGATGACACGCCAACGCCGGAGCATGCACGTTTTTCACTGCGCCATCTGATCCTGGTGACGCTCGCTGGCCTGCTGTTGTGCGCTGGCGGCTGGAGCCTGATTGCTTATGCGACGGGCTGGCACAATCCACTGACCGAAATGGCATGGTTATTCACGAAAACAGCATTGCTGAGTTTCGGCGGTGCCTACGCCGTGCTACCGTATGTTTTTCAGTCAGCGGTCGATCATTTTCAATGGCTGAGCGCGGCGCAAATGATGGATGGTCTGGCATTGGGAGAAACCACGCCGGGACCGCTGATTATGGTGGTGGCCTTTGTCGGTTTCGTCAGTGGCTGGAATCAAATGCCACTGGGCGCAGACAGCCAGTTACTGGCCGGATTGCTGGGCGCCTGCGTCGCTTTTTTCTTCACCTTTCTGCCATCGTTTATTTTCATTCTGGCAGGCGGCCCACTGGTCGAATCGACCCGCAACCAACTGCGCTTCACCGCGCCGCTGAGTGCAATTTCAGCCGCCGTGGTCGGCGTTATCGTTAGTCTGGCAGTATTTTTTGCGAGCCACGTTTTTTATACGGCACAGCAACAATGGGATGTGCCCGCCATCGCCTTAACGCTGTTCGCCTGCATCCTCGTATTTCGCTTCAAACCCGGCACAATAACTTTGCTGGCCATATTTGGCGTACTTGGGTTGTTGTCCCAAAAATTGATCTGAATCTACCTGAAACAAGCGGGGAGAAATCTTATTTTCGTTCTCATGGTATTGTCTCGGCTTATGCAAAAAACAGTCTGAGCTAGCACTTCAATGACGGAAAAATTTATCCCCCTGACCGACCTGAGACAGCAGTTATCGCAACTGAAAATACCGACCCGGCTCGTCGAGCCTGACGGTTTTCTCAGCGATACGCTGGCGCGGCCATTGCACGATTTACGCATCTCGGTCACAGATCGCTGCAACTTCCGTTGCGTGTACTGCATGCCAAAAGAAGTCTTCGATAAAGACTATCAATATCTGCCGCATACCTCATTACTGAGCTTCGAAGAAATTACCCGCATTGCGACAATTTTCATTGCACATGGCGTCAAAAAAATTCGCCTGACCGGGGGCGAACCCCTGCTCAGAAAAAATATAGAAAAACTGGTGGAGATGCTGGCTAATCTGCGCACGGCCGATGGTAGCCCACCCGATTTGACGCTCACAACCAATGGCTCGCTACTCACAAAAAAAGCACAAAGCCTGAAAGATGCCGGATTAAATCGCGTAACGGTGTCACTCGACTCACTGGATGACGTCATTTTCAAACGTATGAACGATGTCGATTTTTCTGTCGCGCAGGTACTCGATGGCATCGATGCGGCGCAGGCGGCAGGGCTAGGCCCAATCAAAATCAACATGGTGGTCAAGGCTGGCGTCAACGACCACGAAGTCGCTGCAATGGCGCGCTATTTCAAAGACACACCACATATACTGCGCTTCATCGAATACATGGATGTCGGCGCGTCGAACGGCTGGAAACTGGATGAAGTTATCCCATCGGCGCAGATCGTTCAGCGCATTCAGGATGCAGGCATGCCGCTCAAGGCCATGGCCGCTAACTATGCAGGGGAAACCGCAGAACGCTGGCAGCATCTGGGAGGCGAGAGCGAAATCGGCGTCATTTCCAGCGTCACCCATGCGTTCTGCCAAGATTGCAGCCGTGTGCGCTTATCCACCGAGGGTAAGTTGTACACCTGCCTGTTTGCCACCCACGGCCATGATTTGCGGGCATTGCTGCGCGACCCGGCGAACCATTCCGACCTCGCGATCGCCAACGTCGTCGCCAGCATCTGGCAAGCAAGAAGTGATCGTTATTCCGAACTGCGCAGCCAACAAACGGATGCCGATCAGGAACAGCGTAAAAAGATAGAAATGTCGTACATCGGCGGCTGACCGGCAACGGCTCTGCTTAAAAATCAGCAATGCGGCAGATCAGTCCAAAAAATCAGCGCCACAATAAATAAACACTTCAAAGTAAAGACAAACAACATGACTGGCATAGACAAACAACTGATCACCGGCTTGATTCTGGCCGGTGGACGTGGCACCCGCATGGGCCAGGTCGATAAGGGCTTACAGAGTTTTCGCGGTGCGCCGATGGCACTGCATGCCTTGATGCGGCTGTCACCGCAAGTCGGCGAAATGATCATTAACGCGAATCAGAATCTGGCGGTCTATGAAAGTTTCGGCACGCAAGTCTGGCCGGATCAGATCGACGGCTACGCTGGCCCGCTGGCGGGGGTACAGACCGGTCTGGTGCATTGCGAAACGCCGTATCTGCTGACAGTGCCATGCGACTCGCCTTTTTTACCAACCGATCTGGCCGAGCGCTTATCGTTAGGTTTGCTGAGTAATGATGCCGATCTGGCAGTCGCAGTCACCATAGAATATGAAGATGGCATTGCCCGCCGTCAGTCTCATCCGGTATTTTCTCTGATGAAAGCCTCACTGCTGGACGACCTGACCGCTTTTCTGATGCAGGGCGGACGCAAAGTTGACGCATGGTTCCAACATTTGCGTATTGCTGAAGTCGTTTTCGAGGACAATACTGGCTTTCGTAATATTAATACCCTGCAAGAACTACGACAATTCGAGACCTGATATGACTCACGCTTCCAGCCCATCCAGCTTGCACGACATCGTCAGTTGTATGTCGGATTACGATCCGCATGCACTTCCCGTCACCAAAGCGCAAGACATCATTGCGCAATTCATCACACCGGTTCAGGCAATCGAAAAGCTGGCGATACGTCAGGCGTTAGGCCGCGTGCTGGCGACAGATATCATTTCTGGCATTGACGTTCCGGCGCACGATAATTCGGCGATGGATGGTTACGCCCTCAACGGCTGCGACCTGCCTGACAGCGGCATCCGCGAATTCAGGGTAGTCGGCACTGCCTTTGCCGGACGCGCCTACCACGGCGAAGTTGCTGCCGGAGAATGCGTACGCATCATGACAGGCGCGATCATGCCTGCCTCCTGCGACACCGTGATTCCGCAAGAATTTACTGTAAATGCCAGCGACGACCAGGTCGGCATTCCAGCCGGGAAAGTGCGTACTGGTGACAACCGACGCCTGAAAGGTGAAGACCTGGCGAACGGTAAAACAGCTTTGCAACGCGGTAAAATTTTGCGCCCGGCAGATCTTGGTCTGCTGGCCTCGCTCGGTGTTGCCGAAGTGCCGGTACAGCGTCGTCTGCGCGTCGCTTTTTTTTCAACCGGCGACGAACTGCGCTCACTTGGCGAACCACTGGATGAAGGCTGTGTGTACGACAGCAACCGCTATACCTTGTATGGCATGCTGAGCCGTCTTGGTTGCGACATGATAGATATGGGTGTCATCAAGGATGATCCCGCCGAGCTGGAAACCGCTTTCCGCTCCGCCTGCGAAAACGCCGATGCCATCATCACTTCTGGCGGTGTTTCCGTCGGTGCCGCCGACTATACCAAACAAATCATGGGCAAGCTGGGCGATGTCGCATTCTGGACTATCGGCATGCGTCCAGGACGACCTATGGCGTTCGGCAAAATTCATTCGCAAGGAAAAAGCGCCTATCTGTTCGGCTTGCCAGGCAATCCGGTTGCTGTGATGGTGACGTTTTATTTCTTTGCACGCCAGGCTTTGCTGCACATGATGGGTGCGAATGCAGCACCGCTACCGTTGATTCCAGTCATCAGCAAAACCGCCATACGCAAGCGCCCCGGACGCACTGAATACCAACGTGGCATTCTCACGACGAACACCAATGGCGAGTTAGAAGTCAGCGTGACCGGCTCGCAAGGCTCGGGTATCCTGCGCTCGATGTCCGAAGCCAATTGCATGATCGTTTTGCAGCACGATCAGGATCAGGTGTCGGCTGGCGACAAAGTCACTGTTCTGCTGTTCGACGGAATGCTATAAAACCATCATTTCCAGCTATTCTGGCATGAGACAAAGTACAATTCATTTTTCTATTTAGACGGAGATCAGAGTGAAAGCTTCAACATGGTTACTGGGTACATGTACATCCCTCGTTTTACTAAGCGGCTGCGGTGGATCTAAAGAGACGACGACCGTGCTTGCCACGGTCGGCAGCGTCGAAAATTCCCAGATTGCTTATCGTAAAACATACACGATGACAGTCAATGGCCAGAATCTGGATAAGGGAATTACTGTTGTTAACCCGCTCTGCCTTAGCCTGACGGAAGTCGCAGGCGGTTCTGCCACAAAACGTACATTCACGTGCAAAATCGTCGGTGTTGGTACAGGCGTAGCAACCATCACCAATGCCAACGGCGGCAGTTTGTATCAGGCGTCACTGACATCCTCACTGAGCGCTCAGCCACAAGTCACAATGGGCACCAGCAAAGGTAATATCGTCATCGAATTAAATCCGGCCAAAGCGCCAGTCACCGTTGATAACTTCCTTAATTACGTCGAGAGCGGATTTTATCCAAATAAAATCTTCCACCGTGTTGAAGCCAATCTTGTGGTTCAGGGTGGTGGTTATACCTCTGATCTGCAACTGGCAACAACCTCTGCGGCAATTAAGCTTGAATCAAGTAATGGTCTGAGCAATACCCGTGGCACCATCGGCATGGCACGCACCAGCGTCGCCGATTCTGCAACATCTCAGTTCTATTTCAACACTGTCGATAACACCGCTTTTGATTACAGCAGCACGAATGCCGGTTATGCAGTGTTTGGTAAAGTGGTTGCGGGTCTGGATGTGGTTGATCTGATCCGCGTGGTACCAGTATCAACACAAGGTGGTTTGAGTAATGTTCCTGTGACTCCGGTCTTCATTACTTCAGCAAAGCAAACGCAATAAGATGCGCGTGTATGGATAGCTGCTGTATGCTATCCATACCAATAGCATTTTCGTCGACAAATTATCGATTAAATCATGTACGTATCACGTACAACACGGCCTTAGTTATTCAACCTCTGGTATAGGAGTTAAGATGAAAAATACGTTAAAGAAATTGTTGATATGTGCGGGTTTTACTTTGCTCGCAACTGGTGCCGTTCATGCTAAAGATGAGGTAAAGAAAGCACCAGCGCCGGCGGCAGCTTCTGCTTCTGCAAGTGCTAAGACTGAACTGCTCGACATTAACAACGCCAGCAAAGAAGAATTGGCGACCCTGCCAAAAATTGGCGACGTCCGTTCTGATGCCATCATCAAAGGTCGCCCTTACAAAGGTAAAGATGAATTGCTGACGAAAAAAATTCTGACGAAAGACGTGTACAACGGCATCAAAGATCTGGTCATCGCCAAACAAAAACCAGCTGAAAAGAAATAAGCCCTTTGTTCAGACAAGAATCAGAGCATTGTTCAACACTGCCTGAATCCGCTACCCGCTGCTAAACACAACGGGTAGCGCAATATAAAAATGCATCTATGTCTGCCTGGTCATTAAAATTTTCCATACTGGCGCTTGCCGTACTCAGCACACAAAACACTGCCGCTGCTGACGAAAAAGACTATTCAATTACGGGTTTCGGCACCCTGGGCATATCACACAGCGATACACGTCAGGCAGACATTGTGCGTGATTTATCGCAGGAATCCGGGGTTGGCTACACGCGCCAGACTGATGCTGGTATCGACAGTAATCTGGGCCTGCAAATCAACCGCAGTTTCAGCGACAATTTTGATGCGGCAATCCAGGTCGTCAGCCGGAAAAGTGCAGATAATTTCACCCCTACTGTGACTTGGGCCTATGCCAGCTACAGCCCCGACGACAAATTTCAACTACGCGCAGGGCGTTTAGGATTTGACGTCTATATGCTGGCAGATTCCAGAAATATCGGCTACTCCTACACATGGGTACGACCACCTATCGACTTTTTCGGCAGACTCGTTGTGTCTTATTTTGATGGTGTTGACTCAGTGCTGTCCCACCCTCTGGGAAATGGCAATCTCAAGGCGAAATTTTTTTATGGATCAGCACGTGAAAAAATTTACCTCGGGTCACCGGAAAAACACTACTCGCTGAATCATTCGGAGTTAAGCGGCGCTCATCTTGAGTACCAGCAAAAAAATTGGACAATCAGGGCAGGCTATTCTGAACTGAAACTCGCCGACGACTACCGACAGTTTGACCCCATTGTGGCAGAGTTAACATCCCCGTCAATTGCCGCAACCGTTCCGGCATCGTCAGCTATCGCAGATCAGCTGACTACGCATGGAAAAAAATTAAAATATACATCAATCGGTGCCGTGTTCGATCAGGGGCCACTTCAGGCGCAGTTCATGCTGGGCCGCATAGAATCTGATTCAGTGCTGTTGCAAAACTCAGATGCAGCGTATCTGACGATGAGTTACCGCATAAAAAAATGGACCCCCTACGCTACAGTTTCAGCTTCCCGCCAGCAAGGTGCTGATAAGCAAATAACGACAGACCCGGCACTGTCACCGCGTCTGAAGAATACAATCTCCGGAATCAACAAACAGCTGATACCAAACGGTCAGCAGACTTTTACCGCAGGTATCCGTTACGATCTCGGCGACAACGCCAATATCAAAGTGCAATTCGATCATATCCGCAGTCAGAAACATTTCCTGGTTCGCAATCCACAAGAAGGATGGGATGGCCATGCGAACCTGCTGAGTGTCGCCTACAATTTTGTATTCTGAATCTGCATGCGATACCTGATCAAATTTTTATGTCTGGCGTTGCTGCATATCAGCGGAAACGCATCAGCAGAGCTTGCCGTGATTGCGAACTCCAATAGCGGCATAGACAAACTCAGCAAAGACGAAGTCATCAACATTTATATGGGAAGAACCAGAAAGTTACCGAATGGTTTAACCGGCATGCCCATCGATCTGAGTAATACCCATCATGAAAAAATGCAGTTTTACTCTCTGCTGGTAGGTAAAGAGCTGGCAGAGATCAACTCGTATTGGGCCAGATTACGTTTCTCCGGACTCGGGCAACCGCCATTACAAGTCAACAGCATGGAAGACGCAATCAATCTCGTCAGTGAGAATAAAGGTGCAATTGCCTATATTGACAGTAAGAAAATCGACAAAAGAGTTAAACTCATACTCCTTCTGAGCAACTGATTTCCTTTGTGCATGCGCCACCTTATTCAAAATAACATAGCCATCCGCAGCGCCCTCGCCTTGCTGGGAGTCAGCTTGGTCATCGGTATCTTTTTTTCATTGGCCAGCTATGTTTATTTTTTTGATGACGAACAAAAGCACACCATCAGCACCATGCAGGATCTGCTGAATTCGGCAGAAAATACCGCCAGCATTGCTTGCTACCTGTCTGACAAAAATCTTGCAAATGAAGTGGTCAATGGCATCAGTAAAAATAATGTAGTCAGCAAAGTAACGATCCATAGCGGAGAGAAAGTTCTGGCTACCTCACAGAAACAGTCAGTTTCAAGCTCATTCGAATTACCTTTTGTTTTAAAAGACTATCCTGATTTCATCACCAGGGAAATTTTCTCGCCGTTCAATCCCAGAGAAAAAGTATGTACGGTAAACATGGAAATCAATCAGGCAACCGTCAATAAAAACAGTACCGACAAAGCCCTTTTTATTGTTGAATTGCTGCTGTTTCAAAATTTGCTGATCGCATCTGTTTTATCGTTGATCGTCTTCGTTTTTTTTACGCGTCCGATCAAAATAATATCTGACAGATTACATGCCCTGTCACCACAAAAAGGTGAGTTACTGGAGCATCCTGAAAACAACAAAGAAAGTGAATTGGGGCGTTTAGTTAACGACGTCAATAACATCATTGCTGATCTGGTTTCATCTCTCGAAGAAGAAAAAAATCTGCGGATTCAACATGCATTAGAAGAAAGAAAATTTCAAACCTTTTTTGAAAATGCTGAAACAGGTATTTTCAAAATGAGCTGCAAGGGTGAACTGCTCTCTTACAATCAGGCTCTGACACGCATGCTCAACATTGCAACTGACAACGGTGCACCTTCCGCGGCGCTGCTTGAGCTGATCAGCGGGCAGGAATTACGTCTGCATCTGATGATCGATGCGGCCTTAAATGAATCCCGGGTGGTATCGGAAGATTTTTGCATAGAGCCAGGCAGACTGAAAGAGAAAAAATGGATCAATATTGTTTTGCATGCGGCTGAAAATGATTTACTGCAAGGCTTAATCAACGACATTACCGAGCGCAAGTACAAAGAAGAAGCAGCGCAGCAACTGGCGATCACCGACCATTTAACCGGACTGAACAATCGGCTGGGTCTGGAACGAAAACTCGCCCACCTGATGAAGGAAAACGCACACGGACATCCGTCGCCATTTTTCCTGTTATTGATCGACCTCGATAAATTTAAAGAAGTCAACGACACTTACGGTCATAAAGCGGGCGACATGGTGCTGATTCATTTCAGCAACGTCTTGACAAGCATATTGAGAAAAACCGACTTCATTGCCCGCCTTGGCGGCGACGAATTTGTCGTCCTGTTATGCGACATGAGCGATCAGGAGAAGGCGATAGAAATCGCCGGCAAGATCATTACCGAAGCATGTCGCCCTATCGATATTGGTCATGGAATCAGCGCTAGCACCGGTGCTAGCATCGGTATCAATTACGCTTCGGGGGACTCTTTTTCGGCAGACAAATTGCTCGCTGAAACGGATCTGGCCATGTACGAAGCGAAACAAAGCGGCCGCAGCGCGTATGCGATCGCCAGATACGAAACAAGCCCAGATCAGGCGCAATCCATCTGAGCACGGGCTATTCAAAATGCAGCAGAATAAAAAGAGCTATGCTGCGAAATCGCTAGTCTGAACTTAAATCATCTTCAGCAACACCAAGCAGGCTTTGCGCAACATCGGTCGGCAACGCCTCTACCTGCTTGAGCTTGCGCGTCATCTGACGTGTACGCACTTCGGCATTGTCTATATTTTTCGCCGCCCGTTCCAGCGTCAGTTTAGTCGCTGCCAACACATCGCCAAACTTGCCGAATTCAGTTTTCACGGCACCCAGCACCTGCCAGACTTCAGATGAGCGCTTTTCCAGTACCAGCGTACGGAATCCCATTTGCAGACTATTCAGCAAGGCCGATAACGTGGAAGGGCCAGCGATAGAAACGCGGCAGGAACGTTGCAATTCATCCGCCAGACCAGGGCGACGCATAACTTCCGCATACAAACCTTCGGTCGGCAAAAACAGAATTGCAAAGTCAGTCGTCAATGGTGGCGACAGATATTTTTCGGAAATCGTTTTTGCTTCGCCACGTATGGCACGCTCCAGTTCTTTGCCGGCCGTCGCCACACCCTCGGCATCGGCACGCTCGGCTGCATCAAGCAAACGCTCATACTGCTCTTTCGGAAACTTTGCATCGATCGGCATCCAGACCGGTGCTTTGTCATCTTCCTTACCCGGCAATTTAATCGCGAACTCGACCCTTTCGCCTGTGCCCGGTATCGTTTCAACATTCTTCGCATATTGATCTGGCGTCAGCATTTGCTCCAGCACCATTTCCAGTTGCACTTCACCCCAGGTACCACGGGTTTTCACATTGGTGAGCACACGTTTTAAATCACCAACGCCTATCGCCAACTGCTGCATCTCACCCAGCCCCTGATGTACTTTTTCGAGGCGATCAGACACCAGCTTAAATGATTCGCCTAAACGCTGCTCCAGTGTTGCATGCAGTTTTTCATCCACGGTCTTGCGCATTTCCTCGAGCTTGCTGGCGTTCTCAATTTGCAGTTGCTGTATTTTTTGCTCCAGCGTCGCGCGGATTTCCCCCATGCGCTGGGCATTGGATTCGGTCAGGCTGGTCAAGGTCTGATTCAGCGTGTCCGCAAATGCTTTCAGACTGACACCCTGCTCTTCGCGCGCACTTTGGCTTTGCTGTATCAAGGCCAGACGCATCTGCTCCAACTGCTGTTCATTGCTTTCACTAAGTTTGACTAACTGCTGGGAAAAACCGTCGATCTGATTTTTCTGCAGCGTCGCCACACTGGTTAATTGTGTTGCCAGCCCCTGTTGAAACCGACTGAAATTGGCACCTAATTCCTGACGTGTTGCCAGCGCGGTTGACTGCACTTGCTCACGCAAAGAACGCTCAGTACGCTCCTGACTCAACATTTGCTGTTGCTGCGCCTGTTGCAAAAAATTTTGCAGCGCCAGCAAATCCAGCGTCTGCGCATCACCAGGGCCAGAACGGTGACGCAACAATACGATCGCTGTTAAGACGATCAAAACCGCCAATGCAATCAGGATCAGAATTTCAAATAAAGTCATGTGTGAAGAATATCGACGACAAATAAAACAAGGACAGTATCGGGCATTGAACCAGGCATCAAGCTACGTCGTTGCCTGATACCTTATTACAGCTTAGCCCGGCGTGTTGCGCATCCAGTCCGCGGTCTGATAAAACGACTGCATCAGGTGTTGTTGCAAGGGTTCTGCAATGCCGACATCCTGCATCGCCCACGCCATGCAACGCAACCATTGATCGCGCTCATCACTGGCAATCGCATACGGCAAGTGACGCGCACGCAAACGCGGATGACCGAACTGGCTGATATACAAATCCGGCCCGCCCATCCAGCCGGATAAAAACCAGAACAGCTTGTCACGCGAACTATCCAGCGGCGTCGGGTGCATGACCCGTATGCTCGCAAATTCAGGTTCCAGCTCCATTAGATCATAAAAACGATCAACCATTTCGCGCAATTTTTCAGCGCCGCCGATCAGTTCATACAGATTAGATTTTTCTTCTTCGATGTCAACGCTTGTCGTCGTTGTCGCCGTTGTTGTTGCTGCGTTTGCTGTTTGCTCGTCTTGATTCATTGTTCACTCTTTGCCACTAAACGTGTGTATCGCTGTTATTTTATCTGTCCGCCTTCAGATACGCGTCTGCGATAGGTTTTTATAAAGCCGGACGTTTCTGATGAACCCAGCTTTTTACTGAAGCACGCTGCCATTGATGCTGCGCATAGTCACGCAAACGCGCCGGAACTTCATCGCCATGCATCGCCAGACGATTCAGCATCAATGCCAGATCGGTATCGGCAATACTCCATTCACCAAACAGATTTTCTGCTCCGGGTGGCAATAAAGATTCGGCAAAAAATATCAGGCTGTCTGCCGCAGCTTTAGCTTCCGCCGACAAAGGAGGATACTTTTGTCCATAAAAATTCACCAGTGTGCTGCGTTCAACGCGAATCGGCATCAGATCGCTGCGCAGCCATGCCTGCACCTGGCGCGCACGGGCACGCAGTTCTGGCGACTTCGGATATAAAGCCGTCCCCGGAAAAACTTCGTCAATATATTCGGTAATCGCCGACGATTCAGAAAGACTGAAATCTCCACGCTCCAACGTCGGTACCCGCTGTGTTAATGAAATGCTGGTGTACGCAGTCTGGTGATGGGTTTTCGCCGCCAGGTCGACAGTCACCAACTCAAATTTCACACCTTTTTCAAGCAAGGCCACATAGGCCGACATCGCATACGGGCTGGTGTACTTTGCGTCAACGTACAAACGGATCGTGTCTTTTGTATTTTGGTTCATGCAAACTCCTTTATGTTTCGCAACAATCTGTTTTCACATTTTTTCTATAAATTTTGTATTTGCTATTGTGTCTTCAGGCTTCGCGCAAACTCAGCAACGGCGGCTGATTCAGGACATTGCGCAAACCCAGCCAGCCGCCGATCATCGCGCAGATAGCGCCGACAAACAAGCCTGCGATCCAGACCAGTGGTGAAAACGTCCATTCAAAATTGAAACTGAATTTCGCCAATGCCCAGCCTATTGCCGAAGCGCCGCTGGCAGCGAGTAAACCAGCGAGGCCGCCGATCAGTAAAAACTCCACCCACTGAGCGCGGGACAATTGCGAACGGGTCGCACCTAAGGCTCTGAGCAACGCTGCTTCACGCATACGCACGTCCTGCGAGCCTGCCAATGCCGCATACAACACCAGAACACCTGAAGCCAGTGTGAACATGAATAAAAACTCCACCGCCGTGATGACCTGATCAAGCACATCCTGCAATTGCTTGATCATCGCGCCGACATCCACTACCGTCAGATTCGGGTAATCCAGCGTCAACTGGTTAATGAACGCCATTTGCGATGGCGGGACACGAAATGCGGTAATCCAGGTTTGTGGCATATCAACCATGGCCTTGGGGTTGATCACCACAAAAAAATTCACACGCATGGAACCCCAGTCCAGCTTACGCAAACTGGTGATTTTCGCCGTGGTCTGTTGCCCGGCAATATCAAACGTCAACTGATCGCCAAGTTTGAGCTTGAGTGTTTTGGCAATCCCCTCCTCCACAGACGCTTCAGGTTCCGTTGCGTTGGCATCGTCATACCATTTTCCGGCTGTCAGCTTATTCAGCTCCGGCAATTCTGCCATCGTCGAGAGATTAAACTCTCTGTCCACCATGCGTCGCGCCTGATCCTCCACATAAGTATCAGGGCCAATCGCGTTACTGTTCACCGCGATCAGACGACCACGTATCATCGGGTACATGCGTGGCTGCCCAAAGCTCGCAAGACGCTGCGCGATCTCGTCTTTCTGATCGGGCTGGATATTGATGACAAACTGATTCGGAGCATCCGGCGGTGTCGATTTTTTCCACGCAGTGATCAGATCACCGCGCACCACGGTCAGCAACAACAACGCCATCAAGCCCAATGCCAGCGAAACCACTTGTATCACCGTAGCACCCGGGCGCCGCTGCAATGCAGTGACAGCGAAACGCCATGCAGAAAAATGAAACAGATTGCGCATACGCTTGAGCGACAGCACGCCCGCCCACGCAATCAGTGCAAACAACAGCATGCCTCCGAGGAAACCCGCCGCAGTCAGCATGCCGAGTTTTAGATCGCCCGTCTGCCATAACAACAAGCCAAGAAACATCGCCAGACCCAGCGCATAAGTCGCCAGTGTCAGCGGCTGCGGTGCATCCTGTTCGCGACGGATGACGCGGTTGTGCGGCACATTGCGCAATTGCAGCACCGGCGGCAATGCAAAACCCACCAGCAGCAACAAACCGGTCGCAACACCCTGTACTGCAGGCAACCAGCCCGCCAGCGGCAGATCTTTGGCGACCAGCGAGCCCAGCCATTCCAGCAACACATAATGTCCGGCATAACCAAGCACGACGCCGGCCACACTGCCGACCAGCCCCAGCATCAGAAATTCAATCAGATACATGGCGCTGACCTGATTCTGCGTCAGCCCCAGACAACGCAGCATCGCACAGGCATCCAGATGACGCAGCATGAAACGCCGTGCCGCCATCGCAATCGCCACTGCCGCCAGCATCGCTGACAACAGACTCACCAGCGATAAAAACTGCTCGGCACGATCCAGCGTCGCGCGCATTTCAGGACGACCGGAATCCAGCGATTCCAGACGTACGCCTTTCAGTTGTTCACGTTCTATGCTTTGTTTGAGTTGTGCCTGATAAGCCGCAATCGCTTTCGCATCACCCGCCATCAGCAAGCGATAAGTTACGCGCGAGCCATCTTGTATCAAGCCAGTCTCGGCTAAATCGTCTAATGAAATCATCGCGCGCGGCGCAAAATTCATAAAGCCCGCGCCACGATCAGGTTCATTCGCAATCGTTTGTGTAAAACTGAATTCCAGATCACCCAGTTTCAGTTGATCGCCGATCTTGAGGTTCAGCGCCAGTTGTAAAGCAGGATCAAGCCAGACGGTGCGTGATGCCGGAATATCCCGCGTCAGGACTTCAGCAGCACCAGATGTATTTTTCGCATCAGCTAATTGATGTAATTTGAGATTACCGCGTAAAGGATAGGCATGACTGACCGCTTTCAAGGACACCAGCTTTGCTTGTGCCTGATCGCCCTCACCGGCAATCGCCATGCTGGGGAAAACGACAGTTTCTGCGATACGCAAGCCGCGCCGTTGCGCTTCAGTGCGCCATTCCTGCTTCACTGGCTGATCTGCGCTGACGAGCAAATCCGCGCCCAGCAACTGATGCGCGTCACGGTTCAAACCACTACGCAGCCTGTCGGTAAAAAAACCGACTGACGACAAGGAAGCCACTGCAACCATCAAAGCAATGATCAAAAATCGCAACTCACCCGCACGCCAGTCGCGCATGGTCATACGCCAGGATAAACCAAATATCATTCGCCTACCTTTGCCAGAAAGATCAACATCGACTACATCAGGAAAAACAACAATATCAACATCTCTGGCAGGTCGCTGCGCTACATAAACAGCGCCAAAAGCCTTGCCACACTGCTGACATGAGTAAAAATAGGGAGTATCGACCAGAAATCAATTACTCCCTACATATTTAAATGGGGATAGAGGCATGTTTTAACATACTCCCCCCAGTATATTTTTGCCTTCTGAACGTATTCTGTGCATCAACAGACGCCGGGCAGCAGTCACAGCAAGCGCAGATGCTCAGGAATTTAATGCCTGACTGAAATCGTCCAGCAAATCCTGAGCATCTTCGATGCCGACAGAAACGCGGATCAGGGAATCAGCAATCCCCATTTCGGCACGGCGTTCAGCGCCCATTTCAAAGAAAATGGTATGCGCCACCGGTATCACCAGCGTACGGGTATCGCCGAGATGGGTCGCATTAATGGCCAGATTCAGACGATTCAGGTAATCAAAACAATCGATTTCCGGCTTCAGCTCAAAACTGAACAAAGCGCCATAGGCGAGGAACAATTCATTCGCCAGCGCATGTTGCGGATGCGATGCCAGCCCCGGGTAGTGCACTGCCGCCACGCGGGAATCTGCTGCCAGCATCGTCGCAATCGCCATCGCATTCGCACATTCACGCTCCATCCGCAACGCCATGGTTTCAGCGCCAACAGCGATCTGATGCGCGGCTTCTGGAGATAAGGTCGCGCCAAAATCGCGCAAGGCTTTGGCGCGCACCTGTGCCATTCCTTGCTGAGCTGGTGCCTGCTTACGGAAATTATCAGCAATATTCGGATACGCAGCCCAGTCAAATAAGCCAGTGTCAGTCAATGCCCCGCCCAGTACATTGCCATGCCCGGCGATATATTTGGTCAGCGAATTCACGACCAGGCTGGCGCCCACGGTCTTAGGCTGAAATAAATACGGCGAGGTGATCGTGTTATCAACGACAAATAAAATACCGCGCGCCTGACACAATTGACCAATGCGCTTGAGATCAGCGATCTGCGTGCGCGGATTCGCAATGGTTTCGACAAACACCATACGGGTCGCGGGCGTCAGTGCGGCTTCAACATTGGCAACGGCCGTTGCATCGACCATAGACACATCCAGCCCCTGAGCACTGACAGTTTGCCAGAGACTATTCGTATTTCCGAATAAGAATTTCGACGAAACAATATGATCACCCGCGCGCAACAATGCCTGAAATACCGCGCCAATTGCCGCCATGCCAGTTGCAAAGGTAATCGTTGAAACTCCCGCTTCCATGCCGGTGATTTTATCTTCGAGCGCAGACACCGTAGGATTCCCCTGACGTCCGTAACGATAACCGGATTGTTTCCCCTGAAAGACGGCGGCTAAATCGCGCGCATCCTTATAACCAAATAAAACCGAAGTATGGACAGGTTTATGGACAGAGCCGTGTTCAATGTTTTTTTGTCTATCGCTATGCAGAATAGTCGTAGTAAAACCGTAGGAATTTTTTTCGTTCATGATCAGAAATACGCAAAGTTGCTGCTAACAGGAAGACTGTCAGTGTACTCCAGATGTCAGCATCCGACCGAGCGGACAAACACGTATCAGACTGAGCACAGCTCAAAATTTACCTTATCAAAAGAAATTAGCCGCACCTGAACTGGCTCAGACCGCAGTCATCACCTTTTGCCAGCAGCCTGCGCCAGAGCCTGCGAGGCGCGTTGATAACCGTATTCCCATTGCAGACTGACCATCGCAACAAAGTCATCGTATCGTTCAGGCACACGCAAGACAATACGATTACGCAGCCACTGAATTTGCTTGCTGATCTGATGCTGCACCAACGCCGTTTCCATATCTGCGGTATCGATCCAGACATCCGCCTCTTGCTGTAAGACATGCTGCAGGCGCTGATTGCCGTTGATGCCCAACACCATACGCAAAGCGGGCAACTCTATATGCCTGTCATACCAGCCTTTGCGCTCCATCATGACTTCCTGCGCCAGACGGCGGGCGATTTCTATCGGAAACAGATCAATCACGCCGCCCGAATAATGATGTTCACCGATCTGGTGGCAACGGAAATAATACATATCCGCAATCGAGGCGCGCACCGCATCGGCAACAGCGATCTGTGTCGCGAACTCGATTTGCGGCGCAACCACGCTGTTTTTGTGGGCATCACTGGCAATCGGCGAAGGCATACCAGCTAACAAACCGGCAACTCGCGCTTCCGTAAAAATAGTTTCCGCAAATATTTTTTTTCCTGCACGGATTTCGCCAACGTCTTCCTGCCCGTATAACATGCGTCCCGCAATAATCGCCAGCGCTGGCGCGCCAGGATAAGTGTTTTCCGGCGGCAGCGGTAAATCAGGTGGAATATCGAACAGATAATCCTGAAACAGATCAGGAATACGTCTGGCATCGTTGGCAAACAAAGCGCGCTGGGCTAACGCCCGGATTGCGCGCCATAAACTGATATCGGGATTCGCTTGCAGTCCACGCCAGAATGTATGCATCTGCGGCGAACTGATCCATGCCAGGCGTTGCTCATCGTCCGGCAAATGGCGAATCAACGCTCCGGCAATCGCCGCACCGCAACTGGCAACGATCACATCCGGCGCTTTTCCCTGCAACTGACATGCGCGATACATGCCAAGATAATAGCCAAATCGAAAACCGCCGCCCGCCATGACCAGACAACGCTGAAACTGTTCATTGTCAGACGCGTGCTCTGACCGTGCTTCGTCAACAGTTGAGACAAATAAATTCTGATCCGGCAAAACACATCCTTTAAATGACATCTTTTAAAACATATCGTTTGAGACCGCAGCACTGATACAAATTACACGGCCATCGATAGCGTGCCGGACGTGCTTTATTTTAAGAAAAACGCTTCGATCAATTGTGCCAGTAATTCTGGCTGATCGTGATGCAACATGTGTCCTGCATCAGCGATCATTTCTTTTTGCAGATCAGGAATATGGGTCAGGCGACGGTCAATTTCTATCTGCGCCTGCTCTCTTGGCCCCATCCAGTGCCAGACATCGGTGTCATCGGCCTGCATCCACAGTACCGGTGCGCTGATTTTTTTCCAGCAGGCCATCACCTCTTCTACCTGAAACAGCAAAGGGCTGGTTTGTTTATGCGCAGGATCACCGAGAATTTCCCAGCGCCCGTCGGCATTCTGTTTCGACCAGAACGCCGATAAAAAGTTGGCGCGCTCATCCGATAAACGTGGATTGGTTTTTTGCAGACGCGCTGCCACGTCTGCTTGCGAGGCATAAGTGCGCAATACCGGCGGCTGGCGCAATTCATCCAGCCATTTCGCGTAGCGCCCAGGTGCCTCTGCCGGAAATGTCGTTGGCAAACCAAACCCTTCCAGATTCACCAATCGCCACACCCGCTCAGGACGCACACCGGCATACAATCCGACGACGTTCGCCCCCATACTGTGACCGAGCAAATTGATTGCACCTTCCGGAGCGTAGTGCAGCAAAATCGCATCCAGATCGCCCAGATAATCAGGGAACCAGTAGGTATCGCTGCCCGGCGCTTCCGTCAGACCAAAGCCGCGCAAATCAGGCGCAATCACATGCCAGTCTTGCTGCAAATGATCAACCACAAACTGAAACGAGGCCGACACATCCATCCAACCATGCAACATAAAGATTTTTGGCGCATCTTCATTACCCCAGTGGCGGATATGGTATTGCAAACCACGAATGGGAATGAATTCAGAGCGGGAGGCATTTCGGGCAATTGTCATGGCAAATTAATTTTTTTCATCAAGAAACTCTGTGCCATCCATCTTCAGACGCAGAGATATGCAGTAGGATGCAAATGTAGGACGTCAAAGCAACAACAACAATAGAACGACCGTTCGATAATTATAACGGAGACAGAATGAAGCCGCTGAAAACAACATCCTCAAAGAAAAAATCAACACCCACAGATCACTATCCGCATCTTTACCAAGACTTCCACTGGAGTGTTCCCGAACATTTTAATATCGCCGACGTCTGCTGCCATCGTTGGGCAGACGACCCCAAACGTGTTGCCATTTTTTACGAAAACAGCGAAGGAATCAGCGGACGTCTGACATATGCAGAACTGCAAAGACAGGCAAATCAGCTCGCTAATTTACTCCGTCTGCAAGGCGTAGATCGCGGCGATGTCGTCGCCAGCATCATGCCGCAACGGCCAGAAACAGCCATTACGCTGATGGCCTGCCTGCAACTGGGGGCGATTGCGATGCCGCTCTCTTTTTTGTTTGGCCCGGAAGCGCTTGAGTATCGCTTGCAACACAGTGAAGCCGTTGCGCTGGTGCTCGATGCCAGTGGCCTCGATGCGTATCTGGAGATTGCAGCACGTTGCCCACATTTAAAAACGGTGATCACAGTCGATTGCCCGCGTGCACCTGCCGATTTTCATCCACTGGAATGGGAAGCCTATGTCGCCGACATGCCCGCCGAATTCACCTGTGAAAAAACACGGGCGACCGACCCCGCGATCCTGATTTACACCAGCGGCACCACCGGCGCACCGAAAGGCGCATTGATTCCGCATTCGGCGATGATAGGCAATCTCAGCGGCTTTGTTGCTTCGCAAAACTGGTTTCCCAAAAAACACGATGTATTCTGGTCACCCGCAGACTGGGCGTGGACTGGCGGCCTGATGGATGCATTATTGCCGGCGCTGTATTTTGGCAAACCTATCGTCGGCTATCACGGCAGATTTACCGCCGAAACCGCGTTTTACCTGCTCGATAAATACAAGGTGACCAACACCTTTTTGTTTCCGACTGCTCTGAAAATGATGATGAAGGTAGTACCTGCGCCACGCGACAAATACAGGCTGAAATTACGCGCGATTATGAGCGCTGGGGAAGCGGTTGGCGACACCGTGTTTCACTGGTGCGAAAAAGCATTGAAAGTCACGCCGAATGAAATGTTCGGACAAACCGAGATGAATTACATCGTCGGCAATAGCCATCAGCAATGGCCCGCAAAGCCAGGCAGCATGGGACGCCCCTACCCTGGTCACAGAGTTGTAGTGATTGACGATGACGGGCATGAAGTCAGCACCGGCGAAACCGGTGAAGTCGCCGTGAACCGCTACGACATTCATGGTCACCCCGACCCAGTGTTTTTTCTCGGCTATTGGAAAAACGATGAAGCGACCCGTAATAAATTTACCGGCGACTGGTGCCGTACCGGTGATCTGGCTTTGCGCGACGACGACGGTTACCTCTGGTATCAGGGGCGTGCCGACGATATGTTTAAAGCCGCCGGTTACAGAATCGGCCCGTCTGAAATAGAAAACTGCCTGATCAAACACCCGGCGGTCGCGAATGTCGCAGTCGTACCCAAGCCAGACAAAGAACGCGGCAATCTGGTTAAAGCCTATGTTGTGTTAAGCCCCGGCATCAAAGCGAATGACAAGCTGACCAAGGAATTGCAGGCGCATGTGCGTGGCAAACTCGCACCGTATGAATATCCGAAAGAAATTGAATTTATCGCCGCCCTGCCGATGACGACGACAGGCAAAGTGCAAAGACGGGTATTACGTTTGCAGGAACTGGAACGCGCCAATAAACATAGCGAATGAGAGCAGCAAAGGAGCTGCGGCTCATTGCGCCTGACTTAGCAAGGTGGCGCTCAGTGCCTGCGTCGCCTGCTCTATCACTTCATCAATCGCCTTACCATAAGGTGTGGCTCTGAAAGCCTCGCCTGCGAAGACATGTTCCGCCCCGATCAGCACATCACCGCTGGCCTTGCCGCTGAAATCAAAACGCCCCAGCAGGCTGCCAGCGCGCGCATCATACACCCTGATCTCAATATCAATCACCCGGCTCTGCTTTTCCCGCAATCCCCACAACATAGCCTGCGTATTGATACCGGCATCGCGGACTTCACCGGCCACCACATAACGCACATCATATAAACCGGCAATTTGCCCCAGCAGTTGCGGGCTCGCCGGCGACAAACGCCAATCCGTCGATAACAAATCCGGCGTCGTTTTCACTTTCCATAGCTGCTTTTCAAGGCGATGTCCGATTTCCCTTGGCAAGCCTTGCGCAATATTATCGATGTCTTTCAGTTGCGCCTGCTTGTTCACCGCGAACCCCGTCAGCAACACACTGCGCGCACCATCTGGCGATAACTCCGGCGTCTGCGCATGCATCGTCAAAGGCATGGCACAAGTAAGAGCAAGCAGAAAATAATGAATAACCGCCAATCGATAAACGCGCATGATTTTCTCTCAGGTTGAATACCGTTTAAATACCGTTTCATCATAGCAGCCCGCCGGATTCAGATAAACTGCAAACAGCAACGGATGGCATGCTTATATTTCATCTTAAATACCGCTAATACGTCGCTGAAACATCGCTAATACATCGATAACACCCCGATCTGACACGCACATGGACCACCACTTACGCATCACACTCGCCATGCCAGAGCACACCGATGCCCTGCTCGCCTTTGAACTCGACAACCGCACGCATTTTGAACAATGGATCGCCAGCCGCGGCGATGCTTTTTATACCGCCGCAGCCGTTCGCAGCAGTCTGGAACAGGCGCAATGGGCAAGAAATGCACAAAAGGAATATCACTATCTGGCCTGGGTCAACGATGCCATCGTCGGACGGGTGACTCTGCGCGGCGCAGAGCGCGAACACTATTTCAAAGCCTCACTCGGCTATCGCTTCAGCGCACAGCACGGCGGCAAAGGCTACGCCAGTCAGGCGGTCAGTCATGTGGTCGCAGAAGCGTTCCGCTCACTCAATCTCTGGCGCATTGAAGCCGTGGTGATTGCAGATAATCTGCCGTCACAGGCCGTGATGCGTAAATGCGGATTCCAACAATACGGCCACTCGCGGCAAGCCGTATTGCGTCACGGTGTCTGGATGGATTTACTGCATTACGAAAAACATGGGAGCGAGTTCGCGATTATCTGAACGTTTAAGAAGAGTGTTGTTTTGCGCGTTGTGGATGAGACTGTCGTTCGAATTAACGGAAGCCGGAGCGCAGCTTTATAGCGCCGCGTCCGGTAGAATCATGTTAGCCCAGTGCGTAAGAAATGACATATTTACCGAATATTTAGGAATGTTCTGTACGATGGATGTATCGACCAAACAATATTGTCTTTTCTGTTTTCTGCTGAACGATACAGATCTGGATCATCAGAGAAGTGTGTAAATGTTTTACCATCTGTATGAAGCCTTGAAATCAACCCTAGCTTGTATACAAAGTGTCCAAGGTCTTCTGGATTTACATATTTTGAACCATCGACCAGCGGAATCTCCGACGTAGGGCGACCTCTGATGAATTTTTCCTCAAGCACGGAGTGGATATCGGAGTAACGAAACTCTTTTTCGGTGGCGCGAAACGCATCTATAAGAATCTCTAAGTCACAAAACTGATGTTTGTGTTCCTTGATGAGATCGTCTCTCCGCTTTTTGCCAAAATCTACAAGCACATAATTAATATGGTCGAGATTGATCTTTCTTTTTCTTGATTCGTGGGCTTTAGCTGCTGCCATGCGGCATAGTTGCACCATCCAACGAGGACGGCGATTGGAAAACGCACTAATAGCTTCAAATAGCTTTGCATCTGAATCGTGTCCCCATACGATTGGCGAAGTGAAAATCAAATCGAGAATCTTGTTGTAATCCCTCGATGGCGAATATCTTGATTCAATGGAATTGGGATCTTTTCTATTTACATAAGAAATAATCTTTTTTACGAGAATATCTTGCATTTGCTTCTTTTTCCAAAATATCTCAATCAGATACTGGTCAAGCTTGTCGAGGTCTTCTAGGTGCCGTAGGCACGACCATACATCGCTTCGAACGGTTGCCCTAATGCGTAAATTATTCTGTTCAAACGCAAGCCCACGAATGGCACTAAAAAACGAACCTACTCGTGCTTGGTAATCTACGGTATTTTGGAATTTCGCATCGATATCATCAATCAAAAGCCATACTGTTCGTTCTGAGAATCCAGATTGATAGCTTGCGAGAAGTGACTCATAGTTTTCCGGGATGGATGATTTTATTTCTGCGTCAAGAAAAGGAATTTTTGCTTTAATTCTTGAAATCAATCCTCCCACAAGGTTCCTTCCTTTTAACCCATCAATCTCTGCAATCTCCACCATAGATATCGCATCGCTTGAAAAGGCAAATCCAATTGTCCGACCTATCTCTATGATAATTTTCTTACAAATTATTCTTTTCCAATAATTTTCCAAATACGCTTGGTCTTTGCTCGTAAAATCACCTAGACCGAGCAATTCGTTTCCTTTTGCTTTAACAACCACAGGTTTACCGTAAGCATCTTCGTTTTCCAGTCGATACTTTAGTTGAGATATTAGGGCAGACTTTCCCATGCCTTTCCGCGCGCTAGCCACAGAGAGGTGTTTGTTTGGGTCAAAGAAATGGTTAAAGCTATCGTGATCTACAAAGTGCTCATTGAGCAAAGCTTGGTCTTCATCTTCACCGGCTTCGTTGCCAAATAGTTTTTCATCAGCGAGGTCGAAGTAAATAGTCATTTATTTTGGCTCATGGAGTTAGGCGATAGAATATTGAAATAGAATTAACTAATTTTCAAGCGAAAGAACCCGACGTTAACATGCTTATGTAATTTTAACAACTCAACGCCCCCGTCTAAAAATGCTCATGGCTATTATTTTTTTTAAATTCCCGTGGGTAGAGAAATCAGAAGAAGAGCAATATCAACTCACATCACTTTTAGCGTACTCAAACAACAGAATGGGCAAACGTTCATCACACTGCGCCGCCGGACGAGCCTGTGATTGCGCAGGCCAAACCACGGATTTTGCATTCCATCGCAAATCGCTGGGCTTTCCATTTTTCGCGGCACATACTCTGCCCCATCACTCAGCGATCACGCATCGTTGACGCAAGGATTCCTACTGAATCACCACCATTTCAACTTTACCGGAGAGCCTCATGCGCCATATGTTGATTTTGCCTTTACTGTTCATCTCATGCCTGGCATCGGCTGAAGATGTCAGCCGCGATGTGCCTGCCTTCAATACCATCCGCAGCCGCAGTGCGTTTAATGTCACGGTTGAAGTCGGCAAAGCGCAGTCCATCACTATCCGTGGCAATGACAAATTTACCGGCAAGGTGGTGACGGAAGTATTCGGCAATGAACTGCTGATCTCGTATAAAGAAAAAAATTCGGTGCGGATTGCCGATGACGCACAAGTCATCATCACAGTGCCGGAATTAAATAGTTTCAAAATGGAAGGTGCGGGTGTGACGCGGCTGAAAAATATCAATGCCAATGATTTTTCTATTTCTTATGAAGGTGCCGGCAAGCTGGTGGCCAGTGGCAAAACACGCTCGCTGCATCTCGCGGCACGCGGTATCGGTTTAGTCGATACCAAAGAATTACTGGCCGAGCGTGTCGATGCGAACATCGAAGGCGTGGGTGCCGTTTCTGTGTATGCACGTGACAGGCTGAATGCTTCGGTACAGGGCATAGGCAGTCTGACGTATTACGGCAATCCGCGCAGCCTGAGTAAATCGGTCGAAGGCATAGGCAGCATCAAGGCGGGCGACTGAGTTTAGATTGAGGCAATGGCGCGCAGATTACAGATCAAATGCAGAGCAAATACGCGCGGCGGTTTATCCCTTATGCGCCGTGAGCAAGAGTAATAGCAGGAGGGTTTTACCCCGGAAGGCGGCCTTCCGGGGATTTTTTGCGTTAATACCATTTGAACGACAACTGGCAAATCAGGCCCGGAAACGCAGATTAAGCCTGATGCAATGCCGTCAGCTCATCTTCATTAAAACCGGCGCTGCGTCTGGCTTCCAGATTGAAAGGGCCACGTAATTTCGGTGCCGCGTACTGCGCAGCCAGGCGCGCATAGGTCGCAATCACATCCAGCCCTTGCTCATCACACAAACGTTTGTACCAGGCATTGCCAATCGCGACATGGCCGATTTCATCGCGATAAATAATCATCAGAATATCGGCCCCGGCTTTATCCCCTGCCTGCGCCAGTTTCGCAGAAACACCGGGCGTGACATCGAGCCCGCGCGCTTCGAGTGTGCGCGGCACCAGCGCCAGCCTTGCCAGCAAATCGTCGCGAGTTTTTTCTGCCATTTCCCACAAACTATTGTGGGCCGGATACGCGCCGTAGTAACTATCCATCGAATGCAAATGCGTTTCCAGCAACTGAAAATGATATGCCTCTTCTTTCGCTACTTTCAGCCAATCACGATAAAACTGCTCCGGCATCCCGGCGAAACGCCACAGAATATCCGCCGCCAAATTAATCGCGTTCATCTCGATATGCGCGAGTGCATGGATCAGTATGCGTCTGCCCTCCAACGTCTGCATCGACCTGCGCCCGACCTGGCCGGGTGGAATCAGCTCTGGCTTGGCAGGGCGCCCAGGAATGCCGTCGGGGATGGCAAACTGCTGTTGCGTATCGATGGGCACGTCATCTGGTATCGCCCGCAGGATCGCGCATTTAACGCCGGTGTCGTTGGCCAGCAAAGCGGACAGCGCCGTAGCGCGTAATTCTGTAGGTGAATGTGTTTGCAAAATACTCTTCTTATTGATGATAGGACTGTCGCAAAACCGTCCCAGCGGCGTTATGGCTCCTAGCCGTACTATTCGTACTGTCTTCGTCGCCATGCCTTGCCGGGGCAATTTTCCGTCAATCCTAATTACTCCGGCATCATCGGGCGCGGAGCGTTAAAATAACGGGTTAAATACTTGTCGATGCATCAGCAAAGCCAGTCCGCAGCTTCATCCGAGTCACGGTCATGCTGCATCGATACCAGTTCGGAACGCAGTCTTTGTTACTATCGTCACACACTTCAGCGCTTGCCTGTGTGCGCGACCGCAAACAAAGTTTTATCAGCCGCTATTTTACGGAATTATCATGCCCATCTACCAATTAGGCGATATCGCGCCGGAAATCGATGCCTCCGCTTACATCACCGATACCGCAAAAATTATCGGCAAGGTGAAAATTGAAGCGCAAGCCAGCATCTGGTTTGATGTCACGATACGCGGCGACAATGAACTGATCACGATCAGCGAAAAAAGTAATGTGCAGGAAGGCTGCATCCTGCATACCGACCCCGGCTATCCGCTGACGGTAGGCAAAAACGTGACGATAGGCCATCAGGCCATGCTGCATGGCTGCACCATCGGTGATGGCTCACTGGTTGGCATACAAGCCGTGATATTGAATGGCGCGAAGATCGGTAAAAATTGTCTGGTGGGTGCTGGCGCGCTAGTCACCGAAGGCAAAGAATTTCCCGATAATTCGCTGATTATCGGCACACCGGCCAAAGCCGTGCGCCAACTGACAGAACAAGACATTCTGGGCATGCGCTACAACGCTGAAAACTATGCCAGCCGTGGCCAGGCGTATAAAACACAACTCAAACGTATTGATTAGTATTGATTAATCTTGATTAAAAATGAAAGGATGCTGGCTTGTATTGGCGACATCCTGAAAATGTTTACCCGCTTCAGAAAAACAGAATCACCATGACAGACACCTTACAAAAATTTATGTTCGAACACGCTGGCGTACGCGGCGAGCTGGTCGAAATGGAAAGCGCCTGGCAACAAATGCAGTCGCACCAAACCTATCCGCCTGCGGTGCAAACGATGCTGGGCGAACTGATGGCCGCCGCTGCCCTGCTCTCTGCCAATCTGAAGTTCAATGGCACGATGATCATGCAGATCCACGGCGATGGCCCGGTCAAACTGATGGTGGTTGAATGCGACTCTGAACTGCGTCTGCGCGCCACCGCCAAACTGGCGGACGATGCTGTGATTGAAGACCATGAAACGCTGAAAGATCTGGTGCATGCACACGGGCATGGACGCTTTGTGATTACCCTCGACCCGAATGACAAGCTGCCGGGGCAACAGGCATATCAGGGCATCGTCCCTCTGGATGGCGACAGCATCGCGACCGTCATTGAAAATTATATGCAGCGTTCAGAACAGCTCGACACCAAACTCTGGCTGGCCGCCAACGATAAAGTCACGCGCGGTATGTTGCTGCAAAAGTTACCGAAAACCGGTGGCAGCGAATCGCAGGTTGAAGACGAAGCCGAAGCCTGGAATCATGCCGTCATGCTGGGCGACACTTTGAAAAAAGACGAAATGTTGAATCACGATATTGCAACGCTGATGCACCGCTTATTCTGGGAACAGACCCTGCGCGTATTCGACCCACTGCAACCGAGTTTTCATTGCAGCTGTACCCGCGAAAAAGTCGGCGACATGCTGAAAATGCTGGGGATAGATGAAGTGGAAAGCGCGATTGCAGAATTCGGCAAACTCGATATCAATTGCGATTTTTGCGGTAAACATTACGGTTTCGATCCGGTTGATTGTGCCCAGTTATTCGTTGCTAAAACATTGGCAGAAGGCATCCTGCCCCCGGGCGACAGCAAGCACTGATCTGCCGTACTTTTTCAAAGAAGGCTGCCACACTCTGGCAGCTTTTTTTTATTTCGTCGTCATTTTTTTCTTCAGCGCTGCCTGTCCAAAACTGGCAAATCACTGACGCCAGCTTTGCTCCAAACTCGTCACGGGCAGGAAAAAATAAATGAAAACAGATAAAAACAGGGTAAATATACTCCCAGGAGTATATTTTAAAGCCCAGCATTTACGCTAAGAATAAGCATAAAACGCAATATACTCCCATGAAATTGCTATTTCATTGAATCTGGAAAGCAGATATGTGCGCCACACCCGGTCGATAAGATGCAATTGCCAGCAGTATCCAGAAATAAAAAAACCGCAGCGAACACTGCGGTTTTTTTTGATTGGCAACGCAATCAGAAAGCAGCGATCCCCGTTTGCGCCCGACCCAGAATCAGGGCGTGAATATCATGCGTGCCCTCGTAGGTGTTCACGACTTCCAGATTCACCAGATGGCGCGCAATGCCATATTCATCTGAAATACCGTTGCCGCCCAGCATATCGCGTGCAGTGCGGGCGATTTCGAGCGACTTACCGCAGGAATTACGCTTCATGATCGAGGTGATTTCGACTGCGGCGGTGCCTTCGTCTTTCATGCGTCCGAGGCGCAGGCAACCTTGCAACGCCAGTGTGATTTCGGTCTGCATATCCGCCAGTTTTTTCTGTACGAGCTGATTTGCTGCCAGCGGGCGACCGAATTGCAAGCGGTCGAGTGTGTACTGGCGTGCCGTGTGCCAGCAAAATTCTGCCGCACCGAGCGCACCCCAGGCAATACCGTAACGCGCTGAATTCAGACAGGTGAATGGCCCTTTCAAGCCTTCGACATGCGGCAACAGGTTTTCTTCGGGAACAAAAACCTCATCCATCACGATTTCACCGGTAATGGATGCACGTAAGCCTACCTTGCCGTGGATCGCCGGGGCGGTCAGACCTTCCCAGCCTTTTTCCAGAATAAAGCCACGGATACGGCCATCATCGGTCTTTGCCCACACCACAAAAATATCGGCAATCGGGCTATTGGTGATCCACATCTTGGCACCCGTCAGCAAATAACCGCCCGGTACGGTTTTGGCGCGAGTGACCATACTGCCGGGGTCGGAACCATGATCTGGTTCTGTCAGGCCGAAACAGCCTATGTATTCGCCCGATGCCAGTTTCGGCAGATATTTCTGCTTCTGTGCTTCACTACCGAATTCATTGATAGGCACCATTACCAGCGAACTTTGTACGCTCATCATCGAACGATAGCCGGAATCAATGCGCTCGACTTCACGTGCGACAAGACCATAACAAACGTAATTCAGACCAGCGCCACCATATTGGGCAGGAATCATGGAGCCAAGCAAACCAAGCGCACCCATTTCGCGGAAAATCGATGGATCAGTGCGCTCGTGACGGAAAGCCTCCAGTACACGCGGCGCCAGCTTCTCTTCACAATAAGCGCGGGCGGCGTCTTGCACCATGCGCTCTTCGTCAGTTAACTGCGAGGATAACAATAAAGGATCTTCCCAACTGAATACTGCCTTGGCCATCAAATTCTCCTGAATGATTTTTGAATTTTTTAAATCAAAGTCTCGCAAACACATAAACCGCGATACATCGGACGGATGAAGCTGGCAACGTATTTTGATGTGCCTTCATACACCAATGATTTATCCTGATTCATGCACTGTTTTCCACTCTGATTGCTGTCTCTTGAAATTTGTTTTCCATGTATCGGGCTACCGTACCGGAATCTCTTAACTGACAGAGATTCCTTCTGCAGGTGATACGTGCAACAGCGATAAACCCAGTTGCGCCCTGCGCACCAGCCACGGACTAGGGCGATAACGAGGGTCACCTGTGCTGTTCAACAAATTTCTTAGTATCAATAGTATACGCAAAGCACCCAGTTTGTCGCCCCACGCGAGCGGTCCAATTGGATAAGCCAGGCCAGCAACGACCGCTTTATCCAGATCCTGCGGTGTACAGATGCCCTGCTGCACAATATCGCAAGCAACATTGACGATACTTGATAGCATACGCTGCACGACAAAGCCGTAGCTATCGTGTATCAGGCTCGCAGGCTGCCCGTATTTGCTTAAACTCAGCGCCAATTGCCGTGCAAAAGCCGGATCGGATGCCGGATTCAACATCAGAGTCAGGTGACCGTGACAGCCGGTCAGACTATCGATTCCCAACGTACGGCGAGCGTCTAATCCCAGCCGCGCAACACAGGTACTCACATCCTCGCCATCAGGGCTGACGATGCAGATCGACTCTGGCGATGGCGTCTCATTCTCATCGATGATGACGTCACTACGCACAAACAAATCAGTCAGGGCATCCAGCGCCAGCACATTTTCATGACTGAGCCAGACTTTCCCTGTCCAGGCTGTGCTGTCAGGCAGCCGTGGCGCGACAGGCTCTGGCGGATACGTATAAAACCCGCGCCCGGTTTTGCGTCCGAGTATGCCCGCCTGCACGCGTTGTGCGGCAATCACGCTAGGGCGATAGCGTGGTTCTTCATAATATTGGTGGTAGATCGCTTCCATCACAGGATGTGAGACGTCGAGGCCGGTCAGATCCATCAATTCAAACGGCCCCAGCCTGAACCCGGCAGTATCGCGCATGATCTGGTCTATCTGGGAAAAGCCCGCCACGTTTTCCTGTAGCAGCCGCAAAGCCTCCGTCACGTATGCGCGGCCAGCGTGATTAACGATAAAGCCGGGGGTATCTTTTGCCCTGACGGGCGTATGACCGAGTTCGCCAACAAAACTCATCAGCCGTGGAGCTATCGTCGCATCGGTCAGCAAGCCGTCAATGACTTCAACCACTTTCATCAGCGGCACGGGATTAAAAAAATGCAGACCGGCCACGCGTTGCGGCAACTTGCCGGAAGCGGCGATGGCAGTCACAGAAAGAGACGATGTATTCGTCGCCAGTATGCAATCGTCACGAACAATCTGATCAAGCTGGCGGAAAAGATCGCGTTTGATGTCAAGATTTTCGACGATGGCTTCGATCACCAGATCGCTGGCAGCCAGTGCCTGCAACTCATCGACGATATGTAGTTTTGATTTAGCGACAGAACATTGATGATGGGTGATTTTTTCTTTTTGCTGCAACTTATCCCACTGCGCAAAAATATCAGCCCGGGCTTTTTCTACAACCGCCGCATTTGTGTCGAATAACAATACCTGCAAGCCAGCCTGAGCACTGATCTGCGCAATGCCGCGCCCCATCGCACCGGCACCAACGACAGCGACTACTCGTATCATATTCACGACTCCTGCATCATTACATTCAAGCTGTTTTCCCGTTTTCATCATGCAGAATTCAGGCACACAGAAAGACTGACATCATTGGATATTTTTCAACTGTTTTCTTATGATAACGCGAGACGCGGCAACTTCACGTTAATAAAGCAAAGAAAAAACTAAGAAAAAAACAGAAAAAAAGAATAGCAACAACATCCACGTTGCATCAGCGTCGAATCGGGGATGAATCAGTGATTAATGACGGTTTGCGACTTTTCGGCGGGAGAAGTGCTGGTGACAGAGGCCGGAGATGGCGCATTTTTATCCAGAATCTGAACAAAAATCTCATCTTTTTTGATCATGCCTAATTCAAATCGGGCGCGCTCTTCGACAGAGTCGGTACCAGTTTTCAGATCGGCGACTTCCGATTCCAGTTTGGCATTACGTTCTTTGAGTTTTTCATTCTGACTTTGCGCCTGAGCGACCTGACGTTCAAATTCCCACACACGCAACCAGCCGCCCTTCCCCAACCACAAAGGATATTGGATCAGCGCCAGCAAAATAACGAAGGAAACAGCAATCAGTCGCACAAAGACTCACATCAGAATAAAAATAGTAAAAAGGGGAACAGCGTTCCCCTTTTTTGCACCATGTTACCAGATCACTTCAGATTGTAGAATGCATCACGGCCTGGATAGCTCGCAATTTCACCCAAATCTTCTTCAATACGCAGTAACTGGTTGTATTTTGCCATACGATCAGAACGCGACATGGAGCCAGTTTTGATCTGCAACGCATTCATACCAACCGCGATATCAGCAATCGTGCTGTCTTCAGTTTCACCGGAACGATGAGAAATCACGGCTGTGTAACCAGCACGTTTCGCCATTTCAATCGCAGCGAAAGTTTCAGTCAGCGTACCGATCTGGTTGATTTTGATCAGGATAGAATTGGCGATATTTTTCTGTATGCCTTCTTTCAGAATTTTGGTGTTCGTCACGAACAGATCGTCGCCAACTAACTGTACTTTTTTGCCCAGTTTTTCTGTCAGAATCGCCCAACCTTCCCAATCGCCTTCTGCCATCGCATCTTCGATAGAGATGATCGGATATTTATCGACCCAGGTCGCCAGCAGATTAGTGAAATCGGTGGAAGACAAAGTCAGACCTTCGCCTTCGAGGTGGTATTTGCCATCTTTGTAGAATTCAGATGCAGCACAATCCAGACCCAGAGCGATCTGTGTACCTGGCTCGTAACCTGCTGCTTCAATCGCCTGTATGATCATTTTGATCGCAGACTCATGATTATCAACGGAAGGAGCAAAACCACCTTCATCACCGACGGCTGTTGTCAGACCTTTGTCGTGCAGAATTTTTTTCAGGGCATGGAATACTTCCGCGCCGTAGCGAATCGCTTCACGGAACGTCGGTGCGCCAACCGGAATAATCATGAATTCCTGAATATCCAGATTATTGTCTGCGTGGGCACCACCGTTGATCACGTTCATCATAGGCACAGGCAATTGCATTGCGCCGGAACCGCCGAAATAACGATACAAAGGTAAGCCAGCTTCTTCTGCCGCGGCTTTCGCCACTGCCATCGATACCGCCAGAATCGCATTGGCACCGAGGCGGCCTTTGTTTTCTGTACCGTCGAGATCGATCAGAGTGCGGTCAAGAAAAGCTTGCTCGTTCGCATCCAGACCCATGATCGCTTCAGCGATTTCAGTATTGATGTGTTCGCAGGCTTTCAAAACGCCTTTACCAAGGTAACGGGATTTGTCGCCATCGCGCAATTCAATTGCTTCACGTGAACCGGTAGAAGCACCGGATGGTACCGCCGCGCGCCCCATGACGCCTGATTCCAGCAAAACGTCACATTCAACTGTCGGGTTACCGCGTGAATCGATAATTTCACGACCGATAATATCAACGATGGCACTCATTTAATTCTCCTCAACGATCAATATAGATAACAAAGTAAAACCTGTTCTGACTCTGCACACAGCGGAAAACCAAGCTGCAGATAAAACTATCGCGACGCCCTACTCATCACAGAGCCGGACATCGCGGAGAAAACGTCACTTTATCTTTCGCCAGCTGCCATTCACTGTCAACAGCGGCGAATCATGCACATGTCAATTTATGCGAAGCTGGATTCGAGGAATCCGTTCTTTTTAACCACACGATCCAGATCAATCAGAGTGGATAATAATTCTTTCATGCGTCCCAAAGGTACTGCATTCGGGCCATCAGACATTGCCACTGCCGGATTCGGATGTGTTTCCATAAACAAACCAGAAACGCCAACCGCTACCGCTGCACGCGCCAGCACAGGCACGAACTCACGCTGCCCGCCTGATGTTGTACCTTGCCCGCCTGGCAATTGCACGGAATGCGTTGCATCGAAAACGACCGGGCAATTGGTTTCTCGCATAATCGCCAGCGAGCGCATATCTGACACCAGATTGTTATAGCCGAACGAAGCACCACGTTCACAGGCCATGAAATTATCTTCATTCAGGCCCGCCGCCTTGGCCGCTGCTCGCGCTTTAGCAATCACGTTGACCATATCATGCGGTGCCAGAAACTGCCCCTTCTTTATATTCACGGGCTTACCGGAGCGGCCACAAGCTTCGATGAAGTCAGTCTGACGGCACAGAAAAGCGGGCGTTTGCAACACATCAACCACCGCCGCAACTGGTGCGATTTCGTCAATCGCATGGATGTCCGTCAATACTGGAACACCAATTTGCTTTTTAACTTCCGCCAGAATGTCCAATCCCTTTTCCATGCCGAGGCCGCGGAAAGAAGTACCGGACGAACGATTCGCTTTGTCAAAAGAGGATTTGTAGATAAACGGAATCCCCAATGCTTGCGTAATTTCTTTCAACTGACCTGCAGTATCAAACGCCATTTGCTGAGACTCGATCACACAAGGGCCCGCGATCAAAAAGAATGGCTGGTCGAGACCAACATCAAATCCGCATAATTTCATGCTTATTTTCCTTGAGCCTTTTTATGGGCAAGTGCAGCTTTAGCGAAAGAAATGAACAATGGATGACCATCACGTGGAGTTGACTTGAACTCAGGATGGTATTGAACACCCATGTACCAAGGATGTACATCGCGCGGCAATTCCATGATCTCGCACAGACCTTCTGTCGCCGTGCGGGAAGAAACAACCAGACCAGCCGCTTCTACGCGATCAAGGTAATGATTATTCGCTTCGTAGCGATGACGGTGACGCTCGGTCACTGCAGTGCCATAAATTTCTGCTGCCAGTGTGCCGGGTTTAATGTCACAAGTCTGCGCGCCTAAACGCATGGTACCGCCGAGATCCGAATTTTCATCACGGCTCTCAACTTTGCCGTCATGGTTCTGCCATTCGTTGATCAGAGCAACCACTGGTTGTTCTGTTTCAGGATCGAACTCGGTCGAGTTAGCCAGGGTCAGGCCAGCCTTATTCCGGGCGTATTCAATCAGTGCAACCTGCATACCTAGGCAGATGCCGAGGTAAGGAATTTTATTTTCACGTGCATAACGCGCAGCAAGGATCTTACCTTCAACACCGCGTTTACCGAATCCGCCTGGTACCAGAATCGCATCGTATTTTTCCAGCGCTTTAGTACCATGTGCTTCGATTTCTTCGGAATCAACGTACTCGATATTCACACGGCTTTCGGTATGAATA
The DNA here is from genome assembly GCF_016595265.1 of Undibacterium sp. 14-3-2. Classification (NCBI taxonomy): domain Bacteria; kingdom Pseudomonadati; phylum Pseudomonadota; class Betaproteobacteria; order Burkholderiales; family Oxalobacteraceae; genus Undibacterium; species Undibacterium sp. 14-3-2. The sequence goes on from NZ_JAENGS010000005.1 coordinate 357,392, forward strand.
CCGGCGTGACGCAACGCTTCTGTCAGCGATTTATAAGACTCGGTCAGATCGACATACTTACCTACCATGCCGATAGTGACTTCTTCTTTTGGATTTTCCAGTGCATAGATCAGTTTGTCCCACATGGACAAATCTGCTGGTTTCGGTGACAAAGCAAGTTTGTCACAGACGATTTTATCCAACCCCTGATCATGCAACATCTGGGGAATTTTATAGATGGTGTCGGCATCCCACACAGAAATCACTGCGTCTTCTGCAACGTTGGCAAACAAAGAAATTTTCGCCCGTTCATCATCAGGGATACGGCGGTCAGCGCGGCACAATAAGGCATCCGGGAAAATACCGATCTCGCGCAGTTTTTGTACGCTGTGCTGCGTTGGTTTGGTTTTCAATTCACCGGCAGCGGCGACGTAAGGCACCAGCGTCAGATGTACGAAGGCAGCGGCGTTACGCCCTGCGCGCAGACTCAACTGACGTGCGGCTTCGAGGAAAGGCAATGATTCGATATCACCGACGGTACCGCCGATTTCAACCAGCGCCACATCTGCGCCTTCAGCACCACGGTAAATAAATTCCTGAATTTCATTGGTGATATGCGGAATCACCTGCACGGTCTTACCGAGATATTCGCCGCGACGTTCTTTGCGGATCACGGATTCATAAATCTGACCGGTCGTGAAATTGTTTACTTTCTTCATTTTTGAAGAAATAAAACGCTCATAGTGCCCCAGATCCAGATCGGTCTCAGCACCGTCATCGGTCACAAATACTTCACCGTGCTGGAATGGGCTCATGGTACCCGGATCAACGTTAATGTACGGATCCAGTTTGAGCATAGTGACTTTGAGGCCGCGCGATTCAAGGATGGCGGCGAGAGAGGCGGCAGCGATGCCTTTACCCAATGAGGAGACTACGCCCCCCGTAACGAATACAAACTTAGTCATTGCAGAAGGTGCCGAACGGCACAAGCGGGAAATTCGAATTATACATCACTCTCGGACATGTACGCGAATTCCCCCTTCGCACTAACAACTTATTTTGCCTTACATCGCATAAGAAAATTGCAATCTGACAAAATTTTGTGCGCCAGTCGCATCCGATATTTCCTTGATTTCATTTGCTCTTCGCAACACGGATGCACTGACAGCATATTTTTCAGCCTGCCATAAATAACCCAACTCTATTTCGCCGCCAGATCGTTTAGGTGTGAGCTTTCCCTGTTCGTTATTGAAGTAGCCGCCTTGTATTGTTGCGTTATAGCCCACGACTTTTGCCTCTGCTCTGGCAAACGCATAACTAGCAGGCTGATGCGGCAGACGATTCAATGTGCCGGCACGCAATTCCAGCTGTGCGCTGGCATCCGTAAATAGATTGCCGAACCGCGCTTTGAAGCGTGGCGAAATATCCACTCCCTCAAACGGCAATAAACGCCCCGGCGACATTTCTCCACCCAAAACCAGACCCCACTCGTTGCGCAATTGCGTGCTCCAGGCTTGAGGCTGCGCCTGCTGCAAAATACGGTGCAGATGATTTTGCGTCCACTCACCGCCAGCGCAAGGTCCGAGGCAGCCAACATCCACGCTCCAGCGCCAACTACGCCCTGTCATCTGCGTTTTCTGACCGAACACCCCGGCATATAACCAGCCGGCATAGGGATGGTCATTTCGCGCCAACTGCGATGGCAGTAGTTTGATATCGGACGACGTATATAAATCCTGCCCGATACGCCATCCGTATTCGGTCGATTGCTCGGCCGTCTGACGGACAAAGCTTTGCTGCAAATGATTACCGCTGGTATAAAAACGATCGTCCTTATTCATCAACAGACTATCATTTTCAATTTCCAGTTGCCAGATGGTTTTCCCAGCCTCCCTGACCTGCACAAATTCAGACCAGGATGGCAAGATAACGCTGTCGTCGGCAAAAGCAAAACTGCTCAGACACAACGTCGTCAGCACAGACAAAGATAAAACTAATTTTCTTGATCTCATCATTTTTTATTTTGGATATAAATTTAATTCAGTCAGCATCTGCCGAACCGCAGCCGCTGTTTGCAAGGGCACTTCCATCGGGATCAGATGCCCACCCTGTATCAGGGTGTAGTGCTTACCCATCAGTTTTTTAGTGTAAAAGTCTCCCGCCTGACGACACTCAACAGACTCTGTTCCACCGACAAAACCGATAGGCACCTGCGGTGGCTGCCGCAGCAAACGTCCCAAATTGTGCGGCAAGGTACGATAAATTGCTGTTTCCACTTCGCGTGTAAAACGTAAAGTCACACCTTCAGGACAAGGCTTAACGCCTGCATGTATGTAATCCCATAACACCTCAGGCGGCCAGATGGCGAATAATTCTTTGGCAGCGAAATGCTGGTAGGCTGCTTCCTTATCTTTCCAGATATGCCTGCGCTTTTCAGCAAAGCGTGCTGGCGACACTTTTTTATCCAGATCAAATGCCTTGAATATACGCAGCAGGAAAGCGCGCCAGCCTGCAACGATAGGCGAATCCAGAACAACCACGCCCCTTACCAAATCTGGACGTTCAGAAGCAGCAAGCAGGCAGAGAATGCCGCCCAGAGAGTGCCCCACCAGTATCACTGGCTGTGTGTAGCGTTCAAGCAGAGTTGCTATCAATTCCTGCACGAGGCAAGGCCAGCCATCCGTCACTGGATAAGCAGCGTTATGACCAACCATATCCGTGGAATGCACATCATAGACATCACGCAACTGATCAAGAAAAAGCCTGTAAGTACCGGAAGGGAAACTATTCCCATGAACAAAATGAAGGACTGGCTTAGCGGTTTTTTCCACCATAATGAATACTGCATTATTGTGCGTACCAATAACGCGCATGCTCCTGTCTGAATTGAGAAAACTGCAATGATGTACCGAATTGTAATGTGATTGCACCCGATTCATCTGTTCTTAGACGTTTTATTCCAAAATCGGCGTAGCGATTCCAAACTTCAGTTTTAGGATGGTGGTAACGATTCAGATAGCCCAGTTGAAAAATAGCCAGCTCTGGCTGCACAGCTTGCAGAAATGCTGGCGTGGACGATGTAGCGCTGCCGTGATGCGGCGCCAGCAAAACATTGGCTCTGAGCTTATCCGGAATACTGTTCACCAACTCATCTTCCTGCACTGCTTCGATATCTCCCGGCAGTAACATGGCGTAATGGCTGGTCGATACTTTCAAGACGCAACTGCGCGCATTTGGCTTCCACTTCATGCTGTCATAGCTCACGGCGACTGGCTGCAATATCTCGAACAAGACACCATCCCAACTCCATGCCTGACCAGACTGGCAACGCTGGTGCTGTCGCGATTCAACCACAATCGCACTGTCAGAATTCAATGAACTCAGCACCAGACTGACAGGCATTTGCTTCAGTATGCTCAATGCACCGCCCGAATGATCGCTGTCGTTATGCGACACTATCATGGCATCCAGCCCATTGATGCCATGTGCTTTCAGGTAAGGCAAAATAATTCTGCTGCCGCTATCCGATTCCGCAGAATAAGCCGGACCTGTGTCGTACAAAAGACGATGAGCGCTGGTTTCAATGAATAAAGCCATGCCCTGCCCAACATCAAGCGCAGTCACCCGCAGTTGTCCGTCAGCGACCGGCACGGATTGATGAGAAATCAAAGGCAGGCAGCAAAATATCCCCAGCCAGCGCATAGGCCAGGCATTCGGCAGCAGCATCCAGACAACACCTGCCAGTGCCAGCGCAAACACCCAGAACGGCGGATAAGCCGCAGTCCATACGGCTGCCGGGAAAGTGCTCAGCCAACTCAGAACAGTTGCCAGCATTTGCACAGTGTCATGCGCCAGCGACAACACCACAGCAGACGCACCTGAAGGCAGAACGCTTCCCAGCAAAGCGAGAGGTGTCACGACAAAACTGATCAGAGGAATCGCGACGGCGTTGGCAAGCGGACTGATCAGGGAAAACTGCCCAAACAAAAACATCGTCAGAGGAACCAACCCCACGGTCACGGCATACTGCGTTCGCGTCGCCACACGCAAGGACGATGCAAGCTGCTGTCGCCGGGTGACAGCACCACTGTATTCATAGCCAACTACAGCAAATAAAATAACGCCGACCGCGCCGAAAGAAAGCCAAAATCCGGCCGACAGCACGGCCCACGGATCAAGTACCACAACCAATCCCAGTGCCAGACACAATACCGATGAAAAGCTGGTCACCCGACCATTCCAGACGGCCAGCGCAACTACGCACAGCATGTATAAGGTACGCTGCGCAGGCACACCAAATCCCGCTAATGCCACATACAGAAACGCAATAACAGCTCCGGCAAGCGCCGCTACTTTTTGCGCAGGCACCATCAAAGGCAGTGATAAGTTGAGAAAAAATGAATGTCGCCAGAGAAAAGAAATCAGCCCGGCGAACAAACCGGCGATCATCGTGATGTGTAATCCTGAGATGCTTATTAAGTGACCTATTCCCGCGCGATTGAACACCGTCCAGTCCGATTGCGAAATTTCGCGCTGGTCGCCGATTACCAGGGCAACAATCACTCCGGTATAGGCTTTCCCGGGCAACGCGGCATGAATACGATCGCGTAGCATAGCCCTACAACGTTCAACGACATTGCCAAAATTCCAGACAAATTCTTGCAGACGTTGATTAGGATAAGCAGATGATGCTGGTCTGACGGTTCCCGTTGCGCGTATTCCCTGCTCCAGCAACCAAACCTCGTAGTCAAAGCCATGCGGATTGGCGGAACCATGTGGGCGTTTTAAACGCAGATTGAATTGCCAACGTTCGCCCGGCCGCACATGCAAATCTTCCGTACCTTGATACGCCGACAAAGCGAGTTTATCAGGAAAATGCTGACGTTCATCGACCGATAAATCGGGACTGATGACGCGCTCCACAGCAAAGTTAAATCGTTCACCCTGATCAAAATCAGCGGGCAAACTATCTATCGTTCCCAGCACAACCAGATCTTTACCTTCATACTTTGCAGGCAAAGACTTCGTCAGATAAAAATGGGCGAACAGACTGGCCCAGACAAAACCAACAATGCCAGCAAACAGCATCTGGCATAACACTCTTACGACCGCAGGCAATTTCTGATAGATAGAAAAACGATAGCCTGCCAGCATCAGCAAGACTGCAGCAAACAACATCAGAAAAAGAGTATGCACCTCCAGCAAGGCAGCTTGCTGCTGCAACAAAGTGACACCGATCGCCAGGCCGATGCACAGCGCCTGCATATCAGGATCTGCGCATGCGCGGCAGCACCGCCTGTGCATTGGCGGTCGTTGCCATGCCAATGTCGACTGGTGTGACACCGCGCAACCCGGCAAGCACCGCAGCGATTGCAGGCAATTCTGCCGGCGTATTCATCGCGTGCGGAATCCAGCTCGGAGACATATCCGGCGCATCTGTTTCCAACACCAGTGCGGTCAGAGGTAACTCTGTCGCCAGCCGCCGGATTTGCAACGCCCGCGTATAGGTCATCGCTCCTCCGAATCCCAGCTTAAAGCCAAGATCGATAAAGGTCTGCGCCTGCTGATGGCTGCCATTAAACGCATGGGCAATGCCACCCGGTACGCGGATACGACGCAGATACTTGAGTACGGTATCCTGCGACCGTCGCACATGCAGTAACACCGGAAGTTCAAACTCACGCGCAATTTTCAGTTGTTCACTAAAAAAAAATTCCTGTTTTTCCCGCAAAGGACTTTCTTTCAACGCGGGGACAAAAAAGTCGAGCCCGATTTCACCGATGGCGACAAAGCGATTCGCAGGCTGTTGATTCTGCACATCTGACGCCACATTCGACATGTTGTCCCGGCTCATCAATGCAGCCACTTTTTCACGCAAAAACAATAAGTCTTTCTCATCCGAAGTCGGCACGTACATGGGATGAATACCGAGCGCGCAAAAGCAGTCCTCGCGTTGCTGCGATAAAGCTTCGACGGCGGCGAAATTATTTTTATGCACCGCAGGAATCACGATTGCAGACACACCTGATTTCGCCGCTGCCTCAGCCAGAGCAAGGGATGCTCCTGCAAATTCAGAAGCATCAAGATGACAGTGTGTGTCTATCCACATGCAGATAACTTTCCTTAAGTCTTTTTCTGTATCACAGCGTTTGTCGGTCAGTGTAATTGTTGTCTGGCAACCAGCACGCCATCGGCGTCGGCATAGATCCAGTCCCCGGGAGAGACCGCAACGCCAGCGATCGAGATACGCAGATTCTGCTCGCCGCCGCCCCGCTTGATACTTTTGACCGGCATCGCAGCCAGCGCGCGGACACCGATGTTACAAGCGTTGATTTCATCGACATCGCGTATGCAACCATGTACGACGATACCGGCCCAGCCATTTTTCTCAGCCAGCATCGCCAGATTGCCACCAACCAAAGCACAGCGCAGACTGCCTCCACCGTCAATCACGAGAACATGACCGTTACCCGGCGTCTCTAGCACGGTGCGCACCATGCCGTTATCTTCAAACGCTTTCAGCGTCGTGGCGGGCCCGCTGAATTTTGTCGTCGCCCCGTAACTCTTGAATACCGGTGGCAGTGCTGCCAGCTCACCGCTTACCAATTTATCTTCGTTAGCATCACAGATATCGCAGCTTGCAAAGCTCATGAGTTGTCCTCTTTCTTATTATTCAAGCCTGCCAAAAGTGGCAGACCGAATCATTTTAGCCTGAGACTATGCTGCAGCCAATGCCCGGGTACGACCGCCAACATTGACTGCAGTCAGTATTGTCAACACCTGAAATACACCGACACAGATAAACACCCACGAAGAATGACGGCCATCCATGATGGCGCCAAACAGTAACGGTGCGACCGCCAATCCGGAGTCCAGACCGGAATAGACAATGCCATACACGCGGCCAGTCGCATTTTTAGGCGTTGCAGCGCGAATCAACAAATCACGGGATGGGCCTGCAATGCCGGAACCAAAACCGATTCCCGCCATCAGCACTATCGCCATCAGCGTATTCGACCAACCGGTTGCCAGCAACAGTGAAAACACACCGGCCAGACTGAAAGCGAGCGTAATAATTCTGTCGTGGTGACTGGCTCTGGCCGCCAGAAAACCGCCCAGCAACATGCCGCATGCCGACGCCAGCATGAACATGGTGTAAGCCGTGGTCGCTGCGTTTAAGGACATGCCATACAGGTCACGCAAACCCGCAGCAGAAAAACTTTGTATGCCACCCAGTGCCATCGCTGACATAAAAAAGAAACCGAAGCACATCCAGATGGCGGGAAGTTTCAGGAAATCCAGCACACCCTCTTTCGCATGGGCACTGGCATGTGGATGCGCAGGATGAACAATATCGGTATGCAATAAATCGCGATATATAAACAAGAGCGTCAGCACCATAAAAGGCAGAAAAGCCGCACAAAACAAGGCTGTGCGCCAGCTCGTGAATTGCGCAATCGTGACCAGAAAAACAGGTGCCGCAGCCCAGCCCAGATTACCGCTGATGCCGTGCACAGAAAACGCATATCCCAGCCGCGCTGGTGACACCCGTTTATTCAGCAAAGTATAGTCAGAAGGATGGAACACACTGTTACCAACACCGGCCAGCATCGCCCCCAGCAACAACATTGCATAATTTTGTGCCGATGACAGCACCAGTGCGGCAAATCCAAGGCAACTGATACCGAAAAATAAGACCGTACGCGCACCGAGTTTATCGACGACAAACCCGGACAACGCCTGCCCTATGCCTGAAATAACAAAGAACACCGTCATCAACAAGCCAAGTTCGGCATACGACAAACTGAAGGCTTCTTTAATCCAGGGGAACAAAGGTGCCAGAATCATATGAAAAAAATGCGAAATAGCGTGGGCGACGCCGACCAGACCTATCACCATCGCATCTTGTTTAAAATTTACCGGGGTAGCGCTTACAGCTGTCATTGCAACTCCATTCAGAGAAAATTCTATTTATTCCAGGGCTGCACGTAAAAATAATTAAGAAGACATGAGAAAACGTGCGCGACGACACCCTGCATTTGTAACAAGCAGAAAGTGTAAGCAAAATTCAACAGGCTCATTTAAGATAGCAGGACAAGTTTTATCGCATTTACGCCAACTTACTCTTTACACATCATGGCCGTTACCATCGTCACGCATACGCAAACCTCGCCGCCAGTTTGCTTTCCAACTCAGGCCAGACCGGTAAGGCTGGTCGCCCGCAATCTGCAAGCAGGACAGACACTTGAAGCACATCATCATGCGTGGGGACAATTAACCTACACGCCGAACGGAATGCTACAGGTGGTCGCAGAAGAAAGTGTCTGGTTCGTACCGCCAATGCGGGCAATCTGGATTCCACCTGCGATCACGCATGAAGTGCGCCCGCTGACGGCAACACATTTACGTGTGATTCATATTCACGCCGATCACTCGCCGCTGAGCAGTCCGCATTGCATAGTGTTGGAAGTATCCAATTTGCTCAAAGAGCTGATTGCCAGCATGGAACAACTTGATGAGCCCGGCCCGAGGGAAAATCATCTGTCACAAGTCATCATGGATGAATTGCAGGCTGCGAAACCATTGCCGATTTATTTACCCATGCCAAAAGACAAACGGCTGAAAAGTTTATGTGAATTGCTGCTCGCCGATCCTGCCTCGAACGACACTCTGGAAGTGTTAGCGAACAAAGTCGGTGCGTCGTCCAGAACCCTGACCCGTTTGTTTGAGCAGGAACTGTCGATGGGATTTGGCACATGGCGTCAGCAAATGCGCCTGGCACGTACGACACCGCTGATTGCCAGCGGCTTATCTATTGCCCAGGTCGCAGCGGAACTGGGCTATACAAGTCAGTCGGCATTCTCAGCCATGTTCAAAAAAACTTTTGGCGAATCACCGTCTGCTTTTTTTAATAAATAATCAAACTAAAAAAAGCAAAAAAAAGGCGGTGCTTGCGCACCGCCGTAACTTGCTCACGGCTATTTAATCACACTTTACCGAAAACAAGTTCACCATCTTTCGCATCAATTGAAATAACGTCTTTCGGCCCGAATTTTCCTTGCAAAATTTGCTTAGACAAGACATTTTCGATTTCCTGCTGTATTGCCCGTTTCAAAGGACGCGCGCCATACACAGGGTCGAAACCAGCTTCGGCAATTTTCAGCAAGGCAGCATCGCTGACCTGTAAGCCCATATCCATCTGTTGCAAACGCTGCTCCAGCGTTTTGAGCTGTATCTTCGCAATCGCGCCGATGTTTTTCGCATCCAATGCATGAAATACAACGATTTCATCGATACGATTAATGAACTCAGGACGGAAGTGGGTTTTGACTTCACCCATCACTGCCATTTTTATTACTTCAGGATCGTTCCCCTCCATCGCCTGTATCTGATGCGAGCCCAGATTCGATGTCATCACAATCACCGTGTTTTTAAAGTCCACTGTGCGACCTTGCCCATCCGTCATACGACCATCGTCCAGCACCTGCAGCAACACATTGAAGACATCGTGATGCGCTTTTTCCACTTCGTCGAGCAGGATCACACTGTACGGCTTGCGGCGCACCGCTTCCGTCAGATAACCACCCTCTTCATAGCCGACATAGCCTGGAGGCGCACCGATCAGACGTGCCACTGAATGTTTCTCCATGAACTCACTCATATCGATACGAATCAATGACTCTTCGGTATCGAACATGAAATTAGCCAAGGCTTTACACAACTCTGTTTTACCGACACCAGTCGGGCCAAGGAACAGGAAAGAACCGTACGGACGACCAGGGTCCCCCAGCCCCGCACGCGAACGACGGATCGCATCGGATACGGCAACGATCGCCTCATGCTGACCAACCACGCGCTCATGCAGAGCATCTTCCATGTGCAGCAGTTTTTCCCGCTCGCCCTGCATCATGCGGGAAACAGGAATGCCGGTCGCACGTGACACGATTTCCGCGATTTCTTCGGCCCCGACCTGCGTGCGCAGCAAACGCAACTTACCACCGCCGGCCTGCTGATCCTTGTCTGTCTGCGTATCGGCTTGTTTGAGTTGCGCTTCCAGCTCCGGCAAACGCCCATACTGCAATTCAGACATGGTTTGCCAGTCGCCCTTGCGTTTTGCCTCATCCATCTGCACGCGGATTTTTTCTATTTCTTCCTTGATGTGCGTACTACCCTGCACCATCGCTTTTTCTGCCTTCCAGACTTCTTCCAGATCGGCATATTCGCGCGATAGTTTTTCGATTTCTTCCTCGATCAGCGCCAGACGTTTATGGGACGCTTCATCTTTTTCACGTTTGACCGCTTCACGTTCAATTTTCAACTGAATCAGACGACGATCGAGCTTATCCATCACCTCTGGTTTCGAATCGATCTCGATCTTAATTTTCGAAGCAGCTTCATCAATCAGATCAATTGCCTTATCAGGCAGAAAGCGGTCGGTAATATAGCGATGCGAGAGTTCTGCCGCCGCGACGATCGCCGGATCGGTAATATCGACGCCATGATGCACTTCGTATTTTTCCTGCAAGCCGCGCAGAATCGCGATTGTCGCCTCGACGCTGGGTTCATCAACAATAATCTTCTGGAAACGACGCTCCAATGCAGCGTCTTTCTCTATGTATTTGCGATATTCATCGAGCGTGGTCGCACCGACGCAATGCAATTCACCGCGTGCCAGTGCCGGTTTCAGCATATTGCCGGCATCCATCGCGCCTTCTGCTTTACCCGCGCCGACCATGGTATGCAACTCGTCGATAAAGACGATGGTTTGCCCTTCATCGAGCGCGATTTCTTTCAGCACCGCTTTCAGGCGCTCTTCAAATTCACCACGGAATTTCGCACCCGCCAGCAACGCCGCCATATCCAGCGACAATACGCGTTTGGATTTCAGACTATCCGGCACTTCGCCATTCACGATACGTTGCGCCAGACCTTCGACAATCGCGGTTTTACCAACGCCGGGTTCACCGATCAGCACCGGATTATTTTTACTGCGACGCTGCAAAATCTGAATCGCACGACGGATTTCATCATCGCGCCCGATCACAGGATCAAGCTTACCCAGACGTGCGCGTTCGGTCAGATCGAGTGTGTATTTTTTCAATGCTTCGCGCTGTCCCTCGGCATCCTGCGAATTGACGTTACCGCCACCGCGCACCGCTGAAATGGCCGCCTCTAAGGATTTACGGGTCAGGCCGTTTTCACGCGCCAGTTTACCCGCTTCAGACTTATCGTCCGTCAACGCCAGCAACACCATTTCGCTGGCAAGAAACTCGTCGCCACGTTTTTGCGATTCTTTGTCGGCCAGATTCAATAAGCCCGTTAATTCACGGCCTATCTGTACCTGACCATCGGTGCCGGTGACTTTCGGCAGGCGATCCACCGCACTTTTCAGCGCGTTCACAAGCGCATTGACATTCACGCCCGCGCGCTGCAGCAGCGAACGGCTGCCGCCGTCATCCTGATTGATTAAGGCCAGCAGCACATGTACTGGCTCTATATATTGATTGTCATTGCCGACTGCCTGACTTTGCGCGTCAGCCAGTGCTTCCTGCAACTTGGTAGTGAGTTTGTCGAGACGCATTTGCTGCTCCTGTATGATGAATTATCGCTACAATTTGGGACGGCTATGCTGATTTCAAGCATTCTCCAAGATACTGCCTGCCTTATTTTTCGGCAAATCAAATTTAAAAATATATGCCTTGAATTACGCTTTGTTTGCGCCATATCACGCTTTTCCGGCGGCACTTTCTGACCGCGCAATTGGCGGCTAGCCAGAAGCAATCTGAGCTGTTCAAAAGAACAGCTCAGAGGCAATCAATTAACGAATACAACAGATGCGGCCGGACTCAGGAAAATCGGCGCTGTGTTTTGAAATCTTCGGTGGCCTGCAGCAGCGCAGAGGCAATCCCCGGCTCCATCGCGGCATGACCGGCGTCACCAATCACATGGTAGGCTGCTTCCGGCCACGCCTGATGCAGGCGATAGGCTGATACTGGTGGACAGATCACGTCATAACGCCCTTGCACGATCACGGCCGGCAGATGGCGGATTTTGGCTATGTTGCGGATTAAGGCATCGTCATCCATGAAAGCGCCGTGCTGCATGTAGTGCGCTTCCAGGCGACCGATGCCGAGACTGACCTCATCGGATTCGAAACTAGCAATCGCCTCGGCTTGTGGTTTCAGAAACAGACAAGAACCTTCGTAGCGGCTCCAGTTACGTGCCGCTTCCATATAGATCGCAGGGTCATCGCAAAACAGGCGTTTAACATACGCTTGCAGCAGATCACCACGTTCTTCAACAGGAATCGCTTCAGCAAAGCGCTGATGAATTTCGGGGTAAAAATATCCCATCCCATTGACGAACCAATCCACCTCTTTCTTGGTACAAAGGAAAATGCCGCGCAGGATAAAACCAAGGCAGCGTTCAGGATACGCTTCGCCGTAGGCCAGTGCCAGTGTGGAACCCCAGGAACCACCAAAGACCAGCCATTGCTGTATGCCGAGCATAACGCGGATTTTTTCTATGTCATCAATCAGCAGCGGTGTGGTGTTATTCCGATATTCGCCCAGCGGCGTTGATTTACCTGCCCCACGTTGATCGAACAACACAATGCGGTAATGTGCCGGATCAAAGAACCGTCGATGCGACGGCGAGGTTCCTGCACCGGGGCCACCGTGCAGGAACAGCACAGGCTGACCATCAGGATTGCCGCACTCTTCCCAGTACAAGGTATGCAGCTCATCCACCGCCAGCGTGCAAGTGCGGTAAGGTTCGATTTCAGGGAAAACGGTATTCACGGTTTCGGTCGTCACGGTGTCAGTTCAGTCAGATGATGTGGTTTACAGTGGTTTATGGAAGGGAAAGTATGAGCAGAGACACCCGGCACTGCACAGCGAAATAGTTGCAGCAAGCCAAAAACAAGAAAAAACAGCCTTTTCCGAGCTAAATATACTCCCCCGAGTATATTTTAAAGCCCTTTTTTTTCGCTGAGAATAAGGCAAAAACAGCACATACTCCCCCTTTTTCAATAATTTAACCAGCGATAGCGCGGTAGCTGGCAAAGCCGGCAAAACAGCACAGAATAGAGCCCAGCAAATGCACGCTGATATGTGCCAGCGCCCAGCCAAACTCGCCTCGCTGCAGCAGGGTCATGGATTCGGCGGAAAACGTCGAAAACGTGGTCAGGCCGCCGAGAAAGCCTGTCACCAGAAATAATCGCCACGCCGGAGACAAATCGGGGTAAGCCGTAAAAAAAGCCACCGCCAGCCCGATGATATAACCACCGCCCAGATTCGCGGCCAGCGTTCCCACCGGCAATTGCGTCAATATGCCATTGAACCACAAGCCCAGTCCCCAGCGCAGCCATGCTCCCAGTGCGGCACCGCTGCCAACCGCCAGCCAGCCCAGCGAGTTCATGCTGACGCCCCGTCAGGTGAGCCAGAACCTGGCACTGCATTATTTGCGGTGATGCCCCATTTGCCCAACGCCTGATCATCGGCTTCGCGCGCGTCAACCCAGCGCGCACCTTCCGGTGTCTGCTCTTTTTTCCAGAACGGCGCCTGCGTTTTCAGATAATCCATGATGAATTCGCAGGCCGCAAATGCTTCGCCACGGTGTTTCGATGCAGTAACCACGAGCACGATCTGATCGGCAGGCATCAAAGCGCCGACGCGATGGATGACCAGCGTATCGAGCAGCGCCCAGCGCGCGTTCGCCTGCACAACGATGTCCTCAAGCGCTTTTTCCGTCATCACGGGATAATGTTCCAGCTCCATCGCTGACACATTCTGACCATCATTCAGATCACGCACAACGCCGACAAAACTGACGATGGCACCAATCGCGTTATTGTTTTTACGCAGGTTAGCGACTTCGGTACTCAGATCAAAATCTGCTGTCTGCACGCGCACAGTCATGATTTAACCTCCGGTCACAGGTGGGAAAAATGCCACTTCACCGCCTTCGCTGATGGGTGTTTCCGCATCGCACATCACATGCGCAAACGCCATGCGCAACGCGCGGTCATCGGCCAGCACGTCGGCCCAGAGACCACCACGCGACTGCAGATAAGCACGCACGCCGCCGACGGTGGTAATTTCATCCGGCAAAGTAACGGTTTCTTCAGATAAGCCGAGTTTTTCACGAACGCTGGCAAAAAAACGTAATTGAATTTTCATGATGCAATTTTATCGATAAGGCGGAAAAATCTAAAATGATGCGAACGGTAAAAAACGTACCTGGTCGCCAGCCTGAATGATCTGCCCCGGTGCCACGTCAATCAAGCCATCGCCCCAGACGGTAGATGTCAGCACGCCTGAACTCTGATTCGGGAATAAATCCAGCCCGCCTTGCGGATTGATGCGGGCGCGCAAAAACTCATTACGGCGATCGGGTTTAGGCCAGTTGAAATCGGCACGCATGACGTAAGATTGCGGCGCGACCTGTTCAACACCTTGCATACGTAATAGAAACGGGCGCACAAATAACAGGAAAGTCACATAACTCGACACCGGATTTCCCGGCAGACCGAGGAAAAACGCTTGGCCAACCTCACCGAATGCCAGCGGCTTACCCGGCTTGACAGCGATCTGCCACATGTTCAGGCGCCCTTCGGCTTCCACCGCCGGCTTGATGTGATCCTCTTCACCGACGGAAACACCACCGGAGGTAATAATCAAATCATGTGCCTGTGCCGCTTTACGCAAGGTGTCGCGCGTCGCCGCCAGTGTATCCGGCACGATGCCGTAGTCCGTAATGTCGCAGCCCATGTCCTGCAGCAGGCCGGTGAGCGTAAAGCGATTGGAGTTATAGATCGCCCCCGGCTTCAACGCTTCACCAGGCATCGCCAGTTCGTCACCGGTAAAAAACACCGCAATCCGTGGTTTGCGGATGACGGGTAATTGCGCCAGTCCAACCGAGGCCGCCAGCCCAAGTTCCTGCGCCCGCAAGCGGGTTCCGGGCTGCAATATGGTCGCACCAGCAGCGATATCTTCACCCTGACGGCGTATCCATTCGCCTGTTTGCGGTTGATGACGGATGACGACATAGTCACCATCAACCACGCATTGCTCTTGCATAACGACGGCATCAGCTCCGGCTGGGATCATCGCTCCGGTAAAAATACGTGCAGCCGTTCCGGCTTCCAATGGCGCGCCTATATGTCCGGCTGGAATCCGCTGAGCGACCCGCAGGCGCGCTTCGCCGCTGACGCAATCGGCTGCCCGCACCGCGTAGCCGTCCATTTGCGTGTTGTCCATCGGTGGCACGTGCAGCAGTGAAGACTGTGCCTGTGCCAGCACGCGGCCATGCGCATCGATCGTCGGAATGGGATTGGTGTCAGTCAGCGGGCGTGCCGCTGACAATAAAAAATTGAGCGCCTGATCGACGCTCAACATAGATTTTTTTTCGGTCATATCACATGTTCAGGAATGATGAAGTACGTATTCCCGCATTGTATCCCGAAGGCAGCAATGACACACTGCTACCTTTAGATGACACAGTACTAGCTAACTTGGCTAACAATCATTGAATACACGTAATTTATCAAAACCCAAATTCAGACTTTAACTGGCGCTCGATATCTCTACCATGTTCTTTGCCGAATTGAGTCTCAATTGCGCTTAGCATGGTTTGAGCATAGCCCACCATATACGCTTTAGCGTCATGCGCATCGCCAGACTTTATGAGTTCCAGCTCAATACCGACCTTGTTCAGCAACTGTGCTAACCTGGTTCTCACCTCAGGTGGCAGGCTATCTTTAAACATCGACAGCACATAACGTTTTTTTGCGATGTCCTGCTGGGCAACCTGCATCCATTGTTTTGTTTTTTCATCCGGAATCATTGATTCACTGCTTTGCCCCAGTTCTTTTTCCGTCGGGATGGCAGCCAGATCCAGTTTGGTAATAGTGCAGGCTGGCTTCTCCAGATTCAGGACGATGCCGCTGCCCAATTCATCCACGCGGTCAGCACCGCCCTTGGGGCCATAGCCCTGCTGGGATTGGCTGCCGCCCCAGGTCGATGTCAGATAACGTGGTACGGCGGCAGAATAATCATACAGACTGATTTTGACCAATTCTGTCGTCTGCGTCAGACTGCGCTGAAAATCGCGCTCATAAATTTCCCTTGCACCCTGCTCAGTTTTCACACCCAGCACAAAACCATTGGGCAACGTCAGCTTGTGGATCTGACTGGAGTTACCTTCCCAATGGGTCAATTCATTGCCGCCATACATAAGGCTGATCTTTTGCACACCCGGGCAAAGTTCCGCTTGGGCAGCACCACTAATGGCAAACAATGCCACAACACCGAAGACGAATTGATTCAACTTGGCAAACGTCATTGCACCCCTCACAGATTGTTATTAATTAAATTATGATAACTCAAGAAATATATGATGCTTTTTAATAAGCGGTAAGAAAGTATAAAACAACAATAAATAGATCACACAGATGCAACATTTACAATGAGCATCAAAGCAATTTATAAGTGAACTCGCTGAATGTGCTCGAAAAACGCACGCTGGCTCATTCATACGCGAAGAACTCACAACGAGCTATGCGATGAATGTCTTAGATTCGAGGACGGGACCCTACCAGTAGAAGCGAAATGTAACAAACTACCGCACTAGATAAGTGACGCACGAGGTTAAACAGATTTCAGCCGCCAAGGCTTAATCTGACTCTATTGTTGATGGTAAAAATTGAGCGCCTGACCGACGCTCAACATTGATTTTTGTTATCTTAAAAACGTGACCATGCTGTGATAGCCCCTTCGTTTTCCGAAGATAGACACGATAGATAACTTACTGCATCGGGACGAGCTGACCGTTTTGCGTTGTCACCCGTATCCGGTCGCCGACGCGATAACCGGCATGGTTATCGATCAGCATGGTGCGTGTCTCACCGTTAGGAAATTGTACGGTCAGTTCGGTGCGCATTTTCTGCCCTGCCGAACCACGCTCCATCTGATTACCGACGATACCGCCAGCAATGGCACCGCCTATCGTTGCTAGATCATTGCCAGTGCCTTTACCGACCTGATGGCCAAGCACACCACCAACCAGCGCGCCAACCACGGTTCCCGCGCCCGATACATTGCCGTCAACAGCAACATTACGCATACCGACGATCGTTGCCAGTTCGCCATAATTTTGCTGATTCTGATATTGATTCTGATACTGAGGATATGTATTCGGCTGACGATCCGGATATTGTCGGGAATGCTGGTGCGGATATTGCTGTGGGTAGTTTTCGTTATAGCGTTGATTTGCACAGCCTGAAAGTGCCGTAATCACCAACGTCGTTACCAGTATTTTAGTTCGCATGTCTGACTCCCAAAAAGATCGCATTTAGTGATAACGCAAAAGTGCCGCCGCATGTTGACACGGATATGAAACTGAAGCGCAAGATATCCTCTATTTCCTTCACGGCGGTTCACTCGTAAGCAATCCGGCGAATAGAGAATTTACATTGTCATTTTTCAACATGACTATAATCTTCCACTGACAACCACTGACAACCATATCTGATCAGGTCAATCATGTTGAATCCGACTATTTTTCGCCACTACTGGCAACAATTACTCTCTGTCGCCTTGATCGTCTATATTTGCGTTCCTTTGAATGGATACGCTGAAAATACCGTGTACCGCTTCTCGCCGGTCAATCAATACGACATCAATCTGACCGCCGCATACTGGAATCCGATCATTAATTATGTCTCAGAAAAAAGCGGCGTCAAACTAAGTTTAAAAATAGGCAGAACATCTGCTGATACAACCAGTTTTGTTTTGGCCAAAGAAGTCGATTTTGCATTTACCAATCATTTATTTTCCCCTGATCGCGAAAAGTTAGGCTGGAGAGTGTTTGGTCGCAGAAATGTGCCACCCGTCAGCGGGCAAATCGTCGTACCTGAAGATTCGCCAATTACCGACATCAGTCAGCTGAAAGGTAAGGACATCACTTTTCCTGGCCCGGAAGCGCTGGTCGCTTACAAAGTGCCGATGGCACACCTGATCAGCAAAGGTATCGACGTGAATGTTATTTTTGGTGGTAATCAGAACGGCGCCCTCGCGCAGTTACTGGCGGGTAAAGTGCAGGCGACAGGTGGTAATTCGCAATTAATCTCCGCTTATTCAACCCGCGAAAAGAAAAAATTTCGCATTCTATGGTCGTCTGAACCTTATTATGATCTGGCATTGATGGCGTCGAATAAAGTAAAACCAGCCGATTTAAAAGCAGTCTCTGACGCTTTCTTCAATATGAAAAATGATCCGCAAGGAAAAGAGATATTGCATCAGGCGTCCACAAAAATCGGCCTGACGAGCGATACCTACTTCATCCCATCGGATGGCAGTGAATACGCGAGTTACAGAAAATTTTATCAATCGGCTCCCGCAAGCTTACGTTGAATCTTTCTTAAAAAGCCCATCAAGTGCGACTCTCAAGATTTTTTCTACCGAAATCGCTGGTACTGCGGGTGTACTTGCTGTACTCCGCCACCTGGCTGTTATTGATGTGTACCGGCGTTGCTTTATATTACGAAACACGTTTTACGCAGGAAATTGAAGAGGTGCAGGAATCCGCTAGCTCCATGCTAGAAGTCGCAGCGAGAACCGTTACCGACAGCGCCGTCATCGGGGATTATGACAGTATCAAACATACGCTAGACAGCATGGTACTCAGCCCTAATTTTGCTGCAGCAAAATTCATCCCCATGCAGCAAGGTCTTATCGAAAGCTCTCAGAGAAGCAACATCAATAAAAATGATATTCCTTCGTGGATTATTCGTCGGGTAGAAGATCATCTGTATGATGATAATCGCGTCATCAAAGTCGGCGGCGAAGATTACGGAGTATTGCGACTGGTTTACGATGACGCCCAAATTGCTTATCGAATGTGGCAAATGATGCAGGTAGCGTCAGCGTTGACATTAGCGAGTTTCCTGTTCGGTCTGATATTGATTTGGTTCCCCCTTAAACTCTGGCTGGGAAGTCTGCAAAAATCAAAGGTTTTACAATTGGGAACGCTGAGCGGTCACGACAGCGAATATGCCAAACTGATCCAGAATGCGCCACTGGAAATCAGAGCAACACTGATCGCCTTGCAAAACACTGCGAGTCAACTGCGCACTGAACTCAATGAACGCGAAAACACCCTCACTTCACTCAAGCAAATTCTGATCAGCCTGCTACCTGACGTCAAAGATAAACCTATAGAAGGAGAGAATATTTCCGTCATTCTGAGCAGCATAGAAAAACTGGTAGCTGAAGCCGAACAGATACGACAGGATCTGATAACAGCGAAAGAAGCTGCGGAAGGAGCCAACAAGGCAAAGAGTGCATTCCTCGCGAATATGAGTCACGAGATACGGACACCAATGAATGGTGTGATCGGCATGCTGGAGCTAAGCATGGATACTCCACTCACGACTGAGCAACGAGAATTCCTGAATATGGCGCATAGTTCCGCTAAAAATTTGCTGGTCATCATCAACGATATTCTCGATTTCAGCAAAATAGAGGCCGACAAAATTGAACTGGAGTTCATCGATATTGAGCTGCATGACTTATTGCATGAAATATTCAAGTTACACGAAATTAGCGCTCATAAGAAAAACCTCAGTATGCAATGTCATTTCGCTGAAAATTTACCTGATGTCATCGTCGGCGATCCAGTTCGCATCCGCCAGATCGTTCACAATCTGCTTGCGAATGCAGTGAAATTCACAGATCGGGGAGGCGTTCATTTCGATGTTGCCGTTAGTCGCGATGTAAAAGACGCGCCTCAGTTACTCATTTCAGTTACTGACTCAGGTATTGGTATCCCGGCATCAGAACAAACCTACATCTTTGACGCATTTTCTCAGCAAGATGCCTCTACCACACGTCGCTTTGGCGGCACAGGCCTGGGGCTCAGTATCAGTCATAAACTGGCACAACTCATGGGTGGGCGTATTTCCATACAAAGTGAAGTAGGAAAAGGAAGTAAATTCACATTCAGTTTGCCATTGAAATTTTCTGAGAAAAAAATCCTGCCAGGTGAACGGAAACAACATCTACATCAAAGTCCAGTTCAACGTCAGTTAAGAGTTTTAATTGCTGAGGACAATCTCGTTAATCAAACGCTGATTACAAATTTAGTTGAACGGCAAGGACACTCCACTACTCTGGCAAATAATGGCGTGGAAGCGATCAATTACTGGAAAGAAAATGAATTTGATCTGATTTTAATGGACATGCAAATGCCAGTCATGGGCGGCATGGAAGCAAAAAAAGAAATACGCAAATTTGAAGAAGAAAAAAAGACCGCCTACAAAATACCGATATACGCATTAACAGCTTCGGCGATGTTGGACGAAAAAGAAGAAGCATTAAAATCCGGCCTTGATGGATACCTCACCAAACCAATCAACCGCGCTATACTTTACGAAGTCTTAGCCAGAATTGCTGGCAATAAAGCGTAGTCGCAAACCAGGCTCCCACGTCTATAACAACAACGGCCGTGCCTTTTCAACCGCATTCCAGTTCGGAGACCACATCGGCGTAGGCTACGTGTTCAGCAACGGCTGGGAAGCAGGCCTCAAGATTCAGCATTTTTC
>NZ_JAENGS010000006.1:0-321122 GCF_016595265.1 Undibacterium sp. 14-3-2
TTCACTCTTCCGAGTTTCGCTTCGCATCGTTGTGTGCGTCAGCAGCAGAGAAACGAGATTATGAAGTACTTCTCACTCACTGTCAACTCCCTTCGCCCTTTCGCTTCGCTTTTTCTTCTCAGCTTAAATAGTCACCCAACTGCGAACCATTGTTGATTCCAATTTCAAGCTTTAGATAAGGCGCAACGACTTCCTGATCGCCAGGCCTAAAATCATCGGATAATCATTGCATTGAGAGCCATGACAGATGCGGTAAACTATCAAACTTCTCCACGCAAGACGGAATACATGATGACTTGGGATTACCCGCAGCCTTATACACTAAAGCTGACGCCAGCAAGCAGCGACATCGATGGTCTCCATCACACAAACAACGCTGTATATGTTCAGTGGTGTGAAGTGATCGGATGGGCGCATTCGGAGCAATTGGGTCTCAGTCTCAACAACTATCAAGAACTGAATCGGGCGATGGCGATACGCCATGCCGAATACGATTACTTATCACCTTCAGTCCTCGGTGACCAACTCATACTCGGCACCTGGATTGTTGCCAGCGACGGAAAGCTGAATATGGAAAGGCATTTTCAATTAATCCGGGAAGCTGATCAGGCCATTATTATGCGCGGAAAATGGGACCTGGTTTGCATAGAAATCAGCACTGGAAAACCAAAAAGAATGCCACCGGAATTTTGCGATATTTATCTGCCTGCAATTGTGAAATAAGGCATTGCTCAGATTGATCAGCACCAACAGAAAACTTATCAAGTTCACATAAATTTACTTTTTACAAAAGTATTCTATGTAATCCTAACAGGCAATTATTAATAAAAATCACTATTTACGCTTGCTTTTGATCAAAACAAATTCTGACCGCAGTTGTTAGATTCAGTTTATAGATACAGAAATAACAGCTGGGCGAAATAGAGATTAATTTAAATAAGTTCGCCGAGTGATATCTTCGCCATCGCAACAAAAACAACAATAAATAACAGGGCTACTGAAAACACAGATGTAAATCAGAAACAGAGAAGCAACTGAATCGGCGTACATACAGCAACAAACATTTTTTAAGGTTCTTTATGTTGATTCACACACCGACAATGTTTTTGGTGATCGTAACAACGAGTTTTACGCTGGCATTGGCAATTGCCTGGATTTCGTATCGTAAAAATAATTCGCTGTTTAATCCGCTTTTCATGTGGTCGCTGGCTCTGGCTCTCCATGGTGGCGCCTATTTGCTATTCAGCTTGCGAGGCTACATCAATGATGCAGTCTCGATCATCGTCGGCAACTCATTTCTTTCCGCTGGCTTTGCCTTGTTTGGTGAAGCCATTTATCGATTTCATGATGAGCAACCAAACCGCTTAACTTTGTGGGCGCCGGTTGTATTTATCGCTATCAGCTTTAGCATGTTGCTGGATAACCAACAAGTTCGCTTGGTTATCAGCGCCCTGGTCTTTACTTTACAAAGTGCAGCCTTACTGGCATTCGCCATAAAAATGCGAAATAACACGATTGGACGAGGCCAATATATTATCGAAACAGGGCTAGTCTCAGTCATTGCAGCCATGATGTTGAGAGAGATCAGCTTTCTTCTGGGATCGACCAAATTAACATCGATCGCCGAATCCAATTCTATCCAGAGTTACACATTTATAACGGTGCTGGTCAGCCTGCTGTTACTCTCGATCGGATTTGTACTCATGACGCACGAGCGAGCAGAAAAACGCGCATTGGATAATCAGGCATTCACAAAATTCAGCAATAAAATCCTTGATCTTCTTTCGCTTAACCGACCTCTCGACGACATTTTGAATGCGATCATCAATGGCATTGAACGACTTCATCCGGAAATGTTATGCAGCATACTGTTACTTGATAAGCGCGGCAGATTCCTTAGCCGCATCTTTGCTCCCAGTCTGCCAGAGTTTTACAACAGCGCTATCCAGGGCGTCGAAATAGGTTTGGGCGTTGGCTCTTGTGGTACGGCAGCATATACAAAGCAGCGGGTAATTGCAGAAAAAATTGCAACCCATCCTTACTGGGTCTCTTATAAAGAACTGGCACTGCAAGCAGGGCTGGCATCATGCTGGTCGCAGCCAGTACTATCCTCTAACCAGAAAGTGCTTGGAACATTTGCTATTTATCACCGCGACGAACACGCCCCCGAGAGTAGCGATATTGAACTTATCGAAGCTGTTGCGAAACTCGCCAGTGTTGCTATCGAACGCAGTTCTTCCGTAGAGCAACTCAGAGAAAGTGAGAAACATTATCGTTTGCTGATCGAAACAGCGAACGAGGGTATTTGCGTCGTCAATGATGGTGTCTTGCGTTACGCCAATCCGAAACTCTGCGAATTGACCGGGTATGACGCAAATATACTCACAAACAAATCCATCATCGACCTCATCTATCACGAAGATCAGGCTATGGTGATAGAGAATCAGAAGAAATTACTCCTGACAACAGTCAACGATCTGAAATATGCCATCCGTATTTCGACCAGACACCGCGGCGTCCGCTGGTTTGAATTGAGCGGCGTCGCATTCGAGTGGCACGGCGACAATGCAAGCCTGAATTTTCTGACAGATATTCATGACCGCAAACTCATGGACGAAAAAATTCAGCAGCTCGCTTATCTCGATGCATTAACTCAGCTACCTAACCGGCGCTTACTGATAGAACATCTGAAGCAAGCATTAGCACGGAATATTCGCAATGCGAGTTATAGCGCACTGCTGTTTTTAGATCTGGATAATTTCAAACCACTGAACGACAAACACGGTCACAACGTTGGCGATATGTTGCTGATTGAAGTCGCACGTCGTCTGCAATTGTGTGTGCGTCAAACCGATACCGTCGCCCGCTTTGGCGGTGACGAATTTGTCATACTGATTACAGACATGGACGCAGACGAATCAAGTGCACACACACAGGCAGAAAATATCGCAAAAAAAATTCTTTCTGCTGTGGCTGATCCTTATTTGCTACAGACTGACAACAATGGGACAACAATCACCGTCGAGCATCGATGCACAGCCAGTATCGGCGTCATCACCTTCAATAACGGCGATAGCAGCGGCGAGAAATTGCTAGATCGGGCAGATGCCGCAATGTACCGGGCAAAACAGGAAGGTCGCAACACCATCCGTTTTTATCAATAAACATCAGCAAGTTTGCCTGATTCAGAATTGTAGTTAGAGAAACACATCACTGCATGAGCCCGGGTTGAAATAAACCTTCAGGCACGGGTCTTCTGTTGCAGGCACAATAAAATTTCTGCCAATTCAGCGTGTGTGCAGCAATCACGATATCCGCATATTTTTCTGTCTCTATTGCCTCAGCAATTGCATCAATACGCGGCAAATCAAACCCGGCAACCTCCGCTCTTTCCTCCGGAACGTGTGTCGTTTTCAGCTGATCACAGCTTACATTTATTAAGCACTTCAGCAATAACACTCATCAACTTTTCACCTCTCACCGGCTTGGATATGTAACCATCCATGCCCGCATTCAGACATAACTCCTTATCCTCGCTCATGGCATTCGCAGTCATAGCAATAATCGGAATATGGCCGCCGCTGACACGTTCCTTGTTTCGTATATTCACGGTCGCCTCAACCCCGCCCATGACGGGCATTTGCATATCCATTAAGATCAGATCAAATTTCCGGCGCTCAAGCAATTCCAACGCAAGCGCACCGTTGCCGCAGATTTGTATCTGATGTCCAGCCTTTTCCAGAATGACGGTAGCAATGCGTTGATTTATTTCATTATCTTCAACCAACAAAATACTCAGGCGGCTTTGCTGCAACTTATTTTCCGCAGACATTTCGACAGAAGATAAGGAGCGCACGTCATGATCAATAAACAATTGGCCAACAGCCGCCTTCAACTCCATCATTGAAAACGGCTTATTCAGATAAGCTAAATTCATTGACTGACAAAGATCAATATCCTGAGGCGTCAATGCAGATGTCAGCAACAATATTTTTGGTGCCTTTTTCAGGTGTGCCGTATTACCAACCTCGCTGCATGCCTCGATTAGCTGAAAGCTGTTCTTATCGGGCATGTGCGCATCCAGCACCAGTAAATCAATTTCTCGCCCGGCGTCAGTGAGTTTGACAAACTCATCCCAAAACGCCTGACCATCGCAAGCCTGAATAACTTTCATCCCAGATTGACGCAAAGTATCTGCCATCAGATTCAAGTGGGTTTGATTATCATCCGCAACCAGTACCTGCAAATCTGGAAACAAGGTTGCGGGTGGCAGACGGCTGGCTTCGGGCGCTGATTGGAATGGCAAAGTAAAACTAAATTTACTGCCAATGCCGACTTTACTTTCAACGGATAAGGTCCCTCCCATCAACTCGACCAAACGGGAAGAAATAGAAAGTCCCAAACCTGTTCCACCATATTTGCGGGTAATCGAATTATCCGCCTGCGAAAACAAATCAAAGATACTTCTGATTTTATCTTCAGCAATACCTATGCCGGTATCGATAATATTGAAATACAAATCAGCCTGCCGCCGCTCGTACTGCGTATATCGCACCTGAACAGTGATCTCACCTTTCGTGGTGAATTTAATTGCGTTGCCCAGGATATTGAGTAAGATTTGTTTCAGCCTGCCAGCATCGCCGATCACAAACTGGCAGATATCTGGCTGAATATCCAGAATCAGTTCAACGCCTTTTTTTTCCGCCTGCAAACCAAGCGGTTTAATCACCTCGTCCAGCACCCGGAATAAATCGAAATTCAGGCTTTCAAGATCAATCTTACCTGCGTCAATTTTCGACGAATCGAGAATGTCGTTAATCAGTACCAGCAAAGAATCTGCCGATGCTTTGATCATATTCACATATTCTCTTTGCTGCGGATTTAATTCCGTCTCCAGAACCAGCTCCGTCATACCAATCACGCCATTCATCGGGGTACGGATCTCGTGCGACATTGAAGCAAGGAACAAGCTTTTGGCAACATTGGCCGCCTCAGCCAATTCCTTCGCTTTCATCAATTCTGCTTCGTGTTGCTTTTGCTCAGTAATATCCTGAACTATCCCCATCACTCTCATGGGCTGATGTTCATCCGGCTTATTCATTTTTCCGATCGCCAGTATCCATCTTTCTGCACCGTCTATCGGCCTGATGATTCTGTATTCCCGTCGGAAAGTGCCGCTATTGAGCCGGACTTCGCGCATGGTCTTACGTTCATCTTCGAGGTCAGATGGATGAAGCAGCTTCAACCAGGCATCATAGGTTTTATCCGTATCGGGAGAAAGACCAAATATTTCGTCCATATTTGGCGAACTCTCGAAACGAAAAGTATTCAGATCAAAAGAGTAGCTACCAATACGCCCGACTTCTTGCGATTGCCGTAAAATTTCTTCCCGCTCTTCCAGCTTCAACTGCGCCGTATTTTTTTCATTAAACGCACGGAATAACATAAAAAACAGCAAAGCACTGATGAGGCTGAACACACCCGCAATGATCAGGACATTTCTCTTTGTTACTTGATACGGTACCAAAATGCCTGCAACAGACTCGCCAGTGATAAAGATCATCTGATATTCAGGCAAGCGCTGGTAACCGTAGATACGCTCCACACCGTCTATCCTGGAGATAATCTGAAAATTTCCCTGAGAAGGAACCCGATCATCTACAAAGCGACTGACGTCAATCATTATCCCTTTGTTCAGATCGATATCCGGTAAGCGAGCCAATACAAAGCCATTTTCTCTCGCTACTGTAATGGTAGCGTTGGAATTAACTTTTTCTGCAAATTTGGTAAACATATCGGGACTGACAGAAATCACCAGAACACCGTTGAACTGTCCGTCTTTAAAGATAGGCCGCGTAAACTGGATCGACCATTTTCCCGAAATTTTCCCCTTCAAGGGCTTGCTGATAAAAAAATTGTCTTTATGCGGGGCAAGCTGGTGAACACGAAAATGTTCGCGTTCACTCAGATCAACACGCTCGGATGGCTTGGCGAGATTCGAAAACTGCATAATGCCATCTTTATCAATGACGGCGACCTGAAAAGAAATGTCGTGAATAATCTCTTGCCGGCGCTGAACCAGTTCGGCGAATTCCTTCCAATCGCCCCGCCACGCTCTGCGAAGATCCAGCAGCGCTTCATTGAGACGCTTGATATTGGAGGAAGAGTATTCCGCAAAAATCTGCGCCTCCTCGGTGTTACGTATCTTTGCCTCGTTGAACACCGATTGATAACTACGATTCATTTCGTAAAAAGCGACAACCCACACCAATACCAACATCAGACTGAATAACAAAAAAAGTTGTAGCCGCAAACGCTTTTTTGCCATTTTCATGATGAGTGATGACCGTATGATATTGAGGTAAGAGTTATTGAAATGACGTCAGAAGGCGACGCTCAATGCAGATGAAAATCTGTATAACTACGCGATTCAAAAAACTAAAAGAGAACTCAAAAAAAGAATAATGAGTGCCTGATTACTGCCGCAGATTAGCACGAAATTTCTACCTGAAAATGGTGCTTAATCATTATTTACATTCCTGATGGCAACACATTCAGAATACAGATACGGGCCTAAGAATCACGCAGCAAGCTGAGCTGGCGTGCTGCATCCAATACCTCCATCGCTTTGGCAATGATTTCGTCTGCTTTATTTCCGCCACTTCTAATATCCGTCACATCGCTCAATGCCGCCGTGATAAGCCGCGCGCTCAGACACAGGCGCAAGGCACTGACAGGAATCTGTTGGCAAACGCCACAAGTCACTGGTTGTCCCACTTGCATACGCTTTTCATTTTGCAAGCGGCGGTACACCAACATCGTCTGGTCGCGACTCAGTGGCTCGCCGGAAGCGTGATGCAGCACAAACGGAAAAATCGTCGGCCATTGATCCCAGCCTGGCGTCGTCGCCAACACTTGTCTATCGGGCACAGGAACCGGTAACAACGTAAGGCCAGAATGCGCATCAAAATACGTCAATACCGCACGCCGGAACGCTTGCACAAACTGATTGATTGCGTCGTCAGGCAAGCTGCGAAATGCCCGTAATTCCGCCATCGCCGCCACCCAGCGCACCAGTAATCCGACATTCGCCTTCTTCTGCAAACCGTCCATTCCAGTCCAGGATGCAGGCCAGTCAGCGCGGCTGGAATAAGCATATAAACCTGCCGGTGCGGTTTGCTGCCTGTATCTGATTGCCGCTTCCGGCGGGAAAAATAAAGCACCGGAAAAACTGGGGCCAGAGATAAATTTTGAGCCCGTCACCGCAACTAAAAACTGCTGATCCAGATAAGCATTCAGCGTCGCATTCGTCAGCCTGAATTGGCACGCATCCACCAGCACCTCAAGCTGATCAGGAAATTGATTCCGCAACGCCAATGCACACTGCACGGAAGGCCCTATCATGCCGGTCTTGGTCACATCGGCCAACACCAGCAACACGCGCTTGTTGTGATGACACGCCTGCGTGACCAGCGCCTCGATTTCCCGGTCGATATCACCGGCGGCGCGTGGCTTTCCATCTGCCTCGCGCAAAGCGATGTTAACTAATTCAGATACGCCAAACTGCCCCACTTGCTGCCCCGGACTAACAGGCTCACCCAGCGCCGCACAATCGCTGAAATGCAAACCCTGCAACGCCGCAGGCACCGAGCTTCCGGTCTCGCCAGCCTCTACCATCACTATCATCGAAGGGCTTGAAGATGCCCCTGAAAATAGCTGCGATACGATTAAATGCAAATCGGTGCCAGAGGCTGCAAATGCCACATCCACCGCATCACCGGTCTGACACAACTGCTTTAATTCCTGACGCAGGCTCTGCATTTCCTGCTCATACAAGGAATACAGCGAATACTCCTTTTTGTCGCGATACGCTTCTACGATCTGCTGATAGACGCGATTTGCCGCCGCAAAACCGCGTTGAGAAATAGTCGATGCGGTTGCCGATCCAAATGCAAACGAGCTGTCTTGCGTACTTTGCGGCTCCACAGTACAGCCGTATTTATTCACACCGTACGTGTCCAGCGTAATACGCGAATCACCTCCATCAACCAGCAATTGCGCCAGCGTCGGAATACTCATGCCAGACGTGAATGCTGGTTTCAGAGCAGATAAAATAGCGTCGTTGCTCATGCGTCTCCTGCTTACTGCGCGCTCAATGTTGAAGCGGATGCGCGCTTGATTAACAAGTCTCTGAATGCCGCAAACAATTTTTTCATCGTCGCCTGTTTATAGGGAAACATCTCCACTGGGTCCATGGCGTGCACGATCATGTCGCTATCGACTTCAAATATGAGTAGCTTGCCGTCCGGCGTTTCACCACAATCGATGCCGACATAATCCAAGCCTAATTTGTCGTAGATTTCTTGCAGCGCCAGCGTGTGACGTGGCACAAATTCTGTATCAAAACTCGCCATAAAACGCTGCTCTTCTGCCCGCTTTTCGGCGCTTTCTGCCATGCCGGCATTCAGATAATGAATCATCCAATGCTGCGAAATTCCCATGTGTGCAATATACGGTTTGCCATCGATCAGCATGACCCTGTATTTTCTGAACTGACCGTCGGCGCTGCGATAGTCAACAAAGCGGGCGATGTAAAACTCGTCGCTCTGTATTTCCTGCAGGTAGCCAGCGATTTCCGCTGGCGACACCAGCTTCTCAAGACCATGCCCCGCATGTGAATCGAGCGGTCGCACGATGATAGGAAAGTCATCGCCGGGCAATAAATCGCCGATAGGTAATTCACCACGCCCGAGTTGCTCCAGCATCTGACGGGTAATGCGGCGCGACATCGGCATTTCGACGCCACGCGCCGATTGCAGTTGCAGATAAGCGCGGTCGCGCCCCAGATGGGCGATGCGTTCCGGCGCATTCACCACTGGCCGCGGCCATTGCGAGACAATTTCCTGTAAATCGAGCAGCAGCGTATGCTTGGCATCGGCCTCGCCAATCGCCACAAACATCACATCATGTTCAGGTAATTGATCCAGCGCTGGAATGCCCTGCCCCACGTACAACAAATCCAGATCGATGTCTGAATCTTCAACCAAAAAATCGACTGGCGTATTCGCCATCAGATCGCCATCGGTCAGCAGCGCCAGCAATTTAATTTTTGGCGGATGCGCTGCCGGCACAGAATACAAAGGCTGCTTTTTTAATGCTTCCATTTGCGTGCTCGCTGCCAATTCAGCGTGGCCGAGCAAAAGCAGCACCGTCGATAAATCCAGCATCGCATTCGCGTCATCGGGATACTGCTGCGCCCGCGCAATCAAGGCATTGGCCAAGGGTTTTAAATCTTCGCCTGCAAAAGCCCGCCGCATCAAAGGTGCGAGGCCGATATAGGTACTATGCTGAGATTCGTAAAGAGTAGTCATATCTGAAACCAGGTTTATTGTGCGGATTGCGCCAGCAGGTCGCCCTGCGCGATGGTGGCATTGATGAGTGCATCAATATCTTCGGCTCGGGTGCGATGATTCACAATCGCCGCACGTATCGCCAGTTGCCCACGAATGAATGTCGTTG
This sequence comes from Undibacterium sp. 14-3-2, assembly GCF_016595265.1. Lineage (NCBI taxonomy): Bacteria > Pseudomonadati > Pseudomonadota > Betaproteobacteria > Burkholderiales > Oxalobacteraceae > Undibacterium > Undibacterium sp. 14-3-2. The sequence goes on from NZ_JAENGS010000006.1 coordinate 9,520, forward strand.
ATGGCGCACAGATGCCGCCCTCATGCAAAGCGACGACAATGTCTGCATTTAAGGCATCCAGATCTGCAATACGCTCACTGCGGTAACGAAAACACACGATATTTAAATTCACCGGCGCGAGTAATTCCAGCTTAGGATTTCCCTCCACCCGCTGCTTCAGGTATTGCGCCAGTTCGCAGGTGTGCGCAATCATTTTCCCCAGACGTTCTGTGCCATAGACCTGCAAAGTGAACCACGTCTTTAAAGCGCGGAAGCCACGCGACAAATCCGGCCCGAAATCACAAGGCCAGGGCGAACCACCTGCCAGCCCTCTGGTTTCCCGCCGCAAATAACCGACCGGCGCAGAAAAGGTCGCCAGATGCGCCTCGCGGTTTCTGACCAGAATAAAGCCAGCGTCGTAAGGCACCTGCATCCACTTATGAAAATCAAATGCCACCGAATCTGCGCGTTCTATACCCGCCAGCCGTGGTGACAGTTCAGGTGATAACATCGCCAGCGCACCGAATGCACCATCAATATGAAACCAGATTTTTTCTTGTGCCGCGATCTCGGCAAGCGTACTCAGATCATCAATCGCGCCGGCATCCACCGAGCCAGCGGTGCCTGCGATAAAAAATGGCGTCAGCCCGGCAGCGCGATCTGCCGCAATCGCCTCGCGCAACAAAGCGGTATCCATTTCAAATTGGCTGGTCATCGGAATCATGCGCAAGGCATCCCTGCCGATGCCGGCAATATCCATCGCCTGCGCGATGCAACCATGCGCCCCCGCCGAGGTGTAGGCGACCAGACGCTGCTCATAGGAAGCCAGACCTGTTTTCCGCACCTCCGTTCCCAGCGCCACCGAACGTGCCACCAGCACCGCGATGAAATTCGCCATCGACGTGCCCGTCACAAACAAGCCACTCGCGGTTTCAGGGAAACCAAACAAGGTACTGACCCAGCGGCTGACCTGACGCTCCACGTCAATCGGAATATGATTGCGCCCGCCCAGATTCGCATTCAGCCCGGCTGCCAGCATCTCCGCCAGCGTGCCGACCGGATTGCCGCCGCCCTGCACCCAGCCCATGAAACCGGGATGACTGTTTCCCACCGAGTACGGCAGAATATCCTGCATAAACTGCTGATGCACCGCGGCCAAATCGCCCACGCCCTGCGGCAAACCCTGCTGAAATTTCGCCCGCACCTCTTCAGGAATTGGCTGCCATACCGGCCGCTCGCGAATATGCTCTGCGTAATCCAGAATATCGTCCAGCATGCGATGCCCCTGGGCACGCAGCGTGCTCCAGTCGGCCGGGTCCAGCGTCGCTGAATCCATTGTAGGTAAAGTTGGTGTTGCCATAATCCGCTCATCAATAGATTGTCGTATAGACGCATTATCTCTGAGACTCGCCGGATTTAAGCCAGAAACAAGCGATCTTTTGCGGTCTTTATTCAAATCACGGCAAATTCCCGCCGAATCCATTCGCCACACACATGCAACTTGCGCCGCCACATCAGCCAGGCACCGACGCCAGACACACCACGCACCTCCTCAGATTGCCTATTTTTGCCTGTCAATGAGAAAAATATACTGGGGGGGAGTATTTTTAAACGCCCTTATTTTCTGCTGAGAAGATGGCATTTTTGGCACATACTCCCCTATTTTTGCAAAAACCGTGATTCATCGTCCGATGAAAGGCGAACTGAAAAGTAGAACGATGCGAGGCTGTGAGCTACCGATAGCAGTCAGCACTCAATGATGCTGGTCAGTGCGTTAATGAACGCCCCAGTTTTTCGGGAGCAACTGTATTGAAGTGTATTGATTTGGCGGCAGATGATAACTGGAATGAAAACAGCGGCAAATACACTGTTTTTTGCGAAGGAATGGGCAAGCACTGAAGAAAAACCTCAACATCCAGTCAGATTGTTTTTCGTCTGCACGTCGCAAGGATGGGGTTCACTGCGACGTGCAAAGCTTGCTGTAAAAATGCTTGCTTATTTAATCAGTCTGGTTGTCGATGCACGCGGCTGGGCAACCGTCGCGCCGGATTTCTGAATGCGGGCTTTCGATGCGGCATTTTGCGTCGTCTGCGCATGATTCAGTTTAAATACGGCCACGGTCTCTGCTAACTGACTTGCTTCATCACGCATCGATGCTGCAGCCGCAGCAGCTTGTTCGACCAGGGCGGCATTTTGTTGAGTGACCTGATCCATCTGATCAATCGCAAAATTCACTTGCTCAATACCGCTGCTTTGTTCCTGACTCGCCGCCATGATCTCCGCCATGATGTCGGTCACGCGTTTCACACTGGTGACGATTTCATCCATCGTCGTGCCAGCTTGTTCCACCAGCTTACTGCCGGCATCGACTTTTTCTACCGAATCACCAATCAATGCCTTAATTTCTCTGGCAGCAGTTGCAGAACGTTGTGCAAGATTACGTACTTCGCTGGCAACAACCGCAAAACCTCTGCCCTGCTCGCCTGCACGCGCCGCTTCGACCGCTGCATTTAACGCAAGAATATTGGTCTGAAACGCGATACCGTCAATGACCGCAATAATGTCGACAATCTTTTTGGATGAACCATTAATGGAACTCATCGTATCAACCACTTGCGACACCACTTCGCCGCCTTTGACAGCAACGCCCGACGCAGTCACGGCCAGCTGATTCGCTTGTTTGGCGTTATCCGCATTTTGTTTTACGGTCGTGGTTAATTCTGACATCGAGGTCGAAATATTTTCCAGCGACGTCGCCTGTTGTTCGGTGCGTACAGATAAATCCTGATTGCCGGAGGCAATTTCTGACGAGCCGGTTGAAATCGTATCCGTAGTGCTGCGAACCCGCCCAACGATACTCACCAGACTGTCACGCATTTCTTTCATCGCCGACAGCACACTGGTCTGGTCACGCGCATCAACTTGAATATTGATACTCAGATCGCCAGAGGCAATACTGCGGGCGATAGCACTCGCATCTTTCGGTTCACCACCTAATGCCCGGGAGATATTGCGCGCAATCAGCGTCGCGACGACGCCACCGAGAACAAGTGCGGCAAAACAGGTAATCAGCATCAGGGTTTGAAAGCCGCCTGCGGTGGAACGGGCAAGCGTTGATTCATGACGATTCAGATTTTCTTCAAAATCAATCAGTTTGTTAATACGGCTCAGCCACTCTACAAAAGCCGGGCGAGCTTCACTGAGCATCATTTGTTTAGCCTGATCCAGATCGCCAGCGCGGCGCAATTCGATCACTTGCTTAATCATAGGCAGTGTTTTTGCCTCGATCTCTTTGATGCTTTCTAAAATTTTCTTTTCTTCGTTGGTGATGTCCTGACGCTCACTGAATATTTTATCCAGCGGTGCCGCAGACTTATCGTAATCAGCGGATAAACTGCTAATTTTCGCCACGACAGAGTTAAGCTCAGTATCGTTTTGCACCAGAATCACGTCACGCAGAGCGATCGCCCTGTCATGCACGCTACCGCGAAAATTAATCGCATACCGCTGTTTGACACTGTTCACATCACCAATCGTCGTCAATCCGGTGGAGATAGAATTGACCTGCACAATCCCGACGATGGTCAGCACCGTCATCATGGATAACACCAAAGCAAACCCCAGACCTATCCTGGCCTTGAGGGTAAGATCGCTAAATAAATTTGTATTCATCATGCCTCTGAATCATTAATTTTTTTCGAGTAAACCTGAACAACATCGCAGAACAGACTCTGTGAGATGCACTGGATGTGATGACATTGAATAAGCCAGCCTTTTGCCCCCAGCCTGAAAATAGCAATTGAAATAAAGGTTTCAAAAAAATTTATATCAACAATTTCCAAAGCTGAATTGCCAAGCGGCAATGTAACACCATTACAAGCGCCTTGCTGATAGCGACAAATTGCTTAAATTTTTGTCTTTAAAAATGACTAACGACGCATGCTTTCTCATGACAGATCAAGTCAGCTTCGAGAAAAGAATTTCTCTTGATATTAGACAGAAAATCGATTTTTTTGCGCAACAAACCGAAGCTTCAAATTCACAACTTTTTGCAACCAGTCTGCTTGATATGCATCACTAATAAAGTTTTTATTTAAACTGAGTATTATTTTTTTTGCATTTCCAATGTATCCTGTTTGTATAGGGATTTATACAATAATTTACAAAAGGAAAATATGAAAAAAACTTATTTTGCATTACTTGCGCTTCCACTTTTTTTAGTTGCATGCGGAGGTGGCGGCTCATCTGGATCTACATCTACGCCTGCACCAACTATAGACCCAAATTTAACCGTTCCATTTAAAGCAGCAATGGCGTCAGTAGTAACAAGTGGGATAACAGGTAGTTTTAATATTTCGGGGTGGGCTATCGTGAACTCTCAACAAGTTCCCGTGACTGGTAGCGGAACTTACACGCAAGGTATGAGTTCAGGAGCCACTCTTTTCACACCAACTGGCCAGGCTGCATCTTTAAAACAAATGGTCAGCATAAACGCGACCATTAATGCAAATGGCTCCATTGGAAGTGCGAACGGAACGGCATACAACTACTATGACCCAGCGACATTTTCGCTTTTGGCAGTATCGAATACAAACACAACGATATTTTTTACGCCATATACGATACCGACAAGCGTAAAAGCACAAACAAATGGGCTGCTTGGGACTGCCTCTGATTACAGAACACTCGCTACCACCATGTCCCAAACTTATTCGGTTGCTCAAGACACCGCATCATCCCTGCTCGTTACAGTAAACCTCGAACAAAGTATGCAGCCGGTAGGCAAAATCTCACAATCATCTACCGTTTATAGAGTTACATCGTCCGGCGGAATAAAATTCGTTTCAATTAATCAGCAAGCATTTAACCAAGGAACAACTACCTCAAATTTAAATTTCACATTTAATTAAGAGATTAAATTTCGACCACCACAAAAGAAAAAAGACCGCCAGATGCGGTCTTTTTTCCATAGGGGAAGGCAAATCTCATTCTGAGACCCTCATGGATAAACGATCTATATATTTTTTTAGTAAATCGCATGCCCAATTAATCCTGTATGGCGCAAATGTCGCATTCGCCCTGCAGCAAATGGGTCACAGATATTTAAAACGCAAGTATTGTCGCACCTGATTCAGCAAACGTGGTTTTGTGGGGTGATGCTTTTGCCCATTTAGTTACACTGCATATTTAATCAGTACAACCAAATATAGCCAATATCCATGCGGCTTTCAAAGGGATTGCAACATATTGACAGTTTGTCTATTGATGGTTAATGTTGCAAAATGAAAATTAAAACACGTTAGCGGTCATGACACTCACTATCGATTTCAATCTCGCAGGAACTGGTTGGGCAGACTGTATAGTCCAATTCAATGAGACTAAATGTGAAATTTCTGCCTCATATCTTTCTGATGCACTTGGTTCGTTGGTTGTTTGTGGCGTTGCCGTTTTGGCGGGCGTGCATAGCATTTCTGTTGGATTCGATGAAGAGCCTGGCGAATATCGTTGGGCTGTAACTAGTGGCGATGGCAACCAAGTCCGTGTAGTGATTCTTTCATTTCCTCAGTTATGGGGAAATCGCCCTGATTCTGAAGGTGACCCGTTGATTGCCTTCGAGTTGACTCGGCTCGAATTCGGAATTGCCGTTCGTGATGCAGCGTCAAAAGTGTTAGCACAGCATGGCGAGGCTGGTTACAAATCGCGTTGGGTTCAGCATGATTTTCCTACTAGTTCGCTTACCTTATTGAATGATTACATTTCGCGGAGAGAACGTGACCGCTAACACGACGCTCGACACGGAAACTGCGCATGCAGGAATTTCGATGTTCGGCATTTCATCAATCACTTGCTCTTCGGTTTCAGTGCGATGTGCGCAGTTCCGATCAGCCCAGCGTTAGCCATCATGAGTGACCCATCAATTACAGATGTTCCGTACCTTTGGAATCGAGATGGTTCATTGAGGGACGTTTATTTTACTGATACCGGAATTGAACATTGGAAGAAATTCTTCCTATCCATTCAGGAGTTTCAATATCAGTATTCGTTCGATGGTGACGCAAAAGAAATTTCGTCCGTAGAAGCAATTTTTTCGAATCGCGAAGGTCACCATGTACTTTCAATCCACGTAAGTGGTGTTACAGTAAATTGCCATTTCTTTGTTGTTGATGAGATTGAACTTGATATTGATCCGCGAGAAGTGAAAGGGCAATTTGAGCATGAGGCAATACTTAAGTTTATCGAGTCATTGTCTATGGCAATTGATCGGCCAGCGAGTCTCACGCCGGAGAATGGCTTTGAAACACCTTATCTTTACTTTGAGAATAACAAGAGCGTTTGGTCAATATGTGGCTAACAAAACTTTCGACGGAGAGTCGCCGATGATGACTTCACTTCTATTTATAACCACGGCGGCGACCCCGTCAAATCTGCGTTATGCATTTCTAGGGAATAACGATGGCATATAAACCTCTGAGAAAAGACTTAACTGAAACAACACAAAAATGTGACTTTTGCCCCAGATTTTTGACATCTTTAAAAGCATATGTCCTTGAGGAAACAGAAACTGGAAAAATTGCTTATGCTGGCCCAAAGTGTGCCGAAGACAATTTGGCACACGGCTATTCGATAAAAGGCATACCAGATCTTACAAAATTCACTCTATCAAAAGATGTTGGAAATGAACATGGGGGTGTGGGAGGGGGTGGTAATAATGCCGGAGCCATCAACAATCCTCGGCGCCAAGCTATCGAGTACATAATATTGCGAGAAGAAAAACTTGTTAGCGAACTAAACTGTTCCTATCCAGTTCTGAAAAATTATTATGAATCAATGCAGGATAAAGAGTTGACGGATTCAGAAATTTCCCACATCAATAACATTGAAAATAAAGCTCCGCATAATCTGAAACTATCTGTGTTGCAACGCTGTTACAACTATTTATTTTGGATTGATATTGCAATTGATAAGTTACCGGATAATAAAACCGATTTTCTCAAAGACATTAGGAGCAAAGTAGTACGAAGAGCCACTCTCTCCAATGAGCAAAAAACAGCAGTAAATAAATGGCTTGAGAATATTGATGGTGTTCCATGCCTCAAATAAAATGCATAACCCGACATTCAACCCGGACTCCGCAAAAGCGCGGAGCCGGTTAATTTCACGTTAGCCCTTTCATATGCGCATAGACGGCACTCTCGTAAAATGGAACGATGACCGTGGATTTGGGTTTATCGCCCCCCGCTCAAGGTGGTTCCGAGATATTCGTTCACGTTTCCACGTTCCCGAGAGACGGACAGCGACCCAGAGTCGGCGAACGGCTCTCGTTTGAGATAGAAACCGACAAAAATGGAAAGAAGCGCACAACAAATCTTGTATGCCTGGATCGTCAAGTCCAGCACGCCACCCGCCAACACACGCCCACGCGTCGCCGCGAAAACCGAAGTGTTTTCGGGCGTTTTGTTCAGCTTGCCGTTGTCGTTGCCTTGATCGCCTACGGTTATGTCGAGTATTCACGCCGTGCGGCCCCTAAATCGGCCGTCGATGCTCAAACCAGTGAGCAAACCACCTCGGCAGTTTTTCAGTGCGATGGTCGAACTCTTTGCTCACAAATGACTTCGTGTGCTGAAGCTACGTTCTTTTTGAAAAACTGTCCCAACGTCAAGATGGACGGCAACTACGACGGTGTACCTTGCGAGCAGCAGTGGTGCAACAAATGAGTGCTCTTCCTTTTCCTCGCCCGCCAAGGGCTAACCCGGCGCTCAACCTCGCTCCTTTCAGTCGCTGGACGCTGCGCGATAAAGCTGCGCAGCGCCGGTTAACTCGGCGTTAAGTTTCAATGATCCAAATACTCCGCAGACTTTCATGGTTTTATCTATGTTTTGCCTTGCTCGCAATCGCAGCTAATGTTTTTGTCGCGAGGACTACCGAATATGGCGATCAAACAGCGAGTTGTAACTTTTATGATGCGATGCTTATAGGTATCGAATGCCGTAATTTTTTTGGCTCAAATGCTGTCGAGTTATTCCTAAATTGGCCATTTTGGTTTCTTTACTGTCCAATGTTCGCTTTTTTTTCACTTTGGGCATTGGTTGGTGTGATACTTATCTGGGCACCGATCATATTCCTTCTCTGGACTTATTTACGGAGAAAAAATGCAACTTAACAGGACGATCGATAGGGAATCGCGAATGATAATTTTGGTTTTATTTAAGTCCATGAAGGCGATCCCTTCATCTCTGCGTTAAATCTTTATGGCTGATAGCTACCGTTTCTCAGAACAGGAACATGCATCGGTTACCCGGTTAGAGGGATCGGAGCGTTATGAACACTTCGTCAAACGTGTTGCCGACTGGCAGAATGTATGGGGACTAAAAAACGAAACTGGCTGGGTATCAGCGGAAGACGATTCTGGAAATCGCGGCATCCCTGTTTGGCCTCATCCTGATTATGCTGCGGCTTGCGCAAAGGATGAATGGGCGGGAAATCAACCAACGCCTATCGAGGTTCAGGAATTTGTCGCAATATGGTTGCCAAATATGGCGAATGACAATGTTCACGTTGCAGTGTTTCCAACGACAAGCATGAAAGGTGTAATGGTACCAGCGCTGCAGTTGAGAGATGACTTACAAGAGGAACTAGCGGATTATGAATAATCTCAGATTTAACATGTCGCTCGACACCCACGCTGCGCGTGGGTCAGCTTGGCGTTGGGCACCTTGGTAACGGGACATGTTTCGCCTACAGAAAATATCAAACTTCGGAACATCCACTCCTGCTGTGGCGAGAACGGCCTTACAGGGGCGAGAGCTCCTGCAGTTCCTTAGCTGTCCAGAACCTCAAAAGGAAGCCGCAATTGCCGTGTTGTTTGAGCTACAACGGCATTTGGTTAAGTGTGTGGAGATTTGTGATCCGCTTGTAGGGGAGGTTGCTGCTGGCCGTGCAGAGATTGAGTCGCATGGCTTCAAACAGGCAGGTCGCGGAGCAATTTCACTACCCGGGGTCAGCGATCTTCAGTCGAAGTCAGAGACATTTCTTCAGTCTGCGAAACTCGCCATCGCCGAGACTGGAAATTTAGTCAAGCCGTTCTATGGCGTTGGGTTTGGTCACAAATATCAAAAATTTTCAGCTTGGTCGAAAACCAAGTTCGGTGTGTCCGATGACTTTGCTATGATGGTAGAAAGTTGGGAGCCATATGTTAAACGGATTGTCGAAATGCGTAACGCAGTCGACCATCCATCCGAATCACCCAGAGGTCGACTCGTGACGACCAACTTTAGTATCACGCATGATGTTACTGGTGATGCGCTTGTTGATCCGCACTGGGGGCTTACTGGCGAACCACTCAAGCCGGTTCTCACTGACTTTGAAGCCATCATCGAAAAGACCATCATTCTCGGTGAGAATGTGCTCGTCGGACTGTTCTATAAGTTGAAGGGCAACGCACCCTTTGAGATTCGTGAGATACCTATCCACCAGCGCGACCCGGCGAATCCGCGTCGCCTTACTGTCGGGTTTCTGGGTACATAAGGTGCCCAACCCATCATTCCATCGGACGCTGCGCGATAAAGCCGCGCAACGCCGGTTAGCTCAAGCGGCAGAGCGCTTCAATGCGAATCTTCGATCACGTTGATCCAAAGCCGAAGGTATCAAAAACGTCAGCACGCACCTGCATACATGTTGCTCATCGCTTTCACATTAGCCGGGATTCGTTTCTTCGCTTTCAAGTTAATTGATTCCCACCTTAGTCAAGACGCAATGTGGCAGTTCGAATACCTCCCCCTCGGGGTACTTGATTTTCCTGTCTCTATTGTATATTTCACATTACCAATTCCATTTGGCGAGGAATTCTTAGGGCCAATCTGGTGGTTTGCTTTTCCAATTCTTATTTGGAGGCATTACCAAAAACGAAAGCGCACCTCAGAAACAACTTTATAATCAACAAGCACACATGGCTTCAGGTTGCATATCAGTTGGGGGGTAGCAAGTTTTGGCATTTTGCATCCATGCCTTTTAGGTGAGTTCATCCATGGATGCAAAAAAGTGGGATGCCAATGTGTCTTCTGGCATGTCCTGAAACCAAAAACCCGCGTACTCACTGGGAGATACGCGGGTTTTTGGGGTTTCTTGGAACTGCTTGAAACTTAATTCTGGCGGAGAGAGGGGGATTCGAACCCCCGATACCTGTTACAGTACGCCTGATTTCGAGTCAGGTACATTCAACCACTCTGCCACCTCTCCGGCTTTGGTTGTTCGCTATAAAACGAAGCCGCCGATTATAGCAAAGAAATCTTTGCTTTCCTAGCAAAGTGCAATTCGATCACGCACCCATTCGATCGTGCTGATTTAAATTTATTCCCACAAAGCAATAATGACACGCGCTTGTCATATCAACTATTTATATTGTTGCTATTGATTGTTTTTGCGTCTGCAGCCTGAAAAGCCAGCGGCGCGTTTTTGGGAAAGCCGCCGAATGAACAGCGCAGCGTCTGAGGAAAGAATGGCCATCGTGCATCAGCACCTGGCAACCGCCACTATTGCAGCCGGGGCGACGACGGATGATGGCGATGCGATGACGCTGGCGCATTTGCAGCGCATCATCGAACAACGCTCGCTGACGGCGCGTTTCCAGCCTATCGTTGAAATGCAGAATGGCGATATTCTGGGTTACGAAGGCTTGATACGCGGCCCGTCTGACAGCCCGCTGCATTCACCGATTAATTTATTTAAAGCGGCATCGGCACACAATTTAACGGTCGTAGTCGAACATCTGTGCCGCAAGATCGTGCTGGAAGAATTTTTTGTACAAAATCTACCAGGCAAGCTGTTTCTGAATGTCAGCCCGGAATGCCTGATCCAGCGCGATGTGCGCTATGGTGAAACGCTGGATTACATTCATCAGTTGGGCGTGAATCCAGACCGCGTCATCATCGAGCTGACCGAATATCAGCCGACGCATGATTACGCTTTGTTGTCGGAGGCGGTGATTCATTATCGCAGCATGGGTTTTGAAATTGCGATTGATGATCTGGGCGAGGGCTTTTCGAGTCTGCGCTTGTGGTCAGAATTAAAGCCTGATTACGTAAAAATCGACATGCACTTTATCCAGGGCATCGATCATGATCCGGTGAAGGCGCAGTTTGTCCGCTCGATACAAAGCATTGCAGAGAAATCGGCAACACGGGTCATTGCCGAGGGCATAGAAACGCATGCAGAATTGCTGATGGTGCGCGATATCGGCGTGGCTTGTGGTCAGGGCTATCACATCGCCCGCCCTCACCCGACGCCGAGCAAGGCAATTCCGGCAGAGGTGGCCAAGGCGCTGGTATCCCATCATCAGCAACTGTCGCGCCGAGCGTCTGGCTTCTTTGAGCAAACCGCGGCAGTCGAAAAGATTCTGAAAGAAACGCCGTCGATACCGTCGAGTATGCTGAATAATCAGGTCGATGATATTTTTTTGCAGAACCCGAAATTACAGATGATACCGGTGGTCGATCAGGGCACGCCTATCGGCATCATCAATCGCTATCACATGATTGATCGCTTCGCGCGCCCGTATCAGCGCGAGTTGTACGGCAAAAAATCCTGCAAGGTGTTTATGGATCCGCACCCGGTGGTGGTCGATAAAAACACCAGCATGCAGGATGTCAGCCATATCATTGTCGAAGCCAATCCTGAGCATCTGATCAACGGCATCATCATTACCGATCAGGGGCAATATCTGGGCATTTGTACCGGGCCGGATCTGATGCGCGAAATCACGCAAATGCAGATTACCGCCGCACGCTATGCGAATCCGCTGACGCAGTTACCCGGTAACGTGCCGATCAATGAACACATTGATCAGCTGCTGCAAAAACAGCAGAGATTCAGCGCCTGTTATTGCGATCTCGATCATTTCAAGCCGTTTAATGACGTATATGGTTACCGGCGCGGCGACGATATTATTCAGATGACGGGCGATGTGCTGAAACGGCATTGCGATTCACAGATGGATTTTATCGGTCACATCGGCGGCGATGATTTTATTATTCTGTTTCGCAGCGATGACTGGGAGCAGCGTTGCAGCGATATTCTGGAAAGCTTTGCAACCGAGATTCAGGATTTTTATAACAATGAAGACCGAGAACGCGGTGGTTATCTGAGTGAAGACCGGCAAGGAAAAAAAGTGTTTTATCCGTTGGTGAGTCTGTCGCTGGGTGTAGTCAAATCCAGCCCGAATCAGTTTTATTCGCATCATCAGATTTCGATTGCGGCTTCTGAAGCAAAGAAACAGGCAAAGAAAATTCACGGCAACAGCTTGTTTGTCGATCGCCGCGCCGAAGTGAAATAGAGATAAAAAAAATCCCGCATCGAATACAACAATGCGGGATTTTTTTCAGATCAACTTATTGCAACAAGCTGAGTTACGCTGCCGGCACTAATTTTTCCATGCCGCCCATGTAAGGGCGCAACGCTTCTGGAATCACCACGGAGCCATCTGCCTGCTGATAATTTTCCAGCACCGCCACCAGCGTGCGTCCCACTGCCAGGCCAGAACCATTCAGCGTATGCACCGCTTCTGGCTTACCTTGCGCATTGCGGAAACGTGCCTGCATGCGACGTGCCTGGAAGGCTTCCATATTCGATACCGAAGAAATTTCGCGGTAAGTATTTTGTGCTGGCAACCAGACTTCCAGATCGAAAGTTTTGGTTGCGCCAAAGCCCATATCACCGGTACACAAACTGACGACGCGGTAAGGCAAGCCCAGTTTTTTCAGAATCGCTTCGGCATGACCGACCATTTCGTCCAGTGCTTCCATGGATTTTTCCGGATGCACGATCTGCACCATTTCCACTTTGTCGAACTGATGCTGACGTATCATGCCGCGTGTATCACGGCCATAGCTGCCTGCTTCAGAACGGAAGCATGGTGTATGCGCCGTCATCTTGATCGGCAAAGCATCTGCAGGAATGATTTCATCACGCACGGTGTTGGTTAATGTCACTTCGGAGGTCGGGATCAGATACAGCGTTTCGCCCTCACCGTCTTGTCCGCCTTTTTTCACGGCAAACAAATCTTCTTCAAATTTCGGCAACTGGCCGGTGCCGCGCATGGAATCGGCATTCACCATGTACGGCGTGTACATTTCTGTGTAGCCGTGTTCAACGGTTTGCGTGTCGAGCATGAATTGCGCCAGCGCACGATGCAGACGCGCCATACCGCCCTTCATTACCGAGAAACGCGAACCGGTTAATTTGACTGCGGTATCAAAATCCAGACCCAGAGCGGAACCGATATCGACGTGATCTTTGACCTCGAAATCAAACACTGGCGGTGTGCCGACTTTACGGATTTCGACGTTCGCGGTTTCATCCTGCCCCACCACCACAGATTCGTGCGGCAGATTCGGTATCGTTTGCAAGAATGCCGTCATGGCGGTCTGCACTTCTGACAGACGCACTTCTGAGGCTTTCAATTCGTCGCCGATGCCGCCGACTTCGGCCATCACTGCGGAAGCATCTTCGCCTTTGCCTTTGAGCATACCGATTTGTTTGGACAAGCTGTTGCGCTTGGCTTGCAGTTCTTCAGTGCGGGACTGAATCTGCTTACGTTCACCTTCGAGTGCGTTAAAGGCATCGACATCGAGTTTGAATTTACGGGTAGCAAGACGCGCGGCAACAGCGGCGATATCTTTACGCAGGAGTTGAATATCTATCATAGTGATCTGATACGAATAAGTGGAATGAGCTAATCGGCTATTGTAGCAAGGGAGGGCGAATTTCCCTAAACTTATAGCATGCGACTGCGACTGAATTTCAATGCAAGCCAACGCATGTAAATGCAAATAATGGGGAGTATATGAGCAAAATCAGCCTATCTCTATACAAACAAAGGGGGATAGGCTGGCAAAAACAGATACCCCCGGGAGTATATTTCAGGCTTTTTTCTGCTTTTTTAGTGATTTCTGAGCGTTTTTTTTGCCGCGTTTTGACATTAGCAAATGCGCTGAAACCTGATCAAGCGCATCAGCAAATCGACAGACGCCGTTAAACGCCGTCCGCCTCATCATCCAGCCGCCGCAAATACGCCAGCTTTTCTGCAATTTTGATTTCCAGTCCGCGCGGCACAGGGTGATACCAGGATTCGCCTTCCAAGCCTTCCGGCAGATAAGTTTCACCAGCGGCATACGCATCCGGCTCGTCATGGGCATAGCGATACAGTTTGCCGTAACCGAGTTGCTTCATTAACTTGGTCGGCGCATTCCGCAAATGTTCAGGTACGACGCGCGATTTATCTTTCGCGACCAGCGCCCGCACCGCGTTATAGGCTTTATAAACTGCGTTCGATTTCGCCGCACACGCAAGGTAAATTACCGCCTCCGCCAACGCTAACTCGCCCTCCGGCGAGCCCAGACGTTCATAGGTTTCAGCCGCATCCAGACAAATACGCAAAGCGCGCGGATCAGCCAGACCGATATCCTCCGACGCCATGCGGACAATGCGCCGCGCCATATAACGCGGATCAGCGCCGCCATCGAGCATGCGCACCAGCCAGTAGAGCGCAGCATCAGGATTCGATCCACGCACGGATTTATGTAAGGCAGAAATCTGATCGTAAAACGCATCGCCGCCTTTATCAAACCGTCGCAAAGCGTCGCCCAGACATTCACTGAGTAAAGCGGGATCAACGATAGTTAAATTTTTGGCAGTAGCGGCATGCGCCACGATATCGAGGTTATTCAATAATTTTCGACCGTCGCCATCGGCGCTGGACACCAGACTGGCTTTAGCTTCCGGCAATATCTGCAAGCCATCGAGCTGACGCTCGCAGGCACGATCCACCATCAGCGCAAGATCATCATCCGTCAGCGATTTCAGCACATACACAGCGGCCCGCGACAGCAAGGCGCTATTGACTTCGAATGAAGGATTTTCGGTCGTCGCGCCGATGAAGGTGAACAAGCCACTTTCCACATGCGGCAAAAAAGCGTCTTGCTGACTCTTGTTGAAACGATGCACTTCATCGACAAACAAGATGGTGCGACGTTGCGAAGTCGCCTGCAGAATCTGCGCCCGTTCAACGGCTTCGCGGATATCTTTAATGCCAGATAAAACGGCGGACAAGGCAATAAATTCGCAGTGGAATGCATCTGCCATCAGGCGCGCCAGCGTGGTTTTCCCCACACCCGGCGGGCCCCACAAGATCATCGAATGTGGCTCGCCAGACTGAAACGCAACGCGTAGCGGTTTACCCTCGCCCAGAATATGCTGCTGACCAATCACATCATCCAGCGTCGCCGGACGCATGCGCTCTGCCAGCGGCGCGAGCTTCTTACGTGGTGCGTTCATCATGCAATCACATCTGCCATCTCATTTGCCAACTCAATTTCCATCATTATTGGCGGAACACATCCGCCCCGGCTGGGACGACGAATTTAAACTGATCGGCTTTCAAAGCGGGATTTTTTTCCATACTTTTGAGCGTCACCAATGACACCTGACCAAACTGATCGCGCAATTCCAAAGCGTAAGGAACACCGTCTTTCATGCCGATGCCGATATGATCGAACTGGCTGCCTTTGGCTTTCGCAGTTGCTTCCAGCCATTCCATGCCCTGCTTCGATGGCACATCTTTGAGGACGAAATTTTTATCCAGATCAGCAGCACCAGCGCTGCCAAACAGAATCGCTGCAGGGCTGGAACCCAAAGCATTGCCTAATTCTTTGATCGTGACCTGATTTAAATCTTTATCGAAGATAAAGAGCTTTTCACCATCGGCCTGCAACACTTGTTCGTAAGGCTTTTGGTAAGTCCAGATGAATTTCCCGGGACGGGCAAAGACGAATGCGCCGCTGAAGGTCTTGGAGACTTTAGGGTTGCCATCGACCATCTTGATCTGCTGCTGAACGAATTCACCTTTGGCACTTTTGGTGTTCGAGACAAAGGATTTGAATTGATCGACTGCGGACGCCATGGCGATTGCGGGTAACAGCGTGGTGGCAACAACACATGCCAGCAGACCGCGTACTATTTTACTTTGCTTCTTCACTGATTTTCCTTGATTACTCATCTGTACTACTTATCATAACGACCGCCTGATCCGCCTGTCGCGGCTATCCTTGACTACTCAGCATTTCCGACCGGGACCAGAATTTCACGGTTACCGTTCGACTGCATCGTCGATACGACCCCGCTTTGCTCCATTTGTTCCAGCAAGCGGGCAGCGCGATTGTAACCAATGCGCAAATGCCGCTGCACCAGCGAAATCGAAGCGCGGCGGTTTTTCAATACGATCGCCACGGCCTGATCATACAAGGCATCGGCCTCGCCACCACCGGCAACCTCGCCCGCAGCGCCGCTCTCACCGCCCTCTTCCAAAGTGCCGCCTTCGAGTATGCCTTCGATATAGTTAGGCTCACCCTGGGCTTTCAGATGTTCGACCACACGATGCACTTCTTCATCCGACACAAACGCGCCGTGTACCCGTACCGGCAAACCGGTGCCGGGCGGCATGTACAGCATATCGCCCATACCGAGCAGTGTTTCTGCGCCCATCTGATCGAGAATCGTGCGTGAGTCGATTTTACTGCTGACCTGAAACGCGATACGGGTAGGAATATTCGCCTTGATCAGGCCGGTAATTACGTCCACCGATGGTCGTTGCGTTGCCAGAATCAAATGTATCCCCGCCGCGCGTGCTTTTTGCGCAATACGGGCGATCAGCTCTTCCACCTTTTTACCCACCACCATCATCAGATCAGCCAACTCATCAATGATGATGACGATGGTTGGCAATTTATCGAGCGGCTCCGGTGCATCCGGCGTGAGGCTGAATGGATTCGGTATATGCTGCTCTTTCTTTGCCGCTTCTGCGATTTTGACGTTGTAACCGGCCAGATTACGCACACCCAGTTTCGACATCAGTTTATACCGGCGTTCCATTTCAGAAACCGCCCAGTTCAGAGCATGCCCAGCCTGACGCATATCCGTCACCACCGGTGCCAGCAAATGCGGAATGCCTTCATAGACTGACATTTCCAACATCTTAGGGTCGATCAGTATCATGCGCACGTCGTTAGGATCAGACTTGTACAGCAGTGACAATATCGTCGCATTAATGCCGACAGATTTACCTGAGCCGGTTGTACCAGCCACCAGCAAATGCGGCATCTTCGCCAGATCGGCACAAATCGGATTACCTGCAATATCTTTACCGAGTGCTACGGTGAGGCTTGATGAGCTGTCGTGATAAATCTTGGAGCTCAGAATTTCTGTCAGGCGGACAATCTGCCGTTTCGGATTCGGCAATTCCAGCCCCATGTAATTTTTACCGGGAATGGTTTCTACAACACGTATCGACGTCAGCGACAATGAGCGCGCCAGATCACGCGCCAGATTGACGATCTGACTGCCTTTTACGCCGGTCGCCGGCTCAATTTCGTAACGGGTAATGACAGGCCCCGGATAAGCCGCAACGACCTTGGCATCAACACCGAAATCGGAGAGTTTTTTCTCTATCAGACGACTGGTGAATTCCAGGGTCTGCACGCTGACGGTTTCTTGCACAGGCGGCGCATCATCAAGCAAAGAAAGCGGTGGTAGATTCGTGTCTGGCAGTTCATTGAATAAGGACACCTGTTTCTCTTTTTCCACACGCTCAGAACGCTGCACAGCAACCACTTGAGGCTCGATACGTATCGGCGATGCTTCCACAATCTTAGCGCGCTCTTGCACCACCACTTCTTCGCGCTTGACTGCGGCAGTCTGACCAACTCGCCGGTCTTCCGCCGCCGCGTATTTATTTTGTATGAACACAAACACGGTTTCTATCGCCGCTCCGGTTTTTTCTGCGATCGTCAGCCAGGACACCTGAAAATACAAGCTGATGCCCAATGCCATCGCCATCAGCAACACCAGTGTCGCGCCAGTAAAACCCATAGCGCTGTATGCGGCAGAGCCAATTACATTGCCAAGTACGCCCCCTGGAGCCAATGGCAATGGCAGACTCAGGGTATGCATGCGCAAAAACTCCAGCCCCATGCTGCCGCAAATCAGCAAGGCAAATCCCGTGATCCGCGCAAGCAGGTAAGGCAAGCCCTCTTCTTCGCCGGTTTTCGTTTCGACTTGCATCGATAGCCGATCAGCCAGACGCCGATAAGATTTCACTACCTGACGCAAGCAAACGACGCTCCACCACCAGGCAGAAAAACCGAATACATACAGCACCACGTCTGCCAGCCAAGCGCCGAATTTTCCGCCCAGATTATGGATTTTCGGGACAACGCTAGACTGTGACCAGCCCGGATCTGCCTTGGAATACGTCGCCAGTATCAATATCAGGCAAACGCTTAATGCAGCGAAAATGAGCCAGCGTGCCTCCATCAGCAACACCACCATTTTATTTGGCAGTGGCGGGGGCGGCGGGCTTTTATTGCTACGGGTGTAGGCTTCGCTGTTACTTGTAGTCATAAATCAGGAAAATGTTCATCCAGACAACCAAAGACTGACAAGATAGCATGTTAGAGCCCGCTCGCCAAACACCGGGCACCTCACGCAGCGCCAGAGGATAGACTATAATTTGCGCTGATCTGCAGATGAAAATGCAAAAAAGCTCCATCGCTTGCTTTTTTCTAAGGCAACACCATCTGCAAGCAAATAAGGCATCGATTATCCCGTCTGGCCTCCCCTTCAACTCTTTTTATGCAGGTCTGCTCATGTCTACATCTAAAAAACACGCTCGCGTATTGATTCTCGGCTCAGGTCCAGCGGGTTATTCCGCCGCTATTTACGCCGCCCGCGCCAACCTAAATCCGGTATTGATCACTGGCGTAGAACAAGGTGGGCAGCTCATGACGACAACGGATGTCGAAAACTGGCCAGCAGATCCGCTGGGTGTGCAAGGTCCGGAACTGATGCAACGTTTTCTACAACATGCAGAACGTTTTAACACTGAAATCATTTTCGATTACATCCATACAACCAAGCTCGATGAAAAACCTATCCGTTTGATTGGTGATCAGGGTGAATACACCTGTGATTCACTGATTATCGCGACTGGTGCATCGGCACAATATCTGGGTTTACCTTCTGAACAAGCCTTTATGGGTAAAGGTGTCTCCGCCTGCGCCACTTGCGATGGATTCTTTTATCGCGGCAAAGAAGTTGCGGTTGTCGGTGGCGGCAATACAGCGGTCGAAGAGGCACTGTATTTATCGAATATCGCCAGTAAAGTTACAGTGATTCACCGTCGCGACAAATTCCGCGCAGAAGCTATTCTGATCGACCGCCTGATGGCAAAAGTTGCCGAAGGCAAAGTAGAAGTCAAATGGAATCACACTCTGGACGAGGTCACCGGAGATAATTCCGGCGTCACTGGCGTGAATATCAAATCAGCAGACGGCGTCATTACTCAGGTGCCATTGCATGGCGTCTTTGTTGCTATTGGTCACAAACCGAATACCGGCATTTTTGAAGGTCAGCTGGAAATGCATAACGGCTACATCAAAACCCGCACTGGCACTGAAGGCATGGCAACCGCAACGAATGTTCCCGGCGTATTTGCAGCTGGTGATGTGCAGGATCATGTTTACCGTCAGGCGATTACCAGCGCAGGTACCGGCTGTATGGCGGCACTGGATGCACAGCGTTATCTGGAAGAATAATCCAGGCTGAATCGATGTCGTCGCTGAAAAATTTTGCTGACCTGAAATCTCTGGGTCAGCAACTCAAAACACAACAGGAAGCCAGACAGCGCGCTGAAGCAGAACGTCTGGAGCAGGAAAAGAAAGCAAAAGCAGAAGCGAATATTTTCCGCTCCAGCATAGGTTCGGTTGAACCATTGAAAGTGGCAGTCAAGCATCAGGCAACTCCGGTACGCCCGGCACCAATACCGTTTCAATACATCGCCGATGAGAAAGCAGCCCTGCAAGAATCGCTTTCTGATGAATTCGATGCGGATTCATTACTGGAAACAGATGAAAATCTGAGCTACACCCGTCCCGGAGTCGGGGTTGATGTCGTCAGAAAATTACGCAAGGGGCACTGGGTGATCCAGGCGCAATTAGATTTGCATGGTCTGCGCCGCGATCAGGCCAGAGACAGTCTGGGTGATTTTCTGAGGCGATGCGGTAGAAACGGTGTTCGTTGCGTACGGATCATTCATGGAAAAGGCCTGGGTTCTGTCAATAAAGAACCCGTTCTGAAGCACAAAGTAAGAAACTGGCTGATCCAGAAAGATGAGGTGCTGGCGTTTAGTCAGGCGACTGCAGCAGATGGCGGATCAGGTGCGCTGATCGTATTATTAAAGGCCTGAGTTTCCTCAGGCCTTTTTTTATCAGTTCTTGAATTTTCCGTCTTTGCCAATCATGGTCATATCAACGAATTTTGAACCATTGTGATTTGACGATGAAAAGTTAATGTCAAAACCACCAGCATCGTAACTCTTAGTGTTCAACGACTCTAAAGAGGAAATCAATTTTTCTCGGGTCAGATTCTGGCCTGAACGACGCAAACCTTCCACAAACACCTTCGCCGCAATAAAACCTTCCAGACTGGAAAAATTCAGGTCTTTAATGCCGGCTTTATTCATGATTTTTGTGTATTCACCGACGACAGTTGCGTTCGCCGCTGACCAAGGGAAAGGCACGACCTGCGACACAACGACACCGGAACCATCTTTACCCAAAGCATCCGACAAAGCCTGACTACCGACAAAAGAGACGTTATAAAACTGGCCGGTATAACCCAACCGACGCATCTCTTTAATTAACGCTGCAGAAGAAGAATAAGCGCTGATCTGGATAATAACGTCGGGACGTTTTGCCATCATTTTTTCAACTGCTTTGGCAACATCAAGACTATTTCTCTCTACCGTTGCAGTATCAACAATAGGAAGATTTTTTTTCTTCAGCGCACGCTCTACGCCGGTTAATCCTGCTTTACCGTACGCGTCATTTTGATAGAACACAGCGATATTTTTAAGCCCGGTATTCACCAGACGATCAACCAAATGTTCGGTTTCGTCAAAATAGCTGGCGCGAACATTGAAGATCAACTTATTGAAAGGTTCCCGCAAAGACTGAGCACCAGTATAAGGTGCAAAGAATGGCACTTTCGCTTGCGTGAATATCGGCATTGCGGCGTTGCTGGTTGCAGTGCCAACATAACCAAACAAGGCAAATACATCGTCAGTGTCTATCAGTGCCTTCGTATTGGCAGCAGCAATGTCAGCCTCGTATTTATCGTCACGCTTAATGACTTCGATCTTACGGCCAAATACGCCGCCAGTGCTATTCACGTGATCAAAATAGGCTTTCGCCCCTGCATGCAACTGTATGCCCAGTTGCGCTGCAGGCCCCGAAAAAGCAGCAGATTGGCCGATAATAATTTTATGCTCACTAACGCCATTTTCCGCGGCAGCTGGCATGGCCAGCAGCGCTGCGAATACAGCAGTGAGTAATTTGGATGCCATCATAGTTGCTTGCACTCAGTTTAAGTAATAAATCAGACCGCTTCAGAACCAGTTTCACCGGTACGGATGCGAATTACCTGCTCAACGTTCTGCACAAAAATTTTGCCATCGCCTATTTTTCCAGTATGCGCCGCTTTAATAATGGCATCAACAACGTTATCGCAAATGTTGTCGTCCACAACAACTTCTACTTTAATTTTCGGCAAAAAATCCACAACATATTCGGCACCGCGATACAGTTCAGTGTGTCCCTTTTGGCGACCAAAGCCTTTTACTTCGGTCACGGTCAAGCCCGTTACGCCAACATCAGCCAATGCTTCGCGAACTTCATCCAACTTAAATGGTTTAATGACTGCTGTAATTTGTTTCATAATAAATTTCCTTTTTTAGTCTCTGAATTTTGAGGTGATCGGGTAGCGCCAGTCACGACCAAAAGCACGGTGAGTAATCCGCACACCTATTGGTGCCTGACGACGTTTGTATTCATTTATTTTAATCAAACGCGTAATTCGTTCAACATCCTCTTCGCGATATCCTGCTGCAATAATATCGGCACGGGATTTATTTTGTTCCATATACAACTGCATGATGCCATCGAGTATTTCATAGGGAGGCAAAGAATCCTGATCGGTTTGATCCGGACGCAGTTCGGCAGAAGGTGGTCGCGTCAGAATGCGCTCTGGAATAATTTCGGCAATACTGTTTCTGTAAGCGCATAAACGATAAACCAGCGTTTTGGGAATATCTTTAATCACAGCAAAGCCACCTGCCATATCACCATACAAGGTGCAATAACCAACGGCCATTTCACTCTTATTGCCGGTCGTCAGCACGATTGAACCATACTTATTGGATAAGGCCATCAGTATCGTGCCACGGATCCGCGCTTGAATATTTTCTTCTGTCGTATCTTCTTTTAAGCCGGCAAACTCTGCGCTCAGGGTGGTTCTGAATGCATCGAAACAAGCGCCGATTGAAATCTCATCGTAACGCACAGCAAGGCGCTCCACCATATCGCGCGAGTCTAACAGAGAGATATCTGCGGTATACGGTGAAGGCATCATGATTGCCCTGACTTTTTCTGCACCCAATGCATCAACCGCGATCGCCAGAGTTAACGCGGAATCAACGCCGCCAGACAATCCCAGTAAGACGCCGGGAAAGCCATTTTTAGTCACATAATCACGCACGCCAAGTACCAGCGCCTTATAAACCTGAGATTCTGTTGTGCCCAATTCAGGCAAGGGCTGAGAAACCGGTTGTGCGCCTTCAAATTCTATGACTTGCAAAGCCGTTTCGCAGTGTGCCAACTGAGCAACGAGTTCCCCTTGCGAATTTAAAACAAAGGAATTTCCATCAAAAATCAGTTCATCCTGACCGCCAAGTAAATTTGCATACACAAGCGACATGCCTGTAGTGCTGACATTCGCGCGCATCACATCAAGACGTTGCTGCTGCTTATCCATGTGAAATGGCGAGCCATTTGGCACCAACAATACCTGCGTCCCTGCACTCCTCGCTGCCAGAGGGGCATCTTTAAACCAGGTATCTTCACAAATATTGATACCAAAGCGCACGCCCTTCACGTCGAACACACAAGCCTCAGAACCAGCAGAAAAATATCTGACTTCATCGAATACCATGTCATTCGGCAGATTGCGCTTAAAGTAGCATTCAATGACGCTGCCGTTAAGCAAAACGGAAACCGCATTAAAATGACGTCCATCTCTGGCCTCAGGATGTCCGACCAACACATAAATATCTTTGAATGCAGCAAGCTGAACAGTCAGATCAGATAACACCTGCTGTGTTTGCAGATAAAACCCGGTTCTTAACAGTAAATCCTCCGGAGGATAACCAACCAAAGACAGCTCAGGTGTTACAACAATATCGGCTCCCTGCTCAGCTGCCTGGCGGACATAATTTACTATTTTCGCGGCATTTCCGGCCAGATCACCGACCGTACTATTCATCTGAGCAATGGCAACTTTAATCGTCATAATGGTGCAATTTGAAAAAATCAAAAAATGGAATTAGTTTCTATCGACCAGTATTATCGCATGGGCTTCGCAAGTTCTCTCTCTGATATTGGACAAGAACAATGGGACAATTTGCTGAAATCCGATCCGTCCGCCAATCCCTTTCTTTCGTATGCTTTTTTACACGCCTTACACTCATCCGGATCGGCCTCGGCAAAAACTGGCTGGCATCCATATTATTTAACGATATGGCAAGATAAAACCTTGGTTGGCGCTTGCCCGCTTTATCAGAAAACACATTCTTACGGTGAGTACGTGTTTGACTGGTCCTGGGCACAGGCATATCAACAGCATGGGTTGCAGTACTACCCCAAGCTACTGTCCGCGATACCATTCACCCCTGTCACAGGCAGCAGAATTATTGCGAGTGATAATACGGTCAGAAACTTATTGCTGGAAAATCTGAAAAACCTCACGCTGTCAGGAGAGTTTTCCTCGTGTCACATTCTGTTTCCTGATGAAAATCAAATAACACAGCTGAAGAATGCAGGTTTTTTGATCAGAGCGGGGGTACAATTTCATTGGCAAAACGATCAGCATTCTGACTTCGAAAGTTTTCTGAAGACGCTCAGTAAGAAAAAACGCAAAAATATCCGTGCCGAGCGAAAAAAAGTACAGGAACTAGGCATTATTTTCTCGCATATTCAAGGTTTGGAGGCAAACGAGGAAGACTGGCTTTTTTTCAAGCGCTGTTACGATGCCACGTATGAAAATCATCACTCAAAACCTTACCTGAATCTTGAGTTTTTCACACAAATTGGCAGCACAATACCGCAGCACGTCCATCTTATTTTTGCGATTAAAGATGGAAAGAAAATTGCGGCTTCGCTGTTGATATTCAATCAAAGCAAGGTGTACGGTCGTTATTGGGGTTGTGTTGAGCATTATCCTTGCCTGCATTTCGAGACAGCTTATTATCAGGCGATAGAATTTTGCATTAATAACGGTATCCGGACCTTTGAAGGCGGAGCCCAAGGGGAACACAAGATGGCCAGAGGATTTCTACCGCAAAAGACTGCCTCGGCACATTTCTTAACGCACCCAGAGTTCAGTAATGCTGTCGCCAATTTTCTGCAAAGAGAAACAAACGGCATAGAACTGTATCTGGACGATTTGAATGAGCATAATCCGTATAAACAACCACTTGAAATTTAAGATGCATCAAGGCATCCTGCTGACATGCAAAAAAACAAAACAACATCCGATAATCCGAGTAACGCAATGAATATGCACAAACGCGCTGGTCGCTTTTACCTGACTGAAAAGCTAGGCACAGGATCGAATGGCACCGTCTTTCGGGGTCATGATCCTGTCATTGACCGGGATGTTGCCATCAAAATACTCAATGCAAGCGGGAATGCTGCGGACAAAAAGCAACGTGAACAGCAGTTCATCAACGAAGCACGGGCGGCCGGCAGACTTTCCCATCCGAATATTGTGACGATCTTCGATGCTTCCAGCGAAGGAGGTACAACATTTATCGCGATGGAATTCCTCGGTGGACAAGACTTGAAAATGATGCTGGCCGCGGGACGCACTTTCGATTCCATAGAAACCACTGATATCATTCAAAGAATTGCGGACGCGCTTGCCTATGCCCACGAGAAAGCAGTCATTCACAGAGATATTAAACCTGGCAATATTTTTATTCTGACGAATAATCAACCCAAAGTAGTAGACTTTGGTATTGCCCGCGCACCGAATCGCCTGCTGGATGAAAACCAACCAGCTAATGTAACGCTGTTCAATAATAATATTCTCGGTACACCTAACTACATGTCTCCGGAACAGGCCATGGGAAAACAGGTGAATGCGCAGACGGATATTTATTCGCTCGGCGCGGTCATGTATGAAATGCTGACCTTGCAAAAACCATTTCAAAGTAACGATATAGACAAACTACTGAATCAGATCGCGTATAAAACACCGAAGGCACCGTCAGAAATCAATCCCGCGATACCTGAATCGCTCTCAAGAATCGTAATGAAAGCAATGCAAAAAGAGCTGAGCGATCGCTACCAGACAGCACGCGAGATGGCTGATGATTTACAAAAAGTACTGGATCGAGATAAAAGACTGAAACGCAAGAGAGGAAAAATCAGTCCGGACGGTGCAGAGAACAACACCAGCACTGAGAGCAATACTCTTCTCTGGCTTAGTCTTGCAGCGATACTGATTGCAATCGCGTTTGCGGTAATGGTCAACCTGCCGCGCTAAGGTCTAGTCCATGTGGGGTTTACAAGCAATTACAAACAAGGCTTATTAAGTCTGAATAAAAAACGCGGCCAGAATAGCCGCGTTTTTTAGGGAAACTTACTTATTTCTGAAGCTTTTTGAAATTTTCAACGCCATCCAGAATCTCTTTTTTTGCCTCTTCCGGGCCACCCCAACCTTCAACTTTCACCCACTTGCCTTTTTCAAGATCTTTGTAGTGTTCAAAGAAATGTTGAATCTGTTTCAGGCGCAACTCATTCATATCTTCTGGTTTCTGCCAATGCGTATAAATCGGCAAAATTTTATCGACAGGAACGGCCAACACCTTCGCATCTTCACCACCTTCGTCCGTCATTTGCAATACGCCAATGGCGCGACAGCGAACAACAACACCCGGAATTAAAGGAAATGGTGTGATGACTAACACGTCAACTGGATCACCATCACCAGCGATAGTCTGCGGAACATAACCATAATTACATGGGTAGTGCATTGCCGTGCCCATGAAACGATCAACAAAAATGGCACCAGTTTCTTTATCAACCTCGTATTTGATAGGATCTGCATTCATTGGAATTTCAATGACGACGTTAAAGTCATTTGGCAGATCACGACCTGCTGGTACGTTATTCAAGCTCATGTCACTCTTTCTTAATAGATATCAATAAATTCAATTTACCGTGCAAAATTATATCGGGTTTATGGCTATATTTGTGCGGCGCAAAAGATAAGCCAGCCAAATTACAGCGTCGTCGCTATGGCACATTGCCGGTAATGGTAGGCTGCCTCTTCATCCTGTCCAAGCGCCTCATGCAATTGTGCCAATTTCAGATTCGACTCTGTCACTGTCCGGGCTGAAACCGCGTCAGACAAGGCTTGTTCCATGTGTCGTTGTGCCTTGCCCCATAATTTTTGACGCAAACAAAGCACGCCGAGCGTTAACGCCAATTCAGGATCAGTCGGATGACTCAGGGACCATTTTTCGCAATGTTCAATCTGAGATAACAATGCGGCCGAACCCTCTGCAGCGGCTGCATCGCGATAAGCCCGCAACAGGCGCTCATCCCAATCCTCTGTCAGTGCTTTCTCTACGATAGAACGTGCCTCATCATACAAACCTCTGGCGTTAAAAGCGTTCGCAGCCTGATATGCGATAAAGGCTGATTTTCTGTCGTTTGCCGGGATTTCAAACCAGACGCGCCGCAAAGACTCAGCATCATGCTCATGCCCCTTTAACAAATCCTCGTAGGCTAATTCCTTCAGCCTTTTCGAGAGCGCTGGATGCAGGGCATGATGCTTATCGAGAGTACGAACCAGTTTCAGTACATCGCCCCACTTCTGCGCCTGCTGATTTGCTTTCAATGCCCAACGCAGCACCTGGATATGGCGACTACCATTGGCATGTAACTCCTTAACCGCCTCAAGCGCTTTATCTGACTGATGCTGATCAACCAACAGCTCAGTCGCACTCACAAGCCTTGCGACTTTATAGTTGTTGTCAGCCTCAATTCCCGCCAACCACAGATCTCTGCGCTCAAATTGCCCCATGTGATGCGCCGCACGCGCACCAATCAGTGCAGCCACCCCGGCGTTATCTGGTAGTTCGGCTGCGCGGATCGCCGCTTTCTCAGCATATCCGAAACGTCCTTCAAACAAGGTCTTGAGCGACTCACGCAAAGCCTTGTTGCCATCACGTTCACGCTTCTGCTGGCGGTAAGCTGCCACTTTCTTAGGCATTTTACGTGTGGTGACGATTGCTCCGAAAATCGCATAGACAATCAGAAACAGCACTGCCACCAAAAAGAGAAATAAATTTAAAGATAAATCGATTCTGTAAGGCGGATAAAACAACACGACGTTTCCTGGATTGAAACGCGCACCTATCGCCAGACCAACGGCAAGAGAAAACAGAATCAGAAGCCGGATAAAAATTCGCATACGTTAAGGCTTCACTTTGTAGTTGCGTACTGCATTTAAACTTTCTGACAAATTCGGCATTTCTATCGACAGATTGCTGCCCTGAACCTGACGCAATAAGGCTTGCGCATTCTGAGTCTGTTTCGCCCTGGTATCGAAATACTTTGTAATCGCATCTTGTGCAGACACTAAATCACTACGGAAGACACTCTCATTTCTGGCCAGCAAGGCAAGTCTTGCATTAAGCAGACGCAATTTAAGATTTTCGCGTGCGAAATAGGATTGCGTCGGGGTCAACAACAAAGCGTCAGGCGTTTCCACACTGCGGACACGAATCAATTGCTTAACCTCGCCCCACATCTCGCTGGAAAAACTCTGCCAAGCGTCCTGCAAACGCATTGAGAAAGTACTTTCCTCAACCTCGGCCACTTTCTTATCCTGCTTATCCTGCTTCGATGCACGCTGAGTTTTTGGAATAATTCTCAATGGTGCTTTTGGCGGGGTCGGAGAAACCACTGACTTCTCATCTGCCCACAAAGGAATATGATCAACCTGTGTAATGACGCTGTCGAGGCGTAACGCAATGCCTGGTAAATCAAGTGCCGGCAAAGACTTCAAACGATCAATGTCTTTCGCGATTGCTCTTCTGATCGTAATGAACTGAGGCTTGTCAGATTTAGCCAGGCGCCCATCCGCATTCTGCAACGCAATCAACGCCCCCTGGACATTACCTGCCAACTGCAATTGCTGACTGGCTGTTGCCAATACCTGTTCAATTTCTGCCAATGCCCATTCATCACGATTTTTTGACAGATCCTGATACAGCTGTTCCAAAGCCAGTTGCTGGCTTTGAGATTCGATTTGTTTGCTTTCGATCAAAAGAACTTTGGCCTGAATTTCTTTTGTCGTTTCCTGCACATTTTTGGCCAGCAACTTTGTTTCATTACTTGTCGTGTCAGCGCTCAGCAAACGTCGAGCAACCTCCTCTTTCAGAGTACTGATCTGATTTTGAGAAGACCACCATTGCGCAGCCAACAATACGGCTAAGACGCCTGAAATCAGAAAGGCAGGATGAGTCCAGCTGCCTGACGAAGAAGCCGGAAGCGAATTGGCCGCAGTAGTGACCACGGATTGATCAGGGTTTTGAGATGGCAAAGAACCCCCTGTGTTAGTTTGCTGTTCATTCATACTCAGGATTGTAACGCGACAAGTAGCTGTTCGTCGCCTGATGCGGTTAAAGTGATGGAATGAAACCCCAGCGCCTGCGCTGTTTCGGCAATACGGACGTGGGGAACGATAATGTGTTGATGTTGGATTTTTGCCACGGCATCGTCAAAGGTTAATTGTTCACACCAGAAAATGAGCGTTCGCAATGCCTCAGAACTGGTAATCACCCAGTCATTCTCTGACTGGAGCAACTGTTCTAACCGCCTCTTCACAGAAATACTGAATTCGGGAGCAGAACGCCGATAAGCAGCCAATTGCGTCACATGAATGCCACGGGAACGAAATGCATCGGCCAAAAATTCCCGGCCTGTTGTTCCTCGCACGATCAATACCTGCTTATCAGCCAGTGCAGCAAAGTCAATCTCTGCCGCCAAAGCCTCAGAATCCGTTTTCAGTTTATTCGAGGGACTGATGATCGTCGCATTGTCAGAATGAAGACCATAGCGCGCCAAAGCAAGCCTACTCCCCTCACCGACAACACCAATCGGAACCTGTAACGGCCATTGCGTGATATGCGAAAAAAAAGCATCAATCGCGTTCGGACTCACAAAAACAACTAATCCATAACTACTGAGATTAGTTACTTTGTCGCTAATCTCAGTCTGATTCTCTAAATAATGTATTTCGATCAAGGGGAACAATTGACACGGACGCGATAAAGCCTGAAGTTGAGCGGCAAAATCCTGAGCCTGTGCCAATGGGCGCGTGACAATCACATTCCTGCGCGACATAAGAGAATTACTCAACAATCTGTGCTTTACACAAAGCCAGGATGCCCTCAGCATCTTGGGCAGACAAGGCCTGCGCCAGTTGTAAACCCAGCGCTCGTGGCTCAGACGCATCACCAAAAATCTCGGCACTCGCCACTCGCCGTCCATCCGGGGTTGCCACCATCCCACGTAAATGCATTTTTTGATCAGCTACGGTTGCGAACGCCGCCAGTGGTATCTGACAACTGCCGCCAAAAACCTTGGACACAGTTCGCTCGGCAATAACGGACTGAGAAGTTGCCAAATGATTTAACGGGGCAAGTAACTCAAGTAAATCAGGACGCGAATCCGACACTTCTATCGCCATAGCACCCTGTCCGGCTGCGGGCAAGCTTGCCTCAGGCTCTAAAAATCCACGTATACGCTGAGGTAATTCGAGACGCTTTAATCCTGCCGCTGCAAGAATAATCGCAGCGTATTCGCCCTCATCAAGCTTACGCAAACGGGTATCAAGATTGCCACGCAAAGGGCGAATCACTAAATGCGGGAAACGGGCTGAAATGAAGGCCTGACGCCGCAGGCTGCTGGTACCAACGACGGCGCCATCGGGCAAGCTACTAAGGGAGTCATAATCGTTGGAAACAAAAGCATCGCGTGGATCTTCACGCTCTAAAATCGCAGCCAAAGTGAAACCTTCGGGTAACTCCATAGGAACATCTTTGAGGGAATGTACTGCCAGATCGGCACGACCTTCAGCCATCGCCACTTCCAACTCTTTAACAAATAAACCTTTCCCGCCGACTTTAGATAAAGCACGGTCTAAAATCTGATCGCCGCGCGTCGTCATTCCAAGAATATCGACCTGGCAATCTGGGTATAACGATAACAGACGGTCACGAACATGTTCAGCCTGCCACATTGCCAACCGGCTCTCTCTGGAAGCAATGACCAATTTTTTGGGAGAAACTGCAGTCAAAATAATTTTCTTTCTAAATATTCAGGCAATCAGATGTCATCTGGTAAATCAAGTGTGCCGAATTTTACCATTCAGAAATCATGATTTCGTCGGTTAAACTATTGAAAATTTGCAGACTTTTTGATCAATCCAAGCAAACTTGACACATAATCGGCGGTGACGGCATCATAACGCCTTGATTAGACGCACATATTCAAAATGCCGCCACAATTGAGCGGCATTTTTTACGCACGTAAACAACGGAATTTTTATGCAAGCAAGTACAACTGAAAATAAAAACCACACCATTCTGACTGGCGACCGCCCTACTGGCCCTCTTCATCTGGGACATTTTGTCGGCAGTCTGCGCAACCGCGTCAAATATCAACATCAATATCAGCAGTACATCATGCTCGCCGATGCACAGGCATTGACGGACAATATGGACAATCCGGCCAAAGTTCATGACAACGTACTTGAGGTTGCACTGGATTACCTCGCCGTTGGCATTGACCCCACTAAATCCACGATCTTTATTCAGTCGCAAATTCCTGAACTGACAGAATTAACGTTCTACTATCTGAATCTGGTTTCGGTTGCCCGCCTGGAACGCAATCCGACGATCAAACAAGAGATTATTCTGCGTAATTTTGAGCGCGATATTCCTGCTGGATTTCTGACATACCCTGTCAGTCAGGCCGCCGACATTACTGCATTCAAAGCGAGTCTGGTACCTGTGGGCGAAGACCAGATTCCTATGATTGAACAGACAAACGAAATCGTTCGCCGGTTCAATCGTCTGGCTAAAAAAGATATTCTGGTTGAATGTCAGGCGTTGGTGCCAAAGATCGGTCGTTTGCCGGGTATCGACGGAAAAGCCAAAATGAGTAAATCCCTCGGGAACACGATCAACCTCGGCGCCAGCCCGGCAGAGATAAAAGCGGCAGTACGCAATGTTTATACAGATCCGTTGCATCTGCGCGTCAGCGATCCTGGACACCTGGAAGATAACGTCGCCTTTATTTATCTGGATGCGTTCGATGAAGACAAAATCGGATTACAAGCAATGAAAGACCACTACACACGCGGCGGTTTGGGTGACAGCGTAGTCAAGGCGCGTCTTGAAGGAATATTACAGGATCTGCTTGCACCAATTCGTGAGCGTCGCGAGGAATATGCCAAAGATCGCGGTCAGGTTCTACAAATGCTCAAAGAGGGGACACAAAAAGCGCGGGAGATTGCAGCCAAAACAACCGATGAAGTGAAAGCAGCGATAGGATTAAAACATTTCTAAAAAGATGCTGTACATCATTAATTCTCCCCTCTCGTTCAGTCCAGAGGGGGGACTATCGGCAGGATGTATCAACGTGTGATTAACCACCTTGAAATTTGTTATTAATCAAACGCACATCCCTCAGATAATCCATTATAAAGGTTCGATCTGCCACTACTCAACTGAAAGGAAGAACGATGTATAGCAAAATTCTTATGCCGACCGACGGGTCTGAGCTGGCCAATGCCAGCATTCAAGCGGGTATTGAGTTTGCAAAAAAAGTAAATGCCAAGGTAGTTGGAATTTTTGTAGCGGCGAATTATCAGTACCCTATTTACATCGACATCATTCCGCCAAACACTCCGACGGAAGAAGAATACCAGGCGGCAATGCGTGCCTTTGGCGAATCTTATCTGGAGCCGGCCAGAGTAGCTGCGCATAAGGAAGGTCTGGAGTTTGAAAGTGTCGTCAAGTTTAGCGATGCTCCTGCGAAGGAAATTGTCCATACAGCACAGCAATATGCTTGCGACCTGATCTTTATCGCGTCCCACGGACGCAGTGGGGTCGGACAATTACTTTTGGGTAGCACGACAAGCAAAGTTTTATCCATGTGTGATATTCCAGTTCTGGTGCACAGAGTCAAAAAACACTGAGCTGGTAGCCACGGACATAGGCAATAAGCAACTAATCGGGTTGTACAGTACAATAGTGCATGCCTTGCGACTCAGCTTGCACAAAATTTAACTGCACCACTGATCAATGATTAGAATTCTTATTGCCGATGACCACACTATCATGCGTGAAGGACTCAAGCGCATACTTGATGGAAACGACGACATACGTGTGGTTGCAGAAGCTATCGACGGTTTTGACACTTTGGAAAAAGTGAGAAACGCACAGTTTGATGTCCTGTTAATGGATCTGTCCATGCCAGGGCGAAGCGGCGTCGACCTGATACGTCAGATCAAAGATGAATTCCCCAAGCTCCCCATCCTGATTCTCACCATGCATGAAGAAGAGCAATACGCTGTGCGTGCGATCAGAGCTGGCGCCAGAGGGTATCTAACAAAAGAAAGTGCGGGCACACAACTGGTTACAGCATTGCGCAAAGTAGCTTCGGGACGCCCCTATATCAGCATAGAAGTGGCGGAGCAGTTAGCCATGAATGCGATGCCTGCCGACGATAACCTCCCACACACCAGCCTTTCCGATAGAGAGTTTGAGGTTTTCAGCCATATCGTCAAGGGAAAAACGATTACAGAAATTGGTGATTTGCTACATCTCAGTGTAAAAACAGTCAGCACACATAAGATGCGTATTATGCAAAAAATGAATATGAGCAACATTTCCGACCTGGTTCAGTACGCTGTCGCCCATAATCTTCTGGTCCCTAACGTCTGACCAAGCACCTCCACCATCACTATCTTGTAGGAATATTCCTATAAGATCAGCCTCAAATCTGACAATTCAAATCAGCATTACCTGATTTAAATCAAAAAGCGAAGCCGTGATAATAGACATCAAGCAAACAAGCGATGTCTTACATCACGCGCACCATGAATTTATTTATCGTTGAAGATTCGGTTTTAATTCAAAACCGACTCGTTCGTTTCATAGAAGAAATACCAGGGATGCACGTTATCGGTGTTTCTGGCGACATCGATACTGCCTACGACAGTGTTATCAATAGTGACACTGATGCAATGATTCTTGACTTGCAATTAGGTGACAAAAATGGCTTGCAACTTTTGAAAGATGTGAAGCAAAATAAACCAGAGGTCAAGATTGTCATTCTCACGAATCACTCAACTGAAGACAATCGCGTGCACGCTATGCGCGCTGGTGCAGACGGTTTTCTCGACAAATCTACTGACTTCGACCAGATACAGAATTTTCTGTATGACTGGGAAAGTCCAGATGCGTCGAAACAAGTTAATTAATTTTCGTTTATCCAGGAGACTCACATGACAACAGTTGCCCAATCATCCCGCCCAGTCAGCCAACATATTGCAGCAAACAAAGCGATGCTACCAGTGATGTCAAACGAGGCAGGTTGGCGTTGCCACGGCAATTTGTGGTCAGACCTGAGTCAGGTCTGTGATCTGTTAAATATTCCTACTCCTCTTAACTCAACGGATGAAGAAGCCTTATTTCAGCATGTTCGCTTTAAAGCTGGTCAGCGCATCCATACGATAGGACAGAATTTTGAAGCGCTGTATGTTGTCAACTCGGGATTCCTGAAAACTGTATTAATTGATGAATACGGTAACGAACAAGTACTGAGCTTTCCGATGAAGGGTGATCTGCTTGGAATCGATGGCATCCATAATCAACAACACGCGTCAGAAGCTGTTGCTCTGTCAGATTGCGACATCATTATTTTGCCTTACAAGGCTTTTGCAAATCTGGGGCGCAGCTATGTTGAATTAGAACATGCAATGTTCAGCGTCATGAGCCGCGAACTGGTTCGTGAACAATTAATGATAGGCATGCTTAGCGCACTTAGCGCAGAAGCCAAAGTTGCCCGTTTTCTGACCACACTGGGCGAACGCTTCAGCCAGTTAGGTTACTCTGGAAAATCATTCAACCTGCGTATGACTCGCCACGAAATCGGCAGCTACCTTGGCTTGACATTAGAAACCGTTAGCCGGACGCTGTCTGCATTTAACGAAATGGGATTAATCAGCGTCGATCAACGTGAAATATGCTTACTTGATACGACTGCGTTGAAAACCCTGCGTCGTCTGCCGCCAGCAAAAACCCGAAATAAAGTCAGCGAAAAAGTATCTGTAATGGTTGGAAAAAAACTGCTTCCACAGTGGGGAAGTGAAACAGCGGTTGCCGTATAAAATATTTAAGCTAGAATCTGGCAACTTATACAAAAATTTGCATCGCCGATTTTGATTCATTACCGATTTTTCTCTAAGAGTTTTTTAAAGCTCTGACGCGAAGAAAAAATTAACAGGAGCAATGACATGACATATAAAACCATACTTGTGCACGTTGATGAATCAGGGCGATCGAATTTAAGAGTCAAATTTGCGGCTGAAATTGCTAAAGCTGAAGATGCACATTTAATCGGGACAGCAGTCACCGGCGTTTCACGTTTTATCTATCAGGACGGAAACATCAGTGCCAGCGACCCGAACTTGACGATCCATCTCAATTTTCTCAGAGAACGCGCTGAAAAAGCCGTCGCCAATTTCAATCGCGAAGTGGAAACGATTGGTGTTTCATCACATGAAAGCATGGTTGCAAATGATGAAGCTGGTGGTGGAATTGGCCTTCAAGCCAGATATAGTGACTTGGTGATCATAGGACAAACCAATCACGACGAGCCCTCACCTTCAGTATTACCAGATTTTCCTGAATATATTGTGATGAATTCCGGGCGTCCGGTACTCATCATTCCTTATGCAGGAGATTTTAATACGATCGCAAAACGCCCCTTGATCTCTTGGGATGCAAGTCGGGAATCGACCCGTGCAGTTACTGATGCACTGCCCTTACTAAAAAAAGCAGATGTAGTTCAGGTTGCCATTTTCAATCCAAAATCCACGCCTGATGCCCACGGCGAGCAACCCGGCGCTGATATCGCTCTTTACCTCGCAAGACATGGCGTTAAAGTCGAGGTCTCAGTGCACAAAACTTCCACTGATATCGGTAACGCATTGCTCTCATTAGCACATGACCTCGATAGCGATATGATAGTGATGGGTGGTTATGGACATTCCCGTTTCAGGGAAATGATCATGGGTGGCGTGACTAAGACCATTCTTGAAAGTATGACGGTTCCTGTATTTATGTCTCATTGATCATTACTGGCGTCAGGTTCACCGCCTCGGTAATAATGGCATCCACTGATGGGTGCCATTTTTTTTACCAAGACATCAATACAAGCTGATTTCAGCCCTTAGAATAGACAGATCTCACTCAATATCATCAAGTCGCATGTCATCAAATTCACTCTCACTAACATCAAGACTATCCGAAGCGCGTTGGATCGCGGGGTTCCTGTTTGTACTTTCCTGTTTTTTATGGATAGACCAGGAGCGTCTCTCCGTCTTCGTCGTACCAGCGCCGCTCCCGGTACATACCTTTCTAGAGACAGTGACCATCGTTATTTTTGCCTCGGTGTTTATCGTTTGCTGGAATGCTTTTGGTGAAGTACGTAAAAAAAGTAGTGTGATACTGGCAGTCGCATTTCTCTGTACAGCAATATTAGGCTTTTTTCATACGCTCACATTTCAAGGTATGCCTGGATTCGAAACCGCAGGAGACATGCATAAATCAATGAGTTTCTGGCTTATCTCGAGATCAATAATCGCGACAACTTTGCTAGGGCTTGCGTTTGATCCGGAAGACTCAGAAATAAGTCAGATGCAATCGTATGGGGTTTTGAGTGCCGGCTTACTAGCCACGTTAGGCTGGGGAATTCTGGTTTTTGCATTTCCCAATTTAATTCCGCTTACATTCATTCAGGGAGCCGGTCAGACATCGTTCAAAGTCGCCTGCGAAACCTCATTAATTGCAGCACATATCTTAGCTGCAGTTTTATTTTACAGACACGCACTACGCTTCCAGATTGACAAATCTGCAGAGCATTTACATATCGACAGAGTTCCACTGTTTCTGGCCACCGTCTTGATGGCAATGTCTGAAGTCTACTTCTCCATCTATGCAGAAACCAGTGATGTCAATGTCGTCATAGGGCATACATTTCTACTATTTTCGGCGATTGCGATTTACCGCAGCATGGTCGCTGTCAACATCCATACCCCCTATGCAAGCCTCGCTGCTTCTACTAATAATCTGGCAAAATCTGCTGAAGAATTAAAACTGGAACGCCAACGTCTGAGTCGCATGATCGATACTGCAATTGATGGCATCATCACCGTTGACGACAAACAGGAAATCATCCTGGTCAATCCCGCCGCTGCGTTAATTTTCGGCTATGAAGTAAATGAATTAGTCGGAACATCCCTTAACCGTTTAATTCCGGCACGCCATCGCGAGACGCATAAAATTCACGTGCAGCAATTTGGAGAGGCCGGTATCACCCGCCGCAAGATGGGCACCCATTTTGAAGACTTTTATGTCACCGGATGTCGCGCATCAGGTGAGGAGTTTCCGATCGAGGCATCAATTGCACATCAACTGGAAAACGGAAAACGCTACTACACGGTCATCTTCAGAGACATTACTGACCGAAAAGTCGCAAAAGAGAAAATGGCAAAGTATCATGAGCAACTCAGCCAGCTCTCAGCGACACTACAATCGATCCGAGAAGAGGAGCGTAAGCACATCGCGCGTGAACTACATGACGATCTGGGTCAGCTGCTCGCTGCACTTAGGATGGATTTATCATTACTGCAACGGGATCTGTCATTTCTGGATAGAAATAAACCCACGATCAACAGCATGGATCAGTTGATATTGACTGCGATTACTACACTCCGTCGTATCGCCACAGATCTGCGCCCACGCGCACTGGATGAGGGAGGACTGTTCTTTGCGCTACAGACTTTACAGAGAGATTTCTCTCACCGACATCGCATAAATTGCGAATTGATTGCTGACGAAGATCAACTGACGTTAGACGACGCGCGAAGCACAGCCATTTTCCGTATTATTCAGGAGTCACTGACCAATGTTGCACGTCACTCTGAAGCAAGCGATGTTCAGATCGAATTTCAACGCTCTCACGCAGAACTTAAATTAAACATTAACGACAATGGTAAAGGAATTGTTGAAGAAGATATGGGGAAAACCAGCTCATTCGGCTTGGTAGGCATGAGGGAAAGAATTAAAGCAATGAACGGTGAATTTCAGGTTCTGAGCACACCTGGAGAAGGCACTACTCTGGAAATAAGATTACCGCTGACAGATTAAATATTGTAAAACACATCGTGATGCAAAAAAATACGGGATACACTCTGCATATGGCAATATTTTCAAAGGAAAGCTGATGCTATCTTCTATTTTGAGCAATGGACTGTCAGGCATGCGAGCAAATCAGACAGCCTTAGATGTTTCCAGTCACAATGTAGCGAACGCGGAAACACAAGGCTTCATACCTCAGCAAGCTGCGTTTCAAGAGGCAAGCAATGGTGGTGTGACCGTCAGCATCAGCCAACAGGGTTTTAAGATGGCAACACAAGAGACCAGCGGCACTGATCTTACGAAAGAGATAGTGCAGTCTATTCAATACCAAGCTGGATTTGACATCAACGCAAAAATGGTGAAAACCGCTGATGAATTATTAGGAACGCTGATCAATACCAAAGCGTAGTCGCCACACTGACTGACACCTAAAAAAAGCTAGCGATCAGGCAAGACACAAAGAAAACCGGGCATCTGCTGCATATCTGGATACCAGAGTCCGATCAATCCTATACCTATCAGTACAAACGCGCCAGTGTATTTCAATACCGAAGGCACCCTGACCTTACTGACAGCATTAAATATGCCCTGACTCAACAACAGATGTGGCATTGCACTCAAACCGAATAACAACATCAGTATTGCACCCGAAAATGCATCTCCCGATAGCAAAGCAAAAGGTGCCATCCCCCAAAGTAACCCACAAGGCAGACATCCCCAAGCCATACCGACAAAGAACGGATATTCAATACTTTGCTTTAGCGGCGGCGCAAAAAAAAACAATGCTTGCTGTAGGCGCGAAAAATAAGGACTCAGAGCATTTATGTGAAAACGAAACCCAACAACTTTGAGCCCCAAAATAATCAGCGCAAGATTACCAATGACAAACAAAATCTGATGAACCGGAAAGTAAGGTTTCAAAATCATGCCTGCACTTCCCAAACCACCAAACACTGCACCAATCATCATATATGTGGAAAGTCTGCCGGCCTGTAGCAAAGCCTGAAAACGAATACCAGTATTTACCAAGACTTGCGGCTGGCTTTCAGTATCATCACTCCGACTGATAGGAATCACTTTTCTTCCATTGCTCCCGGCACGACTAAGCATGGAAGAGATACCACCGCACATACCTACACAATGCACCCCTCCCGCGATACCGGCGGTTACAGCAGCAAGTATCAGGGGCAGAGTCAGCATAGTAATAAATAAATCGGAATGAACACGAGATAATAACTATATCTCGCTTAAGAGATGAAACTGACACGCATTGCGCAGCAGTATTCAAGAGCTACACACCGATTGAATAAAGATGGTTAGCAGACTGGTGTCTGAATCGTGGTTAATGAGCCTTCTGTACCAGTAAAGCAGTCAAACCGCTGGAGAGAATGCCTAACAGCCAGAACATGAAAAAACCTATTGTGTACACACCTGTAAGATGCAACTGCAGACGCTGATCAAATATAATCAACTCCATAGGATCAACGAGACTAAAAAACAATCCTGTTGCAGCACATGCCATTAGAAATGCTGGCCACAACACTATCATCAACATTGGCCGTAAATAAGCTTTGCTGTGAGCTGAATTCTGATGTTCCAATCTCGTCCCCTTTAGTGATTATTCAACTGATCAGTCAACAAATCATAGGGATGCGCAATTATTTTGCCATACCTAATTGCGCGACCTTTTGCTCTGGTTCAAACCAATCCCCGGTCAGTCGCCAATCAGTCGTTTCTAATTTAATGTGAAACAATTTAACAGAGCTTGAAAAAATACTCGAGACTAACTTTAAGTCACCCTCATAAATCCCAGGGCTAACTTGCACCATAGGTAAGCGATGAACGACTTCGTTTACAGATGTCGCACCTTCAGCGGCATTAGCAAGACTCAGCTTCACAGTGTCAGGTAACAAACCGTCACCTTTCAACTGCATACGAAGTTTTCCAGAGGACACGTCGAGACTCAGCGTTGCACCTAAATGCAATTCTCTTGATTTCGCATCACGCTGAATATCTTTATTGATCATTAAGCCTTGCTTGTAATAATCTTCAGCAACAACCTTATCTGCTCCACGAAATGCAATGGCACCAGTAAAAATACTCGCACAAACAACGATTGCAGGTCCGCCCGCGACTAACAAAAGCCAAGGTTCTTTGAACCATTTATCTCTTTTTTTTGAAATCAGGATTGCATCCATAACCACTCCTTAGCGGGGAACAATAAACACAGCTTTTTCAGTGACGGAAACATCAGGCGCATCGAGATCTTTAACGACAAACCGAATTCGATTGGATCCTGTCTGTAGAACATTCGCCGGAACTCGTACACGCACCGGAAAAGCTTTTGCTGCGGCAGATTTAACGTCGATATCAACATTATTCAAAATTGTTGCACCCTTAACACCCTGAATTTCTACCGAATACCTGCGTGCAGATTCCTGCGTATTCATGACTTGCAGGCGGTAGACATTTTCTATCTCGCCATTTTCAGTAATTTTTGGCATACCACGATCGCGAATCACATCCACTTTTAATGGTACGTGATAGACCAGAGACACTGCTGCGACGATGATAATTAATCCTAAAATACCGCTGTAAACCAAGGTACGTAAGCGGAATACCCGTTTCCACATCGCCTTGTTATCTAACTTGCGTGTCAGTGCATGTTCAGTTGTATAGCGGATCAATCCACGCTCATAACCCATTTTATCCATGACCTGATCACAACCATCAATACACAAACCACAAGCAATACACTCGTATTGCAAGCCGTTACGAATATCAATTCCAGTCGGGCAAACCTGAACACAGATACCACAATCAACACAAGAGCCCAGACCAGCAGCTTTAAAATCAACCTTCTTGTTGCGAGAACCACGTGGCTCACCGCGCTCGGTATCGTAAGTCACAATCAATGTGTCTTTATCGAACATTGCGCTTTGGAAGCGCGCATAAGGACACATATATTTGCAGACCTGCTCACGCATCCAGCCTGCGTTGCCGTAGGTGGCAAAACCATAAAAAAGGAACCAGAATGTTTCCCATGGACCCAAGGTAAAGGATCCGACAGAAATAGCTAATTCACGTATTGGTGTGAAATATCCAACAAACGTAAAACCCGTCCACAAGCTTAAAATCAGCCATAAAAAGTGTTTAACGAATTTTAAAGAGAATTTGCGAGCAGTTAATGGACCTGTATCAAGTTTGATACGCGCATTACGGTCACCTTCAACCTTGCGCTCTATCCATAAAAAGATTTCGGTGTATACCGTTTGCGGGCAGGCGTAGCCACAGAATAAACGTCCCGCAACTGCTGTAAATAAAAACAAGGACAACGCCGAGATTACCAGCAACACCGCGAGATAAATAAAATCCTGCGGCCAGAAAACAATTCCAAATATGTAAAACTTACGTGCAACCAAATCGAACAATACCGCTTGTCTCTCATTCCAGTTGAGCCAGGCAGTACCGTAAAACAGTAACTGTGTAAAAGCCACCATTACCCAGCGCCAGGATGCAAACCAACCCTTTTGCGTACGAGGATAAACTTTCTTACGTTCCTCAAACAGAGCCAGCTCTACTTCATCCATCGGCACCGGAGTAATGGGGATATGCTTCATTTTAAAACTTCGTCTTTCTTATTTAAACAAATGCTCTTACGCTTATTTTACGGCGTTATCCGCAGCAGGTACAACAGCGGTAGCAATTTGCTTGATGCTCTTAGCTTCAGAATCAGATACTTTCCCTGCTTCTGTATTGTTTGACAGCCCCCAGACATACGCTGCTAACAGATGAATTTTTCCTTCTGTAAGTATAGTCTTATGTGCAGGCATCTGGTTAGTGCGGCCTTTATTGATCGTTTCCATTACGGTATCGATACTGCCACCATACAACCAGATTTTATCTGTCAGATTCGGCGCACCCAAAGCCTGATTTCCCTTACCATCAGCACCATGACATGCTGCGCAAGCGGCAAACTTTGGTTTACCTATCGCTGCTTTGATAGGATCATGTGCAGAATTAGACAAACTCAATACATAGTTAGCAACGTTACGAACATCATCATCGCTACCAATTGCTGCACCCATTGGTGGCATCATGCCGTTACGACCATGAGTGATAGTAGTCTTGATGACTTCAGGATCGCCGCCATACAGCCAGTCGCTATC
Organism: Undibacterium sp. 14-3-2; assembly: GCF_016595265.1. Classification (NCBI taxonomy): domain Bacteria; kingdom Pseudomonadati; phylum Pseudomonadota; class Betaproteobacteria; order Burkholderiales; family Oxalobacteraceae; genus Undibacterium; species Undibacterium sp. 14-3-2. The sequence continues at coordinate 51,334 of NZ_JAENGS010000006.1, forward strand.
TGTCAGATTTGGATAACCTTTACCGCCTTGGGCATCAGATCCATGGCATTGCGCACAAGTGTTCAGGAAAAGACGCTGACCAATTTCACGTGCTTGCGGATCTTTCGCAACATCCTTGATATCCATTGCCAGGTATTTATTGAAAATCGGACCGTATTGCGCCTCACCATCTTTCATTTCTTTTTCATAAGCACCAACCTGGCTCCAGCCAAACGATCCTTGATTTCCACCAAAACCTGGGTAGACAATCAAATAGCCCACGCTGAAAATGATCGTCAGATAGAACAACCATTTCCACCATTGCGGAAGCGGGTTATTTTGCTCCATCAGAGTACCATCCCACACGTGACCAGTGGTTTCTGCTGGCAAAGGCTTACCATCAGCACCAACCTTCACCTTCACTTTTGACTGCGACCATAACAGCACAACGCAAAAGACCATGCCGAGAGCCACGATGGTGGCGATACCTATGCCCCACCATTCATTAAAAAAATCTGCCATGACTATTTTCCATTCTCATTATCAATTGGCAAGCGAGCCAGTTTTTCGAAGCGCTCCTTGTTACCGGAACTAAACGCCCAGTAGACGATGCCCAGAAATACAAACAGGCTAATCAACGTCACCACACTGCTCAGGATCGTGAAATTCATAATTTACCCTTTCAAAAAGTGATAACCCAAGGAGCCACTCTTTAGTTTTTATTTTTAATCGCTGTTCCAAGAACCTGCAGATATGCAATCAAAGCATCTTGCTCCGATTTATTTGCCAGTTCTGCCGGACCTGCTTTGATTTGCTCGTCAGTATATGGAACACCTAAAGTTTTCATCGCATTCAGTTTTGGAACAATGCTATTTGGATCCAGCGGTGTTTTTGCTAACCATGGATAAGCTGGCATATTCGACTCAACAACAACTGAGCGAGGATCATTTAAGTGATCACGATGCCAGTTATCACTGTAACGACCACCGACACGTGCCAGATCAGGACCAGTACGCTTACTACCCCATTGGAAAGGATGGTCGTAGACAGACTCACCCGCAACGGAATAGTGACCATAGCGCTCAGTTTCAGCACGGAAAGGACGAATCATCTGTGAATGGCAGCCGTAGCAACCTTCACGCAGATAAATATCGCGCCCCGCCAATTGCAATGGCGTGTAAGGCTGCATTCCCTGAACAGGTTGCGTTGTCGATTTCTGAAAAAACAGCGGAACAATTTCAACCAGACCACCGAAGCTGATCGTCAGAATGGTCAGCACCAGCAGCAAGCCTACGTTACGCTCAATCAGATCATGAGTAAAATTACGCATCAAATTTCTCCTGTTGATTTAAGCATGAGCGGAATTAGCAGACAACGCAGGTATCGCGTTATTCACTGGTTTCGCAGCCATCAATGTTTTCGCAACGTTGTATGCCATGATAAACATGCCACTCAGATACATTGCACCACCTGTTAAACGGATGACGTAGTAAGGGAATGTCGCTTTAACAGACTCAACGAAAGAGTAAGTCAAAGTACCGTCTTCATTTACTGCACGCCACATCAGACCTTGCATCACACCGGCAATCCACATAGAAGCGATGTACAAAACAACGCCGATAGTCGCAACCCAGAAATGAATCTCGATCAGACGCTTGCTGTACATTTGTGTCTGTCCAAACAAACGTGGAATCAGGTAATACAAACTACCGATGGAAATAAAGCCAACCCAACCCAAAGCACCGGAGTGAACGTGACCAACAGTCCAGTCAGTGTAGTGCGACAAGGCATTGACGGTTTTGATCGCCATCATAGGACCTTCAAATGTCGACATACCATAGAAGGACAGAGACACGATCAGGAAGCGCAGGATAGGATCTGAACGCAATTTACTCCAGGCACCAGACAAAGTCATAATACCGTTGACCATACCACCCCATGATGGAGCCAGCAGAATCAGGGAGAACACCATACCGATGGACTGCGCCCAATCAGGTAATGCCGTGTAGTGCAAATGATGCGGACCCGCCCACATGTAGGTAAAAATCAATGCCCAGAAGTGAACGATCGACAAACGATAGGAGTACACAGGGCGCTCGATTTGCTTAGGAACGAAGTAATACATCATTCCAAGGAAACCTGCAGTCAGGAAGAAACCAACCGCATTATGACCGTACCACCACTGAACCATCGCATCCTGCACACCAGCATAAGCTGAGTAGGATTTAGTCAATGAGACTGGCAATGCAGCACTATTTACGATATGCAACACTGCGACGGCGAGAATGAACGCGCCGTAAAACCAGTTTGCAACATAAATATGCTCTACTTTACGTTTAGCCAGTGTGCCGAAAAACACAATCGCGTAAGCAACCCAAACGACTGCAATCAGCAAATCAATTGGCCATTCCAGTTCAGCGTATTCTTTACCTTGAGTAAAACCCAGAGGCAGAGAAACGGCTGCAGCAACGATCACCAGTTGCCACCCCCAGAAAGTAAATTCAGCCAAACCATCAGAAAACAAGCGCACGTTGGAAGTACGCTGAACTACATAATAAGATGTCGCCATCAACGCACATCCGCCAAACGCAAAAATTACTGCATTAGTATGCAAGGGTCGCAAGCGCCCATAGCTAAGCCAAGGTATCCCTGTTAAAAATTCTGGAAAGGCCAGTTGAGTAGCAATCACCACGCCCACAAGCATGCCGACTATTCCCCAAACTACAGCCATGACAGAAAATTGGCGTACAACCCGATAGTTGTATGAGTTTTCTTTAGTTATCGTCATGATCTCACTCTGTTGTAAAAATACACTGAAAGAATAACAACCGCACTGCACAACTACATTGATACATATCAAATATTACCGGAATCTGCGCCTGCTTCATGCTATTCGCAACAGCCTCAAGAATAACGCCGATTAACGGTTTGCGCAAAAAAAAACGGCACCGTTCTGGCGCCGTTTTATGGTCATCTTTTTTGATTACTGAACTACTTGAACCGGAGCTGCCAAAGCCGATTTATTGACGCTGACTTTCGCCTTTTTTTTCAACAACTCTATGTAAGTCAAAAGATCCTGTTGCGACTGCATACTGGCAATTTGCTGCGCATCTGATGCACGTTTTGCCGCATCAGGAACACCTGCACTCACCTTCGAAATACGGAAAACACTATAACCGCCACCGCCGAGCGCCACACCAACATAAGCTGGCAATTTTTGTGTATCCGCCTTCATCACCTGCACAAATGCTGCCGCTGGAATATCCTGCGGCTTCGCACGTGAAATCACTTTCACATCCGAGAATCCGGCAACAGAATCCGCCGCTTTCAATGCGGCCAGTTTAGCCTTACCTTCTTTTTCAGCCAAAGCCTCAGCTTCGGATTGCGTAAGTTTCGCAACGATCGTCGGCTTTACCTCTTCCAACGGGCGCTTGCTAGCCGCTTTGTATTCCAGAATACGACCCGCAATCAGAGTATTTGGTGCAACCTCAACCGCTTCTGTGTTGTGTTTTTTCTTCACAGCACCGTCAGCAAAAATAGCAGTCAGAAATTTGGCATTATTCGTCAACACAGAAGCCGGCAACGCCTTATTCGGTTCGCGCATCAAACCATCAACTACTTCTATTTTGAGCTTCAGTTTATCTGCGACCGGTTTCAGACTATCCGCCTGCTCATAAACTGTATTACCAAAAGTTTCCGCCGCCTCAGCATACGCCTTTGCTGCCTTCTGCTTCTTAATATCAGCAGTAATTTGCGCCCTCACCTCATCCAGAGGTTTGACCATCGCAGGCTTAACATCCGTCAACTGAATGATATGAAAACCGAAATCAGACTGCACAACATCGCTAACTTCGCCTTGCTTCAGCTTGTAAGCAGCATCCTCAAAAGGCTTGACCATCGCACCTTTACCGAAGAAGTCGAGATCACCACCACGCTCTGCCGAGCCTGGATCCTGAGAATTTTCTTTTGCCAGCTTTGCGAATGAAGCAGGATTTTTGCGAACTTCTGCCAACAATGATTCAGCCTTCGCTTTTGCCTTCGCCTTTTCAGCATCACTGGCGTCTTTTTTCGCCGCAATCAGAATATGACTGGCGCGGCGCTGCTCATCAACGCTATAGGCTTTCGCATTGCTTTTATAGAACTCCTGCACTTCCGCATCAGAAACAGCAACCTGCGCCTGCAATACATCATTATTCAAGACAACATATTCGGCTTTGATTGACTCAGGAATTTCGAATTGCGCAGCATTTTTATCGTAATAAGCTTTCACCATATCATCAGTGACTTTTACCTGCGAGGTAAAATCAGCCGTTTTAAAGTTCAACATCTGAACTTCACGCTCCTGCTCGCTGATCAGCGCAATACGATCCACGACCGTTTTTGGAATAAAACTCGTGTTCTGCACAGCACCAGCCAACTGCTCAACCGTCAGATCCTGGCGCATACGTTGATCAAACATAGCCTGAGTCATCCCCTGAGAAGCAAGATAATTCAGATACCGTTCTTTATCGAAGCTGCCATCCGCCTTCACCAGACCAGGCAATGCCAGAATCTGTTGCTGCAAAGTCTGATCGGTCACCGTCAGTTTGCTATTTTTAATTTCAGCAGCAACGGCTTTACGGGCAATCAACTCATCCAGAACATTTTTCCTCATTTCCGGAGTATTCAACATCTTAGAGTCGAATTGCGGACCATAGCTCTGGCGAAATTTATCCAACTGTTCGCGCAAAGCGGCATCCAGCTCCTGCTGAGTGACCGCCTGGCCTGCAACCGTTGCAACCGTCGCACCGGCAGTCGCTTGCGATCTGGTATAACTCTCGATACCAAAAAAGGCGAACGAAGGAAAAATAATCAGCAACAATAAAAATTGCATTAAGCGCTGATGGGTACGAATAAATTCAAACATGTTCAACCTATCGTATGACGAAGAATAACAATCACAAAATTGCAAATATAAAAAAAGGCGAACTTTCGTTCGCCTTTTCAGTTTTCTGGCGGAGCGGACGGGGCTCGAACCCGCGACCCCCGGCGTGACAGGCCGGTATTCTAACCAACTGAACTACCACTCCTTTTTTACTACTATGCATAAATTAACTGGTGGGCGCTGAGAGGCTCGAACTCCCGACCTAAGCCTTGTAAGGGCTCCGCTCTACCAACTGAGCTAAGCGCCCGCACCTTCAATTTACACCCGCGCCACCATTGTCACGGCGTCGCGAAAGATCATTAGTTTACAGCATCTTTCAATGCTTTGCCAGGTTTAAATTTAGGAACCTTAGCCGCCTTGATTTTAATTGCTTCTCCGGTGCGTGGATTACGGCCAGTTCTCGCTGCACGTTTACCGACGGAGAAAGTACCAAAACCAACCAGTGTGACTGTACCGTTTTTCTTCAGCGTTGTTTTTACCGCACCGATCAAAGCGTCCAGAGCGCGGGAAGAAGCCGCTTTTGAAATATCCGCTGTTTTCGCAATATGATCGATCAACTCAGTTTTATTCACTTAAAGCCCCCTCACAAAAATTTGAATTTCGCGACGATGTATTCGATTGTTTCTCAGTCTCGCATCTATCACGGCAAGCAGGAAATCTGCATCCGGTATTAAAACAAGCCGGAAAGCCTTGTGTCAAGCGGTTTTACAAGCTTTCATTGCAATCTTAAGGATTAAGTTTGACTTTACTCAGTATAATTTCACCTTGATATCGTTGCTGGCTTTCTGTTAACGATAAATCGGCTCAACCGCGCATTGCATAAATAAGCGAAAGCCACATGCTGGTGGCGACGACAAAATCACACAAAAACTATCCGACATAAATATGAAACCGATTCAAACTTTAGGCACCCCACTCTCCCCTTCCGCAACCAAAGTTATGCTGCTGGGCTCAGGTGAACTGGGGAAAGAAGTCATCATTTCACTGCAACGACTGGGAGTCGAAGTGATCGCTGTGGATCGCTATGAAAATGCACCGGGTCATCAGGTCGCACATCGCGCTTACGTTATCGATATGACAGATGGCGCAGCATTGGCGGCACTGATTGAAGTCGAGCAGCCTGATCTGGTTGTTCCAGAAATCGAAGCCATCGCTACTCCGACGTTGGTTGAACTCGAAAATGCTGGCAAGGTGCAGGTGATTCCGACGGCGCGCGCAGCGTGGCTGACAATGAATCGCGAAGGCATACGTCGCCTTGCAGCAGAAACATTAGGGCTGGCGACATCGCCATATCGCTTCGCCGATAGCCTGGAAGAATTACGCATTGCATGCGACGACATCGGCTTTCCTTGCATCGTCAAACCCGTGATGTCATCTTCCGGCAAGGGTCAGTCAAAACTCGATAGCGCAGCTGACGTAGAAACCGCCTGGAACTACGCTGCAGCGGGTGGGCGCGTCAATTCTGGTCGCGTGATTGTTGAAGGTTTCATCGATTTCGACTACGAAATCACACAACTGACCGTACGCGCCGTAGGCAGCAATGGCGAAATCCAGACGCACTTCTGCGAGCCTATCGGTCACGTTCAAGTACAGGGAGATTACGTCGAATCGTGGCAACCACAAGCGATGCACCCGCAGGCGCTGCAAGGTGCACGTGATATCGCCAAGAAAATTACCGATAATCTCGGCGGTCTCGGTTTGTTTGGGGTTGAATTATTCGTCAAAAACGAGATGGTCTGGTTCTCCGAAGTCAGCCCACGTCCACATGACACGGGCATGGTCACCATGTCGAGTCAGGTGCAGAATGAATTCGAGCTGCATGCCAAAGCCATACTGGGCTTGCCGGTCGATGTCGCATTACGGACACCGGCGGCATCAGCGGTCATTTACGGCCAACACGAAGCAAAAGGTATCGCATTTGAAGGCGTTGCGGAGGCATTACAAGTACCGGGAACGGATATCCGCCTGTTCGGCAAACCGGAATCTTTCGCACGCCGGCGCATGGGCGTGGCATTGGCAGCAGCGTGCGACACCGACACAGCACGCCGCCTGGCCAAAGAAGCTGCAGCCAAAGTGAGACCTGTCGTCATAAAATAATAAAATAAATCATTTCAACAAACGCAGGTCTGTCAGCACGTTTGCCGCGACTTAAAAATCGCGGCCATTTAACAACAAGACGGCGCAACAAGACAGCGCGTTTTTATAAAGCTCTTTATGAAGAATTTCGATGTAGTCATCGTTGGCAGCGGTCTGGCGGGCTTATCCGTCGCCTTACATCTGGCACAAACACGCAAGGTTGCCATCATCTCCAAACGCGAATTGCTTGACGGTGCCAGCAATTGGGCTCAGGGCGGCATTGCCGCCGTGCTGGATTCGCATGACAGTCATGATCAGCATATTTCAGACACACTGATCGCTGGTGGCGGCCTGTGCGATGAAGGAGCAACCCGTTATATTGTTGAGCATGGGCGTGAAGCGATAGATTGGCTGATAGAACAAGGCGTGCCATTCACCCGCGACGAGGAAGCAGAACTCGGCTTTCATCTGACGCGCGAAGGTGGTCATAGTCAGCGTCGCATCATTCATGCCGCCGACGCCACCGGACATGCGGTGCAAGTCACGCTGGAACAAAAGGTGCGCAACCACCCCAACATCGCGCTGTTTGAACATCATTACGCGATTGACGTTATCACCTCCGCAAAGCTCGGCGACACCTCACCGACACCACGTTGTCTCGGCCTGTATGTGCAAGACGTTAAAACCGGAAAAGTCGATACCTTCTCCGCTCAGCATACCGTGATGGCGACCGGTGGCGCAGGCAAAGTTTATCTGTACACCACGAATCCGGATACAGCGACTGGCGACGGTATTGCAATGGCATGGCGCGCAGGCTGCCGCGTCGGCAATATGGAATTTATTCAGTTTCACCCAACCTGTCTGTATCACCCATTTGCCAAATCTTTCCTGATCACGGAAGCGGTGCGTGGCGAAGGCGGTATTTTAAAATTGCCCGCCGAAGCAGGTGCCGCCGCTGGCAAGCGTTTCATGGCCGATCATGATGAACGTCTGGAGCTCGCACCGCGTGACGTGGTGGCGCGCGCGATCGACTTCGAAATGAAAAAACGCGGCCTCGATTATGTAGAACTCGACATCAGCCACCAACCGCCGGAATTTCTGAAGGAACATTTCCCGACGATTTATGCACGCTGTCTGGAGCTCGGCATCGACATTACGAAACAAGGTATTCCTGTCGTGCCCGCTGTACATTTCACCTGCGGCGGCATTGTTACCGATACCGATGGCAGAACCGATCTGCACGGCCTGTATGCGGTCGGCGAAACAGCTTACACTGGCCTGCATGGAGCGAATCGTCTCGCCAGCAATTCCCTGCTTGAATGTCTGGTCGTTGGCCGTGCCGCAGCAAAACACATAGAAAGTCAGGAAAGAATCACACCGATCGCCCTACCTGACTGGGATGAAAGCCGCGTCTCTGACGCCGATGAAGAAGTCGTGATCGCCCACAACTGGGATGAATTGCGCCGCTTCATGTGGAATTATGTCGGTATCGTACGCACCACCAAACGACTGGAGCGCGCGAAGCACAGGATACGTTTGCTGAAAGAAGAAATCGACGAGTATTACGCCAACTTCCGCATTTCCAACCACTTACTGGAATTGCGCAATCTGGTTGAAGTGGCGTCGCTCATCGTCAACAGCGCCCTGTCTCGCCGCGAAAGTCGCGGCCTGCATTTCAGTCGCGATTATCCCGACACCTTGCCAAAGGCCTTACCAACAGTACTGACACCGAAGCGCAAAAAATAAGCATCAGGCGATACAACACAATCAAGAATCACGAAAACGGCAAAAAACAATGCCGCCACAGCCCAATATCTATGCGGGCTCTGGCGGCATTGCTTTATGCGAAAAAAAGAACGGGAAACCTGTCAGCGCTCAGATAATCCGTAAAGAATAATCCGTCGCCTTGATATCCTTGGTCAGGCTGCCGATGGAAATACGGTCAACGCCGGTTTCAGCAATCGCGCGAACGGTGACATGATCAATACCACCGGATGCTTCCAGCAAAGCCCGGCCTGCGTTGATTGCCACGGCTTCACGCATCATTGCGGTATCGAAGTTATCCAGCAAAATCGATGTCGCACCGGCTTGCAATGCCGTCTGTAATTGCTCCAGCGTTTCCACTTCTATCTGTATGCTGACACCGGCATTCAGGCTCAGTGCCTGTTGCATGGCAGCGGCGACACCACCAGCGGCAGCGATATGATTTTCCTTGATCAAAATGCCGTCATACAAAGCCAGACGTTGGTTTTTTCCACCGCCAACACGTACCGCATATTTTTGCGCCAGACGCAGCCCTGGCAAGGTTTTGCGCGTATCGAGAATCGCCGCTTTAGTGCCGGCGATGATAGCAACATACTTGCCGGTCGCAGTCGCAACCGCAGACAACAACTGCAGGAAATTCAGCGCGGAACGTTCGGCCGTCAGCAAAGCACGGGCTGGCGCCTTGATTTTGCAGACCACGGTATTTGCCTTCATCTGCGCACCTTCGGCGTATTGCCAATCCACTTCGATAGTGGGATTCAGCGTCGTCATCACGGCATCGAACCACGGCGCACCACACAGAATGGCATCTTCGCGCACTATCACTTGCGCCTGTACGATTTCATCGGCAGGCACCAACAAGCCAGTCAGGTCGGCGGCACCGACATCTTCGGCCAGTGCATCGCGGATATTGCGTTCAAACGCTTTTTGCAGATCGGCATCAAACGGCGAATGAGAATTTTTCAAATTACTAGGCATGAGTACAAAATCCTGAGCGGAGTTTCATTAAGCCGGGCCAATGCCGGAAAATAAGTTAGCTTCTTTTGCCAGATCGGACGATGGGCGCACATTGGCTTTTTTCGCTGCAGCAAAATCCAGCATGCGATCAATGCAGACCCGCGCTTTTTGCCCGACCACAGGATCAACATGAATTTCATGATCGCCGTTTTCCAGCACATGCAACAGATTGCGCAAGCCGTTCATCGCCATCCACGGGCAGTGCGCACAGCTTTTACATGTCGCGCTATTGCCCGCCGTTGGCGCAACGATGAACGTTTTGCCGGGTGCAGCCAGCTGCATTTTGTGCAGGATGCCGTTGTCGGTGGCGACAATGAATTCCTGCGCATCCATGGTCTGCGCCGCGTGAATCATTTGCGACGTCGAACCCACCACATCGGCCAGCGCAACGACGGCAGCAGGCGACTCTGGGTGCACCAGAATTTTTGCATTTGGATGCTCGGCCTTCAGCAAATCCAGCTCTATGCCTTTGAATTCGTCATGCACAAGGCAGGAACCCTGCCACAACAACATGTCGGCACCGGTTTTTTTCTGGATATAGCCGCCCAGATGTTTGTCTGGTGCCCACAAGATTTTTTTGCCCTGCGCATGCAGATGCGCGACGATATCGAGACCGATACTGGACGTTACCATCCAATCGGCACGCGCTTTGACAGCGGCACTGGTATTGGCGTACACGACAACGGTGCGGTCAGGATGCGCATCGCAAAACGCCGCAAACTCATCTGCCGGACACCCCAGATCGAGCGAGCAGGTCGCATCCAGATCCGGCATCAGTATCGTTTTTTCAGGACTGAGGATTTTGGCTGTTTCGCCCATGAATTTAACACCAGCGACGATCAGCGTTTTGGCCGGATGATCCCGCCCGAAACGCGCCATTTCCAGCGAATCCGATACGCAACCGCCGGTTTCTTCGGCCAGATCCTGCAAGTCGGCATCCACATAATAATGCGCAACCAGCACCGCCTGCTTTTCTTTCAGCAAGCTGCGGATACGGTTTTTCAGGGCGATTTTTTCTTCCGGTGTCGGCATATCCGGCACTTTGGCCCCGGCATTAGCGACACAACTGCTGCCTTCTTCCATTAAAGGACGTTCAAATTCAACGACTTTGGTAGCTTCCATCATTCTCTGCCTATCGCCGGAAGCGCGCTGGAAGGCGTTCCGGCATCAAAATATACTCCCCGGGGTATATAAAAAGGCCTAGTGTTTATGCTGACAATAGGCTAGTTTTGGCATATACCCCCTGTTTTTCAGGGAAATTGAGGATAAAAAACGCCGGTTGCACTGTGGGCGAAACCGGCGTTGGGATCACAGCAAAGGCGATAGTATACGCTGTTACCAGATGTTCACGCGCTTCGCGCCCTGACGCAATGGCGAACGATCGCCCTTACATTGGAATGCCTCCGCAAATTCGGGCATGTTTGCCAGCGGCGCAATGACGCGGTATTTGTCCGGTGCATGCGGATCTGTTGCCAGTTTCATGCGCAACATTTCATCACGAATCAGGCTGCGGAAACTTTGGGCATTCGCAACGAAGAAGCGCTGATCCGGCGTCAGGCCGTCAATTTCTGCAGCCTGCGGTTTGGCCTTCAACGATTGACGTAAGGCTTGTAACGCGATTTTCAAGCCACCCAGATCGGCTATATTTTCACCGGCAGTCAGCTTGCCGTTAATGTGCAGTTGATCGATAGGATTAAATTCATCGAACTGACGCTCAATGGCCTTGGCGCGCAACAAGAATTTTTTCTCATCCTGCGGTGTCCACCAGCTTTTCAGATTTCCCTGTGCGTCGAACTGCCGCCCTTCATCATCAAAACCATGCGTCAGTTCATGCCCTATCGTCGCACCGGTATTACCGTAATTCGCTGCCGGGTCGGCATTCACATGGTACAGCGGCGGTTGCAATATCCCAGCCGGGAAGACCATTTCATTCATGGTCGGGTTGTAATAGGCGTTCACCGTTTGCGGCGTCATACCCCATTCATTGCGGTCAATAGGCTTACCTAATTTTGCCAGCACACGCTTAAACTCGAATTCAGAGGCGCGCGCGATGTTGTCGGCATACGAGCCCTTGTCAATCTGCAAGCCAGAGTAATCGCGCCAGACATCGGGGTAACCGATTTTCACCATCACCGTGTCGAGTTTTTTATACGATTGCTGCTTGGTCACATCGGACATCCACTCCAGCTTACCGATACTGTCGCGCATCGCCGCCTTGATGTTCGTCACCATTTCCTGCACGCCAGCTTTCGCTTCGGGTCCGAAGAACTGAGCCACATACAACTCACCCATGGCCTCACCAGTGTGAGCATCGATGCTTGCCAGCACCCGTTTCCAGCGCGGTTGCAGCTCTTTCGTCCCGGCCAGAGTTTTGCCGTAAAAATCAAAATGCGCATTGACTAATGCAGAGCTGAGTGCTGATGCCCGCGTATTCAGCAATTCCCAACGCAAATAGGTTTTCCACTGATCCAGTGGTACGCGATCCAGCAGGCGATCGGCTTCGGCGAAAAATTTAGGATGCGCAATATTGAACTGCCCCGGCTGTGTCAGCCCAACACCCGAAAAATACGTGGCCCACGGTGTGGATTTCGTCAGTTTCTGCAACCCAGCCAAGTCTGACAAATGATAGCTGGCCTGCGGATCGCGCAACTCAACCTTGGTCAGAGAAACCTTGGCGAGACGGGTTTCCAGCGCCAGCACATCTGCTGCATTTTTTGCTGCGACGTCAGATGTATCGCCCAGAAAGCTAAACATCTGCGTCATGTAAGACAGATATTTAGCGCGAATTTCTTTCGTTTTTGTATCGGTTTTCAGATAGTAATCACGATCCGGCAAGCCCAGACCGCCTTGCATCAGTTGTGGAATATAGCGGTTCGCATTTTTCGCATCCTGATCGATCGTAAAGCCAAATAAGGGATTGATGCCCTGCTTATGCAATACAGCAATCATGGAAATCAGCTGCTGCTTATCACCAATAGCGTTAATTTTCGCCAATGTCGCATCCAGTGGACGTACGCCCTCTTTTTCGATTTGCGCTTCATTCATACCGCTGGCGTAAAACGCGCCAACCAGCTGCGCTGCGCGGTGTTGATCGTGACCCGCAGCAGCTGTTTCCGCGATTTTTTTCAAGGCAATCATATTGCGCTCGGTGACCTCATCGTAAGCACTGTAGCGCGAGCGATCAGCAGGAATTGGATTATTTTTCAACCATAGCCCATTCGCATATTCAAAAAATTGCGTGCATGGATCTGCTTTCAAATCCATCGTTGCCGATTCCAGTACCAGTTGGTTTGAGCTGGCGGTTTGCGCCTGCGCTGTCGAAGAAAGACAGGCAAGACTCACCAGAGTAGCAAGGATGCTGCGCTTAAAGAATTGAGGTGTGGACATAATTTTTCGTTTTATTGATATGTGAGTTGATATGGCGCGAGCGATTATTTTACTAACACTTGTACAGCGATGCCGGAATACTGCCCCGGCGAGCGATAAACGCGTTGCGTCGCTTTTTGGAAATCATCAGGATTTGCCTTAGGAATATCCATAAATTTTTGTGGATTTAAGTCGATTAACGGAAACCATGAGCTTTGTACCTGCACCATGATCCTGTGCCCACGGCGAAACGTGTGGTTGATATCCGGCATACGATAGCTCACTGTATCGACTTTACCCGGCGCAAACGGCATAGGTTTTTCAAAACCGTGACGGAATTTCCCGCGCAAAGGTTCGCCACGGACTAATTGCTGATAACCCGCCATTTTTATCGCCGGCGGCGGCACATCACTACCCCGATCACGCGGCGCTTGTCGCTCAGGATAATCGTCAGGATAAACATCAATCAGCTTCACAACCCAGTCAGCATCGGTACCGGATGTCGAGACAAATAAACGGGGATTGACCGGCCCCGCAATCGTCACATCTTCTTCCAACACATCAGTCTGATACACCAGCACGTCGGGACGGGTAGAAGCAAAACGCTGATCAGACACCATATATTCGCGCGGCACGCCCGTTGCCACATACGAGATAAACGGCACAGGCTTTTTCGGGTCGCTGATATATTCGTCAAAGGTGTTGAACTCTTCCTGTGGTTCTTTCCAACTCAGCTTCCCATTCGCAGAAAAATACAAAGTACGATTTTGTGCCTGCTGTGGCGGCCAGCTGGAGTATTCGCGCCAGACATTCGTTCCAGTTTCAAATACGGTCGCTTCCGCCAGTGCTTTGCCCTTCTCGCCTTTCAGATGCTGCTCAAAAAACGGAAACAGAATATTTTTACGGTAATACTCACCTGTCTTCACGTCAAAACTGACATTCCCTAATGACTTACCTTCTGCGCCAGCCCAGCCGCCATGCGCCCACGGCCCCATCACGATGCCATTAAAACTGCCTTTATTATTCGCTTTGATGGCCTGATAGGTTGTGAACGGACCCTGCGCATCCTCGGCGTCATACCAACCGCCAACCGTGAGCACTGGCGTTTTAACATTTTTCAGATGCGCCGCAATATTGCGCGACTTCCAGAAATCATCGTAACTGGTATGGGCAATTGTCGGCATCAGTAATTCGCGCTGTTTGTCGCTGAGTTGTGCCGTGATATTTCCAAGTGTCAGATGTTGCAGAAAATACTGATAACTATCCTGCGTTCCATATTCAAACTGACTCCAGATTTTTGGCAACCGGGTCGGATTTTTTTCTGCCGTGAAATTGGAATAAAAATCAAAATTTGCCGACAACATAAAGGCGCCACCATGATAAGAATCGTCGCCCATATATAAATCTGTCACTGGCGCCTGCGGTGACGCTGCCTTGATTGCAGGATGCGAATCGATGACGCTGGCAGAGGTATAAAAACCGGGATAAGAAATACCCCAGATGCCAACCTTACCGTTATTACCACGTACGTTCTTTAACAGCCATTCCACCGTGTCGTACATATCCTGGCTTTCATTGCCTTCGCCGGGAGCACGGTCAGATTTCGCATGGGGCGTCATTTCCTGCCACTTACCTTCCGACATGTAGCGCCCACGCACATCCTGATTCACGAAAATATAGCCACTGTTTTCAAATTCCTTTGATGGACCGACAGAGCGCGGGTAAAAATCCACACCATAATGCGACTCTTCACCATCATGCACACCGCTACCGTAAGGCGTTCTGACCATCAGAAACGGATACGCTTTAGATGTATCTTTGGGAACATAGACCACGGTAAACAGACGCACACCATCACGCATAGGAATCTGGTATTCATATTTGGTGTACAGCTCACGCACCGAGGGCTTGCTTTCAGCTTTTTCCGTTGCGTCTGCTGCAGCCAGCGCAGAACTAAGCGGATTAAACGCCAGCAGCGACGCACATAACAACGCAGAAAGTTTCAAACGAGTCATCACAGATCCTTTTTCTTATCGGTTTTTCACGGAACATCATTTCTTTTGACTGCCATTTACACGCATATTCTGCTATTTACAATTTAAAAAGCTCGCTTCATCGTGCAACATAAGGAAACAATAGATTTTCAGAATACTGCTAATATGCAGTATATGAACATGACAGATCATAGTTATCTGTTACTGAGTGTTTTTTTTGCATTAAGTTTCGGAATTTTACTGAAACAGTCATTTATATGCTGAAGGTTGACATCATGAAGGTATTTAAGCTGCTTTGCGTAACGGGATTTGCTCTTTGTTTTTCCGCCAATGTGCTGGCGCAATCGCACTCCGCCCCGGTCAGCTCTGTTCGCCACGGCTACTATCCCGGACGCCCATTCCCTGGATACACCTATCATAGCCCCCGCCCTTATTACGGCAACTACGGCTATTACCGGGGGCATTACTCTTATTTTCCGGAGGTTCTTCTGGGCTCAGTAGTCGTGGGTGCCATGCTCAGTGCACCATCTGTCGTGTATAGCAACCAGACGTACACAACGTATGCGCCCTACCCAGCATACGCAACGACATATAGCACCTACTTCAGTCCAGCGTATATCAGTGAACCTGCGACCAGTTATACCTACTCCGATCCCATCCCAGTAACAAGCAATAACGGCGACTGGCTGTACTGTAATCAGCCAGACGGCTTTTATCCTGCAATTAAAGATTGTCCGGGCGGCTGGAGAAAAGTCCCCGCGCAAGGACGATAACATCGTCATTCATGCTCAATTCCAAGGTGGCGACATCGGTCGCGATATAAATGACGATATAAAAAAAGGACGCCAACCCGGCGTCCTTTTTACATAGCAAACAAGCGCTGACTTACTATTTATTTTTCAAAATTTTCCTGATTGCTGCTGCCAACTCTTCTGCCACAAACTTGGCGACATAGGCATCTGCGCCAACGCTCTTAATGTGCTCTTCGTTCGTGGAACCGGAGAGAGACGAGTGGATAATCACAGGTAAATTCTTATAACGATCATCCTGCTTGATCTTACGTGTCAGGGTAAAGCCATCCATTTCAGGCATCTCCAGATCGGTGAGTATCATCGCCACTTTATCGCTGGCAGGCTTCCCATCCGCAAGAGAGGCTGCCGTCATTGACTGCAATTTATCCCAGGCCTCTTTACCCGTTTTAGTCATGATAAACGGCGCACCTATCGCATTCAGCGCCTGTTCGATCAAGCTGCGAGCCACGCCAGAATCATCCGCCGCCAGAATGACAGCGCCTTCTTTCATCAGCAACTTATCGCCAATCGTATCTGGGTCAACATCTTTCGTGTCAGATGGCGTAATCTCACGCAGGATCTGCTCCACATCGAGCACCTGAGCCAGACGGGTATTCTCAACATCGCCGTCAAGACGAGCAATGCTGGTTACCATACCACCTACAGCACTGTTTTCTGCTGACAGCACCTGACTCCAGTCAAGCCGCACGATTTCCTCAACAGATTCCACTGCGAATCCCTGAGTGGTGCGCGCATATTCAGTGACCAGCATAATATTCAGGCCAGTTTTCGGCGTACATCCGACAACCGCAGGCAAATCAATCACTGGAATTATTTGCCCGCGCAAGTTCACTACACCCAGCATATGGGGAAGAGAGCCAGCAACAGCAGTAATCGCAGGCATCGCAACGATTTCGCGCACTTTAAACACGTTGATACCAAACAATTCAGAACGATCGCCATTTGTATCGCCACCCAATCTGAACAGCAGCAATTCAAATTTATTCGAACCGGTGAGATTGGTACGCTCATCCACTTCCTGCTGTACTGTACTCATAGATATTTCCTTCTAAATTAAAGAGAACTGGTTCGATGGTATGTTACCAATTTCAACGGATAAGCCAAACAAATTTATCTTTCAAGACGGGGAATTCACATCTTTTTGCAGTTCCTGAACAAAAATAAGACGATAAAAGCGCAAGTCCCCCGGATCTGCTTTATTTGATAATCCGATAACAAGGAGTGTACGCTTTCCCCGGCAATTTCATACGATTTTGTGCAACAAACGAGCTTAATAAAGCATCCATGGTTTCCATGATGGCGGGGTCACCACAGATTTCAAAATTCCCATATTGCTCTATCGCCCTGATTCCCTGATTCTTCACATTACCGGCAACCACCCCGGAAAATGCACGGCGCAGGTTGGCGGCCAGTATGTGCTGCGGCTGATTTCTATGAATTGCCAGATTACGCATATTTTCATGACTGGGTTCAAATGGTCGCTGAAACTCTTCATCGATCTTCAACATCCAGTTGAAATAATAAGCATCGCCCTTTTGCTTTCTGAATTCTCTGACCTGTTTTATACCCTGCTCAACTGCTCTGGCGACCGCAACGGGATCATTTACGATAATCTGGTAGTGCTGCTGCGCCTGAGGGCCCAAAGTGCTGGCGATAAACTGGTCAATCTGATGAAAGTAATCGGCCGCACCTTCGGGCCCGGTAAAAATCAGAGGGAACGGAATTCCTTCATTCTCAGGATGCAGCAAAATACCGAGCAAATAGAGAATCTCTTCAGCCGTCCCAGCGCCACCTGGAAAGACGATGACCGCATGCCCGATACGAACAAATGCTTCAAGCCGCTTTTCGATATCGGGCAAAATCACCAGATCATTAACGATAGGATTAGGCGCCTCCGCAGCGATAATCCCCGGTTCGGTCAAACCTATGTAGCGGCTATGCGCAATACGTTGCTTCGCATGACCTATCGTCGCCCCCTTCATCGGTCCCTTCATCGCACCTGGACCGCAACCAGTACAAATATCCAGATTACGCAAGCCAAGCTGATAACCGACTTGCTTGGTGTAGTCATACTCATGACCAGAAATAGAGTGACCGCCCCAGCACACCACCAGATTCGGGTTCACCTGAGGGCGTAACAAATTCGCGTTACGCAAAATATGGAACACCGCGTCAGTGATTCCCTCGCTAGAATTCAGATTGAATTTATTTCTGTCTGCAATTCCAGTCGCGACACTATTCTCCATTTCTGCATTCATGAACAAAATGTCGCGCAATACGGCGAACAGATGCTCTTGAATTCCTTTGATCATGACGCCGTTGACAAAAGCCAGAGCAGGTGCGCCTTTGATATCCAGTTTAATTCCACGCTCACGCTGAACAATGCTGATATCAAAATTCTTATAACGTTCCAGCAATTCCTTGCCATCATCCAGACCGCTGCCGCAATTCAATACCGCTAACGCACAGCTACGAAACACCTGATACAAACCCCCATGGCTGTTATCAAGCAACTTACTGACTTCCGCTTTAGACAATACTTCCATGCGACCTTCCGGTGCAATCTGACTATCAATCACTTCATATTCCATCACTGCTTTTCTCCGCATCAATCAAATTAATTCCGCACGTCAAACTCTCGACACAATGTTATTTCAGTACTTTATTTCAGTACTAGCCTTCATACGTTCCCCATTATGCCTCGCAGTAAACCATTTATATGTTGCACATGATTTTAATCATTGAATTTCGACCAGCAACAACTTTACGGAGCTCGCGGAATTTATTTTCGTTGCGCACTTGTATATGGGCCACTTGCCATGTATCATTCGCCCTCTTCAGACGCGGGGTGGAGCAGTCTGGCAGCTCGTCGGGCTCATAACCCGAAGGTCGTAGGTTCAAATCCTGCCCCCGCAACCAGTTAAATTAAAAGGCTTACGTCATTGACCTAAGCCTTTTTTGTTTTCAGACTCGCACATCAAAAATTGAATGGAAGTGCGTCGGCAATTTTCAAAATGAAACGAATGCTCTAAAAAAATCATGAGACGAGTTTATGGCGTTCTTTTTTTTGTGCTCAGCGTCTATCGAGTTAGCTCTGTCAACTCGTTAAAGTGCTGAACTTTCCTCTGGTACTTCATTAGCAACCTGATATTTGGATATTCGCAATGTGATGCAATATCGACCAAAGTCATGGAGTTAGAACTCTTTAACAAGAGTGGGCAATGCAAAACAAGTTCAACTTAAGCAAGTGTTAGGTAAATAGCTTTGTGTCAAGTAAAATATTGCTTTTATTGAATCCCCTATTCAGTCCTGACAAGATTGACATTAATTCCATACATGCAGACTCCCGCCATTCAACACACAATATCTCCAATTACGTATCGCCCGGACATAGATGGTTTGCGTGCCATCGCAGTCATCGCAGTCGTTCTGTATCATGCCTTTCCCTCTAGAGTGAGCGGGGGATTTGTCGGTGTCGACATATTCTTTGTAATTTCCGGCTATCTGATTTCCAGCATTATTTTCAAAGGACTGGCGAGTGGAAAATTTAGTTTTCTTGAATTCTATTCACACCGCATCAAACGGATTTTTCCAGCATTGATTCTGGTATTGCTTACAGCCTTTAGTCTGGGTTGGTTTGTGTTGTTACCGGACGAATTCAAACAATTAGGAAAACATATTCTTGCCGGAGCCGGATTTGCACAAAACATAGTCTTATGGAAAGAATCCGGATACTTTGACAATGCATCTGAACTTAAACCACTGATTCATTTGTGGTCGCTGGCCTTAGAAGAACAGTTTTATCTGATTTTTCCTGCATTGATGTGGATTGTGTGGCGTTTTGGCTTAAATGCGCTCACTGCCATTCTGATACTAGCTTTTTTCTCCTTTAAGCAGAATATCCATGATGTTCAGTATGAAATAGTGAAGGCGTATTTTTTACCTCAGACACGATTTTGGGAGATTCTTGCAGGATCAATACTTGCGTTCTTCCAAGTATTCAAGTTCGATGGCTTTCTCGCAAAAATCAGGTATATAGTTTTTCATCCTGTGATATTTAGTAATCCACCAGACTTAGATAAAAGACAATACACATTAAATAATTTTTTATCTATTACAGGATTCATACTTGCGATCCTGGCTATTTTTTGTATAAACAAAAACAAATCATTTCCTGGCTGGTGGGCATTAGCACCCGTGCTAAGCGCTTTTCTGATAATTTTATCGGGCCCTGAGTCTTGGGTGAGTAAAAATATCTTATCAAGCAAGATAATGCTGTTTGTTGGTTTGATTAGTTATCCTTTGTATTTATGGCACTGGGTTCTGCTCTCCTTTGCGCAAATAGTAGAAAGCGAAACACCTGCAGTTCACATACGAATATCAGCGATTGTCATTGCCATTGTTTTGGCATGGGCAACCTACGTTTTCATTGAGAAACCCATACGTTTTGGCAGGAAGGGTTTATTAAAAACATTTATTTTGAGTATGATGCTGGTCGCAGTGGCTGGCCTCGGTTACGCCGCCTACACCGGAATGGTAAGAAAATCGATAAATGAAAAAATGGAGCGTTCTCTTAACAGCATTAATGAGCCATTCTTGTCTTGGGGCGGACCTCCTTTGCGTGATGGAGTACACCAGGAATACCAAGATGCTGAGTGCTTAAAACGATATCCCAATTTCGGTGATGATAAAGCATGTCGTTTGCAAAAAAATGCGCCGCCCACTGTGATGTTAATTGGAGATTCGCATGCAAATCACTTATTCCCAGGCCTAGCGGAGCACTTTAAAGACGAGTCTGGTATCAATATCTTAAATCTCTCTGTTACCGGACGGGGTTGGGGCCCCGCTTTGCTAAATGTAGGGCATACACCGGGAGATTTGAGCTATCTCCCCCAAGCGATAAAGCTGACGAATGAAGCGATCTCTGCAGCTGAAAATACCAGCTCAGTACAGTTGGTTATTATGGCGATGTTCGGCCAAGCCTACGTCCCCACCTACCAAAGCGAGGAGCAGCAAATATTTTTGCAAGGACATCCGGAAATAAAAGATGAAAAAAAAATCTGGGAAATTGGGATGCGAAATACGCTAACCAGACTATTAGATAAAGGAAAGAAAATTATTTATGTCCTGGATTCACCAGCACTGGATTTTAGCCCTCGATCGTGCGTAGATAGCAGGCCATTCCACTTGATGAACCACAATTATGAACGCACGCCTTGCGCTGTTAAGCGTACTGCCTTTGATGACGCAAACCGAGAGTATCGAAAGGTAGTTATCAATGTATTGAAAGACTATCCTCAAGTGAAAATTTTTGATGCTGGCTCATATTTTTGCGATGGCAGCTTATGTTGGGCAAAGAAAAATGGTGAAATCCTGTATCGTGACGAACATCATCTTACGCTGGATGGCTCCCGTTTCGTGGCTGATCGCTTAGCGCCTTTGGTCTCGGACTTAATGACAAACGATTCAGACGCCAAACGAAAATAAATATAGATATCATTATCCGAAAATCCTTTACCAGACTTCTGCACACATCACTGCGTTGTTTGTGGTAGTTAAGGATTTGTGAAATATTTTACACAAAAGACAAAAAGAATCCGCTTTCAATTCAATGAGTTGCCAGCAATGAGCAGCCTATATTGTGATGAAAAAATACTGCCAAATTTAAACACTATCCGATGAAAGATTATAAAGATAACGCAACAATGGAATTACCCGGATTCGGTGAGCCTGCGTTTGAGGTTCCAGAGGTCAGAAAGGGAAATACCAAACCCCGACAAGGAAAGAACATCCGGCAGGAACAACTTGATTTGCTTGCGGCGCTGGGCCCGACAGATATCAGCGGACTGCCAGCTTGGGTTAATGATGAAAATACCGACCTGACGGGTCTTCCTATCTGGCGCTGAAGACACTCAACGAACCAATGCCTTGATCAACGGCCATTGGCGTCTTGAAATTGGCAGGCGTTCAACAGAACCAGCGACAATCACCTGCCAATTTTCACTTACCTTCTCGTTTTCGCCATCCATATCGACAATGTGAGTCGCGCGCTCGACACCTGCAATCGCTGCTTTCGCAACCAATGCATTTCTGTGGATGCGTACAAATTTATCTTTCAACTCTGTTTCTAATGAAGTCAGGGATTCCTCCAGCAAAAATTCCTTTTGCGATGTATATAAAGTCACGTATTTCTGCTCCGCCTTCAAAAATAAAACATCACGAACCGGAACCAGCAAAATACGTCCGCGCTCAAGAACAGAAAAATTCTCGCGGCAAACAAGTGCTGGTATCTGCTCCATGGTTGCGCTCGCAGACACTGCTACCGGGAGGCGATTCGCTACCCGGGTGATGGCATCAGCCAGACGATTCGCCCTCACCGGTTTAAGGAGATAATCTGCTGCTTGCACACCAAAAGCAGGGAATGCAAACTCATCATAGGCCGTGATAAAAATAATCGCCGGCACTCCGGAAACGACTGCGTGATCGCGCAAATACTGCGCCATTTCCATTCCACTCATTTCCGGCATCTGCACATCAAGCAAAATAATATCCGGCCGCAATTCTGCAATCTTTTCGAGACCCGATTTTGCATCGGATGCTTCACCAACAAGCTGATGCAGGCATTCAGCCTGAATATCAGACAATAAAGTCGTCAACCGCTCCCTCGCAGGAGCTTCGTCATCAACAATAAAAATGGTGGGAATACTCATCTTTGAGCCGGGAAATGTAATATCACTTCAAAACTACCATCTGATTTTCTGATACTTAATTGTGCCTCAACGTCATACAATAATTTTAAGCGCTGCCGGATATTGTCGAGCGCCATTTGATTTCCGGAAGATAATCTGGCGTCCTGATGTACAGAATTCCGCACACGGATTTCGATTTTATCCAATCCTCTCTGAATGTCGATGAAAATCGTTGCCGCTCCGGAAGATGGCTCGACACCGTAGTGAACTGCATTCTCCAGTATCGGTTGCAGTAACAGCACAGGAATTTGTATCTGGCGCATATCTTCGTCCGTCAACTGCTCTGTGTTCCAGGCTAACTGCAGACGCTCCCCAAGACGCAAAGACTCAATTGCCAGATATTGTCTGCAAAGATGCAACTCGTCATGCAAACTTGTCATGGTTCGGGTATCGCGCATCAGCACCCGAAACAAATCAGATAAGTCCTCTATCACCGATTCAGCCCGACGCGGGTCTTTCCGTATCAACGACAAGGCGGTATTCAAACTGTTAAACAAAAAATGTGGCCGTATCCGCGCCTGTAATGCCTGCAAGCGCGCCTCACCTAATGCAGGTGAAAAAGCACGGGTCCGCAGCTCAAAATACTGTTGCAGGCAAAATCCTGAAACAGCAGTGAAAATAAGAATAAAACCCGTGTTCAGCCGTGGGAAAGCAAGCAAAAACCATTCAAACTGACCGAAGAAGGCGAGCAGAAAAATACTGACGGCAGCGGGAATTAATACGCAGGCCAGCCGCTGTAGCCAGACTGGGGAGGCATGTGAATAGGCATAGCGGCGACAAGCACATAATAGGAAAAGCGAAAGCAGACAAATCGCTTCTATCAGCATCGACGCTTCAATGAAATTCTCCAAAACCAGCGCCCAGCCGTCGCCACGCGAGGCCAATCCCAGCAAAACAACCACACTGACACCCGCCAGCACGCGGAAAATCACGCCGATATTGCAGCAATCGGGAATCACAGGTTCATTCTTTGGGACAGATAAAACAGTCGTCATCGTGGTTTTGCTCGGGGAAAAGTGGTGCGGTGTTTTATAATCGGAGAATATTTATCGCTAACCGCAGCCAAAACGGCAATCAATCCATTATGACATCACAATTCAATAAAAAAAGCGAGGCATGGTCTGCCCGTTTCTCCGAGCCAGTTTCCGATCTCGTCAAGCGCTACACC
Organism: Undibacterium sp. 14-3-2; assembly: GCF_016595265.1. Lineage (NCBI taxonomy): Bacteria > Pseudomonadati > Pseudomonadota > Betaproteobacteria > Burkholderiales > Oxalobacteraceae > Undibacterium > Undibacterium sp. 14-3-2. Next base: position 75,183 of record NZ_JAENGS010000006.1, read on the forward strand.
GCTTCGGTATTTTTTGATAATCGCATGGCGGCGGTGGACATTCAGGGTTCTCTCGCGCATGCGGAGATGCTGAGTGCACAAAATATTATCAGCGCTCAGGATTACGCTGATATTCAACGCGGCATGGCACAAATTCAGTCAGAAATTGAATCGGGCAAATTTGAATGGCTGCTGGATCTGGAAGACGTGCATCTGAACATAGAAAAACGCCTGACCGAGCTGGTCGGTGACGCAGGGAAGCGACTGCATACCGGACGCTCACGTAACGACCAGGTCGCGACCGATATCCGCCTTTACATGCGCTCTGCGATTGATAATATCGTCACCCTGCTGCGCTCCCTGCGCAGCGCATTGATTGATCTGGCAGAAAAAAATGCAGCGACGATTTTGCCGGGTTTTACGCACATGCAAGTCGCACAACCGATCACGTTCGGGCACCACATTCTCGCTTACGTTGAAATGTTCGGACGTGATACCGAGCGCATGCTGGATTGCCGCAAACGCGTCAATCGTCTGCCATTGGGCGCTGCAGCGCTGGCGGGTACCACCTTCCCGATCGACCGCGAACGCGTCGCTAAGACACTGGGCTTTGACGAAGTTTGCTACAACTCCCTCGATGCAGTTTCTGACCGCGACTTCGCGATTGAATTCTGCGCCGCTGCCGCGCTGGTGATGACACATATCTCTCGCATGTCTGAAGAGCTGGTGATCTGGATGAGCCCACGGGTTGGCTTTATCGATATTGCCGACCGTTTCTGCACCGGCTCATCGATCATGCCGCAAAAGAAAAATCCAGACGTGCCAGAACTTGCCCGTGGCAAGACAGGCCGCGTCAATGGCCATTTGATTGCGTTGCTGACGCTGATGAAGGGTCAGCCGCTGGCCTACAACAAGGATAATCAGGAAGACAAAGAGCCGCTTTTTGATACGGTCGATACCCTGGTTGATACACTGCGCATTTTTGCCGATATGGCGACTGGCATCAGCGTCAAACCTGAAGCCATGCGTGCCGCAGCTTTGCAAGGTTATGCAACTGCAACCGATCTCGCCGATTATCTGGTGAAAAAAGGTTTGCCGTTCCGTGATGCGCATGAAGCTGTTGCACACGCCGTCAAAACTTGCGTGGAAAAAGGCTGCGACCTCAGCGAAATGTCCCTCGAAGAATTACGCGGTTACTCTGCATTGATTGAACAGGATATTTTCCAGGTGCTGACACTGGAAGGCTCTGTCGCTGCTCGCGATCACATCGGCGGCACAGCGCCAAATCAGGTGCGGGCAGCAATTGCACGTGCACGCCAGTCGCTCGCATAAACTCTCGTATTTAACAACAAGCATCAGGCGCAGCCCTAGTCCATCTTAGGGCTGCACCTTCCCACCTCAAGACCCGCTTCCACCCCAGCTCTGCCGATGCTATAAGTAATTCTACTTAAGCAGCGGATATTGCACCGCAACACCATGTTATATTGCCCTTCTGCTTGGCAGCCAATACAATATTTGGCGAAAATAAATATTTATCTAATAAAAATTCTACGGCGATTATTCAGCGCCGCCAGTTAATAGAGACGCATGCTATTTCACACTGTCGGTGACCAGTAATCCTTTTCATCACATTCTTTCAGGAACCCTTTATGTCACACCAACTAAAACTGATGGTTGCAAGTGCCTTGCTCGGATGGACTGTCATCGGCAATGCCGCAGATATCAAAGTCGGCGTTGCCGAAGCACTGACTGGCCCGGCAGCGAAATACGGCGTAGCAATTAAAAACGGGTTCACTCTGGCAGCCGATGGCATCAACGCAAAAGGTGGCGTCAACGGAAACAAAATCGCCCTGGTTGTGGAAGACGAACAAGGTAAAAAAGAAGAAGCGATCAACGTTTTCAAAAAACTGATCTTCCAGGAAAAAGTTTTACTGGTTTTCGGCCCGACTTTATCCAATTCCGCATTTGCCGCCGATCCTATTGCCAATGCAACTAAAACCGTGGTTTTTGGCACCAGCAATACTGCTGATGGTATTACCAATATGGGCCCTTTCACTTTCCGTAACTCTGTGATGGAAGCCGACGTCTTGCCAGTCACCACTCGTGCAGCAGTAAAAAAATTCAATATCAAAAAAGTCGCCGTGCTGTATGGCAATGACGATGCCTTTACGAAGAGTGGCTACGATGTTTTCAAGTCAGCCCTCGCAGATCAGAAAATCAGTGTCACCGATACCGAAACCTATGCAAAGGGTGACGTTGATTTCAAGGCACAACTGACCAAAATCAAAGCGTCGAATCCTGATGCGATTGTTTGCTCCTGTCTGGCAGAAGAGGCAGCCAATATTATTCTGCAAACCCGCTCACTGGGTATGAAGCAGCCCTTTATCGGTGGTAACGGGTTCAACTCGCCGAAACTGTTTGAAATCGCCAAAGACGCGGCTGACGACACTTTGATGGGCAGCCCATGGTCGATAGAAAATACCTCTGCTACAAACAAAAAATTCATCGCCGATTACAAAGCAAAATTCGGCAATGAACCTGATCAGTTTGCAGCACAGGCTTTTGACGCACTCAATATCGTTGCCGAAGCATTGAAAACAGTAAAACTGACTGGCAGCATCGATAAAGACCGGGTCGCGCTGCGCAATGCCCTGCCTGCGATCAAATTTGAAGGTGCCACCGGCAAATTTGCATTCCGCCGCGCTGCTGCAAAAGATGGAAAAGAAGCAGGTTACGATGCACAGCAAGAAGCCATTGTGAATATTGCTAAGGGCGGTAAATTTATACTGCTGAAATGATATTCTTCTTTAAAACACAGCGGTTCCGCTACCGATAGCGCGAACCGCTGCTGTGTTTCTAAGGTATGAATTTTTGTTTCGTATGAGTTTTCATTTTTTCAGCAGATTTTTTCGTGCTTTGCATCTGCATTTTTTAATCTGAACTTTCTCTCATTTCCATAAAACGCTTTTCTGACAAAACTGATACGCAACTCAACAGCGGCAAGAGTTGCAACAGTTTTTCGCCTGGATCATCATGTTTGAACAACAACTTATCAATGCCCTTTCACTCGGTAGCGTGTATGCATTGTTCGCCCTCGGTTTTACTCTCGTCTTTGGCGTGCTGGGCGTCATTAATCTCGCTCATGGCGCAATATTCATGCTGGGCAGCTATGTAGCCTTATTGCTGGTCAACCAATTCCAGATGTCCTTGTGGCTGGCCATGCTGATCGCGATGCTGACCTGCGGCGTGATTGGCGTGATCGTCGATTTCCTTGTACTCCGGCCTTTGCGTAAACGAAATGCCCCGCATCTGGCGCCGATGATCGCCACCATCGGCGTCGCCATCATGATTACGAATGTGGCACAGGGTTTCTTTGGTGCAGAAAACAAACGCTTCCCGTTTGGCACGATACCGGAAGAAAGTTTTACTGTAGGTAATCTGCACCTGACCGCTGTACAGTTAGCCATCGTCCTGATTTCATTTTCGCTGATGGTCGTGCTGCTGATCATTATGCGTCGCACACAACTCGGCAGAGCCTTGCGAGCCATCGCAGAATCACCTAAAGCTGCGTATCTGCTCGGCATTAATGTTGAGGGCCTGTTTTTGTTCACATCTTTTGCCGCGGCAGCACTCGGCGGTGCAGCAGGTGTGCTGGTCGGCCTGTCTTTCAACGCGATTTCACCATTCATGGGACAACCCATGCTGCACAAAGGTATTGCAGTGATTATTCTGGGTGGCATGGGCGATATCCGTGGTGCCCTCATCGGTGGTTTATTTCTTGGCTTTGCCGAAGTCATGAGCGTCGCTTATCTGTCCAGTGACTTCCGTGATGCCGTGGCATTTGGTTTATTGTTTGTGATCTTGTTGGTTCGTCCTTCCGGCATGTTTGGCAAGATTTTAGAAAGAAAGGCATAAGATCATGCTCGAATGGTGGGATGGTTTCTGGGCTATTTACAGCACTGTTATTTTTGGTATTGGCATCAACGCGATGCTGGCACTGTCAATTTATCTGACCCTGTCGTGCGGCTTGCTGTCGCTTGCCAACGCAGCGTTTATGGGCATAGGCGCGTATGCGGCGTCGATGATCAGCATGCAGACCGAGCTTGCTTTCCCGGTCGCCTTGCTTGCAGCGGGTGTTGCGCCGGCGCTTGTCGCTCTCGCCGTTGGCATTCCGACCTTGCGTTTGTCGGGTGTTTATCTGGCGATGGCCACTCTGGGTTTTGGCGAAGTCGTACGCGTCATCGTTCTGAATATGGAAATCACCGGTGGCCCTATGGGTCTGAACGGCATTCCACTTAAAACAGAGTGGTGGCACATCGTTGTTATTTTAGGCATCACCTTATTTGTGCTGGCGAGATTACGCCGCTCGAAAACCGGACGTGCATTTGAAGCGATTAAGGAAGATGAAATCGCGGCGCGCTTAATGGGTGTCAACGTTGCGGGCTACAAACTGCTGGCGTTTGTGCTCGGCGCAGTGATCGCCGGTGTCGCAGGCGGTCTGAACGCACATTACACCTTCACGATAGGTCCCGGAAATTATGCGTTTGAAAATGCCGTCGAAATTCTCACCATGGCTGTCTTCGGTGGCACCAGCAATCTGATTGGCCCGGTGCTTGGCAGCACCATCCTGACACTACTGCCAGAAGTGATGCGTTCGCTGAAAGACTACCGACTCGCCGCGAATGGCCTGATTCTGATCATCGTGATTCTGTACCTGCCTAAAGGCATCTGGGATCCGGCTAAAATCCGCGCGCTGCGCCGCAAATTCACATCCAGCAAGTCTGAAGAGGTCGCTTAAATGTTGCAGTTACAAGCTATCAGTAAAAATTTCGGCGGCTTGCAGGTCTTGCAGGACGTCAGTTTCTCCATGCCTCAGGGCAGCATTTTCGGATTGATCGGTCCTAACGGCGCAGGTAAAACCACCATCGTGAATCTGATCACCGGTCTGTTGCGCCCCTCCAGTGGCGAGATACGTTTCAACAATCAGGATCTGAGCGTGGTGGAACCCCACAAGATTACGCAACTCGGCATCGCACGCACATTTCAGAACATCCGCATTTTCAAGGAAATGAGTTTGCTGGAAAACGTCGTCGTTGGTATGCACGAACACCTGAATTACAGCGTCGGCAGCATGTTGTTTAATCTTGCGACGTTTAAAAATGCAGAAGCGAAAGCACGTGAACGTGCCCATGAATTGCTGACCTGGGTAAGACTCGATCACAAAGCACACATGCTGGCCGACAATTTATCGTATGGCGAACAACGCAAGCTGGAATTCGCGCGGGCACTTGCGACGCAACCAAAATTATTGCTGCTCGACGAGCCGGTCGCCGGTATGAATCCCGCAGAAAAAACCGAGCTGATGGCAGAAATTAAGAATATCCGCCAACGTGGATTTTCGATTTTTATGATTGAACACGACATGCGCTTTGTAATGGAACTCTGTGATCGCGTCGCGGTACTGAATTTCGGCAAAATCATCGCAGAAGGAACGCCGGATGAAGTGCGCGCCAACCCGGATGTTATCGAAGCCTATCTCGGTAAGGAGGATGCCGCATGAGCACTATATTAAGCATCCAGAACCTCAGCGTATCGTATGGCCACATCCGCGCCGTCAAAAACATACAACTGGAACTGAACGCCGGCGAAATTACCGCCCTCGTCGGTGCCAATGGCGCGGGCAAGAGCACCTCATTACTGGCGGTATCCGGCCTGATCAAAGCGAATGCCGGAAAAATCCTGTTTGAGGGCGAAGATCTGACCACACTCTCGCCGCATCAGATCGTGCAGAAAGGTGTGGTACAAGTGGCCGAGGGACGCGCCATTCTGACCACATTAACAGTGCAGGAAAATCTTGATCTCGGCGCTTACACCCGCAAAGATAAAGCGCAGATCAGCAAGGATCTGGACTACGTATTTCATCTGTTTCCAGTATTGAAGAACCGCGCTTCCGGACTCGCAGGCAATTTATCCGGTGGCGAACAACAAATGCTCGCAATTGGCCGCGCCCTCATGGCGAAACCAAAAGTGCTGCTACTCGACGAGCCATCGATGGGGCTCGCACCATTGATGGTGCAGGAAATTTTCCGCGTACTGAAAGAGATCAACCAGACCGGGCTGACGATTTTGCTGGTGGAACAAAACGTCAGGCAAGCACTGAAAATCGCCCAACGCGGTTACGTTCTTGAAAATGGCGAAATTGTATTGCAAGACAGCGGTCAGAATCTGCTGAACAACCCTAGAGTGATCGAAGCTTATCTAGGCGCCTGATCTCGAATGCCAACCAAAACGTAATCAGCAATTCGAAATCCGAAATCCGAATCGCAGGCAATCGCTTGCGATTATCTGATGACAAGTCAGTCGCAAAGCACCGTTATCCCGGTGCATCCTTATTTAATTGCTCCAGAATTTTTTTCGCCACTCCGCCAACATTGGGCAACACGCTATTTTTAGCCAGATAAGTGATTTCATCTTCAGCGAGTTCCCTCACCTGTTTTGCTATTTCAGGATGCTGTTTTAAAAGTAAAAACAGTACTCCCAAGGCTTTATTCCTGTCGGTGTGAGAAGGCAGGTTCAATTGCCATGCAAGGTCGCCGATAAGAGGGTGTATGTCTGCTGACGGTATATATGTAAAGTAAAAAGAAATGAATTGAACAAGATTGTTTCTTACTGAGGAGCTCTCATCTCTGAAAGCGATCATTGCTTTGATCATCGCTGCCTGCGGGTCGCCACACCAGTTCAGCAAATGTGCAGCCTCAGTGCGCTGCGACTCGCTCTTCGAATATAGTAGCACGTCAAATATCGTCTGTTTTTGTACCGAAGCAAGCAAAAATAACTGACTGGCCATCAACGATAGTTCTGGATCGTCATAATCGAGAAAGACACCGCGCGAGACAAAACTCTTTACGCCGACATTTTGCTTGAGTTTTTCTATCCAGACGGAAGTCAGTTGCCTCGATAACTTGTATAAGTCTGAATTCAGTTCAATGTCGCGATATGGCGTCTTCTCCTGAATTTTTAATTTATTTTCGTTCCCCGCTTCAACAACGTCGACTACTGCATAGATCTTACCTCCGCCAAAGCCAACGATACTGCATCGCGCAAGCGGAACATGAAGCCGGACTTCCAACGTATCACACCATGCTTTGAACGAGGACATATCAGAAGATAACGGCATATTCGTTTGCAGAGGAAACCCACTCAGAATGGTCTCCCTCGCTAACAGTTTATTTCCCAATACCTCAACGCCTTGCAAAGACTGCTGCGCAATTCCCTCATGTGAGAGCAACAACAAAGCAAAAAAGGAAAGTAAATTTTTAACGGGCATAGTGGGTATTGAAATAAGGAATTCAGCATAAAAAAAAGACCATCTGTGATGGTCGTTTTTATTTGAACAGTCAGTAAATGATCAGTTACCTGCAATCGTCATGCTCTCGATCAGTATCGAGCCAGTCTGCTTGGTGCCGCGTACCAGTGTATCCGCGCCAACCGCGACGATTTGCGTGAACATGTCGCGCATATTGCCTGCGATGGTGATTTCTTCGACCGGATATTGAATCACACCGTTTTCCACCCAGTAACCAGATGCGCCGCGTGAATAATCACCCGTCACGTAATTGACGCCCTGCCCCATCAGCTCTGTCACCAGCAAGCCAGTTCCCATTTTCTTGAGCATGGCAGCAAAATGATCGCTCTTTTTTGTATTGGACGACAGCAGACTCAGATTATGCGAGCCGCCCGCATTGCCTGTCGTTTGCATCCCCAGCTTACGTGCCGAGTAAGTGGACAGGAAATAACCCTGCAACACGCCATTGCTGACCACATCGCGGCGCTGGGTACGGACACCTTCATCATCAAACGGCGATGAACCTACCGCGCCCGGCACATGCGGATCTTCGACCACCTGAATATGTTCAGGGAAAATCTGCGTCCCCAGCGAATCCAGCAAAAATGAGGATTTACGATATAAGGCACCGCCGGAAACCGCCTGCACAAACGATCCCAGCAAGCCTGCGGCCAATGGTGCTTCAAACAGAACCGGGCATTTGCGCGTCGTCAGTTTGCGTGCATTTAGACGCGCCAGCGCGCGTTCGGCAGCATAACGACCGATGGCCTCAGGCTGAGCAAGTTTCTTCGGATTGCGTTGCGATGAATACCAATCGTCGCGCTGCATCTTTGCGCCCTTACCCGCAATCGGTGCGACGGCGATCGTATGACGGGAAAGCGGGTAACCACCGATAAAGCCACGTGAATTTGCTGACACGAAATGCGATTGCTGCACATGGACGCTGGCGCCTTCACTATTCGTAATCCGCTTATCGACCGCAAACGCCGCCGCTTCGGTGCGCTTGGCGATATCGATCGCCTCTTCTGCGCTGATATGCCACGGATAGCACAGCTTCAGATCAAGCGGCGCCATTTCAAACAGTTCCGCATCAGCCAGGCCAGCGCAATCGTCTTCTGCCGTAAACCGGGCGATGTTGTAGGCCGCATCAACCGTATCTTTCAGCGCCTGACGGGAAAAATCCGAAGTGCTGGCATTGCCGCGTTTCTGTCCGATATAAACAGTAATACCAATACCTTTATCGCGGTTCTGCTCTATCGTTTCCACCTTGCCTTTGCGCACGCTGATCGATAAACCTTCACCTTCGCTGATTTCGACAGCCGCATCGGAAGCGCCTTTTTCTTTAGCAAAAAGCAACATATCCTGCGCAATTTGTTTCAGTTGATCTTGGGAATGGGTAAAAACTGGCTTGCTCATAGATGAGGTTTCTTTGGAGACGGAACTAAAACGGTTATCATATCAGCCGTTTCATTAAGTTTATAGTAAAGGCGCAGAATTATGCCAAATCCAAACCGGGGCTCATGTGGCTACCAATCGAGCGAATTTGAAGAGGAATACGAACGCCCTTCAAAATCTCAGCTCAAACGCGAAATGACCGCGTTGCAAAAACTGGGACAAGAACTGGTCGAACAGGCGCGTGACCGCGTCAAACGCGTTCCTATGCCAGAAGATGTGCGCGACGCGATTCTCGCATGTCAGCAAATCACGAACCATGAAGGTCGTCGTCGTCAGATGCAATTTGTCGGCAAAAAAATGCGTACGCTGGATGAGGCGGAAGTTGCCCTGATCCAGAAAACCATCGACAGCTGGAAAGGTGCGTCGAAAGCAGAAACCGCCGCGATGCATGCGATGGAACGTCGTCGCGACAAACTGCTGACGGACGACAATGCGCTGACAGAGTTACTGTCTGAACATCCGCATCTCGATGTGCAGCAATTGCGCACGCTGATCCGCAACGCGCGTAAGGAACAGGCAGAAAACAAACCACCAAAAGCCTACCGCGAGATTTTCCAGATTCTGAAGCAATTGCAGAAAGCGCCTGCGGGCGATGATGCATTGGACGATGCAGACGCTGAAGATCAAGAGGATGAGGACAATGAGTAATACGGATACAGCCGACCGCGCATTGCGCATAGGCCTGGTCTCAATCTCTGACCGCGCATCAGCTGGTGTCTATCAGGATCAGGGTTTGCCCGCGTTGCAGGAATGGTTCAGTACTGCCATGGCGAGCAATTGGGTGATGGAAACCCGCCTGATTCCAGATGAACGTCAGGCAATCGAACAAGCGCTGACTGAGCTGGTCGATGTGGCACGCTGCGATCTGGTGATCACCACCGGCGGTACCGGTCCTGCACGGCGCGATGTGACACCGGAAGCCACGCTGGCTGTCGCCAGCAAAGAAATGCCGGGATTCGGCGAGCAGATGCGTCAGATCAGCCTGCAATTTGTACCAACCGCGATCTTGTCGCGGCAGGTGGCTGTGATACGCGAAACCGCTGATCATGCGGCGCTGATTCTGAATTTGCCGGGGCAACCGAAGTCGATTAAAGAAACGCTGGAAGGCTTGAAAGATGCGGATGGCAAACAGATTGTGTCTGGTATTTTTGCAGCGATTCCTTATTGCATCGACCTGATCGGCGGGCCTTACATAGAAACGCACGAATCCGTGTGCAAAGTCTTCCGTCCTAAATCGGCGTTACGACAAAAATCCTGATAACTTCCCGGTAAAACGGGTCGCTCGCTATTGGCTCAGACAGATGAACAAAGCAGATTTTCCGCCATCAGCAAGACGATTATGGATCACTGCTTTGCTCAGTACCTCAGCGCTGTGCCTGCTCAATAAGGCCTTTGCTGCAACTGTGAATGCGGTGAATGCGGTGAATGTAATCACTCCAGGCACGAGCAAGAAACAACTAAAATCATCCGACATCCGCAATTCTCCTTCAACCAAGAAAAACACTCCGTCAGCCATGAGCAATTACCTCGACACCGTAGAAATTGAAAGCGCCACCAATCCCAGCGTCGCCATTATCTGGATGCATGGTCTGGGCGCAGATGCCAATGATTTCGTCCCCATCGTTCATGAACTCGATCTGAGCGGCTTACCCGGCATACGCTTCGTGTTCCCGAACGCGCCAACGATGCCGGTGACGATCAACAATGGCTATGTGATGCGCGCATGGTATGACATTCTGGGCACCGACATCGCGCGCCGCGAAGATGAAAAAGGCTTACGTGCATCGCAAGCAGAAATTGAAAAACTGATTGCGCGCGAAGTGGCGCGCGGTATTCCAGCTAATAAAATTTTCCTCGCGGGTTTCTCGCAAGGTTGCGCGATGACCTTGCAAACCGGCTTACGCTATACGCAAAAACTGGCAGGCTTGCTGTGTTTATCTGGCTACGTGCCGTTGCGTGATGTGGTTGCTGCCGAACGCAGTGCGGCGAATCAGGAGACACCGGTGTTTCTGGTGCATGGCCGCGCCGATCCTGTGATTCACATTCAACGCGCAGAGCAATCGCGCGACTTGCTGAAAGAGCTCGGTTATCAGGTTGAATGGCATGAATATATGATGCCGCATTCGGTCTGCGCCGAAGAAATCCGCGACATCGGGCTGTGGTTGCACAAGGTGCTGGCAGCGTAAATTTGCGTTTGTTGCCCGTTGCAAGAGGCAAAAACGCCTTAAATATACTCCCCCCAGTATTTTAAAACGTCCTTATTTTCTGCTGAGAATAAGGCGTTTTTTGCATATACTCCCCATTTTTCTTCATTTATTTATAAAATCAAAGCGCAAAACCGAGGCCAGTCTGCATTCTGCCGCAATGACGATACGCGCATCAGACTGGCAGCACCATCACCATGTTTACTGATTGCCATGTATAGTACTCGCGTATCCTGAGCAGCAAAAAAAGTATGACGACCGGCAAAGCATCCGCTCTCCTTTTTTTCATATCGATATACGCAAAAAATGTAAGGAAGCACGCTTGATAAAGATCAATCACGCGGCATCACCTGACTCGTAGTATCCATACATCCAACTTCTGAGAGACCATCATGGCACTTTATTTAAACAACGCAGATTCCATCGGACGCACACCATTGATTCGCCTCAACCGCATCACTGCCGGTGCAGGTGCAACGGTGCTGGTGAAAGTGGAAGGTCGCAATCCCGCCTACTCCGTCAAATGCCGTATCGGCGCGGCGATGATCGCTGACGCAGAAGAACGCGGATTGCTCGGCGCAGGCAAAGAACTGATAGAACCCACCAGCGGCAACACCGGTATCGCGCTCGCTTTCGTCGCAGCAGCCAAAGGCATACCGCTGACATTGACGATGCCGGAAACCATGAGCATAGAACGCCGGAAATTACTCGCTGCCTTCGGCGCGAAGCTGGTACTGACCGAAGGGCCTAAAGGCATGAATGGCGCGATCGCCAAAGCCGAAGAAATCCGCGCCAGCGACCCGGATCGTTATGTCTTGTTGCAACAGTTTAAAAATCCGGCGAATCCGGCAGTACATGAACGCACGACAGGCCCGGAAATCTGGGAAGACACCAAGGGCAATATTGATATTTTTGTCGCTGGCGTCGGCACAGGCGGCACCATCACCGGTGTTTCCCGTTACCTGAAAAAGACGCAAGGCAAAGCACTGCACACCGTCGCGGTAGAGCCGACTTCCAGCCCGATACTGACGCAGCAACGCGCTGGCCTGCCTTTGCAACCGGGGCCGCATAAAATTCAGGGCATAGGCGCTGGCTTTGTGCCTGATGTACTGGATTTATCGCTGATCGATCAGATTGAACAAGTCAGCAATGAAGACGCTGTGCTGTTCGCGCAGCGACTCGCCAAAGAAGAAGGCATACTGGCTGGCATCTCGTGTGGTGCAGCCGTCGCTGCCGCAACCCGACTCGCATTTTTGCCTGAAAATGCAGGCAAAACCATCGTCGCGATTTTACCTGATTCAGGTGAGCGTTATTTAAGCTCCGTCCTGTTTGATGGCTATTTTGACGCGGCTGGCGTAGCACCAGCTTAATTACTTCACAGCCTTTCATTTCAGATGGTATCGCTCTTCAATACCGGCACCATCTGAAAAAGCAGCGACACGCGAAAGTCTGGTCAGGAATTTTCCTGCAGTCATTCGGACAAGGTTAACAAATTCTTTCATGAAAATATGCAACCGGCAGAAATGAAAGCAACGCTGGAAACAGATGGATTCCTGATACTTCGCCAGTTTCTTACTCCTGAACAGCTTGAGGCGCTGCGTGATGCCTGCCACCCGGTTCAGGAGCAATATGGTGTCAGACAAGTATTGCAGCATTGCCCCGATATTGTGAAGGCGCTCCCCACATCTCATATCGCCAACATACTGAACAATGTCGGGTTATCGGGCGCGACAACGGTGCGGAGTATATTCTTTAACAAAAATGCGTCCCACAACTGGCTCGTTCCCTGGCATCAGGATAAAACCATTTGCGTCGACACCGCTGCCGGAATCGCAGGCTATGAAAAGTGGACAAAGAAAAATGGGGTTGTCCATGCAGAACCACCAGCCAGCATTCTGGAAAACATGCTGACGTGGCGTTTTGCACTGGATGATACGCCACCACAAAATGGCGCATTAAAACTGATACCAGGTAGTCACCGCCAAGGCAAACTGACATCAGATGAACTTAACATCATGACCGCAGCACAGCCTGCTTATTGCTGCGAACTCAAGGCCGGCGACGTTTTACTGATGCGGCCTCTGATCGTACATGCGTCCGAAAAATCGCAGGAATGCAGCCAACGCAGGGTTTTACACCTTGAAATGAGCAATGCAGAATTATCCGCACCGTTACAATGGGCTGAACGGCTGTCACCAGCGCATTAGTAGCGCACACATCAGATCAACCAAAATCCTTCAACATTTCCAGATCGATCTGCACCGAGGCGTCGCCTGCCGACATCCAGATTTGCCCGTCCTGTATCGTGCATTGCAATTGCATGGATCGTTGTGCGAGTTTTTCCAACGCCTGGCTTTGTACCGATGGCACATTCATCACCTTCAGATTTTTTGCGCGATCGAGGCGACTGTTCATTTGCTTCCACCAGATATCGCTGGCACTGGCAAAGCTGTAGACGATCACTTTCTCTGAGCGCCCGCAGGCTTTCAGCAAGCGGCGGTCATCGGGTTGACCAACTTCCACCCATAGCTGTATCGCATCGGTATAGTCTTTTTCCCACAGATCAGGCTCTTCGGTATCGGAAATACCTTTGCCGAATTCCAGTCGCTCGGCGGCGTGAATGGCAAATGCCAGCACGCGTATCATCATGCGCTCATCGGTTTCCGATGGATGGCGGGCAATCGTCAGGCTATGGTCGGCGTAATAGCCACGATCCATATCAGAGATATTCAGATCGGCTTTGTAGATAATCGATTTCAAAGCCATTATTTGAACACCACTGTCTTGTGACCATTGAGCAAAATACGGTGCTCAACAAACCATTTCACGGCACGTGCCAGCACCACGCATTCAACATCACGACCAATGGCTGTCAGTGTTTCCGGTTCCATCGCATGATCAACGCGCTCAACATCCTGCTCAATGATAGGGCCTTCATCCAGATCGCCAGTAACGAAATGGGCGGTCGCACCGATCAGTTTCACGCCGCGTTCATGCGCCTGATAATAGGGTTTCGCGCCTTTAAAGCTGGGCAAGAAAGAGTGATGAATATTGATCGCTTTGCCTTTGAGTGCATCACACATCTGCGGCGACAAAATCTGCATATAGCGCGCCAACACCACCAGATCAGCCTGATTAGCGGCGACGATTTCCAACACTTTTTCTTCCTGCGCACGTTTGGCCTCAGCCGAAGCACCCGCCGCCAGTGGCAAATGGTGAAAAGGAATATTGTAGCTGGCAGCAAGCTGATAAAAATCGGTGTGATTAGAAACGATGGCCTTGATTTCCACTGGCAATAAACCGCTCTTGTAGCGGAACAGCAAATCATTCAGGCAATGACCGATTTTGGAAACCATCAGTATCACAGCTGGTTTGTGGTGCGCGTCATTGAGCTTCCAGCTCATTTGCATGCCGTGAGCAAGTTCCGCAAATTCTTCGCGTAATGCTGTCTCTTTGACGCCCGCATCTTCAACAGCGAAATGCACACGCATAAAAAACGTGGCGGATTGTTCATCGCCAAACTGCGCAGAATCAATGATATTGCAGCCATGATTGGCTAAAAATCCTGAAACGCTGTGTACGATACCGCGTTGATCAGGACAAGAAAGGGTGAGAATATATTCTGGTCGTATGGTCATCATGTTATTTTTTCGCCCGAATACACATGACATTCGGGGGTGAGGCAAATTTAATTTGGAATAACCCGCAATTTTAAAGCAAAACAAAGCTAAAAACCGTAACGGACTATTGTCGCACGTTCATCGCAGGTACGTCGCACATCGGTGCCAGATTAGCGAGAATCCGCCCTGAATTTCACGGCGTTTTAAAATAGCGGCAACAAAAAGCACGTACGTTCTATTTCGTGTATATTAAGGCTGGCGCAAAAACAGCGATAGCCACCATCCGTAAGACGTAAGACATCACCAAAAACACAGGAGACACTATGAGCAGCTTCAGCAATCAACAATACCGCCTCGCCGCCCGCCCGGTCGGCACACCGAAACACAGCGACTGGAAATTCTCCACCGAACAAGTCAGAGAGATTAACGATGGTGAAATCGTCGTTCAAACGATCTACATTTCGCTCGACCCTGCGATGCGCGGCTGGATGAATGAAGGCAAATCCTATATCCGTCCGGTCGCGATTGATGAAGTCATGCGCGCTGGCGGCGTCGGCAAGGTGGTGGCATCGAAATCACCTTTATTTGTGGTCGGCGATTATGTTTCCGGCGGCACCGGTGTGCAGCAATACTGGGTTGGCGCGGCGAACGATAAAACAGCGGCCTTCTACAAAATTAATCCAGTACTCGCACCTTTACCGAAATACCTGAATGCGCTCGGCATGCCTGGTATGACTGCGTATTTTGGTTTGCTCGATGTCGGCCAGCCTAAAGCAGGTGAAACCGTCGTCGTTTCTGGTGCGGCTGGTGCGGTCGGTCAGACGGTCGGTCAGGTTGCCAAACAAAAAGGCTGCCGCGTCGTCGGCATCGCTGGCGGTAAAGACAAATGCGATTTCGTGGTGAATGAACTCGGCTTTGATGCCTGCATCGATTACAAAACAGGCTCTGTACGTGACGGACTGAAAGAGCACTGCCCGAATGGCGTAGACGTGTATTTTGACAATGTCGGCGGCGACATTCTCGATACCGTGCTGACCCGTATCAATATGAAAGCGCGCATCATCATCTGCGGTGCGATCTCACAATACAACAACACAACACCGGTTAAGGGGCCAGCGAATTATTTATCGCTGCTGGTCAATCGCGCGCGTATGGAAGGCATCGTCGTTTTTGATTATGCAGCACGTTATGGCGAAGCGGTCGCAGAAATGAGCAAGTGGATGGCAGAAGGTAAATTCCACACCCGCGAAGATATCGTCAAAGGCATAGAAACTTTCCCTGACACGCTGATGATGCTGTTCGATGGTAAAAATTTCGGCAAGCTGATTCTGCAAGTCGCAGACGAGTAATTTATCTGGTCTGACGATTTTATCTGATCTGAAAAAAACGGCCTGAGAAAAACACAGGCCGTTTTTTTATTCTGCTTACCGACGATAAAATGAAGATGCCATCGCCGGAGAATTACATCGACGGGCTATTTCGATCACGCTCGCCGCGCGATACGGAAGCGATTTACTTCGCAGGTAGCCAGGGTCTGATCCATGCAAGCCCCTCTGAGGTTCCCGCCCGCGGCCGGTATTCGCAACCTATCCAGCCGTCATAGCCCAAATCATCCAGCAGTTGAAACAGATACGGGTAATTTACTTCGCCTTCGGATGGTTCATGGCGATCCGGCACACCGGCGATCTGTATATGGCCGATGCCGGCCTGCGGCCGGCACATATCCCGCTGCAGCTTGCGTGTGATATCGCCTTCCATAATCTGGCAGTGATACATATCAAACTGCACTTGCAAATGGCTGACGCCAATTTCTTCACAGATTTCCTGCGCCATATTTTGCTCAGATAAAAAATATCCCGGCATATCACGGGTATTGATAGGTTCAATTAACACCGTCAGATTTTCACGCGAAGCCAGCAATGCCGCATACGCCAGATTACCCAGATAGACCGCGCGATGACGCGCCCTGTCCTGCTCAGGCTGTATCAGCCCTGCCATCACATGAATATGGCGGTTACCCAGCACACGGGCGTATTCCAGCGCCTGATCAAAGCCACGCTTAAATTCGTCTTCGCGCCCTGGCAAAGACGCCAGGCCACGTTCACCGGCTGCCCAGTTCCCCGGTGGAGCATTGAACAACACTTGCTGCAAATTATTCGCATCCAGCAATTCACGTAATTGCTGTGCCGGATAATCGTAAGGAAACAGATATTCCACACCGGTGAAACCATCTTTTGCCGCAGCAGCAAAACGTGCAGGAAAATCGACTTCGGCATACATCATGCTGAGGTTGGCAGCAAAACGAGGCATGTATTTCTCCTTAAAAAACCCGGTATTCAGGCAGGCCTGACATTGGCCGGATTCTGTTGATTTTTATTTTGGTCTATTTGCGTAGCGTTGCGCCAGTACCGCGCAGACCATCAGTTGCAGTTGATGGAACAGCATCACAGGTAACAACACCATGCCGACGGAACCGCTGGAAAATAAGACTTTCGCCATCGGCACACCACTCGCCAGACTCTTTTTAGAACCACAAAAAACAATGGTGATTTCGTCTTCCTTACTAAAGCCAAGACGACGGCTGATCAGGGTAGTAAAACCCATTACCAATGCCAGTATCACCGCACTGATCAGCAGCAGGCCCAATAACATCAGCGTTGGCACCTGACGCCATAATCCTTGCACGACCGCTTCACTGAACGCCACGAATACCACCAGCAGAATCGAGCTCTGATCGACCATTTTTAACACGCTCGCATGTTTGGTGATCCATGCCTGTAAATACGGGCGCATGATCTGTCCAGCCACAAACGGTAACAGCAATTGATAAACGATCTTCAGCATCGCATCGATCGACGAATGTCCATCACTGTTGGCTTTAATCAGCAGGCTGACCAATAAAGGCGTGATGAAGATGCCGAGCAGGTTACTCGCGGAAGCGCTGCAGACGGCGGCAGGAACGTTACCACGCGCAACCGAGGTGAAAGCAATCGATGATTGCACCGTCGATGGCAGCAGACACAAATACAAAATTCCCAAATATAAATCCGGAGTTAACACGGTCAGCAAAGCTGGCTTGAGCAGCATCCCCAGCAAAGGAAATAAGGCGAATGTCACCCCCAGTACCAGCAAATGCAAACGCCAGTGCGTCATTCCTGCCACCACCGCCTCGCGCGATAATTTAGCGCCGTGCATAAAGAACAGCAGCGCGATCATCAGTGTCGACAGATGATCAACGCTGACTGCAAGTTCTCCTTTTACCGGAAAAAAACTGGCGATCAGAATCACACCCAGCAAAAGTAAAGTCATGTTGTCAGGTAAAAAGCGGGGGCGTTTCATAGGCGGCAATAGAAATAAAAACGAGCTTCATTGTACTTGAATCATCTGAAAAAATTCCCCTCATCAAAATGCAATTCTGCTGTTCGCAAAACTGTGACAGTCAAACCGCACCCAAGTACAACGCCGGGCGCAAAAATTTGCGTTCTCAAATAAGAAAAAGGGAAATCTAAATCGTATAAAAAATAGTCAAACGGAGTAAAACCAGAAGATTCTCCGGAATTGCACAGGTTTTATCAAATCTGTGATTCATCTGCCTGTTACCTGAATTCATGCAATAGATTTACCTGTATATTTTTGCTTTTATCGCATCAACTATCACATTGTTCGTTACATCGTTTGTGATTACCTTTACCGGCTTTTGCCGGCAATACTCAACACCGGAGACTCTATGCAAAAACATCTGATCGCCAGCTTGCTGGCACTCGCATTTGCCTTTCCTGCCAGCGGTTTTGCAGCGCACAGCAACGACACTGAAGCGCAACGCTGGAATCTTACCGATCTGTATGCCAATCGCGCTGCGTGGAACGCTGATGCAAAAAATCTGGAAACACAGTTAGTCCAGCTGCAAAAATGCAGCGGTCATCTGGGCGATAAGATCAGCAGCTTTAAATCCTGTCTCGATCTGAATGCGGATATTCTGAAACGTTATGCACGCCTGGCGACCTATGCGTCGCAATTCCGCGATCAGGATACCGGTGACAACGAGGGGCAGGACATTGCGCAAAATGCGGATATCATCGGCAGCAAGCTCGAAGAAGCGAGTTCTTTCTTCCGTCCGGAGATACTGAAGCTGGGGCAAAAGAAAATCGACGCATATCTGAATCAGGACAAATCACTCGCCGCCTACCGCTTTGGCCTGCACGACATCCTGCGCGGCGCGCAACACACGCTGGATAAAAAAGGGGAAGAACTGATCGCAAGCTTTGGCATGGCAATGAATGCTCCCGCTGCTGTCTACTCAACATTGTCCAATGCAGAAATGCCGTGGCCAAAAGTCACACTGTCGGATGGTCAGCAAGTCACCATCGATCAGGCCGCGTACACCAAATACCGCGCTTCACCGAATCGTGCTGACCGCAAGCTGGTGTTTGATGCGTTCTGGGGCAAATGGAAAGAGTTTGAACGCAGCTACGGCGTCACGTTTTACGAACAACTCAAACGCGACGCCGTGTATGCCAAAGTGCGCAATTATCCTGATTCACTGACCCATGCGCTGGATGGCAACAATATACCGCGCGCTGTATATGACACGCTGGTCGATCAGACCCGCGCCAATCTGCCGACGCTGCACCGGTATTTCAAATTACGCGCGAAAATGCTCGGTGTACAAGATCTGCGCTACTTCGATATTTACCCGCAACTGGTTTCCGGCAATTTCACTTACAGCATCGACGACGGTGTGAAACTGATGCTGAGTTCAGTCAAACCGCTTGGCGACGATTACGTCAATGCGATTACCAAAGCGAGCACTGCGCGCTGGATGGACGTCTACCCTCGCCCACGCAAGCGTTCAGGTGCCTACATGTCTGGCGTCGCGTATGACGTACACCCATACATACTGCTGAATTACAACGACGATTACGAGTCAGTATCCACACTCACGCATGAATGGGGCCATGCGATGCATTCGTATCTGGCGAATAAACATCAGCCGTTCAGCACCGCTGACTACCCTATTTTCACCGCTGAAATTGCCTCGACCACCAACGAAGTATTATTGCTTGATCACATGCTGAAAATCGCGAAGAGCGACGATGAGCGTCTGCTGTATCTGGGTTCCGCACTGGAAAATTTGCGCGGCACTTTCTTCCGTCAGGCCATGTTTGCAGACTTTGAACGCGAAGTGCATGCGCGTGTGGACAAAGGTGAATCACTGACTGGTGAAGGTCTTACTAAAATCTACGGCGACACCCTGAAGCGCTATCACGGTGATAAAGAAGGCGTCATGAAAATCGATGATGTCTATGCCACAGAATGGGCTTACATCCCGCATTTCTATAATCGCTTTTATGTCTTCCAGTATGCAACCTCGATTGCTGCCGGTTCTATGTTTGCCGATGAAATTCTGAAATCACAAACAGGCGCACGCGACAATTATCTGAATATCCTGAAAGCTGGCGGATCTGCTTATCCTTACGATCTCGTAAAAAAAGCCGGGGTCGATCTGGCATCGCCAGCACCATATCAAGCAGTGTTTAAACGCATGAACAGCATCATGGATCAGATTGAAGCCATCGTTGCAAAACGCTGAAACGCTGAAGCACTGATATAACGTAGTCAACCAACCTCGTTCCCTGCTAATGGGAACGAGGTTTTTTTATATAACCAGGGCAATAAAAAATACTCATCAAACGAGCATGAGTGGAGAGTAAAACAAGAGCCGAATGCGGACGCGAACACCGATCAACCTAAAAAATCAGCGGAAGTCAACGAAATCCGTTGGTACGTCTCGCTTTATTTGATCGGCATCAAACAGCGAATAAGGTGCACAGAGTACAGTATAAAAAAATTCTGCGGAGACCGTTATGTGCGCCAGAAACTTCCATCCAATATCCATCGATATCATTCAGCAAGAACATCAGCATTTGTCTGCCGTCATACAGACCATGCTGGAATTTGTGCGTTCGACGGATAAAGGAGAAGCGCCACCTGATCTTAAATTATTCCGCGCCATTCTTTTTTACATCAGCGAATATCCGGAAAAAGTACATCATCCTAAAGAAGACAAATTTCTGTTTTCCAAGATTAAAGAGCGCACACACCAACTCGACAATGTGCTGGATGCGTTGATCGAACAACATGGCAACGGCGAATGCCTGGTGCGCAATCTGCACAATGCGTTGCTGAAATACGAGTTTTGCGGAGCCCCGGCTTTTCCGCATTTCAGAGATCTGGCTGAGCAATATGCTCTTTTCTATTACGCGCACATGCACGCTGAGGAAAATGATGTGTTACCGGTCGCCAAACTGGTATTGAATGTCACCGATTGGCAGGAAGTCGATCAGGCATTTATGGAAAATCGCCATCAGCTTGACGACACAGGTGAACGTTATCGCTACGAACAATTGTTTTCCTATATCGTCAGTAATGGCGCTATCGCTGCGGGCGCGCCCGACCCGCTGTAAAACACAGCTAATCTGCAAGGCGACGTCAACGTCTTGAAGATAAAACGATACCGGCAACAATCAGCAAAAACGCTACCGCATGAAATAATTGTGGCGTCTCACCTAAAAATAGCGACGACAGTAAAGCGGCAAACAAGGGCGTCAGATTACTGAAAAACGCAGCGATACTTGGTCCGACCCGTTGTACGCCCATGCCCCAGCAGCGAAAGGCGATCAGCGCCGGCCCTACTGCGACAAAAATGATCGCAGCGATCAGCGTACCGCTCCAGTGAATCACAGGAGCAACAAGCATCCATTCACCCGCCGCAAACAAACCCGACCACACCAGCCCGAAGCTGACCTGCGCCAATAAAAAATGTGACCAGTGATCGCGCAACTCACCGTCGCCACCACGTGTCAGCAGCCAGCTGTAAAGTGACCAGCAAATCGCTGCCAGCAGCATCAGCATATCGCCGGGAACCAGACGCAGTGCCATTAAATGCTGAAGCTCACCACGACACAGCACCAGCAATACCCCAGCTATCGAGACGACCACACCGGCTACCGCAGAGCGGGAAATCGGCGCATGAAAAAATAAGCGTCCGATTAACAACATCCACACCGGCATACTTGCTGCCACCAGCGTCACATTGATCGGCGTCGAACTTTGTAAAGCCAGATATTGCAAGGCGTTGTACATACCCACACCGAGCAGCCCAAGTAATGCGTAGCGATACCAGCGAAACCAGAATATGCTGCCACGTTTAAAAATACTGGCGGCCATCGTCAGCAAAATCAGAAAAGCGATTGCCCAGCGAAAGAAATTCAAGGTCACTGGCGGCACCATCGTATGTATCATACGTCCGACAACCGCATTACCTGCCCAAAGCAGTGGTGCCAATACCAGTAAAAAAATGGTGCCGGGGGTCAGTTTATGATTCATACAAAATCGGAACAGGAAAGAAATGGCGGTCAGCAAAGTCCGACAGCATACCACCCGGACACAGGCCGCGGCGACCAGTATGACGGCTGCAATATGTCAGATTCACCTCTAAAATACCGGCAGACGCTGCCGTCGCTAAGTTGATGGCACAGCAAAAAGAGAGAAGGTAAAAGTGAAATTATTAATTCTGGGCGGTACCGGCTTAGTGGGGCAGCAATTAATTGCGCAAGCCCTGGGGCACAAGGATGTCTCGCAAGTGATCGCGCCGACGCGTACAGCGTTGGCGCCGCATCCTAAACTACACAACCCCATCGTTGACTATGCCCACTTGCCACAGGATGCAGACTGGTGGCAGGCAGATGCGGTCTTATGTGCGCTCGGCACGACGATCAAGATCGCCGGATCGCAAGCCGCATTTTCCCGTATCGACCACGACTACGTAATAGCCGCTGCCAACCTTGCCAAAGCCGCAGGCACAAGACATTTTGTGTATAACTCGGCACTTGGTGCGAACGCAGATGCCAACTCCTTTTATTTACAGGTTAAAGGCCAAGTGGAAAATGATTTGCGTGCTTTGGGATTTTCAGCGCTGACAATGGTACGTCCATCACTGCTTAGCGGCGGCACCAGAAAAGATAAACGCCCGGCCGAAGCCATCGCGATCTTCTTATCTCGCCTATTTGGCTGGCTGATACCGCGCCGTTACCGCGCGGTAGATGTCGCTGATGTTGCAGCCGCGATGCTGCATGCAGCCATGAATACAAGCTTTACTGCAACCGATAGCGTCGCGATTCTGGAGTCAGATCAATTGCAGGGTGCGCTGACTCGCATGACAGAAAAATCTAGGCAAGTCCAATAAAACCGTGCTTCTCCAGCCAAAAAGCACTGGAAAGGCACGTATTTATTCAGACATTCACTTTAAGTTCCGCAGCAATTAACGCTGCATACTTTCCCAGACTTTCTGCAAGCGTTTCACCGACACCGGCATCGGCGTGCGCAGCTCCTGCGCAAACAAAGACACCCGCAACTCTTCCAGCAACCAGCGGAACTCCAGCAACTTAGGATCAGCATCGGCACCCGTTTTTCGCGGCACGCGCTGCCAAGGTTGGGCGACGCTATTCCACTCCGCCATCAATTTAGCGTCACGCGCCGGATCTGCGCGCAGCTTATCCATGCGTATCGTGATCGCTTTCAGATAACGCGGAAAATGCGCCAGCTGGCTAAAATCCGTCTCGGCGATAAAGCGTTTGGTGATCAGCATCTGCAACTGATTCTGGATATCAGCCGCTGCTTGCGCATGGGCTTTGATGCCCTGAATTTTCTTGGGCAGACTGTGATATTCCGCCAGAATCTGCCCCGCCATGCGAGCGATTTCATTCGCCAGTAAATTCAGGCGCGCCTTTCCTTCCTCGCGGCGGATATTGAATTCACCAGAATTGCCTGGCAGCGGCTGCTGCAGACACGCGCGTTCAATCGCCGTCTGGATAATCTGTTCGCGCAATTCTTCCTGCGAGCCCAGCGCCATAAACTGCATGCCCATTTGCTGAAGGCCGGGAATATTTTTCTCAAGGAACTTCACCTGCTCCTTCAGTTGCAAGGCAAACAAACGGCGCAAGCCTATCCGGTGCACTCGCGCTGCTTCGTCAGGATCATCAAACACCTCGATATGACAATGCGTGAGCTTATCCACCAGCGCCGGATAGCCGATCAGGGTTTGCTTGCCCTGCTGTACTTCCAGTAATTCCGGTAAGCTGTCGAAAGTCCAGCCTGTAAAATTTTCCTGCTTCAGCGCTGGCATTGCGCCTGCAGACGCTGCGCTTCCATTTTTATTCGCTGCGGAGGCGCGTGAGGTCTCTGCCGCTGCGGACGTTTTTTCCTGATTTGTTCCGCGCATATTTGCTGCCTGTGCGTCCAGCAGCGCCAGCTTTTCTGCACTCGCAATCTTCTGGAAACTTTCACGCGCCTGGCCGCCAAATTCAGCACGCAGATTCGCCAGATTCCGCCCCATTTCTAACTGGCGGCCATGTTCATCCACCACTTTAAAATTCATCGTCAGATGCACAGGCACGGTTTCAAATTTAAAATCTGTGGTTTTGCACAGCAAACCTTTTTGCTCGCGGATATCGGCAATCACAGCATCGAGGAAATTTCCCTTACCAAAGTCATTGCGCTCACAAAATCCTGCCGCATATTCCGGCAAAGGCACGCAATGACGGCGTATTTTTTGCGGCAATGATTTGATCAGCAAATGCACTTTTTCTTTCAGCATGCCGGGCACCAGCCACTCACAGCGTTCTGCCGACACCTGATTCAGCGAAAACAAAGGCACAGTCAGCGTCACACCATCACGTGGGCTGCCGGGTTCAAAATGGTAGCTGAGTTGCAGCGCCACACCGGATACCTGCATGGTTTTCGGGAATAAATCCGTCGTCACGCCTGCTGCCTCGTGACGCATCAGATCATCTTTATTCAGATGCAGCAATTTGGGATTGGCTTTAATCGCTTCTTTATGCCATTCCTCAAACAACACTGCGTTATACACATCTGACGGAATCAGCTTGTCGTAAAACGCGACGATCAGTTCAGCGTCGACCAATACATCGAGGCGGCGCGATTTGTGTTCCAGATTTTCAATCTCGCGCACCAGTTTCTGGTTGTGGGCAAAAAACGGCGCACGCGTCTCGAACTCACCTTCCACCAATGCTTCACGAATAAAAATCTCGCGCGCTTCGACCGGATGATACAAACCATACTGAATCCGGCGCTGGCTGTACACGACCAATCCATACAGGGTCGCTCGCTCAAACGCTGACACCTGACCCGTCCGCTTTTCCCAACGCGGCTCGCCATAGGATTTTTTCAATAAATGACCGCCGATTTTTTCCAGCCATTCCGGCTGTATCTGTGCGATGCAACGGCCATACAAGCGCGTCGTATCGACCAGCTCTGCCGCCATAATCCAGCGTCCGGCTTTCTTCGCCAGGCTGGAGCCGGGCCAAATATAGAATTTGATACTACGGGCGCCGAGGTAATGCGCTTCTTCCTCGGATTTATAGCCGATATTCCCGAGCAAACCGGTCAATAAAGACAGATGCAGTTGTTCGTAAGTGGCGGCGGTTTCATTCAGACGCCAGCCCTGCTCTTTCACGATGGTCAGCAATTGCGAATGCACCTCGCGCCATTCGCGCAAGCGCATCTGGCTCAGGAAATTGCTACGGCAATTATCCTGCAACTGACGGTTCGTTTTTTTGTGCTCGATTGCCTCTTCAAACCATTTCCAGATTTTCAGATACGAGATGAATTCAGATTTTTCATCGGCAAATTTCTTATGCGCCTGATCCGCAGCCGCCTGCGCGTCCATCGGCCGGTCGCGCGGATCCTGCACCGATAAAGCCGCAGCAATAATCAGCACTTCCTGCAAGGCCTGATTATCACGCGCGGCGAGGATCATGCGTCCGACTCGCGGGTCCAACGGCAACTTTGCTAATTGCCGCCCGACTGCTGTGAGCTGATTGGTATCGTCCATCGCCCCCAACTCTTGCAAGAGCTGATAGCCATCGGCAATCGCCCTGCCCGGTGGTGGTTCGATAAACGGGAAAGTTTCCACATCGGTGAGTCGCAAAGACTTCATCCGCAAAATAACGGCCGCCAGCGAGGAACGTAAAATTTCCGGTTCAGTAAACCGGATACGCTGATTAAATTCCTGCTCGTCAAATAGTCGTATACAAACACCAGCAGAGACACGTCCGCAACGACCTGCGCGTTGATTTGCTGCCGATTGTGCAATCGATTCAACCTGTAACTGCTCCACCTTATTCCGGTAGCTGTAACGCTTGACGCGCGCCAGGCCAGTATCAACCACAAACCGGATGCCCGGCACTGTCAACGAGGTTTCCGCCACATTCGTCGCTAGCACGATACGGCGGGAATTCGACACTTTGAACACCCGTTCCTGCTCTTGTGCCGACAAGCGTGCAAATAAAGGCAGTATCTCCACCTGTGGCGGATGATGTTTTCGTAAGGCTTCCGCGGCATCGCGGATCTCGCGCTCGCCCGGCAAAAACACCAGCACATCACCAGAACCGATACGACACAATTCATCGACCGCATCGGTGATCGCCGTCATCAAATCGCGTTCTTTATCTTTATCGGTATCCTGCACCGGGCGATAACGCAATTCCACCGGATACAGCCGCCCCGATACTTCAATCACCGGCGCAGGTTTAGGTTCTGCACCACGCGGATTGACAGCATCGTCGGCAAAATGGTTGGCAAAGCGTTGCGCATCGATCGTCGCGGACGTGATGATGATCTTCAGATCGCGGCGCTTGGGCAGCAATTGCTTCAGGTAACCGAGCAGGAAATCAATATTCAGGCTGCGTTCATGCGCCTCATCGATGATGATGGTGTCATATTGACGCAGCAAAGGGTCGGTCTGGGTTTCTGCCAGCAAAATACCGTCGGTCATCAGCTTGACCGACGCACCTTTGCTCAGCGTATCGGTAAACCGCACTTTAAAACCAACATGCTCGCCAAGTGGTGAATTCAGCTCCTGCGCAATCCGTTTGGCAGTTGATGAAGCCGCAATCCGGCGCGGCTGGGTATGACCGATCAGCCCTTTGCGTCCACGCCCGAGTTCCAGACAAATTTTCGGCAATTGCGTGGTTTTACCGGAACCAGTTTCGCCGCAGACGATGATCACCTGATGCGTTTGCAAGGCTTCAGCAATCTCAACGCGCTTACCGGACACCGGTAATTCTTCCGGAAACGTAATGACCGGCAGAGGGTTGCGGAAAGGCAGACTGCTCTCATCAGCTACTACAGCAGCCGTGGCAGCGCTAGCAGCTTTAGCATTGGCGGGCTTCGCGCCAGCACGCACCGGCGACTGTCCGGCAGGCTTAGCTGCGGCTCGCTGAGAATGCCCACGCTGATCTGGCGATGATGCTGACGACGCCGACGATGCTGATGACGCTGCTTGTCGCACCTGCGCGACCGGCGGCTTCGCTGCCGGCGTTGCCGGTTTTTCTGCCACTGGTGCAGCTTGCCGCAATTGTTGACGTAGCTCGCGCAGCCCCGACAAACCATCTATCGTGGTGGACGTTGCTTTTTTTTGGGAATTTTTAGGTGTTTTATTTGAAGACATAGCGCTGCGCATTATCCCTGATTTTTACGCCGCACAGGAAATGTTGCACTGCTCACCACAACACTGCGGTTTCACCCGGATCAAAACAAGATTGCGAATCGATACGTATCGATTCGCAACAAGCATCAAATCATATAAATAAATCCTTTCATTATTTCTTTACCTATAATGAAGAAAACAAAAATTTGAGACCACCACCTTACGTCTACGACCCATTTTGCGTAGCTATTTCGCAATCCAAAGTAGCCTAGATTGCTGTCTAAATGAAGAACCTGTTTCATCAACAAAATTGAAATGTGTTTCAGTCAAAATACAGACGCGTGAGGATTAAAATGAAAACTTGGATTATTCTGCTCTTCGCCAGTTTGCTGAGCGCCTGCGCCAGCCAACCCAACCAAAAATTAAGTAACCTACAACTTCACGATCAGGGCTTTGGCCCGGCACCGACATCCATCAATGCAGAAGATGTCATGGCGGTCAGCAACGAAATGCATACGTACATAAAAAATGAAATTGCTACCCAACTACGTGGAAAATCCCCACAAAAAGCCCTGTTTGAAGCACTTTCCACCAAAGGCCAGATCAAGCTTGAATACGATGCGGAAATGACCCGCAATGCTGCACAGGCCTTCAACGCCCGCTCCGGAAATTGCCTGTCGCTGGTGTTGATGACTGCAGCACTGGCAAAAGAACTGGGCATGAGTGTCCAATTTCAAAATGTCATGATGAATGAATCCTGGAGCCGCAACAACGATATTTATTTTGCGGTAGGACATGTGAATATCGTACTGGGAAACAAATCGGTATTTAGGAACTCCGCGCAGGAATATAGTCAATCCATGGTGATAGATTTTCTCCCTCCCAAGGATCTGCATGGTCAGCGTGCGGAACTGATAGCTGAAGCCACCGTCATTGCCATGTATTTCAACAACCGCGCCGCTGAATCGCTGGCACAACATCAGGTCAACGACGCTTACTGGTTTGCCCGTGCCGCACTGATGAGCGACCCTGATTTCATTGCCGCCTACAATACCCTTGGCGTGGTATATCACCAGCATGGAGATCTGGCGTTATCTGAAACTGTCTTCAAGCAGATTCTAAGCAAAGAAAAAGAAAACACGATGGCGCTCAGCAATCTGATCGAAGTATTGCGCAAAGTCGACCGCCAGTCTGAAGCACAGGTATATGCCGACAGGCTGGCAAACCTGCAACCGAATGCTCCCTTCCACTACTTTAACCGTGGCATGGCGGCCATGGATCGAGGTGAATACGCCGAAGCCAAAGCCCTGTTCAAACGGGAAATAAAACGCGACCCGAATTATGACGAATTCCATTTATGGCTTGCACTGGCACATTTAAAACTGGGTGAAACCAAGGACGCGATAGAAGAACTTACACTGGCACAGGCCAACAGCACCACACGCAAGGCCCGGAATTTAT
Organism: Undibacterium sp. 14-3-2; assembly: GCF_016595265.1. Taxonomy (NCBI): domain Bacteria; kingdom Pseudomonadati; phylum Pseudomonadota; class Betaproteobacteria; order Burkholderiales; family Oxalobacteraceae; genus Undibacterium; species Undibacterium sp. 14-3-2. Next base: position 103,755 of record NZ_JAENGS010000006.1, read on the forward strand.
ATGCAGGCAAACTGGAAAGGATTAAAGCCACGTACCATTAAGCCATTCAAATATTAGCGATCAGGCACTTACCGATACGAGATCCGGCGTCTGATTGACAACAATGTGGAAATTCGACCACGTTGCAAGGTCATCTGCTTTCTCGTCTAAGATTATAATTGGCGGATGGAAAATCCTGTTCAATTCGTTCAATGGCTGCGCTCAGTCGCGCCGTATATTCACGCCTTTCGTGGCAAAACCTTTGTGGTCGCCTTTCCCGGCGAACTGGTCATGGCAGGTGCACTGCCCGTGCTGGCACAGGATTTGTCTTTATTGCACGCGCTTGGTATCAAAATTGTCATCGTCCACGGCTCACGCCCACAGGTCGCTGAACAACTCGCCTTGCGTAATGTGGAAGGCCGTTTTCACAATGGTATCCGGATTACCGATATCGCCGCACTCGAATGCTCGAAAGAGGCCGCTGGCGAATTGCGTCTCGATATCGAAGCGGCATTCAGCCAGGGCTTGCCCAACACCCCGATGGCACACGCCGCGATACGCCTGATTTCCGGTAATTTTGTTACCGCCAAACCGATAGGCATCGTTGATGGCGTAGATTTCGGCCTGACAGGCACCGCGCGTAAAGTCGCTTACGACACCATAGGCCGTATTCTGGATGGTGGCAGCCTGGTTTTGCTGGGGCCACTCGGTTTTTCTCCAACGGGCGAAGCATTTAACCTGACCATGGAAGATGTCGCCGTCTCAGCCGCCAGTGCGCTGCGCGCCGATAAGCTGATTTTTATTTCAGAGACGCCGATGATGGTGGATCGCGAAGGTGCTGAAATCCGCGAGCTTTCCTTCATTCAGGCAGAAAAAGAATTGGCCGCCAATTACCTGCCGCCGGATTCCGCGTTTTATCTGGAACATGCGGTAAAAGCCTCACGCGGCGGAGTACCTCGTATTCATATCGTGCCGTATGAAATGGATGGTTCTGCGTTGCTGGAATTGTTCACGCATGATGGTGTCGGCACGATGGTATCGTCGGAAAATCTCGAAAGTCTGCGCGAAGCGACGATTGAAGATGTCGGTGGCATTATTAAACTGATCGAACCGCTGGAAGCCGACGGCACGCTGGTGAAACGTGGCCGCGAACTGATAGAGCGCGAAATCAATTACTTCTCGGTGATTGAACATGATGGCGTGATTTTCGGCTGCGCTGCCTTATATCCGTTCCCGTTTGAAAAAATGGGCGAAATGGCCTGCCTGACGGTCAATCCGGACGTACAGAGTCAGGGCGACGGTGAACGTATTCTGAAACACATAGAAAAACGCGCACGCCGCGCTGGCTTTCATTCACTGTTTGTGCTGACAACCCGTACTGAGCATTGGTTCCTGAAACGCGGCTTTGTCAAAGCAACCGTTGATGATTTGCCGAAAGACCGGCAAAAAATGTACAACTGGCAGCGCAAGTCATTGGTTCTGATCAAGCAACTCTGATCACTTGGCTTTATAATCCACGGCGATTGAATTACTGTGACGTCCGCTGTGTTTTGACGAATTACTAAGGAGTATTACTATGGCCCGTATGGTCCACTGCATCAAACTGAACAAAGAAGCTGAAGGCCTGGATTTTCCGACATATCCGGGTGAGCTGGGTAAAAAAATCTATGAAAGCGTATCCAAAGAAGCCTGGGCTGGCTGGCTGAAACATCAGACCATGCTGGTGAATGAAAACCGCCTGAACCTTGCCGACACCCGCGCCCGTAAATATCTGGCGACGCAGATGGAAAAACATTTCTTTGGTGACGGTGCCGACGCCGCTGCCGGTTATGTACCACCGACGGAATAATCACCTTCCGTTCAAACAAAAAGCCCGCAACTCGCGGGCTTTTTTCTTAGTAACGTATTAAAAATCAGCGCGCAACGTATACATATCGGCATGATGGTATTTCGTCATATCAAAGAATCACAGTTATTTAAAAAGTCAGTTTTTGCGGTTTTTATGGGAAACCTGTGCATTTTTGTGTTTTCTTAAGATTTTGTTCAGAAATGCCATATATGCTGAGCATTCTCACTGATATTTCTATTCCAAGATGCACCTAACCCTGGGTTCAACGATGAACATCTACAAAAAACGGGCAGCAATCAGGATAGGACTGGTCAGTCTGCTGCTGGCGATACTTGGCAGCCCTCTGGCCTGGCTGATTTCACGCGAAAATGCCGAAGAAGAAGTCGTTTCGTTTGCTATCGAAGAAAGTCGCCGCCCGCTGGCGTTTCTGAACGATACAAGCAAATCTGATACCGATAACGCCAGGCAAGCACAAAATGGCGCAAACATTCTGACCAGCGGCATATTCGACATTGCCGAAGTCTACGATGCGCAAGGCAAAAAATTAGCTGAACAAATGACGCCGACCGGAAGTCTGGTTGAAAACCAGTTGCCACATCATGCACGCCCAGACTATCAGGATACGCACTACGAAAATAATGCGATCAGTCTGGAAGGAGATAAAAGAACGGCCATCCGCGTGTTCGTTCCTCTGTTTGACAAGCAAATGAAACTGAGCGGCTATTTTGAAGGTGTGCGCGTGATACCCGAATGGCAAATGCAGCAAATTTCTGCCGATGCCAGCATCGTTGCGCTGATGGTGGCAATTGCGTCATTGCTGTGCGGGATGACGATTTACCCGGTGGTCACCTACCTCGCGAAAGAAAACGAACGCAAAACGCTGCAAATCTATGAGTCGCACATTTCGATGATGGAAGCACTCGGACGCGCCATCGCAAAACGGGATTCAGATACCGGCTCGCACAATTATCGGGTTGCCTGGATGTCAGCGCTGATGGGCGAAAAACGTGGCTTGAGCGGTGAACACATGCAAGGTCTGATCATCGGCAGTTTTTTGCACGATGTCGGCAAAATCGGCATTCCGGATGCGATCCTGTTAAAGCCGGGCAAACATACGCCGGAAGAAATGCAGATTATGCGCACCCATGTTGAACATGGCGAACAGATCGTCAAAGGAGCAGGCTGGTTACCCAGCGTAGCCGCCGTGGTCGCGGCTCATCATGAAAAATGGGATGGCCAGGGTTATCCGCGTGGGCTACAGGGCGATGCCATTCCTTTGGAAGCCAGGATATTTGCGATTGTGGATGTGTTTGATGCCTTGTGCTCAAAGCGTCCGTACAAAGAACCGTTCAGCTACGAGCAAGCAATAGCGATTTTACGGGAAGGCGCAGGCAGCCATTTCGACCCGGATCTGCTGGCACAATTTCTCGACATCGCCAGTTCGGTCTACAACACGATCTCGTCCATGAACGAAGAACAAATACGTGAATTGCTCAGAGAGACCATGACCCGCCACTTCGTCATCACTGCATGAGCGGCGTCAGAACTCTGCTTCATCTTACCGATACGGTGAGTGTCGTATCAGTGCAACCTCAGCCAGCATTTCAATGTCAGCACAATCGAGAATGCTAAAATATTAAGCACGATTTGTTCTGACAAGGTTGACATCATGTACCGGACTATCCTCACCGCTCTCAGCCGCTTGTTCAGCATTTTCATGTTACTGGCACTCGTTTCCTGTGGATCAGGCGACACCTCTGCAAATAAAGAAACGGTCGCACCAGTTGCCGGCATTCGTGCCATCACGGCAAGCGGTGCGGTCAATGACACAATCTATGTTTTGCCCGAAACAGGCTGGTACTGGAACCCGGCAGAAGGCGGTCGTGGCTTTGCGATTGAACGTCAGGGAGACAAGATATTTTTATCTGGCTTTCTGTACGAAAGCAATGGACATCCGACCTGGTATGTCACCACGATGGAAATGCAGTCGAACAAACAATTCATAGGATCGCTGGCGCGTTTTGCCGGTGGGCAGAGTCTGACCGGTGACTATAAAGGTGCGACGCAGAGTCAGGTTGGATATGCAGTACTCTCGTTTACGTCCGCGACTGAAGGTACGCTGTATGTCACGCCGGATACCGGTGAAAACGCGATTACTGTCAAACTGCAGCGGTTTCCGATTTCCACTCCGGTGCCGTTTCAGGCTTCGGCAGCCAGTTTTCAGAATGGCTGGTGGTGGAGCGACAAAGAAGGCGGGCGCGGCTATTTTATTGAAGTACAGGGCAATCAGGCCTTTATCGGCAGCTTCATGTACGACAACGCTGGCGAACCGACCTGGTACGTCAGTTCCGCCACATTATCCGCACCGAACAAACTCAGCGGATCACTGCAGGAATATGCTGGCGGTCAGACCTTAATCGGTGGCTACAAATCAGCGGGACTAAAAGCCAATGCAGGTGATATGAGCTTCAACTTCACTGCCGCCGATGCCGCGACGATGACACTGCCAAACGGAAAACCGGTACAACTCAGCCGTTTTGGATTCAGCACCTCAACCAGTTCTACGCCGCCGTCAATCAGTTGCACGTCACCGCAAATACTGCAAAATGGCAGTTGCGTCAACGCCACCGCGCCGGTTCCGATTCGTCCTGTTTTTTATTTCACCATCACTCCGGTTCAAAGCGGAAACTATTACGGTGTCATGCTCTGCTATGCGGGCCCTTACGATTGCGACACACTGGTCAATTCCATTTTTGTCAGCAATGAAGAGTTACAAGACCCGGATACCGCCGAAGCCTTAATTTATGCCAAAAGCGTTGCGGAAGAATTCCGGCAGATCATCGACCGGCTGTGGCGGGCAAAAACCTACCCGAGCAATACAGCCCTGGCAGCGGCCTTCCGCACGGCGATACAAAACAATCTCGCAAACCGTGGCAAAACCGCTGTCAATGACGCGACCAATTATCTGATGACGGCTGGCTATCCGGCCGCTTCCACCGCAGCCCCAGTCACGCCAACCTGCTATGCACCACAAATACCGCAGAATGGTGTGTGCATCACGCCGCCGACACCAGTGACCTGCAAAGCACCGCAAATACTCTCTAACGGCTCCTGCGTCACGCCACTACCTTTGGATGTGAGACCAATATACGGCGCCTACGGCATCGCTACGCCGCAAAATCATAAACAGTTTTCAGATGCAATTTGCGATAGCTGGCAAGTCATCGGCGCACCCGTGGTGCTCAGCACTTGCACGACCAAATCGGGTTACTGGGGCTATGAAGTCATCGAAAACCGCAGCGCCACAACGGCAAGAATTTGCTATAAAGCGTATTTCCATAGTGGTGCAGCGCCAGATAAAGGCTGTTACTCCTACATGAAATCGATGGAAATAATGACGCCATATTGCCCTGACTGCGCCAGCAAAAAAGGAGGCGCAAGACAAATCGACTTAACTGAATTCACACCTCAGTAACATGGCCTACCCGACCTCATGCCTGCGGCATGCCAAAAGGATGCCTGGAAGCTTAAAATATACTCCCCCCAGTATATAAAACAGCCCTTTTTTTATAAGGAGATGACGGTGGTTTTATTAAATTAGTGGGGGAGTATGCAAAAATGGCTGTCAATAACAACCATTTTTATGTTCACCGATCTGTTTGAGTCCATTGCGAATCAGTTGCAGATCCGTCGCAAATCAGTCGCAGGTCTGTCGTGAAATTTTCCGCATTTCACTCAGTATGAGCACTCAGAACGCGCGCTCAGAATTGCAGAGTTTTCACGCCTTCTGCTGTTCCCAGCAGGCAGACATTCGCGCCTTGTTGCGCAAACAAACCCACCGTCACCACGCCCACGATATTATTGATCGTCGCTTCCAGTGCCACCGGATCAGCGATCTGCAAACCGTGCACATCAAGGATCATATTGCCGTTATCCGTCAGCAAAGGTTTGCCGTCTTTCAGACGCAAACGTGCCTCACCACCCAGCGCATTGAGCTTACGCGTCACCACCGCATGCGACATCGGAATCACCTCAACCGGCAACGGAAACTTGCCCAGTTGATCAACGAGTTTAGAGCCATCGGCGATACAGACGAATTTATCGGCCACGGAAGCCACAATTTTTTCGCGGGTCAGCGCAGCGCCACCGCCTTTAATCATCGCGCCTTGCGGCGTGATTTCGTCTGCCCCGTCGATATACACGGGCATCGATGTCACTTCATTCAGATCGAGCACGGTGATGCCGTGATCACGCAAGCGTTGCGCGGTGGCTTCCGAAGAAGCAACTGCCGCTTTGATTTTATGCTTCATTTTTGCCAGTTCGTCGATAAAGAAATTAGCGGTCGAGCCTGTGCCGACGCCAACAATCTCATTTTCAACAACATAAGCAATCGCTGCCTGGGCAACAGCGCGTTTCAGTTCATCCTGGGTCATGGTGATTTCCAATCATGCGTGGACTTTAGTATTGCAGTCCAAAAGTTCAAAAAATTTGCGCTATTTTACCGGACAGCAGACCAGTACATAGTAAAGCTCAGACCGGCCACAATGGCGCGTCATCCATCAACGCGATCTGCTCGCGCAATTCGAGTATGCGATCCTGCCAGTAACGCTGGTTGTTAAACCACGGGAACGCCGCCGGAAACGCCGGGTCGTCCCAGCGTTGCGCCAACCACGCCGAATAATGCAGCAGACGCAGGGTACGCAGCGCTTCAATCAGATGTAACTGGCGCGCATCAAAGTCAAAGAAATCTTCATAGCCAACCAGAATATCGGTCAGCTGGCTCTGCATCTCGGCACGGCTGCCGGACAACAGCATCCACAAATCCTGTATGCCTGGCCCCATGCGGCTATCGTCAAAATCAACAAAATGCGGCCCGGCCTGCTCGCCGGATTCTAGCCACAAGACATTACCCATGTGGCAGTCACCATGCAAACGCAGCATCTGCACGTCCCCTGCCCGCTCGTAACAGCGTGCAATACCATCGAGGGCCTGTTGCGATACCGATTCATACGCCTGCAGCAAATCTGGCGGAATGAAATCATGTTCCAGCAACCATTGCCTCGGTGCGATACCAAAGGTCTGCTGATCAATTGCGGGTCGGTGACAATACGTCTGCATTGCGCCAACGGCGTGTATGCGTCCGATGAAACGTCCCAACCATTCCAGCGTGGCGGCATCGCCGATTTCCGGCGCACGTCCGCTCTGCCGTGGGAACAAGGCAAAACGATAGCCGTGATACTGATGCAGACTGTCGCCAGCCGCATTCACTATCGCAGGCACAACCGGGATCTCTTGCGCCACCAACTCGCGCACAAACTGATGTTCTTCAAGAATCGCCGCATCGGTCCAGCGCAGTGGCCGGTAAAACTTGGCGATCACCGGCGGCGCGTCATCCAGCGCAAGCTGATACACGCGATTTTCATAGCTGTTCAGCGCCAGCAAACGCCCATCACAATGCAAGCCGCAACTGTCAACAGCATCGAGCACCAGATCAGGTGATAAATCAGCGAAGGAAGCAGCCTGGGAAACGGGGGAGATTTGTTCTGTCATTCCTGAATTGTACGTGCTTATCCCCTGCCCGCCTTGATTTACATGCCTCTGAGACGGATTTAATTCCACGGAAAAACGCAGAAAACACCTGCACAGCCTGACGACAAAGCGCTACACTTCCGGTATTTTCATCACACCAACAGGTAACACCATGCATCTCGACGAACCGCTCAGCGACAAAGAATTCAACGAACTCGATAAATTTCTCATGTCCGATAAGGTAGGCGATGAAGGTATGACGATGGACGCCTTGCACGGCTATCTGACAGCGATTGCGCTCGGGCCTGAAATGATACCGATGGCGGAATGGCTGCCGAAAGTCTGGGGGCTGCCGGAACAGGGCGAACCTAAGTTCAAAAACGAAAAAGAAATGCAGCGCATCACGCAACTGATCGCGCGTTTTATGAATGAAATACAAATTACGTTTGAAGTCGCGCCACAGGAATATGAACCTTTATTCTGCGTGATGGAACAAAACGGCAAAGAACTCATCGACGGCGAAACCTGGGCCTGGGGCTTCTGGGAAGGCATGCAGTTACGCGAAGAAGCCTGGGAAGCCGCCTGGGAATCCGAAGAAATCGGCCCTTTGCTGCAACCTATCTATTTGCTGGGTGCCGAGGAAATCGAAGAAGAAGAAATGCGCTTCGTCGATACGCCAGAAAAATGCCACGAACTGGCGCTGACGCTGGAAGCTTCGATTCCCGCGATACGCCGTTTCTGGGTGCCTTTGCGCAAATCCGGTGTCACAACCGTAAAACGCGAAACAGCGAAAGTCGGTCGCAATGATCCCTGCCCTTGCGGCAGCGGTAAAAAATACAAAGTCTGCTGCGGTGCTGAACCAACTATCCATTAATTCGGGTTCACGATAACAGGCAGGCATCAGGAAGAAAATATTGTGTTTGTTTTCTTTCTGAAAGCGGCCAAACCGCTAGTCAATATTGACCCTAGCTTCACTCATAACGCAGCAACGACGAAGCAAATACTTGAAAGGCCGCCATGGGCATAGAATATTCGATAGAATTTTCCTTTACTGATGCACATCGCGTCGCCAGTTTATTCGCCGCCATCGGTGCGTTAACCGTCACATTACCAACTGGTGCCCGTTACGATTTTCAATCCGCTGTCTCTGGAAGAATGCCGGATGGCACCGCAAAAATAACTGAGTCAGGCGTGATTTTTTATTCGCACGGTGGCCAAGGCGAAGAATATTTAGGCAAAGTTATCGCCTCACTGGTCAGAGAATTCGGTAGTGTCAACGTACGGAAAACTCAGTAAATTATCGTCCCTGATTCAACTGGCGCTGATCCAGTACTAAGGTCATCTTGCTGGAAGGAACCCTCTAGCAGTAATGCTGGCGAACACATCTTCAGCGTGCTATTTTTTGCGCTTTCGTTTAAAGACCGCCGGAGACCCGCATGAGCTTGCAAGAACAATTCAACCAGGCATTGGCAGATTCTAAAAATCTGCCGGAACGTCCTGACAATATGACGCTGTTAAAAATCTATGCTTTGTATAAACAAGGCAGCACTGGCGACGCAACTGGCGATCGCCCGGGTATGACGGACTTTGTCGGTCGCGCCAAGTTTGATGCATGGGCTGGTCTGAAAGGCACGACGCAGGAAGCCGCGATGCAACAGTACATTGATCTGATTAACTCACTGAAATAAACAATAAAAACGCAATGAAAAAAAAGCCCTGATCAGGGCTTTTTTTTGCGTCGATTTTTGGCAACCAGCCTCAGAGTTTCAGCAAGTTCGGCGGCACCTGCCCGCTCAAACCGGCAATCAGATTATCGGCGGCACAATTCGCCATTGCCAGACGTGTTTTTTCTGACGCACTGGCGATATGCGGGGTCAGTACGACATTGTCGAGCGTCAGAAAATCCGGGTGAAACTTCGGTTCGTTTTCAAACACATCCAGCCCGGCAGCAGCGATACGTTTTTCGCGTAGCGCTGCAATCAGCGCCACATCGTCCACAATGCCGCCACGTGCCAGATTAGTCAGCGTTGCCGTCGGCTTCATGATAGCCAATTCAGCCGCAGCAATCGTGTGGCGGGAAGCCGGTGAATACGGCAACACCAGCATCACATGATCGGCCTGGCGTAAAAGCTCTTCTTTGCTGACATAACTGGCATTATTCGCCTGCGCTTCCAGCTCTGGTGTAATCCGTGAACGATTGTGATAAATCACCCGCATATTAAATCCAGTGGAACGGCGCGCAATTGCCTGTCCGATACGCCCCATACCGATAATTCCCAGGGTGGAACCGTGCAGATCCGGCCCCAGGAAATAGTCGTAACGCCATTTATTCCATTTCCCTGCCCGCAGCCAGTGTTCTGATTCGGTAATACGCCGCGCTGTCGCCATCATCAGCGCCCAGCCAAAATCGGCAGTCGTTTCATTCAGCACGTCAGGTGTATTACTCGCCATCACGCCATGCGCAGAGCAAGCCGGCAAATCAATATTATCGTAACCGACCGCCATATTCGCGACCATTTTCAACTCCGGCACTTGCTGCAACAAAGCAGCATCAATGCGCGCGCTTCCTGTCGCCAGTATCCCGGCTTTGCCAGCCAGACGCTGCGCCAGCTCTGCCGGCGTAAAAATCACATCTTCCTGATTCGACTCAACTTCAAAATGCTGACGCAAACGGTTCAATACTTCTGGAAATATCGCTCTGGCAACCAAAATCGCTGGTTTCATAGTTAACAACTTTCTTTACATTAAAGGCGGGTGGTTGCTTATCTTAACCTCGAAAAAGAAGTTTTTCCGGGTTCCTCTGCGTCCTTAAAAACTTTCATCTCAGCAATGAATGATATAGATGATTTTCATCGATAGTGACCCATATCAATAACAATGACCGTGAATCCACTTAAAATAAGATTTTGCGTTTCCGCTGACAAAAGCGCACTTCCAGAATCGCTTTTAATCCCTGTTCGCATTTGCTTATGCGCAAACGATATAAGTGCAGTTTGTGAGAACTCTTAAATTGCCTTAAAATACAAGGCTTTGCAGCCTAAGCATGTGTTTTTCTGCGATCTGGCTGCGCCAACATCCCGAATTTTTTAGATTGGACTGTTATGACCCACGTTGTGACCGAATCCTGCATCCGCTGCCGTTATACCGATTGCGTGGATGTCTGCCCTGTGGACTGCTTCCGTGCTGGCCCGAATTTCCTGGTTATTGATCCGGACGAATGCATCGATTGCGCCGTTTGCGTTGCAGAATGCCCGGCAAATGCAATTTATGCTGAAGAAGATGTGCCGTCTGACCAGCAACAATTCATCAAAATCAATGCGGATCTGACACGCAACTGGCCTTCCATCACCAAAACAGTGGCACCACTCACTGATGCGGATGACTGGAAAGATGTCAAAGACAAACTGCAATATCTGGAGCGCTAATCTGGCGCGGATAACTCCGCCCAGCTTATCCACGTAATTTTAAGCAATATCAGGAACTATCTAGTCGTATGGAAAACAAACAAACTACCCAGGTAAATGGCGTTATTGAAGCAGATGCCGTCATCATTGGCGCAGGTCCGGTTGGCCTGTTTCAGGTGTTCGAATTAGGCCTGCTCGAAATCAAAGCCCACGTCATTGATTCTCTGCCAGTAGTTGGCGGTCAATGCGTAGAGTTGTATCCTGATAAACCGATTTATGACATCCCTGCAGTTCCTGTCTGCACAGGCCAGGAATTAACTGACAATCTGCTCAAGCAAATCGAACCGTTTGAACCTACTTTCCATCTGGGTCAGGAAGTCACTCTGGTTGCGCGTCGTGAAGATGGTCGTTTCGACCTCGAAACATCGACTGGCACCCGCTTTATCACAAAAACGATTTTCATTGCGGCCGGCGTTGGCTCGTTCCAGCCACGTACCTTAAAAGTCGATGGCATAGAAGCGTTTGAAGGCAAACAGGTGTTCTACCGCGTCAAAGATCCTAGCCAGTTCCACGGCAAAAATCTGGTCATCTGCGGCGGCGGCGATTCCGCGCTCGACTGGGCATTGAATCTGGTGGGCAAAGCAGAATCCATCGTGCTTCTGCATCGTCGCGACGATTTCCGCGCAGCGCCTGCCTCTGTCGCCAAAATGAAAGAGCTGTGTGACAACTATGAAATGCAACTGACTATCGGTCAGGTTACCGGCATTGAAACCAAAGATGACCTGTTATCAGAAATCAAAGTGACAGGTGCAGACGGCGTCACACGCCGCATGCCGCTGGATAATCTGCTGGTGTTCTTCGGCCTCTCACCAAAACTCGGCCCTATCGCTGAGTGGGGTCTGGAAATCGAACGCAAGCAATTGAAAGTCATGGACACTGAGAAGTTTGAAACCAATGTTCCGGGTATTTTCGCGGTGGGTGATATCAACACTTATCCAGGTAAGAAAAAACTGATTTTGTCGGGCTTCCATGAAGCGGCGCTGGCGGCTTTCGGTGCAGCACCGTATATTTTCCCTGAAAAGAAAATTCACATGCAATACACGACAACCTCACCAAAACTGCACAAGATTCTGGGTGTGGATACTCCGACATTCGACTAAGTCGTATCGTTTCTAACAAAAGCGCAAAGGTAAAAACTTTGCGCTTTTTTATTGGAAAAAAATGATCGAATCATACTTATTCGGCAATAAATTTATATCCTGATCACGTTTGTAACATTAATTTGCACACGAACGATCAGCAGCAGCAACAGAAAAACCAAAAAATTCAAAACTGGTTTATGATGCAATGCAATATCCCTATAAAAATACTGCCATAAGCAGAGAGAACTTTTCCTAAAATCCAATCAGTTGTAAGAAAACGGACTATCCGTCTTTGACCAGAAAGATGTCATCATGCTCTATCAACTTCACGAACTTAATCGCGCTTTCCTGACCCCGCTCACTCAATGGGCAGAAGCATCATCCAAATTATTCACTAACCCGGTTTCTCCCCTTGCGCATACGCCCTACGCACAGAGAGTCGCTGCTGGTTACGAATTGATGTTTCGACTGGGAAAAGATTACGAGAAACCAGAGTTTGGCATCACCTCGACCACCATCGACAAACAGGTTGTGGAAATCGCCCAGGAAACAACTGCAATCAAGCCATTTTGCAAGCTGCTGCACTTTAAAAAAGTATTGCCAACAAAAGATCTGCAAAAATTAAAGCAGCCAACAGTATTGCTGGTTGCGCCACTCTCCGGGCACCATTCAACCCTGCTGCGCGATACGGTTCGTGGCTTATTGCCGCTTCATGATGTCTACATCACCGACTGGACAGACGCCCGCATGGTGCCACTGTCGGAAGGCCGCTTCCATTTGCATGACTACATCTACTACGTTCAGGAATTTATCCGTACTTTAGGCCCCGATGTACATGTGATTTCTGTATGCCAGCCTACTGTGCCGGTACTGGCAGCGATTTCCCTGATGGCAACGGATAACGATCCACATTTGCCGAAAACAATGACGATGATGGGTGGTCCGATAGACCCGCGCAAATCGCCGACACAAGTCAATAACCTCGCCACCGAAAAGAAATTCTCATGGTTTGAAAACACCGTGATTTACAGTGTACCGGCAAACTATCCTGGCTATGGCCGCAAAGTCTATCCGGGCTTTTTGCAGCACACGGGTTTCGTCGCCATGAATCCGGATCGTCATGCTCAAAGTCACTGGGACTTTTACCAGCATCTGGTCAAAGGTGATGACGAATCTGCGGAACAGCATCGCAAGTTTTATGACGAATACAATGCGGTGCTGGATATGCCAGCCGATTACTACCTCGAAACCATTAAAACCGTGTTCCAGGAATTCCATTTACCGAAAGGAACATGGAAAGTTGAAGGCAAGCTGGTGCGTCCGCAGGACATCAAAACGGTGGCTTTATTCACTGTTGAGGGTGAGCTCGATGATATTTCCGGCGCGGGGCAAACGCAGGCCGCACACGAACTTTGCAGCAATATCCCGGCAAACATGAAACAGGATTTCGTCGCCCCTGGTTGCGGGCACTACGGTATTTTTTCAGGTCGTCGCTGGCGCGAAATCATCGCTCCGAAAATTGCTGAATTTATTCAGAAACACGCCTGATTTCATTGCCATCCACAAGGCGTCAGGACGGCGAATCAGCAGCCACTATTCTCACGGATAGTGGCTTTTTCCATTGTTGTTCCTGAAATTTGCGTAGATAATCTCAGCTTCGCACATCGCATTTATTTGTTTACTTCATTTCCCGTGTCCACTTCCATCGCAGCACAAATCGAAGACCTGCTTCCTCAGACGCAATGCACAAAGTGTGGCTATCCATCCTGCCACCTTTACGCCACCGCAATTGCCTCTGGCGAAGCCAGCTACAACCAATGCCCTCCGGGTGGTCAACAAGGTGTGGAACGTCTGGCACGCTTGCTGGGTCAGCCTGTGATCGCGCTCGATGTCAGCCGCGGCGCAGAGCGGGAACGCCCCGTTGCGGTCATTGATGAAGCCTTTTGCATAGGCTGCACGCTTTGCATACAAGCATGCCCCGTCGATGCGATTATTGGTGCGCCTAAGCAGATGCATACCGTGATCGCCAACCTGTGCACAGGCTGCGATCTCTGCGTTGCCCCCTGCCCTGTCGATTGCATCGCCATGTTACCGGCGACTGAGGGAAAAACCGGTTGGGATGCATGGAGTCAGGAACAGGCAAATAGCGCGCGTCAGCAATTCGAATTCAGAACCATGCGTTTAGCGCGCGAAAAGCGTGAAAATGACGAACGCCTGGCGGCCAAGGCCGCTGCAAAACTAAAGGCGCTGGAATTGGAACCTGCGCTGAGCGAGGAAGAAATACGCAGCAAAGAACGTAAAAAGGCGGTGATTGCCGCCGCAATGGAACGCGCCAGATTAAAAAAAATTGCAGCAGAAGCGGAGCAAAATAAATCATGAATGCAGAAAAACGGCATGCCATTTTTACGCGTCTGCAAAAAGAAAACCCGCACCCAACAACAGAACTTGAATACAAAACGCCTTTCGAGTTACTGATTGCGGTCTTATTGTCGGCTCAGGCAACCGATGTCTCCGTTAACAAGGCTACCCGCGTGCTATATGCGGTCGCCAACACCCCTGAAGCGATTTATGCGCTCGGTGTTGATGGATTAATTCCGTATATTCAGACGATAGGCTTATTCAGGACCAAAGCAAAAAATGTGATAGCGACCTGTCACCTGCTGATGACGGAGCATCATAGCGAAGTGCCGCGCAACCGCGAAGCGTTGGAAGCCTTGCCCGGTGTCGGCAGAAAAACCGCCAACGTGGTGATGAATACTGCGTTTGGCGAGCCAACCATCGCGGTCGATACGCACATTTTCAGAGTATCAAATCGTACCGGCCTCGCGCCTGGCAAGAATGTCGATATTGTCGAACAAAAACTGATGAAATTCGTACCAAAAGAATTCCGTCAGGACGCCCATCACTGGCTGATCCTGCATGGACGATATACCTGTATCGCCAGAAAACCCAAATGCTGGAATTGCATGATCGCTGACTTATGCGAATACAAACAAAAAACGCCTTTGCCTGATAAGGTGTAAAGGCGTAATCGCATCGCGATTAACGTACACATGCATGCGGTGCACGTTGTTTCAAACTATGTGCATCACCAGCTAAGCACGCTATACAATTTTGCAGGCCTCTTCAAAACTGAGACGTGGCGAACGTGGAAATAATTTCTCTGCATCGCCATAACCCAGATTACAGATAAAATTAACTTTCACTTCCGTTCCAGCAAAAAAACTTTGATCGATCTTCTCTGCATCAAAGCCAGACATAGGCCCGCAATCCAGACCAATCGCTCGCGCCGCCAGCATCAGATAAGCGCCTTGCAATGACGAATTACGAAATGCCGTCGACTCAATCGCCGCCTGATTCCCGACGAACCATGAACGCGCATCGGTATGCGGGAAAAGTTTAGGCAATTGTTCATAAAACGCCATGTCCATACCGATAATGGCAGTCACCGGTGCAGTTTTTACCTTATCGACATTTCCTGCAGAGACGCAGGCAGCTAACTTTTCCTTTTCAGCGTCCGACTTTACAAAAACAATGCGCGCCGGCGTTGAATTCGCCGCAGTCGCGCCCCACTTCATCAATTCATAAATCTGGTACAGCTGCGCGTCGCTGACTGGCTTGGCGAGCCAGACATTATGCGTGCGGGCGTGGGAAAATAGAGTGTCGAGGGCGTCTTGATTCAGCATTGTTTTTCCTTTTTACTGTGACAGATGAATAAATGAAGTCTGAAAATGTTCAGGCTTCAAAGCGATAAATGAAAAATCCCCTACAATAGCAAACTTCAAATTTAAGCTCCGGTATCAATGTTATGTTTAACCCCAGCCAGCAAGATGTCAGACGTTTTTTTTGCGAAACCTACAGAAAAAACCAGGCACGAGAGATTCTGACACCACTGGAAGCGATTGCTTCAGACTGGATCAGGCAACACCCTGAATACGATGAGACTTTACACGATGCAGAAGAAGCGCTGCAGGCGAATTACAGCGTCGATCAGGGACAAACCAATCCTTTTCTGCATTTATCGATGCATCTGTCGATTTCAGAGCAAATCTCTGTCGATCAGCCGCGCGGCGTCAAAGCAGCATTTCAGACTCTCGCCAACAAATACAACTCAGAACACGAAGCGCACCATCAGATCATGGAATGTCTGGGTGAGATGATCTGGAACTCCCAGAGAACCGGGCTGCCGCCGGACGGTCAGGCCTACATCGAGGCTTTACAACAACGATGCAGATAAAAAAAGCCACGGTCAACGTGGCTTTTTATTTTTAACGCTTTGCACTCAATGAACGAGCGTTTTTTGACTTATTTTTTCAGTACCAGACTGCCAGGTAAACTGTGCAAGTAAGCAGCAATATTTTGAATATCAGTATTCGACAAAGCCTTTGCCTGCCCGCCCATAATCGCATTACCGCGCCCATTCGCGCCATCCGCACCGCGCTGATACGCCTTCAATGCCTGCGCCAGATAATCAACATGTTGCCCAGCCAGTTTAGGGTAAGCCGGATCAATCGGCGAGTTGTAATCTTTACCGTGACAAGACGCACAGTTATTTTTTTCAGTTGCAGCTTTGCCAGCCTCAATATTGCCCGCAGCAAAAGCAGAAACAGAAAAGAACGAAAGCAGCAACGCTAGTAATTTGACTTTTTTCATCTTGATCTCCGACTCTTATTTTTGTTGTGAATAGTAAGCAGCTAAATCAGCGATATCCTGATCAGTCAGGCTACCGGCAATACCACGCATAGACGGATGTTTACGTTCACCCTTTTGATATGCTTTCAGCGCGCTTTCTATGTATTTCGCAGACTGACCACCGATCATCGGGACTTGAAAAACTTCAGGGTATGTCGCCTTGTATCCGGGAATGGCATGGCAACCTATGCACATAGCAATTTTTTTATCAGCAGCATCTTTAGCATTGCCAACAACTTCAGCCGCTGCTGCAGCTTGAGTGAGACTCGTGAAAACGAGGAGTGCGAACAGTTTTTTCATATGAGCTTTAATAAGAATTATACAAACTGAAAAATGAAGACAACACCTTGATGTAGCTCAGCATTCTATATGATCAAAATCAATTTTGCGTAAAAAAAAGTCAGCAAAAACCCACAATTTGCACAACTATGCAGCAGTTTGTTGTTCTGATGTTTTGCTCTGCGTTGTGTCCGGACATAAAAGCCATCGATGGTGATTCTGAAAAAACGCACATCCGTTCACAAAATTACAGATTCTCGCTTATACTCGGTAAGCTAATTTAACTCTTCTGATACCACCATGACGCTGGAAACCACGACTCTCCGTTTTGATGGCGCCGACAACTACGTCGCCACCGATGATTTAAAACTTGCCGTCAACGCTGCGTTAAAACTGCAACGTCCGTTACTGATCAAAGGCGAACCCGGCACCGGTAAAACCATGCTGGCAGAAGAAGTGGCGGCAGCGCTGAATATGCCCTTAATGCAGTGGCACATTAAATCCACCACCAAAGCCCAGCAAGGCCTCTACGAATACGATGCAGTGTCACGTTTGCGCGACTCCCAACTCGGCGACGAACGCGTCAAAGACATCCACAACTACATCGTCAAAGGCGTTTTATGGCAGGCGTTTACAGCCGATCAGCCGGTCGTGCTGCTGATCGATGAAATTGATAAAGCTGATATCGAATTCCCGAATGATTTGCTGCGCGAACTCGATCGCATGGAATTCTACGTCTACGAAACACGCGAAATGGTGCGCGCCAAACATCGCCCGCTGGTCATTATCACATCCAATAATGAAAAAGAATTGCCGGATGCATTTTTGCGCCGCTGCTTTTTCCATTACATTAAATTCCCGGACAAAGAGACAATGCAAAAAATTGTCGATGTCCATTTTCCGAAACTGAAAGCAGATCTGCTGACACAAGCTTTGCAGACTTTTTACGAAGTGCGCGATGTGGCCGGTCTGAAGAAAAAACCTTCCACATCCGAATTCATCGACTGGCTGAAGCTCTTGCTGGCAGAAGACATTCCTGCCGACGCCCTGCGCAGCAAAGACAACAAAGCCATCGTGCCGCCACTGCATGGCGCCCT
The DNA here is from genome assembly GCF_016595265.1 of Undibacterium sp. 14-3-2. Classification (NCBI taxonomy): domain Bacteria; kingdom Pseudomonadati; phylum Pseudomonadota; class Betaproteobacteria; order Burkholderiales; family Oxalobacteraceae; genus Undibacterium; species Undibacterium sp. 14-3-2. Next base: position 121,726 of record NZ_JAENGS010000006.1, read on the forward strand.
GCTGAAAAACGAACAAGACGTACACTTATTTGAACGCCTGATCTTCATGTCCCGCAACAATCGCTAATTCGCTAATCAATTCCGCATCAACGCGCAGACGCTTGCATACACCAGTGCTCTGCGCGTCACATCAAAATTTCTCGTTCAAAACCCGCCGCAATTTTCAGAATTAGCAGAGAACAGTTTCTCCGACTCTCGCCTCAATATCCTAATTTTTCTAAAAGCTCCTATTGTCGCAAAATGAGACCGCGTGAATTGAAAACAACAAAAGTAACTTATAAGTTACTTTTTGAGTTTTATGAGTTACCATTCTCCGGCTTAATAGACTATTCGATAATTCATTTTCAGGAAGAGGATCATCATGCAAAAATCAGATAGAGCAAAAACCGATCAGCTTATTCACGCTTCGCGAACAACGTTGTGGCTTGCATTGATTGTCGTTGCTCTCCTAGGAGCAATCGCCCTCGCCATCAATCTCTTTCCTGAATCTGGCTGGGGCAATCGACTACAGCAGCTTTTACAAATCCTGCCAATATTCATTGTTGCAGGAATATTTTCTATTCGAAAAAAAGGGCTCAAGCTAGACCCTAATGACTCAGCGATGAAAGCCGTACTCGAAGACGAGCTGCGCGTCGCCAGCGTACAGCGTGCCTATCGTTACGGATTTATCGGCGTTTTATTCGCACAACCGACACTCGCCCTTTTACTACAACTCATTCAACAAAATAACGTTTGGCTCATGTGCAGCATGAGCCTGACGCTTGGCCTCAGCGTCTTCATCGTTACCACACTCATACTGGATCGCTAGTCGATGATACGCCCATTTTTGAACCAATAAAATGAATGAACAATTAAAAACCACGATGAAGGTGCAGCGAGCGATGCGTGATCTGACTCAGGCGGATCTTGCAGAAATGAGTGGCATTACCCGAAAATCTATCAACGCCATTGAGACGGGGAATATGGTGCCATCGATTATTTTGGCGCTCAAACTTGCACGCTGTTTACAACTACCCGTTGAACAGCTATTCAGTTTGGAAGCTCTTCCGGAATAAACAAGGAAATAAGCGGTAAGACATTCAGCATCAATGCGCAGACGCTTGCATCTATCAAACTCTGCGCAAATTCGGCAAAAAAAACAGCATCACCGTTCAGGTAATGCCGTTTTTGCTGAGTAGAAAAACCGTCGTTTATTCAACGACTAAGTAAATTACTGCGCTTCTTTCAACTGATCGAGAATAGCCGGATTTTCCAGTGTCGATACGTCTTGCGTGATGGTTTCGCCTTTTGCCAGAACGCGCAATAAGCGACGCATGATTTTGCCGGAGCGGGTTTTCGGCAGGTTGTCGCCAAAACGAATTTCTTTTGGTTTGGCAATCGGACCGATTTCTTTGGCAACCCAGTTACGCAGTTCTGTCGCAATTTGTTTAGCTTCATCGCCAATCGGACGACTACGTTTCAGTACCACGAATGCGCAAATCGCTTCACCTGTGGTGTCATCAGGCTTGCCGACCACGGCCGCTTCTGCCACCAGTGGATGTGCGACCAGTGCCGATTCAATTTCCATCGTGCCCATGCGGTGACCAGACACATTCAGCACATCATCGATACGGCCAGTAATGGTGAAATAGCCGGTGTCTTTATTGCGTATCGCACCGTCACCGGCGAGATAAATCTTGCCGCCGAATTCCTCTGGGAAATAGCCTTTTTTGAAGCGTTCAGGGTCGCCCCAGATGGTGCGTATCATCGCAGGCCATGGACGTTTCACAACCAAAATGCCGCCCTGCCCGTTCGGCAAATCATGTCCGGTTTCATCCACAATGGCCGACATAATTCCAGGCAAAGGCAAGGTGCAGGAACCCGGTACGAGCGGTGTTGCGCCTGGCAATGGCGTCATCATGTGACCACCGGTTTCTGTCTGCCAGAATGTATCAACGATAGGGCAATTGCCGCGCCCGATATTGTTGTAGTACCACATCCACGCTTCCGGATTAATCGGCTCGCCCACCGAGCCCAGCAAGCGCAGGGACGACAGATCAAATTTTGCCGGATGCACATTGGCATCCGCATCGGCGGCTTTGATCAGTGAACGGATTGCGGTTGGCGCAGTATAGAAAATGGTCGCTTTATGTTTTTCTATCATGTCCCAGAAACGTCCTGCATTCGGGAAGGTTGGAATGCCTTCGAATACAATTTCTGTCGCACCGACTGCCAGAGGGCCATAGGTAATGTAGGTATGGCCTGTGACCCAGCCGATATCGGCAGTACACCAGAATACGTCAGATGGTTTGATATCGAACGTCCACTTCATTGTGAGAATTGCCCACAAGAGATAGCCGCCGGATGAATGCTGTACACCTTTTGGTTTGCCGGTGGAGCCGGAAGTGTAAAGAATAAACAGCGGATGCTCGGCGCTGACCCATTCAGGCTCGCAAACAGCAGACTGATTTGCGACCAGATCGTGCATCCACAGATCGCGTCCGGCAGTCAGGTTAATTGCGCCGCCAGTACGTTTATAGATCACCACATTTTTAACTTTTTCGCAGTCGCCCAGCGTCAGCGCTTCATCCACGATCACTTTCAGTGGCAGATGTTTACCGCCTCGCACCTGCTCATCTGCTGTGATAACGGCGACTGCGCCAACGTCAACAATACGTTCATGCAGAGATTTTGCAGAAAACCCGCCAAACACAACTGAATGCGTCGCACCGATACGTGCGCATGCCTGCATTGCGACCACACCTTCGACCGACATCGGCATATAAATCACAACGCGATCACCTTTAGTAATGCCAAGCGACTTCAGCCCATTCGCAAACTGGCAAACCTTATGATGCAATTCTTTGTAAGTCACTTTGGTGACCTCACCGCCATCTGCCTCGAAAATGACGGCAACTTTATCGCCATTTCCTTTTTGCAGATTCACGTCCAGACAGTTGTAGGACACGTTCATCAGACCATCTTCAAACCATTTGTAAAACGGCGCGTCGGTTTCATCCAGCACCGTTTCAAACGGCTTGTGCCAATGCAGATTTTCACGCGCAAGTTTGGCCCAGAAACCTTCGTAATCGGTTTCTGCTTCCTTGCACATCGCATGGTAAGCATCCATGCCGGAAATCGTTGCATTTGCAGCGAAAGCGGCTGGTGGAGGAAAAATCCGAGATTCGGCTTTTGCTTCTGGCGCGGAATTTTGGGCTGTATTAAGGTCTGACATACTTGTCTCCAATTTTTATAGTTTGATTGAAATCATCAACGAAGGAATAGGCAAACCTTAAACTTGGAGACTTACTCAAGCCTTACGGTTTGCAAGCGTAAGCAATACCAAAACAATACCAATTTACTGCATCAAGTCAGCTGCAAAATCCTGCCACTCATACAATACAACAATCACAACGAGAACAGCAGTGGCATCACCAATGCAATGCCGTGCCAATCTGCTGCCGCACTCTGTTGCCGCACAAAAATAAACCGCTTCAACAAATCCAGCGTTCTCACACGATCAGTCAGTGCCCATGTAAAATACCGCCTGCATTCATGTCAACCTGGCAGATAAAGACAGGGCTTACGCAAAGTTGTACCGGCAAGGCATGGCGACGAAGACAGTACGAATAGTACGGCCAGGAGTCATAACGTCGCTGGGACGGCTTTGCGTAAGCCCTAAAGAGACAAAGAGAACACCACATGTCAACAACAGAAACCCACAGCAAACTATCGCCACTCGCTAACCTGATATTTTTCAGCCGCTGGCTGCAACTGCCACTTTATCTCGGCCTGATCCTTGCGCAATGCGTTTATGTATTTCATTTCTGGGTAGAACTGGTTGACCTGATCGGTGCCGCACTCGGTAATCAGGCTGCGCTGCAACATATTCTTGATGCAGTTTCCACTGGCGGCGAGCGCCCGACCAAACTGACAGAAACCACGATCATGCTGGTGGTGTTAGGATTAATCGACGTGGTGATGATTTCCAACCTGTTAATCATGGTGATTATCGGCGGCTATGAAACATTTGTTTCCCGTCTCGGGCTGGACGGTCACCCGGATCAGCCGGAATGGCTGTCGCACGTCAATGCTTCGGTACTGAAAGTGAAGCTGGCAATGGCGATCATCGGCATTTCCTCTATTCATTTACTGAAAACATTTATCAATGCCGGCAATTACAAATCAGAAGTGATCATCGCGCAGACGGCGATACACATTGCCTTCCTGCTGTCTGCGATGGCAATCGCGTACTGCGATCAGATTATGACCAAGACGCAGCAAGTAGCTGCTAAACATTAATAGCAACGAACAAATACAGACCAATGATGTGCCCAACTCCCAATATCCATGCGGCGTTCCAGAGCAGTCGTCCGGACACCCGCATGGATATTGGGGCTCTGACACATCACTGGTTGACACTCGCGCAAGCACTCGTTGTGCTAAGACTTACACAACGACACAGCGCAAAGAAACCCAGCTTTTTTCATTCACCTAGCCAAGAGCCACATCATGACAGTCATTAAACAAGACGACCTGATCGAATCCGTTGCTGCAGCCCTGCAATTCATCAGTTACTACCATCCTGCTGATTACATTGCCCATCTGGCGCGTGCTTATGAAGCAGAACAAAGCCCTGCCGCGAAAGATGCAATTGCGCAGATTCTGACAAACTCGCGCATGTGCGCTGAAGGTCACCGCCCTATCTGCCAGGACACCGGCATCGTCAACGTATTCCTGAAAATCGGTATGGGCGTGCGTTTTGAAGGTTTTTCCGGCTCCATTATCGACGCCGTAAACGAAGGTGTGCGTCAGGGCTACAACAATGCCGATAACAAGCTGCGCGCTTCCATCGTTGCCGATCCACAGTTTGAACGTAAAAACACCAAAGACAACACGCCTGCCGTGGTTCACATGGAACTGGTTCCGGGCAATACCGTTGATGTCAAAGTCGCAGCCAAAGGTGGTGGCTCTGAAAACAAAACAAAATTCGTGATGCTGAACCCATCTGATTCACTGGTGGACTGGGTCATGAAAACAGTGCCAACCATGGGCGCAGGCTGGTGCCCACCAGGTATGCTGGGTATCGGTATCGGCGGTACAGCCGAAAAAGCTATGCTGATGGCGAAAGAATCCCTGATGGATGACATCGACATGTACGAATTGAAAAAACGCGGCCCGCAAAACAAACTCGAAGAATTGCGTATCGAGTTGTGCGACAAGGTCAATGCACTCGGCATAGGCGCGCAAGGTCTGGGTGGTCTGACGACAGTGCTCGACGTCAAGATCAATATGTATCCGACGCACGCTGCATCTAAGCCAGTTGCGATGATTCCTAACTGTGCGGCAACACGTCATGCGCACTTCGTACTCGACGGTTCTGGCCCGACCTACATCGAACCACCGAAACTGTCCGACTGGCCCGATGTTCACTGGAAACCAGATACAGAAAAATCCAAACGCGTTGATCTGAACACGCTGACAAAAGCGGAAGTCGCTTCATGGAAACCAGGTCAGACTTTGCTGTTGAACGGCAAAATGCTGACAGGTCGCGATGCTGCGCACAAACGTATTCAGGACATGCTGGCCAACGGTGAATCGTTGCCAGTTGATTTCACCAACCGTGTGATTTACTACGTTGGCCCAGTCGATCCTGTGCGCGATGAAGCAGTTGGTCCGGCTGGCCCGACAACAGCAACCCGCATGGATAAATTCACCGACATGATGCTGGAAAAAACCGGTCTGATCTCGATGATAGGTAAAGCAGAACGTGGCCCGGTCGCGATTGAATCGATCAGAAGACATCAATCGGCTTATCTGATGGCCGTCGGCGGCGCAGCTTATCTGGTATCGAAAGCAATCAAAACCGCCAAGGTTGTTGGCTTTGCTGATCTGGGCATGGAAGCGATCTATGAGTTTGACGTGGTGGATATGCCAGTCACTGTTGCCGTTGATTCAAACGGGACTTCGGTGCATAACACCGGTCCTAAAGAATGGCAAGCAAAAATCGGCATCATTCCGGTTCAGTAATATCCGCAGTTTCCTAAGCTAATCACCACAGGACTGAAGCAGAATAAGACCAGACAGCGAGTCACTGGCACAATTCTGCCTCAGTCCTTTTTCATGAAAACCACGTATGCCATTTGCCCCTGATGCACCAATCGGTGTGTTTGATTCCGGTGTTGGCGGCTTATCGGTGTTACAGCACATTCGTCAGACACTGCCGCACGAATCCCTGATCTATTTTGCCGACTCCGGCTTTGCCCCTTACGGCGAAAAACCGGAATCCGTCATTATTGATCGTAGCCTCGCGATTATCGATTTCCTGTTGCAACATCACATCAAAGCGCTGGTTGTTGCGTGCAACACGGCGACAGCAGCGGCAATACAACTACTGCGTCAGCGTCACCCTGATCTGATTATCGTCGGCATTGAACCCGGCTTAAAACCTGCGGCAGCGCTGACTCAATCCGGCATCATCGGCGTCCTCGCGACACAAGGCACTTTGCACAGCAAAAAATTTCAGGATCTGCGCGATCATCTGACGCAGACGACGGGCATCAAAGTAGAACAACAAGCCTGCATAGGACTTGCCAGCCAGATAGAAAAAGGCGAGCTGCGTTCTGCTGCCACCTACTCACTGGTACAGAAATACGTGACACCATTATTGAATGCGGGTGCCGATGCCATTGTGCTCGGCTGCACGCATTACCCGTTCGTTACCCCTATCATCAACGACGTGATTGCGCAAACATCAGAACCTCGCAGGCAAATACACATCATCGATACGGGATTAGCCGTCGCTCAGCAATTAAAACGACGGCTCGTCAAAGCGGATTTACTAACGCATAGCAGTGGTGGCGCCGATGACACCGCTTGGACTACGGGCAGCCAATCCAGCCTGAAAACGGCGTTCACACAGCTATTGAAAATGCCTGCGACCACGATACACACAGTAGTCCCACAACGTATACCGGCAGACAAATAAAAACGGCGCTCGACGGCGCCATTTTTATTTGCGAGCGTGATCCTTAGTATTTAGCAGTATTCAGCAAAACCGAGCAGCACCAGGCATAACCTCATTAACTCAGCACTGCCGCAATTGCCTTCGCCGTTGCTTCCACATTGCCAGTATTCAGACCAGCGACGCACATACGGCCCGAACGCACCAGATACACGCCGAACTCGTCTTTCAGACGATCACATTGTTCCGCAGTCAGACCGGTGTAGCTGAACATGCCGCGTTGCGTGAGGAAGTAGCTGAAATCGCGGCCAGGCAATTTCGCACTCAGCACATCATGCAACTGACGGCGCATCAACTGAATACGGTCACGCATCGCAACCACCTCTGATTCCCACATCGGGCGCAACTCAGGGTCTGTCAACACACGCGCCACTAATTGGCCACCATGCAGAGGCGGATTCGAATAATTGCGACGAATTGTTGCCTTCATCTGACCAAGCACATTCACCGCCTGCGCTGCATCCGGGCAAACCACGCTTAATGCACCGCAACGCTCGCCATACAGACTCATACTCTTGGAAAACGAATTCGCGACAAAGAAGCTTAAGCCTTCATCAGCCAGCAAACGCACCGCATACGCATCCTCCTCTATGCCATCGCCATAACCCTGATAAGCCAGATCGAGGAAAGCGATCAGCTCGCGCTCTTTCAGCACTGGCACCAGGGCCTGCCATTGCGCCTGCGTCAGATCGACGCCAGTCGGGTTGTGGCAGCATGCATGCAACAAGACGATGCTTTTCTTTTCTGCTGTCTTCAATGCTTCCAGCATCGCATCAAAACGCAGGCCGCCAGTCGCAGCGTCATAGTACGGATACGTTTTAACCGTGATTCCCGAGCCCTCAAACACGGCGCGGTGATTGTCCCAGGTCGGGTCACTCACCAGCATTACAGACTCAGGGAAATAACGATGAATAAAATCGCCGCCGACTTTCAGGCCACCGCTGGAACCCACTGTTTGCAAGGTCACAATGCGACCAGCCTTGACCGCCGCATGCTCTGCACCGAACAACAAATGCTGAACCGCTGTACGGAAATTCGCCGCGCCTTCCATCGGCAAATAAGGACGTGCCCCCGCTTCAGCCACCACTTTCAGCTCCGCAGCACGCACGGATGGCAGCATAGGAATCTTGCCAGCGTCATCAAAGTAAATACCGATGGACAGATTAATCTTGTTCGGACGAGGATCTTTGCCAAATGCTTCGTTCAAAGAAAGAATAGGATCGCCAGGATAGGCTTCAACGTGCTGAAACATGGTATGACTCCGGATAGTTATCAATAAGTAAGACATTGCATTGATGCGGTTGCGCAACGCAAGACAATGCAGTCAGGCGTCATTTTGACATACATGCATCGCGAAACAGGATACACATAGTGTTTTTACGAGGGAAAACTGTATCTGTGAGTATGCATTCTGCCATCTGTCCGCATACCACCTGTAGGCGCATCAAAGATATGCTTTATCCCCCATCCTATAGCACGACATCCTCCTAACGGCGTATAGCTGCAGCAATCACTTTGCTTTACTCTGAGATTCGGCTGGATCAGACCGGTAACTATTCCGGACAGTACTTTTTATACCAACACCGATGTCGACACCAGTTTTCCAGAGCAATACAGAAATGGCAGCTCCCCGGAAAACTTTGCAGCACGTCCCATCATCATTTGAGAGGTATTACTATGAAGCTCATAATTAAAACGGCTTGTGCAATGCTGGCGATGGTCACCACCCTGATCACCGCCCCTGTCGCCAGTGCTGCCGGTAATGTTAAAGCCGCTGCAAAATCAACCGGTGATTTTGGCGCACCGCAGGGTATGCCTATTCAGGCAATATTAACCAGCCCGCCGAATGTTCCGCCACCGATTAAAAGAAAATATCCGGCAAAAGTGATTGTCAATCTGGAAGTCATCGAGAAAGAAATGCCCATTTCTGAAGGCGTGAGCTACACCTTCTGGACATTTGGTGGCACGGTTCCGGGTAGCTTTATCCGCGTTCGTCAGGGCGACACCGTAGAATTTCACCTGAAGAATCATCCTGCCAACAAAATGCCGCACAATATTGACCTGCACGGCGTGACAGGCCCTGGCGGCGGCGCAGCGTCCAGCTTCACTGCACCTGGACATGAATCCCAATTCTCTTTCAAAGCCCTCAATGAAGGCATTTACGTCTATCACTGCGCAACGGCTCCAGTCGGTATGCACATCGGCAACGGTATGTATGGCTTGATCTTAGTAGAGCCACCAGAAGGATTACCTGCTGTCGATCACGAGTACTACGTCATGCAAGGTGACTTCTACACCACCGGCAAATACCGTGAAAAAGGCCTTCAACCATTCGACATGGAAAAAGCCATCGACGAAAGACCAACTTACGTTCTGTTCAATGGTGCTGAAGGCGCGCTGACTGGCGACAAGGCACTCAAAGCTAAAACCAATGAAAAAATCCGTCTGTTCGTCGGTAATGGTGGCCCAAATCTGGTGTCAAGCTTCCATGTGATCGGTGCGATTTTCGACAAGGTACGTTTTGAAGGCGGTACTAATTTCCAGAAAAATGTACAAACTACGCTGATCCCGGCTGGCGGTGCTGCGGTCGTGGAATATACAACCAAAGTTCCGGGTAGCTTCGTGATGGTGGATCACTCCATCTTCCGTGCATTCAACAAGGGTGCGCTGGCCATTATCAAAGTGGATGGGCCTGAAAATAAAGCCATCTATTCCGGTAAAGAGGTCGATGCGGTTTACCTGGGTGACCGTGCCGGCCCTAACCTGGCTGCAGTCACCAAAGCGACAGCCAATGCAGCCAGTGGCACACTGACATTGCAGGATCAGGTACTGGCAGGAAAAGCCCTGTTTGAAGGCACCTGCTCAGTCTGCCATCAATCCAATGGTGCTGGTTTGCCGGGCGTCTTTCCTCCTCTGACAAAATCAGATTACCTGAACGCCGATCATCAGCGTGCGATCAAAGTAGTGCTACAGGGACTCAGTGGCAAAGTCACAGTCAATGGCAGCGAATTTAACTCTGTAATGCCGCCGATGAATCAGTTAAATGATGATGAAGTCGCCAATATCCTGACGTATATCCTCAACAGCTGGGATAACAAAGGCGGCCAGATCAAGAGCGACGATGTGAAGGCCATCCGTGCGAAAACCACGGTAAAAGCATCGGCTGAACACTGATCGCCAATACCAGGCAGATATTGCGCATAGATTGAATAGCTACTGAACTTGATTTACTTTCCACCGGAGAACCCGTTGAGTACTTTGTCCAGACCAGGTAATACATCCACAGTACTGGCAAGCTTACGGGTTTCCTTCGGAATTCCTTTGCTGATCGTGGCGTCACTGCTATCAATCAGAGGGATAGCACAGGCAGCATCGACAGAAAATTATCAGACCATTCCGACAGGCAGCATCGATAGTGTGCTGTCTGCCGGACGCGGCCTCAGCAATCTTCCCGTCAAAATCAATGCGTTTTATCTGCGTACGCAACCTGTCACAACGGCAGAGTTTTTTGCATTTACCAAAGCACACCCTGAATGGGAAAAAGCCAATATCCCCAGTATTTTTGCGGATGAGAGTTACCTCAGCCAGATACCTGACACCGGCCCCGCAGCCAGTCAGGCGGATACTCCGGTAACACAAGTCAGTTGGTTTGCCGCCCAGGCATACTGCGAATCCGAAGGCGGACGGCTTCCTTCCTGGTACGAATGGGAATATGTCGCAGCGGCCGACGAAACGCACGCCGATGCGCGCAAGGACCCGAAATGGCGAGCAAAGATTCTGTCCTGGTATTCCCAACCCGGCAGTTCCAGCCCAGTCAAAGTCGGTGGCGTCGCCAACTATTACGGCGTGCGCGATATGCATGGCCTGATCTGGGAATGGGTGGACGACTTCAATGCCTTGCTGGTCAGTGCAGACAGCCGTAATCAGGGCGACCCTGATCAATTACAGTACTGCGGAGCCGGAGCAATCAGCCTGCAGGATAGAGATAACTTTGCCATACTCATGCGCGTTGCCTTGCTGTCCGCCATGAATGGCGCCAACACTACGCGACAACTGGGTTTTCGCTGTGCGAAAAACCTACCTCAGGAAAAACCATGAAACGATTGAACTCATTGACTACCGGCCTGTTGTTCTCGGCAAGCTGTCTTTTGCTGGCATCAGCCACCTCCGTGCTGGCACAAACAGCTGACGGTTCCGCTTCCAGCACCAGCGCCAGCACCACCAGCAGCGTCACCGCCACCGCAAATGCCAAACCCCTGCCCGGTAATTCGGTCTATAAGATTGCTGCCACGCTGAGCAATCAGAATAACGAATCCTTCACACTGGCAGACAAGCGTGGCAAACCTGTGTTGGTCAGCATGTTTTATAACTCATGTGAATTTGTCTGCCCTATGCTGATCGAATCGATGCGGCTGGTGGAAAAAGACCTGACCCCGGCAGAGCGCGACAATCTGTCCATGATGCTGATCACCTTCGATCCGGCACGCGACGACACGCAGGCACTGCAATCGGTCGCCAGCAAACATGAACTGAATTCAAAATACTGGACCATTGCCCGCACCGACCCAGCCAGCGTCCGCAAGATTGCTGCTGCACTGGGCATTCAATACCGTCTGCTGGAAGACGGGGAATTCAATCACACCACAGCCATGATACTGCTGGATGGCAATGGCAAAATTGTGGGTCGCACACAGAAAATCGGCACGTCTGATCCGGCTTTCCTGAAACAAGTCAGAAAAGCCCTGCAAAATCCGTAACGGCACACGCGTTCAGTACGCTCAATACACATCGTTAAAAAAGCCCTGCGTCAGACAGCTGATGCAGGGCTTTTTCTTTTGTCGGCAAGCTGTCAGACACGTCAGACGACAGTCTTCGGGTAGCCAATTGCGTCAGCCTCGGCATAGACTGCACTTAAATCAGCATCGGCGTTCAGCGCCAGAATGAGCGCATCATCAAGCGGCTGATGAGAAAACAGCGCCTCTACCGCGGCAAGCGACACAGCAACTTCGTAGTACTCTTCCGCCCACGCTTGATAGGCCGCGGGCGACGACACGATCAGCGCAAGCATGTCGTCGGAACCATCATGACCTAAACTGCTGCTGACCTTACTCCAGCCCACATCGGCCGTTTGTCGCCAGTAGCAAAAAGTTGCGCGCTCCATAGAAAATGCCGGCTCCTGCAAAAATGACGCAAAATTGGCCGGCACCTGCGCCTGAATGTTTTGAGGAAGTTCAGCATCATCGGCCAGTTCATGTGCGTAACCCTTGAGCGCCGCCCCGGCAGCGTCCAGCAGCAAGAACCAGTCATCGCCGCAACCATTCCGCATCGATGCCATTTCTTCCCCCTGCCCCCAATGGCGATCAAAGCTGTAATAGCGATATTCCCATTCCGGACAAAGTATCGCATCCAACATCGCCAGCGATTGCGTGACCCGGCGTATTTTCGGAATGGATGGTAGTAAGTTAGGCCGCAGCACCTTGGTGGTCACTCAAATTCCTCGCGCTTCGTCTCTGTAACGATCTCTTGACGTCTTTCGTCCTCGCACTTGCAGCAAGCGAAATACTTTATTCTTTCCATATCGCCAGTCACGAACTCGTCACAGTGAGGGCATGTGACCGCGCTCCAACCTCGATCAAAGCAAGAAACGCAACTCCACAATCCATCGATGTAGAAGACAGACGGCTTTGGGTACTCGCACTCGTGGCAGTGAGCCACACAAGGGGCCCCGTCCTCCCACCAGTCGTCACCTGTCTTATACTTGGCCTTACATAGTGAAATAAGTTTGTCGGTGTCGATTGGCTCTGCACAGTGTGGACAAGACTTGACGGTAGGTTTGAAAAATTCAAACTCGCAGCTACACTTGTCACAGGCAACTTTCTCCGCTGTGGGCTTAGTTGCTAAACCCATTTTCTGGCACACCATACAGTTGTAGGTCGCGCCCCAAGGATGAGTTCCGCTAACTAACCCTGCCTCAGCTTCGCAACTGCTGCACTTTACGAAGGTACATCCCTCGCGCTGTTTTTGACTAATTTTCGGCTCAAGCTCCTGGAACCTAGAATGGATAAAAGCTTTTTCTTTTAGGATTCTCGCGTGAAGGCGATCAAAATCATGAAGATAGGCCTTGAATGTTTCTTTCCACTTAACAGTGAGGAGCTCTTTAAGGCAGCTCCACGACTTCCATTGTTCAATTACAACGCCAGCTTTACTGCCACCGACATCCGGGTAGTCTGTGTGAGCGAAGTGAACGATCTGATTGCGGTGCTCCGCGAGGGTTTTGAAGTTATTTAGCGCCGTCTCCTCGATTGCCTCGCCGACAATGTCTTTTAGTCTCCTGGCGGCATCGTCCAAGTAGACAGACTGAAAATCGCCAATGCAAAAGCTTGTCAGGTTCGCCGACTCTGGTTTTCCAACGATCAGAGTCCAGTGTTCTGCCATCAGTCTCGCCTTCAGAAACAGTTCTATAGCAGTGTAGAAGTCAACAATTCCGTTCTTGGGTCGCTTATTAAGGTTATCAAGGGATGCGTCGATAAAATCGATAGCATTCTTTACGACCGCGTCGAACATCTCGTCCTTTGTTTGCTGACGCTGTTGAATGTACTTCCGTGCCATAAATGAGGTGCCTGAGATTAAACGGAATTTTTTGGAGTAAGAGCCGAAAACTGTGAAATTTGCAGCCTAACTTGTTTTAAAGAGCAAAATGGCAAAGTATCAGATCAATAAAAAATAAGCAACAAACTCCAATGCGTCGCAAATCCTTATCAGGTATCGCTTTTTTCGCCATACCCGATTAAAAATACAGTACAACAACAGTAACCTGCTTGCGCGGCACCTGCGTTCGTCGCAGCCTCAAATATGCCCAGGCATCACATCAGATTGACGCACAGACACATCCAACTAAATAAACGCACCACGTCATGCGCCGAAACTCGAGGAAAAACGTCTGTATTCTGCATACTCCCCCCTGTTTTTGGCTAAACACCCCAAATCTCAGCATAAACATTGGGCTTGTAGATATACCCCGGGGAGTATATTTTCTGAGTTTGAAGGGCTTGGAAAGGATAAGGAAAGCACCTGAGGCTGCCAGCCAACGCGGTGAGTACAAAAAATAAGAGGCAGGCAATCGGGCGATTTGCCTGCACTCGGGAAGGTCTAGCTCTGAAAATCGTTTAATCCAGCGGACGGCACAGTGACAACACATGCCCCTGATCCGGGCGGGCTGCACCACTCAGCATAGCCTCATACACCTGACGCACATCAGCTTCGCCGTAACCGTGGCTGATCTGCATCCACGGTTTTTCAGCCGCCATGACGGGCTGCATGAAGGCTTGCCATGCGTCTGCAAGGCGTTTCTGTACGCCGCCCGGGCCCCAGTCTGTCATGCGTTTTTTGATTTGTGCCGGGGCAAAAAACAGGGTTGGTCGCGCACCCGGCAAACCGGATGCACCGCTGAGTTCATCCCAGTGCGTGCCGCCGACGGCGCAGCTGTATTTCATGTTGTCGCCGAAATGATGATGCAGCAGGCTGCGCAACTGCCCGTTGCCCGCCATATCGACATACACCACGGCCTGATCAGCCGTCAGTGTGGCGACCTCGTCATAGCTGATGACCTGATCGTAAATCCCCATATTGCGGACGAAATCCAGATTCGCTGCCGAGGTCAGGCCGATCACTTTGCAGGTTTTGTCCTTGCGCTGCGACAGCATGAACGCGAGGCCATACGCCGTTTTGCTGGAGGCACTGGAAATCAGCACCGATTGCGCCCCGAAAAACTGGTTGTCATCGAGAAAATCATCGATCATGAAGGATGTAATAAACAGCGGCCGCAGCAGCACTTGCACGTCTTCCGATTCTTTGGTGTAGCCAGGGTCGGTCGTGGTTCTGACGTAATGGTTGTACAAACCGTGCATAGCCTGACGGTGTTCAGCCCCATCCATAAAACCAGCGTCTGAGACGCGGGTAGCATTCACGGTCAGATGCGTCGCCATTGGGTAGTAGCCATAAAAACGCTCACCAACCTGCACACCTTCGGCTTTGGTCGCAACGACATCGGCAAAGCCCCAGACCGGAATATTGCCCCAGCCCTTTTCTGTGGGAAAGAAATTCCAGTATTGCATGGCCTCGCCAAAAGCGGCATAGGTAACGTTATTCGAGGTGAAGGCAAAACGGTCTATCTGCAGCAAGACCTGTCCGTCTTGCAGCTCGCCCTGCGTTGGTACACGCAAAGGGACGAATCTGGATTCAGGCAAGTGGCTTTTGTTGACGATGAATTCTTTCGGCTGGATGCTCATGTCTCGTTATCTGTTTTGTTAAAAAATGCAGTATTGCATGTTTTTTGACATCTTTTTTCCCCGGTCACCGTTGTGATTCAAAAAATGCGCCTCGTCACTATCGATGATCGTGCGTCTTCTCATCGGCAACGCCACCGATGCCGTTGTTTATCCAGACCAGACTACAAAAGGCATAATGACGGGCAAATTTGACACATTTCACAAAAAACCAGCGCAGCGGCAAAAACACAGCCAACGAAATAAAAGCACAGAACGCACCAAGATGAACATCAAATATTCCATCCAAACACAAGACAGGAAATTAAAGTCGGAATGCACCAACCTGAACACTACTTTGGTGCACCGCAATAAAATAAGAAAAATCAGGCGCTCACAAGCTCTGATTTTACAAACCAAGAAATTCACTGGCGAAAAAAAAGCCCGCATTTGCGGGCTTAAATCCAAAACCTATGAGGTGTTGGAGGAGACAGTTCCAATATACTGCATTGCAGCAAAAATATCTACCTCAATGACAAAAAAAGACCATTATTTTTTTATTTGCCAAAATTAAGGACCCTTCAAAGCAAACTAGTTGCTTCAAACATACACATTGCAGGCAACACAATAATTATATTTGCGACAACAATATTAAAAATGTAAAATGTTCATTGACGTTCATTTAACGAAATTAACTTGAATCAACGTCAGATTCCGGTGATGCCAGATACGTTCAGGCACATCACTTACTTATCCCTATAAAAAAAAATTTTTACACATGATTAAGAAAAATATTATCGCTGCAGCTCTGCTCGCTACTGGTTTCGCTATGAGCGCAAGCGCATCCGCACAGGCTTATGTTGGCGGTACAGTTGGTCAGGCAAGATGGAATGTAGACTGCCAAGGTGCAGCTCAGTGCGATAAAACAGACACAGCATTTAAATTACTGGGCGGACTGGATCTCTACCCTAACATCGCTGTAGAAGCCAGCTACTTCTCTCTGGGCAAAGCAAGCGCAAGTGACAGCGGCCTCAAAGGTGAATTTAAAGCAAGCGGCGTTGACCTCGTTGGCGTATTCAAAACTACACCAGTCAATGGTTTCGTTGGCTTCGCTAAATTGGGCGTTGGCTACATCAAAGGCGAAGTCAATGCGTCTTACGGCACACTGAAAGGCTCCCTGTCCAAAAACTCCGCTCAAGCAGTTGCAGGCTTGGGTGTGACTTATCAACTCACAAACAATGTCAGCCTGCGCGCTGAATACGAACGTCGCGATGCAAAAGTTGCTGACGTCGACGGCGCAAAAGTAACGATTTCCAACTTCTCCGTTGGTGCTCAATACGCATTCTGATGCATTGATTACCTTGTGCAATCCATCATAAAAAAAGGCATGCTC
This sequence comes from Undibacterium sp. 14-3-2, assembly GCF_016595265.1. Taxonomy (NCBI): domain Bacteria; kingdom Pseudomonadati; phylum Pseudomonadota; class Betaproteobacteria; order Burkholderiales; family Oxalobacteraceae; genus Undibacterium; species Undibacterium sp. 14-3-2. Next base: position 138,386 of record NZ_JAENGS010000006.1, read on the forward strand.
AGGCATGCTTTTTTTATTGAAAAATACGCACGCTATATTGATCCACCCAGACCGTACTCTGACTAAACAATTATCTTCACGAGAAGATCGTCACGACCTATCGTTCGTATCACATCACTTGCAGGAATACACCGCTGTCTAATGGCACAGCAAATTTCAGATATGATCGCCCTTCCGAATCATTATCTGAAAGTACACAAGCATGTCGAATTCCTTCTTATCCAAAGACCAGCCAGACAGATTAAGTAAAACCAGCCGCGTATTGCATTGGCTGATCGCACTCGGCATGATCGCGCTGCTTTGCGTGGGCATCATCATGACGAAAAATGAGCTGTGGAATCTCTACGACCTGCATAAATCGATAGGCTTACTGCTGTCGGTGTTGATTATTTTTCGTGTGATCTGGAGAGCTATGAATGGCTGGCCGCATCCGGCCGGGCACTATCGTCCAGTTGAGAAATTTTTAGGAAAAATCACGCACTGGGGGTTGATCGTCGGCAGCGTTCTGATTCCCGTGTTCGGTATGATGCACTCGGGTTTCAGCGGACATGGCTTTGGAATTTTCGGGCTGGAAATCGTGAAGGAAAATCCAGACCCGCAACGCCTCAATGAAGTTCTCCCTATCTGGGAAGCCGGATATAAATTCGGTCAGGCAGGCCATCAATACATCAGCTATCTTCTGATATTTCTGCTGGTTCTGCATATTGCCGGTGCACTGAAACATCACCTTATCGATAAAGATAAAACCTTGCTGCGTATGCTGGGAAAATAAATTTCAAAAAAAAGCCGGTGTATTTACAACACCGGCTTTTTTCACTTCTTTCGCTGCCTGGAATGCCTTTCATTCATTGCATTCATTTTTTACGGAACGGCAGCTCGGCAGCTTATTCTTCTGCATGATTATGTGAATAATCATTGGCTTCCACCGGCACGTTCGCGCCATTGATACCTTCAAAGAAGAAAGGTTTGCGGGCTTTTTTGCTTGCGCCGGTTTCATTCATGCTGGCGGTATCGTATAAACGGCCATTGATCATCACTTGAGTAATGCGGTCAGACTGGCGGATGTCTTTCAGCACATCGCCATCGATCACCATCAGATCGGCCAGTTTGCCCGGTTCCAGCGAGCCCACATCTTTATCCAGACCGAGGTAGCGCGCGCCGTTAATCGTCGCGCTGCGGATCGCTTCGATCGGCGTCATGCCGCCGCGCACCAACGTCCACATTTCCCAATGCGCCGCCAGACCTTCACGCTGACCGTGTGCCCCCAGATTCACAGGCACGCCCGCTTTTTCCAGCGCCACCGCAGTTTCTGCGGTACGGAACACATTGAAGTCTTCTTCCGGCGCAGTGACACGGCGCACACTGCGCGGTTGCAATACCGAGCGCGGCACGTATTTAGACAGGAGTGGATGCTTCCAGACATCAGTACGCGCATACCAGTAATGTTCACCATCCAGACCGCCGTAGGCAACGCCGAGTGTCGGGGTGTAACCGACCTTGGTCTGCGACCACAACTGTTTCACATCATCGTAAACTTTTTCCACCGGCAGCGCATGCTCGACACCGGTATGACCATCAACGACCATCGTCATATTGTGCTGAAATAGCGATCCACCTTCGGGCACCACCATCATGCCGGTCTGCCGTGCGGCTTCCAGAATCTGCTGACGCTGTTCGCGGCGTGGCTGATTGTAGCTTTTCACCGAGATCGCGCCTGCTGCTTTGAGGCGTTTCAGATGCGTCATCGCGTCATCCAGACTATTCACCACAGCGCTGAAATTGCCTTTTGCGCCGTACAGAATTGTGCCGGTGGAAAAAATACGCGGCGCCACCACTTCTCCGGTTTTTTGTAATTCGCTGTGCGTGAAAATATCATTGGTGTCGTTCGACGGATCATGTATCGTCGTCACACCGAAAGCGAGCGACGCGTAATCGATCCAGCTTTGTTGCGGGATAATGCCGCCCTCGCCCATGCCGCCATGCCAGTGCACATCCACAATGCCCGGCAATATCGTCTTGCCTTTCGCATCAATCACGGTTGCACCAGCAGGTGTCGCCACCTCTGACGTTTTGCCTATCTGCACAATGCGATTATCTTTGATGACGATGCGACCGTCGTCTATCACTTCATCTCCTTTCATGGTCGCAATCTTGGCACCAGAAATCACAGTCACACCGGCAGGTTTATCGGCCTTTTGCGCAAAGCCTATCTTCAAGCCGTTTTCACTGAATTTCGGCAATTCCTTCGGCGCACCGGGCACGAAAGCAAAAGCGTCTTTCAGATCGCGGGTGAACAATTCATCGCCCAGCGCAAAATGAATTTTCTTGCTATCGCCCGACCAGTGCAGATACTGGCCTGCATTCACATCCAGCTGTTTGACTGGCAGCGCATCCATTTTCTGGCCTATCGTGATCGGCTTGCCCGCCAGCGGCAACGGCGTCACATACGCATGGAAACGCTCGCCGAACGCCAGCCACTCGCCATCCGGCGAAATCGCAAATTCACCGGCAAACTCACTCTTTGCCACCGCCTGTTCCGGCGATTTATCCAAAGGTACACGCACCAGCGATGTCGTCCATTCGACTTCGCCTGTGTATTTGGTGCGGCTGACGTACACCGCGCTGCCATCTTTACCAAATTGCGGCGCACTACCTTCATCGGTCACCAGCACAGGTGCAGATTTACCATCGGCATTGGCGATATACACACCTGTTTCCACCGCATACCACGGCGTCGTCAGGTAACCGCCTTTGGCTTTGACGAAAACGACTTGTTTGCCGTCCGGCGAGAAACGTGCCTGCACATATTTACCCGGTGCTTTCGTGATCAACGTTTCTTTGCCTGAGGCGATATCCAGCACCTTCACCGTACCAAGTTTCTGATCGTTCCAGGTCGTATACACCACGCTCTTACCATCGCGGGAAAAGCTAGGGAAATATTCAAAATTCTCTGTTTGTTTTGTCAGGCGACGTGGTGTGCCATTCGGTAAATCGCGGACATATAAATGACCCAGCGCCGAATAAATCACTTTATCGCCCGCAGGTGCAACATTCACCCAGCGCAGCTGATGCACGTCGAACTGATCCGGCGCGACATCATGCGCAAAGCGCAATGCCGGACGAATTTCACGAGTGTCTTTGACGTGGAAAGCGATCTCATTTGCTTTGCCTGCAAACGGATCAAGTCGCCATAATTTTCCCTTCGCCCAGACCACAATTTCTTTACTGCCCGGCATCCACGCAAACGCAGGATACACGCCGTGGATCGCCCAGGCTTCCTGCATATCGCGTTCCAATTCCGGCCAGGCGGCAGTTTCAGCGCCGGTCTCCAGATTTTTCAGGAACAAGGTAGATTGATTGCGGACACGGCGCACGAAGGCGAGGTATTTGCCATCCGGCGAAGGCACAGGACGTACCGCACCGCCGGGGCCGCTGACGATGGCTTTGACTTTACCATCCTGCAAATCTTTGCGGAAAATCTGATAAATCTGCCCATTCGAATCTTTGTTATATTCAAACGACGTGCCGCCGGTTGTGTCTTGCGAATAATAGACGTAACGACCATCCGGCGAAAATGCGGGTTCGCCCAGATCTTTTTGCCAGTTCGGTTTTTCATTCAGTTGTATGCCTGCACCACCGCTGGTGTGATACATCCAGATTTCACCGGAACCCAGCGAACGCGTGCCGCTGTAATGTTTGCGGGCGGCGATGTAATTGCCATCCGGATGCCAGACCGGATTATTCAACAGGCGGAAATCTTCTTTGGACACCGCGCGCGGGTTGCTGCCATCCGCATCCATCACCCAGACATTATCGCCGCCACCAGCGTCCGACATAAACGCTATGTGTTTGCCATCAGGCGAAAAACGCGGCTGCATTTCCCATGCGAGCGAATGCGTGAGTGCTTTCGCCTCGCCACCGCTGACAGGCAGGCTGTAAATATCGCCGAGTAAATCAAACACCACTTGCTTGCCATCAGGACTGACATCGACACTCATCCAGGTGCCGCTGCGGGTATCGATATTCACCGTTTGTTTTTCACCGGGCGGATTATTCACATCCCATTTTTTCTTATCGGCATCCGCTTTTTTTTCAGCTTTAGCGTCAGCAACGGCTGGTTTTTCAGCATCGGCTGCGAAAGACACCGCCGGAAAACACATCATGACTGCCAGTGCACCCGGCAAAAGTCTGGAAACACGCATCAATTTTCTCCCTGTTGATTTTTTTCAGTTCACCTTCGCCCGCCGTTGTCCTGCCAAATTGTAGAAACAGGCTGAGCGCAGATAATATTTGGCGTCTATCGGATACGAAAAACAGGCAAATAGTTCCCGTTGAACACGCATTTAGTTACTGTTTAGTTGCAGTTTCATTTCAATTTTACGATGGCGGACGTCGCGTCTTGTGCGGTGACGAAGAATATTCTGGAACCGCCTGAAGAGACCGCAGATTCTGCCGCCCAAAATCGATCATAGAGAAACGCATCAACCCCAGAGACACCAGTAGCGCAAGCCAGCACAAGGGGGAATTTGCCTGCAAACCGTCTGTAAAACGTCAAAAACGGCTTAAATATACTCCCCCCAGTATATTTTAAAGCCCTTTATTAATAAGGAGATGAAGGCGAAAATGGCAGATACTCCCTGTTTTTCTTCATTTTCCGGGCTTTTTATGAGGTCGGACGACAGCCGGGCCAGCATTCAAATCAGCTCGCGCTTGTTACCGAGTTGTTGACGCAACACCCCAATCACGCAGAATATCCTGGCTGTGCTGCCCGGGCTGCGCCGGTGCTTGCGGCACATCCGGCACGCTGCGACTGAAACGCGGTGCAGGAGCTGGCTGCGTCACGCCAGCTATCTCAATAAAATTCTGCCGCGCTAGATTATGCGGATGCTGCGGTGCCTCGGCCATATCCAGCACAGGCGCAAAACAGATGTCGGTGCCTTCCATGATCGCGCACCATTCAGCCCGGGTTTTGCTGCCAAAAATCGTCGCTAATTTTTGTTTTAGCTCCGGCCAGGCCGGCGCGTGCATTTGCTGCTGAAACGCGGGATCGTTGATGCCTGCGTGTTGCAGCAATAACTGATAAAACTGCGGCTCTATCGCACCGACCGAAATGAATTTACCGTCCGCGCAGGCGTAGGTATCGTAAAAATGCGCGCCGCCATCCAACATATTGCTACCGCGCTGATCATTCCACGCGCCGTAAGCGCGGAAACCATACAACATCGCGCCGAGCAAGGCGGAACCATCGACCATCGCCGCATCGACGACCTGGCCGCGCCCGGATGTTTTCGCTTCCAGCAACGTGCACACCACGCCGAACGCCAGCATCATCGCGCCGCCGCCAAAATCACCCACCAGATTCAGCGGCGGTGCTGGCGGCGTATCGGGCCGGCCCATCGCGTGCAGCATACCGCTCAAGGCGATGTAATTCAGATCGTGCCCTGCAACTTGCGCTAAAGGACCATCTTGTCCCCAGCCTGTCATGCGGCCAAACACCAGATGCGGATTTTTTTGCAGGCAGACGTCCGGCCCGAGACCCAAGCGTTCCATCACGCCGGGACGAAATCCTTCTATCAGCGCATCGGCTTTACCGATCAGTTCCAGCAAAGTCGCGCGGTCTTGCGGCTGCTTCAGATCGAGTGCCAGCGAACGTCGGCCGCGCGCCATCACATCGTATTTCGTGCTCAGCATGGGAAATGGATTAGCCGCACCGGGCACCGGCGGGCGATCTATGCGTATGACTTCCGCCCCCATGTCGGCAAACATCATCGCCGCAAACGGGCAAGGCCCCAGACCCACCATTTCTATGATGCGCAAACCACTTAATGGACCACTCATACTGCCTCCGGAGAATGATTATCTGATGCAAGGTGCGTCGCGTTTTCAGCCATACGCTCCGCATCGTCGTACCAAGCAGCACACGCAATTCTGTCAGAACGACGACACTCGGATCGCTTTGCAGTGCGGCCGCTTACAAGCCGCGGGCGATGATTTCTTTCATAATCTCATTCGCGCCGCCATAAATGCGCTGCACCCGCGCATCGACATACATCTGCGCAATTGGATATTCAAGCATATAGCCATAACCGCCGAACAGTTGCAGACATTGATCGATCACTTTGCATTGCAGATCGGATATCCAGTATTTCGCCATCGACGCAAGCTCAGTATCCATGCGCCCTTCGAGCATATCGACGATGCAACGATCTATGAAGGTACGGGCAATGGTGGCTTCAGTTTTGATTTCCGCCAGCACGAAACGGGTATTCTGCATGTCTATCAATGCCTGACCAAACGCCTTGCGCTGTTTCGCATACTCCACCGTCAAGCGCAAAGCGCGCTCAATTGCGGCGACACCCGAGACACCGAGTATCGTGCGTTCATACGGTAACTCTGTCATTAGCTGTGCGAAGCCCCGACCTTCCACGCCACCGAGTACCGCATCCGCAAGCACGCGCACATCGTCAAAAAAAAGCTCGCAAGTATCCTGCCCTTTCTGACCGATTTTTTCTAGAATACGACCGACTTTAAAACCGGGGCAATCTCTTGTTTCCAACAACATCAGCGAAACGCCTTTGGCGCCCGCGTCCGGATCAGTTTTGGCGACCACGACAATCAGATCAGCCAGATAGCCATTCGAGATAAAAATTTTAGAGCCATTAATGCGGTAACCATCTGCATCCGCCAAGGCGGTGGTGCGTATGCCTTTCAGATCAGAACCGGCGCCGGGTTCGGACATCGCAATCGCCGCGACCATTTCACCGCTCGCCAGCAAGGGCAGATATTTTTTCTTTTGCGCTTCCGTGCCCTGATTCAGAATGTAGTGCGCCACAATCGCATGCACATGGATGCCGAACGCCATGTCACCGGCATAAGTCAGTTCTTCAAACACAATCGCCTGATGCGCAAAAGTGCCACCGGAACCGCCGTATTCTTCAGGGATATCGGCCAGCAGCATGCCCATCTCGCCACCTTTGCGCCACAACTCGCGATCGACGTGTTGCTGTTTAGCCCAACGTTCCTGATGCGGTACCACTTCACTCTCAACAAAACGGCGAATCGCGTCGCGGAAACCTTCCAGCTCCGCTGTCATCCAGGGGGATGTATAGTGCATAAAATTCTCCTCGCGGTATCAGGATTGACGATACATCGTCACCACACACGCGCCGCCCAGCCCCAGATTATGCTGCAGCGCTGTCCGCGCATTGGCAACCTGTCTGGCACCAGCATTGCCACGCAATTGCTGAGTCAGCTCAAAGCATTGCGCGAGACCGGTGGCGCCCAGCGGATGCCCTTTCGACAGCAAGCCGCCGGAAGGATTGGTCACGACTTTACCGCCGTAGGTATTGTCGCCATCGTCAATGAATTTTTCCGCGCCGCCTTCGGGGCATAAACCCAGTGCTTCGTAAGTGATCAGTTCGTTATGCGCAAAGCAGTCGTGCAATTCGACGACATCCAGATCTTCCGGGCCGATGCCAGCCTGGGCATAGACTTTCGCTGCCGCACTCTGGCTCATGTCATAACCCACCACGCGCATCATGTCACCGGAATTAAAAGTGCTGGGCGTATCCGTCGTCATGGCTTGCGCGGCAATGTAGACCTGCGTATTCAAGCCACGCGCCTTGGCAAATTTTTCAGAAACCAGAACTGCTGCAGCAGCGCCACAGGTTGGCGGACATGCCATCAGTTTCGTCATCACACCGGGCCAGATCATGGTGGAATTCAGCACATCTTCCGGTGTCACTTCCTGACGGAACAAGGCCAGCGGATTATTCACTGCATGGCGGCTGGCTTTGGCGCGGATTTTTGCAAACGACGCCAGCGGTGTGCCGTATTTCTGCATGTGTGCCAGCCCGGCACCACCAAAATAACGCAGCGCCAGCGGAATCTGCGGCATGCCGACCAACTGATCGGTCACGGCATCAAACGCATCAAACGGACTCGGTCTGTCCTGAAATACTGAGCCCAGCGCACCCGGGCTCATCTGCTCAAACCCCAGCACCAGCACGCAATCAACGGCGCCGCTGGCAATCGCCTGACGCGCAAGAAACAAGGCGCTGGAACCAGTCGAACAATTATTATTCACGTTCACAATCGGTATGCCGGACATACCGATCTGATACAAAGCCTTTTGCCCTGCCGTTGAATCGCCATAGACATAACCTACATACGCCTGTTCGATATCATCGTAGCTGATGCCTGCATCAGCGAGTGCCAGACGGCCGGCTGTCATTCCCATCTGATCGTAACTCGCGCTGGTGCCTGGCTTGACGAAAGGGATCATCCCTACGCCGGATACGTATACCCGCTGATTCATGTGTGTCTCCTGATTATTTTTATGATTGATAGATGATGTAAAACTGCGCTTAAGCAAAGCTGCGCCATCTCCGGTAACAACTTTGCAGCTTTGCCGCATCGTCCGCAGAACAGCCGGACTGACGCGGATAATAAAATAGGTCAAACGACCAATTAAACAAAAATTATAGGTCAGTCGTACTATTTGTCAATCGTTATGGGATAATTTTGCCTCACACGTACTCACCCTATCGGTTATCTCCACACATTATTCATGCCTGACGCACTGCACACCTCGTTGAAAAGCAAACCTTCCGGAACCACAGAAAAAGGCATGGAGCGCGTCCACGCGATACTCAGCGTTGCACGGACGATTTTTGCGACCGAGGGTTACGCTGGTTTATCGATGCGCAAAGTCGCTTCGCAGGCAGGCATCAGCCTCAGCAACGTGCAGCACTATTATCAAAGCAAAGATTTGCTGATCGAGGCCGTGCTGCTGATGACCATGAATACGTTTCAGGAAAAACTCGATCACATCACCACAACGAAGGGCAAACTGTCGCGCATAGAGCAGCTCAACAGCGCCATCGATATGTTTCTGGAAGAATTGAATGATCCGCTGACGCACGGTTTGTTTTTTGAACTATGGGCACTGGCCGCGCGCAATGCATTTGCTTCGGCGCTGATGGATACGATGATTCTGCGCGAACGCAAGGCCATCTATAAATTGATACGCGGTATGCACCCGGATGTCAGTGATGACGAGTACATGTTACGCGCAGTTCTGATCGTTGCGCAGGTGGAAGGTCTGATGCTGTTCCGCTATCACAAGCACAGACAAAAAACAGAAATGCAGGCAGTGCATGCGGCGTTGAAGAAAAACATCATACAACTTGCCACCACCGCATGAAGCCTGCGTTCTTACAATAAAAATCAGGCCATCGCGGACACAAAGAACAGCCCGCTCAGCGCAATGCCGGCACCGGCGAAGCGGCTGATTTTTGCGTTGAGAAAACGGTTTGCAGTGATCGTCGCGAATAAGCCACTCAGATGCAGCAAGGCAGTCGCGACAACAAAACCGGTTCCGAATGCCAACGCCTTACCATCGGCAGGCATTTCAACCCCATGCGCATAACCATGTGCAACGGCGAATACCGCAATCAATGCCGTGCTGGCTGCCAGCGGCAATTTCACCGCGCCCGCGATCAGCAAACCGAGTATCAATACAGAGGCGGCGATGCCTGCTTCCACGCCCGGAATGATGATGCCACTCATGCCCAGCGCAGCACCTGCCGTCATCATCAGCGGAAATGCCAGTGGCAAAAGCCAGTATGTCGGGCGCTGATGTTGCGCTGCCCAGATGCCAACCGCTAGCATTGCCAGCAAATGATCTGCACCCATCAGCGGATGCAGGAAACCAGCCAGAAAGCCGCTGCCTCCGGCGACGGAATGCATCACGCTGACGTGGGCAAATGCGGGTGTAGCGGCCAACATCGTTGCGCTCAGCAAGCTCAACAAGCTCAGTAAAAGGCGGGATTGAACGGTGACTGATTTCATGATTTTTTCCTTCAGCTTGGATAAATACGAATAGATAATTTTTCAGAAAAACATCGCAGGACTTACACAACATTGCATCACGCCACTGGGGCGGTTTTGCGTCAGTCCTCGCACGGGCTTATGGCCTGACTTCGTCCAGCATGCCCTGCTCACGAATGAAACTCACCACCGTTTCCAGCCCGTCACCGGTGCGCAGATTCGTGAACACAAACGGGCGTGTGCCGCGCATACGCTTGGCATCCTGCGCCATGATGTCGAGGTTCGCGCCGACATGCGGTGCCAGATCGGTTTTATTGATGATCAGCAGATCAGAACGGGTGATGCCGGGGCCGCCTTTGCGCGGGATTTTTTCACCGCCAGCCACGTCGATCACATAAATCGTCAGATCGGATAATTCAGGGCTGAAGGTCGCCGCCAGATTGTCACCGCCGGACTCGACCAGAATCAGATCGAGATCAGGAAAATCGGCGCTCATGCGCGCAATCGCTTCCAGATTAATCGAGGCATCTTCGCGAATCGCGGTATGCGGGCAACCGCCGGTTTCCACACCCATCAGTCTTTCCGCTGGCAACGCATCGGCACGCAGCAGAATTTCCATGTCTTCTTTGGTGTAAATATCATTCGTGATGACTGCCATTTCATAGTCGTCGCGCATGCGTTTGCAAAGCATTTCGCAAAGTGCTGTTTTGCCGGAACCAACAGGGCCACCAATGCCGACACGCAAGGGATTCGGTTCGCTCTTGCCAGTCGCTGCGCTCGTATCGGCTGCGTTTAAATTTTCCGCATTTAAATTTTCTGTATTCATATTCATTCTGTTCCTGTTGTTCTCATGTTGAGGCGACAAACATCATCCTTAACTTCCATCTGTAAAACACGTCAGGAGCGATACAAACGGCTGTACTGCACCTCATGCTGCATAGACAAAAGCGACAAACCCGGCGACCAATTCGATAACTGATGGTCTTCCAGATGTTCTGCCAGTGTCGCTGCAGCTTCCAGATCTGCGCGCAACGACAGCAATAAACGCTGCCCTGCAACCTGCCCCAGCGGTATCGACTTCACACACACCAGCGCCTGATTTTCTGCCCAGGTAAATAACATGCCTAGCAAGGCCGCTGTCGCTGGCACCTCCAGCGCGACGGCGGCACAAGCAAGTGCGGTCGGTAATGGCAACTCGCTTTGCGCCTGCAAGATCGTCAGCAACGCAGGGTCGGCAATCTGCAAATCACCCACCAGCTTGCCCAGCGAGTATCCCATTTGTATGGTTTCTGCCCTGAATTCAGCAGTATCGCGGGCGGCGATAAATAACTCATTCCAGTAAGTGACTGCGGCCAGATCTTTTTGCTGAAACGCGTGTATCAGTCGCCATAAAATCGGGGCTTCAAAGCGGGCAACGACTTCGCGCAAATACGTGGTGATCCATGCCCGCGCTGTTGCTTTATTCTTTACCGTGCCATTCTCTATCGCTGCTTCCAGACCTTGCGAATAGCTGTAAGCACCTATCGGCAACGACGGGCTGGCAAGCTGTAACAGATGAAGTAAGGCGGCGGATTGCATGTGCTTATTGTTAAGGCTTATTGTTTATCCGAAGGACGATGTATCCGTTGCCGCAACGGGATAGGCGCCAGCGGATTATGCGGATGCATCTCATCGCCGCCATGATGATGGCCGCCGCCGTAAGCACCGGCTTCCGGCTCGAAACTCGCCAGCTCTTCAGTCACGACGGCATTCAGACCTTCCAGCATTTCTTTCAGTACCGGGTCTTTGCGGATACGCAAAAATCCATCGCCCAGTTGTGCCTGCGTGTGCCGGTTTCCCAAATGGAATGCACAACGCAGCAGCGCAAACGCATTCGCACATTCGACCTTATAAGTCGGTTCAGCCGCCGCCAGCACCTGAATAATGCGGCCATCATTTGCCAGCATCAGATCGCCATCGCGCATCACGGTGCCACGCACGGTGAATACTGCAACATCTTCGCCACTTTGCAGCGTCGCACGCAAACGCGATTTTTCACGCAATTCATACGGCAGAATGAGTTGGCCATCGATGTGAGCAGCATTCTCACTGCGTTCAATTTTGGTTTGGAGTGTCAGCATCATGTCAGAATAAAAAATAGCGCTGTGCCATCGGTAAAATTTTTGCTGGTTCGCACACCAGCAATTCACCATTCGCACGCACTTCATAGGTTTCAGGGTCCACTTCCATCTTCGGCGTGAGCCCATTCAGGATCATGTCTTGTTTGCGGATCGTGCGCGTGTTCTTTACCGGAATCAGGGTTTTGTTCAGTTTCAGTTGTTCCGCCAGATCAGCATCAAATGCCGCCTGCGAAACAAAAGTAAACGATTTTTTCAGGCCGCCACCAAACGCACCAAACATCATGCGGTAATGCACAGGCTGCGGCGTAGGAATCGATGCATTCGGGTCGCCCATCTGCGCCGCTGCGATCATGCCGCCTTTCAGTATCATCGACGGTTTCACGCCGAAGAACGCGGGTTTCCACAACACGATATCGGCAATTTTTCCAACCTCCAGCGAGCCCACCGCATGCGAAATGCCATGCGTGATCGCCGGATTAATCGTGTATTTGGCGATGTAACGTCGGGCGCGGAAATTATCGTTATGGCGACTGTCTTCCGGTAATGCACCACGCTGTTGTTTCATCTTGTCGGCGGTTTGCCAGGTGCGCATGATCACTTCACCAACGCGCCCCATCGCCTGCGAATCTGACGACATCATCGAGATCGCGCCGATATCATGCAGAATATCTTCGGCAGCAATCGTCTCACGGCGTATGCGCGATTCGGCAAACGCGATGTCTTCTGCAATCGCCGGATCAAGGTGATGGCAGACCATCAGCATATCCAGATGTTCATCCAGCGTATTGACGGTATAAGGCCGGGTCGGATTAGTTGAAGAAGGCAGCACATTACCCTCGCCCACTGCGGCGATGATGTCCGGCGCATGGCCGCCACCCGCGCCTTCGGTGTGGAAAGTATGTATCGTGCGGTCTTTGAATGCCGCCAACGTGTGCTCTAAAAAACCGCCTTCATTTAAGGTATCGCTGTGAATGGCGACCTGCACATCCATGTTGTCAGCCACACTCAGGCAATTATCAATGGCCTGCGGCGTTGTGCCCCAGTCTTCATGCAGCTTCAGGCCTATCGCACCGGCGCGGATCTGTTCTTCCAGCGGCAATGGCAGGCTGACATTGCCTTTACCTAAAAACCCCAGATTCATAGGAAACGCATCTGCCGCCATGATCATAGAATGCAGATGCCAGGGCCCCGGTGTGCAGGTCGTTGCCGCGGTACCGACCGCTGGCCCGGTGCCGCCACCAAGCATGGTCGTCACGCCGCTCATCAGCGCTTCTTCTATCTGTTGCGGACAAATGAAATGAATATGCGAATCAATGCCACCGGCGGTGACGATCATGCCCTCGCCCGCAATGATTTCGGTCGCACCGCCGATTGCCATATCCACGCCGGGCTGGATATCAGGGTTGCCCGCCTTGCCTATGCAAGCGATCAGGCCGTTTTTTAAACCGATATCCGCTTTGACTATGCCCCAGTGATCGAGAATCACCGCATTCGTGATCACGGTATCCATGACGTCTGCATGCGCACGCTGAGATTGCCCCATGCCATCACGTATCACTTTGCCGCCGCCGAATTTGACTTCTTCGCCATAGATCGCAAAGTCTTTTTCGATCTCAATAAATAAATCGGTATCGGCAAGACGAATACGGTCGCCCGTGGTCGGGCCAAACATTTCGGCATACGCCTGACGCGAAATTTTCATGCGTTGTTCTCCTTCGCATCCAGTGCGCCCATGACTTTGCCGCTGAAACCAAACACCCGCCGTTCACCCGCCAGCGCCACCAGCTCAACCGTGCGTTGCTGCCCCGGCTCAAAGCGCACCGCCGTACCCGCAGCGATATTCAGCCGCATGCCATACGCCGCCTGCCGCTCAAATTGCAGCGCCGGATTGGTTTCAAAAAAATGAAAATGCGAGCCCACCTGTATAGGCCGGTCACCGCTATTGGCCACCGTCAGCGACGTCGTCTGCCGCCCCACGTTCAACTCGATATCGCCGTCAGCGATCAGCATTTCTCCCGGAATCATGTGGCCTCCTATGGAATCGGATGATGAACGGTCACCAGCTTGGTGCCATCCGGAAAAGTCGCCTCGACCTGAATATCGGGAATCATTTCAGGAATCCCTTCCATCACATCGGCACGGCTTAATATTTGCGTGCCGTCGGACATCAGCTCTGCGACGCTTTTACCATCGCGTGCACCTTCCATAATCGCAGCAGTAATCAGTGCCACTGCTTCCGGATAATTCAATTTCAGGCCACGCGCCTTGCGTCTTTCCGCCAGCAGTGCCGCCGTAAAAATGAGTAATTTGTCTTTCTCTCTCGGGCTCAGATCCATCGTTCGTTTTCCTCATCTGCATACGCAATGTATTGTTGACAGAAACAGCAAGAATCAAACCAGCCAGAACGCACCAAGGTTTACAGGCAACGCACCGCCACGAAATGACGAGCGCATCAAATAAGTGCGGACTGATTGATTTTAGTGCGATTGGGGATGCAGGCAGGGATTTTGATTGTGATTGGCGCGGAATGGTGCTGTTGGCTATCACGGTGTTTAAGTAAACCACTTTACCAAGAATACCAACCTACCTAAGCAAAAAGCGTGTGGTGGGATGTACAAAACACTTTGCCGTAATAACCTTGGTTGCGCTTCTCGTGATTTTACTGATGAACTACACATACGCATTTCACCAAGTACCGAGCTAATAAGGAAAGGAGTTTCGCCAAAAATATTATTAGGATAACTTTAACAATGAATTAATTGATTGACATCACTCATAGAGTGACAATATTATCTTTTTCCTAAATTTAATAACAAGTATTTAAATATGAAATCAATCTTAAAATCAGCAGTTGTTTGTGGAGCTACAGTTTTCTTTGCAACAGGATGTGCCATGGTAGCCCCAAGCTACAACGCATCAATGGACAACGTGCAATCACTTAAAAATAATAGTCAGACTCAGGTAAAAGTAACGCCGTTTACATCTGAGAAGTCTCCCGATAATAATAATTCGATTTCTATTCGTGGCTCATCTCTGGCGTCACCGTATGATCAGTCTTACTCTTCGTATCTGACTGCTGCGTTAAAACAAGAACTTCAATTGGCAAACCGTCTGTCAAATAATGCTGCAATCGAAGTAACCGGCACTTTATTAAAAAATGATATTGATGCTGCTGGGTTCAGTACCGGATATACAACAGTTTCGGCACGCTTTATCGTAAAAACAGACGGTAAAGAAAGTTACAACCAAGTAAAAACTGTGAAACATGAATTCACTTCGTCGTTTATGGGGAACATTGCAATTCCTTCTGCCATCCAGTCTTACAACGTTGCGGTACAAAAATTACTTGCATCTCTGTTTTCTGACGACTCCTTCAACCAAGCAACAAAATAACTAAATAATTATGTTACGAATCGCAAAAATAGCTACAGCATTAGCAGTTCCTGTATTAATGGCAGCCTGCGCCCATCCAATAACACTGAAATCTAATCTCGACAAAATATCTACAGTACAGGCGAGTCAGAAAATTGATAAAAGCGTTGGATACTACATTGACCCAGCATCACTCAATACTGAAGTGACTACTGGTGGTGGTGGTGGCGACAAAGTAAAATATTCCCCTTATCAGGACATTGAGCCGGGCTTCTATAAAGTATTGTCGAACGTATTTAAAGATGTGAATCGTCTCAAATCTCCGCAAGAGAAAGAACTGATTACAAAATACGATATTTCTCTTATTTTTACACCACTCATTCTGACAAACTCTTCATCACCAAGCCCGTTTACCTGGCCACCAACCAAGTTTACAACCGAGCTGACCTGTAAAATTACAGATAAAAATGGTCAATTGGTCGTTGAGAAAAAAGTAGTGGGAGATGGTGCTGCTGAGTTCGAAGAATTTAAACTAGATCACTCACTAAGCGCTCGCCGCTCCACTGAGGATCTGCTTCAGAAGCTGCAAAAGGTACTACTGGAAACTCCAGAGCTCAGAAAATAAGCGCGTAATTACGCTGGTTTGCACTGATAAAACGGAGCAAACCAGCCAGAATGCGCCAAGGTCTATCACCAACGCACTGCCGCGAAATGGCAGACGCATCAAATAGGTGAAATATGATTGATTTTAGAGCGAACCGAAATAGTGCCGTTGGCTATGCATATGTCAGAGGACGCCATACTGTTGAAAAGTTCAGAGCTTTTGCTGAAAAACCTTGAATTATTCGGGCTTTCGGGAAATGGAGTGCCGAAAACTTCCAATCAATTTGAAAACTCGATCAGTGAGGTTGCAATGAAAATTAAAGCGGAAGAGCGTGGTATCGCGATTGGCGGAATCGGTTTCTTTTGCTGCTTATTAGGATTTGGAATTTCCTTAATAGGAGCCGACAATTTAGGAGTATGGATTATGTGGGCTTCTTGGGCTGTGATTGTTTGGGGAATGCTGTTGCATTTTCGGATTATGAGTAAGAGAAAATAATTCGTGGAAAAGCTACACAACACAACCGCTGCTTAACGGCAACAAACACTTGCATTAGTCGCAGTTAAAACAGGACAAAGCCGTTAAAAAATCAGCTACTCAGGTATTCCAGATGCGTGGTATGCGTGCGGTTTGTCTGGCGACGACGGGGCGCAGGTGTTGCCAGACCAATTGCATCCATGCGCGTGCGACCTCGCTGGAATTGCCGAGATAACGCGCCACCAGCACTGACTTCATTTGCGTGACGCCGCACAAAGCCTGGGGTTCGCGCGCATCCAGCAAGGCGCGGCTTTCTTCGCGTAATTGCAGAAGCTGTGCGCTGCTGAGCATGGCGCCTGCCGCCAGCACCATGCCGCTGACGGAGCGGCCAGCGAGCCCCAGCGGACTTTGCATGGACTCGCCATCACCTTCCAGACAACCTTGCTCAAACCAGATCAGTTTTCCATCACGATAGATGCGGCTGTGTTGCCAGATGCTGCCGCTGGTATAGGTTTCACCAGCAGCCGTGCGGCCAAAACACAGAATGTCCGAGGCAATGACGGCGGCATTGCCGCTGAGGTGGATGTCCTGATGCAAGGACACGCAGGCATCATCAAAAAATATGGTTTCTTGCGGCAGCCATTCCATGACCGCGCCGTCAGCGACATGCAGCACCACAGCTTGCTTAGATGTGTAACCGTTGCCGCGATACCACTTGGCGGCACCGGGTGTTGTGATCAGTGCGTGAGTACCCTCACCCAGCGTTGCGCTGATCTGCAACTGGTCGCCACCGACCACGCCACCGGGAGGATGAATAATGATCGCATGACAAATCTCTGCACCTTCGGGATACAAAGGCTTTTGCACTCGCAGCGGGCCGCTGTGCTGACGTTCAGTCAGGCGTGTGGTTGCCGCATCTTTACTAAACCCCAGTTGCAAACGTGCCTGCCAGTGGCTCTTCTCTGGTGCTGATGGTGCAGATACTGCAGCAGTTTCGGTGATAGGCGTCGTAACAGTGATAGGCAAACTCATGCAGACTCACAACAAAAAAACAAGAACCACACTATACCGCCAGATGACGTTTGATATCGTCGCCATCCATTAAATCCTGTGTGCCGGACGCCACGACTTCGCCACGTGACAAGACCACAAACTGATCAGCCAGTTCACGTGCGAAATCAAAATACTGCTCGCACAGCAGAATGCCCATATCGCCGCGTTCACGCAAAAGCCTGATCACGCGGCCGATGTCTTTGATAATCGATGGTTGTATGCCTTCGGTGGGTTCATCAAGAATAATCAGCTTGGGTTCCGCCAGCAAAGCACGGGCAATCGCGAGTTGCTGTTGCTGACCACCAGACAAATCGCCACCACGCCGATGCAGCATTTCCTTCAGCACGGGGAATAATTCATACACTTCGCCTTTGATCGTTTTGGCGCGTTTTGCTGGCAGCGTTGCCATGCCCATCAGGAGATTATCTTCCACCGTCAGACGGGCAAATATCTCGCGCCCTTGCGGCACATAGGCGACACCGGCTTTCGCCCGCTCATGCGGAGCCAGCTTATTGATATTGCGCCCTTCAAACACCACTTCACCTTGCGACGCAGGCAGAACACCCATCAGGCATTTGAGCAAGGTGGTTTTACCGACGCCGTTACGCCCCAGCAAGGTCAGGCATTCGCCTTTTTTCAGCGACAGGGAAATGCCGCGCAGCGTATGGCTGGAACCGTAATATTGATGCAGTTGGTTAACTTCTAGCATGATTTTCCTGAATAAGGACTGACGCAAATTCGCCCCAGCGGCGTTATGGCTCCTGGCCGTACTATTCGTACTGTCTTCGTCGCCATGCCTTGCCGGGACAAATTGCGTCAATCCTGTGAATGAAAACGACCACGGAAATAAACTGAATCCGGCAGTAGCAAGGATGAGCAAAGCTGATCAACATCAGCGCCCCAGATAGACTTCGATCACACGTTCATCGGCCTGCACCTGCTGCATCGTGCCCTCTGCCAGTACGGCACCTTCGTGCAATACCGTGACCTTGCCTTGCTGCGCAATCTCAGTCACAAATCCCATGTCGTGTTCCACTACCATGATCGAATGTTTGCCGCGCAATTCATTCAGCAATTCGGCGGTGCGTGCGGTCTCGGCATCGGACATGCCTGCCACCGGCTCATCCAGTAAAATCAGTTGCGGCTCCTGTATCAGCAACATGCCGATTTCCAGCCATTGTTTCTGCCCGTGCGACAGCAAACCTGCGAGCCGTTTTTCTTCACCCTGCAAACGTATCAGTTGCAATATCGCCGCAATCTTATCGCGCTGCTCGCTATTCAATCGTGCAAACAAAGTCGTCTTGACCCGCTTATCCATTTTCATGGCGAGTTCCAGATTCTCGAATACGGTATGCTGCTCAAACACCGTGGGGCGTTGAAATTTACGACCGATACCGGCATGCGCAATTTCGACTTCATTCATCTTGCTCAGATCCATGGTCTGACCAAAAAATGCGGTGCCCGATGCAGGCCGGGTTTTGCCCGTAATCACATCCATCATCGTCGTTTTACCGGCACCATTCGGGCCTATGATGCAGCGTAATTCACCGACAGAAATATCCAGCGTCAGATGATTGATCGCTTTAAAGCCATCAAAGGAAACAACAATATCTTCCAGATACAGAATCGCGCCATGCGTGGTATCGACACCTGCCTGCCGGACTCTGCCATAAGAAACACCCTGATCGCCGGTCGCCGATGCGTATTGCTGGCCGGGACGTAATACACCACTCATCACGCCGTTCATCAAGTAAGTCATGCGGACTCCCCACGTTTGCGCAACTTGCCGGCTAAACCCAATATGCCTTTTTGCATGAATAGCGTCACCAGAATGAATAATAAGCCCAGCGCATATAACCAGAGATCAGGAAACGCCGCCGTAAACCAGCTCTTGAGACCATTCACAGTGAACGCCCCGATAATCGGGCCAAGCAAAGTGCCGCGCCCGCCAACGGCGGCCCAGATCACCATCTCTATCGAATTTCCCGGCGACATTTCAGACGGATTGATAATGCCGACCTGCGGCACATACAAAGCCCCGGCAATGCCGCACAAGACCGCAGACAAGGTCCAGATAAACAGCTTGAACCATAAGGGATCGTAGCCGATGAACATCAGGCGCGATTCTGAATCTCTGACCGCCTGCAACACCCGCCCGAGTTTGGACTGCACGATCCAGCGACACAAAAATAAAGCGGCCAGCAGAATCACTAAGGTCATCAGATACAACACGGCTTTGGTGCCCGGCGCGGTGATGCTGAAACCGAGTATGCGTTTAAAATCAGTAAAACCATTATTGCCGCCAAAGCCTGTGTTATTGCGGAAAAACAGCAGCATGAAGGCAAAGGTCATGGCTTGCGTGATGATGGAAAAATACACGCCTTTGATTCTGGAACGGAAAGCGAAATAGCCAAAGACGAATGCCAGCACACCGGGCACCAGCACCACCAGCGCCATGCAATACCAGAAATGATCCGTCAGCGACCAGTACCACGGGTAAGTTTTCCAATCGAGGAACACCATGAAATCGGGTAAGTCGCTTTGATACACACCGTCACGGCCAATCGCGCGCATCAGATACATGCCATGCGCGTAAGCACCGAGCGCAAAAAATACGCCGTGCCCCAAAGACAATATACCGGTATAGCCCCACACCAGATCCAGCGCCATCGCCGCCAGTGCGTAACACATGAACTTGGCAACGATACCGATCACATACGAAGACACATGCAAGGCATGGCCTTCAGGGAACACCAGATAGCACAGCGGCAGCAGCGCCGCGATCAGCGCCAGTACGACGATGCCCGTCCATGCCGGACGTGAAAATAAATGGCGCATCAGTCGACACTCCTTCCCTTGAGTGCAAACAAGCCCTGCGGTCTGCGTTGAATAAAGATGATAATGAACACCAGAATCACAATTTTGGCCATCACCGCACCTGCCACTGGCTCCAGAAATTTATTCACTTCACCGAGGCCGAATGCCGCAATCACGGTACCCGCCAGCTGGCCGACACCACCCAGCACCACCACCATAAATGAATCAACGATATAGCTCTGCCCCAGATCAGGGCCGACATTCCCCAACTGAGACAAGGCAACGCCGCCCAGACCCGCGATGCCAGAACCCAGACCAAAGGTCAGCATATCGATCTTGCCGGTCGCGACGCCGACACAATCGGCCATGCGGCGATTTTGCGTCACGGCACGCACAAATAAGCCCATGCGGGTTTTATTCAGAATCAGCCAAACCGCAAAAACCACTGCCAGAGAAAAGAAAATAATGATGATGCGGTTGTAAGACAACACCAGTGAGCCCATCACTGTGACGCCGCCAGACATCCAGGCAGGATTGGCCACCTCGACGTTTTGCGCGCCGAACACCGAACGTACACCCTGCATCAGCATCAGGCTGATACCCCAGGTACATAGCAGGGTTTCCAAAGGGCGGCCATAGAGCCAGCGAATCACCGTGCGTTCCAGCACGATACCGACCATGCCCGAGACCAGAAAAGCCGCTGGCACGGCCAGCAATAAATAAGCGTCAATCGCTTCCGGGAAAAAATGCCGGAACAGTGACTGGCAAACATAGGTCGTATAGGCACCTATCATCAGTAATTCGCCATGCGCCATATTGATGATACCCATCAGTCCGAACGTGATCGCCAGCCCCAGCGCTGCCAGCAACAACACGCTGCCGAGCGAGATGCCATAAAACAGATTGCCGACGAATTCGGTACGGGCTATGCGGTTGTCGATGGCATTCAAGGTGGCCACCGCTGCGACGCGTATGCTTTCGTCCGGCTCGGCATAACTACCATCCGGACGTTGGGTGATCATTTCCTGCAATGCAGGTTTCAGATTCGCATTCGCACTGGTGACGAGTGTTTTGACCGCCGCTTTACGAATGGCGGGATCTTCTGCATGCAGATTCACAGTCGCGATCAGCATTTGCAGCAATGCGCCGATTTCAGGATCTTTTTCTTTGACATACGCCTTATTGAGCAAAGGCAGTTGTTCCGGCGTCGCTTCTTTTTGCAACGCATGCGCCGCCGCCAGACGGACTACGCGCTCCGGTGCAAACAGCTTCAGACCGGATAAGGCGCTGTCGACTGCAGCACGCAAGCGATTGTTAATCGCGATGACATCAGCACCATCAGGCAAAGCGACTTTTTTGCCATCGGCTAAGGCGATGAACTGCTCACCCTCAGGCAGAAAAACCTGATCGTCTTTGAAATACAATTCTTCATTTTTAAGTGCAGTCAACACTTTCGCGGCTTCATCATTCGCCAGCGCGGCGATCGTATTGACGGCAGCGATACGTGCATCAGGATCATCACCCGCCAGCGCTTTAAGCTGACTCGCGTCGATCGCTGCATGCGCTGTTGCCGGTAGCAACACAGCGAACAAGACGCTGAACAAGATGCCACATAATCTGCCACATAAGATGCCGGGCATAGTGACAAGCAGGCGTGCCAACATTTTCTGGAATGTCATAGTTCTGCAGACGCATTCATTCGTGGAAATTTCATGGAAT
The DNA here is from genome assembly GCF_016595265.1 of Undibacterium sp. 14-3-2. Classification (NCBI taxonomy): domain Bacteria; kingdom Pseudomonadati; phylum Pseudomonadota; class Betaproteobacteria; order Burkholderiales; family Oxalobacteraceae; genus Undibacterium; species Undibacterium sp. 14-3-2. The sequence goes on from NZ_JAENGS010000006.1 coordinate 160,376, forward strand.
TCTGTTGTAGGCAGAAACGGGAACATGCCGCTTCCGCATTGGCAGACCAAAATTGGCAGATCAAAGCCAGGCAACATTCCCCATACGCGCGAGCAACGACCTGGTCAGTCGGGAAAACACCAGGAAGTGCTCACGCAAGGAGAAAACTGCCGCGCTGCTTACAGCTTTTGCTTACCTTCATTGCCCTTGATATACGGGCTCCATGGTTGCGCACGGATAGGCGCTTTGGTTTTATAGACGACGCTGAACTGGCCGTCTGCTTTAATCTCACCGATCATGACGGGTTTATGCAGATGATGATTCGTCGCATCCATCGTCAGTTCAAAGCCGGATGGGGCTTTGAAAGTCTGCCCGCCCATCGCTGCGATCACTTTATCGGTATCCGTGGATTTAGCTTTTTCCACCGCTTGCTTCCACATATAAATGCCGACGTAGGTTGCTTCCATCGGGTCATTCGTCACCACGGTGGCAGCATTCGGCAATTTTTTGGCGACCGCATACGCCTTCCATTTTTTGATGAATTCCGCATTCACCGGATTTTTGACGGACTCAAAGTAATTCCATGCGGCCAGATGGCCCACCAGTGGTTTGGTATCGACGCCGCGCAATTCTTCTTCACCAACCGAGAACGCTACGACAGGCACATCGGTCGCTTTCAGACCGGCATTACCAAGCTCCTTGTAAAACGGTACATTCGAATCGCCATTAATGGTCGAGATCACAGCAGTTTTTCCACCGGCAGAAAATTTCTTGATATTCGCGACGATGGTCTGGTAATCAGAATGACCAAACGGTGTGTAGACTTCATCGATGTCGCTGTCTTTCACGCCTTTGCTATGCAGGAAAGCGCGCAGGATTTTATTGGTTGTGCGTGGATAGACATAGTCTGTACCCAGCAGCACGAAACGTTTTGCCGCGCCACCTTCTTTTGACATCAGATATTCTGTCGCCGGTATCGCTTGCTGATTCGGTGCAGCGCCGGTGTAAAACACGTTTTTCTCCAGCTCTTCACCTTCATATTGCACAGGGTAAAACAGCAGGCTGTTCAACTCTTTAAACACTGGCAACACCGATTTGCGTGATACCGATGTCCAGCAACCAAACACCACTGACACTTTATCCTGCGACACTAACTGCCGTGCTTTCTCAGCAAACAAAGGCCAGTTGGATGCCGGATCAACAACCACCGCTTCCAGTTTTTTACCCATGACGCCGCCCTTGGCATTGATTTCATCAATCGTCATCAGTGCCACGTCTTTCAGCGATGTTTCGGAAATCGCCATCGTGCCTGAGAGGGAATGCAAAATGCCAACCTTGATCGTATCTGCTGCGAATGCCTGAGCCATCCAGCCCGATGTAGCGAGCGCCATTGCGCCAATTGCTGTTGCTTTCAAAACCGTACGACGTGTCATGATTTCTCCTGAAGGTGGTGGGTAACAAAGAAACTGCAAGCTTCACCAGCCTATGAGCAGATAGCGTGCCACGTTCGCAAAAAGCCTGAAAAATCTGCCAGCACATCCTGAAATAGAGAGAATTTGGGGGAGTATATGCAGAAAACAGCCTTATCTCCTTATGAATATTGGGCTGTTTTACATACTGGGGGGAGTATATTTAGTGCTTGCGGAGGCGTTTTTTCGGCATGGCGAGGCTCCGTCGCTGTGCGGGGTGTGCCAGCTTGAGATAATTTGCGGCGCGAATGCCCCATAAGGTCTCAGTGCGGACGCCGTTGCGATTTCAGATCTGTGCGTGATTCGGGCAGACAGGCATCTGCCTGAACCAGAACGGAGCGAAAAGTATCTGAATCTGAAACGCGCTGCGCTTTCTGTCTTTTTCGGTGCAACCCTGCATTCGCATTGTGCGCAACGAATAAAACCAGCGCGCAAAAAAAATACGGAGACTGTCTGTTCAGTCTCCGTACCCTTGTTCTGGACGGTGGCCAACCCGCTATCTGCTGATCCGGCACACCTTGTTACCGTCATACATATCAGTTGTATGTACAGTAACTGAGATGAATCATACCAAGAAATTGTGTCATTGCCATGACATACATCAAAAGAATTGTGCTTGCCTGGCGCCGCACTGTTTTTATACCTTACCGCATTTACTTCGTACGGCCATAGGTGTCTTCAAAACGGACGATATCGTCTTCACCCAGATAACTGCCGGACTGCACTTCGATAATCTCCAGCGGTATCGCGCCCGGATTCGCCAACCGATGTACTTCACCGAGCGGAATATAGGTGGATTGATTTTCCGTCAGCAGCATGACTTTATCGCCGCAAGTGACTTCGGCCGTTCCTCTGACCACGACCCAATGTTCAGCACGGTGATGATGCTTTTGCAGACTCAGGCTGGCACCGGGCTTGACCTGTATGCGCTTGACCTTGAAACGTTCTTCTTCATCAATGCTGTCATACCAGCCCCAGGGACGATACACCTTGCGGTGCAAAGTATGTTCCTGCCGTCCCTGCTGCGTTAATTGCGCCACAATCGCCTTCACATCCTGACTTTGGCGACGGTCGGCCACCAGCACGGCATCCGGCGTTTCGACGACCACCAGATGATCAATGCCAACGGTGCTGACAAGGCGGCTGGACGAATAAATCAGGCTATTGCTGGAATTGGTCTGTATCACATCGCCATAGGTCACGTTCGCCTGCGCATCCTGTTTGCCGACCTGCCAGACCGCATCCCACGCGCCCAGATCGTTCCAACCGGCGGCCAGCGGAATCATGCGTATGTCAAAAGCTGACCCCGGGCATTTTTCCATCACGGCATAATCGATAGAATCTGCGGGAATATTGGCAAAAGCAGCCGCGTCAGGACGGATGAATTGAGCATCACTGGTTTTTTCCGACCACGAGAGTCTGGCAGACTCCGCAATATCAGGCCGGAATTGCGCCAGCGCTTTCAGCCAGGTGCTGGCTCTGAGCACAAACATGCCGCTATTCCAAAGGTATTCGCCGCTGTCCAGATATTGCTGCGCGGTCGCTGCATCAGGCTTTTCGGCAAACTGCGCGACTGCAGATTCGCCAAACGATGCTGCCTGCCCGGTTCTGCGGATATAGCCGTAGCCAGTTTCAGGGCGATCAGGCGTAATACCTAAAATAATAATCGCACCATCGCTGGCGGCACGCACGCTCTGCTGTAATGCGTTGGTGAACGCGGCGTCATCCTGTATGGTCTGATCTGCCGGCGTCACCACCAGAACCGGATCATCGCCTTTGGCGGTAGCTTCGAGAGCCGCCAGCGTCAATGCCGGTGCGGTATTTTTTCCGGTGGGTTCCAGTAACAGACTGGCCTGAACCGACTTCATTTCACGCAATTGATCGAGTGCCAGAAAACGGTGCTCTTCATTGGTCACGATCAGTGTAGGACTGACCTGAATATCGGCATCAGCAATTGCATTCACGCGTTGCACAGCCTGCTGAAACAGGCTGGTCGTGCCAGACAACACCAGAAACTGTTTAGGAAAACCAGCGCGTGACAAGGGCCACAGGCGGGTGCCTGAGCCACCACATAAAATTACCGGAACAATTTTGGTCATTGATAATTCCCGCCTGCATTACATAAAAAATAGCGTTGCTATGCTGTTTTACTCAGCAGATTCCAGCAACTGTTCGCTGGTTCTGCCGAAACGACGTTCGCGCTTCTGGAACGAGGCGATCGCTTCATCCAGCGATTTGCCATCGAAATCCGGCCAGTAAGTATCGGTAAAGAAAAATTCGGAATAAGCCATTTGCCACAGCAGGAAATTCGATATGCGCGCCTCGCCACCGGTGCGTATCAGCATATCTGGCGGTGGTGCATACGCCATAGACAATTTTGACGACAGCATTTCTTCGGTAATACTGTCCTGATCCAGCCCTTCACGAATCAAGGCATTACAGGCATTGACGATATCCCAGCGGCCACCATAATTGGCGCAGATCGTCAGCGTCAGCCCGGTATTGGCGGCGGTTTTTTCTTCTGCGTTGCGGATCAGCTCTTTGAGTTCGGTGTCAAACTTGTTCAGATCACCAATGATTTTCAGACGGATATTGTTCTGGCACATATTGTTAATCTCAAGTACCAGTACTTTCCGGAACAACTTCATGAGCAGTGAGACTTCCTCCGGTGGACGACGCCAGTTTTCTGAGCTGAACGCAAACAAAGTCAGATAGCGAACGCCGCGATTACAACACGCTTCCACCACTTTATTGACGGCATTCACCCCTTTGGTATGCCCGGCAAATCGGGGCAACAATCGTTGCTTCGCCCATCGGCCGTTACCATCCATAATGATTGCGATATGTTCGGGGATGTTTCCTGATTCAGCCTTGGCGGGCTTACTTAAGTCTTTACTCATACAATTTACATTCTTTATTTAACACGTCTATCCAAGATAACAACCTCCAAGAATGTCACAACGTTGATACGAGCACATCAATTTCGAAGGTATCAGTCATCAGTCCGCGCTCCGGGCGACTTATCTGGTACGCGGGGGATTATAAAAGACTTCACCGGAAACCAAAGGATTAATCTGCAATTCAACTCTGAATTTATTTTCAATTAAACAATATTTAACTCTTCTCGCAAGCCACTCGCCCGTAGCGTCAGGCGCCCGATTGCATGGCTTAGCACACCTGATACAGGCGTCAGCAGGCTGAAATTCTGCTTTGCCCGGGTAATACCGGTATAAATCAACTCGCGGGTAATCACTGGCGACGCCTCGGCTGGCAATACCATCACCGTATGCTGAAATTCAGATCCTTGTGATTTATGCACGGTCATCGCGAACGCGGTTTCAACATGGCGCAAACGGGAGGTCAGTACGTGGCGCAATTTATCGCCATCCAGAAAATAAACCCGTTGTACCTTGTCTTTACTGAAGTCAGGCAAGGTCATACCGATGTCGCCGTTAAAAACACCGGTACCGTAATCGTTACGCGTAATCATCACCGGACGCCCGCTATACCATTCGCTACGGCTGTTGATATGCCCCAATTGATGCAGGTGTCGTTCGATGGCCTGATTCAAACCACTGACGCCCCAATCTCCTTCTCTGACCGCGCACAAAATACGGAATGATTCAAAAGCTCTGAGAACAGCAATCACCCATAGATGAAACTGCGCTTCGTCGCCGCCCTGCGGCCTTTGTGCCAGTAATTGCAAGTAAGTGAAATAGCCGCCCTCTGCGCCAGCCCTACCATACAAGGCCATTTGCAATAGCGTTTTTTGCTGGGCAGATTCGGCCCAGAACAGGACTTGCTCATCTGCTCTGCGCAAACAATCAATCGCAAGGTCTGTCTGCCCGCTGTTCACAGCCAATGCCAGCGCGCCGATGGCACCGCTGAACCTACGGCTCTTTCTGAGCATCACGGTCTGCTGTGCTATCACGCTGCCATCGGCAATGAACTCTGGCGGAATCTCTTTGCCGCAGGCGCTGGCAATATAGCGCGCCGTGGCAGGCGAATAATTTCCGGATTCGGCGCGATCACACAAATCGCCCAACACCGCCCCCGCCTCTACCGACGCCAGCTGATCTTTATCGCCCAGCAAAATCAACATGGTGGAATCTGGCAACGCCGCTAACAGCGAGGCCATCATTTCCAGATGCACCATCGACGCCTCATCCACGATCAGCACGTCAATATCGAGCAAATTCCCGGCATGATGCCGGAATGCCCGCGTATCTGGACGAGCACCCAGCAAACTATGCAGCGTACGCGCGGCACCGATTCTGTTGGTCAGCTCCGCCAGCGGTAACGCCGGACCGATTTTCTCCGCGAGTTCAGACAAAGCGTGATCAATCGCCTGCTTCAGGCGCGCTGCGGCCTTACCGGTCGGTGCAGCCAATGCGATACGCAAACGTTCAGGATGTGCGGACAAGGCAAACAACAAAGCCAGCAGCCGTGCCACGGTGTAGGTTTTCCCCGTCCCCGGCCCGCCAGTAATGACAGAAAAATGACTGCGGACAGCAATCGCACAAGCAGTCTTTTGCCAATCTATCTCGTCGGAAGCGTTGAACAAGATATCCAGCCAGCGCGACACTGCTACCACATCGACAGGCATCAAAGCAGATGCGCGTTGTCTGACGGCAGAGGCAATCGCCATTTCATGTCGCCAGTAACGACGCAGATACAGGCTGTCTCTGTGCAACACCAGCGGTTGCTGCTGATCGTCCCGGCTCGCCACATCAGGCAGATAAATTTGCGCAGAACTACTGAGTACATCCAGCCAACCGGCCACGTCAGCAGGCAAATCCATATCAGCGATCAGCGTTTCCCACAGCGGCACATCCCACCCCAACAAAGCACAAGGATCAGTCACCAAGGCTTCGAGTTTGATACAACTATGACCAAGCGCTTCAAGTTCGCATAACAAGCCGACGAGCAGCAGTTGGCGCTGGTCCTGCATGCCAAGGCTATGCATGAAGCGCACAAAGGCGACGGACAAAAGGCGGACATGACCACGCTCTGCATATTGTTTGAGCCGTTCCAGCACTGGCGGTGTCGCTACCATCATGATGGGATTTCCTTTGTATCAGCAAATTTACCACCGGTAGACATATCGCCTGCCGCCGAATCATCGTCGCGCATCATCTGATCGAGTCTGGCGAGAAATTCCGGGTCTGCTTCAAGATGGTAACAACCATGCGTCTCTTCGTTCGCAACGCCGCGCATAAAGAAAAAAATCGCACCGCCAAGATGGATGGCAGGGGCGTAAGCCTCACCGATACGCAACTGCAACAAACGGTGTAAGGCCAGCATATAGATCGCTCCCTGCACATCATATCGATGCGCCGCCATGGCAGAGGCGAGACCCGCTTTGTGATAACTCAGATCGTCAACACCAACAACATTCGACTTGTAATCCAGCACCCAGTACTTTCCTTCATATTCAAACACCAGATCGGCAAAGCCCATCAGCAAACCATGCAACTCGCGTTCACTCAGGGCATCGCGTGGTATGCCGTCCAGAAAAAATTCCTGACATAAGCGATCAATTTTCTGCGCATTCACCCGCTCACACGGAAACCAGAATTCCATCTCGGGCAAAAACGTCGACAGCCCGATCAGGCTGACATTCGCTGGCAATAAGGGAGTCGTGGCGATGCGCTTTAGCCAGACGATGATATCGTCCAGATGATTATCCCAGCCTGCGCGCTGACAACGGGAAGTCAGTCTGGTATCAAAGCTGTCGGACTCTATGAAATCAAAGCCCTCGCCCGCCATCCATTCGAGCTGCTCATGTAAAAATTGTCCCGGCATCGCACCACGCGGAAAACGATGCCAGGCGCTGTTGCCCGACGCTGGCACCGGTGCGGTGTCATCTTCTTCCAGCAGCTTGCTGTCCTGCACTCGGGTCATATTGCCGGTGGACGTCATACCGCGTGTCAGCGAGGTAAAACTACCAACCGCCCAGTCACGTTCAAATTCCTGCGTATATTCAGGAATATCCACCAGGCTTTGCTGCGCCTCATGACGCGTGTAGAAACTCACACCGGGTAAATCTGCGACATTGATGATCGCGATGTCATCGCAAGCATCGCTCATGTCATGCAGAGCATCATTCAGCGCGACCGCCTTGAGTGTCGTTTCCCCCGCCAGCAGATAGCCAAACGCCGACTCGTGTATTTTGTCCTGATTCGAGGAGATACCCAGCCACAGCGCATGCACGGCGCGGGTGACAGCCACATAAAACAGGCGGATGTCCTCTTCTTTTCTGGCACGGTTCACCGCATCCAGCGCTGCCTGCGACAAAGCAAAATCAATTTTCCGCACACCGGATTCATCGAAGTAATCAAAGAAACTGCGGTTCATGCGGGTCGTCACCCGGGTCGATACGGCAAATGGCAGATACACCAATGGATATTGCAAGCCTTTGGATTTATGTATCGTAATCACCTTGACCAGTTTTGCGTCGCTCTCCAGTCGCAAGATGTGTTCGTCGCTGTGCTGACTATCGTCCGCCATTTGCTCTGCCAGCCAGCGAACCAGCGATTGCTCGCCATCGAGCTGCATGCTGGCCGTTTCGAGTAATTCAGCCAGATGCAGGATATTGGTTAAACTACGTTCGCCGCCGACCTCGCTGAGTAATTTTGCCGGCAATTCCAGCATGTGAATAAAACGCCGGATCGCAGCGAGTACGCCCTGCCGTTGCCAGACAGAGTGCAGTTCTTTTAATTGCGCGGTACAGTTTTCCCACGCCTCATCGTCGGACGCCAGCGTGATCAGTTGCCCGATGCTGAGTTTCGCTGTTTTGGTGGCAAACGCGGCGCGACCGACAGTGTCATCCAGCGGATTCGAGAATGCATGCAGCCAGCGCAATACATCTCTGGCCTCGTCGCTATTGAGTACCGAGTCTTTATCTGACAAATACACGCTGGCGACATTTCGCTTTTGCAGTGCGCTGCGAACGGCTTCGGCTTCAAATTTATCCCTGACCAGAATCGCGATATCCGCCGCCTGCAATCGCTGCATTCCCTGTGCGCCCTGAAAACCCGTCCGCGGGCTATTCAGTTGCGTCACAATATGCTCGGCACAGTGTTCCGCAAAAAAATAAAGATACTCGTCTTTTTTCATATCCGGATTCGCCGATGCCCATAGATTCAGCGCTTTGACTTCGCCATCGGCATTGACAAACTTTTCTGCCCGGCCATGTGCAGTGACCGCTTCAAACGGCATAGGATCAGCTGCCGCACGCCGGAATCGGAACGCACCTGCGGCAAACGCGGCATCTTCATTTGTTTCCGCATGCAGAAACACATGATTCACGGCATGCACCAGCGCATGGGTGGAACGGAAGTTAGTGCCTAGTAAATAATGCCGGCCCGTGGTCGCTACGCGGGCTGCCAGATAACTTTGTATATCAGCACCGCGAAAACCATAAATCGATTGTTTAGGATCGCCAATCAGAAACAAGCCCTGCGTCGCCGCGTTCTCGTTAATGCGATAAATCGCGTCAAAAATCGCATACTGATCTGGCGAGGTATCCTGAAATTCATCGACCATCGCCACCGGATATTGCTGACGGATACGCAGATTCAGTGCAGCCGCATTCGGCCCGCTGACTGCTGCACGCAAGCGTTGCAACATATCGTTAAAACCAAACTGGCGACTGCTACGCTTGAGCAAATCCGCACGGGCAACGATCACAGAAACCGCATGCCGATACAGCGCATGTTTCATCGGCTCTATCTCCCACAGCTTTGCAGCGAGCGGTGCTATGTCGTTAAATACGGCGGGAATATCCGGCTCATATCCTTTATTGCATGCGCTCAGTAAGGCATCCGGTGTCAACTTTTCTGCGGCGGTTTCAAAACCATCCGGCCAGACCAGCGAAGGCGTCTGTGCCCAGACTTTGAGACCTGCCAGCCATTTATCCAGCGAGGCGGGTTTTAATTTCGTCGCACTGAATTGTTTCGGTGACGCCTCTCTTTCCGCGGCAAACCATTGCATCATCTGATCGGCTTTCTCTGCCCAACCAGCCTTCAAATTAACCAGAATTTTTTCCTGTTCCGCCAATGTCTGCGCAATAAAAACGGATAAAGGCTGCGTGATACGCACACCGAGCAAACCGGCAAACGGCACCAGCTTCAGCACCGCAGCCGAAAGTGCAGGTGCATCATTCCAGAACGAGGTTACCAGCGAGAATCCATTGCTATCAAGCGGATACACCTGCTGCCGCCAGTAATCCAGCGCGGCATTTTCGAGTAAAGAAGACTCGCTGGCGATCAGCTCTTCATCGAACAGACAACCGCTATCAAACGCATGCTCTTTGAGCATACGCTGACACCAGGCATCAATCGTAAAAATCGCCGCCTCATCCATAGCCTGCGCCGCCATACTGAGTCGATACGCCGCCTGTTGTTGCAATTCCTGCGTAGGATAAGCCTGTATCAATTCGCTGATGAAATGATCATTCGCGGGCACCTCGCCAGACCTGAAGTAGCCAGCAGCTTCCGTCAGCCGCTGACGTATGCGATCCGACAATTCTCTGGTCGCCGCGCGTGTGAACGTCATCACCAGAATTTCTGAGGGATGCAAAGCGCGTTGAAACGCATGCTCACCTCCATGCCCCAATACCAGGCGCAGATACAATGCGGCGATGGTCCAGGTTTTACCGGTTCCGGCACTCGCCTCAATCAGGCGACTGCCATGTAAAGGGAAGCTTAATGGATGCAGTAGATGGCTCATTCTGATTCTCCCGTCTCTGTCATCGCACTCAGAGGCGTTACCTGAATCTCACGCGCCCATTGAAATAAAGGCTCATACAATGTTCTGGCGACGTTTTCCCAATCAGGCTCGGCGCTTAATGCAGCAAAATCAGGCCACATCCGGGCCAGATAAGGGCTTTCTACTTCGCCTCTCATGTTATAGCCACCATCATAGGTTTGTTGTGGGTTATCACCTGCAATCAGCGCCAGCGCAGTCTTACAGGCAACCGGTAAAATGCCATCAAGACCCGCGCGCCATAAAACGATCAGGGTTTCCAGTGTTGCTGTCGCAGCAGCCTGCTCCAAAGGCGGCATGCACAGGCTGGCATCGCGTGCGACCAGATAAAAAGTCACAGGATAATTCAGGCTGGCCGCGACTAATTGCCTGATCCAGATATCGATCACTTTATCTGCACGCAATTCTCCCTTGGCATTGCACACTTTGCTAGCGATCTGCATGATGGAAACGGTTTGCTGACCATCAGTACGCAGGTTTTCCAGCCAATCCGAGATACTGATATTCTGATAGCGAAACTGCACCGGCAACTTCGCTGCAGGATCGGGGAATAATTCACATAATGTCAGCCACGCCGTTTGCACCGGCATCATTTCAGCCACCAGCAGACGCTGCCATTTTTGCCCCATAAAACCCACCGGCAACAGCCCCTCACGTGAAAGCTGCGCCGCTTTTTCGGTCAGTTTTGTTTCAAGCTCAGCGATATTCCCCGGTACATCACCTCTATTGATCAGCCTGTCATTCAAAAAATATTCTTGTAAAGCATCGAGATTGAAAGGTTCCTCAGTGCCGGTCATTTGCTCTTCATCAGCAAATTGCACCCCTAATCGCTGTTGAAAAAAATGGGCGACGGGCTGACGGACGAAGCGACTCAATTCACTCAGTTTCAGACTCAGACCGGTATCGTCTTCCATGAGCGGAACACTATTGTCCGCCATGGGCTGTTGCGCTTGCGGTTGCGCTTGCAGCTGCGTTTGTAAATATGCTGCGCCCCATTCCCGCGCATACGTCAGCGGCCGATCTGGTCCGGCGAAAAAATATGCGCGGCTGAACGCCTGCATAGGATATTCATGTGTATGCTTTTGCAGATCAATGTCCCAGCCCGCATTCAGATAATCACGCAGTTGAGATACCAACACCGACGGTGGCTGCTCAGAATTATCACGGATATTTTTCCCAACCCAGCTGATGTACAGCCTGGATCGTGCAGCCAGAATCGCCTCCAGCATCAGATACCTGTCATCGTCACGCCGCGAACGGTCACCGGGTCTTGCCATTCCTTGCAAAGCCAGCAAATCAAAATCCACCTGACTTGTTCTGCGTGGAAAGTCACCTTCATTCATCCCTAACAGACAGACCAGTTGAAACGGCATCGAGCGCATAGGCATGAAGGTGCAGAAAGTCACGCCACCGGAAATAAAGCGATGATTCAGCGTTGCCTCATCTATCGATGCCAGCCATGGTTCACGGAAAACCGCGAGCGGAATCGCCTCGTCAAAATGCGCCTGTTCACAGGCATTCAGATACTTGTCGAGTGACTCATGTAGCCGTGCCAGCAACACCCTGTCATTCTCGCCGGATACGGCAAAAAAATCAGTCAGCAATTGCCGCGCCTGCTCGGCCCAGACCAGCGGTGTCTGCGGCAATGCCAGTCTGTTTTGCCATGCAATCAGCGCTTCAACAAATTCGGCAAGACAGCCCGCCATTGAGGATGACAGCCCGCCAACTTCAGCATACGGCTCTATGTCTAGATAGTGTAGCTGAGCGCCATTCGCATAACCAAGCAACATGCGGCGAATGCCAAATATCCAGGAATTCTGTTCACCAGTCGCGCCCAGCCCCAAGCCGTCCCTATGCTGTTGATTTAAGCCCCAACGGATTCCGGCACCATTAATCCAGGTCTTCAGTACCGGTAAATCTTCTTCATCCAAACCAAAGCGAGCTGCAATCGCGGGAACTTCCAGCAAATCCACAACTTCATTCTGCTGACAGCGCTGCTGCGGCAGGCGTAATAACCAGTCGAGTGCCACCATGACTGGATTTGTTTTACGATCAGAGACGTCGCCGATCTCATACGGAATATAACGTCGATCCGTCCGCTTATATTGGCCGAACACGGCGCGTATTGACGGTGTGAACTGTGCAATATCCGGCACCATAACCACCACATCACGCGGACGAATTTTATTGTCCGCCTCTGCAAAAATCCCTAACAGTCGATCATGCAGAATCTCAACTTCCCTCTGGACACTATGCGCCAGATGAAACTCAATCGAGGTATCCGTTGCTACAACCGGCGAATGGGGATGCTCCACCAGCGGCAGCAAATCGCGTATCGCCGCCTGCACTTGCGTCAGCAAAGAGTGACCTGCATCCTCTGAAAATAAATCAATTTTTAAACCGGCAAAACCTGTGCGCGCCAATTCAGCCTGATCAAACTCATCGAGCATGCGGACGAAGTCGCGCCCCAGACGTCCCCATCCGGCAAGTAAAGGATGTGCGTGGGCATGTAACTCTTCTATCGGGATCAGAGATAAATCGGTTTGATTACGCAACTGTTGCCGCTTGAACTGTACCTTGAACAACTCACGCCCCTCGATAATATCTCCCCAAAAATACTGACAGGGATTGGGCACAGCGAGTATGACTTGCGTGTGATGGGCTAATGCTGATAAGGCTTCCAGTGTCTGCCTGGGCAACGCAGAGACACCGAATAAAACCACCCGGCGTGGCAATGGCGTAGCCGGAACAACACCGCCAGAGGCCGCATCTACAAAGCGTCGGTGAACATTCACGCGCCCCAGCAAACGCTCAGCCTCAGGTAAATCAGCCAGAATCGCTCGCCATAATTTGGCCTGCCAGCGTTGGTCTGCCGGCAACGGCACCACCTCGCCATTCGCGCGACGCAGCTGATCCAGCCCCTGACTCCAGTCCTGTAACCAGTCAGTCCGGTACACCTGATATAAATCGATCAGATCAGCCAATCTCGACACCAGTTGATAGCGCCGTTCGGCATCGCCATCGGCCAGAAAATGTTTTAACGGAGAAAAATCACTGTCCTGCAACAGCGTCGGAATCAAACGCATCAGCCGCCAGGTCAGGGGCATTTTATCGAGTGATGACGTTGACGGTATCTCTGCTTTACCGAGCATGGAACGATAGATCGTCCACAAAAAACGACCCGGCAATTCAATCCGGTTCGCGGCGCTGATGTCGAAATTCTCTGCCAGCGATATTTTGAGCCACTCAGCCACGCCATTTGACTGCACCAGGAAAATATCTTTTTCCAGCGGCGACAAGGGGTTGCGTCGTATCCACTCAAATACGGCCGCACTCAACTGCTCCAACTGATTACTGTGCAAAATAATCAGCCCTGGCTTGATCACTGAAGGCATAAAAATAGGCGAGAACTGTTATGAGATAGCAGAAACAGGAATGTCCGGCTCAACTGTCTGCTGTTTAAAACTGAACCGATGCAAGCGTACCGGCACAGACGAAACTGTCCGGTATTTTTACATAAGTCACTCGGGGAGATATTCAAATTTTACTTTTGATGCGTATGTTCAGCAGCTAATGGAAGCTCAACAATACTGTTTTGCAGATGGGGCTTAACTGAGGCACGAATCAGTCTGACTGAATGTGAGATCACAAATGACCTTGAAGGATCATTTGCCTATCATTTCACCCGCTGCTTACTGAGCTTACGTGCCAGGGTACGCCTGTGCATACCCAGACGCCGCGCTGCTTCGGAGATATTGAACTCGGATTCCACCAGCACTTCGTGTATGCGTTCCCACTCCAGCGTTTTAATTGAGGTCGGACGATTCGTCAGCTCCAGATCAGTGACACCGGCGACATGGCCGAAGGCGGCTTCAATATCATCGGTATTCGATGGCTTCGCTAAATACTGGCAAGCACCCAGTTTCACGGCTTCCACCGCAGTCGCAATGCTGGCAAAGCCGGTCAGCACCACAATCTGCATGGACGGCACTTGCTGATGCAACATCTGTACACAGGCAAGCCCGGAAGCATTGCCGTTTAATTTCAGATCAACGACCGCAAACTGCGGAGAGTGTGACTTGAGTATTTCTTCTGCCGCTTCCAGACTTTCTGCATGCAATACGGTATAAGCACGTCGTTCAAACGAACGACACAAGGTACGCGCGAATGCAGTATCGTCCTCGACAATCAGCAACAGACGACTTTCTGACATATTCAAACCTTTTTTATAGCATTAACGCTGACAGTGGCAGCTCTATTTTGACAACGGCACCACCATCCTGCCGGTTATGGGCAATCACAGAGCCGCCTAATTTACGAACAACATTCACCACAAAGTAAATACCCAGACCACTGCCCGGACGCCCTTTGGTCGATTGATAAGGCTGCCCCAGATTTTCCAGTATCGATGGTAAAAAACCCGGCCCGGTATCGCTCACGACTATGACCAGTAGGTCCGCGTCTCTTGATACAGTCAGAGCAAGCCATGTTGGTGAAGCTTCAAGCGCATTATCTAACACATTGCATATCATCTGCTTGAGAGCAGAATCAAACACGACAGGAACATCCTGCTGTATCTGATTTTCAAAGATGAATGTCTGTACCGGACGCGTCGCCCGGAAGTCTTCAACCAGTTGTTTGAGAAAGGTATTGATCGTCGTTTTGACAGAAGATTCGCCACGCGCTTCTCCGGCGGACAATAAAATACTGCTGAGTGTCGTTTTACAGCGTTGCAACTGCCTTTGCATTTCACTCAGGTCTTCGATTAAATCAGGATTATTGCTGAATTCCGGCATCCTCCTCCAGTCGCCCAGAATGACGGACATCGTTGCTAAAGGTGTACCCAGTTCATGCGCCGCGCCAGATGCCAGCAAGCCCATTTTCACTATGTGTTCTTCTTCGGTGGATCTCTGGCGGGCATCTGCCAACTGGACATCACGCACTTTTAAATTGCCGCTGATGCGCGTCAGAAAAAACACCAGCAAGCCAGCGTTCAATAAAAAACAAATGATCATGCCATCGATATATAGCTCTGGCATGCCACCATTGTTATCTGAGGGCAAAAGTAAAGGATGAGAAAATTTCGATAAACCGAGCAGGCAAAGACCACTGATCGCCACGATCAGCCAGGTTGACCATACTTCCAGCAAAACGGCGCTGAGTATAACCTGCAACAGATATAAAAAAATGAAGGGATTGGAGGTACCACCGCTCAGATACAGCTGCGCCGTCAGAATAGCGACATCGACCAGCAGTGCAAAAAATAATGCCCGGTTGGATACTTTCGTTTCCTCGTGCCAGCGCAGATGACTGGCGATATTGAAAGCAATTAACACCGCCAGCACAAACGCCATCGACAATACCGGCAAACGTATGCCGAATCCGCCGACAACCAGCGCGATCGTCGCAATCTGACCAAACACGGCCAGCCACCGCAGATGAATCAGTTGCAACATATTTTTGTGGCCAGCCGAACTCTCGTATTCTTCGGCGATGCTGGCTACGATATCCCGGTGATTTTCAGTCTTGCCGAACATCCTGATGTCTCCCATTTTCACTATGATGCTGCATCTTATTCAGACGCCGGCGGTCTTCGCGAACAACCAGATAATATCCGCCCGCTACCATCAAAGCGAGAGCATACCAAGTAAGTGCATAGACCAAGTGATTGTTATGAAATGAGATAACGGTTAAACCGGCAACCGGTGCCTGATGTTCGCTTGCCATCAGGGATTTGTAGCCTGCATCCGGCTGACTGTCGGTAGCATCAGCATCAATAAAATAAGGAGCAATCGGCGACAAGTTATGTTTTTTACCGATAGCAACAACGTCACGCGAATACCAGCGGTCAGCCGCCGCATCGTTTTTACGTAAGAATCCGCCGTCGGGCTCACTCATACGCAATAATCCTGTGATACTCACGGTCTGCCGCTGCTCCTGATGTGTTGTGGCTTTCGTTTTATTCATTGCGGGAACAAATCCCCGATTCAGCAGCACAACACTACCATATGTCTGACGCAACGGCGTCAGCACCCAGTAGCCGCTACCGAGTACGGTGGATGCCTGCACATAACTGGTCTGCTCAGACAATAACAGCCCACTGACCTGCACATGCTTGTATTCGTCGTTCGCGGCATTCACTCCCGACCAAAGCTGTTGATCAGGAGCGGCTATTGCCGTTGCATGCACACGTTGCTCCACGCGGGCGATCAGATCGAGTTTCCATTGCAAGCGATAGATCTGCCATGTACCGAGAAAAGCAAAGCACAAAAAAAATACCCCCGCGCACATCGCAAGAGCACGTCTTACGAATAATGAACGGGGGATGTCTGTTGCTGCAACCGGGGGCTGCGCCCCGGCATTCAGATCACTCATGGCATATTGCGCATGTTGTGCATTTCATTTGGATTTTCAGTATGTTTCAGTGATTCAGGTGTTGTTTCATGCTGCATGCCTGGCATCATATTGTTATTCAGATGATACATGACCCACAGTGAGCCGCTCATCAGAATCACCACCACCATACCGGTAAACACCAATGCCAGCATGTTCCAGCCACCTTCCGAACGTGCATTCATGTGCAGGAAATACACCATGTGCACCACCACCTGCACCGCAGCCAGTGCCAGCAAGACAAAACCTGTCGTGCCGGAATTGCTAAAGACTTTGCCCATTACCAGCCAGAATGGAATGACAGTCAGAATGACTGCCAGCACAAAACCGATGACATAGGTTTTCATGCTGCCATGATCTGCGTGATCGTCATGAGCGTGATGTCCATGATGACCGTGGTCCGCATCATGTGTTGTATGTTCGTGATGTGCACTCATGGCAAAACTCCCATCAGGTAGACAAAGGTAAATACACCGATCCAGATCACATCCAGGAAATGCCAGAACATGGACAGGCACATCAGGCGACGATTGTTTTCAGTCGTCAAACCATGACGTTTTAATTGGAACAGCAAAGTGACCAGCCAGACGATACCAAAAGTTACGTGCAGACCGTGCGTTGCCACCAGAGCAAAAAACGAAGTCAAAAAGCCACTGCGTTGAGGACCCGCACCTTCATGAATCAGATGGATGAACTCATATAATTCCAGGCCGATAAAACAAGCACCCAGCAAGCCAGTGACCACCAGCCAGATCAGCGTGTTGTTCAGACGTTTTTTCTGCGCTTCCAGCATCGCAAAACCATAGGTAATCGATGACAGCAACAGTAAAGACGTGTTAATTGCCACCAAGGACAGATCAAACAATTCGGCACCGGTCGGGCCGCCTGCGTAGTTACGACCAAGTACGGCATACGCGGCAAACAAACACGCAAAAATCAGGCAATCGCTCATCAGATACAGCCAGAAGCCAAGCAGTGTGCCGTTTTCCGGATGATGTTCGAGAACGAAATAGCGCGAACCAGAAGCCTGGCTCATCGCATCATGAGTAGAAATAGATTTATCAGACATGGCTAGCTAACAAACGTGTGCGTTCATTTTCGGTACGGACAACTTCGTCCGCAGGAATGTAGTAATCGCGGTTGTAATTAAAAGTATGGATGATGATGGCGGCCATCATGACGATAAAACCCAGACCTGCCAGCAGCCACATTTGCCAGATCAGCGCAAAGCCACAAGCCGCGCTGAGACCAGCGATGATGATGCCAGCCGCCGTATTTTTCGGCATGTGAATAGCCAGGAATCCGGAAGTCGGGCGAACATAGTTATTCGCTTTCATATCAACCCAGGCATCGTTGTCATGGATGCGAGGTGTGAATGCGAAATTGTATGCAGGTGGCGGAGACGATGTTGCCCACTCCAGAGTACGGCCACCCCATGGATCACCGGTCACGTCACGCAATTGCGCACGACGCAGATAACTGACCACCAGTTGAATAACGAAACAGGCGATACCGATCGCAATCAGAACCGCACCAGCGGCAGCGATCTGGAACCAGATCTGTAACGACGGATCTTCAAAATGGCTCAGGCGACGTGTCACACCCATCAGACCTAATACATACAATGGCATGAACGCGAAGTAGAAACCGATAGTCCAGAACCAGAATGAGCATTTACCCCAGAAGCTGTCGAGCTTATAGCCGAATGCTTTAGGGAACCAGTAGTTAATCGCCGCAAACACGCCGAACACGACGCCACCGATAATCACATTATGGAAGTGAGCAATCAGGAACAGACTGTTGTGCAAAACAAAGTCAGCTGGTGGAACTGCCAGCAATACCCCCGTCATACCACCGATCACAAATGTCACCATGAAACCCATGGTCCATAACATCGGAACTTCAAAACGGATACGTCCGCGATACATCGTAAACAACCAGTTAAACATCTTCGCACCGGTTGGAATCGAGATAATCATCGTGGTGATACCGAAGAACGAGTTGACACTCGCACCGGAACCCATCGTGAAAAAGTGATGCAACCAGACCAGATAAGACAAGATCGTGATCACGACCGTTGCGTACACCATCGATGTGTAACCAAACAAACGCTTGGAACAGAAAGTTGAGACGATTTCGGAATACACACCGAAGCAAGGCAGAATCAGGATGTAAACCTCAGGATGACCCCAGATCCAGATCAGATTCACGTACATCATGGAATTGCCGCCCATGTCGTTCGTGAAGAAGTTGGTACCGAAAACACGATCCAGCGACAACATTGCCAACACCGCAGTCAACACCGGGAAAGCAGCAACGATCAGCACGTTAGTGCACAACGCAGTCCAGGTGAACACAGGCATTTTCATCATCGTCATGCCAGGTGCACGCATCTTGACGATAGTCACAATCAGGTTCACACCGGAGAGCAAGGTACCGACACCGGCGATCTGTAACGACCAGATGTAGTAATCCACCCCGACATCCGGGCTGCCTAAAATACCCGACAGCGGCGGATATGCAAGCCAGCCAGTACGCGCAAACTCGCCAACGAATAAGGATGCCATCACCAGCAACGCGCCGAAAGTTGTCATCCAGAAGCTGAAGTTATTCAGGAAAGGAAAAGCAACGTCACGGGCACCGATTTGCAGTGGCACAACATAGTTCATCAACCCAGTAACGAAAGGCATCGCCACGAAGAAAATCATGATCACGCCATGCGCGGTGAACACCTGATCATAGTGGTGCGGTGGCAAAAAACCGGCCGAGTCACCGAATGCCATCGCCTGCTGAGCACGCATCATCAAGGCGTCGGCAAAGCCACGTAACAGCATGACCAGACCGAGGATCATATACATGATACCGATACGCTTGTGATCAATACTTGTCAGCCATTCACGCCACAAGGTTCCCCAGACGCGGAAGTAAGTCAATGCGCCCAGCAATGCCAGGCCACCGAAAGCGACACCAGCGAAGGTAGCAAGAAGAATCGGCTCATGCAAAGGAATCGCTTCCCAGCTGAGACGGCCGAATATCAGCTTAGTCAAATCAATTTGGTCTAACATCTTTATTTTCCAATAGTAACTGGTGGCGTGGTACACACTTCAGCATCCGACCCGCGTGCAGCCTGCTGATTCTGAGCGAGCATAGAAACAACTTTTTCGTTCGCTTTTGATACTGGCTTCACATTCACATCCATAGACATCAATTTATCCATGCAAATCTGATCAGCCCCTACACAGCGATTGAGAATGGCATGAAACAGATCTGCGTCGACGGAACCATAACGACGCACAGGATCTTTGATACTTGGTTTTTCAACCTCAAGATAAGCAGCACGATTCAGATTCAGTTTTTCAGCCTTAGTGGTCTGTACCCACTGATTGAAATTTTCCTGCGTCATCCCATGGAATTTGAAGCGCATGTCAGAAAAGCCAGCACCGCTATAGTTAGCAGAAAAGCCATCATATGTACCTGCCTTGTTGATCACGGCATTCAATTGCGTTTCCATACCTGGCATCGCATAGATCTGACCAGCCAGCGCTGGAACATAAAACGAATTCATGACAGTGGATGCAGTGATTCTGAAATGAACCGGCACATCAACGGGAGCGATCAATTCATTCACCGTTGCCACACCTTGTTCTGGATAAATGAATAACCATTTCCAGTCCAGAGCAACGACTTCCACGACCAGCGGTCTGACGTTGGCAGAAAGCGGACGATTTTCATCTAATCGTGACAACTTTCGATATGGATCAAGAGTATGGGTAGAAATCCATGTCAACATTCCCAAAACGATGATAATTAACAGAGGGGCTCCCCAGATAATTAATTCGAGTTTGGTTGAATGATCCCACTCAGGATCGTACTTTGCACTGGTATTACTCTGTCTGTAGCGCCACGCAAAAAACAAGGTCAGGAAAATGACAGGAATAATGATGATTAACATCAGGAGAGTAGAAATGACAATCAGCTTGCTCTGCTGAGCGGCGATATCGCCTGAAGGATTTAACACAATAGTGTCACATCCAGCCAACAGTGCAACGCATAGGAGTATTAGTCCGCGCCGAGCTAGTAGGGAAATCATGCAGGAAAGTCCAAGGTAAAGGATAAATCGTGGTAATGTACACGGACTGACTAGCATTAGCGATTGGACGTTTTGTCCCACCCTGCCATAGCTATATCGGGCAGGGCTTCAGGCGTCCGTCGATAAAAACACTACTACGAGAGACGACTATGCCAAGTATCAGCCACAATGGTGAGCAACTCACCAGTATTCCTGTACGTCCTAACCTCCTCCCAGCTCCCAGAAACAGTCACGCTGACCATACCTCAATTTCCCCCGGAGAAATCGCCATTGGTGTCGTCATCGGTCGCGCTTCTGAATATTTTGATTTTTTTGTCTACGCCATTGCATCAGTATTAGTGTTTCCTGCAGTTTTCTTTCCATTCGAACAAAGACTGGAAGCCACACTTTATTCATTTGTCATTTTTTCTTTTGCCTTCATCGCGAGGCCGATAGGCACAGTGGCGTTTATGGCAATTCAACGCCATCTTGGGCGGGAAGCAAAACTCACGATTGCGCTAGTTCTGCTTGGCATCTCTACCGCTGGTATCGCATTTCTGCCTACGTTTTCACATCTCGGCTACACGTCGATCATCATTCTTGCCGCGCTGCGTATCGGTCAGGGGCTCGCGATGGGCGGCTCGTGGGACGGACTGCCATCTTTACTGGCATTGAATGCGCCACAAAATAAGCGTGGCTGGTATGCCATGCTAGGGCAACTGGGTGCCCCGGTCGGCTTCATGATCGCGGGCAGTCTGTTTGCTTACTTACTCGCCAACCTGTCTCCGGAAGATTTTCTGGACTGGGGCTGGCGCTACCCCTTCTATGTCGCCTTCGCGATTAATGTTGTTGCCTTATTTGCCCGTCTGCGACTTGTTTCTACCAATGAATATGCCCGTCTGCTGGATGAGCGTGAACTGGAACCAACCAAGATTGTTGAGATGAGCGGCTCGCAAGGAAGAAACGTGCTGATAGGCGCATTGGCCGCATTGGCCAGCTATGCATTGTTCCATCTGGTCACCGTATTTCCCCTTTCATGGCTGACGCTGTACTCCACGCGCTCGCTGACGGAGGTGCTTTACATACAAGTGACCGGCGCAGCGTTAATGACCATAGGCGTGATCGTGTCCGGCCTGATCGCTGATCGCTACGGTCGCCGCAATACGCTAGGGACATTCGCGCTATTCATTGCGATTCTGAGCGTATTTGTACCAAGTTTGCTTGGCGGCGGGGAATCTGCTCAGAATACATTTATTCTGGTGGGGTTTGCCTTACTGGGCTTATCTTACGGTCAGGCCGCAGGGGCTGTGACTGCCAATTTCTCAGCGAAATACCGTTATACCGGCGCAGCCTTGACGTCCGATCTTTCCTGGCTGGTCGGTGCCGGTTTCGCGCCGCTGGTCGCACTAGGGCTGTCGGCCCATTTCGGCCTCGCCTATGTCAGTCTCTATCTGCTCTCAGGCGCAGCGTGCTCAATCGCGGCATTAAGCCTGAACCGGGCGCTGGAAATCAAAGACTAGCACCTATCCAACATAAAAACGAAGCTCTGCAGCAAGATAAGAAATCGCTTGCTGCAGAGCTTTTTTACATTTACCACCTATTTTTAACGCAAGTAGCCGCGCAGCCTAACTCCGGATAAATCAGACGTTGACGTCAATATTGCCAGCAGTCTGAAGATTCATAGATACATCCGCAGGATTTTCCACATTTTTTGCTTGTGCGTGTTTTTTATTTCCCGCAGCTTCATTAGCACCTTGCTGACTGGCATGCTGCTTTAAATCCATAGCCACAGGTGGAATTTCATTATCAAAAACAATTTCATCCGTTTCACCCTGATCATCGCCGGATCGCTGATGTTCAATTGCGTCACCCATCTTATACGCAGCGACGGCCGCCGAGATCGCGGGATTCACGCCACCGGGTAAAGGTAATAATGTCGCGGCAACGCCACTTGCATTGTTTATTGCGTCCACCGTTACAGCCGTCGTGGCTGCTGTGGCCGTTGCGGTTCCGCTCAATCCTGTGGACGCGGCAAATTCAGATGCTGCCGCATTTGCATTATTGATCAGAGTATTTTCAACACTGACATTATTCAGACCATAGGTCGAACCTGTCACATCAGACACTTTCACTAATGCCGGATTGGCAATCACCGCTTCGCTACTGGCGGTAGTATTGACAGCTCCTGCATTGATCCGATCTGAAACAGCACCTGCAAGCTCTTGCGAAGAGCTCACTGTGTTCAGTACATTATCAACTGACGCTGACGATAAAGAATTTGCTGTCACACCATAGCTACCAATTTCTGCAATATCCGCCAGCCCGGTTTGGATAAAATTGGTATCGCTCACAAGCAAAGCCCCCAGAACATCATCCGATAATAAAGTCTGCGCTTGCGCTGCTATCGTGGATGCATTATCGGAGGCATGCACTGAATTCGTCGCAGACAAATCAACAGTTGGATTACCAAGCGCAGCACTCGCCTGCGTAGCAGCAGCGCTGCTTGTAACATTAAATGCAGTCGTATTCAATGCAGAAGGCGGGATATTGACAGCCTCTGATGGTACAGACATTTGCTTATCTGCCGAAATGCTGGTCGCGCCGTTTTTCCCCACTTCACTCGACTGCCCTACAGTTATATCAGCCGTCTTGGCGGCCACTGTTTCCTGTACGAGCAAATGATTAGAGGCAACGGGTTCCGCAACAGAAGTGACCACACCAGCCGCCGTTGCTGACGCATTTGCAAACGAAGTGCTGCTAACGGAATTATCCACGACAGCGTTGTTGGTCTCTGCACTTGTCAGACTTTGGTTCTGCGCAATCAGCGTGGTTTCTATCTGTGCCAATGCCTGTAAAGCCTGGGTCAGCAGGGTCGCTGTGGCAAGCGGTGCACTGGCGTATGCCTTTTGCAAAACGACAGTATCCAGACTGAACTGAGTGTTATCTGCGCTAAGGGATGTGTCAAGCGTAATGCCTATCTTCGACAGGCTTTCCAGTAAATTGTTGCCACTATCAGCCAGCACGCCGCCCATTGCGTCCAGCAGACTGCTATCCAGAAAAGATGTCAGAGGATTCTGAATACTGTTGACGTTACCGCTTTGAAAGGTATTGAATGCCTTGACGAACAAATTCGCCAAAGATGCCGTTGTAGCAAAATTCGTTGCAGCGTCGCCGATTGGAGCAGCGCTGCCACTTGTCGCAATCGCTTTCATTTGCCGCCCAAGTAAAGCGATTGTCACAGCCAGGGTCTGACTCAGCGAAGAAACATCGACCACACTTGCCGTGCTACTGACTGTGCCTGCGGCCACCGTTGCAGCAGATACAGAACTGACTGCCGACAAGGCAGGAAGTCTGACGGGGGTTACAGCAGCAATCGCATCCGTTGAAATCACCATGATCAGTTCACTTTCCTGATAAATACCGACAACGGTTTCAGTGTAGGACGAATGAAAAATACTGACGGTATTTTTACAAAAACAGATTGAACTTCTGACCCGATTTAAGGGAAAAGCCCACAAGTATATTTTATTAACCGTGCAGCGAACCTTCAACGCTGCCACGCGGACGCAGCGTCACAAAAACGACAATAGCAAGCAAGGAAAGCACTACAGCAAGAATGAAAACCATCTCTGGCGCGATAATCCATAAAGCTCCTGCGACCAACGAGGCCGGCAGATACAACACGCCGGTGACGAAATTATACAAACCGACTGCTGTTGCCCTGCGCTCAGGCTCAAGATCGGCGATGAAGGCCTTGCTCTGCGATTCGTCTATTGCGTAAAAAAGACCATAGATAGCAAATATCGCCACGACCTCCCATTGGCTGGCAGCGAAAATCAACCAGAAATTAATCAAGGCATAGACAGCGTAGCCAAGCACGATGATGCGCGCACGCCCTACCTTGTCGCCAAGCTTGCCAATCAGGGGTGCCGCGAATACGCAAGTCGCGTTGAATAAGGCATACAGCAAAACCGCATTGGTCACGCTGAAGCCTAGCAAATGCGCCTTCAACAATATAAAACCGAGACTGAAATACGCCAGTGCAAATACGCCTGCCGGAATCAGAAATCGCTTAAATTCCTGGCTCAGTTGTTGCCAGTTTTGCCGTAAATTTTCACGTTCATGAGCGACGCCCTGGTGCTCTGGAATACGGGTCAGCACCAGCACACTGACGACTGCCGGTATAAATGCAAGCAGAAACAGCGTTGCGTATGTGCTGCGGGACTCACCCAGCCACGAGAGTAAGCCATAAGCAGCCAAAGGTCCCAGTACTGCACCAGCCTTATCCAGCGCCTTATGTACGCCAAACGCATAACCGCGAGACTCGCTGACTGCAATTGACGACAGCCACGCATCTCTGGGCGGCCCGCGAAATCCCTTACCCAGGCGTTCAATCACACGGAAAATACTCAAGCCCACAACAGAGGTCGAGATCAGCAATATGAGTTTCGCGATGGTCGAAAAAGCATAGCCAGCGGTGGCAAACCACTTTCGCCGCCCGCTGCGATCCGATAGCCATCCCGCCAGATAATTCAGCGAGGACGCGGAGAAATCGGCCAAGCCCTCGATTAAACCTAGCAGGGCACTCGAAGCACCAGCCACGGTGGTGAAGAAAATCGCAAACACGGAAAAAATCATTTCCGAACTGAGGTCCGTAAGAAAACTCACTAAACCAAGCTTGAGTATATCGGGGTGAAGTCGCCGCTTTTTATTTGCGTCTGGTTGAGTCATGAAAATTCATCTTCCGGTAAAAATTATCAGCAACATTTGAAATAAGCTTTTCGTCTAAAAAAAATCGATAACACAAATTCTGTTCTCACGCGCAAAACAACTGGTGCAGACACCACAAAATCAGCAATAAAGCTGCTGCCTTTTGATGTAACACAAACCCCGATGGGCTTCCGCAGCTTCTTGACAGTGGTCAAGGATTTCAGATGGGTGGTGGCGTAGCCTCTGATACAACAATTCAGCTCAGATTCTTCATCAGTATTCCTCACTTAATAAAAGGAAATAAAAATGAAATCATCCCGTCGCAACACCACGATACGGCCAGTTCTTGCGTTACTGGCGATCCTTCCATTGAGCATCTCCCTCGCATTCGCGCAAGATGATAAAACCCACAGTGCAGCAGAATTGAAATATCAGGCTGGCGGGTCTCCTCTGGCAAGCGAGCCTATGCATCAGAATATCAACCCCAAAGCACCACCAATGACGAAAGCGGAGTTCGAATCGGGTAAGCAAATTTATTTCCAACGTTGCGCAGGTTGCCACGGTGTGCTGCGCAAGGGCGCGACGGGTAAAGCACTGACGCCGGATATCACTCTGGATAAGGGAACGGATTACCTGAAAGTCTTCATCAATTATGGCTCGCCAGCCGGTATGCCTAACTGGGGCACTTCCGGCGATCTGTCGGATAAAGAAGTCGATCTGATGGCACGCTATATTCAGCAGGAGCCACCGGTTCCTCCTGAGTTCAGTATAAAGGACATGGAGGCTACCTGGAAAGAAGTGATTCCCGTCGCCAAACGTCCGACGAAGAAAATGAACAACTACAATATCGCCAATATTTTCTCCACTACATTGCGCGATTCCGGTGAAGTAGCACTGATTGATGGCGACACAAAAAAAATCATTAATATCGTGAAAACTGGTTATGCCGTGCACATCTCACGCACGTCCGCATCGGGTCGCTACCTGTTCGTAATCGGCCGTGACGCACGCATCAATCTGATCGACTTGTGGATGGAAAAACCAGATACCGTCGCTGAAATGAAGGTAGGTCTGGAAGCCCGCTCGGTGGAAACTTCCAAATTTAAAGGTTACGAAGACAAATACGCGATTGCTGGTGATTACTGGCCGCCTCAGTTCGTGATCATGGAAGGCGACACACTGAAACCGCTGAAAATTGTTTCTACCCGCGGCATGACGGTTGACAACGAGTACCATCCAGAACCGCGCGTTGCGTCGATTGTCGCTTCCCACTATCGTCCTGAATTCGTTGTCAGCGCAAAAGAAACCGGCAAAATCATGCTGGTGGACTACAAAGACATCAACAACCTGAAAACCACCACGCTGGACGCAGCCAAATTCCTGCATGACGGCGGATTGGATTCCACTGGTCGTTATTTCCTCGTTGCTGCCAACGCTTCGAATAAGATCGCGGTAGTCGATACCAAAGAAGACAAAATGGCCGCGATCGTCAACGTTGGAAAAACACCTCATCCAGGTCGTGGCGCAAACTTCATACATCCTAAATTCGGCCCTGTATGGGCAACCAGCCATCTTGGTGACGAAACGATTTCCATGATCGGTACTGACCCTGTCAAACATAAAGCACAGGCATGGAAAGTGGTCGATAGCATCAAAGGTCAGGGTGGCGGCTCACTGTTTATCAAAACCCATCCGAAATCCAGAAACCTGTGGGTAGACACGCCATTGAACCCTGACACTAAATTAAGTCAGTCTATCGCCGTGTTTGATATTGATCACTTCGAAAAAGGCTATGTCACTTTACCGATCGCAGAATGGGCTGGTCTGGGTGAAGGCGCTAAACGTATCGTACAGCCCGAATACAACAAAGCTGGCGATGAAGTCTGGTTCTCGGTCTGGAGTGCAAAAGACAAAGAATCAGCAATCGTGGTCGTTGATGATAAAACACGCAAACTGAAAGCCGTGATTAAAGATCCGAAACTGATCACACCAACCGGTAAATTCAACATCAACAATACTCAGCACGACATTTATTAAGGAAAACAAGATGAAACATCAAGTCACCTTATCACTTCTCAGCGCACTGGGAATTGCTGCTCTCGCCTTCTCTGCGACCAGCTCTTACGCCGCCACCGGCGCTGAGCTTGCACAGAAAAATGGTTGTATGGCATGTCATGGTGTCGACAAGAAGATCCTCGGCCCGGCTTTTAAAGATATCGCACAAAAGTACAAAGGAAATGCCGATGCCGCCGTCAGCTTGTCCAAGAAAATCAAAGACGGTGGCAGCGGTGTATGGGGAGCAATTCCGATGCCGCCGAACGGCCCTAAAGTCAACGATGCCGACATCAAAACCCTGGCTGAGTATGTGCTGAGCACACATTAAACAGGATACTGTTAGCACCAAAAAGCCGGTTTTAAACCGGCTTTTTTTATTTTTTAAAATGACTTATTTTGTTTTTTTCCCGGGCACCGGCTTCATAAAATGGATTTTCCCTACCGTCTCTTTTTTTGAAATCAAATCTTCCAGACTGACATCATCAAGTACCGCAAGATAAGCGCTGGTGGCTCGATTCAGAACTCCTTTGAGATGACAGCCTAGCGAATACACACAGGTATTACTGGCACCATCAAAACATTCAGCCATAAAAAAATCGGTTTCCGTCGCCCGCACGACCTCTCCGATATTGATCTCTGCCGGTTCCATATTCAGTTTCAGTCCGCCATTGCGCCCACGCACAGTTTCCACCATATTGGACATTCCCAGTTGGTGCACCACCTTGGTCAGATGATTCTTTGAAATTGAGTGCAACTCAGCAACCTCCTGAATCGTAACAAGGCGGTCTCTATGTATCGCCAGATAAATCAGGGTGCGTAAAGTGTAATCGGTGTAAGCAGTTAATCTCATGACTTATGTATTCCGGAAAATATGCGTGAAGCTGTCACCGCATTGCAACTGACATCTTCCCTGCACAGTATATCCCCTTCGCCCACAAAGCAGATTCAGAAACAGATTCAGATCGCAGTTCAGGCACAGGGATAAAAATAAAAACACAAAACATATATTTAATTTGCATCTTATTATACATGCATATAGAATGCATCTTATTGAAGCGGTAAATCAGTTTTATTTTTCCCACTTCTTTAAGCAATGCACTCTTTTAACTCTACCAATAAGGAATCACGCCATGCACTCCACGCGTAAACTCTGGACCTGGCTAGCTGTGATCTGCGTCTTATCTTTTACCGTTCTCGGTTGGGTAGGTACAGAAATCTATCTCACAGCTCCACCTATCCCCAATCAGGTTGTCAGCACTCAAGGCAAGGTTTTATTTTCTGAAGGACAAGTCCAGCGAGGGCAGGAAGCATGGCTCGCCGCCGGTGGTCAGCAATTAGGTACGGTGTGGGGCCACGGCAGTTATGTCGCGCCAGACTGGTCAGCCGACTGGCTGCACCGCGAGTCTCTCGCCTTACTGGAAATCTGGGCACAGAAAGAAAACAAACTGTCCTTTGAACAGTTAAGCACACCGCGTCAGGGCGAACTTAAAGCTCGCCTGAAAGAGGAAATGCGCGGCAATACCTACGATCAGAAAAATGGTGTTATCACCTTGTCCCCTGAACGTGCAGCTGCAGTGCAACTGGTCACGCAACATTACGTCGCTTTGTTTGGTAACGATCCATCTCTGGAAAAACTGCGCGAACAGTATGCGATGAATAAAGGTTCACTGCCTGATCCGGCTGATTTACAAGCCTTGCCAGCGTTCTTTTTCTGGTCCTCATGGGCTGCAGCAGCAGATCGTCCTGGTGAAGAAGGTCTGAGCTACACCAGCAACTGGCCGCATGAACCACTGGTTGAAAATACACCGACTGCCGGTGCCGGTATCTGGTCTATTGCCAGCGTGATTCTGATGATCGCAGCGATTGCCGGAATGATTTTCTACCATTCTGCAAGTAAAGAAGAAAGTGATCCTGTTCCACCGAAAACAGATCCCTTATTCGACATGAAGCCAACACCTTCGATGCTGGCGACAAAAAAATACTTTTTTGTTGTCATTGGTCTGATTCTGGCGCAAGTAGGTATGGGTGTGATCACCGCTCACTATGCCGTTGAGGGACATAGCTTCTTTGGTTTCCCATTAGCTGAGATTCTGCCGTTCACGGTCAGTCGCACGATACATACGCAATTTGCGGTGTTGTGGATCGCCACTGCCTGGCTGGCAACCGGTCTGTACATCGCCCCTGCAATCTCTGGCTATGAACCTAAATTCCAGAAACTCGGCGTGAATGTCCTGTTTTATGCATTGCTGTTCATTGTTGTCGGTTCGACCGCGATGGGATGGCTGGGCAGCCTGCAACATAAAGGCAATGAATTCGCATTCTGGATCGGTAATCAGGGTCTGGAATTCACCAGCATGGGACGCGTCTGGCAAATTCTGTTATTTATCGGCTTACTGTTCTGGGTGACTTTATTGGGTCGTGGATTATTGCCTGCACTCAAAAAACCATCTGAAAGCCGCGGTCTGATTGCCATGGTATTCCTGGCTGCGATGTGTATCGGCGGTTTCTACGCGACATCGCTGACCTGGGGTCCGCATACACATTACTCCATGATCGAATACTGGCGCTGGTGGTTAGTCCATTTGTGGGTAGAAGGCTTCTTTGAAGTGTTCGCAACAGCTGTCATCGCCCTGCTCTTCACTCGCCTGGGTCTGATCCATGCAGCGACAGCAAACAGCGCCATCATTCTGGAAACCATCGTCTTCCTGTTCGGCGGCATTCTGGGTACTTTGCATCACCTGTATTTCACTGGCACACCAACTTTTGTGATTGCGATCGGCGCGATGTTCTCAGCACTGGAAGTGGTTCCTCTGGCGATGATAGGCGTGGAAGCGTATCGCAATTATCAACGCTCGAAAGCAGCAGCTTGGGTGCAGTCTTACAAATGGTCCATCCTGTGCTTCATCGCTGTCGGTTTCTGGAATACTGTCGGTGCGGGTTTGTTAGGTTTCTCCATCAATACCCCGATTGCGCTGTATTACATGCAAGGTCTGAACATGACAGCTGCACATGGACATGCTGCTTTGTTCGGTGTGTACGGCATGTTGGGCATAGGCTTGCTACTGTTCTGCCTGCGTGGCTTGTCTGCACGCGCTGCATGGTCTGACAAATTGCTGCAAGCAATGTTCTGGCTGCTCAATATCGGTCTCGCGATGATGGTGTTCATCTCATTGGTTCCTGCCGGCATTTATCAAGCAGTCGCCAGCATCACGAAAGGGATGTGGTTTGCCCGTTCACCTGAAGTCATACACTCGCACCTGATGGAAACACTGGTCTGGCTGCGCGTACCTGGCGACGTCGTGTTCGCGATCGGCACCGTCTGTCTGGCCTTGTTTGCCTTCCGTTTGCTGATAGCGAAAAAGGCAGCGAACGTCAGCCTGAACAGCTCAATCCCTGCGAAAAAAACTAAACAAGCTTAATGACATCAGAGGCCGTCGAGAAATATTTTCTGACGGCCTCTGCTTCACTATTCAATAGCATCACTAGTATCAACATCATCTATTAAGGAGTTTTACAATGTCCCACGATTGCTCTATGCCCGTTATTGCTGAAGGTATTTACTCATTTGATGCGCGTGGCATTGCCAAGCGCTTTCGTCATGCAGCGATCTTCGGTGCGCTGTCTGCTTTAGAACGTGGAGAAACCATGCGCTTCTGCAATGACCATAATCCCTTGCCTTTACTATCGCAGATAGAGCATCATTTCGGCTCCAGCGTCAAAATCAGCTATGTGTCGCAGGAACCGGGCGCAATTGTGATTGATTTTCTTATCTGTGATTAAGGAATAAATAATGGACTACCTGACAGTCAGGCACATTCATATCACCTGTGCGACCCTGAGCGGTAGTCTGTTTTTTTTGCGCGGTATCTGGATGTGGCAGGACTCGGCCATGCTGCAAAAAAAATGGATCAGAATCGCCCCACATCTGATAGATAGCTTACTGCTGGCGAGTGCACTGACGATGGTGTTCTGGAGCAGACAATATCCGTTCGTTGAAGCCTGGCTGACTGCCAAAGTTCTGGCGCTGTTACTGTACATAGGTTTAGGAACCGTTGCACTGAAGCGTGGCAAAACAAAAGCTGTCAGAATCCGTACCTGGATCGCCGCCTTAGCAGTATTCTCTTATATCGTTGCAGTCGCACTGACGAAACAAGCTTTGCCACACTGGTAATTGATCGCCGTGTGCGCATCCACCAATCAGTTTTTGGGAGACCGACAATGGCACAAAAACATTTATCCTCCGGTGACAGCATTAATATTCTGCCTGCCATTAACGCAGCTACCGCAGACACTGCAGGCAACATCCCTGCGCAAGCCTTATTTAAAGATGCGCAACTGGAAGTCATGCGCTTATATTTACCGGCAACAAAACACATCGCCGCACATCAGGTCGATGGCACTATCACTATTTTTTGTATAGAAGGTCAGGTTGAAATACAGACCGACCATGCCAGCAAAATCTTACATACCGGCGACTTAATGTATCTGGCAGCATCTGCATCGCATGCGCTGACAGCGATTGATGATTCCTCATTATTGGTCACTATCGCACTGCAAGGTTCAGCGCATCAGGCAAACGCCTGACATAACGGCGATCACCGGAAGCAAGAAAAAAAGAAAATAAAAAAGCCCGGAATCATCCGGGC
This sequence comes from Undibacterium sp. 14-3-2, assembly GCF_016595265.1. Lineage (NCBI taxonomy): Bacteria > Pseudomonadati > Pseudomonadota > Betaproteobacteria > Burkholderiales > Oxalobacteraceae > Undibacterium > Undibacterium sp. 14-3-2. The sequence goes on from NZ_JAENGS010000006.1 coordinate 192,466, forward strand.
TTTTTTGTCAGAAAAAAAATCAGATCAACTTAGAATACGTCGCCGTCGTTACTTTCTTCAGATACTTATCGAACGTCATTGCCACCGCGCGGACAAACAAACGGCCTTTGGGTGTGACACGAAGCGCATCCGCATCAATCGTGATAAAGCCAACGTCCTCGTATTGACGTAATTGCGTAATTTCTTCAGCGAAGTAAGTCATGAAATCAATACCGTAAGCAGCGTTGATGTCTGCAACCGACAAAGGCATACTGCACATTAAAGTCATGATGACATCACGCCGCAATAAATCATCCTTATCTAAGGCAATTCCCTTCTCTACCGGCAATTTTCCTTCATCGAGCATCTGATAATACTCTTTGATCGTACGTACCGACTGGCTGTACGAATCACCGACTTTACCAATCGCAGAAACACCAAAGCCAATCAGATCGCATTCCGCACGGGTTGTGTAACCCTGAAAATTCCTGTGCAAAGACTGATCCTGACGCGCCTTATTCAATTCATCGTCAGGGCGGGAAAAGTGATCCAGACCGATGTAGATATAACCGGCATCCAGCAAGCGACGGGTGGACATCAGGAAAATCTGCAAGCGCTCTTCAGCCGATGGCAGATCAGTCTCGATAATCTGGCGCTGTGCCTTGAAACGGCTGGGTAAATGCGCATAGTTGTACAGCGCAATGCGGTCTGGTGCTAATGCGATCAGGCTATCGAGCGTACGGCCAAAGCTTTCAATATTCTGTTTCGGCAAGCCATAAATCAGATCAGCATTCACCGACTGAAAATCCGCTTTGCGGCTTTCCTTGACTGCGGCTTCGACCATACTGAACGGCTGTATCCGGTTCACTGCCTGTTGTACAGCCGGGTCAAAATCCTGCACACCAAAACTATTGCGGTTGAACCCCAGCTCGGCCAACACCGCCAGCGTTTCCGGTTTCACTGTGCGCGGGTCAATTTCCACGCCCAGTTCAGCGTCATCGGTAAAGGTGAAATGCTGACGTATCATCGCCATTAACTGACGCAGCTCATCCGAACTGAAAAACGTCGGTGTTCCGCCCCCCAGATGCAGCTGTGCGGTCAGGCGATCAGGGCCGATCCGAGCTGCGACCATCGCCATTTCTTTTTCGAGATAACGTAAATATTCTGTCGTGCGGCTGTGGTCTTTGGTAATGATCTTATTGCACGCACAGAAATAACACAGCGACTCACAAAACGGCAAATGCAGATACAAGGACAAAAGCGGATTATTCGTTCGTCCCGCTCTTTGTTCGAGATAAGTAATGTAACTTTGTTCGGTGAACCCGGTATTGAAGCGATCTGCCGTCGGATACGAGGTATAACGTGGCCCGGACTTGTCGAATTTTCGTATCAGCTCTTCAGACAGCTCAATATCGTCGATTGGTGTGGTCATTATGTTCTTTCGGTGCGTCTTGCATACAAGATCGCTATTGTATGCAAGCAAAGCCGATCTATGTCGATTTACATCAATTTATTTAGCGGAATCTGACAGTCTCCGGGACTAAAAATCGTAGGAAACAGACATATCATAATGGCGTCCCGGCTGGGTGTAGGCGTCGATCACGGCTGAATTTGCCGCAACACCCTGCACATCAGACCAGTTCCAGTATTTCTTATTTGTCAGATTACGTACTGCCGCATTGAGCCGCAGATTTTTCTGCAAACGCCATTGTCCCGACAAATCTAAGGTCATTGCTGAAGGAATGGTCAGCTGCGCCACCCTTGGCGGAGTCGCTGGTTTGGGTAAATACGGGCTTTCCAGATCGGCCGCCATTTTTGCATCCTGATGCAAGGCTTGCAGCCGGACTTCCCAGGCAGGTTTGCTATAGCTGACGCCAATACTGATTTTCGCCGGATCGATCGCATTCAACGGTAAGCCGGTCGTATCGTCGCTGCCATGCGTGACACCATAAGCAAATGGCATTGTCAGCTTACCACCGGCAATTTCCCCCCACTGCACCTGGCCTTTAATTTCAAAACCGCTGATCGTCGCTTTATCGACATTGACTGTCTGGAAAATCGCCGGATCACCGATCACACCTTTACCGCCCAGCGGTTTTTTATCGACGATGAGGTTATCGTATTTTCCTCTGAACACAGCGATATCAAGGCTCAGTCTGTCGAGCATTGCACGTAAGCCGATTTCGATGTTATGGCTTTTTTCCGGTTTCAGATCGGGATTCGACAATAACACTGCAGGGATTGTCGCACTATCGAACACGCCATTGATTTGTTGTGCATTCGGCGCACGGAAACCACTCGCATAGTTACCAAAGGCACTCCATTCCGGCGTCAAACGGTACAGAAAACCCAGCTTAGGCGAAACTGCTGAACCAGAAAGTGATTTGGCAGGCGTTTTTGCCGGTGGCGCAAAACCAGCCTGGCTGGTCACATCCAGATCAAAATGATCAAAGCGCACACCGGGCGTGATGATCCATTTGCCAGCAAATATCTCATCCTGCACAAAGACAGCGCGGCTGGAATCACGGGTATCAGGGAAATATTTGCGCGGTACAAAATCCGCATTTCCCGGATCAACGCCGTCAAACATGTTTTTGATATCGGCACGACTGTAGTCGAAGCCGTAACTAAGGCGCTGCGACCAGCCCGCGGCCATTCTGAATAATTTATCGGCCTGAATATGGAATTGCGCGCTGCGCTCACTGTAGCTGACATCGCGCACGCGGTCGGCCAGCGTATTGCGGTGCGTGACACCGAATTCGCGTGAACTGGCATCCTGAAAACTGAAAGCCGTCTGCACATGATCGACATACGCGTTATTGAGCGTATACCGGCTTTGCAAGCTCAGACGGTCGCGTGTCATATTACTCGTGGCATTTTCACCAGCGACCGCAGAGGCTGTCGTCAACGGCAGCTTAGCTCGACTCGATAGTAATTCGTAGTCAGCATCTTTATTCACATGCTCGGCGCTCACGGTGTGTTTCTGATCAGCCGTAGGCTGATACACCAGCTTCACCAATACCGACTGCCCTTCATTCTTCTGCGGATTCGGGGTAGTGCGATCCACATTGGCAACATCTTTGCTGCCCATATTCTGCATACCACCGGCATGATTCACCGCAGCACTCACCAACCACGTCAGCTCAGGGTTGATGCGCCCGGCCAGACTGGCTGACAGCGTCCGCGAATGATCGTCACCGTTATACGACAGCGATACTTTACCGCCAACATCTTTCTGCTGATCGCCACGCCGCTGCAGGAAATCGGCTGGTTCCAGCGTAATGAAATTCACCAGTCCGGCCAAGCCATCAGAACCATACAATACCGATGCCGGGCCGCGCACAATTTCCACCTGACGGATCAGATCCAGCGATAAGGAATCCCTGCCAAATGCATTGCTGCCATTGATGTAGCTGCGTGGCAGACGGACGCCGTCAACCAGCATCTGCACACGATTACCGTCCTGCCCACGGATATTGAAGCCGGCATTTGTATCACGCCCGGTTGCATTGCCGACGCCAGTTACAGTAAATCTGGCGGGCGCACGTTTGACGGAAATATTGGGTAAGTTTTTAACTAAATCATGAATATCGGCAACGTGCCCGCTTTCCATTTCCTGCCAACCAATGATGTCCATCGACAAGGGCAAATCTTCGACGAATTGCTCGTAACGGGCGCCACTGATCACAACGATCTGCACCGGCACCGTCGCGTTCGCCAATAAAGTGGTGGGTGCCTGCGGCGCGGTCTGTGCCTGCACGTACGCTGTCAGCCCCGTAGAAAAAAGACCGGCCAGCAGCAATCTGAGGGTGTGTTTTTTGATCCGGAAGCCATTTCCGGACAAGCGCGTTGCGTCTGATTTTTTCATGGTGAATACCAGCAAAGGAGAATAGCTAGCAGTCTAAACTTCCATCAACACGGGTCAATACGCATTCCGGTCAGGCGACTAGGCATTCCGAACTAGACCGCCGCGACATACTGCGACAGAACAAGGTCACGAAATAATCAACAACGAATCATCAACGAATCACCAACAAATCATCACTGCATCATCACTGGCGAAACCAGCGCCAGCCTCAATATGAGTATCAGTATCAGCCCGGCTGTCCATCTGCGCGCGCTTTCAGATAGACCGGCAGCATCATGGCGATCCAGATCGTAATCAGTAACAACCAGACCGTGGCCGAGACCGTCAGTAAAGAAGGTATCACCAGCAAGCTGGCAACGATGCGCAGCATGGCAGCCAGATGCAGCCCGAGATACACCATCCACAAGCCGTTCGACACCTGCAATGGTCTGCCGCTGTGACCATAAGAAACACGGCTGACAAAAGCGACCAGCATGGTTCCCATGAACCCCAGCCCGAGTGCGTGTATGGATGCTGAACCAACTGCCACACCGAGCGCGCCCGCCGCCTGCAAGCCAAACACCACCGCCAGCCAGGCAAATGACAAATGCAGCATTGCCAGCATACGGTTTTGCAGGCTACGGAAAATTCCCCAACGCCACGACGTCACGACAAAACTCAGGCTAAGCACGCCTGCGCTGAAGGCCTCCAGATAACGCCAGCCGGTAATCCCTGCCAGTACCAGCAACCAGCATCCGCCCAGCCAGACACCCAGCAACCAGTATGGCCGCCATGCCACATAAGGCTTCAGCACATTGCTGCTGAAAAAGGGCAGCATTCTGTGACTCACCGTCAGAAAAACCGGCAGCAAAAAACCGAAAAAAGAAAATTCGCGGGCAACCTGCCACGCATCGGTGTCGCCTGCGCTCCAGAAAACAGCCGCCAGCAAAGCCGACATGCCGCCCAGCATCGCGATCAGGATAGACACGGGATGCTTTTTATCCAGCGCCTTGCTACGCCGGATCAAATCCCCCCAGCGCCAGGTCACAGCCAGCCATGCCGCCAGCATCAGTACAAACCCCGCAGTACGCAAGGGATACCAGCCTAAGCCCGCTGCAACTAAAACGAGCAGCAAGCCGCAAAAATAGGTGCCACCGTGTAAAAGAAAATAATGATCCGCCGATTCAACCGACAACCAGCGCGGCCCGGCGGTAAAAGTGAAGCCAAGAATAAACAAGGGAAATATACCGAGCGGCATCACCAGTGCGTGCAAAGGAACCGCCATCGTCTGCGACACCACTTGCCGCCACCACCAGACAAACAGAATCAGCGCTGCCAGTGCGCCAAGGAAAAAATACAAACGGTGAGGAGCAATCGCAAGACGTTTCATGAGGGTTCACCATGAGTGAAAAAGACATCAACAATCATCACAGGCAAGTGACGATCCTGCGGATGTAAAACGAAAAATCAGCAATGCAGCCAACTCTGCAACAATAAACTGATCTGAGACAAATAAGCGGGGGAATATACTCCCCCCAGTATGTTTTGAAGCCCTTATTTCATAAAGAGATTAAGGTGTTTTTCTCTAAAATGTGGGGGAGTATGCATATAAACCACTAACTAAACGACTTAATGAGCGACTTAATAAGCGAACTAATAAGCGAACTAATAAGCGACTTACCAGCGATTCATCAACGACGGTTAGCAAGAGGGCTGCGCTATCGCTGGTGTTAGCTGAGCTAATTCCTGTTCCACTATCTGCCACGCCAGCTGCGTTTCATCCTCTGAAGCATCCGCATGAAAACGCTTGCGTACGCCTTCCTGATTCAGGATCAGATGGCGGTCGGCGCACACACCTGCTTGCTGCAAACAGGCCTTCACGCACGCCAGCGCACAACCATCCAACGCCAGCACCGGACGCCCCGATTGTGCGAGCCGCACCAAAGAAGCGACACCGCCACCAACACCGGCGATGCACGACATCTGCGCCCGCCCTTCCCTGTCAAGCCGGACGGCACAGGTGTTTGCGAGCTGCGCCACACTGGAACAGCCGGAACAGGCGTAGACCAAAGGCAGAGGCGCAGGCTCAGCAGACATCAGACGCTTTCCGGCTGTCGTAAAAATCGCTCCGCAAACCGGCTCAGCCACGCTGGGCGCTCGCTGGCATCAATCCAGTATTTCACTGCGACGCCTAATTCCGTATTGCCTTCGATGCGCAGGCGGCGGCGGAAAAACAGGGTATCGGCATCTTCCATGCCGGACGCCATCTGAAAAAAATCTGCCGAACTGGCTGACAGGCTGACGTCCGCTTCGGTTTCTCTGGCGTTTTTATAGACGGGCCGGAATTTCCCCTGATCGCAGTAAAAACACAGCGACAAACCCAAGTCTTCAACGTGAATGCGAAAGGTTTTGCCGTAAAGGGTCTCGGGCGCCACCAGCAATTCCTTGCGGCGCGCAATTTCCAGCGCCAGCATCAGCGGTGCCGTTGCCAGCGGCGTCGGCATCCATTTACCTAATTGCTGAAACGGTGCGGGAAAACGAAATTGTGATAAGTCCATCATGCATACTTTCAGAAATAACGAAGCGCAACTTATTCCACCGTCAGCCATTGCATACCTGGCTTTGCCTGCCAGTAGCCATTGCTGCGTTGGGCATGTGGTGGCAGATACTGACTGCCGACTTGTGCCGCACTGAGAGACTGGCGCGCGCGATCAAACGCCGCGACCACTTCCGCCATGCCTTGCGACTGCGGTTGCAAACGCAAAATATCGACCTGCATGGACGCTAATTCAGGTACCTGTGCGCCCAGATCAAGGCAAGTCGAACTCTGCGTCTGAATACCGTTAATCGTCAGAAAATCCTTACCGTCCCGCGTCGCCAGCGGCAATCCGTCGGGATATTGTTCGCAACGGAATTCGCAACTGTCTTTGCGTAAGCGATGATGGCGCGCGGTGAAACAGCGCGAGGAAAACGCCAGCGCCAACCGCCCCCAGACCTGCACTTCCGTTTCCATGCCAACCGGACGTTGCGCTTGTATCGCTGCCAGATCCTCGTGTCCTAGTTCTATCGGCGGTGTAAAGCGACGGGCACCGAGCCCGGCTAGCCAGCGCAGGGTATCAGCGTGATAAACATTCAGATGCGGCCCGGCGACAAATGGTCTGCCCTGCATTGCACGCACGGCACTGAAATCATTCGCCTCTATCAGCAAGCCCTGCTCCGACGCTTTATCCACCAGCCGGTGCATATTGCGGCGATCCGCTTCGCTATCAATCAAGGTCAGACTGGAGAGCACAACTTCTTTGCCTGTGTTGCGTAATTCTGTAGCGACCGCCAGCCAATCATCGAACTTCATCAAATGCCGGCGTGAGCAAGTGACTTCGCCAAGATACACAATATCGACCGGCCATTGCATCGCATCGACATAAAAACGCAGGGTCTCTTCTTTTGACCAGTAATAGGCAAGCGGTGCCAGTGAGATTTTTAATGCTGTCATGGTATGTTTTGCCTTATTTCCAGGGACGCTCAAACGCACCTTGCGTCACCTGTGCGCCTTCGGCGTGACGCGCCAGCATCGCCTGCCATTCAGGCCGGGCAGAATAACGTTCAGGATCGCGTTGCGCTGCATCGAGTGCTGCGCGCAAAGTACCGACCACTTGCGTCACATAACTAGGGCTGCGTTGACGGCCTTCAATCTTGATCGCGGCCACGCCCATATTGATCAGTTGCGGCAATAAACCTATCGCATTCAGACTGGTCGGTTCTTCCAGCGCATAATCAATTTCACCTTCGACTTCGAATCTGCCTTTACACAAAGTCGGATAACCAGCCGCCTCATCAGGCGCATAGCGATCTATCAGCGTGCCGCTCAGGCGAGCATACATCGTGCGATCTTTCTCTTCCCAACTGACTGCATGGGCAGGCGAACATACACCTTTATTATTCGGCGAGTCGCCAGTCACATAACTGGATAAGAGGCAACGTCCTTCGGCCATGACGCACAGGCTGCCAAAACCAAAGACTTCAATTTCCACCGTGGTCTGCCGAATGATTTTCTCAATCTCGGTCAACGTCAGCACACGCGGCAACACCGCACGCTTGATCGCAAACTGTTCGCGCATGAGTTCAATCGCATCGAGCGTTGTCGCCGAACCTTGCACCGATAAATGTAATCGCAGATCAGGATGACGATCGCGCGCATACGCCATCAGACCGGGGTCCGCCAGAATCACGGCGTCGGCCCCCATCTGCACCGCCGTATCAATCGCGGCGCGCCATTCACCGACCACGCGTGCCTGCGGATACGTATTGATAGCAAATAGAATTTGTCGGCCACGGCTATGGGCATAAGCGACACCCTGTCGGATATCGCTATCGCCGAAATTGAGTCCGCCGAAATTGCGGGCGTTCGTGGCATTGCGTAAGCCGAGATAAACTGCATTTGCCCCTTTGTCTATCGCTGCTTTTAAAGCAACCAGACTACCGGCAGGAGCCACCAGATCGATAGGATTCATGACCCAAGATGGTAATGAAAATTATTTCCAAGGTCATTGTCCTGGGTCAATAAAATTTCAATAGACATCCATCGACGTCAAACCCACGCCGCCAATCACCTTACAGCCTGACGTTCAATGCAGGGTAACAACGCTGTGTTGATAGGTTTTCAGTGCGTCTGGCGAACCGATATGGATGGTCGAGCCGCACACGCGTATCAATTGTTCGTCCATTAGCTGATGCAATACCCGCGATAAAGTTTCTGGCGACAGGTTCAGCAATGACGCCAGCAAATGCTTCTTTAATTCCAGCCGGACTTCGTTGGTGCTTTGCATCGCAGACGTTTGCAACAGATAGTCAATCACGCGTTGAGTCGCATTTTGCAATGAGTAGCGCTCAACATTGCGGATAAAACCAAGCAGACGGTAAGACAGGCCTGCCATCATCTGACGTGAAATCAGGGGTGAGCGATCTAACAGACGCATCAATGCCTGACGTGGGATTTTCAACAGCAAGGTATTTTCCAGTGCTTCCGCATAAAACGGATACGGCTCATCCAGAAACATCATCGCCTCCCCCAGACTCTGACCGGGGCGGATCAATTCCAACACTTTATCGTTGCCTTGCGAAGATGGGATACAGAGTTTCACCAGCCCGTACACGACGATGAAACAAGCATCCGCCTGATCCCCCTTGCGGAACAGCATCGTGTTTTTTTCTAATTCAGTCTTCACCACTTCTCTTTGCAATGTATGCAAATCCACTGCGGAAATATTCCGAAACAGGGCATGATTTTCCAGCAAACCAAGCAAATTAATTTTCGTCATGTTATCTCTCCAGCTCCTTTGACAGAAATCAAGTGTAGAAGCAGAGAAAAATGCTGACTATCCGCCGAGAGAACTAGAGACGAAAAGCAAATGGAGAGAGCACATGGACGAATGACGGAGAAACGCCGTCGGGGCTACCGAATCCGACAATGCCGTTGATGAAACATAGAGGGAGAGTGACAGGAAATACTGGTGGCAATAGTCGTCGTTATTACCACCGGGAACACGACCAAAGGCTGCATAATAATGTGGCAGCGCAACAACTCCGGGGATTTTCAGGCGGCATTACGACTTATCCAGGCCGTGTTCAACGGCATATACGGCGATCTGCACACGGCTGCTGAGGCTGAGTTTTTTCAGAATATTCTGCACATGAATTTTCACAGTGCTTTCTGCCACGTTCAGGTTACGGGCGATTTCTTTGTTACTCTCGCCACGTGCGAGGCAGATCATGGTTTCACGTTCGCGCGGCGTGAGTTTCTCGCGTTCCGGTGTGGTGTTGAGATTATTTCCGGTACGGAATTGCATCACCAGTTTAGCCGTCATGGACTCGGCGATCACCGGTTCACCAGCGGCCGCACGCCGGATTGCCTGCGTCAGATAATCCGCTTCAATATTTTTCAGTAAATAGCCGCGTGCGCCATTTTTCAACGCTTTCGTCAGATCTTCCGCTTCCTCAGACACCGTCAGCATCAGCACAGCGGTATCCGGCAAGTCTTCGACGATCAGTTGCATTGCTTCCAGTCCGGAAAGACCGGCCATATTCAGATCCATCAACACCACGTCTGGCCGCAACTGCTTTGCGCGCTTTACCCCTTCCAGACCATCTGATGCTTCGCCGACGATCTCAAATTCAGGATTGCGCTGCAACAACAAGCGAATTCCACTACGAAAAAGCGTGTGGTCATCCACCAGCAAAATCTTGATAGGCATATTTTTTCAGGCTTTCATATAAAGTGATCAATGCAGGGCTCAGGCAACGAGCCGTTCCTGACGCGGTAATTGCAAGGTAATCGTCGTTCCTGCACCGGGCTGGCTATGAATACCGAAGCTGGCAGATAAACGCTCTGCGCGTTCCTGCATGATACGTAAGCCAACATGGGCATCGCCTTTTTCATGCACACGATCCAGACTAAATCCGGCGCCATCATCGGTGACCGTCAGAGAAAAATCACGCTCGTTCTGCACCACCACTTTCACCGTGCTGGCCTGCGCGTGCTTACGCACATTCGACAGCGCCTCCTGCAAGATAAACAGTACCTGCAATTGCTGCTCGGGTGCCAACGGTGCGCCGCTGCCAGCGAATTGAATCTCGCCATGTACGCCGGTCTGCCGCTGAAACTTGCTAACGACATTGCGCATTTCCGACTCAAGATTGCTGTCTTGCAAGCGAGTACGGAAATTCAGCAACAACTCGCGCACATCTTCGTAACTTTCCTCAACACCGGCGCGTAGCAGCGGCGCGATATCTTTGATTTCTTCCACGTCATTGCGCCGCAACGAGTCTTCCAGCATCTGCACCTGCAGATTTAAAAAGTTCAGCCCTTGCGCAATACTGTCATGCAAACCTTGCGCCAGCAGATTACGCTCCTGCGATACCGCAAATTCTTTTTCTTTGGCAATCAGGCGCTGGTTTTCTATCGCTGATCCGAGGTTCTTACCCAATGTTTCCAGCAAACGGCGCTCTTCACCGGAAATCACCCGCTCGCTCGTAAAGTGCAAAGAGAAGCTGCCGATGACCTGTTCCCGCGCCAGAATCTGAAAGACCGCCAGGGAGAAAAAGCCCTCTTCCTGGCAACGATAACGACGCTGCTGATTCAACTGACGGAAATCCCTGACCAGCACAATGCCGCTGTGAGTAGCCGCACCACATAAACAATCATTGGTTTTGATGCAGTGTTCTTCTTCTATCATCTGTTCCGAAATACCTTCGTGCACAGTGATATGCAAATGGTCGCTCTTATTGTCAAGGATACGCACGGTACCGCCATCGGCGTGAATTCTTTGCATGATCCTTTGCAGGAATCCACGACACAATTCTTCTATGGCATTTGGCCGCGCCAGAAATCCAGCTGTTTCGTACAGCGTGCTAATCTCGTGATTTTGCGCCTGCAATTTCGCCGTCTTTTCAGAAACTCTGTCTTCCAGCGTGCGATGCACTGTTTGCACACGATCAGCCATCTGGTTAAACGCCTGCGCCAGCACGCCAAATTCATCTTCAGTTTCTATCGGCAGGCGCACACTCAGATCATCTTTGGACATACGCGCGATACCCGCCTGCATGCGAGTGACCGGTCCGACTATCCACAGATATAAGAGATAAAGCAAGGCAACGCTGGCCGCCAGCGACATGAAAATCAGGGCAGTCTGACATAAGCGCAACCAGGTTGTTTTTTCTGCCAGCTCAACTTCTACCAGCGACACCAACTGGTTAATGCTTTCCACAAAATCCGGCAGTTTCTGTACATACTCTGCCAGCACAGCCTGTTGTCGTACTGGATCTGTTTCCTGCATGACGTTCTGTGCGCCGACACGGATATGCTGCTGCCAATCTTTCTGCACCTCCCGCATTTGCTTACGGATACTGGCCGTGACCGGCAGGAATAAGGGACGTTTTGCGTCGCCCGCCTGCAAATCAGCAAGCGTACGGTCATATTCGGCCAGCGACTGCGCGACTCTACTTACAGCTTGTGGCTTCCCTATGCTCTGCTCCAGCTCGATCGCCAGACGGTAAGAACGCATGCGCAGGCTGCCAGCCTCATTAATTGCGGCCCCACCGCCTTCCAGCTGCCAGGACAACAACAAGGTATAAGCAATCGCGGCCAGCGTCAGCGCCAGCCCGATCAGTGTCGTCAGTAATATCCGGAATGTCAGGCGTTTGCCTATCGGCAGACTTTGCGATGCATTCATCATTGGTACCTGTGGGTAGAAATATCGTACAAAGCAAGGCCTTTCACACAAAACAAGCCGGCATTATCCGCTGATATTCTGCTGTGTGTCGGGATGAGGGATACCCAACGGGCACACCATAGGTAAAAAAGTATCAGAGCGTGGCGAATAGGCGAGCAAAGCACCATTACTCATATCGAAATACCAGCCATGCAAAGCAATTTCACCACTCGCTTCCCGCTCGGATATCCACGGAAAACTACGTAAATTATTCAACGACATGATAATCGCACCTAATTCACAGGCACGGTTTTGTTCAGACTCGGACGACAAATTTAATTGTTGCAACACCTGTTGTTTCACTGGTTCAACAATTCTCATCCACTGCCCTATGAAATCAATTTTACGGCTAGGCTGATAGCCCTGCATCAGCGCACGGATACCGCCACATTTTTCATGCCCCATAACGATGATACGTTTGACATTCAGTGATTCGACCGCAAATTGTATGGCAGCACTGACGCCATGCTGATGCTCGGATTCGTTGCAAGGCGGCACCAGATTCGCCACATTTCTCACGACAAAAATATCACCGGGATCACAATCCAGCAATAAAGCGGGATCAACTCTGGAATCACAGCAACCGATCAGTAATGTTGTCGGATTCTGACCATGATTCAGTTTTGCATATAAAGGATCGTCGCCGTTAAAGTACTTACTTTGGAATCGCTGAAAGCCTTCAATGAACTGGTGAATATTACGTACTTCCATTCCTTACTCCATCTATCTTAGCCGCCGGTTTGCGACATGAAACGAATGATTTTATGCGGTTGCTCGATAAACTCATGTCGTTCAGGCTTCAATTCTATCGCAGTACGGATCGCCGCATCCAGGTCGCTGTCGCTGATCCCCGCGCGCAGCAAGGGGCGCAGCTCAAATCGCTCTTCCTGTCCAAGGCACATATAAAGCGTGCCATCAACAGATAAACGCACCCGGTTGCACGTAGCGCAAAAATGCTGGCTGATAGGAGAAATGAAGCCGATGGTTCCCTTGCTATCGGCACTGCTCCAGTAACGTGCAGGGCCACCACCCAGCTCGGTTGCCGCCGACAATAAATTAAAGTGCTGAACCAACTGATCCCGTATCGGGCCAATGTCGAGATACTGACTATTGCGCCCGGTCGCGCCCATGGGCATTGCTTCTATCAGCCGAAGAATAAAACCTTCGTCAAAGCAAAACTGTGCCATTCGCAATATTTCATGGTCATTCACACCCTGCATGACGACCATATTGAGTTTAATCGGATCAAATCCCGCCTGCTTTCCGGCCTGCAAACCGGCCATGATGCTGGCAAAGCTGTCACGACCGGTAATTTTTTCCATACAGGCTTTGTCGAGACTGTCCAGACTGACATTAATACGATGCACACCGGCTTCACGCAACGTCTGCGCATGTTTATGCAGTTGTGTCGCATTCGTCGAAAGAGAAATATCGTCAAGACCGGGAATTTCGGATAATTGCGATACCAGTCGCGGCAATCCACGGCGTAACAAAGGTTCGCCACCAGTCAGCCTGACCCGGCCAACCCCCATCCGGGCAAAGGCCGCAACCACACGACTTATTTCATCAAAACGCAGCCAGTTTTCCGGCTCTTCAAATCCGGAAAAGCCTTTGGGCATGCAATAGCTGCAGCGTAGATCGCAACGATCAGTGACCGACAGGCGCAAATAATTGACACGGCGTCCGAAACGATCGGTCAGCGTATTGGCGGCGTTAGCAGGAGTGGCGGGAGCAGGAGTTTCCATGTCTGCATTGTGGATGCAGGCGCCTGCAGGCACAATTCGCCGCCAGACCAGAATACGCTAGTTCTTTTGGGGGATATGCAGAATATTATTGGCTTCCGTGCGCATAAGTACAGAATGCAATTCGCGACGATAGCGAAACAAGGTCATCAGCATCAGCGTGCCCAGCAAACCTTGCGAAGCGGCAAACACAAGACCAGCAAAAGTTGTCAACGCCATCGGTGCCAACGGCAACAGCAATAGCAACAGCAGAGCCAGCAAGACCAGACGTGCTTGCCATAACAAGCGCTGTGGCGGCAATATCAACTGCATGGCGGGCACACGCCGCCCGGCAGGCGTTTGTCGTCGCAGGTGCAGAAAGACCAGAAACGGAATAATTTTCCCCATCATCGCATTCACCGGCAGCACGGCACCACCAACCAGCACCAGCACACCTATCCACCAGGGAAATGCCTGTATAAGCCACACTGGCAAAGCTGCAAGAAGACTGTGAGCAGAGTCGCCAGCGTTGTACAACCCGGTCAGTAAAGCTGCAGTCGCCCAACTGGCGGCTGACACCAGCCATAACTGCCAGGCCGGATCAAATCTTCGCCGCGCCCGCCAGATGGCACGTAATGCGATACTGGCAAAAATCAGCATGAACGCGCAGCCAGCAAGCAATGCCCACTGCCAGAAAAATACCGGCGTCGCCAACACTAAAGGTATCCACAAAGCCGCGGGGACAATCCGTTGCCAGCGCGCAGAAGGACGAGTACTTTGCCAAAACATAGGTACTGTCGTCGAACCAACGCCAAGCACCAGTGTCGCGATCAGACCAACCAGACCCCAAGCCACATGCAAATTCAGCCAATGGAGAACATCAATACTCCACCAGCCCGCGAAATTACCTGCGAGCGCAATTCCGATACCAACCACCATGGCGATGGCGACTCCGGTCCAGCGCAAAGTACGGGTAGTTGCATCCACCACGCTGATACGCCACGCGGTATGCAGCAATGCGCAAACCACCGCGCCATATAAGACAAAGGCACAACCCGCTGCAAACATGAATCCGTAAACATAGCCAGATAAAAATCCGCTGGCCAGACCAGCCGCGATCAAGGCCGAACCTATGGCAACGAAAGAAGAAATATAACGCGCGGCAGCCACGGTTTGCCCGGCCACCACCGGCATCAGTTGAAATAAGGCGCCGATCATGACTGGCATCAGCATTCCCAACACCAGACTATGTGTGACGGCCAGCGTTAGTGGCGCAAACCGATCCGGCAAACCTGAAGCGGAGCCGAATGCCAGCAATAAGCCGGCGACCAAGCCCAGCCAGGGTGCCGGTAACAGACAACCGAAGATCGTCGCTGGCGATGGCGCCAGCTCGTAATTGAGAATATTGACACCTGACAAAACTGATCCTGTCTTTAAAGAGAAACAGCCGTCAGCAAAGAAAGATCAGCCATATATCAGCGACACATCAGCCGCAAGAACATGCGCCGCAACAAGGGCTACCCATACCCAGTTTATCTTCCAGATCCGGAATACTGCCGCCACACATAGGGTACAAAATATTCTCTTCTTTTACATTGTGCTGCTGAATCAGTACATTCAGGGTATCGATTGCTGCCAGCGCGGCTTCGGGTTGATTTGCCGCTATCGCTGCATACGCCTCGTCGCGCAGATTGCGTATCTCGGCATGCTCGCTACGCATGACGCTGGTCGGGCCATTCACCATGCCGGTTGCCTGCTCCAGCGCAGGGAAAAGTTTGTTTTCTTCCAGCGTAAAATGCCCGTCCAGCTGTTCGTTGAACAAACGGAAATTGCGTCCGGCTGAAGCCATATCACCCTTATGCAAAGCGGCCTCGCAGCGGTTCAGTTGATCATCACACTCCTGATGCTGACGCACCAGTTCTTTCATTGCTTTAGACATGTTCTCACCTTAGTTGTAACCTGGAATGTGCAAACACATTCCTTAGTATTTTTTTGCAATCGCGGCCGGCCGCATGCCGGCCTGCTTTACTGCACCAGAGGACTGTCGGCACCTTGCATATCGATACCGGAAATCTGTGCGCGCCCTACCAGTAATTGCAGATACTGGCGCAACGCATGATCATGACTGGCCTGATGCATCGCGTTCGCAATATCTTTTTCTACCTTATCAAACGGCAACATCTGCCCTTCGACCTTACGCCCCACCTGTATGATATGCAGGCCAAAGCGGGTCTCGACCAGCTTAGGAATAATGCGACCTGCTTCGGCCGCAAACAATGCCTGTTCAAACTCCGGCACGGTTGCACCACGGCCGATCTGCCCCAGGCTACCGCCGACTTCGCCTGATGGACAATTGGAATTGGCCTTTGCACATTCGCCAAACTGGGTCGGGTTTTCCAACACATCCTCCAGTACCACTGTGGCGTGCTTGCGCAGAGCATCCAGATCCACACCTGGTGTCACCTGAAACAGGATATGACTGGCTTCTGCCAACTCACCAACCCGGAAGTGATCCGGGTGCGCCTGATACTGGCGCATACACTCATCTCGTCCGGGTGTGGGTACGCTGACTTCCTGTTGCAACAAGGCGTCAATCAGCGCTTCTTCATCTTCATTCTGCAAACCTGACTGCTGCGCCTCTTGCAGCAGGATGCGGCGCAGAACCAGTGCCGTCATCGCACTTTTTACCGGGTCGGCAGCATCCTGATGTTCAGGTAACTCCCGCTCCATATCCGCATCGGTGAACTCATAACCATTGACTACGACAGGCATGTTAATCTCCAAATCAGCGTGGGCGAACCAGCTGCCATGCGCGGCTGATATAGGTCACAGAAGCAAAGCCGCTCCAGACGTGTACCAGACGGGTGAAAGGGAAAATCACAAACAAGCTCAGTCCCATGAACAAATGCAGCTTGAACAGTAATGGCGCGGCAACGATAAATTCAGCAGCATCACCCTTGAAAGTTACGATGTGCTGTGCCCATGTCATCAGCAGCACCATCATGTGGCCGTCGCTGTGATTCGCTGATTCAAAAATCGTCGATAAGCCCAAGCCCAGCGTAATGAAAATCCACAGCAACAATACTTTGTCACCAGTTTTAGTCACAGCAGAAATCCGCGCATCAGAGAAACGGCGATGCAACAAAATCAGCAGGCCGACCATGCATAAGGTACCGAAAATACCACCAGCCACCATCGCAATCATCTGTTTAAAGCTGTGCGTGATTCCCAGCGTGTCCCAGACAATGACCGGTGTCAGCAAGCCGACCAGATGGCCGAAAAACAATCCGAGAATTCCGAGGTGAAACAGAATATTGCCGGTTCTCAGGTTGCCGGTATGCAGCATTTGCGAAGAGTCGCTTTTCCAGGTGTATTGTTCCCGTTCAAAACGTGCCAGACTGCCGAACAGAAAAATAGCCAACGCGATGTAGGGATAAATCCCGTAAATAAATTGATGTAGATAAGTCATGATGGTATCTCCTCATTGACAAGAAGTAGCGCCGTTCGCTTTGGGCTGCTTAGGATAAAAATTGACCGGATGCGTGCCTGACAGATTCGGTTTCAGCAAAGGTTCAACACCATCAGCGCCAGGGCCGAAAGTTTCCATTGCGTCATCCATATCACGTACTGGCGGTTCACCCTGCTCTTGCGGCACGACATCCGTAAACGACGTCAGCATCAAAAATGCATTCGCATAAGGACTTTCACGACGCTGCAGACGAACACCAATGGCCGCAATCACGTGAATTGCTTCACCCAGAAGTTTTTCAGCCTCTTCATCACTGACCAGACTCAAAAATTCCAGGAACAAAGGAACATAATCCGGTAACTCGCTCGCTTCCGGTTCAAATCCATGGCGACGATATTCTTCAATCAGATCCACCATGGCCTGACCACGATCACGGCTCTCGCCGTGAATATGTTCAAACAGGTGCAACGCCACTGAAGGTGTGCGATCAAACGTGCCGACATAGTTTTCCTGCAAGGGAATCAATGCTGTCGTGCTCAGATAATCCAGCAATGGTTCCAGCGATTCCAGGCTGTCCGGTTCATCAGCCAGCGCCTGCCGTATCTCAGGAACCGCCGCCTGCAATTCAGCCTGGGGATAGCTCAGGAGTGCAGATAAAATACGATAAATTTGCATACAATTTCCTTTAGGGCAGATCAGGTGCGTCATGCGCACCTGATGGCTTTTATTCAACGCTGGACATTTTTTTGCGTGATTTCGGCATTTCGACAAAAATCACACTACCCTGCGGCTTCTTGCCGAACAAAGCACCATCGGAAACACCACCCGAGCAGCCGTTACCGAACGTAAATCCGCAACTGCCTTTTTCATTGAAGCTGTCTTCCACCATTTCCTTGTGCGATGAAGGAATCACGAAACGATCTTCGTAGTTCGCAATCGCCATGGTCTGATACATATCTTCAACCTGCGCTTCTGTTAAACCGACCTGCGCCAACACTGCGGTATCTTTCTGACCGTGCACCACTTCAGAACGTTTAAAAGCGCGCATCGCCAGCATACGATCCAAGGCTCTCAAGACCGGTTCTTCTTTACCGGCTGTCAGCAAATTCGCCAGATAACGCACAGGAATACGCAACGATTTCACATCAGGAATAATGCCGTTCATACCCATGTGACCTGCTTCTGCTGCCTTTTGAATCGGTGACAGAGGTGGTACATACCAGACCATAGGCAGCGTGCGGTATTCTGGATGCAGCGGGAACGCAATCTTCCATTCCATCGCCATCTTATAAACCGGCGATTTCTGTGCGGATTGAATCCAGCTTTCTGGAATGCCATGCTTACGCGCTTCGGCAATCACTTCAGGATCATGCGGATTCAGGAAGCAACCGAGTTGCGCCTCGTACAGATCTTTCTCATCCGGTACAGAAGCGGCTGCTTCTATCTTGTCAGCGTCATACAACAAGACGCCGAGATAACGGATACGACCTACGCAAGTTTCAGAACAGACAGTTGGCTGACCGGCTTCAATCCGTGGGTAGCAGAATGTGCACTTCTCTGCTTTACCGGAACTCCAGTTGTAATAAATCTTTTTGTAAGGGCAACCGGAGATACACATACGCCAGCCGCGGCACTTGTCCTGATCGACCAGGACGATACCGTCATCTTCACGTTTGTAGATAGAGCCAGATGGGCAAGATGCTACGCAAGCAGGATTCAGGCAGTGTTCGCACAGACGTGGCAGGTACATCATGAAAGTCGATTCGAAGGTGCTGTACATTTCTTTTTGTACGCCTTCGAATAACTGATCACGACTACGTGAGCTGAATTCGCCGCCTAAGTCGTCTTCCCAGTTTGGGCCCCAGACAATCTTGTCCATCTTTTTGCCAGTAATGACAGAGACAGGACGTGCAGTCGGTGGTGTCTGTGACAATGGCGCGTTTTGCAGGCGCTCATAGTCAAAGGTAAATGGCTCGTAGTAATCGTCAATCTGCGGCAGATTGGGATTCGCAAAAATGTTCGCCAAGATGCGCAGTTTACCGCCTTGTTTAGGCTCTAATTTGCCCGCGTCATTCCGATGCCAGCCGCCTTTCCATTTCGACTGATTTTCCCACTCTTTAGGATAGCCAATACCAGGCTTGGTTTCGACGTTATTAAACCAGGCATACTCAACGCCGTCGCGACTTGTCCAGACATTTTTACAGGTCACGGAACAGGTGTGGCAGCCGATACATTTATCCAGGTTCAGCACCATGCCAACTTGTGCGCGAATTTTCATGATGCAGACTCCTCTTCCAATTTACCCTCTAACCAATCTACTTTTCTCATCTTACGCAGAACCACAAATTCATCGCGGTTACTACCGACTGTGCCGTAATAGTTGAAGCCATATGCCAGCTGAGCATAGCCACCAATCATGTGGGTAGGTTTCAAGACCGCACGTGTCACCGAGTTATGAATACCGCCGCGCATACCGGACAATTCAGCACCCGGTGTGTTCACGATTTTTTCCTGAGCGTGATACATCAGACACATGCCTTTTGGCACTCGCTGACTGACCACCACACGCGCCGTCAGCGTACCGTTACTGTTGAATACCTCAACCCAGTCGTTATCCACCAGACCTGCTTCTTTTGCCTCGATCTCAGAGACCCAGACGTGCGGGCCGCCGCGACTCAAGGTCAGCATGCGCAAATTGTCTGAATACGTAGAGTGGATGCCCCATTTCTGATGCGGTGTAATCCAGTTCAGAACAATCTCTTTCTCACCGTTCGGATGTTTATTCAACATCGGCGCAACCGTCTTGGTATCGATCGCTGGTTTGTACACACAGAGGCCCTCACCGAAGTCCAGCATCCAGCGGTGATCCTGGTAGAATTGCTGGCGACCGGTCAGTGTGCGCCATGGGATCAGTTCATGCACGTTGGTATAACCGGCGTTGTAGCTGACTTCTTCCGATTCCAGACCAGACCAGGTCGGTGCCGAAATAATCTTACGTGGCTGTGCCTGTACATCGCGGAAGCGGATCTTGTCATGCTCACGGCCAACCGCCAGATGCGTATGATCGCGACCAGTGATTTTCGATAAAGCTTCCCAAGCTTTGACTGAGACATGGCCATTGGTTTCCGGTGCGAATGTCAAAATCATTTCGCAGGCGTCAATCGCTGTATCCAGACGCGGACGACCTTTCGATACGCCCTCTTCGGTCACCACTTTGGTGATGCCACCGATTTCGTGGACTTCGTGTTCGGTGTTCCAGTTAATCCCTTTACCGCCGTTACCAAGTTTGTCTAACAAAGGTCCAATCGACGTGAACTTTTTGTAGATCTCTTTGTAGTTACGTTCAACGACCACAAAGCTAGGCGCAGTCTTGCCAGGAATCAGGTCACACTCGCCTTTTTTCCAGTCTTTTGGCTCAAAGGCCTGACCAAGTTCGCCTGGTGTATCGTGCATCAAAGGTTGCAAGACGATGTCTTTGCGGGTACCCAGATAGTCACCACCGATTTCAGTGAATTTCTTCGCGATACCTTTGTAAATTTCCCAGTCGGTTTTGCTTTCCCACAAAGGTTGCACGGCTTCACTCAACGGATGAATGAAAGGATGCATATCAGAGGTATTCAGATCGTCTTTTTCATACCATGTTGCTGTCGGCAACACGATATCGCCGTACAAACAGGTCGTGCTCATGCGGAAATCCAGCACAGTCAGCAAATCCAGCTTGCCTTCGGCGGCTTTTTCACGATACTTAACCTCAGATGGCTTGACCGCTTCATCAGGATCATCAAACAGCGCATTCTGTGTACCAAGTAAATACTTCAGGAAATACTCATGGCCTTTGCCTGAACTACCGAGAATATTCGAGCGCCAGACAAACATATTGCGCGGGAAGTTTTTAGGATTATCCGGATCATCGCAGCTCATATTGACTGCGCCAGATTTCAAACTTTGCTTCAAATATTCTGCCGGCTCTACACCCGCTGCTGCCGCTGCATCGCACACATCAAGTGGATTGGTTTCTAATTGCGGGCAAGACGGCAACCAACCGAGACGCTCAGATTTCGCATTCAAATCGATCATGCTCATGTGGCTGACTTTGGACTTATCTGCCGTTGGTGCAAGAATTTCATCGATATGCAATTTCTCATGGCGCCACTGGCTAGTATGCGCATAGAAGAAGCTGGTGCCGTTCATCTGACGTGGAGGACGTGTCCAGTCAGACGCGAAGGCCAGCGGTGCCCAACCGAATTGTGGACGGAGTTTTTCTTGGCCGACATAATGCGCCCAACCACCGCCGGATTGACCGACGCAACCACACATCATCAGCATATTGATGATGCCGCGATAAATCATATCGTTGTGGTACCAGTGATTCAAAGCCGCGCCGACGATGACCATGCTCTTACCATGTGTTTCGTGGGCGTTTTGTGCAAATTCACGTGCGACCTGAATGACCAGTTCACGTTTAACGCTGGTATGTTTTTCCTGCCATGCCGGTGTGTAAGGCACGTCGTCATCGTAAGAATGAGCAACAGCGCCACCCAGCCCTTGATCTACACCGTAGTTTGCCATCGACAAGTCATACACGGTGGCGACTAAGATTTCTGTACCATCAGCTAAGCTTACTTTGCGTGCAGGCACATTACGCAGCACCATGTCATTCGCATCGGCACCACCGAAGTAGTTAAAGCCTACGCTGACGACTTCGTCATGCTTGGCAACCAGACTCAGTTGCGGATCGATCTCACGACCGGAACCACCATCTTTTGGTTCCAGATTCCAGTGGCCGACTTTTTCACCATTATTGACTTTACCTTCACCCCAGCGGTAACCGATAGAGCCGTTTGGTGAAACGATATCGCCGGTTTTCTCATCAATCGCAAGTGTTTTCCAATCGCCATTGTTTTCTTCGTTCAAACCACCTGGCAATTGTGATGCACGCAACATCTGATCTGGTACGAAACTGCCATTGCGCTCAACCAGACGTACCAGCATAGGCATGTCGGTATATTGTTTGACATAGCTGCGGAAATAATCAGACTTACCGCCAAGGTGGAATTCTTTCAGGATCACATGACCCATCGCCATTGCCAGCGCTGCATCCGTACCCTGCTTAGGTGCCATCCAGATGTCACCAAATTTCACCATCTCACCGAAGTCGGAAGACACAGCAACGGTCTTCGTACCTTTGTAACGCACTTCAGTATAGAAGTGGGCATCCGGTGTCCTTGTTTGCGGTACGTTAGAACCCCAGACCATCAGGTAAGTAGAGTTGTACCAGTCAGCAGATTCTGGCACGTCGGTTTGTTCGCCCCAGATTTGCGGACTTGCCGGCGGCAAATCGCAGTACCAGTCGTAGAAAGACAAGCATGCGCCACCAATCAAAGACAGATAGCGCGCACCAGCGGCGTAAGAAACCATGGACATCGCTGGAATCGGAGAAAAACCGACGACGCGATCAGGGCCGAATTTTTTGACAGTGAACGCATTCGCTGCTGCAATGATTTCCTGCGCGGTATCCCAGTCAGCGCGTACAAAGCCGCCAAGACCGCGAACCGATTTATAACGCTTAGCTTTGACCGGGTCCTGGCTGATGGATTCCCATGCCTGCACGGGTCCCATGGTCTTGCGTGCTTCTTGCCACATTTCCATCAGACGACCGCGGATCATCGGATATTTAACACGCTGGGCGGAATAGACATACCAGCTATACGAAGCGCCGCGAGGGCAACCGCGTGGCTCGTGGTTCGGCAAATCAGGACGGGTGCGCGGATAGTCTGTCTGCTGGGTTTCCCAGGTAATCAAGCCATTCTTGACATACACCTTCCAAGAACAGGAACCCGTACAGTTCACACCATGAGTGGAACGCACAATCTTGTCGTGCTGCCAGCGGCTGCGGTAAGCGTTTTCCCACTTACGATCCTCTTCAACTACAGCACCATGACCATCGGAGAAGGTGGACTTCACCCGCGACATGAACTTCAATCTATCCAGAAAATGACTCATCGTAACTCTCCATATCAGGTGGGCGATGTACCCACAAGTTTCTTTACTTGCATACTGAGAGTGTAGAGAGTCAGCGTTAGCACGCCCATTCTTCGGTGCGGTGTGTCAGCTCAAGCATTGGCACTAGGCTGACTACTCCTTTAGAACTAGTCGCTTTTTAAGAAAAATGATTTGTATCAACAGCACAAAAAAGACATCAGATTCAACCAATAAAAAAGCCTCTGATCGCTATCAGAGGCTTAATTTAAGGGCAATGTCTTACAAGAGACGACTACTGCATCAACATGGCATCTCTGCGCCCTTACGCGAGTAGTACCACCAGGTTACCGCCATACATGTGACATAGAATCCGATGAAGACATACAGAGCCATATCAGGTGCACCGGTCATCTTGATGGAAGTACCAAAACCCTGAGGAATAAAGAAGCCACCATACGCACCTATCGCACCGGAAAAACCCAGCACAGCGGCAGATTCTTTGGCCGCATCCAAACGCGCCTGCTTCAGAAGTGCATCTCCTTTGCCAGCAACCGCACGCTCTCTCTCGGTCTGGAAAATGATAGGAATCATGCAGAACGTAGAGCCATTACCGAGTCCGGTGAGAATAAACATCAGAATAAACGAGCCAAGAAACATCATGAACTGATGTGAATGCAAGGCTGGCAGAATACCCGTGGCAATCGTCAGTGCCATTGCAGCAAACACCCAGAACGTCAAACGGGCACCACCGATTTTATCTGAAATCATGCCGCCGACTGGACGCGCCAACGCACCAGCCAATGGCCCGAGGAACGCGAACTTGGCAACATCAATTTCTGGGAACTGCGCTTTGATCAGCATCGCAAAACCTGCAGAGAAGCCGATAAAAGAACCGAACGTACCGATGTAAAGAAAACACATCAGCCAGTTATGTTTGCGCTTGAAAATCACAGCCTGATCAGCAAATGACGCTTTCGCAGAGGCGATATCATTCATCCCAAACCAGGCAGCGATAGTCGCAGCGATAATCAGGGGAACCCAGACGAATCCTGCATTTCCCAGCCAATACATTTTATCGACGCCGGTTTTGGCATTGTGGAATAAAAATCCATCACCGGAAATCGCAACTCCAAACATCGCAGATGAAATCACCAACGGTGTCAGAAACTGCACCACAGACACGCCCAGATTACCGATACCTGCATTCATGCCGGTCGCATAACCTTTGCGTGATTTTGGGAAAAAGAAACTGATATTCGCCATACTGGAACTGAAATTACCACCACCCAATCCGCACAACAAAGCCAATACCAGCAGCGTTGAATAATTGGTGGTCGGATCTTGCAACGCAAAACCCATACCGATCGCGGGAATCAACAGACTTGCGGTCGAAATCGCAGTCCATTTGCGGCCACCAAACACCGGCACCAGGAATGAATAGAATATCCGCAAAGTCGCACCGGATAAAGCTGGCAGCGCAGTCAAAAAGAATAACTGATCTTTCGTGAATTTAAATCCTGCCTTATCCAGATTCGCCGCCACCACGCTCCACAACATCCAGACCGAGAACGCCAGCATCAGACTCGGAATCGAAATCCACAGGTTCCGGTTCGCAATTGCACTACCTTCTTTTTGCCAGAATTCCGGATTTTCCGGTTCCCAGCGTTTTAAAACATGGCTCATTATCTGCTCCTGATTTTCCAAAAAACATTCATTACATTGAGGCGTGTTCACACCGGAATTTATGCAGGTAACGATGCCTGTGCCGCCAGCATGCCTTCACGGCGGAACTGGAAGTGCATCCAAACCAGAGAAACACATACGGTGCCGTACAACAGCATGAAACACGAGCTGCGGATACCCGTCACATCAACAATCGCGCCAAACATGATTGGCAAAATAAATCCACCCAGACCACCGGCCAGACCAACTACACCCGATACCGCACCGATGTTGCTGCTGTAATCATCCGAAATAAACTTGAATACCGATGCTTTACCTACCGCCATCGCGATGCCGACTACAAATAAAATCATCGTGAACAGCACTGGAGTCAGACCAATATGAAATGTCTGCATGCCATTGATTGTTTTGATCGTGAAATCAGTCTGTGGGTAGGACAACAAAAAGAACGCTACCCAGCAAACCCACATCACCCACCAGGTCACTTTATAAGCGCCGTATTTATCCGAAAGCCAGCCACCGAAAGCGCGCAACACACCGCCAGGCAAAGAAAAACAGGCTGCCAGCAAGGCTGCACTCTTGATGTCAAAACCATATTCGGTGACGTAATATTTGACCATCCACAAACTCAGACCAACGTAGCCGCCAAACACCACCGAGTAATACTGGCAATAACGCCAGACTTTGGGATCTTTCAACATTTTGAGCTGCGCCATAAAGCTGACACTGGATTTCACGTTATGGCTGGGATTTGTCGCGGAGAAAACCCAGAAAATCAGTGCTGCAGCCAACATCATGCCCGCGTAAACTTTTGGAACCAGAGTCCAGCCAGCTGCGGCAATCAGAACAGGAGCAATAAATTTATTGACGGCAGCACCCGAATTGCCGGCACCGAATATCCCCATTGCCAGCCCCTGGCGATCTTTTTTGAACCAGCGCGCAACATACGGTGTGCCGACCGAAAAAGAACCGCCAGCCAGACCGACAAACAAACCCAGCACGAGAAAATGCCAGTAAGCCGTTGCGTAACTGATCAGGTAAATCGGAATGACCGTTGACAACATCAAGAGGAACAACACGATACGACCACCGAAACGATCAGTCCAGATTCCCAACGGCACCCGTATCAATGAGCCAGTCAGAACTGGCATGGCAGTCAATAAGCCAAATTCGGTCTCATTTAAATGCAAGGCAGTTTTGATCGGAATACCGATCACACCAAACATCATCCAGATCGTAAAACACACAGTAAACGCCAAAGTACTGGAAGCCAGTACTGAATAGGCTTTGCCTTCATTCGCCATGACAGCTCCTTTTGCTTTTTTAGGTGATATAAGCTTAAGGAGTGTGGGGTTATTTAGAAATTCCCCTGACGGTAGTCAATCTGACTGCAAAAGGATGGGGTCACTGGCTGAAAGAACTAGACCGGCCTAGGTCGTTTCGTCAAAGTTGAAGATAACGGCAACTGGATTGGTAATTTCAACAATGAAACAACAGGACTTTTTTTGCATGCTCAGTCGATTTTCCGACGTTCTCGGATTGTGTACCTCGTTCTGAGACTGCTATCCGGCCGTCAGCAGAGCACTATTCAGAAAAGTTACATCTAAAAATTATTTGCAACTATGTTGCAAATTAAAAAAAACTCATTTATTCTTCCGCGAAATGCAATTCTGTTGCAAATACTTTTGCAACAGAACTAAATTTGTGTTTACCCCCTTAGAAAACCCAAGTTCGCCACGGTACGACGCCCCCAAACCAACTACAGGTGAGGTCTTCGTCAACTCCGTCAGCGAGTCCACTTTTTCAGAACACCAAAAGGATCACTACATGTCTCACAAGTTTGCTGCGCACCTGAGTCTGCTCGCTGCAGCTATTTTCCCTGTAATAAGTAAAGCGGCCGAAGACAGTTCGCCGGAAACGATGAGTGACGTCGTCATCCGTGCGAACCGACAAAACTACCGCAGCATCTCAGCCACCGGTGCCACCAAGACCGATGCCTTGCTGGTGGACTTGCCACAAAGCGTGCGGGTGCTGACGGCAGATTTACTCAAGGATAATGGCGTCACCAGCCTGAATAATGCGCTGGATCTGACCAGTGGCATTGCCCGCCAAAGCAATCTGGGTGGGCTGTGGGACAGCTATGCTATGCGCGGTTTTACCGGCGATCCTAACTTTGGTTCTGACTATATGGTCAACGGGTTCAGCTCCAGCCGCGGCTACAATGGCTTGCGCGATACGGCTAATACCCAATCCATCGAAGTCTTAAAAGGCCCGTCGTCAGCACTGTATGGTCGTGGCGAACCTGGTGGCACGGTCAATATCATGACAAAAAAACCGCGTTTTCAACCTGAATACGATGTCGACTTCACGCTCGCCAGTCATCAGACTTATCGTGTGGCCGCCGATCTGACAGGGCCGGTCAGTGAAAATATTGCCTATCGCATCAATGCAGCAGCAGAACAAGGCGACAGCTATCGCGACACCATCAGCAGCAAACGCAGTTTCATTTCACCTTCGCTGATCTGGCTGATCGGCGAACGAACCACGCTGTCGTATGAACTGGAAGCCAGCGAACAAAAGACACCGTTTGATCGTGGTGTACTGGCCGTCAATGGCGAACTGGGTCTGATACCGAACTCGCGCTTTCTGGGTGAACCAGGCGATGGCCCGGTCACCGTAAAATCACTGGGGCACCAGGTATTTGTACAGCATGAATTCAACCAGCAATGGTCTCTGCAAAGTGGCTTGTCCTATCGCGACAGTGAGTTGCGCGGTTTTTCCACCGAAGCAAATAACCTGCTGGCGGATGGGCGCACACTACGCCGTCAGCGTCGCTACCGTGATTTTTCTGCGACCGACAAATCTGCCCGTATTGAGTTGGTCGGCAAGTTTGAGACGGCAGCGATCAAACATCATGTGCTGCTAGGTATTGATGCATATCAGTTTGATGATAGCCGCGTACAGTTACGCCGCAATCCATCAGCGTCGAATCCGTATGCAATCGACATTTACAATCCGGTGTATGGCAAGGCTGCCGACCCACTGACCTTATCCATCAATACCCGGGAAAATCAAAGAGCGCGCGGACTTTATCTGCAAGACCAGTTAGACCTTTCATCTCAGTGGAAGGCGCTATTAGGCATACGCAGCGATCATTACGATCAAACACTGAGCAATTATCGCGCCGCAATTGCTACCAGCCAGTCGCTGAGTGCCAACAGCCCGCGTGCAGGTCTGGTGTATCAACCTATTGCTGGCGTATCGCTGTACGCCAATATAGCCAAAGGTTTCCGTCCGAATAGCGGCATCAGCATCAATAACACCCCATTCCCGGCAGAAGAAAGTCGCTCTTACGAAGTGGGTATCAAGTTCGATACCCCGGATAATAAAACCAGCGCCACTATCGCGCTATACAACATCAAAAAAACCAATGTACTGACTACGAATCCGGCTAACACCGATTTCTCTATCGCCGCTGGCGAAGTCGGCAGCAAAGGACTGGAACTGGATATGGCTGGCGACATCGCCACCAATCTGCGTCTGTCCGCCGCGTATGCATATACCGACGCCACCGTTACCAAGGGGGATAACACGATTATCACCGGCAGCCGTTTTCCGAATGTCGCTAAACATAGCGCCAATCTGGTTATCAACCAGCTGTTTAATCTAGGTACTGCTAAAGCTAGTCTTGGCGCAGGTATTAATTATGTCGGAGAGCGCCTCGGCGATGTCGCAGTTTCGTCTGATTTCACGCTGCCAGCCTATACCACCGTGAAATTAATGTCGTCCTACAACCCCGACAAAACGACGCGCTTGTCGTTGAATGTCGATAACCTATTCAATAAGCGCTATTACGCCAGCTCGTACAGCCAATTGTGGGTTGCACCGGGAACGGAACGCAGCATTCGCCTGAATCTGCATCATAAGTTCTGACCTGCTGCCATGTCCAAGATAAACGCGTTCGACACGACAAGTCAGGCACCATCACGCACACGCATCAACAGCATTGATGCCATGCGTGGCATCGTCATGGTGCTGATGATGTTTGACCATGTGCGGGAAACTTTTTTTCTGCATCAGCAAGTCAGCGATCCTATGGATGTCAGCCAGACGCCACCAGACTTATTTTTCACAAGACTGGCAGCACATCTGTGTGCACCCGTGTTTGTCTTTCTGACCGGTCTGTCTGCCTTTCTGTATGCTAATCCTGCTTCCGGTCCGCGCGATGCCAGCGGCTTTCTGATCAAGCGAGGTTTGCTGCTGATCGCGCTGGAACTGGTAGTCGTCAATTTTGCGTGGTCAGGCACATTTCCGCCACCGGTTATTTATCTGCAAGTCATCTGGGTAATCGGGCTAAGCATGATTGTCCTGGGTATGCTGCATCAATTGCCACTGTGGGTGCTTGCCGTGACAGGCATACTGATCGTCGGTGGACATAATGCGCTAGACACAGTGAGCGTTCCGCCTGGCGGCATAATGCATGCACTGTGGACCCTACTGCTACATCGAGGCTATCTGATTAACGATGCCGCTATTAAACTGAAGGTCAGCTATCCCTTGCTGCCATGGATAGGAATTATTCTGCTCGGCTACGTCGCTGGTCGCCTGTACGCCTCCAACTTCACACCTCTACGCCGACAGCGCCTTTTATTGCAGATGGGATGCGTCAGCCTGTGTTTGTTTATGCTACTGCGCAGCATCAACCTCTATGGCGAAACGCTCCAGTGGGAATCGTATGACAATGCGCTGCTCACCGTGATGTCTTTTCTCAATCTGACCAAATACCCTCCATCTCTGGATTTTGCTTTACTGACGCTGGGAATAACTATGTGCTGTCTGCATGCGCTAGAAAAGTATCCGGGCAAGTATGCCAATATCGCCAGCGTCTTTGGCGGAGCGCCGATGTTTTATTATCTGCTGCATCTGTATATCTTGCTGCTCTTGCAAAACGTACTCTCCGCAATAGCAGGAGCAAATTTCGGTAAGAGATTTGATGTGGAATACGTCTGGCAGATCTGGCTCATCTCTGTCGCACTGATTCCTGTTTTGTACTTTCCCTGTCGCGCTTTTGCTCGTTACAAGCGGCACAGTCAGCAAGCGTGGGTCAGATATTTTTAAATAACCGATCAGGATGGCACGCTATGGATAAATTGAGAGTTGTACTATAGCCACCGGAAATACAATACACGTCGGCCAATATCAGACATGCCATTCATAATTTATTGACTGATACAACATATTCTTTCAACACTCCTTGTACAGGAACTGAAATGCAAAAAGAAACCCACGAACACGAAATCAGCAACAGCGATTCCCCCGAAATACCATCTCGCCGCCGTCTATTGCAAGGCGCAGCACTTGCCGGTATGACTGCCACTATTCCGATGAGCAGCGCAGCGCTCAATCAAAAAACAGCGCCAGTGACAAAGGGATCATTGGATGCGAAGTTAAAATCACACATTAAAAATGTCGTCGTGATTTATCTGGAAAACCGCAGCTTCAACAACCTTTTTGGCGACTTCCCCGGCGTCAGCCAGCCGCGTTCTCAAGTCACAGCCGATCAGTACCGGCAAATAGACAGGGATGGTTCTGTCTTGCCACATTTACCCCCGATCTGGGGCGGCATCGTTCCTCGCGCACAATATGTCAGCGGTAAAAATTATTCCATTGCAGAAGATAAAATCACAGGTCTCAGCAATGCCCCGTTTGCACTAAAAGATGCAGAAGGCTTACCGCTTCCTGAATCTGTCATCACGCGGGATTTATGGCATCTGTTTTATCAGAATCAAATGCAAATCAATGGTGGAAAAAATGACGCATTTGTCGCATGGGCAGATTCCGGCGCACTCCCTATGGGCTACTACGGCGAAGCGAGTAAAAATCTGGGGCTGTGGCAAATTGCGCAGCAATATACACTCTGTGATAACTTCTTTATGGCAGCTTTTGGCGGCTCCTATCTGAACCACCAGTTCCTTATCTCAGCACGCACACCAGAATATTTCAATGCAAAAGATACGCCTGCAAAGAAAAAAATCGCTGTGACTGAAGATGGCCCAACAGGCAGCAGGCTGGCGATAAGTGCAGAATCACCGACATCCGCAATCAGCGGGAAACCTCACTTTATTAATAACGGAGCAATTACACCGGATGGCTACGCAGTCAACACGATGGCACCAGCCTATCAACCCAGCTATATCAAACCCGCCCCCGACGGCGACAGTCAGATGGCTGACCCCGCTGATCCAAGCACACTGCCACCGCAGAATTTCGACACGATAGGCGATTTACTCTCCCGCAAAGGCATCAGTTGGGCATGGTATGGTGGCGCATGGCAGGCAGCGATCGACTATAAAGGTGGCGGAGAAAAACCGAATTTCCAATACCATCATCAGCCTTTTAATTATTTCAAACAATTCGCCCCCGGAACAAAAGCCCGTAACGACCATCTGCGCGATGGAGGAACCGGCGACAGTCCATTTTCAAATAAATTTTTAGCGGATGTCGCTGCCGGGAAATTACCTGCTGTCAGCTTTTACAAACCACAGGGCAATTTGAATTTACATGCGGGTTATTCCGATGTGGAATCAGGAGATCAGCACGTCACCAATGTCATTGCCCACCTGAAAAACAGCCCGCAGTGGAACAACATGCTGGTTATCATCACCTTTGATGAAAACGGCGGCTGGTGGGATCATGTCGCACCTCCGAAAGGCGACCGCTGGGGACCTGGTTCACGTATTCCGGCCATCATCGTGTCACCATTTGCAAAAAAAGGACATGTCGATCACAGCTTCTATGACACCACATCGATTTTGCGATTCATCACCCGCCTGCATGATTTACCTTTGCTGGAGGGTATACAAGCAAGAAATTCTGCATTCAAGGAGCGCCACGCATTGCCGCCGGGTGACCTGACAGCCGCACTTAGTTTCGTCTAATCCGTAACAGTCAGGATCCGGTTTGTCACACGCGACACCGGATCTGATCTGACAAGCAGACATCTCCAGAAATTATCACAACAAAGGGATGTAAATCCGGTCAGTGCATGCAAACCCAAGCACGACGCATAAAAACTACGACCGAAGAAAAGAGAAAAAAGCCATCGCAACTGAGTAGCCGTTGGAAAATTTGTTTTTTCGTTGGAAAATAGAAAAACGGCTTACAAAGAAAACTCTGTAAGCCGTTGATTTCATTAAATTCTGTGGGGTGGACGATGGGGCTCGAACCCACGACAACAGGAATCACAATCCTGGACTCTACCAACTGAGCTACGACCACCACTGAATTTCACCTGAATATTGCCCCAAGTGAGCTATGCATTATATAAGGATTTCGTCCCCATAGCAATACTTTCTCAAGCAATCAGGCCATTAAACTGAGGAACGCGGTTACTGGGTGTTGCTCATGCTGACGTGAGACCTTAGGCCAACTCAGCAATGTCATCCCCTGTGATTCTTTACTCAGTCGGTCAGATGGCTGGTGACGACTCATTACCTGCGTCGATAAAAAGCCATGCAACAACTGACGTTGATGTTGGCTCAGTGTTTCATAAAACACCAGGCACAAATCACGCATGCGGATATTTTCTGTCGCGCCGGACTGCTCTTCCCGTTCAAGCTGGGAAAACAATTCAGGTAAGGCAAATGCGTTTTTCTGTAACGATTCCCGTTGTGCTGATTGCCATTGCTCACGCCGCGCTGCACGTTGCCGCAGCATACCGCGCAAGGTGCTTGCGGTTTCGCGCCAGAATGCACTTTGTTCCGGGGTCAGCGCCAGTACGTGATGTACATCGTCCGCACGCGATAGCAAATGTTCTATACGGATTTGATCGAAAGGAATACGACTCAGAATGGCAGGTTCTGATATAGCGACTGCCATATCAATGGCAAGAGCATTTCTTTTGGAGGATGAGATTCGTCGCATAAAATCTGTCTAGTCAAAATGAGTTTGAATAAAAAATGCCTACGTAAGTCCTACGTAGGCATAAACTCACAATCCAGTGAGAAGAGGAGCGTGCGTTGAAACAGCCGACAATATAACTGCGCCAACCCGCATCACCGGAAGCTATTACAAATTTTTACTCGCCATAGAAAAGCGTCACAATTTGGGTCATGAAACTTACATTTTGTGTTCCATCGTTGTCAGACTTTTGACGGTCGCTTTCACATCCACTGTTTCCTGTTTTTTATTTTCATCTTCGAAAATTAATTTCAGTGTCACAGCATCACCAGCTTTTGCCTGCGCTTTCAAGTCCATCAACATGACATGATAACCACCGGGCTTGAGCTCGACATTTTTTCCGGCCGGCACATCCAGTTGAGGAATCGCACGCATTTTCATGACGTTATTGTCCATCTTCATTTCATGCACTTCCACCAGACCGGCTGCCGCCGACTGCACTTCGATCAGGCGCACATTTTTTGTACTTTGAATCTGCATAAACGCACCAGTCGCTTTTTGTTGTGGCACGGTAGCTCTGACCCACGCATCCTTCACCACAATTTCAGCTTGTGCGGCCAAAGTAACGGTGGCGATGGAAGCAACGATGATGGATTTGATAAACATGTTCATAAGGCCCTCTGATTATTGAGAAGATACTTCCAGACTGCGATCATACGCAGTCACTGTTTGCATGCGTTCAAAAGCTTCAAGCAAGATGTCAGGATTACCGGAAGCCAGTTTTTTACTATCGGATAAGGTTTGCCGGAAAGCGCGGGCACCAACAAGTCCCATCATCAATCCCAGCATGTGGCGTATCACGCTGTTGAGGCGCAAACCCTTGCCACCATTGCCATACAATTCTAACTGACGATGAATATACGGAATCATCGCATGCAGAATTTCTTCACGGGTTTTGACCGGAGTCATATCATCGTAAAAGAGCGCATCAAAGTCTGCCATAAAATACGGATTGTGATACGCCTCGCGCCCTATCATCACACCATCGACATGCTGCAAATGCTGCTGCATTTCCGCCGTCGTTTTAATCCCGCCATTCAGAATAATTTCCAACTCAGGAAACTCTCGCTTCAAGCGGTAGGCATAATCATATTTCAGTGGTGGAATCTCACGGTTTTCACGCGGCGACAAGCCTTTAAGGATCGCAGTTCGCGCATGCACGATAAAGGTCTTGCAACCGGCATCAGCCACCTGCCCGACAAAATCCCGCATGAATTCATAGGAATCCACATCATTGATGCCGATACGATGCTTGACCGTGACATCAATGGAGACCGCATCTTTCATCGCTTTCACGCAATCTGCGACCAATAATGGCTCTGCCATCAGACAAGCGCCGAAAGCGCCTTTCTGCACGCGCTCAGACGGGCAACCGCAATTCAGATTGATTTCATCATATCCCCACTCTTCGCCCAGTTTGGCGCAATGTGCAAGATCAGCGGGCTCGCTGCCGCCAAGCTGCAACGCCACCGGATGTTCGCCGGGATTAAATTCCAGATGACGTTGCAGATCACCATGAAACAGCGATCCGGTCGTCACCATCTCAGTGTACAGCCAGGTATGGCGGGTGATATGGCGATGAAACTGACGGCAATGGCGGTCACTCCAATCTAGCATCGGAGCCACGGAGACGCGGCGAGGCGGTAAAACTTTAGTAGTCACAATAAATACAATACGGCGTTAAGCAAACCGCTATTGTACCTCGCTACCTTGCTGACTCACTGCCACGTTGTGCTGGTCAGCGGGTCGCTCACCAGCTCGAACATCAAGGCATCAGACATTTTCCTTCAGCAAGCGCAGTAATGCCGCTGTGTCCAGTCGAGCAGCAACATCCCCCTCGTCCAGCAGACTGTCTGCCAGATCACGTTTTTCCGCATGCAAGGCGATAATTTTTTCTTCTATCGTGTTTTGTGTTACCAGACGATAAATCGTGACCGGTCTTTGTTGTCCCATGCGATGCGCGCGATCAGAGGCCTGATCCTCTACCGCCGGATTCCACCACGGATCGAGATGAATCACATAATCGGCGGCGGTCAGATTCAACCCTGTACCGCCCGCCTTCAGGCTGATCAGGAATACATCACCGCCACCCGCTTGAAATGCGTCAACGCGCTTTTTGCGCTCGATTGCAGGCGTGCTGCCATCAAGATACTGATAACGTATGCCTTTTTTATCGAGACTCTCGCGTACGATCGCCAGATGATCAACAAACTGGCTGAACACCAGCGCCTTGTGGCGGTTGTCCAGCAACTCATCGATGGTTTCTTCGAAGACTGCCAGCTTACTGCCGCTGATCGTGGAATTTTTTAATACCAGTTGCGGGTGGCAGCAAAAACGGCGCAATTTAGTAATCTCTGCCAGCACTTTCAGCGATTGCCCTTCTTCCGCACTGAGCGACGCAATTTTATCCATCGCTTCCTGACGCAAAGCTTCGTACAAATGGCGCTCTTCATCACTCAGCTCGACTTGCAAGGTGATCTCGGTACGTGGTGGTAACTCTGTCAGCACCTGGGTTTTGGTACGCCGTAAAATGAACGGCTGTATCAGCTTTTTCAGATGCTGACGTGCAGGCTTATCACCGCGCTCAATCGGCGTACTGAATTTATCGGTAAAACGCTCTTTAGAACCGAGCAAGCCGGGATTAATAAACCGGAACAGATTCCACAACTCACCCAGATGATTTTCTACCGGCGTGCCGCTGGCGATCATTTTAAAATCTGCCGTTAATGCCATCGCCGCCTGACTGCGCTTGGTTGCGGAATTTTTGATGACTTGCGCTTCATCCAGTACCACGCTGTGCCAATGTTGCGCAGCGAATGCCTCCGCATCCGACTGCAACATGCCGTAACTGGCAATGACCAGATCGAAAGGCCCGAGATCCGCCAGTGAACGATGGCTGTGATACGCACGCACCTTCAGCGTCGGCGCAAAGCGCATGACTTCGGACTGCCAGTTCATCGCCACCGAAATCGGTGCCACCACCAGCGCAGGCCCATCCGGCGCTCTGTCCAGCAACAGCGCCAGCGTCTGTACCGTTTTCCCCAACCCCATATCGTCCGCCAGACAAGCGCCGACACCCCAGTGCGCGAGTCGCGCGAGCCACTGATAACCGGCCAGCTGATAATCACGTAATTCCGCCTGCAGCGTAGAAGGAACCTGCGGGTAAAAATCGGCCAGCGCATCGAGCTTACTTACCTGCTCACGCCACGCCGCATCGACTTCTATTTCGCCAGCTTCCGCAGCCAGTTCTGCCAGCGCAGGTGCCGCCAGCGCATTCAGACGTATACCATCAGCACCACCGGGTTCGCCCAGCGCGCGCAATTCATCGAGTCGTTTGCGAAAGCTGTCGGTCAATGCCAGATAATCATTCTCACCTAATTGCAAAAAGCGGCCGCGCGCTGATCCTGCCATTTGCAGCAATTCACGCAGCGCCAGCACCCGCCCGTCATCCAGCGACAACTCACCGCCAGCGACAAACCACTCTCCTTGCTTTTTGATCGTCAGGCGTAAATTCTGCAACGAACGGCTTCCTCGCAGACGGAAACGTTCGCCCTCAGGCCAGACCAGTTGTAGTCTATCGACTGGAACCGCGCGCAATTGCTCCAGCAATTCCAGACATTGTTCAGGATGCTGCAACTGCCATTCCTGCCCGCTTTCTTCAGCATTCGCCAGCGCAGGGCACGCATCGAGCACGAATTGCATCAGAGCTTTTTCCTTTGGCAGATCGCGACTCGCCTGCACCGGCACACCGGCCTGCTCGCCAAGCACGTTGGCCGCGCCTTTGCCCGGTTGAAACCAACCGCCGTCACCCAGAGGCCGCATCAGCAGTTGCACGCGCAAGCCTTCTTGTAAGGGCAGCAAATGCGCAAACATGGTCTGGTCTGCCGCCAGCGTCGCGATATGCGCAGCCAGCTCAGGCAAATCGGAATGAATAGACAGATGCGGCGCAATCGCGGCAATCACATCGACTAACTGCGCCTTGGCAGTCACAGGCACGGTCAGGCCGCGGCCAAGGATGCCGGTGATTTGTTTAATTTCCGGACTCGATGTGTACACGGCCAGACGGGTTGGCGTTTCTTTTTTCCACACCACGCTCGCATCGGCGCTGATGAATGGTTCCAGTTGCAAACTGATCTGGTCGCCATTCTCTTTCAGTTGCAATGCGATATCGCCTTTAACGACATCAATGCGTACATCCGGTGCATCAGACCAGTACACGGCAGGATGCGCAACCAGAAACGGCAGCGCTTTATCGATATTGATTTCAAATTCACTGCCACCGTAATAGCTGTCCGATGCGCGGCGTATGCAGGCAGCAATCTGCTTATCCTGCTCAGAAAGATAAGGCAAACTATCCAGCTCTTGTACCAGCCGCCGCAATGCGACCGGCCGCCCTTTACTCCAGACACCTTTGGCGCTGCGTTTTTGCTCGCGCGGCTCAGCTTTCAGCTCCTGAAAATGAAATTCGAGCAACCATGCGAGACGCATTTCTTCTTCTTTTTTTGCGGCGGCAACAGTGCTGGCAGGCTTGAGTTGCGACAACGCATTCAATGCCCTCTTCCATCCTTCTTCCCGCTGTAAAGCGAGTAACAAGGGCTGGATATTTTTCTGGCGATGCCATTCGGGGAATTGTGGCACTTCTTTAAACTGATGCGCCAACAACACATCCAGCTCCGCAGCAACCCACTGATAGCCGAAGCGGATCATGGTCTCACGCATTTCCAGCAACTTTGCATGCAGGCGCGGATGAGGTGGTGCGTCTTGCCAGTACGCGCAGATTGCCTCAAACAAGGCGTCGATATCATGTGCAGTACGAACATTAAAATGCGATACCGGCAACACTATTCCTTGCGCCATGTGATTCGTCAGCGGCTGTAAAACGTAGTAGCTGAACGCATGTCGCTGTTTCACACCCTCATCCACCTGCGCTTTCGCCAGTTGCAAACTGCTGGTCTCATTCTTTGCCAGCATCGCAACTGTACTCAGCAGCCCAAGTAAATCGGGAATAAAAATTTTCCGCTTACCGCTGCTGACTTTTTGCATCTGCGCATGGGTTTGCGCCAGCCCCACTGCGATAGTCATTTTGTTTTGCAAAACCGCCATCGCAATCAGAATTTCACCCTGAAATTGCGGCGGTAACTGACGCTGCAACTGTGCGAGACGGTCGAAGTCCCCGCGCAATAAGGCTTGCCACGCGACGAGTCCCATCAATTGCGGCCAGCTATTCGATTCCTGATCCATCTGCTGACAAGCGTAGTCATACGCCAGCCGGCAATCGAGTAACTCCCAGTTGGCTTTCACAAAAATATCCGTCAGCACCATGCCCTGATCAATCGGCCGGAGTTGCGAAAATAAGCGGATACCATCCTCATGCTGGAAAAATTCTGCGCCAGGAATAAGCGCATGATCGTTTTTCACACTGAGGAATTTTTCACGCCATAACAAGGCCTCATCAGTTCTGCCGAGCAGCACCGAAAACAGCATTTCACGGCTGTAAAATTCGGCATCGTAGGATTTCCAGTGCTGATATTCGCCGTGCTTTTTCAATAAATCACGAATCTGGCTGATCCACAATTTCATGCCGCCGGTCTGCTGCAAACGCAGCAATACGGGCATGCGCCAGTCATCACGCAAGATATAACCCAAGCCGATTTCCTGCCGCAAAACCTGACGCTTGCACAAATCCAGCATCAGATCTTTGAGCAGCTTCGCATCGTAGGGATTACCCATCAGGGTTTTCGCGCCGCGTAGCTGCATTAACTCCAGCGCTTTGGTCTGACTCAGCGGCGCAGTATATAAAGCCGTGGCATATACGATGGGCAGTTCATCATCAGTGAGGCGGTCAAACAAATCCATAGAGAAGTCAATGAGCTGAAATGAAGGGTAAGAAAAATTTGCAGACATGCGCGGCATCTTTGTTTTATCACGTTTCCAATGGAAGATCACGCAGACAGATCAATGTGACGACCGCCACTTTTTTAATGTGCGTTTGCGAAAAATACGCAGGCGGCAAGCAATGCAAACAACAACAGCCAATGCAACGCCAGCATCAGAAAAAACCAGCGCAGAAACGGTCGCTTCATCGACTTGTGGCGTAAAAATTTGTGCGCCAGCAGCGCCCCCGGCCAGCCACCGATCAAGCTCAGCAACAGTAAATTTTTCTCCGGGACGCGTGATCTGCGCTGTATCGCCGCTTGTTTGTCGTAAAAATAAACCAGAAAACACAGCAGACTGAGCAGCAGATAGTAAGTCAGCGTCAGCGCAAGTATGAGTAGATAGGACACAGGCTATGTGCGAAAAGAGAAACCACGCCATCCAGCGGCTAAAAAAATACTCCCCCGGAGTATCTAAAAACCCCCTTTGTTTATAAGGACATCAGGGTGTTTTTACGAAAAACAGGGGGGAGTATCCGAATTTTTCCTCAATACTGCTTTAATACTGCATCAATAATGACGCAATTTTTCGCTTACAACATTTTCGCCAGCAAGGCTTTTTCGTATTTCGCATCCAGCGGAATGCGCACAGTATGACCTGCACCGCCAATGATGTTCAGCGATTGATTTTCTTTGTTACGCATTTCTGACAGCGTCACGATTTCGTTGCCATTCGGTGAAATGATTTCGATCTGATCACCGACGGCGAAACGGTTTTTCACTTCAACCTCTGCCCAGCCATCGGCGACGTTCAGCACCTGACCAACATACTGACTACGATGTGCCTGCGACACGCCTTCCATATAGTTCTGATGATCCTGCGTGTGATGACGCTGATAGAAACCGTCGGTATAACCGCGATTCGCCAGACCATTCAACTCACCCAGCAATTGCGGGTTAAACGGACGACCAGCCACCGCATCATCAATCGCACGACGATATACCTGTGCAGTACGTGCGACGTAATACAGCGACTTGGTACGACCTTCAACTTTTAAAGAATCGACACCGATTTTCGCCAGACGCTCAACGTGTTCAACGGCGCGCAAGTCTTTCGAATTCATAATGTAAGTGCCGTGCTCATCTTCCAGAATAGGCATGAGCTGACCTGGCTTGGTCGATTCTTCAATCAGATAAGGACGGTCTGCCAGCGGGTGACGCGGCATATCGCCCATCGCTGAGAACGATTGATTGGCGTCTTCCAGCGCCTTGTTGAAATCGAATTTAATCGTTTCCACCGGAATCCGTGCAAGATCGCCGGTTTCGTTTTCAGCGGCGTTTTCGACCTTGTAATCCCAACGACAGGAATTGGTGCAAGTACCCTGATTCGGATCGCGGTGATTGAAATAACCAGACAATAAGCAGCGGCCAGAATAGGCGATGCACAACGCTCCATGCACGAATACTTCGAGTTCCATGTCCGGGCATTCCTGACGAATTTCCTCGACTTCATCGAGCGATAATTCACGTGACAGAATCACGCGGGTCAGCCCCATTTTTTTCCAGAATTTCACGTCCGCCCAGTTAACCGCATTCGCCTGCACCGACAGATGCACCGGCACTTCCGGCCATTTTTCGCGCACCATCATGATCAGACCGGGATCGGCCATAATCAATGCATCC
Source organism: Undibacterium sp. 14-3-2 (assembly GCF_016595265.1). NCBI lineage: Bacteria > Pseudomonadati > Pseudomonadota > Betaproteobacteria > Burkholderiales > Oxalobacteraceae > Undibacterium > Undibacterium sp. 14-3-2. Next base: position 232,929 of record NZ_JAENGS010000006.1, read on the forward strand.
GGTTTCATGGCGATCACCGGCTCCATGTCGCGCAGATAGGTTTTGAGCTTGGAGTTATGCGGGAAAATATTGCTGGCAACAAAAAACAATTTGCCACGTGCATGGGCGTCGCTGACGCCTTGCTGCAAGACGTCCAGCGTAGAAAATTCGTTATTACGCGCACGCAGACTGTAACGTGGCTGACCGGCATACACCGCATCGGCACCGAAGTCGAATGCGGCATGCATTTTTTCCAGCGAACCTGCTGGCAGTAAGAGTTCAGGAGATTTCATGATAACAACATTCCGTAACGAGACCGCAGCGTAACTAGCGCCAGCGGAAAATTGGGTAAATAACCTGCTATTTTACTGCGATTAAGTGTGTTTCTGTCGCAAAGTACGGATTTCATTCCCGACTAAAGCGGCCAGCACCAGCGCACCACCGGCCAGTGTGGCGGTTGCGGGCACTTCCCCCGCCCCCAGCCACGCCCACAACGGCGCCAGCAAGACTTCCAGCAAGGCCAGCAGCGCCACTTCATGTGCTTTCAGGTGGGCGGAAGCCTTCACCATCAGCGAACACGGCAATCCAAGTTGAAAGAAACCCAGTGCGCCGAGGATCAACACGTCTTGCATTGAAGCCTGAAATGGCAACGACAAGGGCAACATCGCCAGCGCAGAAAATGTCCCACCCAGAAACACCGCCGGAATCAGATCGACCGTATGTGAACGGCGTTTCAGCAGAATCATGTTCACCGATGACGCCAGCGGAATACCGAGCGCCACCAGCATACCCAGCACGCCGCGACTGTCAGTCACCGACAAATTGCCGGCGAACATCCAGCCCATGCCGCAACCGGCCAGCGCAATCGCAATCCAGCTGGCAACCGGAATCCGCTCTTTCAGTACCAGCCACGACAGCAAAGCGGTGAGCAGTGGTGCCAGACTTTCCATCACCGAGGTATTTGCTACCGTGGTCAGCGTCAGCGCAGTCATGAAACAACTGTACATGATCGCCCACATCAGGCCAGACACCGCACCCGTACTGCCCATCAGTTTTAAACGACTAGCAAAGCCACGACCATACTGATGCAGCATCAGCCCAGCCACAAAAATCCCCGCAAACAGGCTACGCCAGAACACAATTTCAAACCCTGCCGCGCTTTGCAAATGGCGGCTGGCAACACCGGCAGTACTCCACAAAGTGGCAGCGGCAATCATCAGCAATATGGCTTGCTTACGCCTCGACCAACCCTGACTCATTTCATCCCCATATCTTCGTTCTCATTTGTAGCAACTCCCCTCCTTAACCTCTTTCGAGCGAACGATACTGAGCCAGTACGCAGCATATTGAGGGACTCGTATCAACATAAACTTTCCAATGTAACCGGAATAAAGCAGAGATGACAATGAGGAAAACCCGCAAAATGAAGAAGTAACAATTGAATGTGCCGACTGGAACGACCAGAAGAGAAAATAGTTTTTCGTACAAGTAGCTCCACTTAGCACCACAACTTAGTACCATCATTTCAGCAAATTTTTTACGACCAATTTACGAATGGCGGGGCAAAACAACGTAGCTCCAGTTGGCGAACTTGATATAAACGATAGCAACAAATTGAAATAAAAAAACATTATTAAGTAGATAATATTATCAAGTTGAATGTATAATCTGGCATTTTTTTATCAGCCTTTATGATCAGTTATCTGTAGTTATCTTGAAGCAAATGGACCATCTGTAATCGAGTATTAATGACATCTCCAAGCCAGCCTCTTTCCCACCCCAAATATCGCCCCGACATTGATGGATTACGCGCAATGGCTGTTATAGCCGTCGTCGCTTTTCACGCATTTCCAGAATGGGTAAAAGGTGGCTTTATAGGTGTAGATATCTTTTTTGTGATCTCAGGCTATCTCATCACGACGATCATTCTTGAGAACCTGGAAAAAGGTACTTTTAGTTTTAAGGAGTTTTATGCCAGACGCATTAAACGCATCTTCCCTGCCCTGATATGCGTTTTAGTGGCTTGCTTTGTTTTTGGCTGGTTTGCGCTTCTGGGCGATGAGTTAATCCAGCCAAGCAAACATATCGCTGCTGGCGCAGGTTTTATGTCAAATCTGCTGTTATTGCGTGAAGCTGGTTATTTTGACAATTCAGCAGATACCAAACCATTGCTACACTTATGGAGTCTGGGCATAGAGGAGCAGTTTTATATCTTTTGGCCACTACTGCTTTGGTTTCCCTGGAAGCGAAAACTCAATATTTTTATCATCATCGTTCTCTTTGCCAGTATTTCTTTTTTCTTCAATATTAAGGGAATTGAGCAGTATCCCACGACAACCCTCTACTCGCCGCATACACGCTTTTGGGAACTGTTATCCGGAAGTTTACTGGCTTGGCTTTCTGTGTACAAAAACGAAAATTTCTCCAAGTTTACACAGAGACTTGACAAGTTTTTTAACTTTATTTTCTATAGCAGCAAGCGTCAGAGTGACGGCAAAACCTTATCCAATATATTTTCTTTCGCAGGCTTCATGTTTTTGGCGTACGGTTTTACGCATATCAACAGCGACATGCCATTTCCGGGGAATTGGGCATTAATTCCTGTAGCAGGTGCCATGCTGATCATTTTTGCGGGAGCTCAGGCATGGAGTAACCGTATTGTATTATCGAATAAAGTGGCTATCTGGTTTGGCTTGATCAGCTTTCCTCTTTACCTGTGGCACTGGCCAATCCTGTCTTTTATAAGAATCGTAAAAAGTGGCTCGCCAAGTCTTGACGCGAGAATTATCGCTATCCCACTCTCCGTCCTGCTCGCATGGTTGCCAGTAAAAGTAATTAGAAAACCCTTCAGGCTTGGGATGTATAAAAATAAGGTCACGCTCGCAATCCTTTGCGGCCTCATTATCGCAACGGGAGTTTCTGCTTTATTTGTTAGTCAAGCCGCTCTCGCGCAATCGCATGGATATGACAAATCAACCATCAAAAGAAGAGATTTTGAGCATGCTTTCGGCGCTTCTGAAACATGGTTCAGAGGAAAAGGCGACTGGTTATTTTTAGGTAACGCTCACGGTAAGTTGGTTGAGAAGCTTCAACTTGCCGTTGTTCCCACCGGCAGCGATATTGCAACCATAAAAGAGAGTTTTTCAAGTATTGCCACGGTGAGCGCCCAATACAATATAAAAACTGTTTTACTTGTTGGGCCAGATAAATCCAGTATTTATCCGGAATATTTGCCCGATGAACTAGTTCCATCCAAAAAGAGATATATAAGCTTCTTTTTGGACGAACTAAAAACCATTCCCAATTTAACGATTTATGATCCGACAAATGATTTACTAAACGCGAAAAAATCTGCAGGACTTGTTTATTGGATGACGGAGTCTCACTGGAATAACAAAGGCGCATTTTTGGCGTATTCCGGTTTCACAAAATTGTTTAACTTACCTACGCCTGGTGTCAATTTTCAATATAAATCAACTTACGCTGGAGACCTGATCGGTCTTTCTAATTTAAAAAATTTTCCACTGCACAAAGAAGATAATTGGGAAGTGATCTGGAAAAATAAGCCACAGTTGAATAAATATAAAATTCCAAATGAACATGAATCAGCATTCGGCACAGCCGAGATTATTTATAACCAGAAACCACTGTCAGACAAATATATTTGGGTTGTTGGTGATTCATTCGCAGGCTCTTTAAAGCAATACTTTAACGCGACTTTCAAGGAAATTTATTATGTTGGCCACTGGTCAGAAAAGCTTAAAGATTTGCCTGCCAAGCTCGCCAAGGCCGACAGGAAGCCAGATATGATCGTTATTGTGAAAGTTGAGCGTTCATTCTGAATCAACTTACCAGATCAAAATATTTTGCTAAAACAAGCGACTCACAAGATGAATTCTCTATAAATACAGAGGTGAACGTATCTCTTTTACATAAAGGCAAACCGTTCAGCCTGCGCATCACTCACACAGCCCCAAAACTGGCAATTGAGGAAAACACTTCGACTCGTCGAAGCAGCCACCCCAAATTATTTTTATGGAGGGGGAGAGTCTGAATAGTGCGACGGCAAATCCAACCACCTGCCTGAAAAATGCATAGCCTATAAACCTGGATTTATTAAACAAAAAACCGCAGACTAAGCTGCGGTTTTTTATTGTCCGGATAAACCCTGTCGGGATTACGCTTCGCGGGAAGCTTTTTTACGCTCGTGTTCTTTCAGGAAACGCTTACGCAAACGGATGCTCTTCGGTGTCACTTCAACCAGTTCGTCGTCTTCAATAAACTCAACCGCATATTCCAGAGACATTTGAATTGGTGGTACCAGACGCACCGCTTCATCCGTACCGGAGGAACGAACGTTAGTCAGCTGTTTACCTTTGATCGGGTTAACCACGAGGTCATTGTCACGGGAATGGATACCGATGATCATACCTTCGTACACTGGATCGTTATGGCTGACGAACATACGGCCGCGATCTTGCAGTTTCCAGATCGCATAAGCAACAGCCGCGCCGTCATCCTGAGAAATCAACACGCCATTGCGACGGCCAGCCAATTCGCCTTTGGTATTATCCACTGGTGCGTAGTCATCAAACACGTGACTCATCAAACCTGTACCACGTGTCAATGTCATGAATTCGCCCTGGAAGCCGATCAGACCACGTGCTGGAATACGGTATTCCAGACGCACACGACCTTTACCGTCCGGTTCCATGTTTTGCAGATCGCCACGACGACGACCCAACTCTTCCATCACGCCACCCTGGTTCGTTTCTTCAACGTCAACGGTCAGGTTTTCGTATGGCTCATGACGTACGCCATCCACCATTTTGAATACCACGCGTGGACGGGATACGGCCAACTCGAAACCTTCACGACGCATGTTTTCGATCAGAATTGTCAGATGCAACTCACCACGACCAGAAACTTCGTATGTGGAATCATCACCTTCAGCCTGCACAACGCGCAACGCCATGTTCGATTTCAATTCCTTTTCCAGACGATCGCGGATCTGACGTGTTGTCACGAATTTACCTTCGCGACCGGCCAGCGGCGAGCTGTTGACCATGAAGTTCATCGTCAAAGTAGGCTCATCAATCTTCAGCATAGGCAAGCCTTCTGGCGCATCTGGCGCACAGATAGTCGAACCGATACCGATTTCTTCGATGCCATTGATCAGCACGATATCGCCAGCCAGTGCTTCATCCACTTGCACGCGATCCAGACCTTTGAAAGTCAGTACCTGATTGATACGTGCCTTCGTTGGCTTATCGTCAGGACCGTTCATCCAGACAACATCTTGCAAGGCTTTCACTTTACCGCGCAAGATACGACCAACGCCGATCTTACCAACGTAAGACGAGTATTCCAGTGACGTGATTTGCAATTGCAACGGGCCATTCGGATCATCTTCACGCGCAGGAACGTGTTTCAGGATCGCATCAAACAATGGCTCCATGTTACCGTCACGCACTGTGTCTTCCAGACCTGCATAACCTTTGAAACCGGATGCGTAAACAATCGGGAAATCCAGTTGTTCGTCAGTTGCACCGAGCTTGTCGAACAATTCGAAAGTCGCGTTAACTGCTTTTTGCGGATCAGCATTTTCACGGTCGATCTTGTTCACAACGACGATAGGCTTCAGACCCAGCGCGAGTGCTTTACGCGTCACAAAACGTGTTTGTGGCATTGGGCCTTCTTGCGCATCCACCAGCAACAAAACGCTGTCAACCATGGACAATACACGTTCCACTTCACCACCAAAGTCAGCATGGCCCGGGGTATCAACGATGTTGATGTGCGTGCCTTTGTATTCCACTGCGCAGTTTTTGGACAGAATCGTGATACCACGTTCTTTTTCGATATCATTCGAATCCATCACGCGGGAATCGACCTGTTGGTTTTCGCGGAAAGTACCGGATTGACGCAATAATTGGTCAACCAGTGTGGTTTTGCCGTGATCGACGTGAGCGATAATGGCGATGTTACGAATAGCGCGTTTTGTAGTGGACATGGTAACGTTCATTTGGGGTAAATCGGATAACCGACGATTATAACATGCTGCAACGCAAAAGCATAAAACGCCTATTATTTCAAGGAGTTGCTACAAAGCGATGACAACGGAAATGATGATAGGCACTTCAGGCATCCATCACGCCTGCCGCACAACATCATCAGATCATTCCTTTGTGCGGATAAATATTATTCCTGCGTATTAATCAGGCGCTCCGGTGCAAGAATACCGAATTCCTGTAGCTGAGCAGAACCCAGTAATTTCCCGTCAGTATCGCGATACACACGGACTCTGCCAGTCATTTGCGGCAGCTTAACGGCTTCTTTGCCAAGCGCCAGCCGTTGTCCATGCAGAAAACGTACGGCTAATTCTTCATTCAAATGCACTGCAGGAAAACTAGATAGCAAAGCATCCACAGGGTCAAGCAAAGCCAAACGCTGTTCTTCAGGCAGAGACTCCAGATAGTCCAGCGTAATCGATTTCTCCAATACCAGATGGCCGACCTGAATACGGCGCAATTCTTTCAGATGCGCACCGCATCCGAGCGCAGCACCGATATCCTCACCCAGTACGCGGACATACGTCCCTTTGCTGCACTTTACTTTGAGGCTGAGCAACGGAGCATCATAGCCAAGAAATTCCAACTCATGAATCACCACATTGCGCGCTTCGCGTTCCAGTGTGACACCCGCCCGCGCATACTCATACAAAGGCTTGCCATCACGCTTCAGTGCCGAATACATAGGAGGAACCTGCGCAATCGGGCCTGTGAATTGTGCCAACACCTGCCGTATCTGCTCTTCAGTGACATCAACGCTTTTCGTCTCAAGCACATCGCCTTCAGTATCACCGGTTGTGGTAGTAATGCCAAGATGCACAACTGTCGTATACGTTTTATCCGCTTCCAGCAAATCCTGCGAAAATTTGGTCGCTTCACCAAAACACAAAGGCAGTAAGCCGGTTGCAAATGGATCCAGCGTGCCCGTATGACCTGCCTTCATCGCATTCAGAAAGCGCTTTGCTTTTATCAATGCGTCATTACTGGAAAAACCAACCGGTTTATCCAATAGCAAGACGCCGTGCACAGGAACACGGGGGCGTTTTTTAATCTGAGTTGTCATAAGTCTGGAAAGCCGGGGCGAACTCCGGTCAGAAATCAGTTTTCGCCGTCGTCTTTAGCGCGAGTGGCATTCGCTTCATCAATCAGCTTAGACATGGCCATGCCACGTATTGTTGAGGTGTCGTGGATGAAGTGCAATTGCGGCAGAGTGTGGATATGCAAACGCAAACCCAATTGGGCTCGCAGGAAACCAGCGGCACGTGTCAGTGCATCATTGGTTGCTTTGATTGCGACAGCATCATCCGCCAAGGTCGTGAAGAAAATTTTTGCGTGTGCGTAATCGGGCGTGAGCTGCACTTCCGTCAGCGTGATCATGCCGACGCGCGGGTCCTTTAACTCAGACCAGATAATTTCAGCCAGATCTTTCTGAATCTGATCAGCAACGCGCAAACCACGTCCCGGTATATTTTTACTATGTTTTGCCATAAATTATTTTTTGCCTCTACAAACTACAACCCCGGCCTGGGCCGGGGTTGGCTTGAATTACAGAGTACGTGCAATTTCCTGTACTTCAAATATTTCTAGGTTATCGCCAACCTGAATGTCGTTATAGCCTTTCAGCGACAAACCACACTCCATACCGGCGCGAACTTCTTTAGCATCATCTTTGTAACGCTTCAGGGAATCCAGCTCACCAGTCCAGGTAACGACATTGTTACGCAACAGACGAACTGACGATGTACGCTTGACCACGCCATCAGTCACCAGACAGCCTGCGATAGCACCGACTTTACTGACCAGGAACACCTGTTTAACTTCAACCATACCGATGATCTGCTCACGTTTTTCCGGAGCCAGCATGCCAGACAAGGCCGCTTTCACTTCATCGACAGCATCGTATATGATGTTGTAGTAGCGAATATCCACACCATTCGACTCTGCCAGCTTACGTGCAGACGCATCAGCGCGGGTGTTAAAGCCAATAATAACGGCCTTAGAAGCAACCGCCAGATTAACGTCATTTTCAGAGATGCCGCCAACTGCCGCGTGCACAACCTGCACACGCACTTCGCTGGTAGACAATTTCTGCAAAGACTGAACCAGTGCTTCCTGCGAACCTTGTACGTCGGTTTTGACGATGATAGGCAGATTTTTAACTTCACCCTCGCCCATGTTTTCAAACATGTTTTCGAGTTTAGCAGCCTGCTGCTTAGCCAGCTTAACATCACGGAATTTACCTTGACGGAACAAAGCAATTTCACGTGCTTTGCGCTCATCAACCATCACCATGACTTCTTCACCAGCAGCTGGTACCTCTGTCAGCCCCTGAATTTCTACAGGAATCGATGGGCCAGCTTCGGTAATATTGACGCCATTCTCATCCAGCATCGCACGGACGCGGCCATAAGAAGAACCAGCCAGCACCACATCACCGCGTTTCAAAGTACCGGACTGCACCAGAATAGTAGCAACCGTACCGCGACCTTTATCCAGACGGGCTTCAACAACCAGACCTTTGGCTGGCGCATCTTTCGGTGCTTTCAATTCCAGCACTTCCGCTTGCAGCAAAACGTTTTCCAGCAGTGAGTCTATGCCCAGACCGGTTTTTGCGGACACCTGAACGAATGGTGAGTCGCCACCGTATTCTTCTGGAACGACGCTTTCAGCGATCAGTTCTTGAGTCACGCGATCTGCATTGCCACCCGGTTTATCAATTTTATTGATAGCAACAACGAGTGGCACGCCAGCCGCTTTTGCATGTGCAATCGCTTCTTTTGTTTGCGGCATCACGCCATCATCGGCCGCCACCACCAGAATCACGATATCGGTCGCTTGTGCACCACGTGCACGCATCGCAGTAAATGCTTCATGGCCCGGCGTATCGAGGAAAGTGATCATGCCACGCGGAGTTTCAACGTGGTAGGCACCAATGTGCTGAGTAATACCACCGGCTTCGCCAGACGCCACTTTGGCACGACGAATATAATCCAGCAACGATGTTTTACCGTGATCAACGTGCCCCATTACCGTCACTACCGGAGCGCGCGGGAAGGATTCGTACTCGGCGTGTTCTGCAACGTCCGTCAACAGAGCCTCAGGATCATCGAGTTTTGCAGCGAATGCTTTATGCCCCATTTCCTCAACCAGAATCATTGCTGTTTCCTGATCGAGAACCTGGTTAATCGTGCACATCTGACCTAATTTCATCAAGTGTTTGATGACTTCAGATGCTTTAACAGACATTTTGTGCGCCAACTCTGCAACTGTCAGTGTTTCCGGCACAAATACATCTTTCACAATCGCTTCGACCGGCACCTGGAAATTCGATTCACGCTCTTCATGATGACTGTTACGGCGTCCTTTAGGACCACCTTTCCAGCCGTCGCGACCACCGGAAGTATCACCGCGGGTTTTCAGGCCACCGCTACGTTTTTTAGAATCTTCCTGCCAGGTTGAAGATACATTCGCGGATTTAATCGCTTTCTTATCACCAACAGCCGGTTTTTTCTCGTCTTTCTTGTCTGCACTTGCCGCAACTGGCTTTTTATCGCCGGCTTTTTTATCGGCAGGCTTATGCAAAGTACCTTCAGCCTTAGGGGCAACTGCAGGCGCAGGTGGTGCAGCCTTCACAGGCCGACGCGCTGCATTCATCATTTCTTTGATCTGCGCAACTTCGTCAGCCACTGCTTTTCTTGCTTTTTCTGTTGCTGCTGCACGATCAGCCGCCTCTTTTGCTTCTAAGGCAGTTTTTTTCTTTGCTTCTTCTGCGTCCAAACGTTTTTTCTCTTCATCTGACTGGGAAGGCTTCACTTCCACAGTTTTTGCTGCTGCAGCTGCCGCCGCCGCTTGCTCTGCCTTTAATTGATCTGCCGCCGCTTTTGCCGCTTCAGCTTCAGCCGCTTCTCGCATCGCTTTTGCCTGCGCCTCTTTTTCGGCTTCCAGCTTAGCAAGTCGCTCCTGCTTTTCACGCAGCTCAGCTTCTTGTCGTGCAATCAACTCAGCCTCGCGGCGCGCATCTTCCTCGCTGACCGCTGGCTCTTCAGGCTCTGCTGCTACAGTCCGCGCCGCCGCGTCATCCGCGACCACTTCATCGCGTTTGACGAACGTACGCTTCTTACGAACTTCAACCTGAATGGTGCGAGATTTGCCTGTAGCATCCGCCTGCTTAATCTCCGTTGTCTCTTTACGAGTTACAGTGATTTTTTTCTTTTCAATGTCAACCGAAGATCCATGCGAACGACGCAAATGTTCCAGCAATCGGTCTTTATCTTCTTTTGTCAATGAATCTGACGTCGAATTTTTTTCGACACCTGCCCCACGCAATTGCGTGAGCAACAAATCCGCTGACATTTTCAGCTCGGTGGCAAATTGGGCAACGTTGTTACTCGCCATTCAGTCCTCTTTTTCTATGTGCGCGTTATGAATATGAAACCCGTGAATTACTTTGCTTCTACGAGTTTCCAGGCATTGGCTAACAAAGCCTTGGCCTGATCATCATATTTAGCGTCGATGAGTTTCATCTCATCATCGGTCACATCTTCAAATGCTTCTTTAATTAAATGGCGTGAACGGTCGGCAGACAATGCCAAAATCGCGCCAAATTCGTCGTATGCCAAACCAGCAAAAGCTGCCAGCGTCTTGATGCCAGCCAGCCCCAGCTTGCCAGCGGTCACACGTGTCATACCTTCAAGGTTGATCAGTTCATCATCCATGCCTTCCAGGCCTTCTTCAGAAGCGATCGCTTCCGTCAAAAGCGCATCACGTGCACGGTTACGCAATTCAGTAACCGTATCTTCGTCAAATGCTTCAATTTCCAGCATTTCAGTGATAGGCACATAAGCGATCTCTTCCAGACTGGAGAATCCTTCCTCAACCAGAATTTCAGCAACTTCCTGATCAACATCCAGTTTTTCCATGAACAAAGCACGGATACCGGCAGTTTCCTGCTCTGCTTTGTTGGCAGATTCTTCTGCTGTCATGATATTAATTTGCCAGCCAGTCAATTCGGCTGCGAGACGTACATTCTGACCGCTACGGCCTATGGCAATCGCAAGATTTTCTTCGTCAACCACCACATCCATACCATGCTTATCTTCGTCCACCATGATGGACGACACATTCGCCGGTGCCAATGCACCAATGACAAATTGAGCTGGATCTTCGGACCACAACACGATATCAACGCGCTCGCCGCCGAGTTCACCAGTCACAGCCTGAACGCGGGAACCACGCATACCAACGCAGGTACCAATAGGATCAATACGTTTATCGGCAGTATAAACAGCGATTTTTGCGCGAACGCCTGGGTCGCGAGCTGCAGACTTGATTACCAGAGAACCCTGTTCAATTTCGGGTACTTCCAGCTCAAACAATTTCATGATGAATTCGGGTGCTGTACGGGATAAGATCACCTGTGGTCCGCGAGCATTGCGATCAATGCGCAAAATATATGCACGGACACGATCACCAACACGCAGATTTTCCTTAGGAATCATCTGATCGCGTGGCAGGCGAGCCTCAATTTTACCAGACTCGACCACCGCGTCACCACGCTCCATACGTTTAATCGTACCGGTAACAAGAGAATCGCCGCGTTCAAGGAAGTCCGCCAGAATTTGTTCACGCTCAGCATCACGAATGCGCTGCAATACCACTTGCTTGGTATCTTGTGCAAAACGGCGCCCGAAATCAACGGATTCGATTTCTTCTTCGATATAGTCACCAATCTGAATTTCGGCGTCATCTTCGACCGCTTCGAAATGCAGAATTTCCTGATCTGGCAGTTGCAAGCCAGCCTCATCAGGAACCACATGCCAGCGGCGGAACGAGCGGAACTCACCAGTGTCGCGATCAATTTCAACGCGAATATCTACTTCACCTGGAAAACGCTTTTTTGTCGCTTGCGCCAAAGCATGCTCGAGCGCGCCGAAAACAACTTCTTCATCGACATTTTTTTCGCGTGCCAGCACATCAACCAATAACAACAAATCACGACTCATGCTTTGCGACTCCTAAAATCCACTTGTGGCACCAGGTGTGCCTTATCCACATCGGCGAGCGAAAACTCCAGCAGAGCCGACCCATCTTTTACTTCAAATTCCAGCTTCAGATTATCACCTTCAGGCTCATGCAAAATGCCTTCGAAAGTTTTACGGTTTGGCGTACCGGGCAAAGGCATACGTAATTTCACTGTCGCTTTTTCACCCGCAAAACGCACATAATCCGCAAGTTTCTTCAGCGGCCGGTCGAGGCCTGGCGAAGACACTTCCAGACGATTGTAATTAACATTTTCAACCGTCAGCACATGCGACAATTGATGACTGACTTTCTCACAATCTTCGACTGTGATATTGCCCTTCTCAATGTCGTCCGGCAAAAAATCGATGTACACCCTGAACAAGCCACGTTCAGCCTGTTCAAAATCCACCAGATCATATCCAGTGCCGTTGACAGTCTTCTCTATTAAATCCAACAAAACCAAACTATTCTCCGAAAGTCACAAACCTGTACACATACTAAAACTCAGGCATATCAAACGATAAGACCAAAAAAAAATGGGCAACTGCCCATCTTTTTTCGTAGCACCCGAGCCAAACAACGTACCAGGCATAATCTACTAACTGCCAGATTATAAACGATTATTTACCCCGTCGCAATGGAAAACAGGACAAAACCACGACAATTCATACCACAAAATCAAGCGCCACGTGAACGTCTGCGCGCCGCGATCCCTTGTCCTATCGCCTGCCCACTTCCTCTGGCTGTCGGCCCGCGTCGCTGCTGACCAGCATCAGGAAATCCCAGTGCTGTTTGCAGCGGATCAGGCTGCCTGCTGCGTTTATTACCAGCACCTCCGGCACCATTTCCGTAGTTGCCAGCACCGCCAGACTTATTGCCATTTGCGCTGCCGCCACGACCAGCGCCATATTCGCCACGCCCACCGGACATGGGGAAAGAGGGTTGTTTTTGCGTAAAAGGTGTTACACCAAACGGCACTTTATTGCCATAGGTTTTGCCACTTTTTGCCGCAGGCTTATCAGAAGCCGCTTTTTCGAGCCCACTTAATTTCAGCAGACTACGCACCGCATCCTCACCCAACTCTTCCCAGCGACCACGCTTCAGATTGGCAGGCAATGTCATCGCACCATAACGAGTACGAATCAGACGTGAAACAGTCAGGCCAACCGCCTCAAACATACGCCGCACCTCGCGATTACGACCTTCACCGATAATCACCCGATACCATTTATTCACACCCTCACCGCCGCCATCGGTAATTTTGGAGAACTGCGCCAAACCATCTTCCAGCTCAACACCTGCCAGCAAACGCTGACGCATACCCTCTTCCAACTCACCCAGGGTACGCACGGCGTATTCGCGCTCGATGCCATATCGAGGATGCATCAGACGGTTCGCCAGATCACCAGAGGTTGTAAATAACAACAACCCTTCCGTGTTGTAATCCAGTCGACCGACCGCCAACCACTTACCAACCTTCATCGTCGGCAGACTTTCAAATACCGAATTGCGCCCCTCTGGGTCATTCGTACTGACAATTTCACCGGCAGGCTTATGGTAAATCAGGACGCGCGGCGGCTTTTTACTCACTTTGCGCATAATCGGCTTACCATTGATACGCACCTGATCTGTCGGCAATATGCGCTGACCAATATGCGCTGGCTCGCCATTAACTGAAACACGCCCGGCAACAATCAAATCTTCCATATCTCGACGCGAACCAAGACCCGCTTCTGCCAACACCTTATGCAACTTCGGCGCATCATCATCAGCAGTCAAGTCGCGGCGCACAGGTTTAGCGTTGCGCCCCCGGCCCTTCGATTTATCATCCTCAGTGGCATCCGCATCAAACGCTTCAGAAGTGACGAATGAAAATACATCATCCGGAGTTACAACATCACGACGACCACCTTTCGCCCGCTGTGGACGACGCCCATTACCGCGCACACCTGCACTGGCAGAACCAGCCTCACGAGAAGGACGCTCAGCGCGCGAAGACGACGGCCCACCATCAGGACGATCGGCGCGCGGCTTGCGCTGACGATTCTGGTTCGGCGTACGAGCCGGACGTTCACCAGCATCAGGCGCAGCAGCGCCAGACTCAGCAACTCCAGATCCAGTCGCTTCGACCGGCGCAGCAACATCAGACTTGGCACGCGTTCTGCGCATATTGCGAGGACCACGCACGCCGCGCTTCACTTGCTTCCCATTATCAGCATCGCTTTGCGTCTGATCGGCTTTCACATCTTCAGGATTCATTGGATTCATTCTTTAATTCTATTTGAGGCTGCTGAAGCTGATCAGCACCCGGTTCCATATCTGGCACCGACTCTTCGGCAGCCTGACCACTTAATTTTCCAACAGCAGAAAGCTCAACATCGACGACGTCGCCGTGAACTTCCCGCTCAGACGCAATCTCATCAGAAGAGGACTGCATCAAACTTAAACTCTCTTGCACACCTGCGCCCAACTGATCCGCAAGACCACTCAATACAGGCTCAGCCATGGATAACTCAACAGAGTCCTCCGACGCATCCTTGGTAATTTGCTGCAAAGGCGGCAATTGATCCAGCGATGCCAGACCAAGATCACTTAAAAACTGCTTGGTCGTTGCAAACAATGCTGGTCGACCCGGAACATCGCGATGACCAATCACCTCAATCCAACAACGATCTTCCAGTGCCTTGATCATTTGCGAAGCAACAGTCACGCCGCGAATTTCCTCGATATCACCCCTCGTCACAGGTTGGCGATAAGCGATAATGGCCAGGGTTTCCATCGTTGCTCTTGAGTATTTGGGCGGTTTCTCAGGATTCAGCCGATCGATATAGGAGCGCATTTCAGGACGACTCTGAAAACGCCAGCCATTCGACAGACCGACCAGCTCTATGCCTTTATCCGACCAATCGAGACGCAAATCTTCCAGCATCGACTTGATGGTATCAGCACCAACCACATCACCTTGATCGTCAGTTTCCTGAAACAGCTTCTTCATAGAATTCACCGTCAGCGGCTCAAGCGCGCATAACAAGGCTGTTTCGAGGACTCGCTTTGCCTCAGCAGTATTCATGCAAATATAATTACACGGGTTTAATAGATGTCATACAGCAGGACGAAGCATGAACAACCCAGCTTCAACCCACACCTTTATGCATTTAATTTTGTCGCAACCCATTCAGGTGTCGACGCCCATCAAGCGGGCCAGATCAGGGTGTATTTTCAGGACGCAAATCTGCACGTCCAACCCATCAAATTAGTAGATGCTAAATTGTAGTCCAGATTCAGGAAGACAATCAAAAATAAATCATCGTTAAAAGTAAAAAAGCCACGTAATAACGCGGCTTTTTTTGTAATTCTGGTTGCGGGGGCAGGATTTGAACCTACGACCTTCGGGTTATGAGCCCGACGAGCTGCCAGACTGCTCCACCCCGCGTCTGAAGAGATAGACTATACACGTTTTTGCTGCTTTGCGCAAATCTTTCGCCATGTGATTTCAATTACCGGCCAAAGCACGCCAAACGCACAATGAATTGATACACTGCTGAAATTGCTTAATTTTTTCGCCATTCACCATGAAATTCTGTTCCGACTGCGCGGCCCCCGTCGAGCTGAAGATACCCGCTGACGATACCCGTGAACGTTTCGTCTGCACGTCTTGCGGCGCTATTCACTATCAAAACCCAAAGATGGTCGTTGGCTCAATTCCGGTATGGGAAGCGGATGGTGAATTAAAAATCCTGCTGTGCAAACGGGCGATTGCGCCGCGCTATGGCTACTGGACCTTACCGGCCGGATTCATGGAAAACAATGAAACCACCGCGCAGGCCGCACAAAGAGAAACTGAGGAAGAAGCCGGAGCCAATATCCAGTTGCATGACTTATTTTCTATTCTGAATGTGCCACACGTGCATCAAGTGCACCTGTTTTATCGTGCCACTTTACTCGATCTGAATTATGCGGCTGGAGTTGAAAGTCTAGCAGTGCAACTGTTTTCCGAAAAAGAAATTCCCTGGGATGATATTGCCTTCCCCACCATCAGTTACACCCTGAAATTTTTCTTTGAAAACTATAGCCGCGCGCAGAAGGGCGAATGTTATCGGCTCTATGCTCATGACATATTTAAACCTATGCAGCAAGAAGGCTGAACAATAAACCGGGATAAAAATGAAACTGAACAAAAAAGGGTGGAAATTCCACCCTTTTTTTATTAACCACACATTATTAATAACCACACATTATTAATTTTGTTGATGTCCAGCCAATTTCGCAACGAATTTCAACCGAAATCACCAACTGGATTCGCGCTCTGCCGTCGATGAAATTTTATGGATCGACAAATCAGCACCTTCAAATTCCTGCTCAGGATCCAGACGTATGCCCATAGTTTTTTTCAGCAAACCATAAATCGCATAACCACCGGAAAACGCAATCACAATGCCGAGCACGGTACCAAAGACTTGCGATAATAAACTGACGCCGCCCAGTCCACCCAGCATTTTCTGACCAAAAATCCCGGCAGCAATTCCGCCCCACGCCCCGCACAAGCCATGCAAAGGCCAGACGCCGAGCACATCATCCACCTTCCACTTATTTTGCGTCCAGGTAAACATCCAGACAAAAATAGCACCGGCCACACCGCCAGTGATCAACGCCCCCAAAGGATGCATCAGATCAGAGCCGGCGCAAACCGCGACCAGCCCGGCCAGTGGGCCGTTATACACAAAGCCGGGATCATTTTTCCCCATCAGCAAAGCGACCAGCGTACCGCCCACCATCGCCATCAGGGAATTAATCGCCACCAGGCCATTCATCTTATCCAGTGTCTGCGCGCTCATGACGTTGAAGCCGAACCAGCCCACCGTTAATATCCACGCGCCCAGCGCCAGAAAAGGAATACTGGAAGGCGGATGCGCTGAGATCGCACCATTTTTCATATACCGGCCACGACGCGCGCCAAGCAGCAACACCGCAGGCAACGCGACCCATCCGCCAAAAGCGTGCACCACCACAGAACCGGCAAAATCATGAAACTCCTCAGAAAAAGCCGCTTTCAGCCAGTCCTGAATGCCGAAGCGATGATTCCAGGCGATGCCTTCAAACAGAGGATATAAAACACCAACCAGTACCGCAGTCGCAATCAATTGCGGATAAAACTTGGCGCGCTCAGCGATACCACCGGAAATAATCGCCGGTATCGCCGCTGCAAAGGTCAGTAAAAAGAAAAACTTCACCAGCTCAAAACCATTTTTTGCCACCAGCACTTCGGCGCCAGAATAAAACTGGATACCATAAGCGATGCTGTAACCGACAAAGAAATAAGCAATCGTCGATACCGCAAAATCGACAATAATCTTCACCAGCGCATTGACCTGGTTTTTTTTACGCACGGTACCTAACTCCAGAAACGCAAATCCCGCATGCATTGCTAGAATCATGATTGCGCCAAGCAAAATAAACAAAGCATTGGCGCCATCTATTTGTACGTTCATGCTGATACCTCCCCTTAAGTGTGCACTTCTTAATTAGTTTCACACAGATAAAGCAATAAATATTCCAATTTGGTGCAAACATCTTAAGTTATTGAATTTTATGGATAATATCAATTTAACACGCACCATGCACAGGCATTTTGCACTCATAAAAAGCGCTGTTTTAGTGCAATACCAGAAAGGATCACAATGATTCCCTGGTTAGAAGCGGAATCGCCCTTTCCAGACCCGGCGACGGCACTCACCGATCGCGATGGTGCTGCAGGTCTGCTTGCGGCAGGTGCCGATCTGTCGCCGCAGCGCCTTTTGATGGCATACAAACAAGGTATTTTTCCGTGGTTTTCTGAAGGCCAGCCGATATTGTGGTGGTCCACCGACCCGCGCATGGTGCTGCAAACGTCTGACTTCAGAATTTCAGACAGTCTGAAAAAAAGTTTAAAAAAAATCCGTACCGATACCCGCTGGGAAATTCGTTTTGACTCAGCCTTTGAACAAGTCATGCGCGCCTGCGCTGCACCGCGCAAAGATGGCAACGGCACCTGGATTTCCGAAGACATCGTGGCGGGCTACTGCGGCCTGCATCAGCTAGGCTATGCACATTCATCCGAAGTCTGGCTCGATGGTGAGTTAGTCGGCGGTGCTTACGGCGTTTGCATCGGTCGCATGTTTTATGGCGAATCCATGTTTGCGCGGGTATCGAATGCCTCCAAAATTGCGCTGAGTCATCTGGTATTTTTCTTACGTGAACACGGGGTGAAAATGATAGACTGCCAGCAAGAGACAGCGCACCTGGCTTCACTAGGCGCGAAACCTATCGCCCGTGCCGACTTTATCCAATGGATAGCACAGGCAACCACACAACCGATGATCAAGGAATGGCAACCGCTGAGGGCGCTATATCAATGACAGCAAAGTAAATCACCGTGACGCAACTCAACGAACTTCCTTTTGCCAGCATACAGTTTTATGCAACCGCGCCCTACCCTTGCAGCTATCTGGAAGGACTGGAGGCGCGTTCGCAAGTAGCAACGCCGGCGCATCTGATCAATGCAGACACTTATTCAGAATTGGTCAGAAAAGGTTTCCGGCGTAGCGGTATTTTTATTTACCGACCACATTGCGATGCCTGCAATGCCTGCACCCCAGTCAGAGTGCGGGTCGATGAGTTCAACGAAAACCGCAGCCAGCGTCGGGCATGGAAAAAACACGCCAACCTGGTACCGCGCATCACGACACTCACGTATTCACACGAGCAATATGAACTGTATCAGCGCTACCAGAATCAGCGTCATGCTGGCGGCGGCATGGATACAGATAGCCGTGAACAATACGCGCAGTTCCTGTTGCAAAGCCGGGTCAATACACGACTGGTTGAATTCCGCGATGAACACAACGTGCTGAAAATGGTCAGCATCATCGATGTACTGAGCGACGGCTTGTCTTCTGTCTACACGTTTTTTGAACCGGATGAAGCAGCCGCCTCGTATGGCACCTACAACGTCTTGTGGCAAATACGGCAGAGCAAAGAATTAAAACTACCCTACGTTTACCTTGGCTACTGGATTGCCGCCAGCGCCAAGATGGCTTACAAAACCAATTTCAGGCCGCTTGACGCGCTGATGCATGGGCACTGGCAAACGCTGGCGGCGTAATCAGTCTGAGAATCATCTGAAAACAGATCAAAATACGGAAAAACAGCTCAAATATACTCCCCCCAGTATTTTTTAAAGCCCACTATTTACGCTGACAATTCGGCTTTTTTCTTATATACCCCCAATTTTTTATAAATATCATGGCAAATAACTTACTTTACTCGCTGGCACGTCCGCTACTGTTCGCAATGGAACCGGAAGCCGCCCACCACTTTGCCTTGCCTGCCCTGCGCGGACTCTGTAATCTCGGTCTTGGAGGCTTAATCAGCAAACCAGCCACCGATGTGCGTACTGTCATGGGGGTGCATTTCCCGAATCCTGTCGGGCTGGCGGCGGGATTGGACAAAGACGGCGCCTACATCGACGGGCTGGCGGCGCTCGGTTTTGGCTCGATAGAAATCGGCACCGTCACGCCGCGTGCGCAGCCGGGTAATCCGCAGCCACGCATGTTCCGCCTGCCAAAAGCAGAAGCGATCATCAACCGCATGGGATTTAATAACGGCGGCGTTGATGCATTCGTCAACAATGTGCAGTCATCGCGCTTTTATCAGGAAAAGCAAGGCGTGCTCGGCCTGAACATCGGCAAAAACGCCGACACGCCGATAGAACGTGCCGCCGAAGATTATCTGCACTGCCTGCAAAAAGTGTATCCGTACGCGAGTTATGTGACGGTGAATATTTCGTCACCGAACACCAAAAACCTGCGCCAACTGCAAGGTGCGGGCGAGCTAGACAGCTTGCTGTCGCAACTGAAAGACGCCCAGCAACGTCTGGCGGATCAACACAAACGCTATGTGCCGGTGGCGCTGAAAATTGCACCGGATATCGATGCCGAGCAAATCAAAACCATCGCCGACGCGCTGTTGCGTCACAAGATGGATGGCGTCATCGCCACCAATACCACGATCACCCGCGATGCGGTGCAAGGTCTGCCCCATGCAGAAGAAGCTGGCGGTTTATCAGGCAAACCCGTGTTTGAATTATCGAATCGCGTGATCCGCGCACTGAAAGCAGAACTCGGTGAAGAATTGCCCATCATCGGCGTCGGCGGCATTTTTTCCGGCGAGGATGCAGTGACGAAAATACAGGCAGGCGCTTCATTGGTACAACTGTATTCCGGCCTGATTTATCAAGGCCCGGCGCTGATCAGGGAATGTGCCGCAGCGTTGCACAACGTACGCTCGTATTAATTTAAAAATGCTGGAACAATGTCTGATGAATGATCGTTGAGAGAAAAAATGCAAACAACACACCTCGGCAACAGTGAATTAAAAGTGTCTAAAATCTGCCTCGGCACCATGACATTCGGTGAACAAAACACCGAAGCAGAAGCGCACAGTCAACTCGATTACGCTTTAGAACGCGGCATCAATTTTATCGACACGGCAGAAATGTATCCGGTCATGCCGCGCGCCGAAACGCAAGGAAAAACTGAACAATACATCGGCAGCTGGCTCAAAAAATCCGGCAAACGCCGCGATATTATTCTCGCCACCAAAGTCGCTGGTCCTGCCCGTGGCATGCCATGGATACGTAACGGCCACAATGATCTGAATGCGGCCAATATCCGCGCCGCGGTTGACGCCAGCCTCAAACGGCTGCAAACCGATTACATCGATTTATATCAGTTGCACTGGCCGAGTCGTAACGCGCCTATCTTCGGACAAAAACAATTTGACCCGGCGCTGGAACGCCCGCATACCGCAATTGCAGAGACACTGAGCGTACTGGATGAACTGGTCAAAGCCGGAAAAATCCGCGCCATCGGCGTCTCGAATGAAACCTCCTGGGGTGTCAGCGAATTTATCCATCAGGCAGAAAAACAAAACGCCCCACGCATCGCTTCGATACAGAATGCTTATCACCTGATGAACCGTGCCTATGAACAAGGGCTGGATGAAACCTGCTTCCGCGACAATGTCGGCCTGCTCGCCTACAGCCCGCTGGCATTCGGCCAGCTGACCGGCAAATATGCCGATGACCTCAATGCTCACGGCAGGCTAACCTTGTTCCCGCCCAGCTGGAGCCCGCGTTACACCCGTCCGTTGGTATTAGAAACGGCAAAACGCTACGCCGATCTGGCACGCGCGAATGCCCTGACGCCAACCCAACTCGCGCTCGCCTGGTGTTATTCACGCTGGTTCGTCGCCAGCACCATTATCGGTGCGACCAGCCTGAAACAACTCAAAGAAAATATTGATGCTTACGAAGTCGAACTCAGCGATGAGCTGATTGCCGCGATAGAAAAAATCCACGCGGAGAGCCATAATCCGGCGCAGTGATACTACGCACATCAATGCAAACGCTCTTGCGGGCAGACGTACTGGCACCGATACGCCTGCCCGTTCCGTTCCATCAATAAAATTGATCAAGCTTTTTTGAGGTAGGATGTTTCAAAAGTTATATTAAAAATCGTTGGCAAATGCTGTCAGTCTCTGTTCTTTGATAGATGCCTGCGCGTTTTTTTGTCAGACCAAACCAGATCCTTAGCCACTGAGGAGCGCCATCAGATGCATCAGAAAACTGATACCAATGCAAAATGGACGCACCGGCTTCTGGCGTTTTTTTTTATTTCCTTGCTCGCTGTTTCCGCAATCCGGCCAGTAAAGGCCGAGATGCTGGTTCTGGCCGCGGCAGATAGCCGGCCAACGGCCTATATTGAAAATGGCAAACCAGCAGGGCTATTGGTCGATATCGTTACAGAGGCGTTCCGCCGTGCTGGCTATCCAATCAGAATAGAATTAAAACCGTGGGCGCGTTGCCTTTCCGAAGCGCGCGATGGCACCGTTGATGGCGTATTTTCTTCGTTCAAATCCCCCGAGCGTGAAGTATTTCTAAGCTTCACCGCCATCCCTGTCATGACCCAGATTGAAGCGCTGTTCGTTCGCACAAACTCCACTATCCAGTTTGACGGCGACTTATCAAAATTAGCACCGGTAAAAATCGGTGTCATTCAGAGCACCAGTTACGGCGAAAAAATTGATGGCATGATCAATACAGGTGCGTGGAGTAACGTCAGCAAAACAACCAGCATAGATTCCTTGGTCAAGATGCTGGCAGCAGAACGCTTTGACCTGGCGCCGAGTTATCGGGATGTATTTCTGAGCGCCGCCAAAAAAGCGGGCGTAGCGGACAAAGTCAGAGAACTGAGTCCCAGTGTTGAATCTGTCCCTAGCTATCTGGCATTCAATAAGAAAAAGGATTATTCCAGGATCATCACCGCCTTCAATAAAGCCATGGAAGAAATGAAAAAGGATAAAACTCTGGATGTGATCACTGATCAATATATGAAATAGCCAGTACATTTTGCACTTGTTTTATTGATACTACTGATATAACCTGACTTAGCTGCATTTCAAATGAAAATTTCCACCATGGAAAAATCAATGCCAATCGAACTTCGCAAATGGTTTCAACTAACAATCGGCATTCTTAGTCTGTCGATGTCTGGAATATGCTGGTTCGTGATACGTTCGTATATTCCCCCTTCGGCTGGCGGCGCGCAAATGGCTTTAAGTATTTTATTGATGGGCGCAAGCTCAGGTCTTTTTCTCATCTTGGGTAAATTGATGCCTCTGTTGATCGTTAAATTTTTCCCGGGAATTGAGAACTAAGTTTGTTCAACTAACTTAAGGAGTATCAACGTGCTGCGATTGCAATCTACCCTGAGCAAGTCCCTGATTTGTCTGTTTGCACTCACAGGCATTATTCTGATGTTTGCGCAAAGTGCGGCACCTGGTGTGCCGTACTGGAAAGTCCTGTTATACGCCTTCGGTATTGTCTGCGCGCTGTCTATCTGCTTATTGTCTGTGATACTTGTACGTGCCAGTTTCAATCAATGGAGTCTCAGACATCGTGCTATCGATACTGGGTGGCTGTGGTTCAATGCCAACCCGCCAGGTCTGGATGCACTCAGAAAACCGGCGGGCGCGGCGACAGAAAATAAGGCAGAAAAAAATACGCCAGTGCCAAACTGAATTTCCCCTCGCAATAAAAAAAAGCACATCCAATGTGCTTTTTTTTATTTGTGGATACTGACTGAAACAGTTCAACAGCAAGAAAAACTTCAGTACTTTTTCAGTTTTTTTGCTGCCTTACCGGTAAAGGCACATTGCATAAATCTATATATCCGGCAGGGACTTTATACCATTCACCGCCGCGATTTCTCTGCGCTGCGACAATCGCTTTAAACGTCGCAGATTCAGTACGAATGATTTCCAGTTTGCTGCGTTCTGCTTCCGGCACATCAGCAGCCACTTTCATTGCGACGATCGGTGTGCGTTGCTCCGGCTTTTCATAAAAGCCCAGAGCACCTGTGCCGCGTGGCAACGTGGTCAGCAATTCCATGCCCTGCATGACGCGCCCGACTACCGTGATATTTCTGTCTAACTGACGTGGTGCATGGCCGGTCACCACATACAAAGATGTGCCGCTACCGCTATTCGATTCATTCCCGCGTGCGACACCAACGCTGGCATAGCAATGTGCCAGCCACGCTTTGCCCATCTTAGGATCTCTGCCTGCGGCAAAGCCATTCGCATGTCCCACCTGCGGCGCATAACCATCTGCATCCGGCAAACGGGTGAATGGCAATTGTGAAGAATAAGGCACTGTAAATTCCGGTTCCAGATTTTTTTTCGCGGTCTTCAGTTCGCGCTTTTCATCCGGGTCCGCCCATTGCACGACATAATTTTCCTGCGAACGCACAATGGCTAAACCATCGAAATAACCTTCGCGTATCAGTGTCTTGATATTCGCCGCATGTTGCGGAGCGAAATCCGGTGCCAGCTCGATCACGACACGGCCTTTTTCCAATTCAAGATACAAGGTGCTTTCCGGATTCAGCGCACGCCAGTCTGCAGGCGATGATGCCTTGATCAGTTCCGGCATGGTCTTCGCCGATTTGACTGGCAAATCTTTAGCCAGCGCTGGAAACGCAAAGCTCAACACGGCAAGCATGGTTCCGGCAAAAATGCAGGGGGCAACAACAGTACGACGTGAAGACATAGACAGGCTCCGGAAGAAATTAAAAAAACGACTAAACCCGCCTGATGTTAATACAAAAAATATAAAAGAAATACAAAAACACGCCTGATTATTTGGGATTCCACAGCCACACTTGCTGGCGGATATTGACAGGTTTGGGGACGAGCTTATTTTGATAAAACAGATCGGCGATTTCCTGCTGACGCGCAACAATATCTGCACTGACAGGCACAACCCCATAGCGACTGCGCGCCTGCCAGGTTTCGATAACGGCGGGCGGCAACCCTAATTGCGACACGATGATACCAGCCAATAATTGTGGGTTCGCTCGCGCCCAAGCACCGGTCTGCGCCAACTGGTTCAGAATGATATTCAGCGCGGCTGGCGATTTTTCCGCAAGGCGACGGGAGGCTTCATAAAAACTATTCGCCGGCAACAAGCCTTGATGGTCAGCCAGCACCCTAACTGGCAAACTGTGCTGAACCGCTGCCAGATAAGGGTCCCAGATGACCCACGCATCGATACTGCCACTCACAAACGCCGCTCTCGCATCTGCCGGTGCAAGATAGACGGGCTGAATATCCTGCATGCTCAGACCCGCTTTGCGCAGTGCCGCTAACACCAGCAAATTTGAACTGGAGCCTTTTTGAAAGGCGACTTTTTTTCCTCTTAGCTGAACCACCGTTTTTAATGGAGAATCCTTAGCGACCACTATCGCTTCAGCAGATGGCGACGCGGGTTCAGCACCGACATAGAGTAAATCGACCCCGGCCGCTTGTGCAAAAATCGGCGGTGGTGCGCCAGTCAGACCAAAATCCACATTCCCCGCATGTAAAGCCTCCAGCAATTGCGGCCCGGCTGGAAACTCTATCCATTTCACCTTGAGCTGCTGCACACTCAGCGATTTTTCCAATGTTCCCTGCGCTTTCAACACAGACAGCAAACCGCTGCCTTTCTGAAAGCCGATGCCTATCACTTTATCGTCCGCGGCAGCAGTAACGGTGAGGAGCAGGCTGTATAAAAACAGACTCAGCTTCACTAATTTTTTCATGATGTCTCTTTCTCATTTGTGACACTTGCTTGTGCCACTCAGTTGTAAGCCTATCGCTCAGGCGCTTTCGCGTTCCACTAATTCACAAGCCAGCAAATTCAATCTTTGTAAACGCCCGGATAAAGGAATTTCGCCCAGACTTTCCAGAATTCTGAGGGCGGCAATCTCACCAATTTCTTTCGCCGGTGGCCGTATCGTCGTCAGACTCGGCAGCAACATGGAGGACATGGCATAGTCACCAAAACCAACGATCGCACATTGTTCCGGCATGCGTATACCTGCGCGTTGCCCGGCAAGAATCGCTGATGCCGCCAGATTGTCGTTAGCAAAAATAATCGCTTCTGCCGCCCCGCGCTGACGTAAGGCCAGCGCTTCCATTGCCTGCTTTCCTGCCTCAAATGGTGTGGCCGCGGTTGGTATAAACATCCAGGGCTTCAAGCCATGCTCACGCATCACTTCAGCGTATCCATCACGCCGGTCGATTGCACTTTCATCGCTCGCCACGCTGTTTTGTACGAACGCAATCCGGCGATATCCTTTGCCCAGCAAATAACGGGCAGCCTGACGCCCTACTTCTGTATGCGAAAAACCGACTTGTATATGTTTGCGCCGCGGTGCGTAATCCCAGGTTTCAACTACGGGGATATTGGCTGACGCCAGTAATTGCCCGGTTGCCTTGCTGTGATACTGACTGGTGACCGCCAGCGCCGCTGGCGACCATCCCAGAAAAGTACGTACTGCGCTTTCTTCCTGTGCTTCAGAAAAATAGCTCGATGCCAGCAACAGCTGATAGCCATGCGCTGTCAGCACATCACTGAAACTCTGTATGGTATTGGCAAAAATCGGGCCGGAAATATTCGGTATCACCATGCCGATAATCCGCCCGTGGGTCGAAGCCAGACCTCCCGCCACCAGATTCGGCACGTAGTTCAAAGCGCTGACTGCACTGCGGATGCGTTCTCGCAATGCCGCCGATACCGTGTCGGGTTGCTTGAAATAGCGTGACACGGTAATTGAGCCGACGCCAGCAGCTTTAGCGACATCGTGTATGGTCGCGCGGCCTGAGCCACGTCGTTTTCGGGTTCCGTTTTCCTGCGTCATTTCTGCATATTCTCAAAAGACATTTAGATGCTTGTTTTAATTCTTTGACTTGGATATCGCCATCAAAGAAACTAAAAATGGTATCGGTACCATGCAAATTCTAACAGCACCGATGGCAGCAGCGAAGTCGCATTTCCTTCGTTGCTTATTACCGATTCAACTAAGAGGCCGTTGCACAGTAAGACTGCTGTTATCACACACGAAAAGGATGAGCACGCAGATCGTCAACGCAGCAGCGCTTTGCAGAATGGCATTTACCAAGATTGAGGGATTAAAGGACGACCATGAAGATCAATACAAAAAACAAATTATTGCAGCGTCGCCGTGCTCAGCAACTAGGCAGCTTGCTGAGCATTGCCGCAATTTCCATCAGCACCGCTGCTGCTGAAAATGCGGCACCTCCGGCAAGTGACGATCAGGCGGGTCTGCCATCAGTCACAGTGACAGCCACACGCAGGGAAGCGAGTTTACGTTCGGTGCCTGTCGCTGTATCGGTACTCAACGGCGACCTGCTTGAACAAGCGAATCGCAACAGCATCGACAGTATTGCCGCAGAATTACCGAGTGTGAATTTCCGTCAGCAAGGCGGCAATAAAGACAGCACTATCTTCGTCCGCGGGATAGGCACGATTTCCACGTCACCCGGCGTCGAACCGACTGTTTCCACCGTCGTGGATGGTGTCGTCTTTGCCCGCCCTGGGCAGGCAACACTGGACTTACTCGACATCGACCGCATCGAAATATTGCGTGGCCCGCAGGGCACCTTGTTTGGCAAAAATGCGTCTTCGGGTGTGCTCAATGTCGTCAGCCGCAAACCTGGCAAAGACACTGCCGGCTTCATTGACGCCTCGTATTTTGAAGGTAATGAAAGGCGCTTACGGGCAGGTGTTTCCGGCACGCTGGTACCGGAAACAGTACGCGCCTCGCTGACTGCGCTGGACACGAAATATGACGGTAATGTCGATAACGTCACCAGCGGTAATAAGGTGAATGGATTCGACCGTCAGGGCTTACGTGCGAAAGTACTGGTAACGCCGAACAGCGACCTTGATATCACGCTGGTTGCCGACTATCTGCGTTCAAACAGTTCACCGACATTTGTCGCTTACAAATCCACCAGCGCACCGTTTTCACAAGCGATTGCACCAGTGATCGCAAGCACTGAAAATCGCCAGATCCGCACCGATATTCCAAGTGATATCAGCGATTTCAACAAAGGGATTTCCGCGCAAATTGACTGGCGCAACCAGGGTTACACACTCACCTCCATCACCGCAGCACGTCAGTGGGACAATGAACAGCACACGACCACATCGGCCATCGGCAACAGCGCTGATCTCAGTCGTATCAGCACGGCTTTTCCGGCGACCCGTGATATCGGCACGCTGCACTATCGCCAGTTTTCACAGGAATTACGGCTGGCCTCACCTAAAGACAGCATCGTCGATTACGTTCTCGGTGCTTATTATCTGCATGGCAAAGATGAGGAAACTTATCAACGCATCGTCACGACGTCAGCAACGTCGATCAATTCCGGTTTTGCACCGTATAGTGTTACGAGCGATAGCTATTCCCTGTTCGGCGAAGGCAACTACGTGATCAGCGATGGATTGAAAGCGATTGCCGGCGCGCGCTGGACACGTGACGAGCTTTCTTACAACCATGCCCGCACCTCAACGCAGACAACAGCATTTGCCGGCGTACAACCGGCCACCAACAATGCCGGATCAACGTCCGAAAGTGCATGGTCCGGCCGCACAGGCTTGCAATATGATCTGAGCAAAGACATCAGCACGTATGCAACCGTGTCGCGTGGCTACAAAGGCCCTGCTTACAATGTATTCTTCAACATGCTCAATCGCGACACGCTCGCGCTGAAACCGGAAACATCTGACTCCTATGAAATCGGCATCAAGGCGATCGGTTTCGATAAAAAGCTGAGTGTGAATCTGGCCGCATTCCAGACCAACTATAAAAACTATCAGGCGAATTTTTATGACACTGTCGCCGGTGCAGTTGTCACCCGTCTGATCAATGCGGGCGAAGTATCGACGCGTGGTGTAGAAATTGACGTTGAAGCGCGCCCTGTTTCCCGTTTAAATCTGAGTACATCACTGGCCTATATCGACGCCAGAATTGATCAGTTCAACTGCCCTGCGGCAGCCGCGGCCTCCTGCACGCTGAATGGTCAGACCTTACCGTTCTCACCTAAATGGAAAAGCTTCAGCCGTGCCAGCTATGGCATTCCACTGGCCAATGGCTTGCATCTGGAGCTGTCTGCCGACTACAGCTGGCAAAGCAAAGTGCAGTACGACTTATTCCAGTCGGTTAACACGATACAGGGTAGCGTCGGTTTGATTAATGCAAGCATCGCCTTATCCTCATCCGACAATGGCTGGCGAATTGCATTGATAGGAAAAAATCTGGGCGATAAGAGTTACGCGACGAATCTGGTCAACGGCAGCGGCTACGTCACCCGTGCAGTCCCCCGCGACGATCAACGCTATTTCGGCATCACGGCCAGAAAGGATTTCTGAGATCATGACAAAACGCGAACTGAAACTCGGCGCTTTTTTACTTCATAACGGACATCATGTTGCCGCCTGGCGGCATCCGCAGGCCGATACCGGCACAGACCCGCTCAGGCTGTACCAGCATCTGGCAAAAACTGCGGAACGTGCCTGCTTCGACGCTGTCTTTTTCGCCGACAGCGTTGCGCTGACCAGCGGCGTCGGCGGACTGGAGCCATTGACCTTGCTCTCTGCGATTGCCGCCGTTACCGATCGCATAGGACTGATAGGCACCGCCACTACAACATACAATGAGCCTTATCATGTTGCCCGCAAATTCGCTTCACTGGACAGAATTTCCAGAGGTCGTGCGGGCTGGAATCTGGTGACCTCGGATAATGCCGCCGAAGCAGCTAATTTTGGCCGCACAGAACATGTAGGACATGCAGAGCGCTATGAACGGGCAAAGGAATTTCATCAGGTAGTACAAGGTTTGTGGGATAGCTGGGAAGATGATGCGATTCTGAACGATAAGCAAACTGCTATCCAGTTTGATCCGCAAAAACTGCATACCTTGCAGCATCACGGCAAACACTTTTCTGTCGCAGGACCGCTCAATGTCAGCCGCAGCCCGCAGGGAAAGCCGATTACCGTGCAGGCGGGCGGCTCGGAAACCGGAAAAAATCTGGCCGCTGAAACTGCCGACGTGGTTTTCACTGCGCATCCCACACTCGCCTCAGCGCAAGCCTTTTATCAGGATCTGAAAGCACGAGTGGAAAAAGCCGGACGTCATCGTGACGACTTGAAAATCATGCCGGGTCTGTTTCCTGTCGTTGCAAAAACACAGGAAGAAGCACAACGGAAATTCCAGCTGCTGCAAGATCTGGTCACGCCGGAAGATGGCATCGCCCTGCTGGGAAGAATGATAGGTAATTTCGACCTGACACCTTATCCTGTCGATGAACCATTGCCGGAATTACCGCTCACAGATAACGGTCAGCAAAGCCGCCAAAAATTACTGACACAGCTCGCTCAGGGTGAAAATCTGACGATACGTGAACTGTATTTGCGCATCGCTGGCGGGCGCGGTCACTTCACACTGATAGGCACACCGGAACACATCGCTGACCAGATACAGCTCTGGTTTGAAAATGGTGCAGCAGATGGATTCAACATCATGTCGCCATATCTGCCCGGCGGCCTGGAAGATTTCACAGAGTTGGTTGTACCCGAATTGCAAAGACGCGGCTTATTCCGTACCAGTTATGCCGGAACCACTTTACGCGAACACCTTGGTCTGGCGTTTCCGAAAAACCGGTATGCGAAATAACTGAGTTCAATGCATCTTGTATTTTTTATGCGACAAAAATTCCGGATATTTTTGTCGCATTTTTTCTTCTGAAAATTGCGCTGCTCAGTTTTACCTGTGACGAAGTCGTCGTAGAAATTAGCCGATGCTGAATCATATATGCAAATTTAAAAATAATCGTTCCTCGCTTTTCCTTTCGAAGATTAAATCTCATTTGAACATCAAACCGCATGCAACCAGGAGCGCGGTCAGACTGAAATCTGCCTGCTCCATCTCTAATGAGACTTTTATGAAACACGCAAAATTACAATTCAACGTGCTGGCATTGAGCCTGCTGACGGTATCCACGGCCTTCGCTACCGATGGCTATTTTTCTCATGGCTACGGTATCAGAACTCAAGCCACTGGCGGTGTGGGCATCGCGTTACCACAAGATAGCCTGGCAGCGGCGAGCAATCCTGCAGGCATTGCGTGGACAGGAAACCGTATTGATGGCGGGCTCAGCTGGTTTAGTCCCAGCCGCAGCACCGACATAACCGGAAACGGTGTTCCCGGCGTTAATGGCAGCTACGAAGGGAATGACAAAAAGAATTTCTGGCTGCCTGAATTGGGCTACACCAGACAGTTGAATCAGGATGTCAGTGTTGGTATTGCGGCTTACGGCAATGGCGGCATGAATACCGATTATGGCAAAAATCCTTACGCCGGATTTGGCAGTAAGGGCAGCGCTGGCGTTAATCTGGAACAGCTGTTCATTTCGCCTTCGCTGGCTTACAAAGTCAATGACCAGCATGCGTTTGGTGCTGCCATCAATTTTGCTTATCAACGCTTTTCAGCGAAGGGAGTCAGTGTTTTTTCATCTGCCTCTATCGACAGTAAAAACCTGACCGACAATGGCAATGACAGTTCGACTGGTTGGGGACTGCGCCTGGGCTGGAGTGGACAAATCACTCCTGCGCTGACACTGGGCGCGACATGGGCATCAAAAGTCAAAACCGGTAATTTTGAAAAATACCGTGGTCTGTTCGCACAAGGTGGTGGTTTTGACATTCCGGAAAATTACGGTATTGGCCTGGCATACAAAGTACATCCGCAATTAACGCTGGCAGCCGATCTGCAACAGATCAAGTATGGCGACATCAGCTCTATCGCCAATCCTCTGGCAAATTTATTTGCTGGAAATCCACTCGGTTCTGAAAAAGGGGCAGGCTTTGGCTGGCGCGACATCACTGTCGTCAAAGTGGGAGCAGTCTATGATTACCGCAAGGATCTGACCCTGCGTGCGGGCTACAATCATGGCGGCCAGCCTGTACCTGCCAGCGAAACTTTTTTCAATATTCTCGCACCGGGAGTAGTGCAGGATCATCTGACGCTGGGCGCTACATACAAAGTGGCAAATGGCAGCGAGCTGAGTTTTTCATATACACATGGTTTCAAAAAGACCGTCAATGGCAGTAATTCCATCCCCGCATCTTTTGGGGCTGGCAATGCCAATGTCTCGCTCAGCGAAAATATAGTTGGCGTCGCTTATGGCTGGAAATTCTGAACACATCTGAGGTTGCGGTCTGAGATCACTACTTCAGCACATGCTGCCATCCTGAATAGCTGTTCACAAGGATGGCAGCATGCATTGTCACTACCGACGATTTACCGCATCACGCATTACTTAAACTCAACATCTCTTTACTCCGCCTGAGTCAGGGCATTTCGAGTAAAAACATTTTTGCTTACTGCCAGAAATATGACATTCAAAAAACACATCTGCATTGCCCTGTCTGGGATTACCGCGGCGGTTTGCCTTGCCCAGATCAATCCAGCTTTTGCAATCGATAACCGGATTGATCAGATCCGCCCAGACGCACCAGAACTGGCTGCGTATGGCCGCTATCCTGTCGGCGTCACAACACTACAGGTCAGCAATCCGGGGCAACTGGATATTCTGAATGCGAAACCAGGTGAGGCTATCCCTCGCTATAACCGGCCGCTGACACTGGAAATCTGGTATCCGGCCGTCGCTGCTGACCACTCGCCATCGGCGACAACATTCCGCACGTTTTTACGCGATGGAAAAACAGAGGTGACATTGACAGGGAAAGCAGTACGTGATGCCGCTGCCGAAAAAAATGCAGGTGTATTTCCATTGGTGATCGTCTCTCATGGTTATCCGGGGAACCGCTTTCTGCTCAGTCACCTGACAGAAAACCTTGCCAGCAAAGGCTATGTCGTAGTGGCCATCGACCATACCGACAGTACGTTTCATGAGTTTAAAAATTTTTCCAGCACTTTATTAAATCGTTCCCTCGATCAGTTATTCGTATTAAATCAGATGGCACTGTTAAACGAACAGGACAAAACCGGGAAATTAACAGGAATCATTGATGCAACTAACACTGCGCTGATTGGCTATTCCATGGGTGGTTACGGTGTGCTCAACAGTTTAGGTGCCGGCGTCAGCGCGAAAAGCGTGAGTGCACCAACCGTGCCGAATGGCGCGCTACAGAGTCGCGCCGCAAATGATCCACGTTACCTGGCATCCATCGACAAACGAATTAAAGCGGCAGTCGCATTTGCCCCCTGGGGCTGGAATGCAGGCTTATGGGATACGCAGGCCCTGGCCGCCATCAGAACACCGCTCTTTTATATTGCCGGCAGTGCCGATGATGTCTCTGGTTATTCGCCCGGTGTGCGTAATCTGTTTGAATCCAGCATCAATACAGGGCGTTATCTGCTGACATTTGAAAATGCCAATCACAGCGCAGGCGCACCAATTCCTGCCCCAAAGGAATCATGGCAGGCAGTGCCGACACTGAAACGTATTCCGGCTGAAAGTTATATCGACGCAGTGTGGGATAACACCCGGATGAATAATATTTCCCAGCATTTTGTCACGGCATTTCTGGGGAAATATCTGAAACATGACGACAGCATGGATGCTTTTCTCGCACTGACGGAAAACGCCAGAGATGGAAAGTGGAGCGCAGATGAAAGTGGCAACAAAAAGCCCGAGCATACGTATTGGAAAGGCTTCCCGGCTCGCACTGCGGTTGGATTGAAACTGGAATACCTGCCAGCGGCAACATCACAGAAACAATAAATAAAAGCCGTATCCCTGAAAGACACAAGGATACGGCTTTTTTTACAGCAACCATGCTTATCGACTGACGCCGCGACGCTGATTTATTAACGGCAGTCAGTCATTTTTGCTCAACTCCGGCGGGTCGCCGACAAGCGTTTGACCACCGCGATCAGGCGGTCTATTTCATCGCAAGTATTGTAAAACGCAAACGAAGGACGCACGGTTGCCTCGACACCAAAACGACGCAATATCGGTTGTGCGCAATGATGGCCTGAACGTACCGCAATGCCTTCCTGATTCAGCGCATGTCCGACTTCTTCGGTCTTATAGCCAGCGAGGACAAACGATGCGACACTCGCCTTCGCGTGAGCCGTGCCTATCAGGCGTACGCCAGGTATGCTTTTCAGGCCATGGGTTGCATACTCAAGCAAAGCATGTTCGTACAAAGCAATTTTTTCAAGACCGATACGTTCCACATAGTCGATCGCAGCCCCCAGACCTACGGCATCGGCAATATTGCCGGTACCAGCCTCAAAACGCGCTGGTGCAGGTTGATATTGGGTGCGTTCAAACGTCACATCCGCAATCATATTGCCGCCACCCTGCCACGGTGGTAATTGCTCCAGTAAAGCCTTCTTACCGTAGACAACACCGATGCCGGTGGGGCCGAATACTTTGTGTCCGGAAAACACATAGAAATCGGCATCCAGCGCCTGTACATTGACGCGCAGGTGCGACACCGCCTGCGCACCATCCACCAATACGCGGGCTCCGGCACTATGCGCCAGCGCAATGATTTCCTGTACCGGTGTGATGGTACCCAGTGCATTCGACACCTGCGTCACCGACACCAGACGGGTCTTGCTGTTGAGCAGTTTGCGATATTCATCCAGCAGAATCTGGCCGCTGTCATCCACCGGAATCACCCGTATCACTGCGCCCTTTTCTGCCGCCAGCTGTTGCCAGGGAACGATGTTGGCGTGATGCTCAAGTTGCGACACGATGATCTCATCACCGGCACCGATAAACTTTTTACCGAAAGTATTGGCGACCAGATTAATCGCTTCCGTTGCACCGCGAACGAAGATAATTTCCTCTGGCGACGCCGCCCCCAGAAAACGTGCCACGGTATTGCGCGCACCTTCGTAAGCATCGGTTGCGCGCGCTGCCAATTCGTGTGCAGCACGATGAATATTGGAATTCTCGTGTGCATAGAAATAGCTGAGCCTGTCGATCACCGATTGCGGCTTTTGCGTCGTCGCGGCATTATCAAACCAGACCAGTTGTTTACCATTCACACG
This sequence comes from Undibacterium sp. 14-3-2, assembly GCF_016595265.1. Lineage (NCBI taxonomy): Bacteria > Pseudomonadati > Pseudomonadota > Betaproteobacteria > Burkholderiales > Oxalobacteraceae > Undibacterium > Undibacterium sp. 14-3-2. The sequence continues at coordinate 267,475 of NZ_JAENGS010000006.1, forward strand.
CTCGGCCAATATCGGAAAATCGCGCCGTACGGCATGAATATCAAATGGTGCGGCCAAAGCAGGATTCGCAGCGCGGGGAGCAGCATCCCAATAATTTTGCTCGCCTTGCTGAAAATAATACGTGGCCGACAATTCATTTGCCGGTGCGGCTGGTATGGCTGACGCGGTTTTTGCCGGATACAACTCTCCTAGCAAACGCTGCAACTGATCCTGTCCGGGCAAGCCAAAAGCGCGGGCGCTGACCTGATCGCTTCCTGTCGCCTGCGTCGCCAGACTGTCCAGCCCCGTATCCGCAGATGGATAAGCATGTTCCCCGCTTAAAAAATAATACGGCGAACCTGCCCCACCAGCCTGAGGCCGGGATGGTGCAATGCTGCTACCACCATTGTGCGGCAAGGCCGCCGCATAGACCGACGGCACACCCTGCGCGATGCCCGGCTCCACCACTGGTGCTACATGTGCAGACGAACTGGTTTGCGGCTCGATCACAGGTGCTTTCCCGGCAGGAGACACCGTTGCTGGCTGCGGCTCGTTCAGATGCGACAATCCCGGCAGAAATTGCGAAGCCGCCTGAGCAGCACCCGGCACCAGCGCGAAGAATTCAGATGCCATGCGATTCAGCAGTGCCTCATCCGGCACACCGTCCGCAGACATCTGACTATTATTTGTAGGTGTCAGGATAGTCATGGTATTTACCGATTTCTACATCGTCCAACACAGCCAGGGCATCATCCGTCAACACTGCCAATGAGCAGTAAAGAGAAATCAGATAGGAGGCAATCGCATTACGGTTAATGCCCATAAAACGCACTGACAGACCAGGACTTTGTTCACCAGCCAGCCCGGGCTGGAACAGACCAACCACACCTTGCCGTTTTTCACCAACGCGCAGCAAAATGATTTTGGTTTTGCCATCTTCAATCGGTAATTTGTCAGATGGAACCAGAGGAACGCCGCGCCAAGTCAGAAATTGCGAACCAAACAGGCTGACTGTCGGTGGAGGAACGCCGCGACGCGTGCATTCGCGGCCGAACGCAGCAATCGCCAACGGATGCGCAAGGAAAAAGCCTGGCTCTTTCCATACCTTGGTCAGCAGATCATCCAGATCGTCCGGTGTCGGTGCGCCAGTCAGCGTCGATATGCGCTGATCATCATGCACATTCGCCAGCAGACCGTAATCCGGGTTATTAATCAGCTCGCTTTCCTGACGCTCTTTGATTGTTTCTACGGTCAGACGTAATTGCTCTTTAATCTGATCGTGCGGGCTGCTATACAGATCGGAAATACGGGTATGCACGTCCAGTACCGTGGCAACCGCATTCAGGAAATATTCGCGCGGTTGCTCTTCATAATCAACAAAAGTTTGTGGTAATTCGGATTCGTCGCGCTGAGAACAGGCAACGCGCACATCCTTAGGATTTTTTACTTTATTGAGACGGTAGATACCTGCTTCAACCGGCAGCCATTGCAGCAGATGCACCAGCCAGCGTGGAGAAATGGTCGATAACTGCGGAACGGTTTTGGTTGCATTGGCTAACTGACGGGCAGCATTATCGCCCAGTGCAAAATTCGGCGAAGGTACATCAGACATAGGTCACTCCATGAGTAAGTGGATTTATCGGACTGCAAAAAATAACAACAAAAAAACAATTCATCGGATAAGACAGTGTCTGATGCCCATCGCCCTCATTCAACATGCTATCGCCACCAAGGACATCTTTTGCATTGCTTGGGCATGGCGCACGTCCTCACAGCGAGCCAGCAGTTCTGACATACGGAGGCCTAATGCCTGCGATAGTTTTTCCATCGTCACCAAAGACGGAATCACTTTTCCGCGCTCAATCTCGCCTATATAAGACCGATTCAGATTCGCCTTTTCCGCCAGCACTTCTTGCGACCACTGATGTGCATCGCGCGCCTGACGAACGGCAATGCCAAAGCAATTGCAAAGCTCTTTCATCATCAATCCGGATGAGGCGCTTCGGCATTTTGTTCATGGCGCAAACTCGCCTGACTGACATGGCTGCCGGGTGCCACGTCATTCGTGACCCAGACATTGCCACCAATCGTCGCACCACGTCCCAACGTGATCCGCCCTAAGACGGTCGCACCGGCATAAATGACGACGTCATCCTCAACGATGGGATGGCGCGGTAAACCTTTCTGCAAATTGCCTGCTTCATCGGCGGGAAAACGTTTCGCTCCAAGTGTCACGGCCTGATAAATACGCACGCGCTGCCCGATTACTGCGGTTTCACCAATCACCACGCCGGTACCGTGATCGATGAAAAAGCCGGGGCCAATCTGCGCACCGGGATGAATATCAATGCCGGTCTGGCTGTGTGCAATTTCTGCGACGATACGTGCCAGTAAAGGCACGCCCAGCAAATACAATTGATGTGCAACCCGGTGATAAATCATGGCCAGCACGCCGGGGTAGCATAGTAAAACTTCATCGACACTGCGGGCGGCAGGATCGCCCTGATAAGCGGCAATCACATCGCTATCAAGCAGGCTGCGTATCTGCGGCAAAGAACGTGAGAAAGTACGCACGATAGACACTGCCCGGTCTTCGGTATGCAGCTCATGATGATTGTTATAGCGCGATGCGTAACTCAGCTCCAACCGCACCTGCGTCAGCAGTGAATGCAGCACCGAATCAAGGGTATGCCCGACGTAAAAATCTTCACTTTCCTGACGCAGTTCCGGTGGCCCAAGACGCATGGGAAACAGCGCTCCGCGCAGATCTTCAAGTATTTTTGTCAGCGCATCCCGCGATGGCAGTTCACGACCACCCGGTTCCGATGGGCGCACCTGACGGCTGCGCCAGGCCTGACGCACAGATGCCAGTTCACTGACGACCTGCTCTATACCAAATAACGACGCTCGCTGTGTTGCAGGCGCATGAACTTGATTATTAATTTTATTGTTAGTCATAACTCTGATCAGTTCAGGTGTGAAACAACTTGCAGACAAAAGAAGTCGACGACCACAATGCCAGCAAATTCCGTGTGGTCGTTGATATGTGCTTAATCCTGAACCCAGGGCAAGGAGTGCAAACGCCAGCCACCGAGCTGACCACGTTGCTGCGTCTCATTGATCTCACCTTCAAACCCCTCGGTGATATTGAAGACGTTCACAAATCCAGCCTTGCTCAATGCTTCAGCCGCTGCCGCCGAACGCTTACCGCTACGACATAACAACAAAAATACGGCAGCCTTGTCTTTGAGTTTGCTCTCGAACTCCTTCACGAAGCGCGGATTACGGGTCAGTGCTGTGCCTGTTGCCCAGGCAACGTGCTGACTATCGGGAACATGACCAACAAACTTACGTTCTTCATTCGTGCGGACATCAACAAGAGTAGCGGCACCGAGTTGTACCAGACGCCAGGCATCAACCGGAGTCAGACTGCCGGCAAAAGGCAATTGTTGTTGGCGGGCATCCTCTTTTGCATGGGAGAGCAGGCTTGCAGCATCATCGCTGTGATCACCAGACGTGAAACTGGCGGAAGAAAATGCATCGTTGGGAGTCATCGTAGAATCTGTCATAAATATCTTTCAAAGCAATCGATGTATTTACCGCACATCGTTATGACAAAACTGTAGCGAAATCTCTAAGAGTGGAAAACGAATTAAAACGCGATTATTTATATAAAAAACGATTAACGATTTCTTTCGGTACTGTCGCCGCGCTGGCGACACTAATCAGCGAACGTAGATCAGTGCCGGAATAAGCACGTAAAAAAGCCCCCGCTAATGACTGGCGGAGGCTTTATTTTCAGATGATTTTCTTCTTCAAATTATTCGGACAGGCAGGAAAAACAGTCATTCATTTTTCAGTTTTTCACAACGCCCATCACGATAAGGGCCTGCGGTACGCTCCCAACCCTCGCCCGGCGAAGTCTGCGAACAAACCTCTGCATCTTTGATTTTGCTTTTCCACTTATACCAGGATGCGGGTGCGGCGAATGCTGCAAACGATACCCACAGTAAAAGGAATGCACACAATACGGCGACGAGAGATCGCTTATGACAACTGTGTTGATCACCCATTAAAACACCTCCCATCCTTTGTTGTATCAACAGACCATTCACCGTAAAAAATCATCATTTCAACGCCTGATAAATGCGGTGACTCAGCTAGCTTGTAAATTGCTTATATGCTGTGCCAGTTCATCAATACTCAGGATCACAATATCATGCGCCGCAGCGTAATTCAGAATATCCTGACCACGTGACATGCTGCCATCCGGATTCATCAGTTCGCATAATACCGCTGCCGCCTGCATTCCAGCCAGACGCACCAGATCCACAGAACCCTCGGTATGTCCACGCCTCTGCAATACACCACCAGGCACTGCCCGCAAAGGAAAAACATGCCCGGGCCGCGCCAGGTCGCCAGGCACGGCACCGTCTGCGATAGCAGCCTTAATCGTTGTGACCCGATCCGCAGCAGAAACGCCGGTAGTCACACCATGCTTTGCTTCGATCGTGACCGTAAATGCCGTACCAAAACGACTGCCATTTGCTGCCACCATCGGTGGTAAATCAAGCTGCTGCAAGCGCTCGTCGCTCAGGCACAGGCAAACGATACCGCTGCAATCACGGATCAATCTGGCCATGCTCTCGGTAGTAATTTTTTCCGCTGCGATGATCAAATCGGCCTCATTTTCACGATCAAAATCGTCCATCAATAAAACTGGCCGCCCATTCCGAAGGTCAGCCAGAGCGCGCTGTAAACGCTCAGCAAACGGGCTGTCGGAATAAACAAAACGCCGGGAAGATTGTGCAGTCGTAGCGACTGAAGATGATGCAGTAGTTGAACCGGATACTGCAGTAAGACTGTTTGTGTTACTCAACATAATTGAAACGCTCCGCAAAAAAATGTGCAAAAGACGTTTCAGGGGATTTTTGAATAGCCCAAAGCCAGCGCTCGCAAGCTGGCGCGAGCACTGATATCAGGCGTATCTTCTCTCATCCGGACTATCACCGTCGGCTCTGGAATCACACCAGATCTGCTGACCTTGCAACACCATCAGTACAACTACGATGATCATTCACTGCAAGCGCTCGCGGGCTTGTTTTGCCAAAAATATCTGGCAAATTTTACCGCCGGTGGGGAATTACACCCCGCCCTGAAGACGTACGACCTGCCGACATAATCGGCGGACAGATTATACGCAAAATGCTCTGCCGGTGTATTTCAGTTCAGGAATGGATGATGATAGTGAAGTCCGGAAAGCGGCATCATGTCAGGCAGAGGCACACTGCCACGACACTGACCTACACCTCAATGCGCTCTCGGCAAAGTGATCTGAAATACAGAGCCGCCACCGGCGTGTTGAGAATAGCTGACCTGCCCCTTATGTGCCTGTGCAATCGCACGCACCACCGCCAGACCCAACCCGCTGCCGCCACTTTCGCGCGAACGGGAATCATCGCCGCGTTGAAATGCTTCAAAAATAAAAGGAATCAGATGCTCAGGAATGCCCGGTCCTTCATCAGCCACCAACAGATGAAATGCGTTTTGCGACAGTCTGGACTCAATCAGTAACTTGCCGGGAGACGCATAACGACGCGCATTTTCAAGCAAAGCAACGATAACTTGTCGTATGCGCGACGGGTCGCAAACGATGACAGTGTTATCTACCTTCATATCAAGATAAAACCCGGCAGCAGTCAGTGATGGCGCCATGAGTTCAAGCACCTGACTGACTTCGGATGCAATATCCACATCTTCCAATCTCAGGCTCAGATAAGCGCCATCGGCCAGACTGAGGACGCGTAAATCTTCGACCAGACGGGTAAGCCCATCGACCTGATTCAAGAGATTACGAAACTGCGTTTCCTCCGGCGGAAATACGCCGTCAGCCATGCCCTGCAAGCGTCCGCGTAGTATCGTCAGCGGCGTCCTTAATTCATGCGCAATCGCAGCATTCCAGGTCGTTAATTCATGCGCAGTACTCTGCAAGCGTTCTGCCATAGAATTAAAACCATCAACGAGGGCGGCGGTTTCGCCCAAGGTACGATCTCCTGCAACTGCGCGGGCAGACAGATCGCCGTCGGCAATACGTTTAACACTGTCAGCAATGGAGTTAAGCGGAATCAATATGCGCCTGGCCAGTTTCCTTGCCGCAGCGATGCCAAACACAAGACCGACAACAGTAATCGTTGCCATATAAATCCATTCCGGCCATGTTGGCAGCGACATTGGATCAACGTCTGTAAACAAACTGGGAACCCATTGAATCAGTAAAGCATAAAACACATACGTACTGATTAAAACGATGGCGATGATGCTCAGCACAACCGCCGATGTCCAGCGAATGATCTGTCGGCTGAAATCCGATTCAGTGCTCACGATGGACTCTTCAGGCAATAACCGACGCCGCGCAGGCTGACCAGTAAATGCGGTACATCTGCGGCTTCTAATTTCTTACGCAATTTGCTGATATGGCTATCAACGGTACGCTCCAGGCTGTCACCTTCTGGCAGGCAGCTGACCAGCAATTCCGCGCGGCTATGCACCCTTGCCGGTGCGCGCGCCATGTGTGCCAGCAAGCGGAATTCGGTCAGCGTAAGAGGCAGCGGAAGAACTTCGTCCTTCATCTGTACGTAAGCCTGATGCGTTTCCAGATTGACTTCTATCGGTCCGCAGCGCAACAGGCCACGCTCCGTCGCGCCGCCACTACCCGTACGCCGCAAAACCGCCAATGCCCGTGCGGCGACCTCCGCCGGATTAAACGGTTTGACGACGTAGTCATCGGCACCGACACGCAATGCAATCAGCTTATCAATATCCTGATCATGTGAAGTCAACATAATCACTGGCGTATTCCCTCTTCGTCGCAACTCGGACAACACCTGCCAACCATCAACATGGGGCATTTTGACATCCAGTAAAACCAGATCCGGCTTGATTGCAAGATGCAACTCTAATGCAGCACGTCCATCTTTTGCATGAGCGGTACGCATGCCATCCCGATGCAGATAAGCCTTGATGATTTCGACAATTTCCGGCTCATCTTCAGCGATGAGAATTAAGGCGCCACCAAGCTCTGGTTTGTTCGTGCTAACGGAATTAACTGCAGGATGGTTCATAAGTGTTCAGAAAAAATAGCGATCTCCATCATAACTCCATAAATTCACCACGAAAACCCCACGCTGTTTTATTAAGCTTGCGGCTGACCAGTCTGACTCTGGATATCTAAAGAAGGTACATCACCATGACGCACACGTTTGTTAAACAGCGATTAATGATAGCGACGCTCACTGCTGTCAGTGCTATTACGCTCGCCGCATGCAACAAATCAACACCCGAAGTAGCAGCCCCGCCCGTGATTGTGGCAGCAACGAAAATTCAAACAGCGAATGTCGTTTTACATGATGAGCTGCAAGGCCGTGTGGTTGCCTATCGCACCGCAGAAATTCGCCCGCAAGTCGGCGGCATCGTTCTGAAACGTCTGTTTCAGCAAGGTGCTGAAGTGCGTGCCGGACAACAACTATTTCAAATTGATGCAGCACCACTGAAAGCAGAATTTGATATAGCAGCCGCTGCTCTCAGACGATCAGAGGCAGTTCTTGAGCGCGCCACACTGCAAAGCAAACGACTGCAACAGATGGCCGAAAGTGATGCGGTCAGCAGCCAGGTATTGGACGATGCGCAATCCGCGACGGCGCAGGCTGCGGCAGATGTTGCGCAAGCTAAAGCAACCCTTGCACGACGTCGGCTGGATCTTGACTATGCCAGCATCAAAGCGCCCATTTCCGGACGCATTGGTCAGGAATTGCTGACTGAAGGCGGGCTGGTCACGGCCAGCGATGTCAATCCCATGGCAAAAATTCAGCAAATTGATCGCGTCTATGTCGACGTCAGAAAGCCTGCATCAAAATTAAGCTCCATGTCCTATCTGCTTGCGAAAGATAAGAACAACGAAGCAAAGGAAATCCCAGTTCAGGTGCTGGATGCAGAAGGCCATCCTTACCCTGTCAACGGCACACTGTTGTTCTCTGGAGTGAATGTTGACGCAAGCAGCGGTGAGATCGTAATGCGTATCGAAGTAGATAACCGCGACCGCCAGTTATTACCCGGAATGTATGTACGTGCCCGCGTTCCACAAGGAACAGCAACCGCGTCGGTATTAGTTCCGCAGCAGGCAGTCCAGCGTGACAGTGCGGGGAAGGCATATCTGTGGGTGGTGGAAGCCAGTAAAAAAGTTACTCAGAAACCGATTGAACTGGGTGCCCTTGTCGGATCGAACTATGTCGTCAACAGCGGTATCAGCGCAGGCCAGCTTGTCGTCGTTGAAGGTGTGGAACGTTTGCAACCGGGAAGCGAAGTCAATGCACAGCAGTGGAAAACGACGCCAGCATCTGCGGCGCGTTCGAAATAAATACAGGGAATGATCATGCCGCAATTTTTTATTCATCGCCCGATTTTTGCCTGGGTCATTGCCATCTTCATCGCTCTGGCCGGAATCATTGCGATTCCGCAATTGCCGATCGCACGCTTTCCTTCGATTGCGCCACCCAGCGTCAGCATCAGCGCCAACTATCCGGGGGCAACACCAAAAACGCTGAACGATGCCGTTGTCAGCGTGATTGAACGCGAACTCTCAGGTGTTAAAAATCTGCTTTATTTTGAGTCCACTGCTGATAGTTCTGGCAGCGCACAGATCACCATCACTTTTAAACCCGGCACAGATCCGGCAATGGCACAGGTCGATGTGCAAAACCGGATCAAAACGGTAGAACCTCGCCTACCGCAGGTCGTACGTCAGAATGGGCTCGGTGTGGAATCGGCCTCAGCGGGATTCCTGATGATCGTGGGGTTGAGCTCCAAAGAGGGTAATCTCAACGAGGCCGATCTGAGCGACTATTTCGCCCGTAACATCGTGGAGGAACTGCGCCGGATTGAGGGCGTTGGCAAAGTGCAGTTATTCGGCGCGGAAAAAGCGATGCGGATATGGGTCGATCCGGCCAAGCTGCAATCTTATAATTTATCCATGAGTGACGTGACGACAGCAGTCGCACAACAAAACATTCAGATTGCGCCCGGGGCCATCGGAAGTTCACCGGCGATGACCGGGCAACGCGTCACCTTTCCGCTGGAAGCACATGGACAGTTAGAAACGCCGGCCCAGTTTGGCTCTATCGTTTTGCGCGCTAACGCTGATGGTAGCAAAGTGACGATTTCTGATATCGCCAAAGTTGAACTCGGCGCACAATCGTATAGCTTTTCAAATCGCGAAAACGGCAAAGTGGCGACAGCGGCTGCAGTTCAACTCTCGCCGGGAGCAAACGCGGTCAAAACCGCTAAAGCGGTGCGCGCAAGAATGGCGGAACTGCAAAAGACGATGCCGGCTGCAATCAACTACTCTATTCCTTTTGATACGGCACCATTCGTTGAAATATCAATCGAAAAAGTGATTAAAACCTTGCTTGAAGCAATGGTGCTGGTATTTCTGGTGATGTATTTATTCCTACAAAAAGTGCGCTACACGCTGATCCCCGCGATAGTCGCCCCTATCGCATTGCTAGGTACATTTGCGCTGATGCTGTTAATTGGCTTCTCGATTAACGTACTGACGATGTTCGGCATGGTACTGGCTATCGGCATCATTGTGGATGATGCGATTGTTGTCGTAGAAAACGTAGAGCGATTAATGGCGACAGAAGGTCTATCGCCCAAAGAAGCAACCGCCAAAGCGATGAAGGAAATCAGCGGAGCAGTCGTCGGTATTACGCTGGTGCTGACTGCAGTCTTTATTCCGACGGCACTTGCCAGTGGTTCTGTGGGCGCGATCTACCGGCAGTTTTCAATGTCGATGGTGGTGTCGATTCTGTTCTCTGCATTTCTTGCACTGACCCTGACACCCGCGCTGTGCGCGACGATCCTGAAACCAATTAACGCTGATGCTCATGCAAGCTCAGGCTTCTTCGGCTGGTTCAACCGCCAGTTCGAACGCATGACCCGCGGCTATGCTGCATGGGTCGTTACTCTGCTGAAGCGAACTGGCAGAACCATGCTGATGTTCACCGCTATCGTTATTGCACTGGTGTTTTCATTTGGCCTGCTCCCCAGCTCATTTTTGCCGGAAGAAGATCAGGGATACTTCATGACCTCATTCCAGCTGCCTTCCGACGCAACGACGGAACGCACGTTGGATGTGGTGAAGGTCTTTGAAAAGCATGTCGCTTCCCGTCCGGGAATCGATGCGAATCAGTCTATCCTCGGATTCAGTTTCTCCGGTGCCGGAACCAATACGGCAATGGCCTTTACGATGTTAAAAGACTGGTCACAACGGAATGGCGCGACAGCGGCAGACGAACTAAGCCGGGCGCAGCTTGCGATGTCCGGTATTACAGAAGGCACAGTTTTCAGCCTGATGCCACCGGCGATTGATGAACTCGGCACCTCTTCTGGCTTTACGCTACGCCTGCAGGATCGTTCAAACAAAGGTGAAGACGCTTTACGTGATGCGCAAAATACCTTGTTGAAGCTAGCATCACAAAGCAAATTGGTAACCGCCGTCTACCCCGATGGAGTGCAACCAGGCAGCAATGTCAGACTCGATATCAACCGAAAGAAAGCCGAAACACTGGGCGTATCGTTTACCAGTATCAGTGACACATTGTCGACGGCAATGGGCTCTGCTTATGTAAATGACTTCGTGAATGCAGGACGCGTACAGCAAGTCATCGTTCAGGCAGACGCCAAATCACGGATGCAGCTTGATGACGTCTTGAAACTGTATGTACGTGGCAACGCTGGTCAGGTAGTGCCACTCGCAGAACTCGTCACGCCGGTCTGGGGCAAGGCAGCTCTTCAATTAGTGCGATTTCAGGGCTATCCATCGGCGCGGATTTCAGGCAGTGCTGCACCTGGCATTTCCAGCGGCGATGCGATGAATGAAATGGAACGCCTTGCGGCGCAATTGCCACCTGGCTTTACTCTTGAGTGGGTTGGTCAATCCTTGCAGGAACGTCAGTCGGCATCGCAGGCACCTATGCTGATGGCACTTTCCATGCTGGTCGTTTTTTTGGTACTGGCAGCATTGTACGAAAGCTGGTCGATTCCGTTGTCAGTCATGCTGGTTGTCCCACTCGGTCTGATTGGTGCCATCCTCGCCGTAGTCCTGCGCGAGTTGCCAAACGATGTTTTCTTTAAAGTCGGGCTGATCACGATCATTGGTTTGTCTGCCAAAAATGCGATTCTGATTGTTGAATTTGCCAAGCAACTGGTCGGGCAAGGCATGAGCCTGTCTGACGCGGCGCTGCAAGCGGCGAGATTACGCTTACGGCCTATTCTGATGACCTCACTGGCATTCGGTCTGGGCGTATTCCCGCTCGTCATTGCCACTGGTGCCAGCGCAGAGACTCAACACGCCATCAGTACCGGCGTACTCGGCGGCATGATCAGCGCCACTGTGCTGGCGATCTTTTTCACGCCCGTTTTCTTTGTGGTGGTGCTAAGTGCAGCGCAAGGTATAGCAAAACGGTTCAATAAAAAGCCAGATGCTGACAAAACGGCCAGTTCTGCTCCAGTGATTGAAAGTTAATATGAAGTACATCATTTTTTCAGCATTAATTCTGGTACTGTCCGCCTGCTCGCTGACACCTGATCTGGTCAGGCCGGCCGCGCCGATACCGGACACCTACTCTACACAACAGCCAATGCAAGGCAAGAGCATCGCTGAAACCGGTTGGCGCCGTGTCTTTGCTGACGCACAGTTGCAATATCTGATCCAACTCGCGTTGGAAAACAATCGTGATCTGCGCATCGCAAGTCTGAACGTAGAAGCTGTGCGTGCACAATTTCAGATACAGAATAGCGCTCGTTTGCCAACAATAGATGCCACTGCCGGGAGTATCCGCCAGCGTACCGCGATGACAGATAGTGCAGCAGCAAGCATCAACACACAGCACACGGCGGGATTAACGATCACTGCTTTCGAGCTGGATTTTTTTGGCCGCGTGAAATCATTAAGCGATGCGGCATTCGCGAGATATCTGGCCAGCGAACAAGGGCAACGTTCCGCGAAAATATCGCTGATCGGCACGGTGGCTGACGCTTATTACGAAAATCTGCTGGCGAGGCAACAACTCGATCTGACGGAAAAGACCTTAGCCGACTGGCGCACGTCACTGAAACTCACACGTAGCTTAAAAACGGCGGGGCAAGTCAGTAGTGCTGACGTGACAGTCGCCGAAGGGCAAGTCGCCAGCGCCGAGGCGGATTTATCGGAGCGGCAACGTCAGCTCAGCAAAACCCACAATGCATTGCGTTTGCTGACAGGTAGCGACTTTGTCCATGACGAGGCGAATTCTGACCGTTTTAGCGATAGCGCTTTACCGCCACAGATACCCGCAGGCCTTCCTTCCGACCTGTTAAGCTTGCGCCCGGACATCTTACAGGCGGAACAAAATCTGATTGCAGCCAACGCCGACATAGGCGCTGCCAGAGCAGCTTTTTTCCCACGTATATCGCTGACGACCTCAGTCGGATACAGCAGCTCCTCGCTGAGCAATCTGTTTGGTGGCAATCAACACGCATGGTCATTCGCACCGCAAATGACACAAGCAATCTTTCAACATGGACGTTTGCGTTCGGAATTAAAGCTGGCCGAGATACGAAAATCATCAGCCATTGCAGACTATGAACGCGCGATACAGACCGCATTCCGTGAGGTGGCAGACGCACTCGCGGGTCAAGCGACGTACGCCAGCCAGATCGAAGCGCAACAGCGTTTTTCCGACAGTGCCAGAAAAAATCTGGAGCTGACCCGTATCAGATATCACGCCGGACAAGACAGCCGATTGCAATTACTGGATGCGCAACGGACACTGTACACGGCTCAACGATCGTTATTGGAACTCCGTAAGCAAGAGTACAGCAATACCGTTGCGCTTTATAAATCCCTGGGTGGTGGCGTACTGGACGAATAATGAATGCATTTGATACCACTATTCAGGTGGGCGAACACCAATCTGTTCCGGTTGAAACCTCACTCGTTACCTTGGCCGACTGTCTCGCTGGATTAAGTGGCACGGTGCGCTTCCGTGCAATGCTGAAGCTATATGGAAGGGCCGTCTTATGGTCAAACCTGACGCATCAGTGGCTGCACTTATTGAATTCACAGCAGCTATACAGCGATCTTGTCAGCGTCAGGTCACGATTTATTAATAAGCCCTACCGTCCGTATATTTCGACACTATTGAATCACGATGCACGCTTTCAGGTTATACAGCAGCACTACGCATTTATCCTGGAACAAGGCTTACACGAAATGATCAGGAAAGCCTCCAGAGAACCTGTTGATCTGGCGTGCTTCACAGGAAAAACGGGAAACACCTACGGTATACATTTACGCGCGATTGATCCTATGGAACGCGAGGGGGAACTCGTACTGCAGTTATCACAAAATCAGGTATTGATTTACTCATGCGCATTCACTTTTTTCCGGGAAAGCGGATGCATGCATATTTATATTGGCTGCATACAAGGATCCCGCGAACAGAACGCCGTGCAGTTGATCCGCAGCAGCACGCGCGATATTTATGGCATGCGCCCTAAAAATTTACTGATCAGACTCGTTGAACAGGTGGGAATTCAATTCGGTTGCGACACCCTGCGCCTGGTTGCAAACACACACCGTGTTGTTCATCGATCGATTAAGCAGGGAAAGGTATTGTCCGACTACGATGCCCTATGGTCTGAGATTGGCGCGGCAAAACGGAAAGACGGCGATTACGAACTGATTTGCAAAAAAATATTGCCGCCAGATCTGACGCTGATCCAGTCAAAAAAGCGTTCGGAAATCAAAAAACGCCACGACAACATGGTATACATCGTTTCGGCCATCAAACAAAACTTAACGCTCTTACGCAAAACAGCCATGGTGATGTTGCCGAACAGTATCGACTGAGTAGTACAATTCCGGAAATTCATCTGGAATAAATATGACACTATTTCCGATCATCAAACGTTGCTTACTGACTTGCGTGCTTGCGTTGTTAAGTGCATGCTCCACTTTTCATCCTTGGCAAAATGAAGTCGCCAAATCAGGCTCTGCCGTGGCACAACGAGAAGACCTGCTGGCAAACCGCCCCTCTATCGTCGCGGCGGTGACCTTATCCGGTGGCGGTGCCCGCGCTGCCGCTTTTGGTCTTGGCGTGATGCGAGAATTGAAGGACACCAGTTTTCTGTGGGAAGGTAAAAGAACGACGATACTCGATAAGGTCGGTCTGATCAGTGGCGTTTCCGGCGGCAGTATTCTGGCAACCTACTACGCCGCTTTTGGCGATGAAACATTCACTCGCTTTGAGTCTGAGTTTTTGCTGTCAAATTTTGAAAAAGGTCTGATTCAGACTGTATTTTCTCCCAGACAGATGTATCAGCTCGGCTCGCCATGGTATGGCCGCAGTCATATTTTAGGTGAGCAGCTCGATCACCTGTACCGCGGTATGACTTTTGGCGATTTACAGAAGAAACAGCATGTCAATGAATTACTGGTCACCGCGACGGATCTGACAACGGGTGCTGGATTTGAATTCACACCGGAACAGTTTGCCTTGATTTGTTCCGATCTCGACAGTGTGCCGCTCTCTTTCGCAGTGGCATCCTCATCCGCGGTACCGATTGTGCTGACACCGCTGACCTTGCGCAATTACGCGAATAATTGTCCGGCACAGCCCGTCAACGCTTCCACTGAGAAAAAAAACGAGGATGAAGGCAATTACCGCTCACGCATACTGAAAGCCAACGAAGCCAGTTATAAAGACGCCGCAGCGCGTCCGTATTTGCATCTGGTCGATGGCGGGCTGACTGATAATCTGGGGGTAAGAGCAATGCTGGATCGCATCGTCGCTGATGGTTCAGTACAGGAGAGTTTTCGTAAAGCCCCGCCCGGCTCGATACGACGCATGATTCTGATCTCGATTAATTCCGAGCGCGACTTAGGTGAAAAGATAGATCAGAGCGATAAAGTACCGACAACAGGACAAGTCGCAGACGCCTTGTTATTTGGCGTCGGTTCCCGGGATACCAAGATCACACTGGGAATGTTAAACGATGACGTTGCCCGCTGGAAGCGGGAAATTATCGAAAATCGAGGAAAAAAAGACAGCCCTTTTTCAGCCGATGCGGAACTGCATCTGATTAACGTCAGCCTGCGCGACATTAAAGATCGTCATTTGCGTCAGTCGCTGCTGCAAGTACCGACAGCATTCACGATTACGCCAGATTACGTCGAACAGCTACAAGCAGCCGGGCGCGACGTGTTGCGGCAATCTCCGGAATTCCAACGCGCTCTGGAAAGCCTCAGACAATCTGAAGGCATACCGTGACAGCAATAAAACACTAGCCACCTTCATTCTCCCTGCTTCTATCTGCATTTTCACGTTACATTTAAGAGACATAGCAAAATCACCATCAAACCTCAGCAAATATCGATATATCAAAACAACATATAAGCAAATAAATACTAAGTAGTTTGGAATAGAGCTGAATTTCATTACGATCACATGTACTTAACGTGGGGCGACATGAATTTAACTTATATATTTTCCGGTTTTGTGGTTGGCACACTGGTCGGACTGACTGGCGTAGGTGGAGGCTCATTGATGACGCCTCTGCTGACCCTGTTGTTTGGCGTGTCCCCTACTGTTGCGGTGGGTACCGACCTGGCATTTGCCTCGATTACCAAGGCCACCGGCACATTCGCCCACCGCTTCCGCAGCACTGTTGAATGGCGCGTTGTGCGCCTGCTGTGCTTAGGTGCGTTGCCTGCAGCGATCCTGGCTACCTTCGGCCTCAAGTATTTTGGCGGACTGAACAAAGAAATTGGCCAGGTCATCCGTTACTCTATCGCGGGCTCAGTATTATTGACTGTGGTTGCGCTGCTATTCAAAAGCAAAATGCTAGCCTGGCTGAATGATCATCCGGAAAAACAATTACATGGGCGCAAACTGGATGTGGCCACCATACTTTCCGGTGCACTGCTAGGCACACTGGTCACCATTTCTTCCATCGGTGCAGGCGCCATTGGCGCAACCTTGTTGGTGATGCTGTATCCGCGAATGTCGTCAGCACATATTGCCGGTACAGATATCGCCTATGCCGTTCCGCTGACCGCAATTGCGGCATTCGGGCACTGGTGGCTGGGATCGATAGACTGGGCATTGCTGGGAGCATTACTGATCGGCTCCCTCCCCGGCATCACCATAGGCTCGCTCGCTGCACGGGCGGTACCGGAAAAATTGTTACGTGGCATACTCGCGACAACGCTGACGCTGGTTGCCGCCAAACTCATACTGTAATCAATCATTCAGACAGCGCGATCCAAAGCGTATTTTAAGGATAATAAAGATGTATCGTTACGACCAACACGATCACCAAATCATCAAAGAACGTATTGCGCAATATCGCGATCAGGTACGTCGCCGTCTCGCCAACGAATTGACAGAAGAAGAGTTTCTGCCTTTACGTTTACAAAATGGTTTATACCATCAGCGCCATGCGTACATGCTGCGTATTGCGGTTCCGTATGGCATGCTGTCTTCAGATCAGCTGCGCAAGTTTGCGTTTATTGCCCGTCAATATGATCGTGGTTATGGCCACTTCACGACACGTCAGAACATTCAGTTCAACTGGATTAATCTGGAAGACTCACCGGACATACTGGAAGAATTAGCGACCGTTGAAATGCACGCAATTCAAACTTCCGGCAACTGCATGCGCAATATCACGTCCGACGAATTTTCCGGTGTGGCAGCGGATGAGCTGATTGATCCGCGTCCGTATGCTGAAATTCTGCGTCAATGGACCACGTTTCATCCGGAATTTGCCTATTTGCCGCGTAAATTCAAAATTGCGATTAATGGTGCGAAAGAAGACCGCGCAGCGATTGCGGTGCATGACATCGGCCTGACAGTAGTTCAGAACGATGCCGGTGAGATCGGCTTTAAAGTCATGGTCGGCGGCGGCATGGGCCGCACACCTATCCTCGGTACCGTCATTCGTGAGTTTCTGCCATGGCAGCATGTGATGACATATCTGGAAGCGATACTGCGTATTTACAATCAATACGGTCGCCGCGACAACAAATATAAGGCACGCATCAAGATACTGGTAAAAGCCATTGGTGCGGATGTCTTTGCACAGCAAGTAGAAGAAGAATGGGCGCAAATTAAAGATGGCCCGGCGACCCTGACCGAGACTGAGTTCCGCCGCGTTTCGTCCTTTTTCACGGCACCTGAATACGCCAGCCTGCCGGTAAGCGATGCTGCTTACGAACAACATCAAGCAGATAACACGGCCTTCGCTAACTGGGTCAAACGCAATGTAAAACCGCATAAAGTCGCGGGTTACGCGAGCGTTGTGCTGTCACTGAAAAAGCCTGGCGTTCCGCCCGGCGATGCCACGGCAGATCAGATGGACTTTGTGGCAGATCTGGCTGATCGTTACAGCTTTGGCGAACTGCGCGTCACACATGAGCAAAATCTGGTGCTGGCCGACGTGCAGCAATCAGAGCTGTTCGATTTGTGGCAAGAGGCGAAAGCGCATGGTCTGGCCACACCGAATATTGGTCTGCTGACCGATATGATCTGCTGCCCGGGCGGCGATTTCTGCGCGCTGGCAAATGCGAAATCAATTCCTATCGCACTCGATATCACGGATCGTTTCAATGACCTTGATTATCTGCATGATATCGGTGACCTTGAATTAAATATGTCCGGTTGCATCAACGCCTGCGGTCATCATCATGTCGGCAATATTGGTATCCTCGGCGTCGATAAAGATGGCAGCGAGTGGTATCAGGTATCCATCGGTGGTGCCCAGGGCAATAATGCAGCAATCGGTAAAATCATCGGGCCATCGTTCTCTGCAGGGCAAATGCCAGAAGTGATCGATCGCATCATTCAGGTCTATATCCGTGACCGCGTTGATAACGAGCGATTCATAGACACTGCACAACGCCTGGGCATCACGCCATTCAAAGACTTTGTGTATGCGACACCGATCAAAACAACCGAACACTATGGTGAAGACGCTGGTACGCCGGTGGCTTATTAAACTGCGATAGACGAAAGTAGATGATGCAAGAAATTATCAAAGACAAAGCCATCGTTCAGGATGACTGGGCAGTATTACGGCTGGCAGAAAATGAAACACCGGATGCAGTCGATGTACCTGCAGGCAAAGTCATAGTACCGCTCAAAGTCTGGCTGTTACAACGAAACGTGCTCGAAAAGCGCGCAGATATTGGGGTTTGGTTTTCCAGCGACGAACAGGCAAAAGATTTAGAGGGCGACATTGCTCGCTTCAGCCTGCTCGCGGTGGATTTCCCTAAATTCTCTGACGGGCGCGGTTATTCCATCGCTTATAACCTGCGTTCACGCTTTGGCTTTAACGGTGAATTGCGCGCGATCGGCGATGTCCTGCGTGACCAGTTGTTCTACATGCAGCGCGTAGGCATCAATGCCTTTGCCGTACGTGCCGACAAAAATATCCATGACGCGATTAAAGGTCTGACCGACTTCTCTGAAAAATATCAGACTTCATGGGATGAGAAAAATCCCTTGTTCCGTCGTGCTGAACGTACCGGAGTTGCCAAATGAGTGATTTTGAGGCACGTCTGGCCGCAACCAAAGCAACGCTGGAAGAAATTGCAGCTGAATTTACGCCGGCAGTTTTCGCATCGAGTCTGGCAGCAGAAGACATGGTGCTGACCGATCTCATTTTGCGCAATCAACTGAACATCGGTATATTTTCTCTGGAAACCGGTCGCCTTCACGCAGAAACATTGGGGATGCAGGATGCAGTTAAAAATACTTACGGTACTGCGATCACGCTATTCAAGCCGGAGGCCGCAGCCGTTGACGCTTATGTCCAGCAACACGGCTTGAATGCATTTTATGACAGCGTGGAAATGCGTAAAGAATGCTGCCGTATTCGTAAAGTCGAACCGCTGAATCGTGCGCTTGCAGGAAACAAAGCCTGGGTGACCGGACAACGCCGTGCGCAAGCAGCGACCCGTACCGAACTGGCGGTACAGGAAGATGATATTGCCCACGCTATGCAGAAATTCAATCCGCTCGCAGACTGGTCTGAGGAAGATGTCTGGCACTATATCCGCAGCAATCAGGTGCCGTACAATCCTTTGCATGACAAAGGCTATCCTTCGATAGGCTGTGAGCCTTGCACACGGGCGATACAGCCAGGTGAAGATGTACGCGCCGGTCGCTGGTGGTGGGAAAATCCTGAGTCAAAAGAATGTGGTTTGCATATCGTTGATGGCAAACTAATCCGCATAAAACAGGCAAACTAAACAAATTAAGCAAGCGGACTGAAATTGCAGACCCTGAGTTTACAAAGAAACGAGAAGTGATCATGAATACTGTCGTCGAAAACCATTTTATTGATGCTGCGAGTAATCGCCATCTGGACTGGCTGGAGTCTGAAGCCATCCACATCATGCGCGAAGTCGCTGCTGAGTGCAGTAACCCTGCCCTCTTATTTTCCGGTGGCAAAGACTCCATCGTATTACTGCGTCTGGCGGAAAAAGCATTCCGCCCGGGTAAATTTCCGTTTCCTCTCGTGCATATCGACACGGGTCATAATTTTCCAGAAGTGATCGCTTTTCGCGACAAGCGCGTTGCGGAACTCGGTGAGCGACTGATCGTTGGTTCTGTCGAGGACTCCATCAAGCGTGGCACCGTGCGTTTGCGTAATCCGGCGACCGACTCACGTAATGCGGCCCAGGCGGTCACGCTGCTGGAAACGATCGCTGAACACAAATTCGACGCCTGCATTGGTGGTGCCCGCCGCGATGAAGAAAAAGCACGTGCGAAAGAACGTATTTTTTCTTTCCGTGATGAGTTCGGTCAATGGAACCCGAAAGCGCAACGCCCTGAATTATGGGATTTGTATAACACCCGCGTACATCCGGGTGAAAACATGCGCGTCTTCCCGATTTCAAACTGGACCGAGCTCGACGTCTGGCAATACATCGCGCGTGAAAAACTCGAACTGCCGCAAATTTATTTCGCCCACGAACGCCAGGTCATTCCGCGTAACGGCTTGCTGGTGCCGCTGACCGATCTGACGCCGCCGCGTGAAGGCGAAACTGTAGAAACGCAGATCGTACGTTTCCGTACTGTCGGCGATATCTCCTGCACCTGCCCGGTCTCTTCTGATGCCGCGACAGTCGAAGCGATTATTGCTGAAACAGCGATCACACAAATTACCGAACGCGGCGCAACCCGCATGGATGACCAGACATCAGAAGCATCGATGGAAAAACGTAAAAAAGAAGGATATTTCTAATGAGTGCCGTTGAACAAATAAACGCCAATGTCAACAAAGAACGTGGCTTGTTACGTTTCATCACGGCAGGATCGGTGGATGATGGTAAAAGTACTTTAATTGGTCGCCTGCTGTTTGACAGCAAAGGTATTTTTGCGGATCAGCTCGATGCGATTTCACGCGCCAAACATAAGCGCACCGTGGGAGATACGATAGACCTTTCTTTGCTGACGGACGGACTGGAAGCGGAACGTGAACAAGGCATTACGATTGATGTCGCCTACCGTTATTTCGCAACCCCTAAACGTAAATTCATCATCGCTGACACACCGGGTCACGAGCAATACACTCGTAACATGGTGACAGGTGCATCGACGGCAGATGCCGTCATTATTCTGGTCGATGTCTCGAAAGTGAAGCTGAATGCGGATGGCAGCGTTGATCTGCTGGTGCAAACCAAACGCCATTCAACGATCGCCCATTTACTCAAGATTGAACATGTGATCGTTGCGGTCAATAAAATGGATCTGGTCAACTACGATCAGAGCGTCTATGACCGCATCGTCGCCGAATACAAGAAATTCGCAACACAGTTAGGTCTGACCGATATTCATGCCGTGCCTTTGTCCGCACTGGCAGGTGATAACGTAGTAACCGCGACCGATAAAATGCCCTGGTATCAGGGGCCAACACTGATTGACCTGCTGGAATCACTCAGCGTCTACGATGCCAGCCACGATGAACCGTTCCGCTTTCCAGTGCAACTGGTAGCACGTCACAACGGCCATGAAGCAAACGACTTCCGCGGTTATATGGGGCGCATAGAAGCAGGTAAAGTCAGCAAAGGCGACACACTGATCGTTCAGCCTGGCGGCCAGACTGGCACGGTCAAAGACATACTGACGCTGGATGGCTCACTGGATACCGCAGTTGTGGGCCAGTCTGTGACGATACTGTTGAATGAATATCTGGATATTTCCCGCGGCGACATGTTGGCCGGTGCGGATCGCCCGGCGACGCTGTTAAAAACAGTTAAAGCAGATTTATGCTGGCTGTCAGAAGATGCACTGGATGTTCGTCGCAAATACTGGCTCAAACATACAACCCGGCAAGTTTCTGCCAGAGTGACTGCAGTCGATACGCTGCTCGACATCAATACTCAGCAACGTCACCCGACTGACAGTCTGAAACTGAACGATATTGCGACAGTCTCCATCAATGTTCAGCAAGCGTTGGCAGCAGACGCCTATGATGATTTACGTTCGACCGGAGCCTTCATTCTGATTGATGAGGTAACGCACCAGACGGTCGCCGCTGGCATGATTCGTCTGGAAGCTTAACTTGATGGCGGCGTCATACGGCAAGGTCTATCTGATTGGCGCGGGACCGGGTGCCGCAGACCTGATTACGGTTCGCGGTGCCCGCCTGCTGGCAAGCGCAGATGTCGTGCTGTATGACGCTTTAGTCACCAGTGAAATGCTGGAACTATGCCAGCAAGCGGTCAAAATCCCCGTCGGCAAACGCAGTGGTCAGCGTTCAGCAGCACAGGAACATATCAACCAGCAACTGGTTGAGTGTGCCGGTAAATACGCGCTGGTTGTAAGGCTAAAAGGCGGCGATCCTATGCTGTTTGGACGTGCGGATGAAGAGCTGACAGCATTAGAATCAGCAGGGATTTCATACGACATTGTTCCAGGCATTACAACAGCGTTAGCAGCTGCAGCCAGCGTCCGGCAACCGCTGACCAAACGTGGAGTTGCACGCAGTGTCGCCTTATTCACCTCAAGCACGGCGCCGGGAGAAACGGCAGACACTCGCATTCCGGAATGCGACACCTTGGTTCAGTATATGGGGGGGCGAGAGGCGATGCTGACTGCACAACGTATGCTGGATGCAAATTTCCCAGCCAGTTTACCTGTCGTCATCGTTGAAAACTGCAGCCGGGAAAATGAGCGTCAACTGTCACTAAACCTTGGTGAGTTAGCCCTTGGATTGCCGACCTGCAGTGGCCCTGTGCTGGTCATGATGGGAGAAGCCATGCGCCCCCGCAAACATCTGCAATAAAGTCACTAACAGCAATATGCCGGCAACGCTGGCGATCTTGTTTATATCTGCCTGAGACAATAATCGCGGATCGCATTCAGCACGGTTTCATCCTCGCCGACCGCCGTTGCTAAAGTCAACTCAAGTGCAGGATATTCGTCGCGTAACTGATCCAGCAATACAGGTAAATCGCGTAAGACGTGACCGCCCTGCCCCAGAAAAATCGGTGTGACCGTGATATTGCGGATCCCTTCTTGTGTGAGGCGGCGCACAAGTTCAGGTAAAGCTGGTGACATGAATTCTAAAAATGCCAGCTCCACACTGATATCCGGAGAGGCTTCCTGGGTCATTTTTTGTAAGCGCTGAAACGGACCAGCCCAGCGTGGATCACGGGCGCCATGCGCGAATAGTATCAATGCCGACGTTTTGCTCATCAGTTTCTTTCAACATAGCGCAAGCCTGCCAGCGCTAACCCTAAAAATAAAATACTCGGCACCAGTGCAGTCACGGCCGCAGGCCAGGTATTCAATAAACCGATATGTGAAAATAAGCTGTTAATCAGGTAAAACACCATGCCTATCATGATCCCACTGAAAATCTTCAGGCTGATACCACCACTGCGCACATGCAGATACGCAAATGGCAGCGCTAAGGCCATCATCACCAGTGTTGCAAACGGATAGGTCACTTTCTTCCAGAACGCAATTTCGTAGCGTTCACTATCTTGCTTATTGTCGTTCAAGTGCTGCGTATATGCAGCCAGATCGACCGCCGACATACGATCAGGATCGGCAAACAAGACAGAAAGTATGTCAGGTGTCACCTCAGAAACAACGTCGCGACTACTTAATGCCTGACTCTTAACGTTGGCAATATCTTCGGCAGATAAAGTTCTGGGAAATGAAGTCTCGATCACGTCAGACAAACGCCAGACGTTCTTGCCCTGATACTCCGCACTTTTAGCAGTAACTTCGCGGGCAAGATGAAAGTTTTTATCAAACTCAAACATCTTCACGTCTTTCAATTGGCGATTAGGCAGAATTTCTCGGACATTCAGAAAGCGCGAGCCGATCACTTCGCCGCTCAGACCATTTTCACGAATCAGATCCTTGGTCCACAGGCCAGTTCTGAATTGCTGCGTTTCCGAAGCACCGATGGCCGTCAGTTTGATGCGCTCAGCCAATTTGGTCGAATAAGGTGCGATCACCTCGCCAAACAGAAAGGTCAGCGCAACGAACACCAGGCCAATTTTGATTAATATCGTTCCTGCCATCACCGTTGACATACTCGCTGCACGCATGATGGTGAATTCAGAATTCGATGCAAACTGCGCCAGTACATAAATCGTTCCGATCAAAACTGCAATCGGCATAAATTCATAGATGTACCCGGGCATACCAAGAGTCACATACAAAAGTGCATGTTGCAAACGATATCCACCTTTATTCACTGAGGGCAATTCGCTCATCAGATCAAAAAAGGAAAACAAGGCAAGCAAAGCAACCATCACAAACAGCACGGCACGCACGATCTCTACCGAGAAATATTTTTGCAAGATTCTCATGCGACGCTTTCTTTCTCTTTGCTACGTAAACAAGCTTTACCTCTGGACCACAACACCAGAGGATGCCAGCGATGATTGACTTCGATACGCCAGAAGAACAACACAAATGTCATCATGATCGCAATCAGATGCACGGGCCACCAAGCAACAGAAAATTCTATACGCCCCTGCGACACCATCGCCTGAAAAATATTGACCACGTTCAGATAGATAATCACCACCAACAAGGCAACAATTAAATTTGCTGAGCGCCCCACGCGAGGATTCACATACCCCAGAGGAATCGCTAATAACATCAAGGCCATACACATCAGCGGCAATGAAATACGCCATAAAAATTCTGCTTTTTTATTCGCATCCGGCTTGTCGAGCAAGATAGTCAGCAGCATCGATTTCGCAGACTGATCACCGACAATAGTGCCGTTCTGACTGGAAACAAGGACGCCATATTTTTCGAACTGCATCATCTGAAAATCAGGCGCTGTAGGCAAACCATCGTAACGGCGTCCCTGACTCATCACCAGAAATTTATCGCCATATTTATCGATCTCTATCATGCCTTCTTTGGCGACAACCACACTCGATTTTCCATCGCGGACGGTATTGATAAAAATATTTTGCACCTTACTCAGATCACCGGCGACTTCTTCGACGAAAAACACACGATCCGAAGACGATGATTCCTGAAACTTACCGGGCGAGACTTTGGCAATGTCCGAGCGTTTGTCGTATCGCTCGCGAAATTCCACACTTTGCTGGTTCGCCCATGGTGTCACGATAAAACTAAGCAAGCCTGTCAATACTATCCAAGGCATACCAAAACGTAAGACTGGACCTATCCATTGGCGCAAACTCAGTCCTGAGGCAAACCAGACCACCATTTCAGAATCCTGATATGCCCTTGTCACGACCAACAGCACCGAGATAAACCCAGTCAGGATCAACAGAATTGGCATATTCATCAGCGACGTGAAGGCGATCAGGGCGAGTACATCACCAGATGCAACTTTTCCACCGGCTGCTTGTCCGAGTATTTTGATGAGCATCACCGTAATCGTGATGACGAAGAGTGTTGCAAAGACGGCGCCTGCGGCACTGAGTAATTCGCGTCTGAGCGAGCGTTGAAAAATCATGGGAGGGATTATAATGCCTGTTTTACGAGACTTACCAAGAGGAGTAATAAGTGGACTTTAGCATAAAAACAATCGACGCAAAAAGTGCCTCAACTGCCTACAAGGCGGTGAAGACTGCCTGTATCGTCGTCGGCGTATTCGAAAATAAAAAACTGTCTGCCGCAGCTGCAAATCTGGACAAGCAAGGCGTCATCGCCTCAGCATTGAAATCCGGTGATATCAGCGGCAAACCGGGTTCCTCATTATTGCTCCGCAACGTTGCAGAAACGGCAGCGGAACGGGTGTTACTTGTTGGTCTCGGTGACGCTGCTGATACTGTTTCAGAAAAAGCGTTTCAGCAAGCAGTGCAAGCTGCGGCTCGCAGTTTAGCAAACCTTGGTGCAAATGATGTCGTTATTGCGCTGCCGGAAGTAAAAGATCGTGATATTTCATGGTCTGTGCGCACAACCGTTCTGGCTTTCCGCGAAAGCACTTTCCGTACTGATGGATTGAAAAGCAAAAAAGACACGGCGACTACTGGCGTCAAAAAAATCGCGATTGCAGTCAATGCCACACAAGCTGCAACAGCCAAAACTGCATTATCACAAAGCGAAGCAATGGCAAACGGCATGGATCTGACCAAAGAACTGGGCAATCTTCCACCGAACATCTGCACACCGACCTATCTGGCGACTACAGCCAGAAAAATTGCGACCGATTATAAAATGGTCGCAGAAATCCTGGATCGCAAACAGATTCAGGCGCTCAAAATGGGTAGCTTCCTGTCGGTCACCAACGGCACAGTCGAGCCACCTAAATTTATCGTACTGAAACACAATGGCGGCAAAGTCAAAGACGCACCGGTTGTACTGGTAGGTAAAGGCATCACATTTGATTCTGGCGGTATTTCCCTGAAACCCGGCGCCGGCATGGATGAAATGAAATACGATATGGGCGGTTCTGCGTCCGTACTCGGCACGATGCGCGCTATCGGTGAGATGAACCTGAAACTGAATGTGATCGCGATTATTCCTACGTGCGAAAACATGCCTTCCGGTAGTGCCACCCGTCCTGGTGATATCGTCACGTCCATGTCTGGTCAGACGATTGAAATCCTGAATACGGATGCCGAAGGTCGCCTGATATTATGTGATGCGCTGACTTATGCAGAGCGTTTCAAACCAGCGGCGGTAATTGACGTCGCCACACTGACTGGTGCCTGCGTTACAGCACTCGGTCACCATAATTCCGGCTTATTCACACGTCACGATGAGGCGCATGACAAGCTGGCGGCTGAATTGCTGGTAGCCGGTAAGCAAACCGGAGATACCGCATGGCGCATGCCGATTGAGGAAGCGTATAACGAGCAATTGAAATCGAATTTTGCCGATATGGCCAATATCGGTGGCCCGGCTGGCGGCAGCATTACAGCAGCCTGCTTCCTTGAGCGCTTCACCCGCAAATACACCTGGGCGCATCTGGATATCGCAGGTACCGCATGGAAATCCGGCGCAGCAAAAGGCTCAACCGGACGTCCGGTACCTTTGCTCACGACATTCCTGATCAACCGCGCAGCCTGATGAGATAATCACTCACTGTTTGCGTTCCGCTTGAAACACGGACAGGCCGCGCTCTGAGTACAATCCAGAGTGCGGCTTTCTTTTTTATTTATACAAAGTGCCATGAAACTAACTACCTGGAATGTGAATTCCCTGAAAGTCAGATTACCTCAGGTCTTGCTGTGGCTGGAAACCAATCCTGTGGATGTGTTGTGCATACAGGAAACCAAACTGACAGACGACAAGTTTCCGCAGGCAGAAATTGAGGCTGCTGGTTATCACGTCGCCTACACCGGCCAAAAGACGTATAACGGCGTGGCAATTTTATCCAGACATCCTATGTCGGATGTACAGAAAAACAATCCTCAGTTTGAGGATGAGCAGCAAAGAATCATTGCAGCAACGATACAGGGCATGCGAATTATCTGCGCCTATGTGCCGAATGGTCAGGCGCTGGATTCGGATAAATTTCAGTACAAACTGCAGTGGCTGGCTTCACTGAAAAACTGGGTGGGCGAAGAATTACAGCGTTATCCTGAACTCGCTTTGCTCGGTGATTACAATATTGCCCCGGAAGATCGTGACGTGCATGATCCGGCAGCATGGGAAGGCATGAACCTAGTCTCGCCAGAAGAACGTGCAGCACTACAAGCGTTGCTGGACTTAGGGCTAACGGATAGTTTCAGACAATTTGATCAGCCGGAAAAATCATACAGCTGGTGGGACTATCGCGCGCTGGGATTCAGACTGAACAAAGGTCTGCGCATCGACCATATTTTGTTGTCAAAACCGCTGGCTCTGCGTTGTACTGCATGTGCTATCGACAGAATTCCGCGTAAATGGGAGCAACCATCCGATCATGCGCCAGTGGTTGCCACCCTTAGTTAATTAAGATTAGTTAAGAGCGGTTTATTCGTCATAATCCAGCTTTGGGGTACGGGAATATGCAGCCCCCTTAGTCACCAATGCAGGGCGCACGGCAGCGTGGCTCTGCTCCATACGAAACGCGGACATCGCCGTTTTCAACAAATTTGCCTGCTCCTCAAGAGATCCGGCTGCCGCTGCAGCCTGTTCAACCAGTGCCGCATTTTGTTGCGTCGCTTCATCCATATTTGCCAGAGCCAGATTGACTTGCTGAATGCCATCGCTTTGCTCGGCAGATGCAGACGTAATTTCAGAGATAATCGCCGCAACCTGATCAACAGCAGAGACTATCCTGATCATCGATTCACCTGCTTTATCAACCAGTTCTGAGCCCTCGGTAACTTTACTGACCGAATCGTCAATCAGGCTTTTTATTTCCTGCGCTGCTGCTGCGCTACGTTGGGCAAGCGTACGGACTTCGCTGGCGACTACGGCAAATCCACGCCCCTGTTCTCCCGCACGAGCGGCTTCCACAGCTGCATTCAGTGCCAGAATATTCGTTTGGAACGCAATCCCTTCAATCACGCTGATAATATCGACAATCTTGCGGGAGCTCTCGGAGATTCCCTGCATGGTAGTGACGACACGGCTGACAACTTCGCCCCCTTGCGTAGCAACATCGGACGCATTCACCGCCATCCGGTTCGCTTCCCGCGCATTGTCGGCGTTATTTTTGACTGCGGCGGTTAATTCCTCCATGCTTGCTGAAGTTTCTTCGAGTGAAGATGCCTGTTGCTCAGTACGCCCGGATAAATCCATGTTACCAGTCGCTATTTCAGTCGCGCCGACAGTAATGGATTCGGTCGCCTTACGGACGTCAACCACCATGACGCGTAATTGCTCAAGAAAGCGGTTAAAAGCGTCTGCCGTTTGCGCTACTTCATCTTCCCCTTCGACCTCAATTTTGCGACTCAGGTCACCGCCGCCGGCAGCAATATCCGACATCGCATCACGCACGCGCTGCAAACCGGCCATCATGCGACCAACCAACCATGCGGATAGTGGCACCATTACGCCTAACAACACGGCAAGAACCCCCGCGGCAATCATCAGCAACTGATCTAATGAAGCGAGAGCTTTGTTCTTATCCACTACCAGCGCGAGGTACATATCGGAACCACTGATAGGCTGCAAGAACAAAAAGTTCGTTTTACCGGCAATCTCGACCTGCGTTGGGTCAGTTCTCTTCGACAGGCTGCTCAAATTATCCAGATTCAGTTCGGCGGCAATATCTTTCGCTGGTTTTAATACTTTTGTCTGGTCAGCGTGTGCCAGAACCTGTCCCGATTTGTCCAGTAAAAACGCATAGCCATCGCCCGCCAGTTTAATGGTCAAAATCTGCTCAACAATTTTTGTCAGGAAAACGTCTGCTGCAACGACGCCAGCCTCGCCACCATTCACAGGTGCAGCAAATGAAATCATTAAACCCGGAGGATTAACTCCCATATAAGCAGATGTGACAATCGGTTTTTTTGCCTCCATCGCCGCTTTGTACCATGGGCGCACTGTTGGATCGTAGCCAGCCGGAGGGGGATTCGCAGGAAAATTCGTAAATGTCTTATCGGGCTGCCCGAGATATACGCTTAAAAAATTACCGCCACGGCTGACCATTTTTAAACTGGCCTGCAAGTCGTTACCTTCCGCCAGGCCTTTAGATAAACTATCGACCATCGAGGTGTTGACCTGAATCCAGTTACTCAGAACACCGTTGTAGCTAGAGGCGACGCTACGAATTTCATTACTCAGATCGTTCTCGATTTGCGCCTTCATCCTGAGGTAGCTGCCGATGGTCAGCACCGCAGTACACAGCGTCACAAGCAAGGCAATGACGACAATAAGTCTGGTTTTAAGCGACTTCATCTGACGTACTCCATTCAAGATCAAACAAGCAACAATATTTCGGATAGCAAACGGATCAGATAAATCCGCCACATAGCGTGATTAATATTACTCTTCAAGTATTGAAACGATTAGAATTTTCCAGAAGAAACTGTTGTTCGTATTGTCAAAGAATGTTAAGACTCAGCGTCGTTAAAATAGCTATTCCCCCTCAAAATTACTTACTCCACTTATTTTATGAACATCACTTCAACTGACAGGCTGGTCATCAGACTATTTGAGACAAGCGATGCCGCCTTCGTGCTGGAATTGCTCAACGATCCGAGCTGGATCAAAAATATTGGCGACCGCGGCATACGCAACCTCGATCAGGCCAGAGACTGGATATTGGCGAAACCTCTGGAAAGCCAATCCAGATGCGGTTTTAGTTTTTATGTAGTGGCACTTAAAGATTCACATGTCGCAATAGGCATCTGCGGCCTGATCAAACGCGAGACGCTGAAAGATGTTGATATCGGCTACGCATTTTTACCCCGCTATAGCGGACAAGGCTATGCCATAGAAGCGGCACGAGCGACGATGAGACACGCTGAGCAAGATTTAGGCTTAACAAAACTGGCTGCTATTACATCGCCAAACAATGTCAAATCAAATAGTTTGCTCAAAAAAGTGGGATTTGTTTTAGAAGAAGTACTGGTACTTCCGGGGGAAGAACGAGAAACAAATTTATATGCTTATCGTTTCCCCGCTTTGGAATAACTACGTATTGACTTGCTGATTACAAAAAGCGATCCAGAATTTTCCGGCTGAGTTTATCAACACCGAACATATCGCGAATTAAAAACTGGATGCCATGATTATCCGTAATTAACAACGACGTACTACCGATACGGCGAATATCTTCATCGCCTTTCAACACAAATGCAGTATCACCGCGGTCAGTACGAACCGTCCACGTACACGGTAAGGCAAAACTTGAGACATCCAGAATCTTTTGAATTTCAGGCATAAACTCACGCCCTTCAAGCTCCGCCAAAACCAGCGCTCTGGTACTATCGGACAAATCGGATAACTGGTCTATCCACGCGACCTCGCGCCCATCCCCCATAACCATAGAAATGCTCATCAATGGTGACTGAATCGGAAACGCCCGCACTGGACTGACATCTTCAAATACCTCACCATCGCTGCTGGTCAGGATGAGTTTTCCAAAAGCGTTGCGTTGTAACTCGAATTTACTCGTAACCATGCTGATTATTCTTCCTCAACCAATTCTGCGTTTCTGGCCTGCGCCTGATACAAATCGTAGTAAGCCCCCTGCTTCGCCATTAATTCATCATGACTGCCGACTTCAACGACCTGTCCGCGATCCAGCACAACCAGCCGGTCGGCTTTATGCAGAGTGGACAAACGATGGGCAATCGCGATGGTGGTACGCCCCTGCACCAGGTTATCAAGCGCTTTTTGTATTTCTTTTTCTGTTTGCGAATCAACGGACGATGTCGCTTCATCCATAATCAGAATACGTGGATCAATCAGCAGCGCACGCGCGATCGATATCCGTTGCCGTTCACCGCCAGATAAGCCCTGGCCACGTTCACCGACCATGGAGTCGTATCCTTGTGGCAAGCGTAATATGAATTCATGCGCATGAGCAGCTCTTGCGGCAGCGATAATCTCATCTCTCGTCGCATGAGGTTTGCCGTAAGCGATATTCTCTGCAATCGTGCCGAAGAACAAGAAAGGTTCTTGCAACACAAGGCCGATATTGCGACGATAATCCGATACTGCAAAAGACCGGATATCGACGCCATCGAGCAAAATTGCGCCTTCGGAAACATCGTAAAACCGGCAAATCAGATTCACCAGCGTGCTCTTACCAGAGCCACTATGACCAACCAGCCCTATCATTTCGCCGGGCTTAATCGTTAAACTGATGCCGCGATTGACGGCGCGGTTACCATAGCGGAAACCGACTTCTCTTAACTCAATCTCCCCCTTGATTTCCTTCACTTTGACCGGTTGCTGCGGATCCGGCACACTGGAAACATGGTCCAGGATGTCAAAAATACGCTTCGCTGCCGACGCTGATTTCTGAGTCACCGATACAATGCGGCTCATGGAATCAATACGCCCATAGAAGTTACTGATGAAAGCCACCGCTGCGACCAGCGCACCAACCGTGATTTCTTCATGCGCGACCTGCCAGATCCCGAAAGCCCAGACCACCAGAATACCCAGATCGGTCAGGAAAGAAACCGTCGGCGAAAACAGTGACCAGACTTTATTCAGACGGTCATTCACCGCCAGATTATGTTTATTCGCCTCGCGGAAACGACCAGCTTCACGCTGCTCTTGTGCAAAAGCTTTCACGACACGGATACCGGGGATAGTATCGGCCAGCACATTGGTCACTTCGCCCCAGACCCGGTCTATCTTCTCGAAGCCGGTACGCAATTTATCCCGCACCAGATGGATCATCCAGGCGATAAATGGCAGCGGTAACAAAGTCACCAGCGCCAGCTTGGTATTAATCTGTAACAGCGCGACCGCAGTCATCACAAACATCAGCACATCAGTTGCGAAATCGAGTAAATGCAGCGACAGATATACACAGATACGATCACTCTCGCTACCAATACGTGACATCAGGTCGCCGGTGCGTTTGCCACCGAAATATTCGAGTGACAATTTCAACAAATGCTCATAAGTCGCCGTCCTCAGATCAGCGCCGATGCGCTCGGACACCAGCGCAAGTATGTAAGTCTTGCCCCAACTCAACAACCAGGCAATGACTGCCGATCCCAGCAGCCCGCCGATATACAGATACACCAGTTGAGGATCGACAAATTCTTTGTGCTGAAACGGAATCAGTACTTCATCCGTGAGCGGTTTGGTCAGGTAACGCGGAATCATGTGCGCCGCCGTTCCCAGCAGCATCAAAGCGAAACCGATGAACAACTGCACACGATAAGGATGGGCGAAACGCCAGAGACGCAACAAGGTCCAGGTTGAAGGAGGGGTATAGACCACCTTCGTACAGACTGGGCACTCTTCCTGATCCGGCTCCAACACCGCCTTACAGCTCGGGCAAATGTTTTGTTCCGCCCGGATCACAGGCTGACCAGTCAGAACGCTTTGCAATTGTTCATTGAAATGATCTAACAGCCGGATCGCATGCAGATTCTGTCCCAGCGTAAAGCGCCAGCTTGCCAGCAAACCTTGCCCATCCGTCAGTTGTAAATGCCCTACTCCGGCGTGATCATGATGCGTGAGAGAAAGACCGGGCCTGTAATCCCAGCTTTGCCAGGTATCCCCACCGGCCGGAAGTGTACGAATACCTTTATCGGTAACGACAATCAGACCTTTCACAAAGTGCAGCTTATTGTCGAGGTCAACCTCAAAAGCACTTAAAACGTTTTCACTTTCAGTCATTTGCTTGCTCAGCTCATTTTGCCATTGCGGGGAAATCGACAAAACTGACTGCTCGGAACTGATTTTTGTTGTGGTCATTGTGAAGCAAACTCCGGCTCAAGAGCGTGTCCTGTAAGATAAAACAAGGACTGAATTTTTGAAAAAATCGATTACTTGAATCCGTTAGAGGCGCGAGCCGTATCACGGAAGCAGCAATTTACGGTATTCTATCGAAAGAAGAATAATCAGATGAAACTGATCTAGAGGATTAATGCTGTTTGCGCTAAAGCGCAAGTATATCAGTAAGACCGTCTTTCTATTCTGCTTTGTAATGAATAAATGAATACCGGCAAATTTCAGCAGGCGCATTTGTTTAAACTCAGCAAAAATTTTTCCTAATAAGAGAAAATGCTCTAAATTTGACAAGATCAGGTCTATTGTTCCCGATCTATAAGAAATTACTTACATGACGACAAAGAAGAAAGACATCAGCATTCTCCGTGTAAATCATTTGCGCGGACCGAATATCTGGACTTACCGGCCAGTCATCGAAACCTGGCTTGATATCGGAGCACTCGAAGACACACCATCGAATATGTTGCCGGGTTTGTACGAGCGTTTAATAACATGGCTCCCCGGTTTAATTGAGCATCGCTGTGGTGTCGGTGAGCGAGGGGGGTTTCTGGAGCGTCTGCGTGAAGGTACCTGGTCTGGTCACATCCTTGAGCATGTCGTACTGGAATTGCAAAATCTCGCAGGAATGCGTACCGGCTTCGGACAAACCCGTTCAACAGGTGTTACCGGCGTCTACAAAATGGCATTCCGTACCCGCGAAGAACAAGTCGGCCGCACGGCACTGACAATCGCTCGTGATTTACTGATGGCCGCCATTGAGGATCAGCCATTTGATCTCGAAACACAGTTGGGTATTTTGCGTGACATGGTTGACGCACGCTGTCTCGGCCCAAGCACGGCCAGCATCGTCGATGCAGCAACGAATCGCGGCATTCCTTCGCTACGCCTCACCGATGGCAATCTGGTACAACTCGGTCACGGCGCAGCACAACGCCGCATCTGGACGGCAGAAACTGACCGTACCAGCGCCATTGCTGAAAGCATCGCCTCAGATAAAGATCTGACGAAAACATTACTGAAAGCCTGCGGCGTCCCCGTTCCTGAAGGATGCATCGTCCGCAGTGCTGAAGAAGCATGGGAAGAAGCGCAGGATATCGGTCTGCCGGTCGTTGTAAAACCGTATGACGGCAATCACGGTCGCGGTGTGTCGTTAAATCTGATGACGCAAGCGGACGTGGAAGCGGCCTATCATCTCGCTGCACGTAAGGGCGACAGTAAAAGCGTGATTGTTGAGCGTTTCATCGCTGGCGACGAACATCGTGTCTTAGTCGTGGGGAATAAAGTCGTTGCCGCTGGCAAGGGCGAATCGCTCTGGATCAGAGGTGACGGAAAATCCACCGTTCAGCAACTGGTGGATACCCAGATCAATACTGATCCACGCCGCGGAACAACCGAAGAATTCCCTCTGAATATCATTCAACCCGCCGTTGCTGCGGAAGTGATACTCGAACTTAAACGCCAGGGCATGGATGCCGATTCCGTACCACAGGAAAATCAGAAAGTATTAATTCAGCTCAACGGTAATGTCGCACTGGATGTGACTGACATTATTCATCCCGATGTTACTTATGCAGCCACACTCGCGGCACGCATCGTTGGGCTGGACATCGCTGGTGTTGATCTGGTCACCGAAGATATCAGCCGCCCTCTGACAGAACAACGTGGTGCCATCATTGAAGTCAATGCCAGCCCTGGTTTGCTGGCACACATCAAACCGGCAAACGGTGAAGGACGTGATGTAGGCAAGGCGATTGTCGATCATCTGTTTGCGGAAGAAGAAACCGG
The DNA here is from genome assembly GCF_016595265.1 of Undibacterium sp. 14-3-2. Classification (NCBI taxonomy): domain Bacteria; kingdom Pseudomonadati; phylum Pseudomonadota; class Betaproteobacteria; order Burkholderiales; family Oxalobacteraceae; genus Undibacterium; species Undibacterium sp. 14-3-2. The sequence continues at coordinate 302,157 of NZ_JAENGS010000006.1, forward strand.
TCGCATACAAATTGTCGGCGTCGCTGGCACACGCAATACCGATCTGATTTCGAGACTGATAGGCGGCTTACTGAACATCGCAGGCAAGGAAACTGGTGTCGCCAGCCGTCAGGGTTTATACCTGAACAAACGTCTGGTGACCGACGGCAATTGTGCGAATTGGGAAGCGGGTCAACGTTTGCTGATTAACCGTTCAGTTGAAGCAGCGGTGTTCGAAACCAATGCCCGTGCGCTACTGACGGATGGGCTCGCTTACGACAAGTGCAGCGTCGGAATCGTCACCGATTTTGATGGTCACGAAGACCTCAGTGAGTTTTATATCAACGATGCTGAGCAGATGCGCAAAATTATGCGTACGCAGGTTGATGTCGTGCTGCGCACCGGTACTGCTGTTCTGAATGCCGCAATACCTGAGGTAGCAGATCTGGCCGAGTTATGTGATGGCAAAGTTATTTTCTATGCACTCGATGAACATCTGGACACGCTCAAAGTACATCGTGCAGCGGGTGAACGTGTCGTTTTCATACGCGACAATAATATTGTTCTGGCAAGTGGCGCTGAAGAAACCGCCCTGCTACCGCTGTCATCGCTGAAGCCGACCAAAGCAGCGCAACCTGAAAGCATCATGGCCGCAGTTGCCGGTGCCTGGGCGCTGAATGTCAGTCCGGAACTCATCGGTGCCGGGCTCAGAACTTTTGATTCCAGCCCGAAAACAGTGTATTGAAACAGGGATGCTGAACAATCCATCGCTCAATCAATTTCGCTAAATTTGCTTAAATAAAAATCACAGGTAGCAACCGGCTTTTAAGGATGAAGATGTATCGCATCCGTCAACGCTACCTGATTAACTGCCCCTTTCAACAGGACTAAGTTTTATGGAAGTATCACGCATCCGTGCCCTGCGTGGCCCGAATCTCTGGAGCCATCATACGTCGGTAGAAGCGATCGTTGCCTGCAACGAAGCTGAATGTTCAATTGCAGAACTGGTCGGTTTTGAAGACCGTTTGCGTGCATTATTCCCCGAGCTAAGCATTTTGCAACCGACAGGCTACAACGATGCGATCTCGATTGCGCATGTGTTTGAACTGACCACCCTGGGCTTACAGGCCCAAGCGGGATGTCCGGTTACATTCAGCCGCACGACGCAAACCCTGGAACAGGGAATTTTTCAGGTCGTTGTTGAATATTCCGAAGAAGCCGTTGGTCGCCTCGCACTCGAACTGTCTGAAAAGCTGATTAATGCCGCACTCAACAACACAACGTTTGATCTGCAAGCTGCGCTGGATCAGTTACGCGAACTCGATGAAGATGTGCGCCTCGGACCGTCGACCGGCTCTATCGTCAACGCAGCCGTTGCACGCAATATCCCCTATCGTCGTCTGACCGATGGCAGCCTGGTCGCATTTGGCTGGGGCTCACGTCAGCGAAAAATTCAGGCAGCAGAAATGGATGGCACCAGCGCCATTGCCGAAGCGATCGCACAAGATAAAGAATTAACCAAAAAACTGTTACATGCAGCCGGCGTACCTGTGCCGCTTGGCCGTTCCGTTGACGGCCCTGACGATGCATGGGCTGCCGCCCTGGAAATCGGCTTGCCTGTTGTGGTCAAACCTAAAGATGGTAATCAGGGTAAAGGCGTGACCGTCAACGTTACCACACGTGAACAATTGGTTGCAGGCTATCATGCAGCAACAGAGTTCCGCGACGACATTCTGGTTGAGCGCTTTTTACCGGGTAACGATTTCCGTCTGCTCGTCATCGGCAACAAGCTGGTCGCCGCTGCACGTCGAGACCCGCCACAAGTGGTGGGCGATGGCAAACAATCGGTGCGTCAACTGGTCGAACAGGTGAATAAAGATCCACGTCGCGGCAGTGGTCACTCCACCTCGCTGACTAAAATCCGTTTTGACGATATCGCGCTTGCCAGTCTGGCAAAACAAGGCCTGGAAGCAGACTCTGTACCGCCAAAAGGCCAGCGCGTCGTCTTGCGTAACAATGCCAACCTGTCTACTGGTGGCGCCGCGACAGACGTGACCGATGATGTCCATCCGGAAGTCGCCGCACGCGCTGTCGCTGCAGCACAAATGATAGGCCTCGATATTTGCGGCGTTGATCTGGTGGCAGATAGCGTCTTAAAACCAATAGAACAGCAAAATGGCGGCATCGTCGAAGTCAATGCCGCGCCGGGCTTGCGCATGCACATTTCCCCATCGTTCGGGAAAGGTCGCGCCGTTGGTGAAGCAATCATCAGCGCGATGTTTGCGGATGGAGAAGATGGCCGCATTCCTATCGTTGCCGTCACTGGTACAAATGGAAAAACCACCACAGTACGTCTGATCGCCCATCTGATGACTGCCAGCGGCTTACGCACTGGCATGACCAATACGGACGGCGTTTATATTGGTCATCGCCAGATCGATAGCGGTGACTGCAGCGGCCCTCGCAGCGCGCGTAATGTTTTGTCGCACCCAGATGTCGATGCTGCCGTATTTGAAACTGCCCGTGGCGGCGTTTTGCGTGAAGGTCTGGCCTATGATCGCTGTCAGGTTGCCGTCGTTACCAATATCGGCTCCGGCGATCATCTGGGTCTGAATTACATCACGACGGTGGAAGATCTGGCCGTTCTGAAACGCGTCATCGTCCAGAACGTGGCGGATAACGGTTATGCCGTTCTGAATGCGGCCGATCCTATCGTTGCCAGCATGGCAGCGAATTGCCCGTCGGCAGTGATTTTCTTTGCAGCCGACAGCCAGCACCCAGTGATGGCAGCGCACCGTGCGCAGGGTAAGCGCGTCGTGTATATAGAAAACGGCGAACTGATTGCTGCCGAAGGCAAATCCCGCCACAGCATACGGCTGGCCGACATCCCTATCACCCGCAATGGCAGCATCGGCTTTCAGGTTGAAAACGTCATGGCCTCAGTTGCCGCGGCATGGGCCGTCAATCTCGACTGGGATCACATCCGCACTGGCCTGAAGACCTTTGCGAATGAAGCGGATAATGCGCCGGGTCGTTTCAATGTATTCCAATACCGCGGTGCTACCCTGATCGCAGATTACGGTCACAATCCGGATGCGATTCTGGCGCTGGTACGTGCGGTCGAAACCATGCCCGCCAAACGTCGCTCGGTTGTGATCAGCGGTGCCGGTGACCGCCGGGATCAGGACATTCGTCAGCAAACTGAAATTCTCGGCGAAGCTTTTGATGATGTCGTGTTGTATCAGGATCAGTGTCAGCGCGGTCGTGCTGATGGCGAAGTTGTTGCCCTGCTGCGCGAAGGTTTGAAAAATGCCTCAAAGACCAGTCGGGTTGATGAAATACATGGCGAGTTTATCGCGATTAATCTGGCAATGGACAGGCTGGAAGAAGGCGATCTGTGTCTGATTCTGATTGATCAGGTAGAGGAAGCTCTGGCTCACATCGCCAAGCGGGTTGCAGCGAGCTGAGATAAGCAGTTTCACTATCGCCCAATAAAAATGCCGGGCTTATCCCGGCATTTTTATTGGGTCACAACATCTGACAAAGCCATCGTCCATTGACGCCTACAGTCATTGTTCGTCGCTTGCTCCTTGCTTGCTCCTTGCTTGTCGGTAGCACTTCAAATTCCGAACACAATCTGCTGGCTGTCTATCGCGCGGATCGCCGGACCAAAGCTGCTGATATTTCCCAGCGTCGCATTGTGATGTGTGCGTATCTGCAAAGCACTCGCATGCGCTTTATCGTGGGTAGTATGCGCATCGGCAGCAATAATCACAGGGTAGCCAAGCGCCGCTGCCCGGCGGCTGGTGGTATCGACACAAAATTCGCTGGCATAACCACAAATGACGATCAACTCGGCTCCCCACTGCACCAGCAGACTGCTCAGCTCGGTGCGTAAAAAGGAATCCGGTGTAGTCTTGCGCAAAATGGTGTCGCCGTCTTCCAGAATCAACCGCTGCTCCAGTTGCCAGTTATCTGAGCCAAATGCCAGTTCGTCGTCTTCGGTCTCATGCTGAACGAAAACAACAGGGGTTCCCGCATGGCGTGCCCGGTCAGCAAGAATATTGATGCGATCAACGACCGCATCAGCTTCATATGGTCGCGGCTCGTGATCAAACAAACCGCGTTGCACGTCGATAATCAGCAAAATACATTTCATCGCGAACCTTTAAGCAGGTGAAGCACTGATCTTAGCGCATAAAATGCCAGAAAAACATCCTGAACTGCCGGATCAGGCTCATCTTCATCTTGTGCGCGGTACAAAGATCGATGTGATTCGCTCACTGTGCAAGAACATCATTCGCAATACAGAAATACGGTAGAGCTATCCAACGATGGCGGATGGCAGAATCCGGCGTCAGGAGTAAAGAAGTGGCATCAGCAGCACTCATGGCGCAAAAATATACTGGGGGGAGTATATTCAGAAGCCCTTTATTTATAAGGAGATGACGGCAAAAATCACATATTAAGGGGGGAGTATGTGCCTTGCGCCCAAAAAAATACCGGGCTGACCGCACCCGGTGAATTTGCGCCGCTGCTAAACAGGCATCAAATTAAAAAACGAGCCATCTCTGGCTGCGATTCCCGCACACCTGCCAATGGCAGATTTTTATTGGTGGAAATATCCCCCTCCACCATCAGCGATGTGTACCGCAGACAACAAACGCGCAGAAAAGAGCTGAAATTATCGATATGCCCGCGATATTCAATCAACTCATCATAGAGCCTGGTAATGAGTTGATTCGTGTTCATGCCATCGCGTTCAGCAATTTCCTGCAGGGTCAGCCAAAACAGTTTTTCGAGACGAATCGAAGTAACGACGCCGTGTAAGCGCAGCGAGCGCGCTTTAGATTCATACAAGCCAGGGTCGGCTTTGACAAAAATTTCACACATGATGCACCCCGCAAATCGCCAAGCAAACTTTCTGCTGACGATTATACGGGCAATGCCATTTTTATAAATGGATTTTTGTTCCCAGCAAAGCAAGGAATTGCGCAATCCATGCCGGATGCGCAGGCCAGGCTGGTGCCGTAACAAAATTTTTGTCGGTGATTGCATCGGTCACAGGGATTGCCGCATAAACGCCGCCAGCCAGCTCCACCTCTGGCTGACAGGCGGGATAGGCTGAACAGCGCACGCCATCCAACACCTTCGCCGCAGCCAGAATCTGCGCACCGTGGCAGACTGCGGCAATAGGTTTCTGTTGCTGTGCAAAATGGCGTGTAATCTCGATCACGCGTGGATTCAGGCGCAGATATTCCGGTGCCCTGCCGCCGGGAATCAACAAGGCATCGTAGTCATGCTCATTGATACTGGCAAAATCATGCGTCAGAATAAAACGATGCCCGGGTTTTTCTGTGTAGGTTTGCTGGCCTTCAAAATCATGAATCGCCGTCGCAACGTAGTCACCGGCTTTTTTATCCGGGCAAACGGCATGTACTTCGTGACCAACGGCGAGCAGCGTCTGAAACGGCACCATCACTTCGTAATCTTCAACAAAGTCCCCTACCAGCATAAGAATTTTTTTTGCAGCCATGATGTCTCCTGTTATCGGTTAAAAGCGGAAACTGATTGTTAAGCGGATTGATCTTCTGATGGTAATGACGGGATACTACATTTCGTCAAATCCGTCCGAGATTGCGTTCGGCAACAACTCCACCACTTACTGCGAAAGCGACTACGCACCTGCGATTGCAGCCGAGGCGGACGAACAACGTACGCCTGTCTTTTTTACGCCATAATCGTGCTTCGCAGATGAAGAAATCGGATATTTCAGCCTGCATATAGAAGACGCTGAACAATCTCGTATAAAATTCAACACAGCAACATGGTTTCATTTATTGGTGTTACGCCGACTGGCGCACATACGGAGAAGCAATGGCAGAAGCAGGGTTGTTATTTAAGAATCAGGTAAAACTGCTGGCACAGACCTTTTTCATCAAAGACAATAAAAAAGAACTTCTGCTCTGCGCGCATAAGTATGATTTCGACATACACTTTTTCGATCAGATGAGCGACTTTGTCACTGCCGTCGAAAATGCGAGCGATCAGGATTTATTTGTGATTGATCTCGACGTGCTCTACAACATGCAAAACGATATGCAGCAGCAGCGTCGTCAGACCATGTTCCTCAGCGATCTGTTGCAAAGACTGCCAGGCCACCATAACTATGTCTATCTGCAAACGGTAAGGCAGGGAGAACGCTTCTTACTACAACAAAAGCTGGTTGAAAGTAATTGCCTGGCCTACGCTGAAAAGCCAATCAGCAATGAAGTACTGGTTGATAAACTATTCAATCTTTTTGGCCGCCACAAACGCGGCGAAACCAATGTGATCGTTTATCTCGGCGAGATCGTGCCGCTCAACACACAGTTACTAGCCGAGCACAGCGTGCAGCTATTACATTCGCAGGATGCACGCTCGTTACATGTCAAAGTCAAAGAAATGCAGCCCGATATCGTCATGATCGATCAATCGCATTTTTTGAATACAGAAGCACTGGTGCGGGTATTAAAAAAGAACATTGAATTCGATCAGAGTCGTGAAATCATCATGCTGCAACAAGAGGCGAATACCGTGCTCGCTCGGCACGCGCTCGACAGCGGCTTCGATGAAATCATACAAAAGACGGACAACGATGTACTGACCCGCCTGCTACTGAATCGTATCGATAAAATCCGCGCCAGCAAAGATCTGATTAGCCGTGATCGCGCAACGGGTCTGCTGAATAAAATCGGTTTGCAAAAGAAAGCGCAGGAATTGATACGCCGCGCCAATCGCGAAGGAAAGTGCCTCGCCTATGGCATTCTCGACATCGATAAATTCAAGCTCATCAACGATACCTGGGGACATTATTTCGGTGATATCGTCATTAAACGTTTATCGCTGGTACTTTCAGGATTGCTTGGCGAGCATGATTTGCTGAGCCGTTTCGGTGGCGAAGAATTCGTGGTGATATTCTGGGATTGCGATCGCGAACAAGGCAAACTAAAGCTGGACGCGATGCGCGAGGCGTTCAGCAACATCATTTTTGAAACCAGGCCGGGAGAAAATAAGCAATTCACGTTCAGCGGCGGCATCTCGGATTTCCCTTGCTGCAAAACTGAAAACGATCTGTTTTTACAAGCCGATGCCGCACTGTATCAGGCAAAACAAGCCGGGCGTAATCAGGTTTGTCTGATGCAGGATTTACCCGAAGCTGGACATAAACGCTGGCAGTATTAAGAACATATCGCTGTGACGGCTGAATGGCGCCCCGCCAGCCCTCAAGAACGCAATAACGGAAACAGGTGATACGGCGGATTCCGTATCACCCGCATCTAATAATAGCTCCTTATTCCGTCTTCAGACGGGCACATTATCGCTGCCGCCAGCACCAAACAATTGCTGTTTCAAATGCGCGAGCTGATCGCGGACTTGTGCGGCTTTCTCGAACTCCAGATTTTTTGCGTGATCCAGCATCAGTTTTTCCAGACGTTTTATTTCACGACTGATCTGCTTCTCACTCATGACTTCGTATTTTGCCTGCTCCTGCGCCGCCACGAGATCATCTCTCGCCTCCTGCTGGTTATACACGCCATCGATAATGTCTTTAATCTGTTTGCGGATACCTGTCGGAGTAATATTATTTTCGAGGTTGAATGCTAGCTGCTTGTTGCGACGACGTTCGGTTTCGCCCATGGCGCGACGCATAGAATCTGTAATCTTATCGGCATACAGAATCGCTTTCCCGTGCAGGTTACGGGCCGCACGACCAATGGTCTGAATCAGGCTGCGCTCAGAGCGCAGAAAGCCTTCTTTATCCGCATCCAGAATCGCCACCAGTGAAACCTCAGGAATATCCAGCCCTTCACGCAGCAAGTTAATACCTACCAATACGTCAAAGGTACCCAGACGCAAATCACGGATAATCTCCACCCGCTCAACGGTATCAATATCGCTGTGCAAATAACGAACTTTAATGCCGTTCTCAGTTAAAAATTCCGTTAACTGTTCCGACATGCGTTTGGTCAGGGTCGTGACCAGTACCCGCTCATTTTTCTTCACGCGGTCGGTGATTTCACCCATCAGATCGTCAACTTGCGTTAACGCTGGCCGCACTTCGATTTCGGGATCGACTAATCCTGTCGGCCGCACGACCTGCTCCACCACCTGATCGGCATGCTGGTGCTCGTAATCTCCCGGTGTCGCAGATACAAACACGGTTTGCCGCATTTTGCTTTCAAATTCAGCGAACTTGAGCGGACGATTATCAAGTGCTGAAGGCAAGCGGAAACCGTAATCGACCAGATTGGTTTTCCGCGCCCGGTCACCGTTGTACATGCCATTCAATTGTCCGGTCAGCACATGCGACTCATCCAGAAACATCAACGCATCTGCCGGCAAATAATCGACCAGCGTCGGTGGCGGTTCGCCCGCTTTGGCGCCACTCAAGTGGCGTGAATAATTTTCAATCCCTTTTGTAAAACCTATCTCCGCCATCATTTCCAGATCAAAGCGGGTTCGCTGCTCGATACGCTGTTCTTCAATCAGCTTGTTTTCCCGACGGAAGAAATCCAGGCGTTCGCGCAACTCTTCTTTAATGGTTTCTATCGCCCGCAAAACCGTCTCGCGTGGTGTTACATAATGCGAACCCGGATATACGGTGAAACGAGGAATTTTCTGCTTAATACGACCCGTCAGTGGATCGAACAGCTGCAAGTTTTCGATTTCATCATCGAACATTTCCACGCGAACCGCGAGTTCAGCATGTTCAGCCGGGAAAATATCAATGGTGTCGCCGCGTACCCGGAAAGTACCGCGACCAAAATCAACTTCATTGCGCGAATACTGCATCTGTATCAGACGAGCAATAACATCACGCTGACTGACTTTGTCTCGGGCACGCAAAGTCAGAATCATTTTGTGATATTCGTTAGGATTACCGATACCATAAATGGCTGACACAGTTGCCACGATAATCACATCCCGACGCTCCATTAATGATTTGGTACACGATAAGCGCATCTGTTCGATATGCTCGTTAATCGCGGAATCTTTTTCAATGAACAGATCCCGTTGGGGTACATAGGCTTCAGGCTGATAGTAGTCGTAGTAAGACACAAAATACTCAACCGCGTTACGCGGAAAAAACTCCCTGAACTCACTATATAACTGAGCAGCCAGAGTTTTATTCGGTGCAAATATAATCGCCGGACGGCCGGTTCTTGCGATGACATTTGCCATCGTGTACGTCTTACCTGAGCCCGTCACCCCCAGCAGAGTTTGAAAAAATAGTCCGTCATTGATGCCCTCCACCAACTGAGCAATGGCAGCTGGCTGATCACCAGCTGGCTGAAACAACTGATATAACTGGTAAGGAGAGTCTGGAAACGATATAAACTTTGCTTCATCCAATTGATCAGATAAAGCGACTGAATTCACAGGTGCGACCGCCATGGTTCTATTACCTTTGTTAGAATATGAGGCTGATAGGATTTACGCAAAACAAACGTGAAAACGCGCTATCCACGCGTCAACTGATTAGTACCATCCATACTGATAACACTGTCTTGCTCAGCATACCTAGCCTGAACAATTTTACGTAAGCCCTATAACATTCGTATTTTTATCACTCCAACCATTACTGTCGGCAACGGCAGATAATTTTCCATATTATCATGACTGCTCCTACCTCTTCTCCTCTGTTCTCCGCCATCGAGATGGCACCTCGCGACCCGATACTGGGTATTACTGAAGCGTACAACGCGGATCAAAATCCAGCAAAAGTCAATCTTGGTGTTGGCGTTTACTACGATGACAATGGCAAGGTTCCTTTGCTCGAGTGTGTAAAAAAGGCTGAAGCGATTCTGATCGAAAAATATGCTCCACGTACTTATTTACCGATTGAAGGGCTCGCCGCCTACGATAAAGCAGTGCAGGAATTAGTTTTTGGTACCGACAGTGCTGTGGTTCTGGAAAAACGTGCGATTACGGCACAAGCAATTGGTGGTACAGGCGCATTGAAATTGGGCGCAGACTTTTTGCAACGCTTTGCACCTACATCACAAGTCTGGATCAGCGATCCTAGCTGGGAAAATCATCGCGCCCTGTTTGAATCAGCCGGATTCAAAGTCAACAACTATCCCTACTATGACGCCAATACCCGTGGCGTTAATTTTGCAGGTATGTTAGATGCATTGAAAACCATGCCAGCCGGCTCTATCGTATTGCTGCACGCCTGCTGCCATAATCCAACCGGCGCAGACCTGACGGATGATCAATGGACACAAGTCATCGAAGTCGTCACTCAACGCGGTTTAATTCCATTCCTGGACATGGCATATCAAGGTTTCGGTGATGGCATAGAAGCGGATGGTAAAGTAGTACGCCGTTTCGCTGAAGCAGGCGGTGCCTTATTTGTCTCTAACTCATTTTCCAAATCATTCTCGCTTTATGGTGAACGCGTTGGTGCGCTCAGTATTGCTGCATCCAGCGCAGATGAAGCAGCACGCATCATGTCGCAATTAAAACGCGTTATTCGTACAAACTATTCAAATCCACCATCACACGGCGGACAAGTTGTCGCGACCGTGTTAGCCACGCCAGAATTACGCCAACTTTGGGAAGAAGAGTTGGCCGGCATGCGCGTCCGCATACGTGAAATGCGCCACGCTTTCGTTGCAAAACTGAAAGAAAAAGCGCCGACTCACAACTTTGATTTTGTTATTCAGCAACGCGGTATGTTTTCTTATTCTGGTTTAACTAAGGAACAAGTTGGCAAACTCCGTGAGGGTAATTCCATTTATGCCGTTGACACCGGACGCATCTGCGTCGCGGCGTTGAATAGCAAAAACATCGATAACGTCATCGATGCCATCGCCAAGGTTTTGTGAGTTTGAATGGCTTGAGTCGTTGACAAGTTAAGGGGCAACGAATATAATCTTTGTCTCTGTTCCCTGATAGCTCAGTCGGTAGAGCGACGGACTGTTAATCCGCAGGTCCCTGGTTCGAGTCCAGGTCGGGGAGCCACAGAATTCGAAGTAAGCAGTGAACTTAATAACAAATCACTGTGCGTAAAAAGTTAAACGAAGATATAAAATTCTTCTATTCCCTGATAGCTCAGTCGGTAGAGCGACGGACTGTTAATCCGCAGGTCCCTGGTTCGAGTCCAGGTCGGGGAGCCAAATAAGTAGGAAAATAAAAAAGAGTTACTCGCTTATGCTTGTAACTCTTTTTTATTCTGCACACATTTTATATCCAGGAGTCGCTCTCTCTGGATGTTGGATGGGAATATTCGGGCCTCACCTGCCGGATAGTGCTGAATTGCCGGTTTAGGTACCTCTCCGGTTAAGGAAAAACGTACAACCTCTCCCCTATTCCGACATGAAACATTTCCTATTGAGCTTAAGCAGCAGGTTTTTATATTCCTGATCGATCACTGAAATCTCTCACAAAAACCCTGCTCTCGGCTAAAAATCATTATAACGATATCAACTAATTTCCCGTAGCGTTATCCGCACAGGTTTTTAAATCGGTATCAGGATTACAAATGCGCGCACGTCCTAAAAAATTCACTTTTACCCGCCGCGTTGCCGCTCCCAATTTGAATGAAATAGTCCCGGCTTGAGGCTGTTGGCTATTCGCATTAGTCCTGCTTCGGCCATTGCCAGTATAAGAGATATAAGGAGATGTGCCGTCCGTGAACTGGCCCGTCACTACCATTTTTTTGGAAGTGGCATCATGGGTAAATATTGTCGTTTCCCCTGCGTCTGGACGAGCATTTCCATTTGTGTCGACAAACACTGTCCACCCTGAAGTCCAGGCGACTCCATCATTTGCCGCAATCGTCACTTGGGCGCCTCTTTTAATTGCTTCAGACCTCGTCATATTAACTGCGGAATAGAATTCCGTTGCCGTGGTCAGTAATTTTTGGTTATCAATGAAAATACTAAAAGTTGGCGCCGCAATTGCCATTAAGATAGCAGCAATCGCAACTGTCACCATCAACTCGACCAGAGAAAACCCACCTCCGGCGAGAGCATATTTGAATGTTTTTTCCATTTTACCAACACTCTTCTTTGGTTCCATTTGTACCGGTAAAACCTTTTATGCCTGTACTTGTTATCGTCAGGTTACCGCAAACTTTATCCTTAAAGTTGCCATCAACACTCGTAGTTCCAGGTGTCGCCGTCAATAAAACGCAGTTTTGTATCGTATCCCCGTTACAAGCAGTTGCTCTGATTTCATAAGCACTCTTCCTTGCGGAATCTCCTGAAAACCAATTAAATTTCTTTTCGTTTGCGTCACTGGACGCCTGAGAAAATACTATATAACTATTATTTTGCGTGTAAAAGCGCTCTTCTTGCTGCATCAACTTCATCAACGCAGATTTTCCTTCTGAACGTTTTGCTTTCGTCATTGCTGAGCTGTATGAAGCATAAGCCATAGCAGACAAAATCCCCATGATAGCGATTACAGTCATTAGCTCTATTAAAGTAAAGCCTGCCTTGTTATTTGTTTTCATATTGAACTCTTAGAATTTGTTATTGCCCACTCGAAATTGCCGTTTTACGCATTTCATCATAATTTTGCAACTCCCTCCAACTCAAACGCCCGGCACGAGTCACTGCATCAGGCGCTGCTGTACGTTTGCTCCCATTAGGGCCACTGTCAACTTTAGTAATTGATGTAGTAATTTTACGGCTACCCGTCGCATTTCTGTCTCCGGTAGTGGTTGATGTATAAATAATCACTGGTGATGTTAATAAGCCAATCGTTGACAAAGTGCCAGTAACATCTGAATTCAAGCCAGTTAGCACATCCACCATATATTCACGACCACCACCGCCTGAACAAGGATCGTTGCTTGGAATCAGGGTATTAAAAAAGTAATAGTTACCAGCAATTGCACCGGGTAATGTGTGATGAATACGCTCACCGGTATTCTTCGAATCATAAAAATCAAAATACCAGCCTTTTTTTGTCCCTGTCACCGTGCCATAGGTAAACTTATCACCAGTTAAGGTCAATCCAGTTCCAGACACAGCAGTCGTTCTCGGTGCCAATTGGCTACGCCCTGTCACCGCATCAGCAGTATAAGTCGTATCAAGTATGGCGTAATAAGTATTCACTTGATAATTTACAGGTGTAACATCGTATGTTTCTAAATACTTTCCAGTACCAAACAGAAGGATATAACCGCCTCCAGGAGCAAATACGATCTGAGGCTGCACAGTAATTGGCTGTGTTTCACCTGTTGGAGTTTTTGCAGTAAACACAGGCGTAGTTACTGTTTTAGCCTTTGATAAATCTGTTCCAGTAAAATCAAACCGCCACATATTTCCTTGCAAATCACCTGCATAAACATAATTCACAGCACCATCGTTGCCGTATGTCACGTTAGGGGCACCCAAGCCATTACGCTGCGTCGCATCTTTAATTGGAGTTAGCAATTTGAAATAGTTTGAATTTATTGTCCAAGGGTCTCCCGGATTTTTGTCTAACGATAGTAAGAACAGCGCCCCCTGTCCTGTCGCAGACGGATTCGAATCGTAGTTATCATACCCACTGGAAACAACGACGAAATTAGAATAGGTAGGATTACTTGCAGTTCCTCCAGTACGGAACTTGGCAATCATTGGTGGCGAAAGCACATACCCCATATCGACATCTATCTTATCTGTGAACTCCCAAAGAGCACCCAACCCACCTGAGAAATTTGCTGGATTTGTGACATCAAGAGCAAACACACCCTTATTGCCAGCACCAAAACCAGATATCAATAAGGTTTTCCAATTTCCTTTTACCTGAGCCTCTTTCACCGTGATGCGTCCATCAACAAATGCCTGATGACTATAATATGGATCGGTCAGCCTGTTTAATTTCGAAATTAAGGCATTCGGAACATAAGAAAACAACTCGGTTCCATTATCTGCATCAAAAGCATGGAGCATGCCATCATTTGAACCGACGTAAACAGCTTTCTGCCGATTAACATAGTTCTTATAAAAAGTACTATATCCCGCGCCAGTAATGTTTTTTGAAGGCGCACCATAGTACACTGGCGCACTGTTAATAATATCGCCCAGCACGCTATCCCGAACCCTGAACTTACCTGTTACATTACCCGACGCATCTTTCGATTGCTCCTGACTACGGTCTCCACGTAAAAAATTAATCCTATCGGTCGCAAAATTATCCACCGTCCCGGTATGCGGATCTGTATTTAATGCAAGTAGATCTGCCGCACTAAATGCGCCTCCTGACGATGAAAATGAGGTTAAAGACAAAGAGCCATCCGCGGCAATTTTAGATGTAAAAATATTACGATTCGCTGGTAAAGGATTTGGAGCAATCGAAGGTTTAGCAACTGGATCACCAGTCAGAATAATTCCCGCATCCCAAACAGGAGTCTGATTCGTTCCAATTGCGGATATTTTCTTCAGACTACCGGACCACTTCTCTGCCATAAATCCTGGAGCGTAAACAAAAGGGTTGTCACTTGCATAATTTGAAGAAATGCCAACACCGGCAAGATTACCCCCGCTAGAAGCAACAGATTTAAAAATATTGTCGATCGCTGCCATCATCTTCTTTGGTTCACTGGCGAGAAAAAAATTGTCAGGATCAGTACCATTTCCGCTCGCCCACTCCTTATTATTATTAACAACCGTTTTACCATCCGAACCAAACGTCTTGTACGGATTTAAATCAAGGTTAAGATCATTAAAACCGCCATATTTTGCAGTCAGATAAAGCTGAGACAAACGCGGAGCAGTATTGCTTCTGGACGCATTATCAATAGAGCCATTCCCATTTTCGTCTACGTCAATCGTGAAGGTTTTGACGCGCACGGGCTTATCAAGACGAATATCGTTCGTGTGAGCCCAATAGGCTGTGCCCGCCATATAAAATGTTCCGTTACTCGAACCCGTATATGCTGTGGCCATATTCGCCAAGGAAGTAGCCGGAGCAGAATTCCCCGATGAAGATGAAGACTCCAAGGCTGCAACTAGACCAGTCTGCGTCGCCACGTTAAAAGCTGGCCACTGTGTTGTTGCTGTATCTGCTGCACGTTTACTACGACTGGCTCCGGTTAAAGTTCCGCCTGGAATATAAGTATCTTGGTGAGTATTGGCATCACCAATGACAATAATGTAATTTTTCTGACATGATGCCTCAACAGGGTCAACCCAAGTTGTCAGCACTTGAAAGTTATCCTGCTCCGTCGTTGACATTGATGAATAGGCATTCGATGTGGGCTGTCTCCCTTGCAAATATCGAATACTCTCATAATACAACTCGCTCAAAGGATCGTAACCCTTGTAATTTCCAGTACGTCCGAATTTATTCAGATAATTAATAACACCACTATTTCCTGAGGCGTCATTTTCTGAGTTTGCAGCAAAAATCCCAGTGTTTGCATCCCACTCAGGACGGTCATTCACCTCTTCCGCGAAACCATTTGCAGCACGATATTGCTTACTGCCGACATACTTCAAAGGCGCACGTAACACCCCACCATAACGTGTATTCACGTTATTCATCAGATAACCAAAAGCACCATATCTTACGTTGTTCTGATTCCGCTGCATGTTTCCTACAGGCTTGTAACTACCATTAGGATATTTGAGACACAAATCTGTTCTCGTTGATGCTTCGTTTGCATCACATACCTGCACCCGAACAAGAAATTCACCCAGCGTTCTATCCGTACCAGAAATCAATTTTGAATCACTAGAGGATAAGTTGGTAGGATAGGTTCTGTTAGTTGCACAACCAGCGGTAGTCGTAGCATCGTTAAATAAAATCTTATTATCACAATTCAGGATATACAACGTTGTCACCGAATACGGTGTGACCTTATTTGGTGCACTTTGAGTTGTTGATGCTTTGATTGATTTTTTTGTAAAGTAGCCTGAATTATAAAAACTACTATACAAAAAAGCTCTTTGTAATATCGTCTGGGTATCACCATCGTAAATACGATCTCCACCAGTCAGGGAAAGCCGCAACATATCAATTGCAGACGATGAGGCCCAATTCATAAAATTACCACTGAACGAACTTCCGTCACACTCATAATTACTGTCTGCGTTTCCAGAAATTTGAAAAAAAGAATTGGCAGCATTTGCTACCGCTGGTTGAGTATTGGACCAACTAGCTGTCTTTGAACCGCCGGTCGCGGTACCAGAAGTATTTACCAAAGTAAAACTCTTAACCCCACCGTTTGTATAGCATTTCTTAGAATTAAAATAACCAAGATATTCAACGGTTTTATTGTAGTCGCTCGCATTGTTATAAGCCGCTTTTACTGTTGGAAACTCTACGGAAAGATCCAATAACAAATTTGGTCTTACACTACCGCCACCCGAATAAAGAGGGATGTTGGCCAAATTAACTACTGGCGGCGCGGCAAAGACAAGGGTGCTAGCAAGTAAGGAACTGATTGAAACGACAGACTTAATTATTTTTTTCATATTAGCTCTCCGGCCAGAGTTTGAATGTTGACTCTGGTAGTACAAATTTTATGACTTAACAGCTTTTCTGTAGAAAGACTGCAAAACCACCTTAGCATTTGGATTAGGGCCAAAACCAACCGCAGTAATGCGGAAAATATATTTGGTTTGATCGTCAGCTTTGCCTCCGGCTTCAGTATCCTGAACCGCTTCAATAATGTAGCGTGGCAATTTAGCCGGAAATACTCCTTTTTCAGTCGTCATAGTTTGACCAGTAAAACGGCCATATTTCACTGAGACAGAGCCAGCACTATCATCAGCAATATTGACAGTTATCCAAGTTGCTTGCTGCCCCTGTACGGCAGCTGCACACATACCTTGATAAAGGTTAGCATCGCCAGATGCGCATCCCGCTTCGAAAAAAAGATTAGATGTCGCGTCGAATAAATTGCTTCTTCCGTTGGCAAGAACGACTTGAGGATCAATATCCATTTCAGCGTCTTTTAGCGCTGCCTCAGCTGCATTTAATGCAATTTGGCGGTCGCGATCACTTCTTGATGCCTTTTCTCCTTGCAACGAAACCATTGCAAGAGAAATACTCAGCATCAACACAACAATCAACATCAGCAACGAGACAATCAGCGATGCCCCCCTTTGTCGTTTTAACAAAGAAAACTGAGATAAATTTATACCCGTCTGCGACATAATTTTTAATCTAAACATATTCGACTCAATTTGGAGAACGGCAAGTGTCACGGTCAGGATCAACGTCACAAACATTACGAACCTGAATCGTCGCGTTATATACTTTTCGTATTCGATTTCTCCTTGATTCAGGTATATCTGCCTCCCTGATAGTGGTACCTTTATCAACTCCAGAGCTCGTGGATGCATAACTTGCACCAAACAAATCGTAAGTTGTTTTAGCCTCATCCTGGCGTGAATTCTGCGCACCACTGACAAGCAAAGCAACTTTTATTTCTGTGATTTTTTTCCAAAAAGTTTTACGGTTCAAATCTTTGGCTTTTTCATCTGCAGTATTACCATCTAGCACCAAAGCTGCATCTAAAGCATTCACAGCCGTCGCAGTTAAAAATTTATTTGCGGTACCATCCTTTGGATTGCTCGTGTCAACACCATACAATACCTGAAATGATTCGACTCCTTTGACAAGCGACTGAGCACTCCATTTGCCAGAGTCGGAACTGTAATATTTACAAAATAGTTCAGGTTCGCCATTGGCATCGTTTGCCACGTAATAAATACTCCATCCACGATCCTGGCCTGCTGTATTTGATGAAACAGGCTCAGAAACTGAGAATCCTGCGCAATTGCTGACAGATCCATCGCCAGTACCGGTTTTTCCAGACCCAAAAAAACGAATAGCTAATAAGTCACTAAAATTTACAGAGCTACCGGTCGGGGAAGCAATATCATCCGATGTTGCGGATACGCTATTTGCATCCATACCAACGATATCAGCACTTGCAGTAGAAGGAGTAATTTTTGCAGAGTTGACGAAATCATAATTTACATAGCCAGACTGGCGAACTGAACGAGAAATGTTATCTAACGCAAAACGCGTCGTATCCTGCGTTTCATTCCCCTCGGTTTGACTAAGAAATAATTTTTTCGTAGAAACAACTAAGCCGGTTGCAGCCAAAACCACTAGCAGGCCTACTGTAATTGAGATTAGCAATTCAATCAAAGTCAAGCCATTTTGATTAAGTTTAAATGAATTAACCATGGAGGTGGATTTAAGGGCGTTTTTAGACATGACTATTTCACGTAAGATTCAACTGTCAGCGCAACACTTGGCGGCGTTACTCCATTGCTTGTAACAAAACTTCCGTCAGGATTTTTGCTCTTCCAGCCAATTTTTATTGTTAATCCAGAGTTAGAGTCAGCGGTACAGGTCCATGTAAGTGCTTTAGCGGAAGTATCGAACGGCGCAGAGTCTCGGCAGACTAAAACTCTGCCGCCTGGCAGTAATTTTTTTACATTGACCAACCACTCGTAAATATCCGCTTTTGCCAAATCATTTGCATTGCAATTAGCTGATGAACTGTAACAAAGCGTAGGCGCAGTAGGATCAGAGTCGGAAGCGGAATCGTATCTAATATTTGCAAACACATTTGCTGAGTCAGATAACTTCATTTGAGCATCGCTTGATCGCATCTTATCTGCAAGCTCATTTGCCAATTCAACTGCGATAGTCTGATACCCGCTTTGCTGAGAAGTACGGACTGCTGCTAGCTGCAATCCAGCAGCGCCGATTACTCCGAGTGCCAACACGAAGACTGCGATGAGCACTTCGACTAAAGAGAAGCCTTTTGCTTGAGTAGAAATCATGATTCTTATAGTAAATTTTTACAGTATGTCATTCTAAGTCTTCCGTACTAAGAAGGCTTACCATTCGTCCAGCCATAGTGACCGCTGGTCAGTAAGAGCGAAGAGCAGAAGACGGCTGAATAAGGAGTGCTAATGGGAAGAGACGTCGGGATCAGAAATAAAGCAGCCAGCGCCGAAACATGATGATCCTGTGCGC
>NZ_JAENGS010000007.1:0-305114 GCF_016595265.1 Undibacterium sp. 14-3-2
CGAAGGTTTGTTTGACAAACTCAAAGTCGAAGCCGTCAAAGTACCGCAACCGGAAGTCCATATTCGTGGCGACCAGAATGTGCGTTACGAATTCGTTGGCAAAACCATCCTGACCGCCCAGCGCGCCGGGATCACCAAGGTCGGGTTCGTGATCGAACCACCACCACGGAACTAAGGAAAAGGACCAGATATGGGAATGCAAATAGGCTCAGGCAGCTCCTCCGCCGATCCTGAAGTGATGATAGAAATGAACATGACGCCGTTAATCGACGTCATGTTGGTGCTGATCATCATGCTCATCATCACAATCCCGATTCAGAATCACTCCGTGAATCTGAACATGCCGACGAACACCCCGAGTAAGCCGACAGAACCACCGGTCGTGATCAACATCGACGTTGACTTTGACGGCACGGTATTGTGGAACGGTGTGGCCGTGGCCAGCCGTAACGAACTCGAAGCGAAGCTGGGTGAAGTGGCGGCACAGCCGAATCAACCGGAAGTGCATCTGCGTCCGAACGCGGTGGTGCCGTACAAATCGGTGGCGGCGGTAATGGCCTCGGCGCAGCGTCTTGGGGTGACCAAGATCGGTATGGTCGGCAATGAGCAGTTCTTGAAGTGATCCATATAAATCAAATTTCGGACACTTCAATGGTCAATTCTTGATGTATTATAAAAAATGGCAGGGGCATCCCTGCCTTTTTTCATATTTGCCAGAATGTGTACTTTCGGGTCACGAATATGTACCTTTCTGAGTTTATTTAATTTATTGATTGAGAGATCAACATATGAAGCAACTTCGCTTTTCTCGTATCGCTGCCGTGTTTGCAGCAATCGGCTTTGCTGCCGTACCAGAATTAACCAATATCGCAGCTAATACTGCTTATGCACAAGAAGCAATGCGTCCTGAAATTGGTCGTATTGTGCAGGCGGCAGGTGAGTTGTTTAAGGCGAAGAAGTATAAAGATGCTTTGTCTAAGATTCATGAGGCTGATAGTGTCAGCGGTAAAACTGTCAATGAAAATTTTACGATTGAGCGTATGCGCTTGTCGATTGCATCTGCTGCTGGTGATAACGACACTGTGATCCGTGCTGCCGAAACGATTATCGCAGCCGGTAAGTTGCCTTCAAAAGATCAGTTGCAGATGATACAGGTATTGGCAAATGCTTATTACAAGTCGGGCAATTACTCCAAAGCTGCTCAATGGTATAACCGCTATTATGCCGATGGTGGTACAGACCAGTCCTTGCGTCCTTACCTGATCCAGGCAATGAATCAGGGTGGTGACAGCGCTAAAGCGCTCAAGGAAGTAACCGCCGATCTGGCGGCAGATGAAAAAGCTGGACGCACACCTAGTCTGGCGAATCTGGAATTCTATGCTGACGCGGCGCGCAAACAAAAAGATATGGCTGGTTACTCCAGTGCGCTGGAAAAAATGGTGGCATATCATGGCAAAAAAGAATATTGGGTGAATTTGCTGAATAACGTTGAGCGTAAACCTGGTTATTCTGCTCGCCTGAAACTTGATTTGCTCCGTCTGAAACTGGCTCTGGGTCAGGTGACGAAAGCAAACGACTTCATGGATTTGTCTTTGATGGCAATTCAGGCTGGTTACCCTGCTGAGGCAACTAAAATTATCGAAGCAGGTTATAAGGCGGGTGCTTTAGGTGCTGGTAATGATGCTGAGCGACATAAGCGTTTGCGCGATATGGCAGCCAAGGCGCTTGATGAATCAAATAAAGGCGCAGCGGCCGCAGAAGCTGAAGCAAAACAAAGCAAAGATGGTAATGGTCTCGTTAGTCTGGGTTATGCCAGTGTCACAGCAGGTAAATTTGATCAGGGCCTGGCAATGATGGAAGAGGGCATCAAAAAAGGTTCTCTGAAAAATCCGGAAGACGCTAAATTGCATCTGGGTATTGCGCAATTCCAGGCTGGTAAAAAAGCCAATGCAATCAAAACCTGGAAAACCGTGCAAGGCAATGATGGTACTTCAGATCTGGCGCGTTACTGGACAATTTACGCGAATCAGAAATAACGCATTTTTACTTGTAAAAAAGGGTGCTGATCACGGCACCCTTTTTTTATTGACTCAGCCTTACAGGTTCATCATGCGTTAATGAAAACCGCAATTAACCATGAGGCTTCCTGCTGCTTTTTGCATTCGCGACTAATGTTTTTCCGCTTGATACCACAACCTTATTGCGATGTGCCGGCTTAGAGTGAGAGGCAACTGTAATGTGGCGGGATTTTGCGAGAACAGGGACCTGGATTTGCAAATTTTGTCCTGCGTTGACGTTATCACGCTTCAGATTATTCCAGCTCTTTAAATCGGCAACGCTGACCTTGTAGCGCTGGGCGATGCTATTCAGATTGTCTTTTTTGCCAACGCGATAATGTAATTGGCGCGTTGCGATTCCTTTTTCTATGACTAACTGAGCTTTGTCGGCAATTTCGGGCGATATATCCTGATCGGGGGCTTTTTCTGACTTTGGAACCAGAATGGTTGAGCCTGCTTTGACCAGCATGCTTGCCGGAATCATGTTCACTTCACGGATAAATTCCGGTTTGTGCCCAAGTTTATGCGCGAGTGACTCAATTTTTTCAGTTTTTGCTACTGTATAAGTGGACCAGCTTGACAGCGGGCCTTGCCACTTACTGAGGTTTTCCTTAAACAGTGCAGCATTGTCTGTCGGTAATAAAATCTTGGTGTCGCTGTTGCCGGTAATGACCGGGCGGTTGAATTGCGGGTTGAGTGCGGTGAACTCATCCATCGGCAGTTCTGCCAACTGCGCAGCGACGCGAACATCAATGTCCCGGGTTTTTTCAACGGTCACAAAGTAGGGCTGATTCTCTAACTTAGGCAGTGCAATATTAAATTGCTCAGGGTGGCCGATGATGTTTTTGACTGCTTGTAACTTCGGTAGATAATTTCTTGTTTCCGCTGGCATCAGCGCGGACATGCTGTCGAAGTCCACAGGTAAGCCCAGCGCCTGCTGTTTTTTGATCGCGCGTTGAACCGAGCCTTCACCCCAGTTATATGCGGCAAGAGCGAGTTGCCAGTCGCCGAACATCCCGTACAGACGTTCAAGATAATTCAATGCTGCGTCTGTCGAGTCGAGGACACCGCGTCTGTCATCCTTAAACATGTTTTGTTTAAGATTGAAATCTTTCCCGGTGGCAGCCATAAATTGCCACATGCCGCTGGCTTTTGCGGTTGAAATCGCCTGCGGATTAAAGGCTGACTCGATAAATGGCAGTAACGCCAGTTCAGATGGCATGCCGCGCTTTTCCAGCTCTTCAACGACATGATACAGATAGCGCGATCCGCGCTGGACCGTGCGCAAAATGTAGTCGGTTCGCGTGCTATACCAGGTCAGTTGATTATCCACTAGTTTGTTGCTCAGATCCGGTATCGCATAACCAGCGCGTATACGCTCCCACAAATCGGCTTCCTGATTTGTATAAACGAAAGGCGTGATTTCGGCCGGAGAACTAACTACAGAGGGGGAAGTGTTGCGGCTGATGCTGGCTTCTGGTGCATTACTCAGAACAGCGAGTGAAGATGAATCTGCGTGGCTGATATTAGGAAGTGCCCAGAATAGTAAGGCAGAGGCCGTAAAAGCAATCAGAGGGCGGGTTTGGTGTCGTAATCGTTTCATAGGCGGGATGATGTGCTCATCGACCATGGTCGACTTTGATAGAAGAATCGTAAGAGTGTACGCAAGGGCAGGCGGGTGCGTCAAGGGAAATGTCATTGTGCTGACATTTTAATTGGCCTCATAAAGGAGATGCGTGGAGTTGGCGTCTCAATGGCACTACGTTAGATATGACTTGGATGAAGATGCGGCTTTTGTAATTTTTTGTGACTGTTTTAGTGCTTCTTTTTTAGCTCTTTTACGATGTGCGGATAGGTAGCGCACGGATGCAGAATCCTCGATGTCTATTCCGCCATTTATCCTACAATGTCAGCCTGTAATTTTCCGACTGGCTCTTTATGATTTTAATTGAAACAGGTTTGTCTTTGATCGCCGTGACGGTTTTGATGTCGATATCAGCGTACGCCACGGCTGATACGATGATTGAAAATGCGAATGGTTACACATTAAATCGTCAGCAAAAGTTGATCCGCTTTGATGCGATTGTTTTTGATGATAGTGGAAAAATCACCGCAGTCGGACGTAGTAAAAAACTGCTCCGGCAATTTCCTCTGGCGCAGCGTATTAATCTTCACGGCAAAACCTTGTTGCCCGGACTGATTGACGCACACGGACATGTGCTGGCGTTGGGGCACCACCAGGCGCAGTTAAGTTTGCGCGAAACGCGGACGTTGGCTGAGGCGCAGGGGAGCATCAGCGATTACGCACAACGCTTTCCGTCACAGCAATGGATACTTGGCGGTGAATGGAATCAGGTTAACTGGGATTCGGGTCGCTTTCCAACCGCACACGATATTGACGCCGTTGTCAGCGACCGTCCGGTCTGGCTGAGCCGGGTGGATGGCCATGCAGCGTGGGCAAACAGTCGTGCGATGCAACTGGCCGGTATTGGCCGTGATACGCCTGATCCCGTTGGCGGCAAAATAGAGAGAGATGCGCAGGGCAATCCTACCGGTATGTTGATCGACAATGCGATGGATCTGATTCAAGCGGTCATCCCTCACGCCAGCGATGCCGGTAACCGTATGGCGTTGGATGCAGCTTTACTCACACTTGCGCAGTCCGGCCTGACCAGCGTGCATGACGCCGGTGTGTCTGCCGAAGCTGATCGTTTGTTCCGTGAATACGCTGCAAATGGCAAACTCAGTGTTCGTATTTACGGCATGATCAGTGGCACCGATGATTTTTTTGAGCGCATTTCCACAGAGGGGCCTTTACTCAGCGATGGACAGGATCGCTATGCTTTGCGTGCCGTCAAATTGTTTGCGGACGGTGCGCTCGGTAGTCGTGGTGCAGCGCTGGCGGCGCCGTATTCCGATGCGCCCGACACTTCGGGCTTATTGTTTCAAACGAAGTCGGCTATGGCTGCGATGATAAAAAAAGCGGCTGACAAAGGCTATCAGGTCAATGTGCATGCGATAGGTGACGCGGCCAATCGCCAGATACTGGATGGTTTTGCGGCTTTACCTGCAGCAGCACGAAAGTTGGCGCGGCACAGGATAGAGCATGCGCAAGTCCTTGCTGTTGAGGATATTCCTCGTTTTAAGTCGCTCAATATTATTCCCTCTATGCAGCCTGTACATGCCACCTCAGACATGACGATGGCTGAGCAAAGGGTAGGGCATGAACGCATCAAGGGGGCGTATGCATGGCGCCGCTATTTAAAGCAGGGATCGAGGATCGCCTGTGGTTCCGATTTTCCGGTTGAGTCAGCCAATCCGTTCTGGGGGATACACGCGGCAGTAACGCGCCGCAGCCGCGATGGTGAACCTTTGCATGGCTGGTATGCCGATCAGGCAATGACGCTGACCGAAGCTTTCCGCTGCTTCACGCTGGATGCCGCGTATGCTGCCCATCAGGAAAATATCATCGGCAGTCTGGAGAAGGGAAAATGGGCAGACTTTATCGTTGTTGATCGTGACATGTTCACGATCCCGGCTCAGCAGATCCATCAGATTCAGGTAGTGCAGACCTGGCTTGCGGGGAAAGTGGTTTATCAGAATGAAGCGCTTTCTCTGAAATAAGCTCTTCGTCAGATCAGTCGCTCTGTGAATCGTATGTTGAATAAGTGCGCCTGCATTCTCGCCGGGTTATGCGGCAGGAATGCAGGCGTCCTTGATCAGGCACTCATACAGAATACGTTCAGTTTATTGCCATCGAGGTCACGGAAATATCCGGCGTAAAATCCACTGTCTCCGCGCGGGCCCGCAGCGCCTTCATCTTTGGCGCCGAGTTCAATGGCTTTGTTGTACACCGCATCCACTTTTTCTTTTGAATCGACGATCAGTGCGACCATCACACCGTTGCCGACTGTTGCTGCTTGTCCGTCGTAGGGTTTGATAATACTCAGTCTGGCCTGATTCGGGCCGTTGCCCCAGGCGATGAACTCCGGTGTTTCAAACAAACGTTTGGCACCGATTACTGCCAACAAATTGTCGTAGAAATGAGCTGCGCGTTCAAAGTTGTTTGTTCCCAGTGTGACGTAGCCGATCATATGTTCTCCTTTGGTGTCATGTCAGGCGCAGTTGTGCATGTTTTTATTGCATCGTCATTGTGCCAGTAAAAATACGGAATTGTTGGCTCAGGCATGTTCTGACGCCAGATTAAATTGCAATGCAGCCAGTTTGGCATAGACACCACCTTGCGCAACCAGACTGGCATGGGTGCCGGTTTCAACGATGCGACCATGTTCCATGACGATGATTTTATCGGCCCGCTGCACCGTTGCCAGGCGGTGCGCAATAATCAGCGTGGTGCGGTCTTGCATCGCGACTTCCAGTGCACCTTGCACCAGACGTTCCGATTCGGCATCCAGCGCACTGGTGGCTTCATCCAGTAACAGTAATGGCGGATTTTTTAGTAAGGCGCGGGCGATCGCAATCCGCTGCCTTTGTCCGCCCGACAGGCGCACGCCGCGCTCGCCCAGAAATGACTGATAGCCTTCCGGCAGCTTTTCTATGAATTCATGGGCTGCCGCCATTTTTGCGGCGGCGATCACTTCGGCATCGCTGGCGTCAGCGCGGCCATAGCGAATGTTGTCCATCGCATTCGCCGAAAAGATGATGGTCTCTTGCGGCACGACGCCAATTGCATTGCGCAGTGTGTGTAAATCGAGATCGCGGATGTTCACACCATCGAGTTGAATTTCTCCGCTTTGCGGATCATAAAAGCGCAGCAGCAATTGAAATAAGGTAGTTTTCCCTGCGCCGGAAGAACCGACGACAGCGATCGTCTGTCCGGCGGGAATATCCAGCGTGACGCCTGCAATCGAAGCAGTATCCGGGCGGGATGGATAATGAAAGCGGATGTCGCGTATCGATAAACTGGCGCCGCCCGCTTGCTTCACCGTACGTTGCGGCAACTGCAGCGGACGTGCCGGATTTTGTATCGGTGACTGCACTTCCATTAATTCCAGCAGACGTTCAGTTGCGCCAGCAGCACGTTGGGCGTCGCCCATGACTTCTGATAACGCGCCCAGCGCACCGGCGACGATAGAGGCATACAGAATGAATTGCCCGAGTTCGCCGCCGCTCATCGTGCCGTCCATGACCGCACGGGCACCCAGCCATAGCACGAAGACGATGGCGCCGAACACCAGCAAAATCGCCGTCATGGTCAGTAGCGAGCGTGCGCGGATGCGGCGCATGGCAGTGCCAAACGCGTTTTCGACCGAATCTGCAAAGCGTCGTGCCTCGATGGTTTCGTGAGTAAATGCCTGTACCGTCGGCATCGCATTCAGAATTTCACCGGCAATCGCAGACGCATCAGCGATTTTGTCTTGCGAATCGCGCGACAGCTTGCGAACCCGTCGGCCAAACAAAATGATTGGCAACACCACCAGTGCCAGCATCACGATGATGATGGACGAGAGTTTGATGCTGGTGATAAATAGCATCACCAGACCGCCGATAAACAGCAGGACATTACGCAGCGCCATCGAAATGCTGGTGCCAACCACCGTCTGTATCAACGTGGTGTCGGTGGTCAGGCGCGACAACACTTCGCCGGTTTGTGTGGTTTCGAAAAACTGCGGACTCTGCGTAACCACATGCGAATACACCGCATTGCGGATATCGGCGGTGACACGTTCACCCAGCCACGACACCATGTAAAAGCGGGCGGCCGTCGCGATGCCAAGAACGCAGGCAACAGCAAACAGCGCGAGGAAAGTCAGATCCACATGCTGAATGTTGCGCTGCCCGTTGTGACCGAAGCCCAAATCGATCATCTGCCGAAAGGCTGCCGGAATCGCCAGCGTCGCACAGGCGGCGACCAGTAAAGCGATACCGGCAAGGATGAACTGGCGGCGATAGGGGAGCAGGAAAGGGAGCAAACCTTTCAGTGTGCTCAGGCTGCTGCGTTCCTTGGGGATGTCAGTGCTCATAGTGGATATCGACCGTTTGAGTGTATGTGAAATAGCGAAACAGCTACATGAAGACCTTCAGCAGGAAATCAAGCGCGTGGAATGAGGAAGCTGGTATAGAAATGTAACAGGCCGCTGCGGCCTCTGCTGGCGAATATGCTTTGAATATGTTTTGCGCTTTCGGCTGGTGAGGTACGCGTGTTTGTTTTATCTTGCTGTCAACAATGTTGCAGTGGCAGCCGTTGTAGTAATTCTTCCGGACTTCTCTCTTTTTCATCATGCGCCTTTCTGATTATGGATTACGTACATTACTGACTTGCTGCGCCATGACAGGCGTGCTGTTACTGAGCGCTTGTCAGAGCACCATCAATCGTATGAATGACTGTCGCAGCGGTGACTGGCAACTGATAGGCAACAAAGATGGTAAGGATGGTCTGAACAGAAATTTTGAAGAGCGCCGACGTTTTTGCGCCTCGGTGGATGCCGATAAAATCCGTGCTGAATCCGCCGGTTTGTATGAAACAGGCTGGGTGGCCGGTAACCAGCAATTCTGGTATCAACTCGGACGGGACGATGGTCGCAAGGCTTTTCCGGTGACACAATATCTGGTGCAAAGCACTTCTGCGCGTATCCGCGATCAGCATACGCCTTTAAATCAGCCATCTTACGAACAGGGCTGGCAGCAGGGCATCAATGACTACTGGTTTAATACCGGCATGAACGATGGTAAGGCCGGGCGCAATGCCAGCGAAGAAAAAGTGCATGCGACGAACCTAGGCAGCGCGGGTTTTCGTGCCGATGCTTATCGTCAGGGCTGGAGCGAAGGTAATTACAGCTATTGGGAAAACCTCGGATATCAGGATGCACACGTAGGTATACCTGATTCGACATTGACAAGCCATGCTGCAGCGGCGAAAAGTCGTGAGCTGCTCGTGCGTGAAGACGCGTATCACAATGGCTGGAATCGCGAGATCGTTGAATACTGGAAGCAATTGGGTTGGAATGATGCCGTCAGCGGACGCGATATTCAGCTGCGCCGCGATGATGCCCGTCGCCGTGGTTTGAAAATCATGGAAGCAGAATATCAGCAGCAGTGGCAGCGCCGGCTGATGCAATACTGGGAAGAGGCGGGAACGGCGGACGGTTACGGCCAGCCTTTCCAGCTTGAACAACGTATGAACAATGCGCGCAACGATCAGGTGTTCGTCATACCGCAGACGCGCGACATCTATACGCAAGCGTGGAACCGCCAGAATGCCGCTTACTGTACGGTCGATAATGCGTTTAACTGGGCGCGCCAGAATCAGCGCATGGCGATAGAAGTCTGCCCGGTGTCTTTGCAATTCCGTCTGCAGCAAGCGCAGATGAGCGGGCGCGATTATGAAGATATCAGTCACCGTTCGCGATCCTTGCATCGCGAGCTGGGCGAGCAACAGGACAAATACCGCGACACCGAGCAAAGGCTGAATCGTATCGAAGCAGAAATACGTCGCAATCAGGACGACAAGAATCGCCCGAATAATCAGGATAACGTGAATGCCGACCGCAGAAATGAACGTGACCGCAACGAGCTGCGCGACCAGTTACAGTCACTGCGCCGCCGTATCGACGATATGCGCAGCCGCGAATCTCGCTATGAACAGCAATTACAGCAAATAAAACGGGATCTGCGTTTTTGATCGGGCTGACACCGTGTTTTGCAACTGCCGGATTGCTACGTAATGGCTACTCAGCGCTATTTTTGCGTGAATTTTCATATACTCCCCCCATTATTTGATGTTTTTGCCCTCATGTCCTTATAAAAAAAGGGCTTCAAAATATACTGGGGGGAGTATATTTTTGCCCCAAAACGGCCTCTGCAAGCATTTCCTGCATCACCTGCCTGTAATGAGACGTTTGTCTCGTTTCGCCGAAATAATTGGCTTCCGCTGGCGGCAAACCTATCCAAGCCGATCTAAGCCTTATATAATCGTGCGACTTGATCGGGAGAGTGCCGTGACATTAATGCTATGCACAGCCGCCGAAGGGGCTACAACCCAAAAACTCTCAGGCAAAAGGACCGGTCAGCGGGGCATGCAGATGCCTCACACTCTGGAGAGCGGTAGCGGCAGATATGTTTATTTTTATAAATATTCGCCGTACTACCCACCGAAGGTGCGCACGAGACTGCAAATGATTTTGCACTCGTAATCTCTCAGGTATCAGGACAGAGGGGTATGCGATTTTTCGCATGCGGCGAGCTATGTTCGTCAGCGTGCGTTTGTTCGTCCCTTCTAATCTGGTAACGAGGCATTCATGACGCAAGCAGCGACATCACTCAAAGTAACTCCTCTCAATGCAGCCCATCGTGCGGCTGGCGCAAAAATGGTTGATTTCGGCGGCTGGGATATGCCTGTCAACTATGGTTCCCAAATCGAAGAACATCATGCGGTACGTACTGATTGCGGTATGTTCGATGTGTCACATATGTGCGTGGTCGATCTGCGTGGCGAGAATGTCCGTTCTTTCCTGCGCGGTCTGGTTGCCAATAACGTCGATAAACTGCAAGTACCTGGTAAAGCGCTGTATTCCTGCATGCTGAAACCAGAAGGCACCGTCATCGACGATCTGATCATTTACTTCTTCAGCGAAAACTGGTTCCGCCTCGTCGTCAATGCTGGCACGGCAGAAAAAGATGTGGCCTGGATGAATGCCCGCAACGCCGCGACAAACAGCGGTATCACGATCACTCAGCGTCGCGACGGCGCAAATGCGTTTGCTCTGGTCGCAGTACAAGGCCCGAACGCGCGTGCCAAAGCATGGGAAGTGCTGCCGGAAACCAAAGCTGCCAGCGCCGACATCAAACCATTCAATGCCATCATCGTTGAAGGCACTGCATACGGTGAAGTGATGGTGGCGCGCACTGGTTACACCGGCGAAGACGGTTTTGAAATTGCAGTTGCGGCAGACCGTGTGAATGATTTGTGGAATGCGCTGACTGCCGTCGGCGTCAAACCTGCCGGTCTGGGCGCGCGCGATACCTTGCGCCTGGAAGCCGGGATGAATCTCTACGGTCAGGATATGGATGAATCCATCAACCCACTCGATGCAGGTCTCGCATGGACGATAGATCTGGTCAGTGAACGTGATTTCACCGGTAAGCAAGCTTTGCTGGAACAAGGTCAAAAAGCGCAGTTCCTCGGCCTGATTCTGCGCGAAAAAGGCGGCATCCTGCGTGCACATCAACAAGTCGTGACAGCACAAGGCAACGGCGAAATTACCAGCGGTACTTTCAGCCCGACCATGCAACAAGCGATTGCGCTGGCGCGTCTGCCTATGGGTGTTGCCATCGGCGACACTGTGCACGTGGTGATCCGCGATAAACAACTCGCGGCAACGGTCGTGAAATTACCGTTTGTACGCAACGGTAAAATTCTCGCTGTCTGATTTTTAAATATTATTTTTTAGCATTTCCTTTTTGAATAATTAACACTCCGGAGTCCACCATGAATGTACCAGCAGATCTGAAATACACTTCCTCCCACGAATGGGTACGCGTTGAAGTCGATGGCACGCTGACAGTCGGCATCACCGACTTCGCACAAGATGCATTGGGCGATATCGTGTATGTTGAATTGCCAAAAGTTGGCTCAACTCTGACTGCAGGAAAAGAATGCGCCGTGGTTGAATCCGTCAAAGCTGCTGGCGACATCTATTCACCAGTCAGCGGTGAAGTGGTTGGCGTGAATGAAGCATTGGCAGATGCACCTGAATCAGTGAATACCGATGCATTCGGTGCATGGTTGTTCAAGCTGAAACCAGCGAATGCAGCAGACGTTGATGCTTTGCTGAGTGCTGACGCTTACGCTCAGAACATCGGCTGATCCTGACGCAACTATTTTTCTGACCGGCGCTGGCAACGATGTCAGCGCTGGCGGATTTCCCCAGAACACTTCCTGCCGTTCATCTACCATGACCCGTCCATCTTTGTCTCAACTGGAAGCCACTGACGCTTTCATTTCCCGCCATATTGCCCCGTCTGACGCTGAACAAGCGAAGATGCTGGCAGTGCTTGGCTATGCTGACCGCACCGCGCTGATTGATGCGATTGTGCCTGCCAACATTCGTCGTCACGATGTCTTGCCGCTGGCTGACTTCACTGAACCGAAAACGGAGCAGGCTGCGCTGGTGCAATTGAAAGCGCTTGCCGGTAAAAATAAAGTGCTCAAGTCTTTCATTGGACAAGGCTATTACAACACGCATACACCGGGCGTGATTCTGCGTAACATCTTTGAAAATCCAGCCTGGTACACCGCTTATACGCCTTATCAACCTGAAATTTCTCAGGGACGTCTGGAAGCGATGTTGAATTTCCAGACCATGATCACCGATCTGACTGGCATGGATATAGCGAATGCTTCCATGCTGGATGAGGGAACAGCGGCAGCAGAAGCGATGACGCTGATTCAACGTGTCGGCAAATCCAATTCCAATGTGTTTTATGTAGCCGCAGACGTGTTGCCGCAAACCCTGGAAATTATTCACACCCGGGCAAAGCCGCTGGGCATAGAAGTCCGTATTTGCAATGGTACAGATGCGCTGGAAAACGAGTGTTTCGGTGTTCTGCTGCAATACCCAGGCGTGAATGGCGATATCCGTGATTATCGTGAATACGCCGCCGCGATCCATGCGAAAGGCGGTATGGTGATTGCTGCCGCTGACTTGCTGGCGCTGACCTTGATCACGCCACCGGGCGAGTGGGGCGCTGATGTGGTTGTCGGTAACAGCCAACGTTTTGGTGTGCCGCTGGGTTTTGGTGGCCCACATGCAGGCTACATGTCGACACGCGATGCGTTCAAGCGCAGCATGCCGGGTCGTCTGGTTGGTGTGACCGTGGATGCGCAAGGTCAGCAAGCTTATCGTCTGGCATTGCAAACGCGCGAACAACATATCCGCCGCGAAAAAGCGACATCAAATATTTGTACAGCGCAGGTCTTGCTGGCGGTGATGGCGTCGATGTACTCCGTCTATCACGGTCCTGACGGTCTGCGCCGCATCGCCCAGCGCGTACAGCGTTTCACGGCAATTCTGGCAGCAGGCGTGCAGCAGATAGGTCTGAGTCTGGCGAACAGCACTTACTTCGATACGCTGACCATTAATGTGAGCGATGCGGGTGCGGTGCATGCAGCAGCAACGGCGGCGGGTATGAATTTGCGTCAGATCAGCAATACACAAGTCGGCGTCTCGCTCGACGAAACCGTGGTACGTGAAGACATCGTCAGTTTGCTGACGGTGCTGGCGCAGGGTAAAAATGTGCCTGACTTCGCTGCACTTGAAGCGCAGGCCAGCGATGCTGTGCCTGCATCTCTGTTACGTAGCAGCGCCTTCCTGACGCATCCTACTTTCAGCCGTTATCATGCAGAGCATGAAATGCTGCGTTATCTGCGCAGTCTGGCCGATAAAGATCTGGCGCTGGATCGCAGCATGATTCCGCTGGGCTCATGCACGATGAAGCTCAATGCGACATCCGAAATGATTCCGGTGACCTGGCCTGAGTTTTCCAATATCCATCCGTTTGCGCCGAATGATCAGACCGTTGGTTATCGCGAAATGATAGCTCAGCTCGAAGCGATGTTGTGTGCAGCAACGGGTTACGCGGCTGTTTCCTTGCAACCGAATGCCGGTTCGCAAGGTGAATACGCCGGTTTGCTGGTCATCAAAAAATACCATGAATCGCGTGGTGACCATCACCGCAATATTTGCCTGATTCCGTCGTCCGCCCATGGCACCAACCCGGCGTCAGCAGCAATGGCCGGGTTAGAAGTCGTGGTGGTGGCATGTGATGAACGCGGCAATGTGGACTTGGCAGATTTGCAGGCGAAAGCAGAAAAACACAGCACCAATCTGGCTGCCGTGATGGTGACTTATCCATCCACGCACGGGGTGTTTGAAGAAGGTATTCAGCAATTATGCGAGATCGTCCATCAACATGGCGGTCAGGTGTATGTCGATGGCGCGAACATGAATGCGCTGGTCGGCGTAGCGGCACCGGGCAAATTCGGTGGTGACGTCAGCCATCTGAATCTGCATAAAACATTCTGTATTCCGCATGGCGGCGGCGGACCTGGTGTTGGCCCTGTTGCCGTTGGTGCGCATCTGGCGCAATTCCTGCCGAATCAGACGTCGACCGGTTATGTTCGTGGCGAAGCAGGTATCTCTGCCGTCAGCGCCGCTGCGTTTGGCTCTGCATCGATTCTGCCTATCTCATGGATGTATATCGCCATGATGGGCGCCGAGGGCTTGAAGGCGGCTACGGAAACAGCAATCCTGGCAGCGAATTACATCGCTAAGCGCCTGGCACCGCATTACCCTGTGCTATATGCAGGTCATGACGGTTTGGTAGCGCATGAATGTATTCTCGATCTGCGCCCATTGACCGATGCAACAGGCATTTCGAATGAAGACGTGGCAAAACGTCTGATCGACTTTGGTTTCCATGCGCCGACCATGAGCTTCCCAGTTCCTGGTACGCTGATGATAGAACCAACAGAAAGTGAATCTCTGGCAGAACTGGATCGCTTCATCGACGCGATGATCACGATTCGTGAAGAAATTGCCAAAGTGGCCAGTGGTGAGTTTGATGCGAAAGATAATCCGCTGAAACACGCGCCGCATACCATCCAGACTTTGTTGTCTGCAGAATGGAATCATGCATATAGCCGTGAAGTCGCGGCTTATCCGGTGGCCAGCCTGCGTCATCAGAAATACTGGGCGCCGGTCGGTCGTGCTGATAACGTGTATGGTGACCGCAATCTGTTCTGCTCTTGCGTACCGCTGTCGGATTATCAGTAATCTGTATTGAGTCCGTAAGTAAAAAAAGGCTGGTGCAAACACCAGCCTTTTTTATTTGTATTCCCGAGTAGCAGAAATTTTACACAAATGATTTTCAGATAAAGTTAAAACACCTGATGTGTTGGTGTTCTCTACTTCCGCATCAGCACCGTAAAATCATCCGGTAAATAGCCGGAAATAATCTCAGTAGCCGGGTCAAGTTGACGACAGAAATTCAGGACTTCGTTCTGATCGTAAGCGCGTAAAACCTCATCGCTTTCAAACTGTGCCGCATCAAGTAAATTAAACACTACGCCCTTGTTTGCGGCTTCCCACATACGGCTGATGCTTTGCCACGGATGCAGGGCATTCTCGGAGCGATAGTTCAGACTGCCTGAGGCGATAACGATATCTACCTCGGGTAAGCCTACTGTCAGAAAGTCTGCCTGAAAAAATTGGGTATTGGCTAATTCGCCGTAACGCAACTGAGCACCCTCGATGAACTCTTTTAAAAAGTCGACACCGAGGTAAACAAAGTCTTTGTAATGCTGATCCAGAAAAGCTTTCAGATCACCAAAGCCGCAGCCTAAATCTAATACCGAACAGTGTGAAAAATCCCCCAGTTGTAGTAAGGACTGAAAGCGCCGGGTCTGGCTTTCCTGACTACGATACCCAAGCGCCTGTATGGTGCTGCCGTTTAGCCTGCTGCGGTGAAATGCCTGCACCGTTGCTTTTTCTATGAGGTGCATATTACGAAGCTCAGATGGTCAGGAAAGTAGTCTTGTTTCATTTCAGTAGCCACCTGTACTCAGTGATGATATTTCTTTTCCATTGCTGAGCCAGTGCTCGTTATTGGCCGAGCAGTAAGTGATGTTCACCTTTAACTGGTGCGCCTGTAATTTCACATCAAAGGCGGTCGCCGCTTCGGGGTCACTGATAGCCAAACCAATCACAGTCTCACCGGGCATGATTTTCTGTCCGATCAGGGGCATGCTGTTCCATTGCAGATTGTTATCGGGGCCTAACACTGCCTCCAGTGCAGTCTTGGCATCGGCAATTGCCTGCCCATCCAGCAGTATTTCGACTTTCTTGATGATGGCATAGCCAGTTCCCTGATTTCTGATAACCCAGCGGAACCCTTTATCATCGTCTTGCAGCGACCACATAATGATAGGAAATCCTAGTCCTTGGCGCTGTGGCAGGGCATTTTGCCGTAATGGCACGTCACGTTTTGAACGCAGATAAAGATAACCAAAGAAAATGCCAGAGATAATAATCAGCAAGGAAATAATGAACGGCAATTTTCCTTTCGATAAATTGACCATATAGGGATCATAGAAAAGCAGTAAAGTAAAAAGCAGGAAGATGGGAATCAGCATCAGCGCTAATACCCATAAAAAGTATTTCTTCACCAGATTCTGCACTTCACAATACTTGAAATAGAGTATGGCTAAAGTAATTGCCAGTAACACTAGCAGTGTCAGCATTAATTGTAGATAGCCGCGATAGACGCAGGTGAATTTTTCGATAACGGAAGGCTGGTTTTCTACCTGATCTTGTTCCCGGATATTTTTCAATAAACACAAAGCGATGTTTTTAGCGTTGTTGCATGACTGCGTCATATCAGTGATGGGCGTTGCCAGATTGTTGAAATCCGGCGCCCATAAACCAACCCCGCCAAAATTATCGCTTGCGTACACGATATCGTCTTCCAGTTGCTGCCAGTTATGATTGTCAAACTGCACAACCGGAATCACCCGACGCAAAAACCTCGCACGTCTTTCCCCATGTAAGCCCGCTTCATTCTCGATATCACCTTGCAGACGTTTCTTTGCATCGGAACTGGGCTCTTCTAACAAAACCAGTATGTATTCCTCGACGACAGGTTTATTACCGCCGGAACCGCTTAATTGCAGATCCGCCTTTTTCTGCAAGTTCACCAGATTGGACAAGCTTAAAGCGCTGCGTTTATTTTCCTGACTATTGGTAAAGGTGTCTTGTGATACCAGAATATTGAGCCAGACTTTATCCTGCGCTAACTCTTTACGCAGGTCAGCATAAAACTCATTGAAGAGCAGTACAGCGTCGGCATCTTGCGGATAGTTTTGAAAATATATGGTAACGCCGTCCCCACGCGTCGGTGTTTTTGCCAGACCGAAACTGGTGTACGGTCTTAATTTAGAAGCGGTATCGGTCAGTCTGGTATGCAATAACAAGGCAATATTACTCACCAGTTTTTTAAACACAGCTTGTTTGTTTGCCCTGGATTGTTTGCGCCAATCGCCATTCCAGTCATTTTTTTGTATCACCCAATCTACTTTTGAATTGTATTGACGTGCAGTATTCAAGAACTGATTTTCTTTGGCACTGCCATTTCTTATATCAAAATTGTCTGACCCAAGATGCAGTTCGCCAACGTTGTCTACCGTTAAACCATAGTAAGCAACCCGGTTCAGTACCTGGAAGTTGATGGTCTGCGGCGTTTTCTGATTGTTCCAGTATGGGTAAAAACCATAAACTGTTCCGGAAAATTCATCTAAAGCGCAACCGCAATCGCTGCCTTTTATCTGTATCGGAGAAATTTCGTCAGGGATGCGTTTTTTTGCGATGTTTTCAATCGCAACTCCCAGATAAGTCTGATAAATGCTTTGCACCAGAGTTCTGGAATTTCGCAGAGTATCGCTATCGCAGACACTGAGCTGGGCACGCAGTTTTTCCAGCTCGCTGAACGCGTTATCGATGCTGTTTCCTATCGTGTTTTTTCCATCGATCGCTTGTACTTGCAAACTGCTAAGCTCTTTTTTTAGAAGAGAAAATTCTTCATCGCTCATTCTGAGTGTGCCGACAAAGCTGTTATTGGATGGCGAATTCAGCTTGCAGGCACCGATACTCATCGCGATTTTAGAAATCGCAGCAGTCCTGAAAAGGCTTACTTCCGGATAATTGACATCTTTAATTTGTTGTAAAGCACGAACGATAACGGCGGGCAGGCCGGTATTCTGTATGTTGCCTTTCAGCTCGCTTTTAATGATATTGATCGACTGTTCCGTCAGGTGTACGTTGTCGAACACCAGCGCTGCATTGGCAATACTATTGCGTTCATCGTCAGAGAGCGGTATGACTGTTTCACCGAGTACTTTCAGAAACTTGTCGAAATCATCCTTTTCCTTGAAGTATTGTGTTCCCTGTAAACGCAATTCATCGATGACGGCGGCAGGGAACTCGCTCGTCTGTTTTAACTTCGTCAGTGCCGCTTCATTGATGAGATAGCCATCGAATACACCTGCATTTCTTTCGATTAAAGGCCAAAGTTGCCGGATGAAATAATCGCGCCCGCCCATTGCCTGAGATACGGCAACCCTGAGTGCTTCGGTTGAATTGAATTCTTTATCCTTTAATGTGCTCAGAATCTGAATTACCTGATCTTTACTGCCAAGAACTTCAAGATCTGCCTGGCTCAGGCTATAAGTAAAGTAAGCACTTTCATCGATGTTTCTGTTTTGGGCGATTCGTGGCGCCGTTTTTCTGCTACCGCGAAAGCGATTAACGAGATCTATCAGTTCGCTGTCATTTCCCTGGCGGCGGATCTGATAGTCTTTTGCTTTGATTTTCTCTGACTGAGATGAATCCCAGCTTTCAAATTCCGGGCTTACTAAAATTTGCAATTCGCTTTTGTGTTTCTCACCGAAAGCTGCGATGCGGTTAATATTGTCGGCGAAGGCATTCGCATAATCACCTTCCGTATTGACCTTGAAATTAAATCCGAATCGTTGCAGCCATGAAAGCGTGATGGGGCCGACGACGCCGTCACTTAAGGGGGCCTGTTTGAGTGCAAAGTCCCGCTTCCATTCAGCCAGATCCTGGTAGATCAAACCCAGTTGTTTTTGCATCTGAAGAACACTAGTTTTACTCATACCTTTAAAGTGTTCTTGCCGGATATGACGGTTGTAACCCGTGACGGCTACCACTTGTGTATTTGTAGCCGCTGTCGTTTTCTGTATCTCAGCAGGTTTATTGTTTTCTGCGCCTTTGCTTGAAGTTGGCGTTTCTGCTGACGCGACGGGGGCGCTGGCAGATGCGCTCTGGGCGTGACTGACACCGGCAGTCAGCAACAGCAGACTGGTGATTAGGGTGAGATTTCTCAGTATTACGCCCGGATTCATTCGTAAACGAAAAAACGCATCTGTCCGGCGATCTTCTTTTACTTGTGTAATATGGAATAGCGGTTTCACAATGTTTTCCCATCCTTCATCAATTCTCTGCTGATACCCGCCAGCAGGTCGTCTTGTATGATTACATCCCGATGATTTCTGACTGCCCGGATCGCAGCATAACGAGCCACATTCAGTAGTGCGCCACCGGCAAGTTCATAGCGCTCCGCAATCTCTCCGAAATTCACATCTGGTGCCAGCTTTCCTGTGGTTCCGAAAAGACCTTGCCAGAGCCGCTCCCGCTGTTTTGCATCCGGCATGGCGAAATAGACTTCACTCTGAAAACGACGCGAGAATGCGGCGTCAATGTTGGCTTTCAGATTGGTTGCGAGGATGATGACCCCGGGGAAATCTTCGACCCGTTGCAGCAGATAAGAGATTTCCTGATTCGCATGCCGGTCATTCGAATTACTCGTCTGTGTGCGCTTTCCAAAAAGAGAGTCAGCTTCGTCGAAAAACAATATCCAGCGTTTGTTCTGTGCCTGATCAAAAACGCTGGCCAGATTTTTTTCAGTTTCACCGATGTACTTTGATACCAGCATCGACAAGTCAATGCGGTAAACATCGGCATTCACGGCTTTGCCGATCAAGCTCGCAGTGAGTGTTTTACCGGTTCCGGGCGGGCCGTAAAATAATGTGCGATAACCGGGTTTCAGAGATTTTTCTAATCCCCATGTCTGTAGAATCTGGGTTGGTTGTTGCAGCCAGGTGACGATGTTTTCCACTTCTTCCATGACGTCGGCATTTAAGACCAGATCAGACCAGGTCAGTTGCGATTGCATCAGCTTGGCTGGAAAGCTGGCGCTGAAATCAGGTTTGTGAATTTCTCCATCTGCCAGACGTTGCAGGTATTCGTTGCTGAGCGACAGGGCAGAGTTAAAGAAGGGTTCGCCACTGTCTTTCTGTTCCAGTTTGAGTATTCCATGCTTGTGAAAAAAATGCTCATCTCTGAACAGGCGGGCAACGGCAAAACGTTTTGCAAGGTCAGTTCCTGCCAGAATAAACGAAGCAGTTTCGCAGGTAGGTAAAAAGCCAATGTGACTCTTTCCATGCCAGCCGCCAATTTCGCTATAAGGGCGTCCCAATACGGCATTCTGCATAGAAAAAATATCGAGCACCTGTGGTCGTAAATGAGGAATGAATGCGAGCATCAGTACGATACGCTCATAAAAACTCATGTTGTGTTCACGTACCAGACTCGCGTAGGGGCTGGGAGACTGCGAGATATCTGGTGCAGGACAGCTTGCTTCCAGATCGATCTTTTTTTCGCTCTGCTGGAAATACGCATTCATGCGGGTCTCACAGACACGGCTGAACCAGGCAATTTCTTGTTCCAGACAATCGGCAATAGTATTTGTCATCATCATAAGAGCCATGATCAGTGATTAACGCCAGGTAACGTGCAAGGGTTCGGGCATCCACGGGAACTTAATGGTGGAGAAGCTCCAGGGAAGACGATCTAACAGCATGTCGAACGTTGCTGATGGAATATGTAATTGCCAGCTTTCTTCTTGCTTGAATAAATGTCCTTCTCTTTGCAGAAACGTTTCACGCAGGCCCTGGATCGACGTTTTTCCGATCGCGCTCCAGTGTGTAATTACGCCCACCAGCATTTGCTGGATTACTTCCTTTTCATGCTCCGTCATCTGTATTCCTGCAACGATGGGGACGCCTCCATGTACGCCGCATAATAGTTTGTTCAAGGTCAATTGATATTCTGGTGTTTGTTCTTCGCCTGTGACGACGTACTGTAAAAGATGTATTGCTCGTTGCGCGGCAGCGTCGTCGATAAAGGCCGCATTTTTTGTAAGTTCTAAAATACCGAACAGGCGTTGAATGTATGGCGCGACGATAACCAAGCCAGCATTCAAGACATATGAATCTCTAT
Organism: Undibacterium sp. 14-3-2; assembly: GCF_016595265.1. Taxonomy (NCBI): domain Bacteria; kingdom Pseudomonadati; phylum Pseudomonadota; class Betaproteobacteria; order Burkholderiales; family Oxalobacteraceae; genus Undibacterium; species Undibacterium sp. 14-3-2. The sequence goes on from NZ_JAENGS010000007.1 coordinate 20,930, forward strand.
TGAACATAGCCTGTTCCGCCGGAATCTGTGCCGATGTTTCGGTGCTTTGAGGGTGTGTTTGCACTACTTTTTCAATTTCAGTATGTTCGCGATATTCCTTGAGTAACTGCAGGCAGATATCAATGTCTGGCAACGGATATACACTGCACAGCTCGCGTAGGAAGCGAGTGACAAATTCCTGCATTGTCAACGGACGTGACTTGGCAAACTGAGCTCGATAAATTGCTAACCACGTCTGCTTTAAAAAAATGGTTTGAGTTAGCTTCAGGTTGATTCCCAGCGCATTTTCTATCTGTGTTACTAACTCAGGTAATCGCATATCCAGTTCCGGCATAAGACAATGACATAGTCTTTGCAGGGTTGCGCAGGACGCTGCTTCAACCAGCCTGGCGACAGCGACTTCCGAATGCAAGGCGAGCGATATTTCTTCACGGGTGGAAGAGGGCATCTCAAAGATTTTATCTAAGATAAAGTTCAGAAATTGTTCATCACGCATCGATAGAGGCGCATGCTTTTGCAGCAGCAATACACATTGTGAAATCCAGTTTTCCAGTGTTGCTTGTTTCGCCTGCGTACCATTCGCGGTCTTACTTACATTGCCATCAGACGATAGCAAAGATGGCTTCGTCAATTTCAACGCAGCCATTACCATCGCCTGGTAGATATAGTCAGGGTTTCCTGCTGTCTGAACAGATGCCGTATGCTGGGTATTGATCAGGGAGCCTGGAGCGTTGTCTGTGACATGAGCCCTGGCAGTATCGGTTTTTCTGCTGGTTTCTTCATGCAATACATTGGCTGGCGCAAGCTGAACAGTATTCCTTTCCAGATGTCGGGCAAGGCTTTTCCAGAATTCTCTGGTGACTGTCGGATCGCTTTGCTTTAAACGGCGACGTAACTGTTGTTGCCACTCTTGCTTGTGCCAGTCTGTCTCAGGAAATAGGACCTGAAGGGCAGTAAACCAATGCGGTGTCTGTCCGTGTTGGCTCGCCGCTTTCCAGTAAATGGCGATTTCTTGCGTAAGGGGATGAGACAACGGCTTTTCCGTCAGTGCCGTCAGAATTGTGGCGGCGACAGCAGAGACATCTTCTGAATCTGTCTTTTGCTCGAGAAGAGCATTAAACATGGATGCCAGGCTCTTCTGTTGGCACGTCATTAATGACATGTCGTTTCGTAACGCTGGTCGATAAATTTCCCATTGATGCCATAATTCTTCGAGAAGATGGGCTGCCGTCTCAGACAGCGCAGCGATCAAGTCCTTCAGTATCGCCGGATCGTGATCTGTGATCAGTTTGCTGCGCAGATCGATACGACGTAAATAACGCCACTGCGCTTGCGCTAACAGATCACCATGATATTGAATCAGTTCAGGCCAGATATGACTCAGCTTGTTTAACTGACTATGCAACAAAGCATGGGCAAGCTGCCCGGTCAGTGTCGTTTGCGTGCTCATAGGCAGAGGCGACTGATGGCTCGCTGTGACGTTATCAGGGGTATTGTCCCGCGTTGACGAGAACTCATCAGACGTGATTCTGTTCCAGGGGACCTGATGAATGAGCTCGACACATTGCTGATAGGCGATCTCATCTGCCGAATTATTCCGGCCACGCTTGTTTATGAGTGACCAGAATTGTTTATCCAGATGGAAGCTGGCATCGGCAATTTCCTGAAACGTTTTTACGATAGATGCTGGCGCCGTGTTGTTGATTGCTTGCAGTAAGTTCGTAAAAATTTCTGTGGATGTATTTGAAAAGTTAATTTCGAGTTGCAATTCATCTGGCGGGTTTTCGTCAAGAAATGAGGATGCGGTTAAGTTCAGCCATTGATAAACCCACTGACGAAACACCAGTTTATTCAGAGTTGGTAAAAGCTCTGTTGAGTAATTCGTCGTATCAGATACCTGCTTTGCGTGCCAATTTTCTCCGGTGATACCGATGCTATTGATAACAGATGGTTGGGGGCTATTTATCGACGAGGTAGCTGATAATAACTGCAGCAATTGTGAGTTGAATGACGTTTTATCCTTCGTTGCGGCATCTGGTTTAGTCATGGGGATATACTCTGCTCCAGTAAGACCGCTCAACGGTAACTGACGCCGATCATCAATGGCGTATGTGCTTGTTTCCGTTAGTTTTCCACGCAGTGTTTCCAGGTTCGGCAGATTGCCATTTTTTTCATTCAGGAGTTGCCGGATGATGTTGATATAAAAAAGACGAATGGATTTTGTTGTCAACGCCAGATTTTCCATTTCATCTAAAAATACAGATGAAATGCCTTTACTCGCAGCCTGATTCACCCATGTTGAAATGAACCGATGTAATTGGGCGCTGCGTAATATTGTCAATACTTCCGGCTGCCGTTTCAGCAGTGCAACGACGTCACTCCAGCCTGTCTCTGACAATAAAGCCTGATCAACTTGATTAAGTAACTCAATATTTTCCATGAGTGTGGGTTGGGTTGCACTTGTCTCGTGGTTAGCAGAGGCGAAGTATGCTTCGTCTAGATTTTTCGGACGGTTTTCAGCAGGATCGTCAGTCGTTGATTCGAAAGCTTGAGCTTGCTGGCGCGAGGTGGTTGGCTGATTTTCTGCTTTTTTTCGTAACGACTCTATGTCAACGTTTTCGCCATTTCTGATCGCTTCAAGTACGTATTGCAGGAAAAGCTCTGGTGCGCTGGAATGTTTTTCCGCTTCTTTGATACTGGCTAACATCAGACTGAAATCTTTTCCTTCGTTAGCGTTTTGATGCCACATCAGCCAATGTAAATAGCGAAGTAATTCATTTCTGTTGAGACCTAAATTCTGCAGTTGTATCCTGTCTTGGTGCCACGCCCTGAAACTATCTGCCAAGGGCGTGCTCTCGTTTTTCAAAGATACGTTTTCAGAAGGAAAAATATGACGCAGATACTTTGTATCAGCTAAGCGGGCGTCGTTACAGACGCGCCGCAAGCTATTTTCGTCAATGTTCGATTTGTCTGCGAAAGCCACCATAAAAATATTTTTAATCGTCATTTTTTCCGACGATGACTCTGCCTGCAAACAAAATGTGCATACCTTGTCCAATATGACGTTGGCGGAAATTTTTTCTGCTGCCAACGAAATTGTTGCTCTGTTATCCGAGATAATGTTTGCCAGCGCAGTGGCGTAAACACTCATTTCTTTTACATAGTGCGCAAAGTTCGGATGCAAAATCTGTATCAAGACAAGCTGTTTTTCTATCGGCAACTGGACAATTAATGTATTTCTCTGATCATTGGTGAGTGAGAACCACGTAGTTTGTAATTGTCTGGTGTGACTCGCAATCAGTGCAGGCCAGATTGCGTTTATCCGATGCATGTCTGCGCGCTGAAAAGCAATAGTTAGCTCATTCAGCTCATCAGGAACAGCGTTAGTGTTTCCGTTATTTCTGATGGGAGTGTTGGTCACCAGCCTGGCGTTGTCAGCGTCGCTGCTCTCAAGTGGTTTTTCATCCAACGCAATAATCGCGTTGAGTTGTTCTCTGCTGAAAGAATTTTCTGGGCTGGCTAACAGCAAGGGAAGAAGTCTCTCTACGGTAGAGAAAGAAATGCCTTTTTTTGCCTGCAATATTGCCTGAAGTTCAGGGCGTATCGATGCATGCAATTGAAGAATGAGCAGGTGAAGCAGATGTTTCGGCAGGTTTTTCCACCACCTGCGCCAATGCTGATGTCGGATGCGAATCAGCAGAGGCATATCGTTTGCCAACGCGTATTCAATTGCATTGGAAAGCGTGCTTACATCGTTGCTGCAAAGTGCTGATTGCAACGTAGATATTGTTGTGTAGTTATCCGTCTCGTTATCAACAACTGTAGTAGCAAGCTTAGTAGCTGTAGTGATAGGCGCATGATGCGTCAAGGGGGATGGTGCAGTCGCATTTTCGACGATCGACTGCAAGATGACAGCCAACGACGGTTGCTCCTGAACCAGTGATTTTATTTTAGCGATAAAAATTTGTACTGATAAAGTCTGAGTCTTTGCAGTAAATAAAATGTCAAAGCCGGCGCGGGTCGCTGCATCAATCTGGCCGTGATAACCCAACTGGATTTTGGGTTGCCATACGCGACTGGCTTCTGTTTGTACAATTCTGCCGATGTCGCTCAGGAAGTGCAGCGGAAAATGGTTCAGCCATTGTATTTTGTAATCCGGTAATAACTTGATAATCAGTGCTGGATGCTTGTTGATCAACAGATTCCATAGGCCTGATAAACGCGGGATGTCAGCATTTTTTAATGCACTTAATATCTGGCTTTGGGGATTTTTTTTTGTAACTTCAGGTGTAGCTTCATTTTTTTCTATGCCAACACTTTTTCGTGGCTCTGACCCGTGTACTTGTTTGGGAAATGGCGTAGCCAATATCCTGTTCCCTGCCAACATACGCTCCAGGTCTGCGACTTCAAGGCTATTGACCCGCGCAGATAGCGCATACGTAACAAGCTGATCCAGACACTCTTTACTGAGAGTGTGCAGATTATTCTTTAATTGTCCGCGGATGTACTCACTACAATGCTCTTGCAGGACAGCGATCAGCTCAAGGCAACTTATTACTGGAAATTCACTTAACCACTGCTGCCAGCAATCACTGTGTTGTGCCCTTATGGACTCGACGTTGCTATTGAATAGTTGATTCAACGAAGCGGCTGGGGTTGGATTTTCTCTGTCGGAATAGGATAGTGCGCTCGTCGATTGCCGGCTTATATTCCTGTCGTCGGCATCTTCCGTAATGCTTGTATTTGATGTTGACGGGGACGAGATTTTTCTCGTCCTGGATTTTTCTTCTGAGGATAAATATTCTGCATTGGCAGGCAGCCTTCTCGACGCCATTATTTTGAAGCGATATGAACGTACAAGCTCGTCCGATATGCTGTTTATCGGTAATTTTTCTGATGACACAGAAGTAGCCGTTGCTGCGCGAAGTTTTTGTATCGCCTCATTCATCGCGACACGTGACTGCCGTGATAAATATGAATTTTTTTCAAGAAAATTTTGGTAAATGTGGATTACCTGGTTTTTATTTTTTTGCTGGGCAGACAACCACGCTTGTATCACTGAGTCGAAATTCTTGTCAGCAGAATCAAGAAGCGGTAGTACTGACAACCAGAATTGTTCAATTAACGGACGCTTACCATGAAGGGTGATGAGTTCCAGACTCAGCCAGTCAAACAATAAATCCTGATTATCTTCCGGCCACTCTCGTAACTCCTGACGCAATATGGCGAACAATGTGCCGGTATCAAATTGACGGATTAGGCGCAGTAAGCGGCGCTGATTCGACACTACACTACGCAATAAGTCATCGGGCGTTTCTTCGTCAAGTACGGCTTGCAAAAGTTTTTTATGTGCGTTTGTCCGGTCACTTAAATACTTCCAACTGATTTGTCCTGTTTGCAGAAAGTCCAGCAGATGCTGATGGGCTTCGCTGGTGGCTTCCGGTGGGGCAATATCATGAGAAGAATCGCTTATTTGGAAATATAAGGCGTTACGCAATTGAGCGTGCAGGCGGCGTGCTAATTCGGATTCTGATTCGGCCTGCAGAATACATCCCAAGTCGATTTCCAGTTTTTCTATTCGTTTAACTTCCTTTTTTCCTATTCCCAATTCGATACATATGTCATCCAATACCTGATCTATGACAGGCAGCAGAGACGATTTAATCCAATCAGCTGAGGTAGCGCCATCCGTTTGCATGTCAGCAAACGACAGATCAAACACTAAATGATGGATGAGATTGGACGTTCGCATTTTTCTTATATCCAGAAATGTCTGGTTTGCTGATGACGATTTTTTTTCAAAAACTCAATCAGATCGCCCGCTTTATTATCCAGATCTTGGGCGTCAGCTTTGTAGCCTGCCAGCGCAAAAGTTTTTAGTGCGCTCATCCAATTTTTATAGCGCAGTTCAAATTGCGCCAGAAAGGCAAATTCCAACCAGAAAAATTCCGGCAAGATGTGGGCAGGAAGATGTTGCGCAATCAGATTTTCTATCCAGTTGCGACATTTTTGATCAGCATATCTTGCGGTAAAACCCGGCAGGATAACGCTGACGCGATGGGCATAAAAATCATGTGAAATCTTACGATGAGTTTTCTCACCGCGTGGGCGCAGTAAGATGTGCTCGACAACATGAAATCCTTCACAATCCATACTTAGCTGGATTAAGGCATGTTGCATGTGTTGCGCATACAGACTGATTTTTTCGGTCGGCAAAAGAAGAAGAGGCCAGATTTCTTCCGTCTGCACAGTCAGGCATAACCATGCATGCGTACGCCCAGCGGGCAGGGATCTGAAACTAGCCCAATCGACTCCGGCACGCAGCAAGTATTCGCATACTTCCATGTCAGGAAGGGCAAATGCCGGATCAGACATATAGTCAGCGGGTTTAGCAAGCGCTTTGGTATTTTCGTAGGCAATTGTGTTGGGGGCGTTGACTTGCTTTAGACGTCCGTCTTTATAACGGCCATTGCTGATGAATTTAATTTTTTCCCGGAGTGCTTCCGTTAGTGAATTTACTTTTTTGTCATTGACTGAACCGGTCAGAATTTGCAGACGTTTCTGTAAAGGAGTAAGACTTTCAACATCCCATTCTTTCTGAACATTGATTGCACTACCGCGTCGGCTGCTGAGTTCACACAGGTGTTTCAAAAAATGTATTTTGTTGTTAATCAGATCCTGTTCCAGCTTTTCGTCTTGATAGTAGTTATAGCGTCGCAGGTCTTCGGTGGGAAATTCTTCGCCGTAGATGGCGAGCAATGAGTCCAGTACACGGCTGCGTCTGTCATAGACGTTATCTTGTCCGGCAATAATTTTTGCGACTTCTGACTCGTTTGCTTTTGATGTATATAAATGCTTAATGTCAGGAATTTCTGCATTCGTAAGAAACTGCGAAAAATAACTGCGATCCAGCGTTTTATCGATGGAATAAAGACTACGTATGTTTTCTAATGACGCAAAGTAATTCGCCATCATTTGTTCGAACGGATAAAGGTAGGCCTTTAATTGTCGTGCTCTGGCATGAACCTCTGGTGGCTCTGACTTTGGTACGCCATAGTGATTGATGCCATAGATTGCAGGAGTATTTTCACCAAGCGAACTGTATTGTGCGAAGTCGCGGTGCTGCCCTTGAGGCAGTTGTATGATGTGATCGATTTTTCCTTTGTTGCGGCGAAATGCATTATGTTCAAATTCATATTTTTTTAAATACAAAGCGATTTGTTCGCCGAACTCCCGGGTTTCATATTTGTTTTGCAGAGTGTTTTTCTGAACGTTTTTTTCATCATCATGACTCGCGTCCAGCGACGTGGTTCTTCCATGTACCAGACGCAGGGCGTGTATTTTTTCGCTTTGTTCAACAAAGTGCAATGCAGGACAGTTGATATCTTTGTGGCCGATATGCACCAATTCTAGGTTAGCCCCGTTTTCATCGACCAGAAACAGCGATTTGACATTTTTTACGCCTGGAATATGACGCACTAAAGTAATCAGCTTCATGACATCAATGTCATAATTTTCCTGGGAAAAATCTCTTTCGTTGATATACCCATGGGTTGTTAAAGGCCCGCACAGAATTTCCTCCCATCGCAGTCCCTGATGTATGGCGTCTTCAAAACGTAAAATCTGGCTACCAGCGGTTATCAGTTTTGCGCAGCGGAAGTAAATATCGGCGTAAATTTCAGCACGCGGACGACTATCGTCAATTTCGATTTCACCCGCTAATGTATAGGCTTGCGGAGTGACGACGTGGATCTCATCGATGTCGCGGCAGAGGTTGCGATGTTCTGATAACAAGCGGATGACATCATTGCGTAAGGTGTGCTGCACCTGACGAGTATCTTTTTTACTTGGAAGGAATAAGGATTCGTGGGGTTTGATGAAGACGGAAAACATACCCGGTATCGGGTGATCGTCATTTGCTGACAATATCCACACGTCCTCTACTTCTGGCAAACTGTCGTAAATTAATTTACAAAAATCGAGATCAGTCAGCGCTTGATTGACGAAAATCTCTTGCGGTGCATAGAGCGCTAAGGCTTTGTAATCGATACCGCCGTCCTGTCCGCATAAAAAGTCGCTGACGTCAAAATCGGTGCGGTAGACCAGATCGGTCAGGCCATAACAAAGTAATTCCAGCAGAGTGACGCCAGGGTCGTGCAAATTGTAATCTGTCCATTTTTCTTTGGACAAACTTTGCAAAAGCTCGAGACCCTGCATCCTGAGACCATCGAAGTCGAGGCCGTCAGAATCTGCTTGCAGACGATTAATGTGATCTTTACTGATCACTTTCCTTTGCCTCCTGCATTTGCTGGTGCATGCTGTGTAACAGGGCACTGACACGCTTGTAGGGCATTTCCCCCAGTACACTCAGAATCAGACGCAACTGACTGGCGCTGACGTTGATGGTACCGATATCCTCTTCATCCGATCCTTCGGGAAAGCTTGCTGCCGCTTGTTGGTTCAGATGTCCTATCGTTTCAAAAACTTCTTTAAATGGCCGTTCAACCAGTGCTTCCAGTATCAGATTGCCCTGAGCAAGACTCAAAGAGAATGAAATTAAATCTTTCATGGATTAATTTTTAACCTTGCCTTTGGCATCGTACTGAGGAACCGGCTGACGTAATGGTTTCTGATCGCTTTCTAACATCAGGGTATCCAGCCAGAGTTGGGTCAGATGATATTTAATCCATACATCATCACCGTAGCTGCAACCAACCCGCATTTGTAATTTAAATTCAAATGGTTTTTCGGGATTGTCATTGATCCATCGAAGTTCGATCCGGCTGCATTTGTTGCCGAAATGTGTTTGATGATAAGTAATGCTGCCATTTGCATTAAATGCATTTAATGCAAACGCATGGGTCAGCGCATAACGGCCATCGCTGTCTTTTGCTCCGGCTCCGGCGATCACTTCCCATGCCTGGCAGCCCGTCATCGTTTCAGTAATGTCGTACCAGCGACCATCGGCTGGTACTGCTAATTCTCCTTCGCGCCCGATGCGGCCGTGAGATGCAATACAGCCAGCAACGTCCAGCTCGTGCTGCGGTTGGGTTTTGCGGATGCCTACTGCCGTGCGATGCACGCCATCGACTCCGGTTGTACTGGATAAGGTCAGAAGTGCCTGATTGCGGGCATCCTGAATACTCAGATTGTCGCTGGATTTTTCCAGCCCAAGAGACCAGAGTGCATTTCCGATATTAATGTCCTTGTAAAAACTGACCAGTTTTCCATCGCGTAGTTGCGCGACTTTGAATCCTGCTTCTGGTGTTTTATCGAAACCTTCATCCAGCATGTTCAGCATGGATTCGATTAAATCGGAAAAATCTTCCTCAGTCGGCATTTTTCCATATTTAAACTGCTCTTGTAGCATTTGACGCGTTCTTCGGGTCATGTCTCTGTTCTCGCTGGAATAATGAATGTGGAACCTACTTTGAGCTCATTGACGCCAATGGCTTTCGCAGAGTGTTGTCCGGGTTTGTCGGCAATGACTATCCAGTGATCGTTAATTGGTACCGCGATACTCCATGGATAACTTGGCTGCAGGTCTTTCTCCTGATGTGAAAATTTGGCGTTATCTTTTAATGCGTACAGTAGTTCTGCAGAGCTGCCGACCGGGCAAATTTGCAACATGGATACGCCGCTGACTTCATCGACATATTCAAGATCATGCAGAAATGAAACGACGTTATGCTGCTGTATCGACCATCCGAAATGCCGATGCTGGCCGTGTACATTCCACGGTGAGAGGTAGTCGCAAATAGCCTGATTAATCTGCTCGATATAACGTCCGCCAAAACGGCTGTTATTGAACTCTGTTTTCAGCTTGATAGTGCAACGCACTTGTATTTCTTCATACACTGGATTTTCTACACTGATGGTCGCGTCAGCCGGGGCGTAAGTTTTGATGAAGCTCTGAATTTCATGAATCAGATGTCCGCTCAGATTAGGTTTCTGATTGCTATGCCCCCCCTGATTTAAGTGGGGAATAGGGACGATGAGAATATGCCCTGGCCGTATCTGTCTGCGTGAGCCATGATCTGTACACAGGTTGGAAAAACACTTTACCTTATAGACCTGAGGGAATTTTTCCAGAATCAGCGATTCATAATCCGATGCAGTCAGGCTGCGATTTTTATGGCGCAGACGTTCGCTCGCCCGTGTTCTGAATTGTGAAACGCTTTCTTCTGACTTCCCATCAAAACTGCATCTGATTTGTAGTATCTGGTCGATACCGGCAATATTCTTGCGGCTTTTATTGATACTGAATGCTGGTAATACGGAGGTCAGTTTTTGCCCCTGATTTGCATCCCACGTGACTTTGATTGCCTGAGTATAGATACCGTACAGGCTGCAAAACCGTTCCAGCCCGCGCTGCGCCGTGACTTTCAGCCAGAACATATCATTTGGCATCACCGTATGATCGCTGTCGATATCATCGGGTAACTGCAATTGCACGATGCCACTGGTCATGAATCCTTGCGTGGAGTCATCCAGAATTTGTGCCTGCTGTAATTTTTTCCAGCGATTGGATGATAAATACGACCAGGTCAGATTGGCATCTGCAATCTTTGTCATTGGCAGCGAGTCTTCACGTAAATAGAAATAGAGACTCAACGGTCCGGAAAGACGTTGTGCAGTTAAACCAATCAATAAATTTCCTGTTCCGTCGTAGTCAGGAATCAAGGCAACATCTTTGTTATCGTGAATCTGAATCGCCTCGTAACCGATGGGGTGGAGATGAATAAATTGTTCAGAAAAAAAAGAATGTATTTCTGATTTATTGTGTTCGAAGCTTATTTTCGAACAGGCCTCGTAGTTCAAAACAATACGGCTGATTTGTGGCGTGTAGGGTGGGTTAGGTAAGGCTTTTCTCAGATTTATTTTTTTGGTTTGCGCATTGCTTGTCAGCGTTTGCGATAGCAAATGTGGATATTCCTGATGGCCAAAAGCACCATCGGGAGCATTCAGACTGATTTTGAACATACCGTTCATGGTTGCTGACGTATAGCTGAACGCCGTACTTGCTGTTGCCTGAGGTGTTGGTAAGCTCTGTTTATAGAACGGGATAACTGAACGAAAACTGAGACGGTTTTCAGTACGCACTTGATTGCTATGCGTTCCATCGTCATTCGTTTGATGCTGGAACAGATTGTCATTGACGCTTGCGCTGATCCACTTGCCATCGGCCAATACCGACATTTTTATCTGCACTGCGCCGGATTGGAGCGGTGAATCATAAGCACTGTAATAGCTGACGAATCCCCCGGGAGAGCTTGGTAATCCCGCCCACTCAACATCAACTGAAAGATCACGTAGTTGTTTACTTAATATTTCTTCGCAACCCAAAACTAAGTAAGAGCCGATATCGGGAAGGGGGCCAAACGGTAAAAAAGGTGCGAGTGTACTGACCTGTCCTATGTGATTATGCAATACAAGCTGACGGCATCCATTGACGTGCACGTCGATATGAATTTCGTCAAGAAACCACTGATTTAAAATATCGTAGGGATAGGCATATTCATTCTGCGTCATTTCTCCCCGCAGAACAGGAAGGGCTGTCTGGAACCCAGCTCCGTGAATACTCTCCTGGTATTCTGTGATCGCCGGAGCGCTGGCTGGCAGGGTGAATGTAATGGTCAGGCAGTTGGCGCTTAATTCAGCATTTAATCCCTGGTATTCAGGACGATATTCAGTGATCTGGTGCCAGCCAGTGGCGCTGGTCAGTGAGAGAAGAAACATACTGCGAACGAGCTTCACAAACACATCGACATTCCTTAGCCGTGATGTCTGCCCATGTTGTGTATGTTTTTCCTGTTGCCAAATCTGATTGGCAATTTCTTTCAGACTGGACTCAAGGGTATATTTGCTGTTATTGCGGAACTGGAATGTGAGGCATACGGTACGCTCGCCCTCGTGCATCAGCAACGTATGGCTTGCAATCGCAAAACCAAAACGAGCTGCGCTTCCTCCGGATACGTGCTCCCCGTGTTTCGGCGCACCCATCAGAGGAAGGGGCGGCAGACTTTCATGCAGGGATTGTTCTCCATCCGGCGGTGGAGGCTCTATCGTGCGCAAATAGGCTGATTGCGTCGTCAGTAATTGAGACGCCGACGCATGCTTATCGAAAAAAAGTGTGTGTATCGCCGCAATTTTTGCATCGCTGAGCTGAGCGCTGTTATCCGCTTTGTAAACAATGTCGCGTTGCGCAGTATCGTTTCCTGCGATGAACTCTGCTCCTTTTTCGATGAAAATCTGGCGTACGGCTGTATTGGTTTTGACGACGATATGCGCGCTGTCTGGCCGTTGCCGTTGCGGCTCCATACCGAGAACCTGGCCATAATAAAAATCGATATGCTTATCGCTGAACCGATTAAGCCGTTTTTTTAGTTTTTCAAAAAGACGTATGAAACTGATTAATAAGCTGATAGCCGGATCGTGATTGCCGCTTGTAATGGACGTTGGTAATAGTTTCTTTACCCCGTTTTGCAACATGTTGATTGCCAGATTCAGCGTATGGAAATTATGACGAATCTGCGTCGTTGAAACAGTTAGTTTTTCTACCGGTGAATTTACGGTTACTGAGTTTGTTGGCCATTCAACGAGTTCTTTAAATTGTTTGCTGAACAAAGCATTCACATAGACTTTCAGTTCTGCGGGAGTACTGTTGATCAGGCTTTGAATTTCCCATTTCAGACCACGCAATATACCTTCCAATAAGGTTTTGGCTTGGCTGGCGAGATTATTTGGTAAAAGGCTGAATGCGGTCAGCCACTGATTCAGTAAACGGAGAACCAGTAATGGCGAGTTAATCAGATCCCGATACGATGCGTCCAACTTTGTTGCGATGTCGGTACGGAACCAGTCGCTATAATCCGGTTCGCTTTGCAATCGATGTTCAAACTGCTTTGAGAGAAATTGTGTGTCAACAGCCAATATGGTCGCTATCAACACCGTTTCATCCGCAGCGAAGAACTGGTACCAGTCGCCATCGGTACTGAGATCAGGCTGATAAAAATGCATCAGGCGCGCATATTCACTCGCGATAGCGAGGAGTTGTTCAAAGCGCATCTCGTTGAGATGGAAGTAATCTCCACTTAATGCCGGTAACTGGCGCTGCAACTGACTGCGGCCATCGCTGATCATCAACTGTGACTTCATACCGATCCTGATGCGGGCTTAGAGTTGCACATCGGTGCCTTCACGCAAGTAGAAGGGGTAGACAATATTGTGACGGGTGTTGGTGCTGATGATCGTGTAGAAAATCGTGAAGTTCAGCTTACCTTCGTAAGCCTCAGACGCATCGGTCACAATATTTTCAAGAATCACACGTGGTTCATAAAACAGGATCGCGCGCCCGATCATGTCTTTCAGTATCGTTACCGTACTTTCATTGATATTTTCATAGACCTGATTTTTCAGTCCACAACCAAAATTGGGTTGCATTACACGTTCGCCGGGTGAGGTTGACAGCAATATGAACAAGCTTTGCCTGATATCTTCTTCTGCACTGACCATGATCACGTTGCCACGCTTTGAGAATTCGGGAGGGAAATTCCAGCCGGTGCCAAGAAATGATATGTTTTGATTCATTTTATCTCCCGAATAAAATCAGCCACCGATCATGACTGTCGGAAAACCAAGCGCGATATTTCCACCGTGCGCGGTCGTATCGCCGATTCTCGCTGCCGGGCGGCTGCTGATCATGACTGTTGCGCTACCTTTAACTATGCTGTCTGGAGGTCCAACACAGACGCATAGGTCTCCGACCACGGCTGCCGGTAGGCCGCCTATCAGCACATTTGGTACACAAGGTCCGGAAATTGGTCCGCCGACATGCGGGATCGGTGGCAGACCCGGAGTCACCATGGGACAAACATGCATGTCGGTTATTCTTGCGGCAGGAGGCATGGTTGTGACTTTCTTCCGTTTAGTTAATCATGACCATGGCGCCTTTTACCGTAGTCTGACCGGCAGCAGACAGCTCTGCGCTGGCGGTTCCTTTGGCGACGAAGCTGACGTTGGCTGTGCTATTAATATTGAGACCTGTGGTTTTGACATCCATCTGCGAGGTAATTTCGACATTTTGTACAGCTGAAATTGCTACTTTTCCTTTTGCATTGATGGTGACGTCTTTGGGACTATCCAACAAAATGCCGCTCGGGCTCAGCTCGACCTTGTTATTGTTCTGATCCTGAAGCAGGATGGATTTATCTTCGTCACTGATGACGACTTTATTTTTACCCGGTGTAATCAAGGTAATAATTTTCTTTTCCTCGTCAAATTCAAGTTTCAGTTTGCTGCGTGTGACGATCGCTTTAAAATTATTTTCTGCTGCGAGCTCATATGGCGGTACATGTTTGCTGCTGTACAAACTACCTAGAATAACGGGGCAGGATGGATCATTGTTAAAGAACCCCAGAATGACTTCATCACCAATTTCCGGAATAATGAATGCGCCAAAACCCGATGAGCCGTAAAAGCTCGAAAACCGGGCCCAGACGCCAACGGTAGCCGCATTCATTAATGGGATCGAAACTTGTATTTTGTATTGACCTTCAGGATCAGCATCGAGTTTCAGCACGATGCCTATGTGTAATCCGCTAATACCAGCGGTCCATGCCGCCGCCTCTGGCGCTTGTATCTGATGTTCTTCGGTAAACCAATATGTCGGCATACCGAATTCAACTTCGGTGACCCAGTTACCGTCACTGATACTGTGAATGACATTGCTCGCGATGACATTTCCATTGAAATGTTTTCCTACGCCTTTCAGTTCCAGTAACACGCCCGGTTTTGCCAGCGCGCTTCCCTGAAACTGCATCCGGCCACGGATCCGTGAGAGTGCTGCTTTGGTTTGCTGCGCTTTACTCCAGGCTGTTAAGGCGTCGCTTTCTAACGGTGCCGCGGTTTGCAAACCAAAATCACCGGCATTCAGTACTGCTGCAAGCGTCTTTGAATCAAGATCCCCCTGACCAGTCAGTTTTTCCGGTTGTGCAGTTTGCTGCACGATGGCTAGCTTTGCCAGATCCCAGCTGGTGCTGGTGACGCTGCTCAATTGCCAGCAGGAGTCGAGTTCCGCCTGGAATTCCTGCAGATCGGCACCATAAGTCAGAGTGAGTACAGGGCTTCCGCTGGTTGCAGGCGCTGCGACACTCACTTTTCCTGCGTCAACATTGACAAGCAAGCCATTCACTTCAGCGCGCGCCATCATGTAATCCCAATCCGTCACGTAATACTGAACAAGTTCTTTATAGGTGACGCTGGTGCTATCGACTGTGGCGCTTAAATCCGCATGATTGCTGATCAGCGTTGAAATGATTTGATTGTCCGTTTTGTTGACGTAGCTGGCATTTTTGCGGCCAACCGTCATGGCTAACGCCTTATCACGACACTCGATAATGAGTCGCGAATAATTTTCGCCATTAATTTTTACGGCATGCTTAATAACGATGCCTTCAAAGATCACCTGAGTTTTCGAATCATAGCCTGCACTGATAACGATTTTTGTTCCGGGTTTGAAATTTCCCGCATCGGCAACAGGAAAGTGTCCGTTTGGCATATCGCCATCCAGAATGGTGATTGTCGCAGAGGGAATCCGGTTAAAACTATGCCGGGTTTCTATAGAGACCACTTTGACCAGGTCTGGCATGCTCTGACCGTCGCAGGTAATCAGAAAACTCAGAACCCCTGTACTGTCGTTCAATGGAGAATTAGCCATGGTTGTTTATTTCAAATTAGTAACAGCATCGTCGGATATCTTTAGTTCGCCAATGGCGGAAACTTAAGCGTTGTTCCGGGTGTTAAATTGCGAAAAGAACTAAGACCATTGATGCGAGCGACTTCCATATAGTAGCCACTGTCGCGGTAAATCCTGTCGCATAACAGCGGCAGCGTGTCGCCAGCTTTGACCGTGATCAGATGAGTCAGGTCTGGTGAGCTTGCAGCCTTCTTTTTCCCCATTTCCCCTGGGCTGATGTACTCCACAAAGTTGAGTGTGATTTTTGCGCGCAGCGGTTCACCGTTCGGTTTGAACAGTGTGTAATCAAATTTCATTCCTTCTGCACGCCCGTAGAAAATCAGACTGCCCCACACGATTTGTACAATAGGGGTTTCATGCTTTACTCCTACATAGCTGTAGATCGTGTTTCGTAAAGTCTGAACTTGTTCTTTTACCGTTTTTTTTGTGCCGGGAATGACACCCGTCCCATCCAAAATCAGTTCTTTGAGATTGAGTTTTTGTGGTTGGCTGGCGTGAAATTTTGCCTCATTCCCAGCTTGACCCAAGGTCTGGTTTTTTGCATATTTGATAGAAAAATCATGTCCGTATCCTGAGGGGTTAATCAGCGCCTCAAAAAATGGGCGGCTGCTATCAACGCTGATAGATCCGTTTTCAGCGACGGTGCAACCTGAAATTTTGAGCAGTGTTTTTTGCCCGGACACGATCAGCGCTCCCTCGGTTCACGTAGAAGACTTTGTACCATCTGCCGGAGCTCCGTCAGAATTTCGTCTTTGATGAGTTGTTTATCCACAATAACTTCATCCTCCTTATTCTGAGGATGATTCAGTATCGTCGTTTTGATAATCAGCTCTTTAATTTCTATCGACATGATTTCGCCAGATCATTTACTACGTTTCGAATAGGTATAGGCAAAAGTCATCTTCTCGATTGCCACTTCATTTTTTGTCGCGTTAAATCCTTCGACATCCCACTTAACGGGATAAGCATCAATGAAAGCCCATGCCCGTAGTACTTGTCCATCTGCGCCATTGAGTTTAACGATAATCGTTTGAGGAACGATCAACTTGATAAAGGCACCTTCCAATGTATCTTTGCACCATTTGACCAACGGCGAGTTGAGCATGGAAATGCCGCGCTTCAATTCAAGGTTAGGATGTTTGATACTCTTTGGAAGCTGATGCACAAAGCGGTTTTCTCCACCTTCC
The DNA here is from genome assembly GCF_016595265.1 of Undibacterium sp. 14-3-2. Taxonomy (NCBI): domain Bacteria; kingdom Pseudomonadati; phylum Pseudomonadota; class Betaproteobacteria; order Burkholderiales; family Oxalobacteraceae; genus Undibacterium; species Undibacterium sp. 14-3-2. The sequence continues at coordinate 37,874 of NZ_JAENGS010000007.1, forward strand.
ACAACAGCTTCCGTTTCCATCTCCAGACTGATTCCTGACACTTCGCTGAAGGAAGCATCAGGAACCTGTACGCCGTTACCAAAGGTAACCGTGAAATAAAACGCGGCAGGAGGGTAGCCTTCCTCGAAATATTCACCAGTCATATCAATGCTTATTTATTAGCGATAGTCAGACCTTCGTGGACAATTTCGATAGATTCGATCGCCACTTCATTGCCTTCTGATTTCAAGTCGGTACTTGAAATCTTCGTTGGCCACGCATTAGTCAAAGTCCATACCATTGTGTCATTACCTTCTTCATCAAGCAGACTGATCGTGACCGGAACACGTTTGATGGTGTTCATCTTAATTTTGTTGAGCCAGTCCCAGAACTTGTTATCACCTTTAAACACGCCTTTTTTCATCGTGATGTTGCCGTATTTTTTCATTCCGGGCATTTTAATCACGGAGAAAACAGGGCTGTTTCCGTGACGGTATTTAATTTCTTCTGACTGAACATCTAGGCCAGATACCTCCTGGAATGACATTTCGTTGGAGTCCCATTTCACGCGGAAATAGAATTTTGGCAAAGGCCATACATTCGCTGATTGTTTAGATCCATCATCTGCCATAACAAACCTCTTTAAGAAAGTAACTTTAAAAAATACGCTGATTAATGACGCGGTATTGCGTTATAAAAGCATTTTTAAGATTTCTGCATCTGCTGTTGGAACGTAATTTCAATGAACTCGGCCGGGCGGCTCAGTGCAACCAGAATAGTGACGCGCAAAATGCCTTCCAGAATATCTTCAGCAGTCATCGTCTCTCCCAGGCCGACATGCACGCTGAATGCATCTTCCGGGCTTGCTCCGGCCAGGCCGCCGCGCTTCCAGATGCCTGTCAGGAAATTGCTTGCCATGCTTTTGATCGTCACCCAGGTGCCGCTGACGTTCGGTTCGAAAACATAAGCTTTCGTTGCCAGACGCAGGGATTCTTCCAGCATGATCATGGTCCGACGCACGTTGATGTAGCGCCAGTCGAGACTATTGCCATCCAAGGTTCTGGCACCCCAGACCAGCGTTCCTTCGCCGATGAAGCTACGGATCGCATTGATCGATTTACCTGCGGTCGTGACATTCAGATCTTCTTGTTCGTCGTGGGTGATATTGACTGAAGGAGAAACAACCGACGCCAGGCTGACATTGGCTGGTGCTTTCCACACGCCGCGTGAATTATCGACCAGTGTGTAAACGCCGGCCATGGCAGCTGATGGTGGCAACAGATTCAGCTTGACCTGAATGGCACTTAAAATTTTCACGTACAAAGGGCTGATCGTGAACAATGTTTTGTGCAATTCAGCCGGCGCTGAACTGATTTCTGCCTCCGCTTTCGTCTTTTTATCAGCGTCTTCTTTCGCTTTTTTCTTATCTTCGTCCGACATTGCTTCTAACGCGGCTCTTTCTTTCGCTCTGTCTTCGGCGGTTTTTTTCGAGTCGGATTCCGCTGTTGCTTTTTTATCGGCTTTCAGCTTTTCAGCTGCTGCCAGTACCGATTCTATGCTGTCGATTTGCTCGTTATAAGCATCCTTCTTATCCTGATGCAGGGTGCTGATATTCACTTCTGCTTTCAGGCATTCGCTCAACTTTTTGAGATCAGCGATATTGGAAAAACCTAAATCAGAGAGTTGTACGATGGACGTGTTTGCCCAGGGATAGTAAGCAGAACCAAAGTCGAGAAAGCTGGTGCCTAAAGCATTGCGGAATTTTGCGATGCAGTCACCATCGTCACGACGATCTTTGTAGCCATCATAAATATCAAGAATGGAGAAGCGATTCTTCATTTTTCCGCCGCAGTGCATCAGACTTGCCTGTTGCAGTGAAATACAGTCATCCATGCTGAGGGACATCGCATCAGGAATGACGATCATTGTCGGTTCCTGTTCCTTGAGCAGTTCGTCAAATGCACTTTCAAGAGCGGCTTTTTCGATTTTTGCCTGATAGTCACCAACAGAAACGACGTAGCATGCGCCGCCACCGTTCTGAAAAAACAACTTCATACCGTAGTAGAGATAGTTGCGGCTTTTGGTGTTAAGTAACTGATATTCGTCGTCGCCAATTCTGAAATCGCTGTTAGGCGCATTTTTTACATTGGCATCTTCACTCGGGAATGTATCGATGGCGAACTTATCATTCGGAGCGCCACCAAAAAAATTGACGAATTCAGACATGGAGGAAATGCGCCAGGGCTTATTTTTAAGCGACGCTCCTTTGTTACTTGCTATTTCGGTGTATCCGATAAATGCAGGAACTGCAGTCGCAACCTCGACAACTGAGTTAGGAAAAGCATTTTTTTCTACGATATAGACACCAGGGGTTTTATACGCGCCAGCCATATGTATTCCTTTGAAAATTATTGATGAATATAAATTTCCGCAACGACGAATGAATGCCCGTCGGGACGTCTTTCTTTGCCAATATGCTGCACGTTGGCATTTGGTAATCGCTTCATTAATACTTTTCCTGTGACACCCTCTTCACACAGTTGAAAACGTTGTGACGGAATGCTTCTCATCGGCAGTGCCGCTTCAGAAACGAAGGCAACACTGGTCTTGCTAACTACCTGAGACGAAGGGATGAAGCGGATACCTTCGTCTTCATTGCTACTGTTTAAATCAATGATTTTTAATTTGCGCGATGCCAGAGCGCCTGAAAAAAAATATTTCCAATGTATGGGGCGCGCTTCCAGCTGAATCCAGAACTCTCTTGCATCAATTTTTTTCGTATTTACCGGAAAGTCGTCCGTTATCGAAACTAGAAATAGAGGTTCTTTCGTGCTGACATAAGCGCTCTTTTTTGCGGCATTTTCGTTGACCATTTCTTCTGCATGCAGCAGTTCGTTCACACTGTCAGCCGTTGCCGCAGAATTTTTGAAGCAGAGCGGTAGCGGCATTGGCCAGCGCGTGTAGAAATTCATTAATGGGTCGTCAGAAAAGACGGCAAAGCAGAAGTTCCATTTTTCAGTGCTTGTGACTTGATTTTCAATGTCGCTGGTTTCGAGCCAGATCTCTACGCTATCAGAGCTTTTCCGCAGCAAGATATTTTCCCGTTGCATGAAAAGGGCGCATTCCTTCGTCGGCTCAAAACGGATATGCGTACCAGCTCCCTGATCGAAAAAATCATGCCGTACATACACCGTAAATAAGCGCAGGTATTCGCTCACGATTGCATGCCCACTTCAAATGAGTGCTGAGTTTTTGTAATAAGCGGTACCTGACCGATAACGGCCTCGCTCTCGACGGTAATCATGCGCACTTTGTAAAAAACCGACGGCAGGTAGCGTCCGCCTAGCAGACTCCACAAATTATTCAAATCAGGAATTTTTAAATTTTCTATATCCAGTATCAGTTTTTCGATACGTGGGTCGAGACCAGGGCTGTTTTTATGATCGAATGAGGCTTGTTGCTGGAAAAAGCTGATTGCCTGAGAAATAGATTTAAGTGCTTCAGCGTAATTGCCTGCGCCGAAATTTGCCGCCATCATCACATATAAGTTCAGATATAAAGGGCTGCTTTGCACTACCTGGCGTTCATCTTGCGTGCGCGTTATCTGGTTCGCGCGATAAGGCAGGGTGTCTTTTTCAATATTAACCAGTGTCAGTACCAGTTTATTATTGGCTTGCGCTGCTGCTGTTCCGTCCGTTTCAAAGAGATTCGATACAACAGCAATATCTTCTATCAGTTGAAAATTATTTTTGAACTGTTGATTCAGTTGTCCGGCGAGGTGACTTAAGGCGGCGTTAATCATCAGTGACTCCGCAGCAGATAGCAGAGAAATAAACAAATGTTAAACGGAACAAAATTCGTAACATGCTTGCGTTCTTTCTCTCAGTTGACGCGGGCACTGAAAATTCAATTTATCGGATGAATCTTGAATTGTTTTTTAGTAAACGTTGCGTGATTATCTATATTTTTATTGTTTATTTCAATAGTGAAAATAAAAACTTTTTTTATTAATATTTTGAATATTTCTGATAGAAAAGCGCGATAACGAAGCGCCTACTGAATATAGGCCTGTATTTTTTATCTGTTCAGATTGTGGAAAAGTGAGCCTTTTATATAAAAATGTGTTGCTTAAATGCACGTAGCCGTTTGCTATGCCCTGCAAATTTGACGTGGATACAGGTGTTTTATTTCTCCCTGATTTGTTCGCGCTGATTATTTTCATTTTTTCTTGTCTGGCGACGTACTTTGATCCGGCGCTGCTAAGATGACGACCGTTCACCGCTTCTCAAACTGACTTTTCAAATGAATGCATTGATTCACGCCAGCTTTGGCGTTTCTGATTTCTGGACTTTTCTGTTAGGGACAATCTTCATTGTTTTGCTTCCGGGGCCCAATTCCCTTTATGTACTGAGCGTCGCAGCGCAGCGTGGCGTGCGAGCAGGGTATCGCGGTGCTTGTGGAATATTTGTCGGTGATCTGGTGCTGATGGTGCTGTCTGCCGGAGGGATGGCGGCGCTGCTGAAAAGTAATGCGGGTTTGTTTTATGCCGTGAAATATGTTGGCGCGGCTTACCTCGGCTGGATAGGTATTCAGATGTTGTTGCAATGTCTGAAAATGCTGAAAACGAGGCAGGTGGTGGTCGCAGCAAAGATACTGCCTGTTCAGGCCGGTGACCCATTTGCAAAAGCTTTGATCATCAGCCTGATGAATCCTAAGGCGATACTGTTTTTCATCTCTTTTTTCATACAGTTTGTTGATCCTGAATTTCATGCGCCACTGTTGTCATATTGCCTTCTGGGGCTGATTTGTCAGTTGACCAGTTTTACGTATCTGACGTTGATTATTTTTGCCGGTGCCAGACTCTCGGAGTCTTTCCGTCAGCGCCGGCGGCTTTCTGCGCTCATGTCGGGCGGGGTCGGTGCGATGTTTATTGGTTTTGGCCTGAAGTTGGCGACGGCGACTCTTTAAGGCGCTTAGTGCTGATGTATAACAATCATTGTTATCGTTGTTTGCCTCAGATGCAGTGCAAAATCATTGTTTCGCGTTGATTGTTTTTACTGCTTTCGTTTCAGCCCGGCGCATGTAGGAAAGCGCAGGCTGCACCGTGTTTATTCTGAGGACTTATGCCCGCTGTTGAACCCAATCTGAATAATATGGCCAATCCTGTGCTGCGCTATCTGATGGCGACGCGGCCAGCATTTCTGACAGTCACCTTGTTTGCAGGTTTCATTGGCCTCGCCAGCGCTTATGCCGATGGCGTGCAGATCGATTTGCTGACGGCGGGAATGAGCTTGTTGTTTGGTCTGGTGGCTCACGCCGGTATTAACGTCCTCAATGATTATTACGATGCCCTGAACGGCACTGATGACGCGAACAATGAGCGTATTTTCCCGTTTACCGGCGGTAGTCGCTTTATTCAGAACGGCGTCTTATCCCGACGTGAAACCGCAATCTTCGGCGGCATACTGATGTTGCTTGTTGTCGTTGCCGGACTCTGGCTGATGCTGGTTTCTGACGCTGCGCTGCTATGGATAGGGGCAGCTGGTTTATTCATAGGCTGGTCGTATTCAGCACCGCCGTTCAAACTCAATAGCCGAGGGCTGGGTGAAATCGGCGTCTGGGCTGGGTTTGCACTGATTGCGATCGGGAGTGATGTTGTCCAGCGCGGTACATTCTCCGTCAAGCCGTTGATTGCGGTTGCGAGTTACGCATTGTTGGTCACAGATCTTTTGTTCATCAATCAGTTTCCGGATGAAAAGGCCGATGGCATTGCCGGTAAACGTCACTGGGTTGTACGTCTGGGGCATCACAAGGCTCGCTGGCTATATGCTGTCATCGCGGCGGCTGCATATCTCTGGCTCGCAGCGGCGGTGTGGGTCGGTGCTTTACCGCGACTTACGTTGCTGGCGTTGGCTTCCGCAGCGTTATCGTTACAGGCGGCCAGAACCCTGATTCAACATTCCGCGACGCCGTCGTCGCTGACACCAGCGATACAACAGACCATCGCCGCGGCAGCTTTACATGGCTTACTTTTATCCATTGGTATCGCCGCCGCAGTCGTGTTCTGATCAGGCGTACTGATCTCCAAAAAAAGCATGAAGGAAATGTTGTATTTACTTTTCAGATTGCTGCGGGCTGACCTGAAAATCTTGTCGGCGGTAGCCAAGTGATTCGGCTTTTTTCCATAACTGCTGTAGTGTTTCCTGATTCAGTGTCGGCGTGCGGGCAAGTATCCAGCCATATTTTCTGGATGGTTCACCAACCAGTACCCATTGGTATCCGGGGTCCAGATCAAGTATCCAGTAATCGCCGTAAAAAGGCCGGAAAAAACTGACACGCAATTTCGCGTTATTGCTGCCAGCGACCGGCTCGGCAACACCGATAGCCTCTTCCATACTGCGGTCTGCTTTACGACAACGATTGATCACGCGAATGCTGTCACCCTGTGGAACATATTCCGCCGTGGTATCGCTGACGCACATGGATTGAAAGCGATTGGGGATCAGGGCGATCTGATACCAGGTTCCCTGATAACGTTGCAGCTTCACTTCACTGACAACGGGCAGCGGTGGATATGAGGCGCTGGTACATGCTGCCAGTTCCATGACCGATGTGATGACAAGCAGGTACCTCATCAACGCGCTTAATGGTTTCGCAGGTTTCGCTGGTTTTAATGGTTTGTGCATGGTGATGGTCTGGTGATCGGTAAAAGCAAATGTCTCGAATCTGACTGGCATCTGCTGCGAGGCGGCGGTATTTTACTATTGTACGTAACCGACGTTTTCCGCGCTGACCGTTTAGCTTTCTGCTTCGCGAAGTGTTGTTTAGAGTCTGGTCTCTAATGTCCGGAATGAATTCCTTTCCTCATAGTGCTTTTATCTGTTTTGCCGCTGTCCCTGACCTTGATCTGTACGATCAGGTGAAGTTATTTTGTTGCATTGCAAGTTGACATCATCGGCGTTGATTTCGATACTGCGCTGCGATCTTCCTGTCTGCATCATTGCTCTCTAGCTTATGCATTTATGCGAGGCGGACGGCTGGATTGTTTTTGTTTTCTGATCTCTGTATTCCATGGTTTTTCATCCAGGCAGCACTCAACAAGGAGTTGAATGATGAAGTTAATGCGGATAATGATTACCCTGATGCTGTTGTCGCTGGCAGCAATATCCAGCATCGCCAGTGCCACTAATTACACCTTGTGGATTAATGGTCGCGGTGGTGGCGGTGTGGTTGGCGACTACAACAGTTTTACCTACTGGGGACCTTCGTCCACCGCGGCCGGCGTGAATAAAAAAGCGGTCAACTGGGATGGCTACAACAGTATTTCATCGCAAAACAGCAAGATACGCGATGCGCTGGATTGCTTCTGTACCGGCAGTAACTGGTGTTATGTGGCGACGCACAGCGCTGGCGATCTGATGCTGGGCTATACGCTGGCAAACTATGGCGGCTCGACACGTACCAAGAAAAACGCCGTGGCCAATTCCTCCGGTCAGTGTGGTAACAGCGATGGCACGACACAGGTGGGTTGGAATATCAAGTGGGTCAGAACGGCGTCTGGTGCCGGTGGTGGTTCGGAACTATCTGATGTCGGCTCCTGGGCGGTATCAGAACCGTTGGTGAAAGATCTGAAAACAACAACCGCCAGAGCGATGTACAACCATAACGAAACCCGCAACGTCTGGTTCTATATGTATGCCGGAGCGAAAGGCACAGTGTATTCCGGAATTCTGCCCGGACAGGATGACGAGGCCGTGGCTTATCACAGCACCGGTGGTGTGGCAGGTTCCGCCGGACAATCCTTATGCAATCCGAGTGACTGGCTATGCAATGACCTGACGCTGGGAACGGCGGCGAATGAGGGCGGTTCCGTCAAATGGAGTTATCACTCGGTCAGTTTCAGGGACGATGCGGAAGCCTACAATCACTACGCCAATAGTAACTGGCAAGGCATTATTTCTGTCGTGCGGGCGGCGATGGTAAGTAATGCGACGTAATAATGCCACGTAAGCCAGCATCCTCCGAACGCCCTCAGCACCGGCGAGGTAAGCCACCAGTCGATGGTGGTTCATCTTCCGGTGCCGGTGGGTTCAGTCGCTATAAATTCATCGCCATCATTGCTCTGCTGGTAGTGGTGGTGATGGCTGCTGGCTGGAACTGGTTTCCTGAAGCACCTGCCGGCCAGGTCGTTGCGACGACAACAAAGAATGAACATTTTCTGGCGATGCCTGCTGCTGGCGCACAACCAGCAGCAGCGGTCTTACCGAAAGACGCACAACGCCAGTTGCTGGTTGCGCAACTGGAACAGGCCGATCAGGCGCTTTGCAATTATGTTGAATCAACCCGTTACCCGAATAGCTCCCGCCCGCTGAGCGAACATCCGGATCAGGTTTACCCTAACCAACCGGTCGCAGAATCGCATCCCATGCGAAAAAAAGGTGGCGGTACGGACAAAGAAATTCAAATCCAGACGACGCAATCGCGTGTTTATCTGGCGGCTGGCGAAGCTGTCATATTCACCATCAAAGCGACCGACACCAGCGGCAAGCCGCTCGCACTCAGTGTCGATAAAGCGATTGCACGTGGCCTGGTGTATGCCGGTGGTCGCGAGACGTCGCCGGTGTCCGTGCCTATGTCGGACAATGGCCGTGAGGGCGATGCGATTGCTGGTGATGGTATTTACAGCGGTATGCTGGCACCAGCCCAGACCGGGTTCGCCAGTTTCAACGGCACGATACGTACAGAATTAACTTATGTCGTGAATGGTCAGACCGGTTTCGTGTTTTTCGATGTGATTTATTCGTCGGAAACACCAGCCATCTGGAGCGGCAATATCCGTGAATCGACCGAAGGTGGCTCGCTCAGGTTTATCCTGAAAGCCAATGTCAACACGCCGGGGCGTTACATCGTCAATGGCCGTGTCGATGATGCGAAAGGAAAGCCCTTTGCTCTGGTGACTTTTAACGACCTGCTGCCGCAGGGCAGTAATGATATTCCGCTGACAGTCGTTGGTAATCTGCTGCGTGACCAGCAACCGGCAATGCCGCTGACTTTGCGTGATGTTGATGCGTATTTGCTGAAAGAAAATACCGATCCTGACCGTGCGCTGATGCTGCGTCTGGAAGGCAGCGCCTATGTCAGCAAAACCTACCCGCTGAAGACGTTTTCGGATGCCGAATGGAGCAGCGAAGAGCGCAGCCGCTACATCACCGAATTCAGCAAGGATGTGGCGTTGGCCAAATCTGCGTTGCTGCAATTTGATCCTGAACAGGAGCGCAAACCTTTACCGCAGAGCGAATGCAGCAGAAATAAAAAGCCGAAAAATTAGGCGTGCAGACGCAGTTGATTTATCGTCCGTCAAAACAGACCACAGCGATGGTGGTATCGTGTGTTTTATTATCGGATTGCGGTCAGTTGCATGCGATCTGACATGATGCAGCCGTGCCCATTCAGCGTCATCAGCAAGGATGTGATCTTGCATTTTCAGGAGAACTATTATGCGTTTGAAAGATAAAAACATCATCATCACTGGTGGTGCCAGCGGCATCGGTCTGGCAACGGCTGAGCGTTGTCTGCAAGAGGGCGCGAATGTGGTGATTGCTGATTTGCCGGGTGCTGCCCATGAACAACTGGCGCGTGATCTCGACGCGCGCTTCACGGGGCGCTGCCTGTTTATCGCGGCGGATGTCAGCTCGACCGCGCAAGCCGATGCACTGATTGCGGCGACGGTTGTGGCACTCGGAAGTGTTGATGGTGTGTTCAATAATGCCGGCATCGGTGGCCTGAGTCCGGCGGATATCTATACCGATGAAGAGTTTCTGCGCGTGATCGATATCAACCTGATGGGCGTGTTCCGGATTGCCCGCGCTGCCTTGCATCAGATGTATCAGCAGGGCAGCGGCAGCATCGTTAATTGCGCATCGATACTCGGTGTATTCGGTCAGAGCATGACGGCGGCCTATTCTGCGGCAAAAGGTGGCGTGGTTAATCTGACCCGCACGCTGGCGCTTGAATCGGCGGCAAAAGGCGTGCGGGTAAATGCTGTTGCGCCAGGTTATATCGACACACCTTTGTTGTCGCTGCTTGATGACAATATGCGCAAAGCTTTAATCAGTCTGCATCCTGTCGGTCGCCTCGGGCGGCCTGAGGAGGTGGCGAATGCGGTCGTGTTTTTACTGAGTGACGAAGCCAGTTTTGTGACCGGTGCCAATTTACTGGTCGATGGCGGTTTTACGGCGGGTAAATCCTGATTTTTCGCGCAGCGATGTGTAAGGCCGCAGCGCGGCCTTTTTTTATATTTTATCCGCCAAAACGGCTTAAATATACTGGGGGGAGTATTTTATAAACCCCTTTATTGACGCTGAGATTAGCGCGAAATGAATGGATACTCCCCATTTTTGATGAAAATAGGGCCTCGCTGCAAACGGATTGTGTGGCTGTTAACGCATCAGCCAGCGGCGTATCGCAAAGCTCAGCGCATCCACCAGCGCGACCAGTATCAGCATCGCGATAATGACGGTTGCCGCTGTCGGCATCTGAAACAGCGACAGATGGTATTTCAACATTTGCCCCAGTCCGCCTGCACCGACAACACCGAGAATGGCGGCGGCGCGGATATTGTTTTCCCAACGATACAAGGTGTATGACAGCATTTGCGGCAAACCTTGCGGCAAGGTCGCATACAGAAACGCATTGCCAGCACTGACGCCGTTTGTACGCAGACTCGTTTCCGCATGTGGTGGCAGGTTTTCCAGAGTTTCGGCGAACAAGCGACCCAGCACACCAGTGGTATGCGCTGCCAGCGCAACCGTACCGGCAAAGGGTCCCAGCCCGGCGGCGATCAGCATGATAGACGCCCACACCAGTTCGGGAATCGCCCGCAGGATATTCAACAGCAGTCGCGCAATTCGCATGGCGACACCGCCGAAACGACCGCTGGCAGGCAAGGCCATCAATAAGCCCAGCAAGGCGGCAATTAAGGTGCCGAGGGCGGACATTGCCAGTGTTTCCAGTGCCGCGAAAAAGACCTTGTTCACTAAACCGGCACTGGTGTCGGGCGGTGTGAAACCACGCAAGAATTCTGCCGAAGTACGAATCGCCTCTTCGCTCAGCAGCGTGCGCCAGTCGATTTGCAGACTGTAAAAACTGGCGGCCACCAGCAGCACCAGCGTCAGCAACACCAGTGCCGTATTGCGACTGATAAGCGCCGGTGCTGGCGGTAATGCAAGCGGATCTGCCTGGTTGATAGACGACGGTTTCATCATTCCAGACCTTTGCGGAAAAACTGACTGAGCGCATCCGCCGCCGCAACCAGCAAGACGAACACGATCAGCATTGTCGATACTTCGGCACCCGCCAGCATTTTCATCGACTCATCCATACGCTGACCTAATCCGCCTGCGCCGACGAAGCCCATCACGACCGAGCCGCGAATCGCGCATTCCCAGCGATAGACGGTGTACGACACTAATTCTGACGCGGCATTCGGCAGCGTGCCGTATAAAAATGCCGCCAACCGCGAGCTGCCATTTTCGAGTAACACGCGGGTGGCCTGTGGTTCGCTGGCTTCGATGATTTCAGCGTAAACTTTCCCCAGCATGCCGCAGTAAGTGAGGGCGATTGCCAGTACGCCAGCGGTGGGGCCGAGCCCGACGATGCGCACGAACAGCAAAGCCCAGACCAGCTCGGGAACACTGCGCAATAACACCAGTAGCCAGCGCATACTTTGTCGCAGCAAGCGCGCAACGAAATGCATGCGGCCAGTGCCGAGACGGGAAATGGATAACTGTTCATTCACCAGCAGCGTCATCGGGATCGCGGCGGCGATCGCCAGAGTGACCCCGGCCGTTGCCATGGCGACGGTTTGCCAGGTCGCTTCCAGCACGATCAGTAAAAATTCTTTGTCATGCGCTGGTGGAAAAAAATTGGCGAGAAAACGTCCGGTGGCGCTCAGGCTTTGCGCATCAATCAGCGCCCACGGGCGGAATTCCGTCAGCAGCAAAGTCGGCCAGAGCACGATCAGCGCCAGTATGGTCAGCGTGATGCGGCTGCGCCACGCGGGGTCGCGCGGCATCTCTGCGGTGATTGCAGGAGATAGGGAAGGTGAAGCAGGATTAGTGTGCATTGCCGCAGATGAGTTCAGAAACAACGGGCCTGACCGGTATGGACTTCGCCGGAAACGGAGGTACTCCGGGCCTCTGCATTTGTAGCCGCATTCTTCTCTTCAGATTCGGTAAGCGACTGTGCGTTCTTGTATAAATCCGCGATCATCTGGTCGCTGACATGCTTGCTGTCGAACAGAATTTTGCCATCGCGTAAGCCGATAATCCGGCTGAAATGACTGCGCGCCAGCTCGACCTGATGCAGGCTACAGATCAGGCTGGCATTGCGTTGACGCGCCTCTTGCTGCAAGCTTGCCAGCGTTTGCTGTGCCAGCGTCGGGTCCAGTGCCGACAGCGGTTCATCCACCAGCAACAGCTGCGCATCGGACAGCAGCAAACGGGCAAGGCCGCAGCGTTGGCGTTCGCCACCGGACAGTTGATCGACACGCGCATACAGCTTATGTTGCAGATGAAAGCGCGCCAGAGCATCAAATGCCCCACGGGGATCTACAGGTCTGATCAGGTTACGTATGGCTTTCAGCAAAGACCAGTGCGGCAAACGCCCTGCCAGTACCGAAGTGACGACACGCTGACGTGCAGGCAGAGGTGGTGTTTGCGGCGCCAGAAATAACTGGCTGCGCAGTTGATGGCGTGCTGAGTGCGACAGTTGCCAGACGGGTTGCCCATTAAAAATCAACTCGCCTTGCGTTGGCTGACTGGCGCAGGCAAGGGTGTGCAGCAAAGTGGTTTTGCCAGCGCCGGACGGGCCGATGATGGCAATCTGCTCGCCTTGCTGTATCTGCAGATTAATATCCTGCAGCGCAAACGATGCTGCTGGCTGTTGGCGGAATAACTGCCTGCCACCGGACGCAGCAGTTTGCGGATGCCTGACGAACAAACTCCGCACGAGCACTTGCGGTTGCGGAGAACGCTCCATTATTTCAATAAACCGGCATTGTGAGCGGCTGCTTCAATTGCCTTGTAGTTTTCTGCTTTGGTTGGAATAAAACGGCTGGCGCGTTGCAGCTCCAGAATTTCCTTATCTTCGGCTTTGCTTGCATCCAGAGACAGGAATGCATCCGTGATTTTCTTGCGCAGTTCGGCTGGCATATCGGCGCGGACTGTCCAGTTGTAATCGAAGTAGCCGGGCGTTGTGTAAAACACGCGTACCTGTTTGGTATCGACTTTGTTCTGCGCTACCAGTTTGTCCCAGACCGAAATATTTAATGCACCAGCATCAACCTTGCCGCCGGAAACCGCAGCGACAGTCGCATCATGCGCACCCGAAAATGCAATGCGCTTCAGATCGGTATCCGGATTGATTTTTGCCGCCAGCAAATAAGAGCGCGGCATCAGGTGGCCGGACGTCGATGACTCGGAACCGAAAGTGAAGGTCTTTCCTTTCAGGTCTTCCAGCTTGTGTATGTCTTTGTTGGTGGTGATGAAAACGGATTTGAATTTTTCATCCTCTTCACGTTGCACCAGCGGGATCACCTGATCTTTACTGCGGACTTTGGCTTGCACGAAAGTGAAGCCGCCAAACCAGACCATATCCAGTTTTTTATTGATCAGGCCTTCAACTGATGCGGCGTAATCGGTCACTGGAATGAATTCCACTTTCATGCCGGTTTTTTTTTCCAGATACGCGCCCAGAGGTTTGAATTTACGTTGTAACTCGGTCGGCGCTTCATCCGGAATCGCCGACACACGCAATACTTGCTGAGCTTGCGACTGCGCCATGCTGAAGCCGCTGAAACCGAGCAGACTCAGCAAGCCAGCTGCGAGCAAAGCTGTGCTGCGACGGCGCGAAGGGCGGGAAATATGTAAGGAATGAGTTGGCAACATGATTCTCTCTGTGTCGGTTGATTCGAGGATGGTAAGGATGACAGCCGTGCTGTCATTGCGCTTGCCGCTGGTTGCTTATTTAGTGCTCGTTTAGCTTTTTGATGACTTGATGATGCTTACTGCCGGACTGAAGAATCTTATGCCGCACTGTTTTTGCTCTGCGCTTGTTTCGTAACATCAGCCGTTTGGGGTAACTGCGGCAGTTTCAGAAAAATTGCTTTGTTCCGGCCATTGTTTTTAGCGGCATACAGAGCAGCATCGGCTGTTTTCAGTAACAGCGCGGGATCGCTGCCATCTGCATTGCAATAGCAGCTGTAACCGATACTGATACTGACGTGCTCGCTGATCGGCGATTTCTCATGCCGGATCGCCAGATTGGCCACGGCGGCTCTTATTTTTTCGGCAAACTGTATGGCGCCTTCTTTGCTCATATCCGGCATGATGACGATAAATTCTTCACCGCCAAAGCGCGCAATCGCATCGCTGGCTCTGACCAACTGGCTTTTGAGTCCGGTTGCGACCTGTACCAGGGCTTTATCACCTGCGACATGACCATAGTGATCGTTGTAATCTTTAAAGAAATCAATATCGATCATGAAGACGGCCAGCGGGTTGTTCTGACGAATCGCATTTGCCAGCGCGATTTTGTAATGTTCGTCAAAAAAACGACGGTTGTAGATGCCGGTCAGGCTGTCGGTAGTGGCTTCTTTTTTGAGTATCTCAGAATGGGTACGCAGAATTTTTTCGCGTTTGATCGATGCACTGGAATCAGAAATCTGTACCAGACACCAGCGCTCACCTTCGACGCTGAGCGGCGTCAGAGTGATGGACTGATGCAGACGCTTTTTCTCTCCGGCTTCATCGGCTTGCTCGAACAAGGCCAGCGGGAAACGGTGCAGGGCGTTTGATAACACGACCGGTAAGCCGTAATTCAGCGTGTTGCCGAGTGCAGTTAAAAAAGCACGTGTCGGCGCGTCTTCAAACGCCGCATTGATATGCAGTCCTTGCGCTTCGTCGGCACTGATGCCGCTGTGTTTTTCAACCCAGCCATTCCAGAGCACAACGTGTTGTTTTGCATTAACGACGATCAAACCCAAATTGATGGTCTTTAAAATTTCCACTGTTGCTGAGGGCGACAGCGGTAATACATCCGACATCAAATTTCTCCCAGATATCGTTCTATCTGAATGATCAGACTTTCAAGGGAAGTTGAACTTAACAAAAAGATCAAGTGGCCCTCGGAACGGCGTTTTTCGATCGCCAGATCAATGTGCAACAGTAAGACGTAAGGCTGTTTTTCGTCATCACTGACACGCCGGAATATTTCTTCGGTGGTGGCGACGGTGTAGTCAGGCAGTGAGCAGTCGAGCGGGATGTTGAGCATATCTGCCATGGCAGACAGGCAGGCGTTCAGGATGATATTGCCGAGTTCGCACATTGCTTCCTGCTCAAATTCGGCAAGGTCTTCCAGACTGATCTGCGAGCCCATCATATCGCGCACGATTTCGAGCGCATGTTCTTCGGTGAATAATAGTAAGGCTTCGGCCTGAAACGAACCGCTGAAGGTCTGGTGGACAGTGCCAAAACGATTGCTTTCAAGTGAGATGGCCGACAAATCGATCTCAGAGGATTTACGGATCTCTACCGAAGGAACAGACAGCAGAACTTCGTCACCAACGATTTCAGACAGGCTGGCCGCTGCTCTGCCGGCGCCGACATTGAAGACTTCGCTTAATGCATCGAGATGAAGTTCGCTCAGAGTGTTCATTATTCGCTCATGAAGTGATGGATAACGATCGCAATGGATTTTTCTGTGACTGGTTTTGCTACAAAAATAGCGCCGAGTGCATGCGCCCGTGTTTGCATGGTGTCTTGTACGTTTGCTGAGAAAATGGCGATACGCATGTGTGGATGGGCTTGCAATATCTGTTCTGCTGCATCGGTTCCCAGCATGCCTGGCATATTGATGTCCATGGTACAGAAATCCGGCGCATGTTGCTCTACCATTTTGATCGCTTCCTCGCCTGAGGCTGCTTCAATAAATTCCCATTCAGGCTGAACTGCTTTCACGTGGGCGCGGATAACCATGCGCGAGACTTTACTATCATCAACAATAAGTAATTTTTTCATATTTCACCGTTGCAATTCGGCAGTGAGGGGGATATCGGAAATTGGGGCTCATTTTACCTTACAGACTGATGATTTTCATCGCCTGATTTGTCGTTAATTTGTAGTTGCTTTAATTTTCGCCAAAGCGTTGTCCTGCTGATGCCAAGATGGGCGGCAACGGCGTCCCGCTGATAACCGAAACGCTGCATGATTTCTTCCAGCGTTTCCTGGTTGGCAGCCCGCATACCCGGTAACTGCTCTTCTACCTGAGGGATCTGATGGATGACTTTTGTCGTTTCGTTCGTCGTGATTTTGTCTGATAATTCCGGCAAGATTTTGCTGACAAACGCCGGACTCAGCGCCTGCAATGGCTCTGCGGCGAGAAATAGTGCCAGCCTTTCCATCATGTTGCGCATTTCTCTGACGTTGCCGGGCCATGGGTAAGTTTCAAATAAGCCGGTGCAACTGCTGATTTCCGCATGCAGATTCGGATGAGGGCGAGCACCCATCGCCGCCAGTGCATGTTTCAGACTCCATTCGGCCAGTGGCATGATGTCGACATGTCGCTCGCGCAGCGGTGGCAATTGCAGACGCAACACCGCAAGCCTGTAAAACAGGTCTGAGCGGAATTTTCCTTCTCTGATTCTGGCTTCCAGATCGCAATGCGTGGCGCTGACGATGCGCACATCAACCGCCACCGGCCGTACGCCGCCGACCCTGACGATTTCGCGCTCTTCCAGAACGCGCAGCAGACGGGTTTGCAGGTTCAGCGGCATTTCGCCGATTTCATCCAGAAATAAGGTGCCGCGATTGGCGGCTTCGAATAAGCCCGCATGACCGCCACGGCGCGCACCGGTGAATGCGCCTTCGTCATAACCGAATAATTCCGATTCCAGCAGCGATTCCGCAATCGCACCGCAATTGACAGCAACAAAAGGCTGCCGTGCCCGTGGGCTTTCGCTGTGAATGGCCTGCGCAGCCAGTTCTTTACCGGTGCCGGTTTCGCCCTGCAGTAACACCGTGGCGGGGGAACGCGCAAATAAGGTGATCGCGCGGCGGGTATTTTCCATGATTGCCGACTCACCGCGCAGGTCATTGATCCCGTGCTTGGTACGTAAGGCGTCTGCGGCCGGATGATGGCGGCCGCGTTGTGATTCCAGGCGTGTCAGCCGGGCAATTTCGAGCGCGTCGTCAAATGCCTGACGAATTGAGGTGGCGGAGTACATAAAAATACCGGTCAGACCTGCCTCGACTGCCAGATCGGTAATCAGGCCGGCACCGACGATCGCCTGAATACCGCTGGCCTTGAGTTCGCTGATCTGCGCTCTGGCATCTTCTTCAGTCACGTAGGTGCGTTGTTCTATTTTGAAGCCAAAAGTATTTTTAAAATCAGCCAGTTCGGGCATGGTTTCCTGATAGGTGATCAGACCAATTTCTTTGGATACCTTGCGCGCCCGCGCCAGTGCCTGCATGACGTCAAAGCCGCTGGCCTTGGCGGTGACAACCGGAATCGGCAGGCGGCTTTTCAGATACGCGGCATTCGAGCCAGCCGCAACGACCGCGTCGCAGCGTTCGGTTTGCAGGCGTTCGCGGATGTGCTGTACCGCTTCCTCAAAACCCATATTGAGCGGAACGATATCGGCATTGGCATCGTATTCCACCATGATGTCGCGGAACATATCGAATAGGCGGGAAATCGATACCGTCCAGATCACGGGTTTGTCTTGTGTTTCACGCGGCGGCAATGGCGGTTGTTTCATATTTGTTTCAATCCTGAAAAATGTGTTTCATTTTTCGTTTTATGAAACATCATTATGAAACATTTTATGCTTAATGTGCAATTGATTATTCTTAATCTGCGCTGTTTAAGTCCTTGATTTTTAACATTCCCGGTCTAAGCTGTTGCGATGCCGGCTGGTGCTGGCATGTTGATTGCAATAGACGCTGGCAACTTCATTAACCTGAAAGACATCAACGATATGAGCAACTACTCCGCAGGTGCGGCCTTCCGTAAGGCGATGCAAGAAGAATCCCCGTTACAAGTGGTCGGCGCGATCAACGCGAACCACGCTTTGTTGGCCAAACGCGCTGGCTTCAAGGCTATTTATCTCTCTGGTGGCGGCGTCGCTGCCGGTTCTCTGGGGTTGCCAGATCTGGGTATTTCCAATCTGGACGACGTGCTGACCGATGTCCGCCGTATTACTGACGTGTGCGACCTGCCTTTGCTGGTGGACGTGGATACCGGTTTCGGTTCATCTGCGTTCAACGTGGCACGTACAGTCAAATCGATGATCAAATTCGGCGCTGCGGCGATGCATATTGAAGATCAGGTCGGCGCCAAGCGTTGCGGCCATCGTCCGAACAAAGAAATCGTCACCAAGCAGGAAATGGTCGATCGTATCAAAGCGGCAGTCGATGCGCGTACTGATGAAAATTTCGTGATTATGGCGCGTACCGATGCGCTCGCCGTCGAAGGTCTGGAAGCCGCGATTGATCGCGCTCAGGCGTGTGTTGAAGCGGGTGCCGACATGATTTTCCCGGAAGCGATCACCGAACTGGCGATGTACAAACAATTCGCTAACGCGGTCAAAGTACCGATTCTGGCAAACATCACAGAATTCGGTGCGACACCGTTATATACCGTCGAAGAACTGGCCGCAGTGGATGTCGGTCTCGTGTTGTATCCATTGTCCGCATTCCGCGCGATGAACAAAGCTGCAGAAAACGTGTACACCGCGATTCGCCGCGACGGCTCGCAAAAGAACGTGGTCGATACCATGCAGACACGGATGGAATTATACGAACGCATCAACTATCACGATTTTGAGCAAAAACTGGATGCCTTGTTTGCGCAGCAAAAGAACAAATAATTCCTTATTTTTTACCGGATTCCATTCATTTTAAAACCGTATAAAAACACATACTCCCCCTGTTTTTTTAAATAATCGCCTTATCCTCAGCAGATTCATTGGGCGTTAAAAAATACTGGGGGGAGTATCTAATTATCTCAGGAGAGCACCATGACCGAAGCAGTTCCTTTCAAACCAAAGAAATCCGTTGCCTTGTCTGGCGTAACTGCGGGTAATACCGCTTTGTGTACCGTGGGTAAAACCGGTAACGACCTGCATTACCGTGGTTACGATATTCTCGACGTGGCCGATGCCTGCGAGTTTGAAGAAATCGCCCATTTGCTGGTGCACGGCAAATTGCCGACGGTCGCCGAATTGCATGCCTACAAAGCGAAACTGAAAGCATTGCGCGGCTTGCCTGCGAATGTCAAAGCAGCGCTTGAGTGGCTGCCAGCATCGTCGCATCCTATGGACGTGATGCGTACCGGTGTTTCCGCACTGGGTTGCGTTTTGCCAGAAAAAGATGACCACAACACACCGGGCGCACGTGATATCGCTGATCGCCTGATGGCGTCACTAGGTTCCATGCTGCTGTACTGGTACCACTACAGCCACAACGGCAAACGCATAGAAACCGAAACCGACGACGAATCGATCGGCGGCCATTTCCTGCACTTGTTGCATGGCCAAAAGCCAAGCAAGCTGTGGGAAAAAGCCATGCATACCTCACTGATTCTGTATGCAGAACATGAATTCAATGCATCGACATTTACCGGTCGTGTGATCGCCGGTACCGGTTCCGATATGTATTCTGCGATTACCGGCGCAATCGGCGCATTGCGTGGTCCTAAGCATGGCGGCGCAAATGAAGTGGCGTTTGAAATCCAGAAACGCTATGACAATCCGGATGAGGCAGAAGCGGACATCAAAAAACGTGTTGAAAATAAAGAAGTCGTGATCGGTTTCGGTCACCCTGTCTACACGATCTCTGATCCACGTAACAAAGTGATCAAAGAAGTCGCGCGCAATCTGTCGAAAGATGCGGGCGCTATGAAAATGTACGATATCGCTGAACGTCTGGAAACAGTGATGTGGGACATCAAAAAAATGTTCCCGAATCTGGACTGGTTCTCTGCTGTGTCGTATCACATGATGGGCGTGCCAACAGCGATGTTCACACCATTGTTCGTGATCGCCCGCACATCCGGCTGGGCGGCACACATCATAGAACAGCGTATCGATAACAAGATCATTCGTCCTAGCGCAAATTATGTCGGTCCTGAGGACTTGAAATTTGTGCCGATCAAGAGCCGTAAATAATCTGTCATTTGTCTGAGGCGCTGACGCTGCTTACTCATGTGTAAGCAGCGTCAGCGCAGAAAAGAGGGTAAAGACGCAGCAAGAGATTGCCACGCGTTTCGCTCCCGGAACATCCATTATTCCTGAATAAGCCATGAACACTGCAAACCGCAAACCACTCCCCGGCACCCAACTGGATTTTTTCGACGCCCGTGCGGCAGTCGATGCGATTCAACCCGGCGCCTATGACAAGCTGCCATACACATCTCGCGTACTGGCTGAAAATCTGGTGCGTCGTTGCGATCCAGCGACCCTGACTGATTCTCTGAAACAGTTCATCGAACGCAAACGCGAACTCGATTTTCCGTGGTTCCCCGCGCGCGTGGTCTGTCACGATATTCTGGGACAGACTGCGCTGGTCGATCTGGCGGGTTTGCGTGATGCGATTGCAGAGCAGGGCGGTGATCCGGCGCAAGTAAATCCGGTCGTGCCGGTGCAACTGATTGTCGATCACTCGCTGGCCGTGGAATGCGGTGGTTTTGATCCTGACGCGTTCGCCAAAAACCGTGCGATTGAAGATCGTCGTAATGAAGATCGCTTTGACTTCATTAACTGGACCAAAAAAGCCTTCAAAAATGTCGATGTGATCCCACCGGGTAACGGCATCATGCATCAGATCAATCTGGAACGGATGTCACCGGTGATTCATGCGAAAGATGGCGTGGCATTCCCTGATACGCTGGTCGGTACCGACAGCCATACGCCGCACGTTGATGCGCTGGGTGTGATCGCGATTGGTGTTGGTGGTCTGGAAGCAGAAAACGTCATGCTGGGTCGCGCATCATGGATGCGTCTGCCGGACATCATCGGCGTGGAACTATCTGGTCGTCCGCAGCCAGGCATCACTGCAACTGACGTGGTGCTGGCATTGACTGAATTCCTGCGTAAGCAAAAAGTGGTGGGTGCCTACCTTGAATTTTACGGCGCTGGCGCTGCTGCGCTGACGCTCGGTGATCGCGCGACGATTTCGAATATGGCACCGGAATACGGTGCGACAGCGGCGATGTTCGCGATCGATCAGCAAACCATCGATTATCTGAAACTGACAGGTCGCACTGATGAACAGGTGAAACTGGTCGAGACTTATGCGAAAGCTGCCGGTCTGTGGGCAGACAGTCTGATCAATGCTGAGTACGAACGCGTATTGACATTCGATTTGTCCAGCGTGGTGCGCAATATGGCTGGTCCATCCAATCCGCATGCACGTGTGGCAACAGCCGATCTGGCCGCCAAAGGCATCGCTGCAAAATGGGATGATGTGCCAGGGCGAATGCCAGATGGTGCCGTGATTATCGCCGCCATTACCAGCTGCACGAATACCAGTAATCCACGCAATGTGATTGCCGCAGCGCTGCTGGCACGTAACGCTAACCGACTCGGGCTGACCCGCAAACCGTGGGTGAAATCCTCACTGGCGCCAGGCTCCAAAGCCGTTACGTTGTATCTGGAAGAAGCTGGTTTGATGGATGATCTGGAAAAGCTGGGCTTCGGCGTGGTTGCCTATGCCTGCACGTCTTGCAATGGCATGTCCGGCGCGCTTGATCCTGTGATTCAGCAAGAAATTATTGATCGCGATTTATACGCGACAGCCGTGTTATCCGGTAACCGTAATTTCGACGGACGTATCCATCCGTATGCAAAACAAGCATTCCTCGCATCGCCACCGCTGGTCGTTGCGTATGCGATTGCCGGGACGATACGTTTTGATATTGAGAAGGATGTACTGACCGTCGTCGATGGCAAAGAAATCCGTCTGAAAGATATCTGGCCTACCGATGAAGAAATTGATGCGATCGTGAAATCCAGCGTCAAGCCTGAAATGTTCCGTCAGGTGTATGAACCTATGTTTGCGATTCAGGCCGACAACGGTGAGAAAGTCAGCCCGCTGTATGACTGGCGTCCGCAAACGACGTATATCCGCCGTCCACCATACTGGGAAGGCGCGCTTGCTGCACCACGTACGATGACGGGCATGCGTCCTTTGGCGGTATTGGGCGACAACATCACCACCGATCATTTGTCACCATCGAATGCGATCATGCTCGACAGTGCGGCGGGTGCTTACCTCGCAAAAATGGGCTTGCCGGAAGAAGATTTCAATTCCTACGCAACCCATCGCGGCGATCATCTGACAGCGCAGCGCGCGACCTTTGCGAATCCGACATTGAAAAATGAAATGGTACAGGTCGATGGCAAAGTGAAAGCAGGTTCGCTGGCTCGCATAGAGCCGGAAGGTAAAGTGACCCGCATGTGGGAAGCGATTGAAACCTATATGGAGCGCAAGCAGCCATTGATCATTATCGCCGGTGCGGATTACGGTCAGGGTTCATCGCGTGACTGGGCAGCCAAAGGTGTACGTCTGGCGGGTGTGGAAGCGATTGTGGCTGAAGGTTTCGAACGTATCCATCGTACGAATCTGGTCGGTATGGGCGTATTGCCTCTCGAATTCAAACCAGGCGTGAACCGCCTGACGCTGAATATCGATGGCAGCGAAACTTTTGATGTCGTTGGTCAACGCACGCCACGCGCTACGCTGACGCTGATCATTCATCGTAAAAATGGTGAACGCGTCGAAGTGCCTGTCACCTGCCGCCTGGATACTGCAGAAGAAGTCTCTATTTATGAGGCCGGCGGTGTGTTGCAGCGCTTTGCGCAAGACTTTTTGGAATCCACAAAAGCCGCTTGATCTAAGTCTGTGCAGCAGAACGATGGTGAGTCGTCCGCGCCATCGTTTCAGTCAGATAATGATCGCTGCATAGGTCACAATTAGTCACTAGCAGTTTTCAGGTATAGAAAAGTACGAAAGATAAATAATGGCTCATCCAGCTCAAATTAAAATTCCCGCGACGTATATTCGTGGTGGCACCAGCAAAGGCGTGTTTTTCCGTTTGCAGGATTTGCCGCAGGCGGCACAAGTACCCGGTGGTGCGCGTGATGCGATTCTGTTGCGCGTGATCGGTAGCCCCGATCCTTACGGCAAACAAATCGACGGCATGGGCGGTGCGACATCCAGCACCAGCAAGACCGTGATTCTGTCGAAAAGCACGAGAGCTGATCACGATGTCGATTACCTGTTCGGTCAGGTGTCGATAGATAAGGCTTTTGTTGACTGGAGCGGTAATTGCGGCAATCTGTCGGCAGCGGTCGGTTCATTCGCGATTAGCGCCGGTCTGGTGGATGCGAGTCGTGTTCCGCAAAACGGCGTTGCCGTAGTACGCATCTGGCAGGCGAATATCAGTAAAACCATCATCGCTCATGTGCCAATCACGAATGGCGAAGTGCAGGAAACCGGTGATTTTGAACTCGATGGCGTAACTTTTCCTGCCGCTGAAGTGCAGCTCGAATTCATGGATCCTGCCGCCGATGAAGAAGGCGCTGGCGGTTCCATGTTCCCGACTGGGAATCTGGTCGATGATCTGGAAGTGCCCGGTATCGGTACGCTGAAAGCGACGATGATTAATGCCGGTATTCCGACGATTTTTGTGAATGCTGAAGCGATAGGCTACACCGGCACGGAGTTGCAAGACGCGATCAACAGTGACGCTGCTGCACTCGCTAAGTTCGAGACTATCCGCGCTTACGGTGCAGTCCGCATGGGCTTGATCAAGCATATTGACGAAGCGGCTCAACGCCAGCATACGCCTAAGGTAGCTTTCGTTGCAAAACCGCAATCGTATGTTTCTTCCAGTGGCAAGCAAGTCAATGCAACGGAAATCGATTTGTTAGTGCGCGCTTTGTCTATGGGCAAACTACACCACGCGATGATGGGGACAGCAGCGGTTGCTATCGGCACAGCAGCGGCGATTCCTGGCACGCTCGTCAATCTGGCGGCAGGTGGCGGCGAGCATACTGCGGTGCGCTTCGGACATCCATCCGGTACATTGCGGGTCGGTGCGGAAGCAACGCAGGTGAATGGTGAATGGACCGTCAAAAAAGCCATCATGAGCCGCAGTGCCCGCGTGCTGATGGAAGGCTGGGTGCGCATTCCCGGTGACACGTTCTGATTTTACACATCATCATATGTCAACTGACCGCACAATCCGCTTCGTCATGACGACGACTCTCTTGTTGAAAGAGTGTCTGCGTACGGTGTTGCGGTTGGTTTCTTCCTACCTGAGGTCTTATCAACCATGGCTGGCAGGAACGCTGGAAAGATCATGCAAATGCTCGCATTCGCATCGCTCGTCACGCGCAGAAACAACGCAGAACAATCAGACGCGACCCGTTAAACGGTCGCGTTTTTTCTTGGTCGCTTACATAAAACTTACAGATTCATTCGCATTTCGCTGACCCGGAATGCAGCACAATAAAAAACAGGAGAGAGTATGTCTTACGCAGCGTTTTATCAGCAATCGATACAAAATCCAGAATCATTCTGGGATGATCAGGCCAAATTGATCGACTGGCACAAACCTTACCAGCAGGTACTTGATCACAGCCAGCCGCCATTTGCCAAATGGTTTGTCGGTGGTGAAACGAATCTTTGCTATAACGCGGTTGATCGCTGGGTTGCAACGCAGCCGGATAAAGCGGCACTGATTGCGATTTCTACCGAAACCAATACGGAGAAAGTGTATAGCTTTGCTGAGTTGCATCAGGAAGTGCAACGTATGGCGGCGATTATGTTGTCGCTGGGCGTGCAGCGCGGTGACCGTGTTCTGATTTATATGCCGATGATTGCCGAGGCCGCGTTTGCGATGCTGGCCTGTGCCCGTATCGGTGCCGTGCATTCAGTGGTGTTCGGTGGCTTTGCTTCAAAAAGTCTGGCAACCCGTATTGACGATGCCAAGCCGATACTGGTTGTATCGGCAGATGCCGGTATGCGTGGCGGTAAGGCCGTTCCATATAAGCCATTGTTGAATGATGCAATTGAATTAGCCGAACATAAGCCAGCGCATGTGCTGATTGTGAATCGCGGTCTTGATGCAATGACGCTGGTTGCGGGGCGCGACGTCGATTACGCGGCATTGCGTGCACAACATATGCAGACACCGGTGCCAGTAACTTGGCTGGAATCAAACGAGATGTCGTATGTGCTGTATACATCGGGAACGACTGGCAAACCGAAAGGCGTGCAGCGCGATGTCGGTGGTTATGCGGTGGCGCTGGCTGCGTCGATGAAACATATCTATTGCGGCAATGCCGGTGAAACCTACTTTGCTACATCCGATATCGGTTGGGTAGTCGGACATTCTTACATTGTCTATGGCCCGCTGATCGCAGGCATGGCGACGATTATGTACGAGGGCACACCGATTCGTCCTGATGCGGGTATTTGGTGGAGCATCGTTGAAAAATACAAAGTCACGCGCATGTTTTCTGCACCGACGGCGATTCGTGTGCTGAAAAAACATCCGCCTGAACTGATGAAGAAATATGATTTATCTTCGTTGAAGGCTTTGTATCTGGCGGGTGAACCGCTGGATGAAACAACCTCAAGCTGGATCGCGACCGAGCTTGGTGTGCCGATTATCGACAATTACTGGCAGACAGAAACCGGCTGGCCAATTTTGTCGGTCGCCCGTGCCATTGAAAATACCCCGACCCGGCTGGGTAGCCCCGGTGTCGCGATGTATGGTTACAACGTTCAGATCATTAATGAAATGACGGGCGCTGAATGCGGCCCGAATGAAAAAGGTGTTGTTGCGATTCGCGGCCCTTTGCCGCCGGGTTGTATGCAAACGGTGTATGGTGATGACCAGCGTTTCGTCAGTACCTATTGGGCAAATTTTGCGCATGAGCAGTTGTATTCAACTTTTGACTGGGGTATTAAAGACGAAGATGGTTATTACTTCATCCTTGGACGTACTGATGATGTGATTAATGTCGCTGGTCATCGTCTTGGTACGCGTGAAATCGAAGAGAGTATTTCCAGTCATCCACAGATTTCTGAAGTTGCTGTGGTCGGCATCGAAGATAAACTCAAAGGGCAGGTTGCTGTCGCCTTCGCGACACTGAAGCATCCTGATACCGCGACGACGCCAGAGCAAAAGCATGCATTGGAAGCGGAAGTGATGGCTGTTGTAGATAAGCAACTTGGTGCGGTTGCCAGACCATCCCGTGTGTATTTTGTCGGGATGTTGCCTAAAACCCGTTCGGGTAAATTACTGCGTCGCTCAATACAGGCGATTTGCGAGGGCAGGGATGCGGGTGACCTGACAACCATCGAAGATCCTCATTCATTAGCGCAAATCAAGGATGTGGTTGGTCAGAAGGTGTAGTCAGATGTTCTCAGCATAAAAAGAGGTGGATATGCATAGACCGCATATCCACCTCTTTTTTTTACTGTTGTTGTTTTACACCAGCAAGGCCGATGTCAGGCTGCTGACCTCCTCGTCAGACTCTTCCAGTATGCTGTTGAGCGTGCCGTCGCCGACAACAAAATCGATTTCAGATGCGAATTGTTCTGCTTCCGCATAAGAATTGTAGTCAAAAGGGGATTTTGTTCTGGCCAGCTCATTCGCCAGTAAGATGGTATCGCCCAGCGTTTCTGGCGGCATCGCGCGCAAGCCAAACCATAGCGCCTCCAGCGCTTCGACTACGGTTGGCGGTAGTTGCAGAGTCTGGATGACAGCACGGCCAATAATCGCTTCGCTTGAATCACCTTCGTCCTCATCCAGCGGATCTTCAGACACCGATTTTTCGCTTGTTTCTATGATGGGATATTCGATTTCGAGTAAAGATGGGAATTCTTCGGCACGAGATAACAGATAGAAATTACCGACTTCATGCACGATGCCAGCGAACATCGCTGTCTCTGGATCAACTTTCGTGATTTTGCGTGCAATGACCCGCGACAGGGCGGCAACTTGCGCCGAGTGTTCCCACAACGTGCTGACCATGCCCTGAATACGTCTGTCTTTGCTACTTCCGGCTAACTGCCGGACTACAATCGACGCCACTATTGCGTTCAGGGTGGCAAACCCAACACGGTTGATCGCTGCCTTCACGTTGTTGACGACATTGCCTCTGCTATACGCTGCAGAGTTTGCCGTTGCCACCACGCGTGCCGCCAGCAGCGGCTCATTCAGTACCAGCCTGGCAGCAAGATCTGCTGAACATTCGGGGTCTTTGATCGCTTGTTGAATTTTTACGGATGCCGCGATATTCGTAGGGAATACCAGGTCGCCGTTGTTGGCTTGTTCAACAATGTATTTAAGCGCTGTGGATCTGTTCATCGCAGAGGTCATGTTGGTTAAACGTCGCTGATGTTTCCGGTTTGCGTTTGCCTGCTACACCACCGGAGAAAGAAAACTCGATTTACTGCTTCTGTCACCGTTGCTGTGGCTTAGCCCCAAATACCATTCATTACATTGTAAGTGTTAATTTTAACAATGAAGTTATGAGGCAATGAATATCATTGCCTCATTCTGCTCGACTTGACACTGAAGGTCAATCAAGCTTCTGTAAAAATACGTAAATGTTTCTTCGTTTATTTCATTTGCTTCTGATCATTGATCCACTTCAATACCTTTGTTTCAAGCAAGGAGAGTGGCAGCGTGCCGTCGCTCAATACGACATTGTGGAAACGTCGCAAATCAAAACGATCGCCCAGTGCTGTCTGAGCTTTCTGGCGTAACTCCATGATTTTGAGTGAACCTATCTTATATCCTAATGCCTGACCTGGCCACGCCATATAGCGTTCTATACATTGGCGTGAAACGGCCTCACTGTATCCCAGTGTCTGTTGCAGATATTGGATTCCCTGTTCGCGGGTCCAGCCTTTGGCGTGCATGCCGGTATCGACAACCAGTCTGGTCGCGCGCAGCATTTCATCGCTCAGATGACCGTAATAGGCCGCGGGGTCATTTTCAAACAAACCCATTTCACGGCCCAGGGTCTCTGCATAAAGCGCCCAGCCTTCTGTGTAGGCATTATTACCACCGACCTTACGGAACTTCGGTACATCTAACTCTTGTAAGGTCGCCAGATGAAAATGATGTCCCGGTTGCCCTTCGTGCAGGAATAAGGTTTTCATTCCTGTGGTGGCGTAATCCTCTGGCTTATTTATAACTGCCCAGAATACGCCTGGACGAGAGCCATCAATGGCCGGCGCTGTGTAGTGATCGGATGCTGTTGCGCGGCTGATTTCTGGTTCAGGGCGAATTTCCAATGCTGCTTTTGGCGTTTTCTCAAAGAATTCCGGCAGCTTTTGTCTGACAATGCCATCAATCGCAATATAAGCGTCGAGCACTTCTTTTTCGGTTTTGAATGGGCGGTAGCTTGTTTGCGCTTCCATCCATTCAGGCAGGGATTCAGGTGTGCCCTGATAACCGAGTTTTGGCCCAAGTATTGCGTATTCACGCTGGATGCGGGCGACTTCTTTAAGGCCAGTTGCATGAATTTGTTCTGGTGTCAGGTGCGTTGTCGTCTGATCCTCAACCCATGCCTGATACCACTGTGCGCCACCCGGCAATGCACTCCATCCTGTGCTGTCGCGGCTGGCAGGTAGATACTCGTCTTTCAGAAATTGATTAAAGCGGCGTAGTGCTGGTAATACTTGTTTTTGTATCGCGGATTGATAATCTTTACTCAGACGCAGTTTGTCTGCCTCGGTAAATTCAGCCGGAAAATTTTTAACCGGAAGATAGTATGGATGTTCGGTTGCCTGATCTGTTACCAGTTGCGCGAACTGAGGCAACATTGAAATCACCAGTGCTTTTGGTAGCACGATCTTACGACGCATTCCTTCGCGCATATTGGTGCTCGCCTGTTGCAACCATTCTGGCAACTGCCGGATCCGCTTCAGATAATTGTCGTATTGGGGAACGGTCTTCAATAATTGCGCACTTTGTCCACTGGCGAAATGTGCCAGCGTCAGCGGCACGTTGTCCATTTGATTTACTGGCATGAGCCTGTCGTCAAATTTCGACATGCGAATTGCGGCTGCGATTTCAAATTGCAGGCAATCATAAGTGACCTGGTCAGGTGTGCTCAGCGCATTGCGCCGGATAGCCGACAGTGCTTTTGATATCTGGCTCAACTGGGCTATTTGTTTTGCCTTGATTGCCGGATTTAAAGTCTGCGGC
Source organism: Undibacterium sp. 14-3-2 (assembly GCF_016595265.1). Lineage (NCBI taxonomy): Bacteria > Pseudomonadati > Pseudomonadota > Betaproteobacteria > Burkholderiales > Oxalobacteraceae > Undibacterium > Undibacterium sp. 14-3-2. Next base: position 67,145 of record NZ_JAENGS010000007.1, read on the forward strand.
AATTTGTCGTCGTAGCGGCTGTCGCCGTTATAGGTCGCGGCTATCGGTTCAAATTTAGCCTGCGTTTCATAGTAACGCTCCGCCAGTGCCTCCAGTTTTTTCGCTGCCGTGACGGAATGTTCTGCGTGCGTTGGCACTGCTGCCGAAGATGGCAAATTCTCTGCGTACGTTAGAGATATTCCGCTACCCAGGTAGCCGATGCTGAGAGCGAGCACTGTTAAAGAGATTGAACGACGTAACATGTGATGATGTCCTGAAAAATAGTATATGCCAGCGCTTTCAGTAGTAATTGATGTTTCAACTGGCGAGTCTGCCCGCTATTTTATGTCAGCAAGCTCCTTTGTTCCGAGCAATTTATTGTCATCGCCGTGCTGACTTATTTCTCTGAAACTTCTTCAGGTAAAATCAGGCTTAACCGAATTACCTCAGGAATGTTGATGAAGCTTGCTACTCTTAAAGATGGATCGCGTGACGGGCAATTAGTGGTCGTGGCCAGGGATTTGAAAACAGCCTGTATTGCGGACGGTATTGCGTCAACATTGCAGCGTGCGCTGGACGATTGGAATTTCATTGCTCCCCAACTCGGTGAGTTGTATGACAGATTAAACGCTGGCAGAGCGGTGAATAGTTTTGAGTTTGAGCCGCAGAATTGTATGGCGCCGTTGCCACGCGCTTTTCAATGGGCGGATGGCTCATCGTATGTGAATCACGTTGAGCTGGTGCGCAAAGCCCGAAATGCTGAAATGCCGGATAGTTTTTGGCATGATCCTTTGATGTATCAGGGCGGCAGTGATGATTTTATCGGGCCTTGCGACGACATCGTTACGCGCTCAGCGGAATGGGGAATTGATTTTGAAAGTGAAATCGCGGTCATCACTGGCGACGTACCAATGGGAGTGAAAGTGCAGCATGCAGGGGAAGCGATACGCTTACTGATGCTGGTGAACGACGTCTCGCTGCGGAATCTGATTCCGGCTGAACTGGCAAAAGGATTCGGTTTTTTGCAGTCTAAACCCGCGACCAGTTTTTCTCCGGTAGCGGTAACGCCTGATGAATTGGGTGACGCGTGGAAGGATGGGAAAGTCCATCTGCCGCTGAGATCCAGCTGGAACGGCAATCTTGTCGGGCAGCCTAATGCAGGCGTGGATATGGTGTTTTCTTTCCCGCAATTGATTACCCATTTGTGTAAAACACGGAATGTGCGAGCCGGTTCAATTGTCGGTTCGGGAACTGTATCGAATAAGGATGCGGCTAAGGGATATAGCTGCATCGCTGAAAAACGTGCACTGGAGATGATCGCAACCGGTGAGCCCCTGACGCCATTCATGCAATATGGCGACAGCATTAAAATCGAAATGCTGGATAAGAATGGAAAATCAATTTTTGGTGCGATTGATCAAAGTGTTGTTGAGGCGGACGGAGTCTGATATACCGCGTGTTTATTGAGTAAGAGCTGCGTGGACAGTAAACTTGCTAATACACTTTCTCGAACAAAAAAACAGCGATGCCGTCTAGCATCGCTGTTTTTCATTATTGCCTGCCCAGCTGAAAGAAAATATTTCTTGCGCCATTCTGCCCGAAAGCAAAGCCGAGGTAGATAGGGCCGATAAAGCTGTTAAATCCGGCAAACAGACTCATGCTTTTACGAAAAGAGGCAGCTGTTATTTCTTTGCTGGTGTTCCAGGTATTGCCAGCTTCTAATGATGTGCCGAGGAACAGGCTTTGTCCCGCCATTTCAAAATTTACAGCACGTAATAAATAAGTGGCGCTCCCATACAACATGTAGTTGCCGCTAAACTGATCAGGCTGGTATGCGGAAAGCTTTTGAAAACCGCCGAGCATAGAACCTATTCCCCGGATTTGCGCATCGTTCTGAAATAAGCCAGCGGCACTTAGCTTCAGATTGACGCTATGGTTGTTGATGCTCTTGGCCCATATCGCATTCAGGTTCAGTTCCTGGTAAGTTTTCTTCGGACTGTTTAAACCAACAAACAGGCTACTGTCGAATTTGTAGCCTTCACGTGGAAAACTGGGGTCGCTGAGTTGATCGATGATGACGCTGGTTTTGATGCCTACCTGCTGTAAGTCGGCGCTGGGCAGGCTGCCATTTGACTGACTACCATCCAGATTATTGATAAGTAAGCCGCCGAGCTTAGGACGAACGCTGTAACTATTAAAATTCACGCCGACCCGGGCTTCGCCTAGAACGCTTTGTTCGCCGATACGGAAGGCGAGATCAACGCCAGCCTTTTCCGATCGCAAAGTGTATTCTGCGAGTCTGACATTGTCTTTATAGTAGTTCAGCGTATTTTCGTTGTAGGCAAGATAGGGGGAGACATACATGCCCTCACGTTCAAAAAGAGGCTGACGCAATTCTGTGCGCAAGTTGATCATGTTGCCGAATTCGATATCGTTTCGCCATTCAAGTCCACCTGCGGTCAGCCAAGGGCGACGATGGCCTACTTGCAGTCTGTATCCGCCAGCACCTTCAAAGCCGCTGGAGAGGCTCAGGCCGAAACGCAGGAAGTGTGGCCCCCAGTTTCGTCCCGTTGCGTTGATGCGTATGCCATATTCGTCACCACGCTGAACGAGTTCGTGGTTGATACTGTCAAATTCACGCGCATTGTTCAGAATGGCGAGTTTGCGATTGATTTCTTCAGCGTCGTACATTGTGCCGACTTTAATCGATAACTGACGCCGGATGTCGCTCTCAGGGATCGCACCGTTGGTTTCAATGTCAACAAAGCCTATGCGTAGCGGGGGGAGTTGCGGATTCAAACGCAGTTGCTGGGTTGCTGTGTGCAGATGATCTGGCAACTGTAATGCGACAAGTTTGGCGGCGATATTCTGAGTTGCTTTCTCTCCGATGGCTGTGGCTTCTTTTGAACGATCAAAATCCATGAAGCCGATATTACCCAACTGAGGTTCAATCAGAACGTCTTCCGGGCGGAGCAGGCCTTTTTGCACGTTCACATTTTGTTCGGTCAGGATATTCACCATCTGCTGGCTGACATTGAACAAGGTTTGCAGCTGATCTCTTGGCATTAATGGTGTGCCGATATTCACCGCAATGATGATATCTGCACCCATATCTCGTGCAATATCAACTGGCAGGTTGCGAACCAGGCCACCGTCGGATAATAATTTCCCGTCTATTTCTATCGGTGCAAAAACGCCGGGCGCGGCCATGCTGGCACGCACCGCTTTGTGCAATGAGCCTTTGTTGAAGACGATCATTTTTCCAGTTTCGAGGTCAGTTGCAACAGCTCTGAATGGAATTGGCAGGTTATCAAAGTTGATATCGGGTGGCAGGTGGGCGGTCCAGTTTTGCAACAGCTCCTGAAACTGGCTGGCTTGCACAACACCTGCAGGCAACTTGACACCATTCGCACTCAGCCCCAGGGTGGCGCCGAGTGGATATTGCTCGTCTTCTTCGCGGACTGACTGTGGCAGAAGGCGGCGATCAACCCGGTCGAGCGCGATATCATTGAGTTTCAGGCTTGCCAGTCTTTTTTCTATTTCTGTGGCAGGCAGGCCTGCCGCATACAGACCGCCGACAACCGCACCCATGCTGGTTCCTGCAATGCAGTCTATGGGAATATGCATTGCTTCCAGTTGTTTTAACACGCCGATATGCGCAAAACCACGGGCACCGCCACCGGATAATACCAGGCATATTTTAGGTGCTTTGGTTTGCAGATGCTGCACGGTAGTGCTTTCTGCGCGTGCATCATGCATACTTAAAATGAGGTTTGCCCACGAAAGTAAACTGATAAAAAGCAGTTTCCAACAAAATGAAAGTCGATTGAGCATGGAATTCTTGTCTTGGTCTCTATATACTGCTGGAAGTATATCAACTTAGCTTTTTTAAATTTAAAAGCATAAGCCAACTATTTAGCGCTCCCCATGAACTTACATCAATTACGTTTTGTACGAGAAGCCGTCAGGCAGAATTTTAATCTGACTGAGGCGGCGAAAGCTTTATTTACTTCGCAACCAGGTGTTTCAAAGGCAATTATCGAGTTGGAAGAAGAGTTGGGGGTTGATATATTTACCCGCCATGGCAAGCGGATACGTGGTTTGACTGAGCCCGGTCGGGCGGTGTTGAAATCGGTAGAGCTGATCATGCAAGAGATCGATGGTCTCAAGCGCATAGGCAAGGAATACGCAGCGCAGGACAGCGGCAGCTTTACCATCGCCACAACGCATACCCAGGCACGTTATGCCTTACCCAAGGTGGTGCAGGCGTTTATGCAAAAGTATCCAAAGGTGCGTTTGTCTTTGTTGCAGGGGAATCCCAAGCAAATTGCTGAGATGGTCATGCGCGATCAGGCCGATCTCGTCATCGCAACAGAGTCTATCTCTGGTTTTGATGGCTTAATCTCTTTGCCTTGCTATCAGTGGGAGCACGTGGTGATCGTGCCGCCCGAGCATTCTTTGTTAAAGCTAAAGAATGTGACGCTGGAAGAGATAGCACACTATCCGCTGGTGACTTATGACTCGGCTTTCGCGGGACGCAGCAAAATTGATCACGCATTTCAGTTGCGGGATTTGAAACCCGATGTATTGCTGGAGGCGATCGATGCCGATGTGATTAAGACCTATGTTGAATTAGGTATGGGCATCGGTATTATTGCCGGTATGGCTTTTGATGCCGAGCGCGATAAGCATCTGCGTGCAATCCCTGTTGGCCACTTGTTTGGTATGAATGTGTCCCGGGTCGCGATCAAGCAGGGCGCTTATTTGCGCAGCTATATTTACACCTTTATTGAATTACTGAATCCGACTCTGACACGCAAGATGGTCGATAGCGTTTTGCAAGGCAATAAAGATAATTACGATTTGTGATTCTCGCACCGAGACTTTCGGTCCCCGGATGGTCTGAAGTGAAGTCCGTGGAGCGGGATGAGTTGTTAAAAAATTTGACTAGATTAGAAATAAGTATGATTGAAAACACCATGCGTGATTATTATGCTCAGCGCGCCAACACTCTTGAGCAGATTTACCAGCGTCCTGAACGTCAGCAGGATTTGCTGGATATGCAGCAACGCATTGCTGACTTATTGAAAAACCATAAAGTAATCGAAGCGGCTTGCGGTACCGGTTATTGGACAGAAAAATATGCGCCATATGCTGAGTCTGTATATGCGACCGACGTGAATCAGGTGATGCTGGATATTGCGCAGACTAAGAGTTACCCTTCCGATAAAGTTCATTTCGGTATTGCAGATGTGTTCGATTTGCCAGAAGCCAAAGCAGGTGCATACACTGCGTGTTTTGCCGGTTTTTTATGGTCGCACATTAAGCGCGAACAGCAGACTGATTTACTGGCAAAGTTGAGTCAGGGGGCAGGTAAGGGTAGTTTGCTGGTATTGATAGACAATATTTATGTCGAGGGTAGCAGTACGCCGATTGCGCGTACTGATGCTGAGGGAAATACCTATCAACTCCGCACGCAGGAAGACGGTAGCCGGGTTGAGATAGTAAAAAACTTTCCGACTGACAGCGCGTTGCGGAAAAAATTTGCACCGGCTGTTCGGGATATTCGTATTTACAGAAATGAACACTACTGGTTGCTTAGTTGCATCCTTAAGTGACAGGCTGCTATTCTAGTATTGATCCTCCATTGTTTCCCGATTCTTTCCTATGCTACATTGCGGGTCATTTCAATAAAAGGAGCAGACATGGATTTGCAAGCTTGCACAGAAACGATACGTTCTAAAGTTGGTGATAACAGCGGACTGAACGCTACTTTGAAATTCGACTGCGGTGCCGATGGCGTCGTTTTCGTTGATGCAGTCGCACCCCCAAACACTGTCTCCAATGAAAACAAAGAAGCCTCCTGCACGATCACGATTGCATTGGCTGATTTAGCCGCATTGCTGACCGGACAGTTAAATCCTATGAATGGCTTTATGATGGGTAAACTGAAAGTGGCGGGCGATATGGGTGTGGCTATGCGTTTGCAAACCGTCGTCTAAGACTCAGCGGGCAAGTTCGTTTTGCCATACAAAGCCGCAGATCGTTATTGATCCTGCGGTTTTTTTATGTTGTGGTGCGCGAGGTGAATATGGATGATGTCAAAAGCAGGCAAATCAACGTGCAACCATCAGGCTGGCAATGTGCTGCCGGACCTGGCGAAAGCTTGCTGGAGGCTGCCTTGTTGTCTGGGGTGCGTTTGCCTAATTCATGTCGAAACGGAACCTGTCGGACCTGTATGTGTAAGCTGCTGCAAGGTTCCGTTTCTTATCGAATAGAGTGGCCGGGTTTGAGCACCGAAGAAAAATCAGAAGGATGGATACTTCCATGCGTTGCCCTCGCCGAAAGTGATGTCACTCTTGATGTTCCAGGTGCCGTTAAGGTTTTGTAGTGGAGATGAAATCGGTTTTGGCATTGCTGCAAAGTTTGATGCTCGCATCTCCCTGCTGCCAGCAAGGTGTTGTCGCTTCTGGTACAGGAATGGGGACGCCGTCCGGATTGATTTTTGCCAGCCGCGTATCCCAGGCCTTGACACCGGATTTGTTGAGCTCCAGCCTGGTTATCCAGCCGCGAGTCTGTGGCTCATTGTCTAATTCGTCGATAACGAAATTACCAAGGCTGTAAATAATCGGTTTGCCTTTGTATTGTTCGGTTTCCTGAATAACGTGTGGATGTCCGCCGATAACAGCGTCAGCGCCTGCATCTATCATCAGATGGGCCAGTTGCCGTTGGCGCGCAGTCGAATGCTTGTCATTTTCCCAGCCCCAGTGCATAAATGGGATAACCAGATCGGCGCTGGATTCGGTGCGCGCTTTCCGGATGTCTGCAACCACCTGTTCATCTTCGCTCCAGGCAACACCGGCTTCGCTGGCAGTCGCTTCAAAGCTGCGCGGCATGAATTCGTTGTATCCCAGAAGCGCGATTTTCAGGCCATTTTTTTCTATCAGCAAAGGTGCGTGTGCTTCGTGCAGGTGACGTCCGCCACCGAAGTATTTCACTTGATATTGATTCAGATGGTTGAGCATCTCGGCGAACGCTTCGCGGCCAAAATCGCCGGAATGGTTATTGGCAATCGAGACCGCATCAAAATGCCGGCGCAAGGTAGCGAGTGTTTTTGGTGCTGCACGGAAGGTGAAATTCTTATCTGCTGCCCGACCAGATGTAGCAACGACACACTCAAGGTTGGCAACCCTGATGTCCGTTGTTTTGAATATGTCGGAAAATGGTGCCAGCGGATCCTTTCCCTCAGCGATCATTTTTCCCGGTATGCCATCAAGAACGATATCGCCCGCAAAGAGAATACTGACACTATTATTTTTATCGTTCGCATGCGCTTGTTGCAGCAGGGCGGTCAGTGTAAGGGATGCCGCGAGGATTTTTTTTACAGTTGAGAGGTGGAATATCATGGTTGTTTATCTTCCAGCGTGCATTGATATTGCAATTCGCGTTCGACATCACCTGCATAAATAGAATTCTTCGGCGTGAATGGCGTTTCTTGTTTACTTAACTGAAATGGCGGGTAGTAAGTTGCCTGATGAATCGGAACGTCGGCAGACCTTGTTTGGAAAAACGCATATAGTTTGATGTAATTGATGGTGCTGGCACTACCGTTCATCACTGCTTTAAATTTAAAACGTCCATTGATATCGACCGACTCAACGGAGTAGGGATCGTTGGTTACTCCTGTTTCGATGAGTTGTGTGCTACCTGCGTAGCCCACCACGCAACGTAACCACGGCGTCGCATGGGCATTGACGGACGCTGTGCATAAGCAAATTAAAAAAAACGATGCTGAAAACAAGCGTTGATAATGGCCGTTGCTTTGGATTGTTATAGGTTTCTTTTGTCTCATGTTGACGGCACTTTTGATTAAAAAAATGGAAAAGCATTATTGCAGCGATTGGTAAGATTGCAAAGAGGCCAGTCGTTTCCATTTTTCGCTGCCATGTTCGGGAAGACTGAGTGCATGCGCTTCAGATTTTGATGCAGAATAAACGGATGTTGCGGCCATTTTGATCGTTGACTCTTTCCGGACTCGCCCGTTATTTTTCTGTGCCGTGATGATGTTTTAGTTTTTTGCTGTTGCTGTGTAGGAAAAGGCGGTGGCGTATGCCTCATAGTGGCGAAAAAAGACCAAAAATGAGGATAATTCTCGTTAATCACATTTTTATTTTACTTTCTCTCAAAAATTGTGCGTATAATCAGATAGTCGTTGAGATTCAAAGTGGTAGTGCAGTATCAGTCTGTCATTTCTTACTTGGTTGAAACGATTTACCGGGCACATGCCCACATTAACTGAAATAGGAAATAGTAATGGCAACAGGTATTGTTAAATGGTTCAATGATTCTAAAGGTTTTGGTTTCATTACTCCAGACGAAGGTGGTGAAGATTTGTTTGCTCACTTCTCTGCAATCGTATCCTCCGGCTTCAAATCTTTGAAAGAAAACCAACGCGTTTCTTTCGAAGTAACGACAGGCCCTAAAGGCAAACAAGCTTCTAACATTCAACCTCTGTAATTCAGACGTTAAATGGCTTTATAAGCCTTGTTGTAAAAGTCCCCGATTCGTCGGGGATTTTTTTTGTCTTTTTTAAAAAAAGTCAGTCGCTAAACTGCGATAAGGACTTTATACTTCGATTACCGACAAAAGAAAATGTTGTCTTCAATCAACACATTTCCTCTCAATTTTTGTATTCTTCTTTGAACCTATTCGGGCATAAAAAAGGAAATTAAATAATGTTCAATTTAACGATTCGATTGCGGCTCATTGGTACTATGGGAGTGATGGCAATTATGCTGACCATAGGCGGATTGATGGGTATCTATGGTGTGCATAATAGTAATACCGTAATCAAGGAGTTATTTACGAATCAGCTCCCTTCGGTTCAGGCGTTGAGTGAGGCAAGAGATCATTTGTTAAGATCGCGGGTTGTTGTGGATCGGGCGATTGCTCATCCTGATAGTGCTACGCTCGCCGCCACAGTAGCGCGTGCCGAAGAGTTTTTAAAGAAATCAGATGAAGCGTGGAGCAAATATCAGAGTTTGCCGCAAGACGCCGAAGAGAAAAAAATTGCCGATACGGCGGCGTTGACGCGCGACCAGTTTCTCAAAAATGCTTATCTGCCTTTGCTGGCGGCATTGAAAGCAGGTAACACAGAAGATGCTGATAAGCTGAACGTCGCAAACGTACCAAAATTGTTTACAGCGTATTCGGATGATGTGACGAAATTGGCGGAGTATCAATTTGGTTCATCCGAGTCACTGCTGGCGCAGAGTGAAAAAGAGTTCACGATATTTGTTTGGGTGGATGTTATCGGTGTAATGGCTGGTCTGGTTGGCGTATTCATTTCGGCATATCTTTTGTTGCGCGCGATTTCCCACCCGTTACGTTTTACGCTCAAGCAGTTTGATGCTATTGGTAATGGCGATTTGTCACATCAGATCAAGCCTGATTCGAAGGATGAAATGGGGCAGTTGTTAGCTGGCCTGGAAAATATGCGTCAAAGCCTGATTCAGACGGTGACTGTAGTGCGTCAGGGCAGTAGCTCGATTGCCTTGTCTGCGGATGAAATCGCTACTGGCAATATGGATTTATCTTCCCGTACCGAGCAACAGGCCGCGAGCCTCGAAGAAACCGCATCGTCAATGGAAGAGCTGACATCCACGGTGCAGCAGAATGCTGACAATGCGCGCCAGGCAAATACACTGGCAGTCGCTGCCTCACAGGTGGCGACCCGTGGCGGACAAGTTGTGGGGGACGTCGTGCATACGATGTCATCGATCAAAGATAGCTCGAAAAAAATCGTCGATATTATTGGTGTTATTGATGGGATTGCCTTCCAGACCAATATTCTGGCGCTGAATGCTGCGGTCGAAGCGGCTCGTGCCGGCGAGCAAGGGCGAGGTTTCGCGGTGGTGGCAACTGAGGTGCGTAATCTGGCACAACGTTCCGCTGGTGCTGCGAAAGAAATTAAAACACTGATTGCAGATTCGGTTGATAAGGTTGAAGCCGGCACACGCCTGGTGGATGATGCAGGTAAGACGATGGATGAAATCGTATCTTCTATTCAAAGTGTTGCCGATATTATGGCTGAAATTACTGCGGCCAGCGCAGAGCAACGCGATGGTATTCAACAGGTAAATCAGGCAATTACAAAAATGGATGAGGCCACTCAGCAAAATGCGGCTCTGGTTGAAGAAGCAGCAGCTGCAGCGGGTAGCATGCGTGAACAGGCAAATAATCTGAATCAGGCCGTTGGTATTTTTAAACTGCAGGAAAATACGGCCGGTACGCCACACAGGTCTGCTGCTCCGGTCGCATCCCGTCCAGTTGTAAAGCCCGCCCCGGCATCTGCTCCAGTCGCAAAAGTTGCCAAAGTCGCTGCAATTCCGGCAGCTTCTAATTCGCAGAAAGTCAGTAAGCAAGCGAAAGAAGATGATTGGGAAGAGTTTTAATCTGCATTGAACGATGAAAAAAACGGGCGCTTGAAGCGCCCGTTTTTTTACGCTTTTTTTTGCTCAGAATTTCTTCCAGTAATCGGGCTTGTTGTATGCCTGCCTTAGAAAATCGACGAATGCTCTGATCCGCAAAGGTAGATGGCGTCGTTGCGCAAATATCGCATAAATATCATTTCCAGGCGCTGTGTACTCATCGAGTACAGTGATCAACTGGCCTGATTCAATCTCTGCGCCGACTTCCCACATGGATCGCCAAGCCAGTCCTTTGCCGGAAACCGCCCAGTCATGCAAGACTTCACCATCATTGCAAACCATGTTGCCTTCAACTTTCACCGTCATGTTTTTACCATTTTGCCTGAAGGTCCAGCCGCGCTGGCTGCCATCGGCGCTGAATGCGAGGCAGTTGTGACTGCTTAATTCATCAATGCTACGCGGCGCACCATGACGTTTAAGGTAATCAGGCGAGGCAACGACGACCCGTTTGTTGTCGGCGAGTTTAACGCCGATCAGATTCGAGTCGGTGAGTGACGCAATGCGGATCGCAACATCCACGCCTTCACCGATCAGATCGACCACGCGATCATTCAGGCTCAGTGTCAGTTTTAAATCCTGATGCTCACTCAGAAAAGAGGGAATTAGCGGTGCTACATGCTGGCGGCCAAAACCTGCCGGAGCCGATACGGTCAGCAGCCCGCTGGCGTGCGCATTGCGTTCCGATACCGATGATTCCGCTGCTTCGAGGTCGGTGAGTATGCGTTGGCAATCCTCCAGAAACGATGCACCCTCATTGGTTAAGGCGATCTTTCTGGTTGTGCGTTGTAGTAACTTTACGCCCAGGCGTTCTTCTAAGGCATCCAGTCTTCTGCTGATCATGGCCGGTGCAACACCTTCGGCACGCGCAGCAGCAGAGAGGCTGCCACGGCTGGCAACTTCTGCAAAAGTTGAGATTTGTTTGAATTGATCCATAGTTGCTCGCCGGGTGAAGATTGGGAGGTGGTCAGCATACAAGAATTATTGTGCATCTATTTTTAACTTAAAGTAAAAGATAAAGTGATAAAACTGTATATTTATGTTGGTTTTTATTGAATATACTGTACTCATCAGAAATGCATAGTGCATTTATTGCCTGTTTGAGGAGTGACATGTCTATCAGTGCGATTGCCTTTGATGCCTACGGTACCTTGTTTGATGTGTACTCCATCAGTCAGTCAGGTGACAAGCTGTTTCCCGGTAAGGGTGAGGCTTTGGCGCAATTATGGCGCAGCAAACAGATCGAATACACGCAATTACGCACGATGTGCAGCATGTATAAGCCGTTCTGGGAAGTGACTCAGGATGCCTTGATTTTCACATGCAAGAAATTACAGTTAGATTTGACGCTGGACGCGCAAAACGCGCTGATGGGGCAGTATGCGCGGCTTGATACGTTTCCCGAAAATCTTGAGGTATTACAGCAGTTGCGTGCAAGCGGAATGAAATTGTCGATTTTGTCGAACGGAACCACACACATGCTGCAGGCCGCAGTTGATGCTGCTGGTATGCAAGGTATTTTCAGCCACTTATTGTCTGTTGATTCAGTGAGGAAGTACAAGACAGCGCCGGAGGCATATCAGCTCGGGCCGGATGTATTCGGATTGCCTGCAAAGAATATTTTATTTGTCTCGGGGAATGCCTGGGATGTGTGCTGTGCGACGTGGTTTGGTTATACAACATTCTGGGTGAATCGCCATGATGCACCCCTTGAAGAGTTAGGCGTGACGCCGCATGGAACAGGGCGTTCACTCAGGGATGTAGCCAGTTTTATTGAACAAATGCAGTAATAATTTTTGTTTTATTTTCTAGGAGAGCAGCATGACACAACTGAACTTACCTGCAGGTATGCAGATTACTGGTGAAATCAAACCAGGTTTTGAACAGATTCTGACGCCAGAAGCGCTGGCGCTGGTTGCCAAAATGAGCCGTGCGTTTGAGCCACGCCGTCAGGAATTACTCGCCGCACGCGTAGAGCGCGCAAAGCGCCTGGATGCTGGCGAGACACCGGACTTTTTGCCGGAAACCAAGCATATCCGCGAAGGCGACTGGAAGATCGCCCCTATTCCTAAAGCACTCGAATGCCGCCGGGTAGAAATTACTGGTCCAGTTGAACGCAAAATGGTCATCAATGCGTTTAACTCTGGCGCTGATAGTTACATGACTGACTTTGAAGATTCCAATACACCGAACTGGGATAACCAGATCACTGGTCAGATCAATATGCGCGACGCTGTTCGCCGCACCATCAGCCTGGAACAAAATGGCAAGTCTTACAAACTGAATGACAAGATTGCGACGCTGGTTGTTCGTCCACGTGGTTGGCATCTGGATGAAAAGCATGTACTGGTCGACGGTAAGCGTATTTCCGGCGGTATCTTTGACTTCGCGCTGTTCCTGTTCCATAACGCCAAAGAACAATTGGCACGCGGCGCTGGTCCTTATTTCTACCTGCCGAAAATGGAATCGCATCTGGAAGCGCGCCTGTGGAACGATATTTTTGTCATGGCACAAAATGAAATCGGCATCCCACAAGGCACGATCAAAGCGACAGTCCTGATCGAAACCATCGTCGCTGCATTTGAGATGGATGAAATCCTGTACGAATTGCGTGAACACAGCTCCGGTCTGAATGCCGGCCGCTGGGATTACATTTTCTCTTGCATCAAAAAATTCAAGAACGACAAAGATTTCTGCCTCGCAGATCGCGCGAAAGTCACGATGACTGCGCCATTCATGCGCTCGTACGCTTTGTTGCTGCTGAAAACCTGCCACAAGCGTAATGCACCGGCGATTGGCGGTATGGCAGCACTGATCCCGATCAAAAACGATCCAGAGAAAAATGACATCGCGATGGGCGGCGTTCGCAACGACAAAGCACGCGATGCGACTGACGGCTACGATGGCGGCTGGGTTGCGCATCCTGGCTTGGTAGATCTGGCGATGGCTGAGTTCAAAAAAGTGTTGGGCGACGCACCAAATCAGATATCCAAGCAGCGTCCGGATATCGAAGTGACGGCAAAAGATTTGCTGAACTTCCAGCCTGAAACGCCGATTACAGAAGCCGGTCTGCGTTACAACATCAACGTTGGTATTCATTACCTCGGCGCATGGCTGGCAGGTAATGGTTGCGTACCGATTCACAATCTGATGGAAGATGCCGCAACGGCAGAGATCAGCCGTTCCCAGGTCTGGCAATGGATACGTTCAGCCAAGGGTAATCTGGAAGATGGTCGCAAAGTGACTGCTGATATGGTCCGCGCGATGATTCCTGAAGAATTGGCGAAGGTAAAAGAAGTGGCTGGCAACGGTGCAACTTACGACCGTGCAGCGCAGATTTTTGAAGAAATGTCGACTTCTGAAGATTTTGCAGAATTCCTGACACTGCCTTTGTACGAAGAAATTTAATCTGCCTGTAATCGCTGATATGCGGTTGAATATGAACCTTAATATTCAACTGAATATGCAGCAGATAATGCGACGAATCCTTGCCTGACGGCAGCGCATAGTAGCAAATCGAGTCAGCGGCCCGGAATTTTTCCGGGCCTTTTTTACGCCAATTTTTGTCGGTGCTCAGAGGTTGGTCTCTGGTCGCATGCTATCCTTGCACTCTTTTAGACGAACCCAATTTCCTATGTCACAAGCAAACTCTCTTTCACACGACGACATCATCGCGCAAACCACCGAATGGTTGGAAAAGGCAGTGATTGGTCTGAATTTATGTCCGTTTGCAAAGGCTGTGCACGTCAAAAAGCAAATTCGTTATGTCGTCAGCGACGCGACGACACCGGAAGTTTTGCTCGAAGAATTGCAGCGTGAGCTGGAAGTGCTGGCAGAAGCGAATCCGGAAAAAATCGACACCATTTTGTTAATCCATCCTTACGTGCTGAAGGACTTTCTCGATTTTAATGATTTTCTCGATGTGGCCGATGGATTGTTGGAAGAGCTGGAGCTCGATGGCATCCTGCAAATTGCAAATTTCCATCCTGATTATCAGTTTGCTGACACCAGCATTGATGACATCGAGAATTACACCAACCGCGCACCATTCCAAACTTTGCATTTATTGCGCGAAGAAAGCATAGACCGTGCAGTCGAGTCTTTTCCGGAAGCGGAAACGATCTATGAAAAAAACATCGAAACCATGCAGAAACTCGGCATAGAAGGCTGGCATCAGCTGTTTTCAGGGAGCAAAGAATAATACGTGAAACAGGCGAGGGCAGTGGGACGCCGATGTTTCTGCCGCGCTGCCGCAGATGGTGTGGTGAGATCACTTTTTTCTACTATCGATTGCTTATATTGATATGCGAAAAAGTAATGTTGCTTCCTTTTCGTCTGATCAGTGTCACAGTGCTGTTAAAGGTGATTTTTTTACCTGTATATACTCCGGGGAGTATATATAAACACCCATATTTCATGCTGAGGTTAGGGCAAAATTGACGCATACTCCCCTGAAAATGCCAATTTCGGGATATTTCGATGAAGGTTTTCCGAATTGCCTGTAAAACGCAGGCACATAGTCATTATTCGGTTTTCTGGTGAATTTTTTTCTTCAAACAAGAGAAAATTTGTCGGAAATATCGTGATTGCCGCGTATTCTTCAGCATTCATGCCGCATCGCTCCTTGTTATTTTGCAGAGCAGCATGTACAGTAAGGGGTTGATTTACCTCATTTTTTACTCCTTCAGTCTTATATATCTATGGCTTTAATCGTCCACAAATACGGCGGGACTTCGATGGGTTCCACTGAACGCATCAAGAACGTCGCCAAGCGCGTCGCCAAATGGCATGATGCCGGTCACCAGATAGTCGTGGTGCCATCAGCAATGTCCGGCGAAACCAATCGCATCATTGGTCTCGCTAAAGAAATTATGGCGCAACCTGATCCACGTGAACTTGACATGATTGCCTCGACCGGCGAACAAGTGTCAGTCGGTTTGCTCTCCATGGCACTGCAGGCCATTGGCAAACAAGCCGTGTCTTACGCTGGCTGGCAAGTCCCGATCAAGACCGATTCCGCTTACACCAAAGCGCGTATCGAATCGATTGATGATGCCAAAGTCAAAGCCGATCTGGATGCCGGGAAAATTGTCGTCATCACCGGTTTTCAGGGCGTGGACGAGAAGGGCAATATCACGACACTGGGCCGTGGTGGCTCTGATACATCAGCTGTTGCGATTGCCGCTGCATTGAAGGCGCAGGAATGTCTGATTTATACCGACGTTGATGGCGTCTATACGACTGATCCACGTGTGGTTTCCGACGCGCGCCGCCTGAACACCGTGACATTTGAAGAAATGCTGGAAATGGCATCGCTGGGTTCCAAAGTACTGCAAATCCGCTCGGTCGAATTTGCCGGTAACTACCGCATGCCTACCCGCGTTTTATCGTCACTGACTGACCCGTTAATGCCGCTGGAAGAAGAAGCGAATTCCGGCACTCTGATTTCGTTTGAGGAAGATACAAATATGGAACAAGCCACCATCACTGGCATCGCGTTCAGTCGTGATGAAGCAAAAATCACTGTGTTAGGCGTGCCTGATAAGCCAGGAATTGCTTATCAGATTCTGGGCCCGGTCGCTGATGCGAATATCGAAGTGGATATGATTATCCAGAATCAGTCCGTTGAAGGTAAAACCGATTTCACGTTTACCGTACCACGCGGTGAATACACCAAAGCGATGGCGGTTCTCGAAGGTAGCGTGAAGGCACACATCGGTGCGGCAAGCATCGTTGGCGATACGAAAGTTTCTAAAGTGTCTGTGGTCGGTGTCGGCATGCGCAGCCACGTTGGTATCGCATCGCAAATGTTCCGTACCTTGTCTGAAGAGGGCATCAATATCCTGATGATCTCGACATCTGAAATCAAAATTTCAGTACTAATTGACGAGAAATATATGGAGTTGGCAGTGCGCTCGCTGCACAAAGCTTTTGGTCTGGAAAGCGCTTGATTATTAAGTTTGCAAAAAAGCTGTTTTTGTTTCTCTGAGTAGTTGACCAAAAGCAGTTCAGCAGATATGATCTTGGTCTCGATTGCAGCTAAGTTGTAAGACTTGGTTGTGAAAGTGTGGAGACGTGGCCGAGTGGCCGAAGGCACTTCCCTGCTAAGGAAGCATCTGGGGTAACCTGGGTCGTGAGTTCGAATCTCACCGTCTCCGCCAGCAACACTGAAAAAGCCCTTGAGTTTCAAGGGCTTTTTCTTTTTCTGGTTGACAAGTCTTAATGGCCGACATTCTCTGAGTTTTATGGGCTCTGTTGAGGCTCGGACACTCAAATTTCCAGCTGTCAATGCCTTCGCTGCGTGTCTTTATCTTCTGATTTTCCAAACGCCATCGTTTGCCTATGCGCTGATTTTCTACCGCATTAAATATGCGTGATTAATGGGCAAAAAGGTCATTGACATCGTATGCACCTGACGGTGAATTAAATGGCGAGAGGAATATAGAGCAAGCGCGCATTGAATGAACATTTCCTTGTGCCCTTTATCCCCCCACGCGCAAGTTTTTGGTCATGCCTGGGCAGAAAGCCGCTGGCTAAGGTTCTGCAAATAGTCAGCGCGAAAACGTCTCAAAACATAATCTTTGAAGTTATTGTTTTTTAACGTCACCCAGGCAAGTTCACGTTTCTTGCCTGACTCCTCTTTTGCTTTCATTAAGTCGTCGTTGTTCAACTCCGCACAGGCAGGGGTCATCAATTCATAGGAATATAAGTGCATATAGTCTTTGCATACAGTTTCAATGACCTCTATTTCATCCAAGCTTAATTGCTGTTTAAACTTGTCTTTATTGGCTAATAACGGTGGGAAGCAATTGCTTTCCCATAATGCGGATAATTGCGCTATCTGTTGCGCCTCATTCGAGTGCTCAACATCTAACATTGCAGGAATAAACTTTATCTCAAAGAATTGACATATTCTCCGCAATACCGCTTCTTGATTCAATAAAAAGTCTTCATAACGTATGGTGAGAGTTCTCTCCGGATACAGAGTAATGATTTCTCTGGCTAGTCTGTGAGCATTTGCCCAAGCCATGGCATTCAGTGTCGAGTCGTAATCGTGAATAATGGCACGATTCATAGAGGCAACTTGCGCACGTGGATCTCGTACTACATTCAGAAACAGCATGTTTGGAAATAGCACCATTAGCTCTTTGGCATATTGCACACTGTCTAATGATTTATCCATTACAACTGTTGCGTGATGTTGTTCTCCAGCCCGTAAAAGTAGCTCCCATAGTATCCGATGGACACTGCGTGTTTGATATCGTATTGATTCAAAAATATCGACTGGATCAAAAACAATATCCCGCCATTTGACCATGCTGGCGGACTGCAAACCGATCAGATCGACGACTAAACGAAAATAATTTTCATCGTTTTCCAAATCGCCATAAAGTGGAACTAAAGGCATAAAATCAACAATGTGCAATGGGTACGGTGAATAAAATTCCGGGCTGTTGTTCAGTCTTAAGCGTAATGCATGACTGCCACAGCGACGCAATGGAATCATCAGAACGGGCCTTGGTCGTTTCGTGTCATGGTCGCTCGTTGTATTTTCTTGAATTTCGTCTCTGACAGTCATCTCATTCTCCTGAAAAGAGTTAATTAAAACCAACAAAATGCCGTTTTATTGCTAGCTCAAACTCTGAGCAAAATGCAGTTATTCGAAGTTTTGATGAGGCTCAAAATAAGCGAAAAATTCTTTTCTGAAATTCTCAAAATCATTGCCTTTAAGATGGTTGATGCCCGCTGCTAATGAGCGCCCGCCACCCGTGGGAAATTGCACGCATAAGCCGCTGGCAGGTTGCTTTTCAGGTTGAGCTGAGCGCACGCTTACCACATAACCATCTGTAAATTTTGGTGTTAATACTGCAAAGGACTGGTCTTTTGCCTGCGTTTTCAATTGATTTGCAAATAACCCTGATACTCTTCTTGCCCAAGGTTCATCAGGCAAGACATAGATGGAGGCTAGCTTGCCCGTATATGTGGGACGTATTTGCTGAGAAAAAACACTGTCTTCAGCGTATGCGGATTGAAGCTTGGGGAAAGATTGTGAACAATGAATAAAATCATCGACCTCATTGTAGGTATGAACATCCTGATAAAGTACCGCGGGGTGAATGTGCAAATCGCGAACGTCTTCGCCATAAGCATTGTAGTTAAGCAGCGAACCCAATTCGCACATGTTTTGCATTTGCACTTCACTAAACCCGTGTTCTTTCGCTAAAGCGCGACCGACATCAAATAAGTTGTCGCCAAATGCCGCAACGATCGCCCACGCGATGTATTTTCCTGACAGGTGCTTGTTGACCAACAAGCTGGAACATACGTCGCTACTATCATTCCAAAAAAAAGTCAGATTAGGATGTTGTATGGAGTGATGCGCAGTGTGATGATCAAAATAGACAATCTTTGCACCGGCCTCCAAATGACGCTTCAACGCCACAATGTTGGCATCTATTGAAATATCCAGCACCGTTATCAGATCCCCCGATTGGGCTTGTACTTGCTCAAGTAATTGGATATCCCTTTTTACGCCTGTCACTAAAATTGCATCTCTTGGTGTATCGAGTCTAAGCTGATGCAAGGCACAAATGCCGTCAGCGTCGCCGTTAAATACGTCAAATGAAATCTGAGCTCTAACTGGGGGCAGGGACATCATTGCCTCAGCAAGTAAAATGGTGGGCGACGAGATACTGGTACAGAATTTCCGCTATCTCATCTACTGTCTGCAGTTCTGTTTTAATTTCGATGCGGGGATTTTGTGGCATTTCATACGGAGCCGAAATGCCGGTGAATTCTAAAATTTCACCTTTACGCGCTTTCGCGTATAAGCCTTTAGTGTCCCTCCGCTCGCATACCTCAGTCGATGTATTTACGTAGACTTCGACAAATCGATGCGGACCGATAATGTCTGCTGCCATCATCCGGTCCGCGATCAAAGGCGATATAAATGCTGTGATGACGATTAATCCCGCTTCATTTAAAAGATGTGCTACCTCGGCTGCCCGTCGAATATTTTCTCTTCTATCCTCGGGAGAAAAACCCAGGTCACTATTGAGGTGATGGCGCAAGTTATCGCCATCGACAACAAATCCACAATGCCCCCGATCCAATAGAAGTTTTTCTAAAGTATAGGCAATCGTCGACTTACCAGCTCCGCTTAATCCCGTGAGCCATATCGTTGCAGGATGTTGTTGCAATAAATCTGCTCTTTCATTTGCGCAGACAACGCTAGAGTGCCATGTCACATCAATGGCATGTGGTTGTGGGCGCTCAACAAAGCGACCAAAACTGTTTCTTGCATCACGCTTGGCGTCGGGACTTAATTTTTCAATCTGACTTTCAGGATGGACTTTCATTGCGTACTCCTTTTGCAGAAAAAGGATGAATAAAAAATTGGCGAATTCTAAGATGAAGTGCGATTGATTATTGCCGCTGACGAATCATTAATTTTTTACGTCAATTCAGTGCATTTCGCGATGAAACGCTTAGGTAATTGAAATTGATCTTTGATTTGTTCTGAAAAGGGGGGGGCTTGCTGCTGTGTCGAGCAAAGATAACGGATGAGTTGATTTTTTAGTGACTCTGCGTGCCTGCTCTCATTCAAGGTAAGACCTGCGGTCCTTGGTAAGCGTCGCTCTAGATGTTTGTATGGGAGGATTTGCTTTTTGGGCCGAGGAATCTGGTTGAGGTAACTCACAACCAGAACAAGAATTGGCCGTATGAACATGAAATCAAGGTAGACACCGATACTTGAACGTATTGTCACTTTCGTATTCTTGATATTCATAACTTCTCCAAAACTAATCTAACGAAATAGTTCAGAACACAGTCAATCAACCAGCTTGATTCATTCGTGAGTCCAGCATATTGGGAACGGTGACGCGTCTTTTCATCAATAAGACGTACTAAATGAGGTAAGAAAATAAATCTGAATAAATTGCCACAATAAAACCAATCGGTAGTTCAATAAGTTGGATTAAAAGCATTGTTGCATAACATAGTAAAAAAAGTACTAACTTTATTTAATTTTCTTCTAACAAAATTAAGAGAGTGACGATTGTTTCAGTGCATGGGTGTTCTTACTCATGTCGTTGCGCGCCTCGCTGACAGATGCAGGCAGAGGGGCATAACGTAAAAACGCACAATGAATGCCAAGGAAGTGGGGCATGTAAGATGTATTTTGTTAATACTTCAATACTCCAGCAGACACAGTTGCAGGTGCAATTGATATGAAGGTGTGCCAGATAGTTTTTGAGACCGTTTATTTATTGCGAGTTGCACTATGTAGAAATCAGGTGATCCGGTAAAACTCGGTCAAGCAAATTGTTCGCTTTTTAGTCTTCATTGATTTCGCCATTGCTCATCGATAGAGTCATATAGAGCCAGTTAGTCTGAACAGACTATATGACCGATGTATTTAACACTTTATCATCTCGCTATTTACAGTTCGTCATGTTGGTGAGTTGCGAAGTACTTGATTTCTATCTGGATCAAAAAATTCTCTCAGCGGTTGCAATTGCCTCATTGGCGGGCTAGACACATACAGGGAGAATGCAGTTGATCATCCGATCTTATATTCATATCGATAAAAAATTACTGGTAACCGTATTCGCCGCAATGTTCCTGACTGCTTGCGGCGGCGGTAGCAATGGTGTTGCTACCGATGCTACGTCGGTGACGCCAGCGACCCCACAGGTGATCGCAAAAAATGTTGTCGCATTCGCCACTGTAAATTCTGCGCCAGTAACTGCCTGCGCCAGCGGTGGCATCACTGTTCAATCCGGGGTTGATATCAACGGAAACGGCGTTTTGGATCAGAGCGAAGTCAGTAATACGCAATTTGTTTGCAACGGCGTTAATGGAACAAACGGTACCAACGGCACCAATGGCACCAACGGTACGAATGGTAAAAATGGCCTCAACGGAGTTAATGCCCTGATCGCTACTACGGTCGAGCCAGTCGGAAATAATTGCCCCAGCGGTGGTTCCAAAATCAGTTCCGGAGCGGATACCAATGGCAATGGCCTTCTCGACAGCACAGAAGTGACTTCGGTTTCTTATATCTGCAACGGCCTCTCTGGCAGCGATGGTACTAACGGTAAGAATGGCACCAATGGCACCAATGGCACCAATGGCACCAACGGTACTAATGGTACTGATGGCACAAATGGATCAACTACATTAGTCAAAATCGTTGCCGGTGTTGCCGCCAACATCTGTCCCGCTAACGGTAATCAGATACAGTCTGGCCTCGATCTGAATAACGACGGTATATTGCAGTTATCGGAAGTCACCACGACGGCTTATGTATGTAACGGAGCAACAGGGGCAACAGGGGCCACGGGGGCGACTGGCGCAACCGGTAGCGATGGTTTAACGACATTAGTGACGACGGTTACTGAGCCTGCCGGAGCCAATTGTACCAACGGCGGCAGCAAAATAACTTCCGGTCCGGATGTTAATCGTGACGGCAATCTTGCTGCGGGCGAGGTAACATCGACCACTTACATCTGCAACGGTGCGACAGGTGCTACCGGATCTACAGGGCCGACCGGGCCAACAGGACCAACCGGCCCAACCGGCCCAACCGGCCCGACAGGGCCTGCTGGTCCTTCAGGTCGCCTCAATTGGGTGACTACAACGGATGCGAGTGTGCAGGCAGCGACCAATAGTGGATATATCACCAATAACGGCAGTACCGGCGTCGCCGTCATGCTGCCAACGGCTCCCGCCATCGGTGACCAGGTGCAGGTTATAGGTTTAGCAGCCTGGACGCTGATCCCCAATTTCAATCAGACCATTATTCAGAATATGGCAGGTACAGGTGCGGTGACGGGCGGAGGCTTGTCCGGTGCTTTAGGCGACTCTGTATTGCTGCAATACGTCGGTAACAATACGTTTATGGTGACTGCCTTTGTAGGGCATATTAATTCGATCAGCAGTGATATCTTTGCTCGCAACGGCGTGATCTGGACGCCGCCGACGTTTAATATTAATGGCGCCTATACTTGGGCGGATGGCACGACCTATTGCACGAATACGACATTTGGTGGTTTAGGCGGCTGGCGTTTGCCAACGTCCGCTGAACTGGTCTCGCTTGATAACTTTGGCGTGAAGGGTACACATGGCTGGCCTTCAACTGCGGGCAATATGTGGACGTCAGACATCGATCCCAGCTATGCGAACTCTTATGGTGTCGTCGCGTTTACTTATGGAGTGGCAGTCTACCAGTCAGCAGTGAATCACCTCTTTGTGGCTTGCGCCCGGTCGTGATGTCCCGATCGCCTGAGCATGGTTTTGCTGATAGCCCATTGTGAAGATATAACAAGGCGAATTAAAGTTATTGCTCCTGACTTGTTGGCAGGAGTAATGACAGTTCTTTATACAGCAGTAATGGCGATACCGGCTTGTGCATTAATGGCAGGCCGGTCGCTGCAGCTTCGCGTAAGCGTATCGGCGCAGTATCTCCGGTCACCAGAATCGCTGGTATCTCTGTTTTGCAAACACTGCGTATCGCCTGAATTACATCGGTTCCTTTACAGTGATCGCGCAGGCGGTAATCGCTGATAATCAGGTCTGGCGGGTGACGGCGGGCGAGTACGAGACTCTCTTCTTGCGATTCAGCGAGATCGCAGTGACATCCCCATTCTGCCAATACCTGTGCCATTGCCTGACGCACGATCGCATCATCATCGACGACTAACACCCGGGCGTACAATTGCGGTATCCTTAGTGGCGCCGTACTGATGTCATCGTCCAGCACGGCAAGCTGTGTCAGCGGCAGACTTAATTTGAATACGCTGCCGCGCCCCGGGCGAGATGCCAGTTGCAATTCAAGTCCAAGCAAATCCACCATTTTTCTGACGATTGCGAGTCCCAGCCCCAGGCCTTTCTGCCGGTCGCGTTCGCTATTTCCCAGTTGCTGAAATTCACTGAAAATATTCTCAAATTGCGAGGAGGCTATGCCGATGCCGCTGTCCCACACTTCCAGATTCAGTCGCGATTGATGTTTTCTGCACAGGATCAGCACGCCGCCGTGATGCGTGTAACGGATCGCATTTGAGACAAGGTTTCTGAGAATTAACTCAATTAATGCAGGATCGGAATGAACAACTGCATGAGTTTCGGGACTGCGGTAGAGCAGCCCTTTGGTGTTTGCCTGCGGTGCCAGTTCATTCTCTATTTTGCTGAGCAATGTTTGCAAACGGAATGCTCGCGCTTGCGGCTCAACCACACCAGCCTCAATGCGTGAGTAGTCGAGCAAGGTGTGCAGCATCTCGGTAGTAGCGTTGGTTGCTGAGCTGATGCTGTTGACCAGCTCACGTTGATGTTGCGATAAATTTGTCGTCTGCAATACTTCCAGAAATAAACCCTGCGCATGGATGGGCTGCCTCAGATCATGACTCGCGGCTGCCAGAAACTGCGATTTTTCTGCATTCGCCCGCTCAGCGGCGGCGAGCGCCTTCGCTGCTTTTTCCGACGCAGCACTCAGTTGTTGAATCAGATCCAGATTGTCGAAACGCAATTGTATGGAGTTGCGCACCGTACGCGAAGAATTATATGCCTGACCCATCAGCGTCACGACATACAGTGCGACGGCAATGCCGATAGCCCAATAGGCAGGATCGTTGAGGGAGATGACCGCATAAACGATAGAGCCAAGTTCACACACAACGAATACAACAAACACCGGTAATACCGGTGACAAGATCGACATCGAATTAGCAGCAATGCCTGCCAGCACCGCTAATATCAGCACGCTTCCAGCATTGGTGGAAGTAGACAGGCTCAGCCAGGCTAATGAACCCCATATCGCACCATCCATTGCGTGCAGCAGCATCAGCCGTATTTTCAGTGCAGCCGTCTGATCGAGGTGAATTCCACGGCGGATGATGCGTTTTGCGTCATACACGTCAAACAGTTTCGACGCACTGACCGCGATCAGCCATATTGCCAGACTAAGTTCATTGCTATGATTTTTCAGCGTCAGATACAGGATCAGCGCAACCAGAATACCGGGTAAGGTCGAGCTGCCGAGATTCTTCATCAGCAACAGTTGCAGCTCGCGCTGTATATTTTTTTCGACGACGCTGACCATTTTGATCACTCAGTTCACCAGACCTTTGCGGCGTGCCGCGAATGCGGCTTCAGAGCGATTCGATACCTGTAATGTCGTCAGCACCACCTGCACATGACAGCGCACTGTGTTTTCCGACAGATCCAGACGACGCGCAATCAGCTTGTTTGATAAACCCTGACAGACCAGATCCAGAACCTCGTATTGACGCGGGGTCAGCAAAGGCTTTGCAGCGTTTGCTCTGGTTTTTTCCTGCATCTGTTGCGCTGACATTTCCGCATCGTCTGCTTCACCGCGGAGGACGCTGAGGATCGCCGCGAGAATATTGTCAGCAGTGTCGCCTTTCGAAATAAAACTGCGTGCGCCACGTTCACGCGCCAGCTGTGCGGTTTCGGGCGCATCGTCTGCAGACAGAACAAGCACTGGTGTCTCCGGCCATTTTCTCTTCAGTAAGGCAATGCCTTCTAGTCCGTTGAGTCCTTGTAATTTGATGTCGAGCAAAATCAAGTGAATATCTGTCAGATCAACCCGCATGGTTTCTTCCAGCGATGCCGCTTCCAGTACACTGACGTCTTGTAAACCGTTGCAAATCAAGGCTCTCAGCCCGGTGCGAAACAAACTGTGATCGTCTATCAGTAGTATTTTTGAGCTTAACATGGAGGGTAATAAGATTGCTTCATAGCCAGATTTTGCCATGATTGACCGTATGCAGGGGAATAACTCGCCCTGCGGCGTCATTCGCATGCGCCGCAGGGCCGTATGTATTGCGGGTGCAAGCAGATTGCGTCTTTCTGATGTGACTTTGCAGACCAGTAAAATCCAGATTGGATACCCTAATAAAAATAAGCCTCGTGGAGGCTTTTTGTTCTGTGAGGCACGTATTTATTAAGGGATGTCGTTCAACGGTTGTCGTTGTGGAGAAATGACGATGGGTGAGCTTCTGCTGCTCCAGTCACACACCAGTCACACACCAGTCATGCGCCAGGCTCGTTGAGCCTGGCGATGGTGAAAATTACGCTGCCTGGCGTAATTGTTTTGCCGCTGCCACCATGTTTCTGAGGGCGGGGATGACTTCTTCCCAACTGCGGGTTTTTAAGCCGCAATCCGGGTTCACCCATAAGCGTTCTGTGGGAATGCGTTCTGCCGCTTTGCGCATCAGTTGCACGATGTGTTCCTGCGCCGGAATGTTGGGCGAGTGTATGTCATAGACACCGGGGCCGATTTCATTCGGGTAACTAAAGTGGTCAAATGCGTCGAGTAATTCCATATCCGAACGCGATGTTTCTATGGTGATGACATCGGCGTCCATCGCTGCAATAGAGGCAATGATGTCGTTGAATTCGGAATAGCACATGTGCGTGTGTATCTGTGTTTCGTCGCTGACGCCATTGGCGGCAATGCGGAACGATTCGACTGCCCAGCGCAAATAGCTGTCCCACTCAGTGCGTCGCAATGGCAAGCCTTCGCGCAGCGCTGCTTCATCAATCTGAATAATGCGCACGCCGCTTTTTTCCAGATCCAGCACTTCCTGTCGTATCGCCAGTGCGAGCTGGTAGCAGGATACCGAGCGCGGTTGATCATCACGCACGAAAGACCAGTTGAGGATAGTGACGGGGCCGGTCAGCATTCCTTTCATCGGTTTTTCCGTCAGTGACTGTGCAAATTTAATCCAGTCCACTGTCATTGGTTTCGGGCGGTGGATGTCGCCAAATAAAATCGGTGGTTTGACGCAGCGTGAGCCATACGATTGCACCCAGCCGAATTCACTGAAAGCATAGCCTTCCAGTTGTTCGCCAAAGTATTCAACCATGTCGTTGCGTTCAGCTTCGCCATGCACAAATACATCCAGTTCCAGCGCTTCCTGTTCTTGCACGCAGCGGGCAATTTCGTTTTGCATGAATGTTTTGTAGCTGGCTTCGTCGAGTTGCCCAAGACGGTAGCGACTGCGCGCCTGACGAATCTCTGGTGTCTGCGGAAATGAGCCTATGGTGGTCGTTGGAAAGGCGGGCAGTTGTAAACAGGCAGATTGTTTTTTTGCGCGCTGTTCGTAATTGCTTAGCCGTTGTCCCAGGCTGGCGTTGATGTCGGCAACGGCGGCTTTGACGGCTGGGTTGTGCACGAGGGACGAGTTTTTTCGGCTGTTGATGGCTGCGCTGTTGGCGACCAGTGCATCTTGTACTGACACACGGCCTTTGTTCAATGCCTGTGCGAGGATATGCAGTTCATCGAGTTTTTGTTGAGCGAATGCCAGCCAGTATTGAATATGACTGGCCAGTTTGTTTTCACTGCGCAAATCAACCGGCACATGAAGCAGAGAGCACGAGGGTGCTATCCATAAGCGTGACTGCAATACGCGGTGTATCGGTTCCAGCCATTCCAGGGTTGCGTGTAAATCGGTTTTCCAAATGTTGCGACCATTGATGACGCCCAGTGATAACACCATGCTATCCGGTAACAAGGTTTGCAGTTGTTCCAGCTCATGCCGCGCATTGATCGCGTCAATATGAATGCCGTCGACAGGTAATGCACATGCGAGGCTGAGGTTCTCTTGCAGATCGCCAAAATAGGTCGTCAACAACAGTTTCAGTTTGCGCGGAGCCAGCGCCTGATACGCTGTGGTGAATGCCTGTTGCCATGCCGGATCAAGCTCGGTCACCAACACCGGCTCATCGATTTGCACCCACTCCACACCTTCGGCTGCCAGCGTATCCAGCAGTTGTGCATAGACAGGCAAGAGCTTGGGCAGCAAGGCCAGTTTGTCTGATGCGTCTTTTGTTTTTCCCAGCCACAGATAACTGACAGGCCCGATGATGACGGGTTTCGCCGTTACGCCAAGCGTAGCCGCTTGTCTGATCTGCTTCAGCAGGCGCGAGGCATCGAGGGAAAAAGTCGTCGCCGCATCAAATTCCGGGACGATGTAGTGATAATTGGTATCAAACCATTTCGTCATTTCACCCGCATGCACGCAATGGCATGCAGAGTCCTGCGCTGAGCGTCCACGGGCAACGCGGAAATAGTTGTCCAGCGTATTGCCTTCATGATGACGCACGCGGGCCGGAATATTCCCCAGCAGGAAACTCATATCGAGCACCTGATCGTAAAACGAAAAGTCGCCGACCGGAACAAAATCCAGCTGTGACTGATGTTGCCAATGGCGTTGCCGTAACAATGCGCCAGTGTCTTCGAGCTGGGTCTGAGATAAGTTTCCTTTCCAATAGTCTTCTAAAGCGAACTTCAGTTCACGTTTTGCGCCTATGCGTGGAAAGCCGAGATTGTGTGTCGTAACCATATAACTCCTCATGTGTAGGAGTGCATGATAGATAATTTAATCCATGAATAATAATGGTATTATTTAATGAATTGATTATTAATATTCATGGAATAAAATATGCTGGAACGCCTTCATCTGACACTGATACGCGAGGTTGATCGCCAGGGCTCATTGACCGCAGCAGCGGACGTACTGTGTCTGACGCAATCGGCGCTGAGTCACACGGTAAAGAAAATGGAAATGTTTTTGGGGACGCCAGTCTGGGCGCGTGAGGGGCGGCAATTACGTCTGACGCAGGCTGGCCAGTATTTACTCGGTCTGGCAAACCGCTTGTTGCCGCAGTTTGAGTATGCCGAAGAAGTCATGCGGCAATATGCAGAAGGTGGCCGAGGCACCTTGCGGATTGGCATGGAATGTCACCCTTGTTATCAATGGCTGCTGAAGGTGGTGGCGCCGTATCTGAGTCGCTGGCAGGATGTCGATGTCGATGTGAAACAGAAATTTCAATTCGGCGGCATTGGCGCTTTGCTGAATGATGAAATCGATCTGTTGGTCACGCCTGATCCCTTGTATAAAACCGGCTTATTGTTCACCCCGGTTTTTGATTATGAGCAAGTGTTGGTCGTGAGGCGCGAACACAGACTGGCCGGAAAAAAATATGTTTCCCCCAACGAGTTACTGGAAGAAACGCTGATTACCTATCCGGTCGCAATTGAACGCTTAGATATTTATAAGCAGTTTTTATTGCCAGCGAACTGCGCCCCTAAAAAACATAAAACCATAGAAACAACCGACATCATGTTACAGATGGTTGCCAGTGGCCGGGGTGTAGCTGCATTACCGGGCTGGCTGGTGGCGGAGTACGCCAGCAAAATGCAGATCGCACAAGTCCGTTTAGGTAAGCGGGGAATCGCGAAACAGATTTTTCTGGGCGTGCGGGAAGCGGATACAGAAATCGATTACCTGAAAGCGTTTATCACCCTCGCAGGAGAGATTGTGCATTGAGCGGGGAAAGTTTATTTTGCCTGATGCTGCTGCCGGAAAAATTTTTGAATGTCATCCGTTTTGATGACGCCGGATAACGCGGTGCGCTCACCTTTTTCATTAAACCAGTAGCTGCGGGGCATTTCGCCATGCCATTTGGGATCGACTGAGAAACGCAATCTTTCCGGCGCCTCTTCGCCGAATGCCCAGGCATCTTTGCTCAGACCAAATTCGTTTAACTTTTGCTTCATCAGGCTGGCATTCTGCTCATCCAGTATTGAATCTGTTCCTATCGTGATGACCCGGACATATTTATTTTTCTTTTTACTTTGTCCCAGCGTTGCCAGACTTGCCTGACAGAATTCGCAATCGAGTGACCAAACCACCAAAACGAATGCTTTTCCTTTCTGACTTTGCAGTAGCTGGTGCATGCTGTCTGATTTGAATTCCTGTAATGGTGTCGCATGGCTTGATGTGGCGATGAGCAGTAAAGACAGTGCAAGCAGTTTCAGTGTTTTCAAACAGGTTTTCATTTTTTGCTCCCGAATGGAATAATTTGGATACCTTCATTTTGTGTACGCCACACCAGCGCAGGTCCAGTTGGCGTGGCGAGTAAATGTGGTTGATCCGAATTGCCCAGTGTTTTGGCGATGCTGAGGTCTTGCCATGTGTTACCGGCGTCATCTGACCGCTTTGCCAGTATTACACTGGCATTACCATCAAATTGTTTCCAGGCGATGGCGACGGTGTTGCCGGTGACAATCACATCCGCGTGCTCCGCCTGCGCGTTACCCAACCGCATTGGTTCGTTGAGTGTCCCTTTGGAATTTGTTGCGGCGTAAAAAACACCCCCTTCGTCAGCTTTGACGTTGAACCACGTTTGATGGCGTTGTCCTTCATGATCAAAAGCGACAGATGGCCCGTGGTGCGGACATGCATCGATGCGCCATTCATCAAAGGTGGTGCGTATCAACGGCGCAGTATGACCATCGGCGTTTAATTCACTCAGCGCGTGATCGCGGAAATTCGGCTCGAATACATGACGCCACATCGCGACGGGCTTTCCCGCCGGATTGAGGGCTAAGGCGATGCGGCAGCATTCGCAACTATGTTCGGCCAGTTTGTAATCCGCTTGGAAACTGGCCCCCTGATCTGTAGAAACGCTGTAGTAAATCGCTGCACCAGCGTATTTTTCTTTCTTTGCCCGGGCTGCTTCTGCATCGCGTTTATCTATCCAGGCGATAAAAATGCGACCGCTTTTATCGACGATCATTGATTCAAAGCGGTGCGTGATTTCATCGCGATTGCTATGTACCGTGATGGGGGGAGAAAAACTACGTCCGCCATCGACCGAGCGCGCAAAACGAATTTCACCTGTGTACGGTTTGCTTAATGGCTTGGTGTAAGCAACATAGATTTCTCCCTTCGTTCCAAAGGCCAGCTTGGGACGATTTTCACCATCAGCAGAAATCGGCTCAGGCTGGGATTGCACTTTTATGGCGGGCGACCATGATTTTCCCATGTCCGGTGAATACTGCAGGACGACATAACCGGCAGCCCCTTCGCCTGTGCTTTCTTTGGTCGCGACCCATAACTTGCCCTGCGAATCAAATGCGGCAGATGTTCCTAGTTCTGCTCTGGCAGCTTTGTGTTTGCCGTGATTCATCTGGGCATGTGCCACGGCAGGTAAGAGTGTCCACAGTGCGAGTGCACTGGCAAAAAATAAGCGATGGGCAAGTGTCATGATGAGCTTTGGCGTGATATTAATAATCAAATTTCATGCTGGCAAAGAACGTACGTTGTGGATAAGGATTCGGATTCACATAGTACTTATAGCTACCGATGTTATTGATGCCGACAGAGCCCGTCCACTGGCGCGCCAGTTTGTACTGGAGTTTTGCATCAAACACGCTGTATTTGCTCACCGCACCATACACGTCAGGGTTAATGTCGTTGTATTGTTTGGTCGCGGTGTTAAAAAGCGCATTGTGTTGATGCCCGCTGTAGCGATAGCTGAGACTGTACGTCAGTCGTTCGTTCGCGTGGTATGTCGCCACCATCGTCGCCCGCCATGCAGGTATGCGCGGCTGATCGGTATCAACTAATCCCGGATTGCGGCTGTTGGCAACGATGGTCGAATTGGTGTAAGTCACGCTGCCATTCAGGTCTAGCCCATTGACCAGCGCATCATTGAGTCCAAGCACCGCCTCGATGCCATACGTACGCACTTTATCGACATTCTGAATGCTGGATATGTTAGGTATAACTGTGGTGTCGCTTTGCGAGATCAGGGCGTCACGCTTGTCTTCAAAAAAGAAAGAAGTCCGCAAGCTGCCTTTGCTCAGATTGGTTTCGGCGACGAGCTCTGCCGAGCGTACTTTTTCCGGCTTCAGATTCGGGTCATTTTGTTTGACATTGTTAGGCAGATTAATCACCTGAAATATTTCAGCAACGGTCGGATAGCGTACTCCTTGTCCGAATGATGCGCGGTAAGCCCAGTCTTTACTTGCCTGATAAGAGATCGATAGTTTGGGTGAAAAATCGTTGCTGGTGCGGCTGGCATAATTCATTTGCTGGTATGCGGGTACATTGGCGGCATTGAAGTTGCTGCCATCATAGGCTTTCCATTGTTCCAGGCGGCCACCAACAACCGTTTTCCATGTTGGCGTAATTTGCCAGGCATCTTGCAGATAGACTGCTTGTGTTTGTGTCTTGCCAAAAGAGTTGGAACTCGGCGTTGCGGCCGGATCGCCGCTTAACCAGTCATTCAGAATAGTCGATGTCACCGACTTTAATTCGTAGCGATCAAAGTGATAGCCAAAACTCAGGCGGTGCGCGCTCTTCAGATCGCCGCCGGGACGGTATTCGCTGCGTAAATCCAATGTCGTCCAGCCTGTACCATCGCCGGTTGTGATCGTGCCGCCCGGTCTGCTATTGCCTAATCCAGAATCGTACAAATTAGCTTTGTTAGCAGCAGTGAGCGAGTTGTCTTTACGCTGATCGTACAAGCTGGCAATCACCTCCCAATCCCAGGCACCTCTGGTGCTGCTTTTCAGCGAGAGCCCGTGCATGTAGTGTTCGCTTTCGCTGTAGCCGGGAGAGGTACCACTCAGTGTGTAGTAACTGGTATCTCCATTGAATTTCACATACTTTCCTGCGCCGCTGCTGCTGGTGTTGAATACCGCGTTGCCGCTGGCATCACGCAGATAATTGCTGACATAAGTAGTTGACTTATTTTGCCATGTTCCCAGCGTATAGCTGGCGCGTAGCTCCGGTGAAATGTCGTAAGCAAGTTTGAGCGTGGCATTATCCTGTACTGTTGCATCAGCGCCGATGGCGCTGGTAATGATGCGCGGATTGCCACTGGTATCGATGTCACGAATTTCACCGCTGACATTGGTGAACGCTGGTGTGCCGGTAACGCTGGCTTTCGTTGCAGCACCAAAGGTTTGAGGTTGGCCATTGTTGTCGAGATGATCGACATTCACCAGCCATGACCAGTTGTTTGATTTACTGCCTATCGACAGACTGCCGTGTGTACCGTTATAACTTTGATCAGTACCGTAAAGTTTAAAATTTTGTTTGAACACATCTAGTTTCGCATGCGCTTCAAAGCGTTCTGGCATACGGGTGGACATCAGCACGACACCACCGGCAGAGTTACCCGGATACAGGGCAGAGAATGGGCCGTACAAAACATCAATGCGATCAATTTCTTCTGGCGCGACCATGCCCCAGCGCGGCGCTGTACTGTAACTATTGTTCAGAAAATTCGAGAGCAACAGATTATCTGCATACACGGTTGTTTGCGCGCTGGCGACAGAGCTGTTAACTCGCATGACAAGGATGCCGTTGCGGTCGCCTATGTAGCGTTCGCGCACATGGGTACTGGGCAGGTAATTCAATGCCTCAGCGGTGGTAATAGCATTGATGTTTTCCGCAATTTGCTTAGCAGTGATCGATTCCTTTGTGCCAGAAGTGATAGCTCCGGCTAACTTATTACTTTGTACAACGACTTCTTGAATTGAGCTCTCAACACTGTTGGTGTCAGGCGTTGATGAGTCTGCGGCAAAGGCAGTAGCGTGAGAAAAAGCAGCGATGATGGCGAGATGTAAACGACGTTGAAGAAATAATGGGTGTTGCATATTCAGACTCTGATGTAATCCCGGCAAGGGATGGATTCAAATAAGCATCACGTCGCGTCACATGATTTCATAGCGAAACAGAGAAATGCTGAAGCGGCGATGCGGCGATTGCACAGCAACTACAGATGCGGCAGACGCGTCTTCCTATGTCAAAAAACGACGAGATAGAAAGGAACTGTGCGGTTGATAACGCTGAACGAACGTTGCTGCAATGCTGCAATGCTGCAATGCGAGATTGATTTCTCAGGTCAGCAAGGGTGGGGCGCGCGACTGGACTGAGGCCCAGACAAATAACGGGGAGGGGGATGTATAAAACAGCGCTGGCAGTGGTAACGCTTGTATGCGGATGGGAAGACTCAGCGCGACAGCCGGAGGCAAGGCAAACGAAGCTGCGCTGGTAAAACAATAAGCGCAATGCCCCGCTTGCATATCGCTATCGCCGGAATGTGGCGCGTTGTCTTGCGATGCTTGCAGCGAATGATCTGCATTGTTTGCGCTACTGATTTGCGTGGTACATATCCCTGACCAGAATGAATCTTGGTTTTTTGCGGCGAGCGCAGAAGAAACAGACGGCATGAACAATGCCAGCAATATCGCAAAACATGCGAGTAGTGCTGTGTATCGTTGTGTGCGGGAATGTTGTTTCATGGCGACATTTTATCATTAATGCTGTGCGTTACAGGCATAGCATGTTGTCGTAAGAATATAGAAAAGGTTAACTTTTCTCAAATCACGTAACAATTGACAATTGTCAACAGTAAATGTTTTTTTAGCGATATATGCTGATGTCCAGCTTTTCTGTCGGCGTTTCACTGAATATGTTTGCATGAAATTGCAAAGCGCAAAAAAGGTCGTCATTGATTACGATTCACAACCCAGTAAAAACCGAACCTTTCGAGCAGTAATTTACCGGAGAGACATTTATGAAATTATCAAACCTGCCTATTGGTACGCGGCTGGGTGCTGGCTTTGCCCTTGTGCTGCTTATGCTGATTGGTGTGGCCTACCTCGGTATTCACGGTATGCAGCAATCCAACCAAGCATTACATCATGTTGTGACAGTGAACGTTAAAAAAATGGATGCGCTTGAGGATATGTCCAGGTCTGTCCATATCGTTTCGCGGGTAATACGATCAATCGCTTTGCTAACAGATGAAGCACAGGCCAAGCTGGAACATAAAAAAATTGATGAGGCCAGGGTCCATTACGATGAGGCTTTTTCCAAATTGGAAAAAATGCCCCTTGATGAAACAGGAAAAAAAATTGTTGCCAGTATTAAAGAGGATCAGCTCGCAGCAAGAGCACTGAATAACAAGTTTGCAGAAATGGTTCAGACAAACCGAGAAGAAGCAGTGCAATTTCTTTTGAAGGAAGCCAATCCAGCGACCACAAAATGGCAGGATGCTATTCGGGATTTTATAACTCTTCAGGAAGAAAAAAATACGATTGACGAGGAAGCTGCAGCACATGCATATCAATCAGCATTGATGCTGATGATTTCCATTGCAGTTCTTGCTGTTATTTGCGGCGCGGCAGTTGCCTGGTTCACGTCCAGATCGATTACTGCGCCGATAGGTGTCGCGGTTGATCTGGCAAAAACAGTTGCTAAAGGGGATTTAACCTCAGAAATTCAGGTACATTCGACAGATGAAACTGGTCAGTTGATGCAGGCGCTGAAAGACATGAACGGGAATCTGATTGATATTGTGAGTAAGGTGAGGGTTGGCACTGAAACTATTCATACCGCTGCCACTGAAATCGCTTCAGGAAATCTGGATTTGTCGTCTCGCACCGAAGAGCAAGCAGGTGCACTGGAAGAAACCGCTTCTTCAATGGAAGAGTTGACATCGACCGTCAAGCACAATACGGATAACGCGCGGCAAGCGAATCAATTGGCTATTTCTGCGTCAGAAGTCGCTGCCAAAGGCGGTGCCGTGGTCAATGAAGTGGTTCATACGATGGGGGCAATTAATGCATCATCGAAAAAAATCGTGGATATTATCGGGGTCATTGATGGTATTGCTTTTCAAACTAATATTCTCGCGTTGAATGCCGCGGTGGAAGCGGCGCGAGCAGGCGAACAGGGACGTGGCTTCGCAGTCGTTGCCAGTGAAGTGCGCAATCTTGCGCAGAGATCGGCTGGTGCCGCCAAAGAAATTAAAACCCTGATAGGAGACTCGGTAGAGCAGGTGGAAATTGGTTCTCGCTTGGTGGATCAGGCTGGTTCCACCATGGATTCTGTCGTATCCAGTATCAAAAATGTTACCGATATCATGGGGGAAATGAGTCTTGCAAGCCAGGAGCAGACCTCCGGTATCGAGCAAATTAATCACGCGGTGACGCAAATGGACGAAGTCACTCAGCAAAATGCGGCGCTGGTTGAAGAGGCCGCAGCTGCAGCCGCATCGCTGGAAGAGCAAGCACAAGTCCTGACGCAAATTGTGAGTGTCTTTAAAATTCCCGGGGCGCATGGTGGATTTGCACCCACGTCGAAAACCAATGACCGTGTTGCACCTGCTTCTGTGCGAAACAATCAGACTCAACGAGGTCAGGTAAAACGTCTTGCCGGTAGTGTCAAGGTTGCGGATGGCGGGAAATCAATCAAGGCAGCTGGTGGCGAAGAGTGGGACGAATTTTAATTTAATTATATTGTGTGTCGCTTCTGGAATTGCTGTTGTTGTCGTTGTTACTGTTTTGCACTGTTGAAGTGGTCTGAGTCTTGAAGTTATTTTTTTGGGGCTCTTGCTTGAGTAGGATTTTTTTTAAAAATTGAAGGAGATGATGAAATGAATAAAACAGTTTGTATGGCTGTCTTGGGTTTGTTATCTGTATCATCCGGCCTGGCTCTGGCAGATGATAAGGCTCATGCTCCTCACTGGGGCTATGAAGGAAAAACTGCGCCCGCGCATTGGTCTGAGCTGGATGCTGCCAATACTGCTTGTAAAATGAGTAAAGAGCAGTCACCAATTAACATCGTTGAGCGCAATGCAAAAAAAGCCGCCTTGCTGCCGTTGGATTTTAAGTATGTCAGCAACAGTGCTGAGGTAATCAATAATGGTCATACGGTGCAGGTCAATGTACCTGCTGGTAATAGTCTTAAAACTGGCGATGATGAAGGTAGCCTGTTGCAATTCCACTTTCATACGCCTAGTGAAGAAAAAATAAATGGGGTCAGCTATCCTATGGTTGCGCATTTTGTGCACAAATTAAACGACGGTAAATTATCTGTTGTTGCTGTCCTGTTTAAAAAAGGGAAGGAAAATGCTGCATTGGCACCGGTCTTTTCTGCCTTGCCTGCAGAAGGGAAAACAACTCCGTTAACTAATTTTGATCCAGCCAGTGTTTTGCCAGCGACACGTACTTACTACAAATTCACCGGTTCATTGACAACGCCTCCATGCAGTGATGGGGTGCGCTGGCAAGTGCTGAAGCAGCCGGTTGAATTGTCCGCGAGTCAGATCGCGGCGTTTAAAAAGCTTTATAAAATGAATGCCCGACCAGTGCAGCCATTGAATGGACGTTTAGTCGAGGTCAGTGAGTAATCCCTGATTTTAGTCCGAACGCAAGGGGGATATTGGCGAGTTTTCTTATCAAGCCTATGCATTCTCATTGTTGCGTCAAGATATGATGAACAAAACGCCAACTGAAAAAATTCAGTTGGCGTTTTGTTGTATCTGCTCTTGGAAATAGATCAGGCAACAGCTTTCAATGCGACAGCTTGTTCCAGCATAGTGCCAGTTTCACGATAACGGACATGCCAGGAAAACGCCTTCTCCAAGACGTGTGGAGTCTGTCCGCCACGTAATTCTGCCTCCGCCAGATAATCTAGTAACATTTGTTTGTAAGGCTCTGCCACACAGTTCTGAATGATTTTCTGTGCGCGTTCACGCGGTGCTAATCCGCGCAGATCTGCTAGGCCGACATCGGTCACGATAATGTCAACGTCATGTTCATTGTGGTCAACGTGCGTGACCATAGGAACGATACTCGATATCTTTCCATTCTTGGCAATCGCCTTGGTCGCAAATACCGACAGGTAGGCGTTGCGGGCAAAATCGCCCGAGCCGCCAATACCGTTCATCATGTGTGTGCCGAGTACATGTGTGGAGTTCACATTGCCATAAATGTCGGCTTCAAGCGCGGTGTTGATGGCGATGATGCCGAGACGACGAATGACCTCGGGATGATTGCTGACCTCTTGCGGACGGAGCACCAGGCGATCTTTGTATTTACCGATATTGGCAAATACTTCCTGACTTTTTTGCGCCGACAGTGTGATCGATGAGCCGGAAGCAAAGTCCAGTTTTCCGGCATCAAAAAGATCGAAAGTGGAATCTTGCAAGACCTCTGAATACATTTGCAAATGTTCAAAGGGGCTGTCAATGAAGCCCGTCATGACCGCATTCGCTATCGTGCCTATACCCGCCTGCATGGGCATCAGGCTATTAGTCAGTCGGCCATCTTTGACTTCTTGTTTGAAAAATTCAACAAGGTGGGCTGCGATCTGCGCTGTTTCTTCATCTGGTGGCAAAATGGTCGAAGCGCTGTCGGCTTTTTCGGTAATGACGATCGCAACAATTTTTTCTGGCGGGATCATGATTGCCGTTGTTCCAACGCGGTCGCTTGCCGACATGATAGGAATTGGTTCCCGTTGCGGTCTGTGCTTAGGAATGAAAATATCGTGCAGACCTTCCAGTTCCAATGACTGTGTCAGATTGATTTCGACGATGACCTGATCTGCCAGGATAGCAAAGCTGGCGCTGTTACCGACAGATGTGGTCGGGATGATGGCGCCGGTTTCTGTGATCGCAATGGCTTCAATGATGGCGACGTCAATCGCATTGATCTGGCGCGTGCGCAATTGCTCAACTGTTTCGGATAAGTGCTGATCGACATACATGATCTCGCCGCGATTGATTGCCGCGCGCAAGGTCGGGTCTGCCTGAAATGGCATGCGGCGTGTCATAGCGCCGGCTTCGGTCAGTGTTTTGTCGACATCGCTACCCAGTGATGCGCCAGTCATCAGGGTGATTTTCAGTTGTTCAGATTTTGCCCGTTCCGCAATCGCGAG
This sequence comes from Undibacterium sp. 14-3-2, assembly GCF_016595265.1. Taxonomy (NCBI): domain Bacteria; kingdom Pseudomonadati; phylum Pseudomonadota; class Betaproteobacteria; order Burkholderiales; family Oxalobacteraceae; genus Undibacterium; species Undibacterium sp. 14-3-2. Next base: position 105,162 of record NZ_JAENGS010000007.1, read on the forward strand.
GGGAACAACTTTTGCGTCACCAGCTCGCGTAAAACCGCTCATGCCTACCGTCATTCCGTCTTCTATCCACGACGCTGCCCGTTCGGCAGTCGTGACGCGATTTCTTAATTCTGGAAGACGTATCCGTTGTTGTTGAGCTTCGTGCATTTTTATATTCCTTTGTCTCTGAAAGTAGATGGGAGAATTACTTTATGTTCTGATTTCCTGATTCTGCGACCAGGTTGTTGTTGCCGGTGTTTCTGAAATCCGTACTTCTTTTGTGGCCTAAGTCAGCCGATAACCCACCGGTAGCATTGGTGCGGGGAGCGGGGCATGTTGTATTGCTTCGAGTAAATCAATTTCGATGGCACGACAGATTGCATCTAATGGCAAATCATTCGCGTCAAGACCAAAGGGCTCTTCGATTTCATCGCCGAGTGCATCTAAGCCAAAGAAGGTATAGGCAACAATTGCCACCACAAATGGCGTCATAAAGCCGATCGAATCTACCAGTCCGAAAGGCAGCAGAAAACAGTAGATATAGGCAGTCCGGTGCAGCAGCAATGTGTAAGAAAAAGGAATGGGCGTATTTTTTATGCGCTCGCACGCGGCAGCGGCGGCTGTGATGGCTGATAAGGTAGTGTCAATATTGGCCGCGAGACAGGGATCGATGCGCTTTTCATTCATACTTTGCTGCAAATCCAGCGCCATACGATTAATTAAAAAATCGGGTTTGTTTTTGGATGATTGAATCAGCGTGACCTCTTCTTGAGTCAGCCATTGCGGCATATCCTCACCCGGCAAATCGCGCAGCAGATTTTTAAGTGCGTAGGAAAAGGCGATTGCCCGGTAAATCATGCGTACCCTGATATCTGTCAGCCCATTTGATGCCACTGCTGTGATCGGGTAGGCAATCAGGCTTTGACATTGGCGTGACAGGTTACGGCTCCTGATCAGTAGTTCGCCCCAGAGTTTGCGCGCTTCCCAAAAGCGGTCATACGCAGTGTTATTCCGGAACCCGAGAAAAATGGAGATAGGCAAGCCGATCAGGGTAAACGGGATGGTTGTCAGCGTGATCTTAAGTTTGAATAAGTCACCATGTGACATGGTGACCAGAGTTGCAATCAATATGTTAATTGTCAGAGCCGGCAATATTCTTGGCAATACAGAGCCACGCAACATGAGAAACAACCGAAAGCCAGACGGGCGATCCCTGACTATCATGCTTTTTCCCAATTTTTTATATGTTTCACCGATAACCCACCAGAATACTAATATATTAGTGAATTAAAACACTAATATATTAGTAAGTCAATCTGTACAATGGCTTTGAATTATTGAAAATAATTAATCTGAATGGAGTCAACATGAATCACAGGATTGCCTACCGAAATCTGCCGCAACTGTTTTTGAAGGCCCGCGCGAATCTGATGAGTCACTTCCGTCCGATATTGAGTCGGTTTGGATTAACGGATCAGCAGTGGCGAATTTTTCGTGTGCTTGATGAACACGGCCAACTCGAACCACGAGAATTATGTGATTTATGTCAGATATCCAGCCCTAGCATGGCAGGTGTACTCAAGCGCATGGAAGAGCTTGATCTGATCCGCCGCTGTGACGTGAAAGGGGATCAACGTCGCGTCTTAATTGCGTTGTCAGATCAGGGGGATGCGCTGATGCTGAAAATTGCCCCATTGATTGACACGCAATATCAATATGTTGAGCAGGCATTCGGAAGTGAAGCGATTGATGAACTGATTGCTGCTCTTGAACGGTTTAATGAGGTAAAAACAGACGCGGTCGAGCAGGTTGCGTTGGATTAACTTTTACGGTTTTCTAATCTCTGGCAAAGTAAGGGCTAGGGATACAAATCAAATTCTCTATTTATACCGACCAGCGTTGATGTTTCGACGTACTTGAAATCATATTGCGCGATCGATTGCAGTGATATTCATGGGCATAGTTCGTGTGATGTTTGATTTGCAATTGAGTTTTTTGCTAAAAGGTAAATTTATTCTCTTTCCGTCTGAGCGAGACAACATATGTCGTACTAGTTCCTGCCCGGTGAGGTTACTATTTATGTGCTAACTGTTGCGTATTAACTTAATATGTTCTTTTTTTGTTTTGGACTATTGAGTTTGCCTCTGGAATGCCCTATTGTGCAACGCACCAATAATTACAAGGTACGCAATTGGATAATCATCAAACGAAAAGCAGTCTGGCAGGATTGACGTTAGCGGCAGTCGGCATTGTTTATGGCGATATCGGAACCAGTCCTCTCTATACGATGAAGGAAGTGTTTGCGCCCGCCCACGGATTGCAGCTAACGCAAGCCAATATCTTTGGTATCGTCTCTATGATTTTATGGGGATTGATTATCATTGTTTCCCTCAAGTACGTGACGCTTGTGCTGCGTGCAGATAACCGCGGAGAGGGCGGGATTATGGCGCTGACGGCGCTGTCCCTCGAATCGGTTAGTAAAAATTCTAAACTCTACTTTCCCCTGACTGTGCTTGGCTTGTTTGGTGCTTCACTGTTTTACGGTGACGGTGTGATCACACCAGCGATGTCGGTATTGTCGGCAATGGAAGGTATTGAAGTTGCCACACCCAGTTTTAAACCAGTCGTTGTTCCTATTACGCTGATTGTTCTGATTTGTTTATATGCCGTTCAGCGTAAAGGCACTGCAGGCATAGGGAAGATGTTCGGCCCGGTGATGTTGTTGTGGTTTTCAGTTCTGGCCTTGATGGGCTTGTATAACATCATCCGCGTTCCGGGAATTCTTGCCGCTTTCAATCCCTTATACGCAGTGAACTTTGTGATTGACCATCACTGGGGGGCCTTTTTTGCGCTGGGTGCTGTCGTGCTGGCGTTTACCGGTTCCGAAGCTTTGTATGCGGATATGGGGCATTTTGGCGCTAAACCGATTCGTGCTGCCTGGTTTTTTATTGTGTTTCCCGCACTGGCGCTGAATTACCTTGGACAAGGCGCGCTGCTGATGTTTAATCCGGCAGCAGTGACCAATCCTTTTTATTATCAGTTGGGTGCGTGGAGTATTTATCCTCTGGTCATCTTATCGACGGTTGCTGCAGTGATTGCATCTCAGTCGACGATATCCGGGACGTTCTCGATGACCAAACAAGCTATTTCGCTCGGCTTTTTGCCGCGTATGAAGATTGTGCATACGTCAGCTAAAGAAATTGGCCAGATTTATATTCCGGTGGCGAACTGGATGCAATTGTTTGTAGTTGTTGGCGCAGTGATTGGCTTTGGATCATCGACGAATCTTGCATCGGCTTACGGTATCGCAAATACCGGTACGATGCTGGTGACGTCATTGCTGACGTTTTTTGTTATCCGGTTTGGCTGGAAATACAATCTTCTATTGTGTGTTGCTGCGACATTTTTCTTTTTAGCCATCGACGTTTCTCTGTTTTCTGCCAATGCATTGAAATTCTTCCATGGTGGTTACTTCCCTATTGTGCTGGGATTGATTATTTTCACCTTGATGCTGACGTGGAAACGTGGACGTGAGTTGGTATTTGAAAATCTGAAAAAACATGCAATTCCGCTGGAGGATTTCCTAGCGTCCCTGTTTGTATCTGCGCCAACCCGGGTTTACGGTACTGCCGTATTCTTACGAGGTGAGGCAGATGGTGTACCGCATGCACTTTTGCATAATTTATCGCACAACAAAATATTGCATGAACGGGTGGTTTTTCTGACGCTGCATAACAGGGAAATTCCATGGGTACCATTTTCTGAACGTATTAAGATTTCCGATCTTGGTAATTCGTGTTATCAGATCGATCTGTTTTACGGATTTAAAAATGAGCCGGATATTCCAGCTGCGCTTGCTTTGTGTGCATCGAGTGGTCTGATTTTTGAGCCTATGGAAACTTCTTACTTTATTTCCAGGCAGACGATTATCTCTACGCCAGGCGGTGGCATGGCGAGATGGCGTGAGGGCATTTTTGTTGCCATGTCTCGCAACGCACGTGATGCAGCGGACTACTATCACATCCCAAGCAATCGTGTGATTGAAGTCGGCGCTCAGGTTGAAATTTGAAATAATGGCAGGAGGGCTTATAAAATCAAAAGTCCTATGCTATAATTTTGTTTTTCGCGGCTGTAGCTCAGCTGGATAGAGTACTTGGCTACGAACCAAGGGGTCGTGGGTTCGATTCCTGCCAGCCGCACCAGATTCAAGGGACTAGATGCAAATCTAGTCCCTTTTTTCTATTCTGCGTTTCTTTTTTTTTCTTGTTCATTTTATTCCCCGGTTCGCTGCATTTTTTTTGCTTGCCGTAATGCTTATTTATCCCGCGTCACAAAAGTTGAGCGGAGGGGCTTTAAATGTTGGGTTTACTTGTGCTATAATTTTCTTCTTCGCGGCTGTAGCTCAGCTGGATAGAGTACTTGGCTACGAACCAAGGGGTCGTGGGTTCGATTCCTGCCAGCCGCACCAGATTCAAGGGACTAGATGCAAATCTAGTCCCTTTTTTCTATTCTACGGTATTCAATTGAAGAAGGTGCTCACGCTGATATGAACACCGAATTGGCTTAGTGATTGACTAGTCCGCGAGTATTAACCTGCGTAGGCTCCAGTTTTCAGGCGCCTCCTGATTGAGGGAGCTTCGCTTGATTGGTCCGGATTGCATGCTCTCTTCAATAGATGTGATGAGTCGGTGTAGTTGCGAGGAGTCCGGCAACATCGTGCCGAGGAATGCCACGTCGTCGTCGTATTGAATCAGGATGGTAGGGAAATTTTCAATTTCTATATCCTCGACCAGATGGGCATGGTCTTCTATGTCGACCCAGGCAAAGCACTTTTCCGGATGGCGGGCAGCCAGTTCTTTGAATGCAGTGCGATAAATATTACAGGTGTCGCACCATGCAGCGCAAAGGCAGGCGACCAGCCATTGTTTGGACTTCAGTTGATTTTTCAACTGTTTCAGATCATTAGTGTGAATATGTGCGTTCATGTTGTAATTCTAACCGATTCAATCTCAATAGAAATCCAGCCTTGCACTGAAGTGAACGCGGTAAAATACGTCTATGACAACGATTTTAGCAATAGAAACATCGACCGAACTGGCATCAGCAGCTTTGCTTGTCGATGATCAGATTTATGTGCGCGAGTTATCTGGCGTGCAGACCCATTCACAAGGAATTTTGCCTGCATTGCAGTCATTGCTGTCGGAGGCCGGCATCGCGCTGTCTGACTGTGATGTTTTGGCTTACGGATGCGGCCCCGGTGCATTTACAGGAATACGCACCGCTTGCGGCATTGTTCAGGGACTTGCCTATGGCGTAGAGTTAAACGTTGTGCCAGTGGTTAGTCTGCAAGCGATGGCGTTGGCAGCATTCGCGGAGGTAAAGGCGGAAAATTTTATTTGCGTTCTGGATGCGCGTATGAGCGAGGTGTACTGGGCGCAGTACTGCTTTGTAGGCGGAGTCTGCGTAGAAGTTAGCGCTCCTGTGTTGGCGAAGATAGAAGACATTACGCCGAGTGCTGATCTTGATTCACCGTATTTTGTCCTTGGGAATGGCGTTGTTTTGCCTTCTCAATTTATTCAGTTTTCATCGATTCCGATGATGCCACATGCCAAGCAGGTTGCGGAGTTAGCTAAGCTGGCGCTGGCAAGTGGTCAGGATGTCTCACCAGAGCTGGCGCAGCCGCTGTACCTGAGAAATAAGATCGCTTTAACTACTGCCGAACGGGCTTTGGTGCAAGGGCAGAAGTGATATGCGGCTTTTTCGTACGGAATGTAAACACATGCATAACTTTGTGAAATTGGGGTTTGCGGATATTGATCAGATACTGACGATTGAGGAAACGGTGTACTCACATCCCTGGTCCAGAGGAAATTTCACTGATTCGTTTTTAAGTGGCTATCAGGCATTTGGTATTCGCGATCATTCCGGAGAAGTTGCCGCTTATTTTTTTGTAATGCCTGTCGTTGATGAATTACATCTGCTGAATTTCGCAGTTCGTAAAGAAAATCAGGGGCAGGGATATGCGAGCGCCATGTTGAGATACTTGCATCTTTATGCAAAAGAACAGGGCATGACGTCAGTTTTGTTGGAAGTCCGGCGTAGTAATTATCGGGCAATTGAAGTGTACCTTGCCGATGGCTTTGAGGAAATCGGCAGAAGAAAAGCCTACTATCCTGTCGATGTAAATACCCGTGAAGATGCAATCGTGATGCGGAGAATGTGCTGATGAATGCTGCCGAACAAACGGCTCGTATCAAAATTCTGAATGCAATGGGTTTGGGCCCGTTGTGGCTCTCCCGCTATGCGTCTGAGGAGGTAACTCCAGTAGCTGCGACGTTGGCGTTGGCGGATGTTCCTCCTGCGGCTGTTTTGCCTGACGGTGGTGTCACCGATGTTGTAACAGTGGCGGACCTACCCCCGTCTTCAGCGCCAGCGGCGTCTGATCCCGTGGATCGCGTATCTGTGATGTCCTGGGATGCATTGCAAGCCGAAGTCGCGTCTTGTGTGGCTTGTGGCTTGTGTAAAGGTAGGACAAAAACAGTTTTTGGCACTGGAGATGCCGCAGCGACATGGTTGTTTGTCGGTGAGGGGCCTGGCTATAACGAAAACTTACAGGGTGAGCCGTTTGTCGGCGCAGCCGGACAGTTGCTTGATAATATGCTGCGGGCACTTGGTGTGCAGCGCGGTGAACGTGCGTATATTGCGAATGTTGTCAAATGTCGACCGACTGATAGCAGCGGTAAAGACCGGCCACCAACGCCCGATGAAATGCAGGCTTGTCTGCCGTATTTGCAGCTCCAGATTGCCTTAATTCAGCCGAAAGTGATTGTTGCTCTGGGTAAGACGGCAGCAGTTGCCTTATTGGGGGCAGATCCTGATACGCCTGTTTCGCAATTGCGTGGAAAAGAACATCGAGTAAACGGTGTTCCCATGATTGTGACCTATCACCCGGCGTATTTATTGCGTAAACCTGTAGAAAAAAGTAAGGCGTGGCGCGATTTGTGTCTCGCTCAAAACGCTTTACCAACAAACGTCTGATGCGAGTCTATCCAGACTATCAGGCACAGTTTTATCAGCAGTGGGGACATCTGAACGATGTGCATGTCCGCTCACTCGCATGGTTGTTAAGTTCTCCCGATTTGCTCGATCAGCAGTCCCCTGTGTGGCAAGGTGCGATCGTCGCACCGGAGCTGCCATCTCAGAGTCAGCTTGAACGGTGGTTAACCAAGCTTGATGTATTTCCTGAGCCTTTGCATCAGGCCTTGCGTGACGCGCCGACAAAACGACTGGGTTTGTATGCGGAGGTGTTGCTTGCTTTTTATCTTGCTGATTCAGGTGAGCTGTTTGCGCATGGTCTGCAAGTGAATGACGAGCAGGCACGTACCATAGGAGAATTTGACTTTCTGGTAAAAGAAGGTGCGGGGCTTGTGCATTGGGAGTTGGCGACAAAGTTTTATTTGTTTTTTTCTGACGCGGCATCTGAACAAAACGGAGCACCTGATTTGTTTAATTATCTCGGCCCGAATCTCGCGGATACGCTGGGTGCCAAGATGAAGAAAATAGTGCTGCAGCAATTGCGTCTGGGTTTGCATCCGGCAGCAAAGAAATTGTTGCCTTTTCCTTTGCTGCGTTCTCAAGCACTTGTCAAAGGCTGGTTGTTTTATCGCGATATGGATATCGGTCGAGCAGGCTCTGCGGTTGATGGGGTATCGGAGCAGCATTGTCGTGGTTACATCTGGACTTTGCGTGATTTGCAGGAAATGCCTGAATGCGAAGGCGTTATTTTGCAGCGCCTTGCCTGGCTGGCACCGGTGCAACTGATTAGTGACGCTGTATTCGGAAAGCAAGAATTACTGACACAGATCAAATCACATTTTTCGATATCGACTGCGCCAGTGTTGCTGGCGATCACCCTCACCCAGAACGGTATTGCCCGGGAAGTTTGCCGCGGTATGCTGATCCCGGAAGACTGGTGGGATCGGGCTTCTGCGGCAAAATTGCATCCCTAGTGTTTATGCTCACCTATCAGTGCCAGTGAATCAAACTGGCGCTGGTTTGCACTATGCTTTCTCATCACAATGAACATTGTACTCGCCACAAATAAGCCGAAGATCACAATCACAGCCTGAATGTTCAGGTCTAAATAGATCATCAGTGCATACAAGCCCAACATGATCAGTACTGATAAGTTCTCATTGAAATTCTGTACCGCAACTGAATGTCCAGCACTCATCAGTACATGGCCGCGGTGCTGTAAGAGGGCATTCATAGGCACTACAAAGAAGCCTGCCAGTGCACCAACCAGAACAAGTAAAGGATAGGCGAGCCAGACGCTGTGTACGAAGATCATGGTGGTGACGACTAGTCCCATTGCGATGCCCATGGGCATGACTGCCAGTGATTTTTTGAGTGGGACAAATTTAGCAGCAGCAACTGCGCCGATGGCAATGCCGATAGCGACAACACCTTGTAATACCGCTGCTTTATTCAGCGGCATTTGCAAAGATTCTTCTGCCCATTTTAAAACGATAAACTGCAGTGTTGCCCCGGCGCCCCAGAACAGCGTAGTGACCGCCAGTGAAATCTGCCCCAATTTGTCTTTCCATAGTGTGACAAAGCAATGAGAAAAGTCACACACTAATTGCACTGGATGGGGCTTTTGATGGGCGTAACGGGCACCTGTGTCGGGGATGCGCAAATTAAATAGAGCAGCAAGCCCATAAAAGAAGGTAATGACACAGAGTGCTGCCTCGGTCGGCGTATTAATTGGAAAATCAACTACCGGGAAATCAAAATTCAGCAAGGTCGCCGAAATATGAGGGGTGACCAGCGCACCACCAAGTACGGTGCCGAGAATGATGGAGGTCACGGTTAAGCCTTCGATCCAGCCGTTTGCGGCGACCAGTTTTTCGGGGGGGAGCAATTCCGTCAGAATGCCATATTTTGCTGGTGAATACGCTGCAGCACCAAATCCGACGAGAGCATAGGCAATCAAGGGATGCACATGAAAAAACATTAAAGCGCAACCAAGGACTTTAATCATATTCGTAATGAACATGACCTTGCCTTTGGGGAGTGCATCAGCAAAGGCGCCGACAAAGGCCGCTAGTAATACGTAAGAGACAGCGAAGAAAAATTTCAGTAAAGGTGGCATCCAGCTTGGCGATTGCATCGATACCAGTAACGCCATGGAGGCAATCAGTAGCGCATTGTCGGCCAGCGAAGAAAAAAACTGTGCCGCCATAATTGTATAGAAACCACGTCTCATGCTTGTCGTTTGCCTGTTACAAAGTGTTATCGGTCAGCTTTATACCATGAAAATCTCGCCTGATCGCGGAATTAGAGCATGTATATCAGAAAATACTGGGTAAAATATCAGTGTTTATTTCGTTTTCAATGAAAAGTTATGGCTAAGGCAAAAACTAATTACACCTGCACGGAGTGCGGCGGCATCGTCAATAAATGGGCCGGGCAGTGTCCTTCGTGCGGGCAATGGAATACCTTGGTCGAAACGATCATGGAGGCAGCTGGCAATCGTTTTTCGGGGAAACACCAAAGTCTCGCGCAAACCGCACCAGTGTTGAATCTTTCCGATATTGAAGCGTCAGATGTGCCACGTTTTGGTACGGGTATTGATGAGTTTGATCGTGTCCTGGGTGGCGGCTTAGTGCCGGGTGGCGTCGTTTTGATCGGTGGCGATCCCGGGATCGGAAAATCCACACTGTTGTTACAAGCCTTGTCGAATCTGACCAAGATAAAGAAAGTGCTGTATGTCAGCGGTGAGGAGTCTGGCGCGCAGATCGCTTTAAGGGCGAACCGGCTGGCGCTTGATACGCATGGGCTGGCTTTGCAGGCGGAGATTCAGCTCGAAAAAATTCTGAACACACTGGCGGATCATAAGCCGGAAGTAGTAGTTATTGATTCGATTCAGACGATTTATTCTGATGCGTTGAGTTCGGCGCCGGGCTCGGTGGCGCAGGTACGTGAATGTGCGGCGAAGCTGACACGCGTCGCAAAAACCATGAATATCACCATGATTCTGGTAGGTCATGTGACGAAAGAGGGCGCCCTGGCGGGACCGCGCGTGTTGGAACACATTGTGGATACTGTGCTGTACTTTGAAGGTGATACACATTCGAGTTTTCGTCTGGTCAGGGCGATTAAAAACCGCTTTGGCGCGGTGAATGAACTGGGTGTGTTCGCGATGACCGAGCGCGGCTTGAAAGGCGTATCCAATCCGTCGGCATTATTTCTTTCTCAGCATGAGTCTCAGGTGGCTGGCTCTTGTGTCATGGTGACGCAAGAGGGAACCAGACCCTTGTTGGTCGAGATACAGGCGCTGGTTGACAGCTCCTTCGCACCGAATGCGAAGCGTTTATCTGTCGGTCTGGAGCAAAATCGTCTGGCGATGTTGCTTGCTGTGTTGCATCGACATGCTGGTGTTGCGGCGTTTGATCAGGATGTGTTTATTAATGCGGTAGGTGGCGTCAAAATTGCAGAACCTGCAGCTGATCTGGCTGTTTTGCTGGCGATTAATTCGTCGATGCGAAATAAGCCCTTGCCACGCAGCCTGGTTGTGTTCGGCGAGGTCGGTCTGGCCGGTGAGATACGGCCAGCGCCAAGAGGGCAGGAGCGCCTGAAAGAAGCAGCCAAGCTCGGATTTACGATAGCCATGATTCCGAAAGCGAATGCGCCCAAGCAAAAAATCGAGGGGCTTACCATCATTGCAGTTGATCGTATTGATGAAGCAATGAGCCGTATCCGCGATATTGATGATGCTAACTGAGTTCTTGTCTCGCTGATCTGTTGCGCGCAGTTGCCATTATTGGCGCAGGCTGTTGATGACCTCGGTTGCTGCGTGGATGCCACTGCTGATCGCGCCTTCCAGTGTCGCCGGGTAATCGCCCTGCGTATAGTCTCCGGCCAATGTCAGCCCGGGTATGCCTGTGCTGTTTGATGGGCGTTGCAGCGCCGGAGTGCAACTGAAGGTGGCTCTTTTTTCAGTAATGATCTGATGCCACAGAGGGCTTGCCAGTTCGGGGCGCTGGAAGCTATCAGCCAATTGCCGGGCAATCGCGCTTGCGAGCGACTGGTGATCTTGCTGGTGCTCTTCGGGCGAACTGATCACGACTGCAAATAAACCACCCTGATCGTCATGCAACTGGCCGCGGTCAAATACATATTGCCCCCATTGCTGTTGCGAGGGATCATCCAATAAAGCATACATGGGGCGCGGCAGGCTTACTCCTGGCGCATACTGCAAATAGCAGCTCGTGATGGCTTCGTATGTCAGTGGCGGCAATGTCATGCCAGTGCCCGCATCGCTCAGCAGTCGCTGCGCATTGCTGGCATCAGTGGCAATAACGATGCCGTCAAATGCCTGCTCTTTTTGCTGCGCGGACTGTATGATCCATTGAGATGCGCCGTCTTTTTTGATTGCTTTGATTGCGCTTGAACATGCCACATCAGCGCCGTGGAGCTGTAAGAATTCCACCGCTTTTTGGGGGAACAGTGCCGACAGATTCAGTCTCGGCAGCAACATGTCGGATGCGGCGCGACTGGCGCCAAGGCTGTCCCGCAGAACATTCAGAAACACCTGCGCCGACGCCTGTCCGGCAGGTGTATTCAATGCAGCGATGCAAAGTGGATTCCACATCAGGCGGCACAGTCTGTCCGTCTGATCAAAGCGTTGCAGCAATTCTGTGACGGTGCAATCGGTATTGAGCGTCCAGCCCATCCAGCGCGCTGCAGAGGAAAATCTGGCGAGTGCCAGCTTGTCTTCGCGGCGCAGACCTTTCGTCCTCCAGAGAGCCACGAGCATATGCAGTGGCGCAGGCAGTCGTGGCGCAATGAAGTGCATGCCATCTTCGTGCTCAGGGTAAATCATTTGTAGCGGCAGCCGCAAAAACGCAGCGTTCAGGTCAACACCGACGGTTTTCATTAATTTCAGACTCTGCTGATATGCGCCCAGCAGAATATGCTGGCCATTATCAACCGTGAGCCCATTAATCCCGACGCCGCGCGCGCGGCCACCGAGTGTTTTGGCCGACTCAAACAGGCTGACCTGATGTCCGTTTTGCGTCAATGTGACAGCTGCCGCACAGCCCGCCCAGCCACCACCGATCACAGCAATTTTTTTTGAGACCTTCGCCATTTCAGCCACGGATATAGGTTTTCCAGGCGAGCCAGAGTTTGCGTATCGGTGTCAGCGAGATGCGCTGGCTCAGCACATGAAAGCCATCGCGCTGAATTTCCGATAGCAGCGTTCTGTAGATGACAGCCATAATCAAGCCGGTACGCTGCGCGCGGCGGTCTTCTGGTGGCAGTATTGCCAGTGCCTCATCATAGAGTTTCTGAGCCCGTTCGTATTGGAACTGCATCAGCGCTTCAAATTCAGGGCCATGTCTGGCATTCAGTATGTCGGCTGCCGTCACCTTGAACTGTTGCAGTTCATTGACTGGAAGATAAATTCTGCCCTTGCGCGCATCTTCACCGACATCACGGATGATATTTGTCATTTGAAATGCAAGGCCGAGTTTCTCTGCGAATACTTTGGTTTGCGGATTGCTAATGCCAAAGATGCTGGCCGATAAAATCCCGACGACACCAGCGACATGCCAACAGTATTTTTGCAGCGCAGGAAAGTCCAGGTAGCGGGTCTGATTCAAATCCATTTCCATGCCATCAATAACGGCCATAAGGTGTGCACCCTCAAGCTGGTAAGTCGTCATGTGTGGCAACAAGGCTCTGGTGACAGGATGTGTCGGCGCGTTCGCCAGCATTGCCTGAATTTCTTTACGCCACCAAGTTAGTTTGCTGCGGGCAACCATATCGTCAGTACTTTCATCGACGACATCATCCACTTCACGGCAAAAAGCATAGAGCGCAGTAATGGCGCGGCGTCTTTCTGCTGGCAGGAACAGGAAGCTGTAGTAAAAACTGGAGCCGCTTTCTGCAGCTTTTTGTTGGCAATATTCGTCTGGTGACATGCTGGAATATAAAAAAGTTGTTGACGCTGGGCTGATCAAAGTTGATAAGAGTTGCTATGCTAACAAACTTCAACATGCCTCAACCTGTTCAGATTGCGATGCTGCATGTAGAACGGAAGTATCGTAATGTAATCAGATTGTAGAATTCTTAACTCAAAACGCGACAGCTCGTATAATAGTGGGCGCATTATATTATCGCTCTGCACAAAAGAGCCTGGCTTTTGACTCGAAACTTTAAATTTGGACAAACATCTTGAATAAATCGAAACTTGTGGCAATTTTGGGTGGCCTGGGAATTATCCTGGCTGGATGCGGTGGCTTCGTTTACACCTCCGTCGGCGGCACCGTCACGGGTCTGGGAACAACGGGGGCAAATTCAGTGATATTAATGAATGAGCAAAATTTCACCCGGACGCTGACCGCTGATGGGCCTTTTTCATTCAATGTGGCGAGCAATGCGAATTACTCTGTCGTTGTCTATAGTCAGCCAAATCTGGTGAATTGCACGGTCGCGAATGGCACGGGAAAAATGACAGGTGAGGGCGCGCTGAATAACATCCTCGTCACCTGTGTGCCGAATGTGCCTGTATCAGGAACCCTGTCCGGCATGGCCGATAGTGGCGCGATTACCTTGAACAACAACACGGTGAATCCAGCCACCAGTGTTGCCACAGACAAGACGATGTCCTTGTCCGCCAATGGCGCATTCCAGCTGACCAATTATGTGGTGAGTGGGTATCGTTACAATGTGACGGTGGCAATGCCACCAGCCGCGCAGTATTGTACGGTCGCCAATGGCACCGGCGTAGCGGATAATAAATATCCGAACGCGATCAACAATGTCGCGGTTTCCTGCGTTCCAGCGGTACCGGTCAAGGTAACGGTGAATGGTTTGACCGCCGGTAATACATTGACGCTGTCGAATGCGACGACAGCAAAATCCACTGCCGATACCTTGGCGATCAGCACGATCGGTATTTATAATTTTGGCTGGAGTTTGCTCAATGGCATGACATATGCGGTGACAGTGGCAACGCAACCGACAGGACAGACCTGTACTGTGCAGAATGCGAGCGGTGTGGCAGACATTACCAAGCCGGACGCCGCAAGCAACATCGTGGTGAATTGCGTCTGAGCGCACTGACTTCAGCATTCGCTTCATATAAAAAAAGCCCACCGGTTATGGTGGGTTTTTTTACTGTTTGATGCACCGAGCGATGGCAGGGTTACAGTTCTTCCAGCATGCCCGCGTCGTTAAAATAAAAAATACCTTCCCGCTTGAAGCCCCATTTTCCTCCCTTGAGCCTGATAAATGGTTCAAAGCTGAAAAAACCAACTTCCGACAAAGGGATGTCATTGCTGGAATCAATATACTGGCGCTGATCTTTGTCGTTAGCGATGCTGTGACCGACGTTGTTGCGATAATCGAGATTGACGAAACCGTTCTGACGTATGCGCATATTGGCCCATTCGAACAACTGGCCAAACGTGGTCTGAGGTCTTACCAGCGCCTGCATTTGCTGATGCATCTGTTTCAGGAAATTCAAACCATTTCTGAATTCGATTAATTGCGGTGTTGGTGTGACTTTGCCGTGTTCTATCGGAAATGAACGGGCGCAGTCGCCCCAAAAGCGATCCCGCGTCGGACTCAGATCGATCGTCACCAGATTATCGTTACCGACACGTTCTTCGTTGGGTTGATAATCGCGCCCGGAGACGGAGACGCAACTGCGTGAGCCGAGTAATACCAGTGCCGGACAAGAGTGATACCAGGTATCCGGATAGCCTTGCGCCTGCAGTAACCGGTGCGCTTTTTCAGCGATACTTTTTTCGGTGTCATCTGCAGTAATCAGACCAGCCATTTGCTGCAATACAGTTTTGGCGGCGCTTTGTACTTGTCTGTGCTGTTCGATCTCGAACGCGGTTGGCATAATCTTTCCGTTTCAACTGGGCGTGATAGTGAATCTGGGTTTATTTTTCAGGGCTGCTCTTGGTTACTGCTTTGACGCCTGCGGCGGTGACATCGACTGCCGTTCCAACAACGGCACCCCCGACTTTCACTGTCGTGGAGACAGCGACATCGGCGATGGTAATGACAGTGCACGCACTCAGTGGGAAAACGCATAGTAGGAAAAACATTCGCGATATACAAGTTCGCATGAGTAAGCCTGGCGTTGTTAAGGTTGCTGGAGGTGGGGACTGGGATCGTTTTGCCAGTTGCATTATGCGGCTTTGTTTTAGTATACGTCAGCGCTTTACGCACTTATTTATGGATGTTGAAATTTTTTGTAACTTGATGTTCATTTTGTAATAAATTATATACTCCTCCACTATTTTGAAGAAACCTCGCTAACCTCAGCGTATTCATTGGGTTCTTTTGCATACTGGGGGGAGTATTTATTGATACTGAATCAGCTTCTGGACGGCATTCGCAGTGCGCGCCAGCCCAGTAGTAGCCAATCCTGCGCCTTCAGTGTTGGCCGATGATGAAACACATCGCCATTCACGGCTTCAATTTTCTCTATGATGCGCAGACCGCCCTGAACAACTAAACGCAGCTCCCAGCCTATGCGGCCTGGAAGCCGTGTTACCAGTCCGCTACCTGAGAGCATCATCTGGCGCGCGCGCGCGGTTTGGAATTGCATCAGTGCTTGCCAGGCGGCGTTCAAATTCTGATTTGCGATATCCTGCTCGCTGACGCCGAAGGTTTGCATGTCACTTTGCGGCAGATAAATGCGCTGTTTTTTCCAATCAATCGCGACATCCTGCCAGAAATTAATCAACTGTAGTGCCGAGCAAATCGCATCTGAGTCACGGATGTTTTCTGGCGTCGCCGCGGGATACAGATGCAGCATGATCCGACCAACCGGATTGGCTGAACGACGACAATAATCTTGCAACTGTCCGAAATCAGCGTAGCGGGTGGTGATCACGTCCTGTTTAAATGCCGAAAGTAAATCCCGAAACGCCTGCAGAGGCAGTTGGTGTTGTCGGATAACATCAGCCAGAGCGATGAACATGGGCTGAGTGCTGTTGCTGTTTTGCTCAATGAAGTCGAGCTCCTGCTCATAGGTGCTGAGCGCTGTAAGGCGCTGTTCAGGTGTGGCATCTCCCTCGTCCGCAATATCGTCCGCACTGCGGGCAAAAGCATAAATGACTTCGACTGCCGGCCGTAAATGTGGTGGAAGTAAGATTGATGCGACAGGAAAATTTTCGTAGTGTTCAACGGACATAAGTGGGTATAAATCCTTAATGACCGAAAAGTCATTGGCAAAGAGGTTGACCTTAATTATAATAAATAACCAGCCAGTCATTTATTTAAAATCAGTGCGATCAGTTGCAATTAGTTGCGGTAATGATGAATATGTCATCTCATTACCAGCCGCCTCATTCAGTCCGCATAGTAAAGGAAAACTTTTGTGTTAACACTAAAAACTCCCGTGTTCGCTGACGCGTCCCCCGTTGCCAATCGCGTCAAACTGCGGCATGCAGGTTTGTCCTCGTCGCGGGCGATTGCTGCGCTTTCCTTGTTGAGTTTGTTGGTAGCTTGTTCTAAGCCGGTTGAGAAAACAGAGGACGTGCGGCCAGTGCGTGTGGTCACAGCGGCCAATACCACTTCTGATGTGGCATTTGAATTATCCGGCGAAGTGCGCCCACGAATAGAATCTCGTCTGGGCTTTCGTGTCGGCGGCAAGATTGTTCAACGTAAGGTTGAGCTGGGAACGGTGGTGAAGCGTGGGCAATTGCTGATGCAGCTTGATCCTCAGGATTTACTGCTGGCACAAACGCAGGCGAAAGCGGCGTTGACAGCGGCAGAAAGTAATCGCGATCTGGCTCAGGCCGATTTAAAACGCTATCAGGAATTACGCGCAAAGAATTTCGTTGCTGCAGCAATCCTCGATAGCAAAGAGGTCGCCTATAAAGCAGCGCAAGCCAGTTTCGAGCAGGCAGTTGCCGGCTTTAAAAATCAGAGTAATCAAGCGGGATACGCGACGCTGATTGCTGATGTCGATGGCGTTGTCACCGGGATTGACGCAGAAGTCGGGCAGGTTGTTGCTGCCGGAACGCCGGTTGTCCGTGTTGCGCAAACCGGTGAGATGGATGTGGTGGTCGGTATTCCGGAAAACAAAATCAATACCATACGGCAGATGAGTGATATCAGGGTCGGCTTATGGGCTGATCCGACATTGGCATTGCCGGGTAAGTTACGTGAATTATCACCGGTCGCGGATGCGGTGACGCGTACTTATCTTGCTAAAGTCAGTTTGCCCGCGGATGCAAAAGATGTGCGCCTCGGTATGACGGCCAATGTCAGCTTCGTCGCACCGAATCCCGCGCCAGTATTTAAACTGCCGACCACGGCTTTATTTCAGGATAAAGGGCAGACAGCGGTCTGGATCGTTAGTGGCGGTGCGGTGAAGCTGGTGCCGGTGAAACTGGCTGGCGCATCGGGCGAAGATGTGTTGATTGCTGGTGGGATTTCTTCCGGCCAGCAGGTCGTGACTGCTGGTGTTAATTTGTTAAAGCAAGGGCAGAAAGTCAGCATTCTGGGAGCTGAGTCTCCGGCAATAAAGCCGCCAGCAACAAAGCCGCCAGTGACGGAAGCGACAGCTTCTGCGGTGGGAGCCTCTAAATGAGTAACTCTTCGAGAAGTTTTAATTTGTCGGGTTGGGCGCTGGAGCATATCCCGCTTATCCGCTACCTGATCGTTGTATTGCTGCTTGGCGGTATTTTCAGTTATGGGAAGCTGGGGCAGGATGAAGATCCGCCATTCACTTTCCGTGCGATGGTCGTCCGCGCAATGTGGCCGGGTGCAACTGCTTTGCAAATGGCCGACCAGGTGACGGATAAACTGGAAAAAAAGCTGCAAGAGACACCTTACATTGATCGTATCCGTAGTTATTCCAAGCCAGGTGAGACGCTGATTATTCTGCAGTTGCGTGAATCCACGCCACCGAAAGAAACGGCGCAATCCTGGTATCAGGTGCGTAAGAAGATCGGCGATATCAAAGGCACCTTGCCGCCGGGCGTGATCGGTCCATTCTTTAATGATGAGTTTGGCGATACTTATGGCTCTATTTTTGCGCTGTCAGGTGACGGCTTTACCTATGAAGAAGTAAAGGAATATGCTGATTTCGTTCGTCAACAGTTCTTGCGCATCCCTTCCGTGTCGAAGGTGGAATTGTTTGGCGTGCAGGATGAAAAACTGAATATCGAATTCTCTCAAAAGAAATTTTCCCAGTTAGGTATTTCTTTCGACGCGATTGTTTCTCAGATTGGCTCGCAAAATGGGATTGAAAGTACCGGCGTACTGACAACATCTACGGATAACTTGCAAGTCCGGGTTTCAGGTGCCTTAATGAAGGTGAAGGATCTGGAAAATCTGCAATTGCGAGCAAACGGCACCACTTTCCGCCTTGGAGATTTTGCGACAGTAAAACGTGAGTATAAAAATCCACCGCAAGACAAAATGCGCTTTAACGGCAAGGAAGTGATCGGCCTTGGTATTTCTATGGAAAAAGGCGGCAATATCATTGAGCTGGGCAAGCATTTACAAGCGGATGTCCGTACGATCAAGGCAAAACTTCCGGTGGGCATACAACTGGAGCAGGTGACAAATCAGCCTGATGCAGTGAAAGAATCGGTCGGAGAATTTCTGCACACGTTGATTGAGGCGGTCGTCATTGTGCTGGCAGTCAGTTTTCTGTCGCTTGGCTTGCATACCAAACCTTTCCGTCTCGACATCTGGCCTGGCCTCGTCGTCGGTCTGACGATTCCTCTGGTGTTGGCGATTACCTTCTTGTTCATGCGTATCTTTGACATCGATTTGCATAAAATTTCACTTGGCGCTTTGATTATTGCGCTCGGTCTATTGGTCGATGATGCGATTATTGCGGTAGAAATGATGGTGCGCAAAATGGAGGAGGGCTTCTCTCGCTTTGACGCCGCCACCTTTGCCTACACATCAACGGCGATGCCGATGCTGACCGGAACCTTGATTACGGCCGCAGGCTTTTTGCCTATCGGTCTGGCTAAATCGGCAGCGGGCGAATATACGTTTTCGATGTTCTCCGTGAATGCGCTGGCACTGATTATTTCGTGGCTGGCCGCAGTGTTGTTTACACCTTATCTTGGTTATCTGCTGTTAAAAGTAAAGCCACATAACGTCAATGATAACCACCATCATGAGCTGTTTGATTCGCCGTTTTACAACCGTTTCCGCGCGTTGGTGAATTGGTGTGTTGAATGGCGTAAGCTGACGATAGCCATTACCCTTGGTGTGTTTGGTCTTGGAGTATTTGGCTTTAAATTTATTGAGCAGCAATTTTTTCCGGATTCAAATCGTCCTGAATTGATGGTCGAATTGTGGTTGCCGGAAGGCTCGTCATTTGCGGCAACAGAAGCGCAGACCAAGAAATTTGAAAACTTTGTGCGGCAGCAGGAGGGCGTTTCCAGTGTGACGAGCTATGTGGGAACCGGTAGTCCACGTTTCTATCTGCCGCTGGATCAGATTTTTCCGCAGACAAACGTGGCGCAACTGGTTGTTTTGCCTAAAGATTTAAAATCAAGAGAGGCGCTGCGCTTGAAAATTGTCGATATTTTCAAGAAGGATTTTCCTGAGGTACGCGGTCGCGTGAAATTGCTGCCGAACGGACCACCGGTGCCTTATCCTGTGCAATTCCGCGTGACTGGGCTGGAAGTGGCGAAGGTGCGCGAGATTGCCGATCAGGTAAAGCAAGTCATGATGGCGAATCCGAATGCGATTGGTGTGAACGACAACTGGAATGAGTCGGTAAAAGTGGTGCGTATCGATCTGGATCAGGATAAGTTGCGGGTATTGGGTGTGACCTCGCAAAACGTTATGCGCGCGGCGAATACGATTCTGAGCGGGACAACCGTCGGGCAATTCCGCGATGGCAATAAGTTGATCGACATGGTGGTGCGCCAGCCGGTTGATGAACGTTCGACGGTGAATGCGCTGAACAACGCGAACATTCCGACCGCGAGCGGTAAATCGGTTCCTCTGTCGCAGATCGCGACGATCAAACTGGTCTGGGAGCCAGGTGTGGTCTGGCGCGAAGGGCGGGAGTGGGCGGTAACCGTGCAGTCTGATGTGGTTGATGGCATTCAGGGGCCGACCGTATCGAGTCAGATAGCGCCGCAGTTGAAAGACATTCAGGCTGCCTTACCTCCTGGCTATAAAGTCGAGTTGGCAGGTGCCGCAGCGGATAGTGGCAAAGCGCAAGAATCGATTGCAGCGAATGTACCGTTGGTCGTGTTTATTATTTTCACGCTGTTAATGTTGCAGCTGCATAGTTTTTCCCGTGTGATTCTGGTTTTTCTGACTGGACCACTCGGGTTGGCGGGTGCTGCGCTGGCGCTGCTTGTGCTGCAAAGACCATTTGGTTTTGTTGCTCAACTGGGTGTTATTGCTTTGTTCGGTATGATTATCCGTAATTCTGTCATTTTGATTGATCAGATTGAGCAGGATATACAGGAGGGCTCAGATGTCTGGACTGCGATCGTGGAGTCTGCTGTCCGCAGGTTCCGGCCTATCATTCTGACGGCGGCGGCGGCGGTGCTGGCGATGATTCCTTTGTCGCGCTCGGTATTCTGGGGGCCGATGGCCGTCGCAATTATGGGTGGTTTAATCATTGCAACCGGTCTGACTTTGCTGTTTTTACCGGCATTGTATGCAACCTGGTTCCGCGTTAAAAAGCCGATTTAAGCGAAAGGCGAGGGGTGTTTCAGGTAACCGACGCAGAGTTGCCTGAAATGTTTTTTTTGAAGCATTAAAAAAATAAGGCACGGGCTTACAAAATCCAGTAGAATTACGGGTTGGAGTTGTAATGCCACTATTTAATAGTTTTGGGCGACGCTTGATGTTCGGGTCGCCCTTTGCTTTTGTGCCGGACGCGTCGGATGTGCCGGTAAGTAACATAACTCATCCCGCGAGGATGGCGAAATTGGTAGACGCACCAGGTTTAGGTCCTGACGCCAGCAATGGTGTGGGGGTTCGAGTCCCCCTCCTCGCACCACAGAATTTTTACTATTTGGACGATTTTCATGGCAACTGCAGTCGAAACTTTAGATAAATTGGAACGCCGCCTTACAATTTCCTTCCCGATCGCTGATGTGCAATCAGAAGTTGAAAAACGTTTGAAGGTGCGCGCACGCACAGCAAAAGCACCTGGCTTCCGTCCAGGCAAAGTGCCAATGAAGATGGTTGCCGCTCAATACGGTTACCAGGTTGAAACAGAAGTGCTGAACGATAAAGTTGGTCAGTCTTTTGCTGCGGCCGTTGGTGAAAGCAATCTGCGTGTTGCTGGTTACCCAAACATTGAGCCAAAAACAGGTGAAGGCGTTGCTGAAGGCACTCTGGCTTTCACTGCGACTTTCGAAGTCTACCCTGAAGTGGTTGTCGGCGATTTGTCCGCTGCTGAAGTTGAGCAGGTTAAATCCGATGTGACTGATGCGGAGATCGATAAAACGATTGATATCCTGCGCAAGCAACGCGTGCATTTCCACGTTAAAGGCGAGCAGGGCGCGCATGGTGACGGTGGTGCAGATCAGTCTGCACAAAACGGCGACCGCGTTACTGTTGATTTTGTTGGTAAAATTGACGGCGTAGAATTTGCGGGTGGCAAGGCCGAAGGTTTCACTTTCGTGTTAGGTGAAGGTCGCATGTTGCCAGAGTTTGAGACAGCCACTGTTGGCTTGAAAGTTGGCAAATCTAAAACGTTCCCGTTGGCGTTCCCAGAAGATTATCATGGCAAAGATGTTGCCGGTAAAACTGCAGAATTTACCATCACTTTGACAAAGCTGGAGTGGGCGCATTTGCCTGAAGTTGATGCTGAATTTGCTAAGATGCTCGGCGTTGAAGATGGCGATCTGGTAAAAATGCGCACTGACATCAAAGAAAACCTCGAGCGCGAAGTTAAAGGCCGTGTTAAAGCGAAAACAAAAGAAAGCGTGATGGACGCTTTGGTTAAGGCGGTGACATTTGATGTTCCGACTTCTTTGGTTGCGCAAGACAGTGAACGTCTGGCTGAAATGACACGTCAGGATATGGCACAACGTGGCATGAACGTGAAAGACGTTCCATTCCCGATTGAGATGTTCAACGCACAAGCCGAACGCCGTGTTCGTCTGGGTCTGATTCTGGCTGAATTGGTCAAGGCTAATAACTTGCAGGCAACTGCAGAGCAGATCAAAGCTCAGGTTGAAGATTTTGCGCAAAGCTACGAAGATCCGCAACAAGTAGTGAAGTACTACTACAGTGATCGTAATCGCCTTGCAGAAGTTGAGGCCCTTGTATTAGAAGAAAACGTCGTTAACTATGTTCTCGGTAAGTCGAAAGTGACTGAAAAAACACTGCCTTTCGATGAGTTGATGGGCAATAACGTACAAGCATAAGTTTTAAAAGGAAAATCACATGACAGGCATCATCCGTAATTCGGCGTTGGATACAAATATGCTGGGCATGGTGCCTATGGTGGTAGAGCAAAGTGGGCGTGGTGAACGTTCCTATGACATCTACTCCCGCTTATTGAAAGAGCGTGTGATTTTTCTGGTTGGTCCGGTGAATGATCAGACTGCAAATCTGGTCGTCGCGCAGCTGTTGTTTTTGGAGAGTGAAAATCCAGATAAGGATATTTCTTTCTACATTAATTCTCCGGGTGGCTCCGTTTCTGCCGGGATGGCGATCTACGACACCATGCAGTTCATTAAGCCAGATGTATCGACATTGTGTACCGGTCTGGCTGCATCGATGGGGGCTTTTTTGCTGGCGGCAGGTGCTAAAGGTAAGCGATTCTCTTTACCGAATTCCCGCATTATGATTCATCAACCCTTGGGTGGTGCACAGGGGCAGGCTTCAGATATTGAGATTCAGGCGCGTGAAATTTTGTACTTGCGCGAACGTCTGAATGGCATTCTGGCGGAAAACACAGGCCGCAGCTTAGATCAGATTGCCAAAGACACTGATCGTGATAATTTTATGTCGGCTGACGCCGCTGTCGAATACGGGTTAATTGATAAAGTTTTGACTCATCGCGCTTAAGCTGCTTGAATTAGATAAACGCCCGTTCCCATAAAGGTTCGGGCGTTTTTTATTTATTTTCTAAATTATTCGATTTCTCAGGTACTTCTGGATCTTGTGCACGCAATGACGAAAACTGTTTTTGCAGGTAATATGCTCTTCGTTCCGATTTATATTTATTTTGTTTTTCTCATATTCGTACTATGCCCGATAAAAAATCCTCCAGCGGTGAAAAACTGCTCTACTGCTCATTCTGCGGAAAGAGTCAACATGAGGTTAGGAAGCTGATTGCAGGGCCTTCGGTCTTTATTTGCGATGAGTGCATAGACTTGTGCAATGACATTATTCGCGATGAAGTATCTGAAATTGACAATATAGCGAGCGCGAAAACTGAGCTGCCAACTCCCCAGGAAATTACCGATTTATTAGATCAGTATGTGATTGGTCAGCCTAATGCAAAGCGTATTCTGGCGGTCGCTGTCTACAATCATTACAAGCGTCTGAAGCATCTGGGTAAAAAGGATGATGTAGAGCTCGCCAAGAGTAATATTTTGCTGGTTGGTCCTACCGGTTCAGGTAAAACGTTGCTGGCGCAGACGCTTGCTCGCATGTTGAATGTACCGTTTGTGATCGCAGACGCGACGACCTTGACCGAGGCTGGTTATGTTGGTGAGGACGTTGAAAATATCATTCAAAAATTACTGCAGAACTGTAATTATGAAGTCGAACGTGCTCAGAAGGGTATCGTCTATATCGATGAGATTGATAAGATTTCCCGTAAATCTGACAATCCCTCGATCACACGTGATGTGTCTGGTGAAGGCGTGCAGCAGGCTCTGCTGAAGCTGATCGAGGGCACGATGGCATCGGTGCCGCCGCAAGGTGGTCGCAAGCACCCAAATCAAGACTTCATTCAGATCGATACCACGAATATCATGTTTATTTGTGGCGGTGCTTTTGATGGTCTTGCAAAGATTATTTCAGACAGATCAGAGCGTAGCAGTATTGGTTTTTCAGCCAGCGTTAAAAGTCAGACGGAAAAGAGCGCAAGTCAGATGATGCAGGATGCGGAGCCGCAAGATTTGATTAAGTTCGGTTTGATTCCTGAGTTGGTTGGGCGTTTACCTGTGATTGCAACGCTCAACGAACTCGATGAGGCGGCATTGATTCAGATCCTGGTTGAGCCCAAAAATGCGCTGATTAAGCAATATGCAAAACTGCTGGAAATGGAGGGCACTGAGCTTGAGATACGTCCGGCTGCTTTGCAGGCAATTGCGAAAAAAGCTATTGCCCGTAAAACTGGTGCGCGTGGTTTGAGATCGATACTGGAGCATGCATTGTTGGATATTATGTACGATCTGCCTAGCCATCAAAATGTTGAAAAGGTGGTGATTGATGAGGGGACTATCACTAACGGTGCTAAGCCTTTGCTTATTTATCACGAGCAAGCCAAAGTGTCCGGAGCTTGAGTTTTTGCAAAAAAAGGGGAGATATCCCCTTTTTTTTATGGTTATTCACCGCATTTTTTTTAATCGAAGTAGAATGAAGTAGGAAAAAACATGGCTTCAGCCGTAAAGCTACCCGGGGGAGCTCTCTGCGTAGCTTTTTTATTGTTTTTTCTGATAATGGGCTTGTGTTTTAGCCTTGTGCGCCAACATTACCAACTAGTATTTATGAAAGGTGCGCCATGACAACTACTTCAATTACCGAGCAAATTCAACTGCCGCTGCTGCCATTACGTGACGTGGTTGTATTTCCCCATATGGTTATTCCGCTGTTTGTGGGGCGCCCAAAGTCCATTAAGGCTTTGGAGGCTGCAATGGAGCAGGGTAAAAGCATTATGCTTGCTGCTCAAAAAGCCGCTGCGAAGGACGAGCCTTCGGCTGACGATATTTATGAAATTGGTTGTATAGCCAATATTTTGCAAATGTTGAAGTTGCCTGATGGCACAGTAAAAGTATTGGTTGAAGGGGCGCAGCGCGCCCGCATTCACCAGATTCATGATTCTGAATCACACTTCAGTGCTGAAGTGACGCCGGTTGCAGCAGTTGAGGAAGATGATTCCGAAGTTGAGGCGATGCGTCGTGCAATTGTTCAACAGTTTGATCAATACGTAAAACTGAACAAAAAAATCCCACCTGAAATTCTTGCCTCTCTCTCTGGCATTGACGACGCCGGTCGTCTTGCGGATACGATTGCGGCACACTTGCCTCTGAAATTGGAGCAAAAGCAAGTGATCCTGGAAATTTTCAGTGTAGCCAAAAGGCTTGAACATCTGCTTGGGCAACTTGAAGGCGAGCTCGATATCTTGCAGGTGGAAAAACGTATCCGTGGTCGCGTGAAGCGTCAGATGGAGAAATCGCAGCGTGAGTACTATCTGAACGAACAAGTGAAAGCGATTCAGAAAGAGCTGGGCGAAGGCGAAGAGGGTGCAGATATCGATGAACTTGAGAAAAAAATCATTGCTGCCAAAATGCCGAAAGAAGCTCGCGACAAGGCTCTTAATGAGTTGAAAAAACTCAAAATGATGTCACCGATGTCTGCAGAGGCAACAGTTGTCAGAAATTATATTGATACTATTGTTGGTTTGCCTTGGAAGAAAAAATCCAAAGTAAATAATGATCTGACGAACGCTGAGAAGGTTCTGGAGGATGAGCATTACGGTTTAGATAAGGTTAAAGAGCGCATTCTCGAGTATCTTGCTGTTCAGCAACGCGTAGATAAGTTAAAAGCTCCGATTCTGTGTCTGGTTGGACCTCCGGGTGTAGGTAAAACGTCTCTCGGTCAGTCGATTGCCCGGGCAACAAATCGCAAGTTCGTTCGCATGGCGCTTGGTGGTGTGCGTGACGAGGCAGAGATTCGTGGACATCGTCGCACTTACATAGGCTCTATGCCTGGAAAAATTTTGCAGAGCCTGGCCAAGGTCGGTGTTCGCAACCCTCTTTTTTTGTTGGATGAAGTCGATAAAATGGGGGCGGATTTCCGTGGCGATCCTTCGTCCGCATTGCTGGAGGTGCTTGATCCTGAACAAAATCATACGTTCTCGGATCACTACATTGAAGTCGATTTTGATCTGTCTGACGTGATGTTTGTCGCGACATCTAATTCGTACAATATTCCGCCTGCTTTACTGGATAGGATGGAAGTGATTCGTCTTTCTGGTTACACAGAGGATGAAAAAACCAGCATTGCTCAGCGTTATTTGTTGCAAAAGCAAATTAAAAATAACGGCCTGAAAGAAACTGAAATCACGGTCGCAGAAAGTGCGATCAGAGACATTATTCGCTATTACACAAGGGAAGCTGGCGTTCGTTCGCTGGAGCGCGAAATTTCCAAGATATGTCGTAAAGTCGTCAAAATGCTTTTGCTGAAGAAGAGTGAGAAAAAAGCGACGATTACCTCCAAAAATCTGGATAAATATTTGGGTGTACGCCGTTACGATTTTGGCGTTGCGGTCAAGGATAATCAAATTGGTCAGGTAGTTGGTCTTGCATGGACGGAAGTTGGCGGCGATCTTTTGACTATCGAGGCTGTTTCTATGCCCGGCAAAGGCGGTGTTATCCGCACTGGGACCTTAGGAGATGTCATGAAGGAGTCGATCGAAGCTGCCCGCACGGTTGTGCGTAGCCGGGCTCAGCGCTTGGGCATTAAGGCTGATGTCTTTGAGAAGAGTGATATTCACATTCACGTACCTGAAGGGGCGACACCTAAAGACGGTCCTTCTGCTGGTATTGCAATGACGACTGCTTTGGTATCTGTGTTCACCGGGATTCCTGTGCGGGCAGATGTTGCGATGACAGGTGAGATCACTTTGCGCGGCGAGGTATTGCCAATTGGTGGTTTGAAAGAGAAGTTGCTGGCAGCGCATCGCGGCGGAATTAAAACTGTTTTAATTCCGGAGGAGAACGCAAAGGATCTGGCTGAAATCCCGGACAATGTAAAAAATAAACTGGAAATTATCCCGGTGCGTTGGATAGACAAGGTATTGGAAATCGCTTTGGAGCGTCAGCCGCAGCCTTTGGTTGATGCGGAAATTCCCGTTGCTGCTGGATCAAGTGAGCCTTCTGCTGATCTTGCTGTCGTGAAGCATTAATGTTGTATGGATAAAAAAACGCCCGAATTTTCGGGCGTTTTTTTTATTTAGATTTTATCTAAGCGTCATTGATAGCAATATATTTTCGTTTGATTTTCTTAGTATCAGATCCAATTTCGCATCAGCCCGACAGCCAGTCCTTCCAGTGAGAAATTTTCCTCGTTTTCATTTACTTTGATAATTGAGTAGTCAGGATTCTCAGGAATTAATTCAACAGAATTTCCGGTTTTTTTATAGCGCTTGACAGTCACATCATCGCCAAGCCTGGCAACAATAATTTGCCCATTTCTTGCAGTATCAGTCTTCTTTACTGCTAACAGATCGCCATCGAGTATGCCTGCGTCACGCATAGACATGCCGCGAACCTTGAGAAGAAAATCTGGCTTGGCAGAAAATAGTGCAGGGTCTACTTGGTAGCTGGTTTCAATGTGTTCTGATGCGAGTATTGGCGATCCGGCCGCAACTCGCCCGATTAGTGGCAGGTTTATCTGAGAAAAAACAGATTGTGATGACGCCAGTTGTTGACCTGTGATGTGACTTGATAATTCTGACTCCAGCAGGCGTATGCCGCGCGATGTTCCGGGCGCTATTTCAATCACGCCCTTTCTTGCGAGTGCCTGCAGGTGCTCTTCCGCTGCGTTGGTGGAGCGAAAGCCCAGCTCAGCCGCTATTTCAGCGCGGGTCGGCGGGAAGCCTGTATTTTGAATGGCATCTTTGATTAAATTCAGGATCTGCTCTTGTCGGGCTGTCAGCTTAAGCATTTTGTGTGAACGTAGATCATTACGCTGTATATAAAAACAGTCTGTATTTTTATACAGTGCGCTCTGAAGTGCAAGGAAATTTTGTGGCTATGTGCAATCTAATACCATCGGATTAGCTCTGTACTGAATTGATTGAATAAAACGGAAAAGTGCGTTATGATCGTCGGCTTTCCTCTTCCTGCACTCGTCTTGACGCCGAGGCAGGCTATTTTTATTGTCCACAAGGAGAATATATGCGTCATTATGAAATCGTATTTATTGTACATCCCGATCAAAGCGAGCAAGTTCCTGCAATGATCGAACGTTACAAAGCTAGCGTTGTTGCACGTGGTGGTCAGGTTCACCGCGTTGAAGACTGGGGCCGTCGTCAATTGGCTTACATGATTCAAAAATTGGCTAAAGCACATTATGTTTGCATGAACATTGAGTGCGATGCAGAAACATTGCTTGAGCTGGAAACAGCATTCAAATTCAATGATGCCGTTCTGCGTCACCTGACAGTCAAAATGAAAAAAGCTGAAACAGCACCATCTCCAATGATGAAAGCTGTTCAAAAAGAAGACGCGGCTAAAGCACAGCGCGTTGAAGCACCAGCTGCTTAATTCATTTGATTTGAAAAAGGTCGTATAAAAAACAGTGAATCAACTGACAGTGATGGCTCGTATCATAGAGAAATCAGCGATACGTTACACGCCAGCTGGGATACCAATAGCATCAGCAATATTGATGCACAGTTCGCAGCAGGTGGAAGCCGGAACGGGGCGATTGGTTGAATTTGAAATTTCCGCACAAGCTGCAGGTGAAATTTCAGGAAAATTCTCCGAACTGCCTTTAGATGTTGAGATTGCATTCACGGGTTTTTTAGCACGCAAAAATCGCAACAGCAAAAGTCTGGTATTTCATATCAATGAAATACGGGCAAATTTACTAGATTAGGAGCCACAAATGGCATTCGGTAAAAAATTTGATAAAAGCAAATTGAAGCAAAAGCGTCAACAACAAAACCCTTTGTTCAAACGCAAAAAATTCTGCCGCTTCACAGCAGCACATGTAGAAAAAGTTGATTACAAAGATATCGACACATTGAAAGATTTCGTGCAAGAAAACGGCAAAATTATGCCTGCACGTCTGACTGGTACTAAAGCACTGTACCAACGTCAAGTTGATACAGCGATCAAGCGCGCACGCTACTTAGCGTTGTTGCCTTACACTGATCTGCACACAGCGTAATTGACGACAGGTATTAGGAGAAAAATATGCAAGTTATTCTGATGGATAAAGTCGTTAATCTCGGCAATCTTGGTGATGTAGTTCGTGTTAAAGATGGTTATGCACGTAACTTTTTGATTCCACAACGCATGGCTCGCCGTGCGACTGCAGCCGCAATCGCTGAATTTGAAGCGAAACGTGCTGAGCTGGAAAAAGCAGCAGCAGCAAAATTGGCTGTAGCTCAGGCTCAAGGCGAGAAACTGGAAGGTTCTACAGTTCAGATTTCACAAAAATCTGGTGTTGATGGTCGTTTGTTCGGCTCAGTAACTAATTTTGACATCGCTGAAGCGTTGGCTAAAGTTGGTTTCACTGTTGAAAAAGCACAAGTTCGTCTGCCACAAGGTCCGTTGAAAACGGCAGGTGATCACGCTGTTTCCGTTGCACTGCATACTGACGTTGTAGTTAACGTGAATGTATCAGTTGTTGGTGAACACGCATAATTAGCTGTCAGCTAGATATAAAAAAAGCCGGGGTTTCCCCGGCTTTTTTTATGGTAAGCGTAAAATTATATAAACAATTTTGTTTATTGATGTTTATTGTTCACACCGTACTTTGTCGCCTTTAGTCGTTATTTGTAATTTGATTTAGCAGGTATAATGCGCGCCATGAAAGCCGCTACTGATCCACAACTTGATGCGATTCGCGTCCCCCCCCATTCCATTGAGGCAGAGCAATCTGTCCTTGGTGGCCTCTTGCTCGATAACGCCGCTTGGGATCGTATTGCCGACTTTATCGGCGAGGAAGATTTTTATCGTTATGATCACAGAATTATTTTTCAGTGCATTGTAAAACTGATTAATTCTTCAAGGCCAGCAGACGTCATTACTGTTTACGAGGCCTTGAATGGCATGGGAAAGGCCGAAGACGCAGGTGGTTTGACTTACCTGAATGCGCTGGCGCAAAACACACCTTCGGCTGCAAATATTCGCCGCTACGCTGAAATTGTCCGCGATCGTGGTGTGTTGCGCAAACTGATCACGGTTTCAGATGAAATTGCTGGCAGTGCTTTCAACCCTCAGGGTAAAGAAGTCAAGCAAATGCTGGATGAGGCAGAGTCCAAAATTTTTGCGATTGCTGAAGAGGGGGCGCGCGGAGCGCAGGGTTTTCAGGCAATTCAGCCTTTGTTGACGCAGGTTGTAGAACGTATCGATGAGTTATACAACCGTGATAACCAGAACGATATCACCGGTGTTCCAACTGGATTCGTTGATCTGGATAAGATGACTTCTGGTTTGCAGCCAGGCGATCTGATTATCGTTGCTGGTCGTCCATCTATGGGTAAAACGGCGTTTTCACTCAATATCGGCGAAAACGTCGCAATTGACAGCGGCCTGCCGGTGGCGGTGTTTTCAATGGAGATGGGCGGCGCACAGTTAGCGATGCGTATGCTTGGTTCTGTTGGGCGACTGGATCAGAGCCGTTTGCGCGTTGGTAAGTTGAGCGACGAAGATTGGCCTCGGTTGACGCATGCCATTCAAAAAATGAATGACGCGCAGTTATACATAGATGAAACTCCGGCGCTGAGTTCTATCGAATTGCGTGCGCGTTCGCGACGTTTGGCCCGTCAGTGTGGCAAGCTTGGTTTGATTATCGTCGATTACCTGCAGTTGATGTCGGCGAATTCTGCGGGTGAAAACAGGGCAACCGAAATTTCAGAGATTTCACGAAATCTTAAAGGCCTCGCAAAAGAGTTAAATTGTCCGGTCATTGCACTTTCTCAGTTAAATCGTTCGCTGGAGCAGCGCCCGAATAAGCGGCCTGTGATGTCAGATTTGCGTGAGTCGGGAGCGATTGAACAGGATGCCGACGTGATTATGTTTATTTACCGGGATCAGGTTTACAACCCAGACTCTCCCGATAAAGGTACTGCCGAAATTATTATCGGTAAGCAGCGTAACGGTCCAATTGGCAGCGTGCGACTGACTTTCCTTGGTGAATATACCAAGTTTGATAATTACGTCGGTTCGTTGTCGGTGTATGGCGATAATGAGTAATGCAGAATAATTTTTACCCAGTGAGTACATTTCACTAAATGTCTTTCTTCAGTTTGTCAGGTGTAATTAGCTTGTGCCCTGACAAAAATATTCCAATTTGTTTCAAATTTCAGTGAGAAAAAAATGTTTGGACGCCTGATGCCTACGGAAGGCAAATTCTTTGAATTATTTAATCAGCATGCAGATCTGTGTGTTAAAGGATCAAAAGAAATGCTTGCCTTGATGACCAATTTTGATGATCTTGAAAGCAGGGTGCATGCGATCGAGAGCATCGAAAAGCAAGCAGATACAGTGACTCACAATACAATAGAGTTGCTGCATAAAACGTTTATTACGCCACTTGACCGCGATGATATTCATAAGCTGATTACGCGTATGGATGACATACTTGATTTGCAGGAAGACGCTGCGCAGACCATTTCGCTCTACGATATCCGTGAAATTACACCTGAAGCAAAGCGACTGGCTGAGTTGTGCCTGGCCTGTGCGGAAAAGGTTAAAGCGGCCGTTGCCTTGTTGCATAACATGAATAATTCACGCGAGATTCTGACGATTTGTGAAGAGATTGATCGTCTGGAATCGGATGCTGATCACGTAATGCGTGCTGCGATGTCGAAGCTGTTCCGCGATGAGCCGGATGTTCGCAATCTGATTAAATTGAAAGCAATTTACGAAATTCTGGAAACTGTTACCGATCGTTGTGAAGATGTCGCGAATATTATCGAAGGCATCATCGTCGAAAACGCTTAACAGTAGATATTGATCCGGCCAGTATTCTGAGCCGGATCTGTCTACTTCACTCTCTCAAATGAATAACCTGGCTCCCGGAGAATCGGGAGCTGTATAAAGCAGAGTAAATTTCATGCAGACTTTACAAATCAGCATTTATGTCGTCGCAGCTTTGGTTGTGCTGGCATTGCTATTTGATTTTATGAACGGCTTTCACGACGCAGCCAATGCGATTGCGACCGTTGTTTCTACCGGAGTATTAAAGCCTCAGCAGGCGGTGGCGATGGCCGCGTTCTTCAATGTTCTGGCGGTGACCGTGTTTCCGTTGACGGTGGCGGCTACGATTGGCAAAGGAACGATACAGCCCTGGGCAATTGATCATTATGTTATTTTTGGCGCACTGGTAGGAGCGGTGTTCTGGAATCTCGTGACCTGGTATTTTGGTATTCCGTCCTCTTCATCGCATGCGTTGATTGGCGGCTTAGTCGGCGCCGCAGTTGCTAAGTCAGGTACGACTGCGTTGGTGTCGGCCGGATTGATTAAAACGATCGCTTTTATCATTGTTTCGCCTTTACTCGGATTCATACTCGGCTCTCTGATGATGTTGCTGGTGTCTTGGCTGTTTGTTCGTTCAACGCCGATGAAAGTCGATAAATGGTTCCGGCGTTTGCAATTGATCTCCGCTTCTATGTATAGCCTTGGACATGGTGGTAACGACGCACAGAAAACCATGGGCATCATCTGGATGTTGCTGATTGCCGGTGGATATTCAAGCACCCATGACGCTATGCCGCCATGGTGGGTCATTTTGTCCTGTTATACCGCGATCGGTCTTGGCACCTTATTTGGTGGCTGGCGTATTGTAAAAACGATGGGGCAAAAAATTACCAAGCTCAAACCAGTTGGCGGTTTTTGCGCAGAGACTGGTGGTGCGATTACCTTATTTATTGCGACAGCGCTGGGTATCCCTGTTTCGACGACGCATACAATTACGGGGGCGATTGTCGGTGTTGGTTCCGCGCAAAAAATGTCCGCCGTGCGCTGGGGTGTTGCCGGCAACATCGTATGGGCGTGGGTATTAACTATCCCAGCGTCGGCTTTTGTCGCTTCGGTTGCGTGGTGGGTAGGAACGAAAATCTTATAACTGACGTTGGTATTCAACGATATAAAAAAAGCGCCAGTCAATCTGGCGCTTTTTTATTGATGGTGGTGAATCTGTGTAGATTTTTTACATCTGTTTAAATAAGTGGACGAAGCTTCTGCTGACTTCCAGTTTTTCTGTCAGACCCTTGACTTGTACCAGATGGCGGCCGCGCAAGTCCCTGACTACGCCGGAAATTGCTTTTGCGTTGACCAGTGTCGAACGGTGGATTTGCCAGAATAAAGCCGGATCCAGTTCTTCCGATAAATCACGGACGGGTTTACGGATCAGGGCTTCATAATTTGCCGTTTGTACTCGCGTGTATTTTTCGTCTGACTGAAAAAAGAGTATTTCTTCAACCGGAATTAAGCGTAACTCTTGTCCGATGGATGCTTGTATCCATTGTAGATAGTTGGGTTTCGACATGCCCATTTGTTTTGCCAGTTGCGACAACATATTGCTCATGTCTGCCGGCTGATCATGGGCCTTTAATCTTGATTTCAGGCGCTCTACGGTTTTACTGAGCCGCTCCACATCTGCTGGCTTCAATACGTAGTCTACCGCGCCATGATCGAAGGCCTGAATCGCGTACTGATCGTAGGCGGTAATGAATACGATGTGAGCTTTGTTGCCGATTTCTTTTGCCGCCTCAAGTCCTGTTTTGATTGGCATTCGTATGTCGAGGAAAATCAGATCAGGCTGGTGTTTTTCAACCAGTTGTATTGCTTCTTCTCCATTTTTTGCTTCGTCCAGAATTTGCAGTTCTGGCCACACTTGTTCAAGGCGTGACCTTAGCTGCTCGCGCATCAGTCGTTCATCATCTGCAAGGATTGCGGTTGGCATCATGATTATTAATTGGCTAATTCGTAAGGAATTTCTATGGTAACGCAAACACCGCTGGGTTGATTCGGTGTAATGATCATTTGTCCTTTTTCTTTGTAAATCAGTTTCAGGCGTTCACGTATATTTTGCAGACCAAGTCCTGTTCCGTTGCTTGGCATTGCACCAAATCCCAGGCCATCATCGGTGACGGAAACGCGCAACTTGTTGTGAGCGACCTCGACTCTGAATTTAATTGTGCCACCTTCGGCTTTACATTCGAGACCATGTTTAATCGCATTTTCTACCAGCGATTGCAGCATCATCGGAGGGAAAGATGCGCTGCGTAAGCCTTCCGGCATAACAAAGTCGACGTTGAGTCTTTCCTCCATCCGCATTTTCAGCAGATCGAGATAAGCTTTGATCATGTCGGCTTCGCGTCCCAGATTCGTCGTGGATGCGTTCTCGCGCATCTGCGGCAAGACAGCGCGCAGATAGCTGATCAGACTGCGTTGCATCGCTGCTGCGCGAGGTGGGTCGGTTTCAATCAAGTGCTCGACAGACGCCAGTGTGTTGAACAGAAAATGTGGCTCTACCTGTGCCTGCATCATTTGCATCTTGGCTTCGCTGACCTGACGCAGTAAGGATTCTCTTTCTGCTGCGAGACCGGCTTCTTCCGCTTTTTCTTCAGCTCTGACTTTGCCGCCCATCAGTATTTTCATGCCGAAAAGCCCGAATACCAGAAGCAGAACAAAATTAACAAACCATTTCGATGATGTTTTTTTGTAGCTGCGCACTTCTTCATCGGCCGCATCTGCCACTGCATTATTGATATCTTCACTGATTTCTTTGGCGACTTCGGGAGGAAGTTTTATGTGTATATCTTCTGTCGTCGGGCTTGTTTTCTCAGTTACAGCAGGTGTTGCCGGTGTTGCTGGTACTGCGGGCGTTGCAGGGCTGGCCGCGGTGGCAGGAACGCCCGGAGCCTCGGGCGTCGGTGATGTGTTACCGCCCGACGTTAAATCGATATCACTTTTTGTGCGGATGCCATTTTCATCAATTTCGATTTGCTTGCCTTTGCCATTCGAATTGGCCTTGCGGATGCGGATCCCGGTGTCGTCGATTTCTATGCTGGTATCGTTGTCAATGACCTGGGCTTTCTTGTTTGCTTTTTTTGATGGAACGTTTTTTGTGACGACAACACTTTCTTCCGACGTAAACAGCATGTCTTGCAGTATTGCCCCTGCGAGCATGGTGATAGCGGCGAACAGTAAAAACTTCCACCAGGATAATTTGGTTACCCATGCCGCAGTCTGATCGAAACGCTTACTCAGCCAGTTACTGAATTCGCTGATCAGGTCTTTAATGGTTTGTGTCGTTGTTGGATTCATGGATGATCTCCCTGTCTGTTGCTCTGTGCCGTTGCGCCCAACATGTATTTCAATGCAGAGGCGTTTTCTTGTTGATGGTCAGACTTTGACAAAAATGACGCCAACACGCCATCGGTATGCGATAGTCCGTCAGAAACGAGGGGCAGAATGAAAAAAAGACGACACAATTGTGTAGTGTGTCGTCTTTCCTGGTTTTTTCTATGTGAACTTAGCGCCAGAATGCTCAGTGCGATGGTCTGTTTTCCAGCCATGCGTGAAGATCGCCGCGCGTCAGAGGTTTTGCGTAAAAATAGCCCTGTGCCAGATTGCAGCCGTAAGACAGTAAGGTATCCGCCTGCATCTGATTTTCCACGCCTTCAGCAATGACAGCCAGTCCAAGATTCTGACCGAGCTGAACGATCATTTTTGCGATGCTGCCTTCGCTCGCGTTTTCCTGAATGTCATTGACAAAGGCTCTGTCGATTTTGAGTTTATCGATATCGAGTTTTTGCAAGTGACTTAATGAAGAGAATCCTGTACCGAAATCATCAATTGAAATACTGACGCCAAGTTGCTTAATCTGACGCAGCGTTTTAATCAGCAATTCCGGGTCTTTCATCGCCATCGACTCGGTGATTTCAAGTTCGACGAATTGTGGCGGTGCTTTGGTGTCTTCAAGCGCTTTGTTGAGTGTTTGCAGGAACAGAGGGTGAGAGAACTGTACCTGAGAAACGTTGACTGCCATTTGGAATTCGGTATAGCCCAAGCCGCGCAGGTACACTAGTTCATGGCAGGCGCTGCGCAGCACCCATTCGCCGATATCGACGATCAGGCCAGAATATTCTGCAATCGGGATGAATTGATCGGGTGGGATAAACTTCCCATCATCCGTTCTCCAGCGTAACAAAGCTTCGGCGCCAAGAATTTTGCCGCTTCGTATATCGATCTGCGGTTGATAGACGACAAATAAGCGTTGATGCTCAAATGCGGCGCGCAAGGCATGCATTAAAAGTACGCGTTCACGAATTTCAACGCCCATACTTCTGGTGAAATATTCGTAACCGCCACGCTGATGCGTCTTTGCACGTTTCAGTGCGATGTTGGTGTCTTTTAATGCCTCAGAGCCGTCGCCATCGTATTCATCAAGTTTAATCAAGCCGATTGTGGCGGAAAGTTGCACTTCCTGATTATCAACGTCAAACGGCTTGGTAAATAGCGCCAGAATATTTTCAGGGCAAACTAGTTTTTGGTCGCCGACCAGAGCGAACGTGTCACTGCCGACTCTGGCTAACTTACATTCACAACCGAAATGATTGCTCAGACGCTGCGCAACGGAGTACAGCAGCAGATCTCCGAAATGATGGCCCAGCGCATCGTTGGTTTCGGCGAAATGATCAATATCGATCAGCGACAGCGTGCTGTGATTTTTGAGCGGCGAGGCAATAATTTCATTGAGTGTCTGGAGTAATTTTAAGCGATTTGACAGACCTGTCAGCACATCATAGAAGGCGTAATTGTGCAGGCGCGACGTTAATACTACATTGTCCAGTCCTACTGAAACATTGCTGCAAAATACTTCCAGCAGGCGCTTATCCATTTCATTCAGACGCAAGCCGTTTTCAAGGTACAGCGTAAAGTCTTTTCTTGCCGGATTATTGAAACGGAGTACGGTCGCATCATTGCCGTATATGCTTTGTCCTTCCGCAAGCGATTTTGTGATGACGTCGATCGCTTTTGTTTGTCTGATCGCCGAAATCGGTTGTCCCAGCAGGTCAGAAAAAGCTTTTGTGGCGGCGACGATGTGCAGATCATTGGCGTGCTCGTCTTTAACGAGCGGGTTTTGCCGTGCGCAGATAAAACCCTCTGCACTGATGCCCAGCAAATGATTGATCTGCGTGAGTACACCCTCGGCAAAATGCGACAATCCATGCAGTGCCATTAATTCAGTGCTGGCATTGATGACATTCTCAAGTCCGTGCCGGCTGGCGTTGATGTCGCAGATCTGCTCGTACGAGCGGATGGCCGATGTCACTGCTGTATAAAGCTTGGTGCGGGTCAGTTCAGACTTGGTTTTGTAATCGTTGATATCGTAATCCCGGATCGCATCGATCTCAGGAGCATAGCCAGGTTGCCCGGTTCTCAGAATAATACGGACATCGCTCAGTTTCAGTGATTTGCGGATGTAATTAACGAGTTGCAAGCCGGCATCTTCCTGCTCCATCACGACGTCGAGCAAAATGATAGCGATATCGGATTCTGTCTCCAGTATGGCTCGCGCTTCCGAGGCTGAATAGGCATGGAGAAAACTCAACGGCCTGTGCTGTATTTCGAGGCTGCCAAGCGCGAACGTTGTTGCTGAATGAACGTCAGGATCATCGTCGATGATCATGATCCTCCAGCTGGAGCGCGCTTTAGGTTCTGCCGGGGATGGCTCCTGATCGTGTTCATCAAGGAAAATCAGGTTATCTTCGGCAGGGTGAGTCGGTGAAATCATCGGAAATGCGGCTCCATGCGTTGCATATCTTTATACTCAGATTGCGTGATTTTGTCTTCTGCTCGAACTATGACATTAAAAATCACCTAAGCCAAGCCTCCGGCCTTTTCTTTATCAATAAAAAAGCATTATTGGTGTGGAAAACATCAAATGCCTGCTTTTCAGTGCAAAGCAAGCGCGGATGTGGTGCGTACACGGGCGGCAAGCCCGCATTAAGCTGTTAGAATGATTTAAATTCTGTTTTTAACTTCTCTCGCAAAATATTATGTCTGGCAACACTTTTGGAACGCTGTTTACTGTTACTACATTTGGTGAATCTCATGGTCCTGCGATCGGTTGTGTGATTGACGGATGCCCGCCTGGTATGGATTTATCTGAGGCCGATATTCAGCCTGAACTGGATCGTCGCAAACCCGGAACATCTCGCCACGTTACTCAGCGCCAGGAGCCTGACACGGTAGAGATACTGTCCGGTGTTTATCAGGGTAAAACCACCGGAACACCGATCGCATTGCTGATTCGTAATCAGGATCAACGTAGCAAAGATTATGGCAATATCACTGAAACCTTTCGTCCTGGACATGCCGATTTCACCTACTGGAGCAAATATGGCATTCGTGATCCGCGTGGCGGCGGCCGTTCGTCGGCACGTCTGACGGCGCCGGTGGTTGGTGCTGCGGCGATTGCAAAAAAGTGGCTGAAGCAAAAATTTGGTACGGAATTTAAAGGCGGCATGAGCCAGCTAGGCGAGATTGCGATTCCCTTTCAGTCGTGGACGCATGCGGCGGAAAATCCTTTTTTCGCGCCGACC
Organism: Undibacterium sp. 14-3-2; assembly: GCF_016595265.1. Taxonomy (NCBI): domain Bacteria; kingdom Pseudomonadati; phylum Pseudomonadota; class Betaproteobacteria; order Burkholderiales; family Oxalobacteraceae; genus Undibacterium; species Undibacterium sp. 14-3-2. The sequence continues at coordinate 143,653 of NZ_JAENGS010000007.1, forward strand.
GCCGATGCCGCATTGATTGCGCAACTGGAAAACTACATGGATGACCTGCGTAAAGACGGCGACTCCATCGGAGCGAAAATCGATGTGGTAGCGACCAACGTGCCGGTGGGACTGGGTGAGCCTATTTACGACAAACTCGATGCCGATATTGCCTTTGCCATGATGGGGATTAATGCGGTGAAAGGGGTGGAAATCGGCGCCGGTTTTCAATCGGTTGCACAGCGTGGTTCTGTGCATGGCGATGAAATCACACCGCAAGGTTTTGTCGGTAACAATGCTGGCGGAATTCTGGGCGGCATCTCTACCGGGCAAGATATTACGGTGTCGATAGCGATTAAGCCGACCTCATCAATTCGTACCCCGCGCCAGTCGATTGATAAAGACGGCAAACCCGTGATGGTGGAAACTTTCGGTCGGCATGACCCCTGTGTCGGTATCCGTGCGACGCCGATTGCCGAAGCGATGCTGGCCTTGGTGCTGATGGATCATGCGCTGCGTCACCGGGCGCAATGTGGTGATGTGGTCAGCCCGGACTTTTTTGCGCGTTAAACCAAGCAGACATTCTCACAGCCTGCCTTAAAGTCACCGCAAATTTAGTATTTGGGGGAGTATCCGGTCTTTTTGCCTTTGTCTCCGCGTAAAGACTGGGTCTCTGGATATACTGGGGGGAGTATATTGGGGCTTCCCACGGGTGCTGTCACCCCCGTTTCTACTCCCTTGCCATTTTATTCGTGACGGAATAAATATTGGTTATTCTGTGAAAATTCCTTTCCATGCAGATGAAAATTCGGGAATTTTTTTAAATTTCAGACTTTTCTACTGATTTGGAATTCCATTTTTGGCTTTCAGCGTGGTTTTGCATAGCACAATTGTGGCATAATCAAATGCAAAAAACAGACCCAATGCGGTTTCGCTGTTCAAATTCATCACGACTTCTTCAGGCTTCAGATTATGCTCAAAACGCTTTACGACAAATTGTGGGAATCTCATGTAGTTCACTCCGAAGACGACGGCACAGCCATTCTGTATATTGACCGTCATTTGCTACACGAAGTCACGAGCCCGCAGGCGTTTGAAGGCTTAAAGATCGCCGGACGCCAACCTTGGCGTAATGCAGCAAATCTGGTGGTCGCCGATCACAATGTGCCGACCACGAATCGCATCAATGGCATTGATGACCCTACGTCCCGTTTGCAAGTCGAAACGCTGGATAAAAATGCGAAACAATATGGTTTGACGTATTTCAGTATGGCGGATAAGCGTCAGGGTATCGTCCACGTTATCGGCCCTGAACAAGGTGCCACCTTGCCAGGCATGACCGTTGTGTGTGGGGATTCTCACACCTCGACGCACGGCGCGTTTGCCTGTCTGGCGCACGGTATTGGCACTTCTGAGGTGGAACACGTACTCGCAACGCAAACACTGATCGCGAAAAAATCCAAAGCCATGCTGGTACAAGTGGATGGTGCTTTGCCTGCCGGCGTGACTGCAAAAGATGTAGTGCTGGCGATTATCGGCAAAATAGGCACCGCTGGCGGTACTGGTTACGCAATTGAATTTGCTGGCTCGACGATACGCAGCTTATCGATGGAAGGTCGGATGACTGTTTGCAATATGGCGATTGAGGCAGGTGCCCGCGCCGGTATGGTGGCGGTCGATCAGACCACGATTGATTATGTCAAAGGCCGTCCATTTTCACCGGTGGGTCCGCATTGGGATCGTGCCGTTGAATACTGGAAAACCTTACATTCAGATGCTGGCGCAAAGTTTGATTTGGTGGTGACCTTGAATGCGGCAGAAATCAAGCCGCAGGTAACCTGGGGTACTTCGCCGGAAATGGTGGTGGCGATTGATAGCCGCGTTCCCGATCCGGATCAGGAAAGAGATGCAGTCAAGCGCGATGCGATTGAAAAAGCGCTGGCTTATATGGAATTGAAACCAAATACGGCCATTGCTGACATTCGCATCGACAAGGTTTTTATCGGTTCGTGTACGAATTCGCGGATTGAGGATTTGCGTGCCGCCGCTGCCGTAGTGCGTGGCAAATTCCGCGCCTCAAACGTGAAGCTGGCCTTGGTTGTACCGGGCTCTGGTCTGGTCAAAGAGCAGGCTGAACGCGAAGGTCTGGATAAAATTTTCCGTGATGCCGGTTTTGAATGGCGTGAGCCAGGTTGCTCTATGTGTCTGGCGATGAATGCAGACCGCCTGGAACCGGGCGAACGCTGTGCATCTACATCCAATCGTAATTTTGAGGGGCGTCAGGGGCAGGGTGGGCGCACTCATCTTGTGTCTCCGGCGATGGCTGCTGCTGCAGGAATTGAAGGTCATTTTGTTGACGTACGTCGCTTGTCATAAACATTTGCAAAAGGAATCATCATGAAAAAAATCTTCTTTATTTTGTCTTGTGTGGCTTGTGTATTGACTTTGTCCGCTTGCAATACCGTGCAGGGTATCGGTAAAGATGTCAAAAAAGCCGGTGAGGTTGTTGAAGGCGCAGGGAAAAAATAAGCCGTTATATGGAAAAATTTACTTTACTGGATGGCGTCGTAGCGCCTATGGATCGGGCGAATGTAGATACCGATGCCATCATTCCTAAGCAGTTTCTGAAGTCGATACAGCGTACTGGTTTCGGCCCGAATTTGTTTGATGAGTGGCGTTATCTGGATCATGGCGAGCCTGGTATGGATAATAGTGCTCGCCCGCTGAATCCGGATTTCGTGTTGAATCAGGCGCGCTATCAAGGTGCTTCAATCCTGTTGGCACGCAAAAATTTTGGCTGCGGCTCTTCACGGGAGCATGCGCCGTGGGCGTTGGAGCAATATGGTTTTCGCGCAATTATCGCTCCGAGTTTTGCCGACATTTTCTTCAATAACTGCTACAAAAATGGGCTGCTGCCTATCGTTCTGAGTGAGACGCAAGTCGATCATTTATTTAACGAGGTTAAAGCTTTTCCAGGTTTCCGTCTGGTGATTGATCTCGAAAAGCAAATGGTCACGACATCGAACGGCAGTGTCAGTTATCCGTTTGAAATTGATGCATTTCGCAAATATTGTCTGATCAATGGCTTGGATGATATTGGTCTGACATTGCGTCAGGCAGACAAAATTCGTGCGTTTGAAGAACGTCACATCGCCGCGCAACCGTGGTTGGCGAATACGATTTAATAAAGAACAGAAAAAATGAAGATAGCAATTTTGCCAGGTGATGGCATAGGCCCGGAAATCGTTGAACAGGCAGTACAAGTTCTGAATGCGCTGGGCGAGCAATTTGAAATGGAAACGGCACCAGTTGGTGGTGCAGGTTATGAAACCTCAGGTCATCCGTTGCCGGATGCGACCTTGAAGCTGGCGCAAGAAGCCGATGCGGTATTGTTTGGTTCTGTCGGTGATTGGAAATACGATACGCTGGAACGCGCTTTGCGTCCCGAGCAAGCGATTCTGGGCTTGCGTAAAAACCTGAAGTTATTTGCTAATTTGCGCCCGGCGATTTTGTATCCTGAGTTGGCGGGCGCTTCGACGCTGAAGCCGGAAGTCGTGTCGGGTCTGGATATTCTGATTATCCGTGAATTGACTGGCGACATTTATTTCGGTCAGCCGCGCGGCGTGCGTGTTTGTCCTGATGGCCCGTTCAAAGGTGAGCGCGAGGGCTTCGATACCATGCGTTATGCTGAAACGGAAATCCGTCGTATTGCCCACGTCGCATTTCAGGCTGCACAAAAGCGTGACAAGCGCCTGACCAGTGTTGATAAGGCAAACGTGCTTGAAACTTTCCAATTTTGGAAGGACATCGTAACCGATGTGCATAAAGAATACCCGGATGTCGCGCTGGATCACATGTATGTTGATAACGCGGCGATGCAATTAGTGCGCGCGCCTAAGAAGTTCGACGTGATCGTGACCGGTAATATGTTCGGCGATATTTTGTCTGATGCCGCGGCGATGCTGACTGGTTCTATCGGCATGCTGCCATCGGCTTCGCTGGACGCGAATAACAAGGGCTTGTATGAGCCTTCACATGGGTCTGCACCGGATATCGCTGGCAAAGGCGTGGCAAATCCGCTGGCGACCATTCTGTCTGCAGCGATGATGTTGCGCTACTCTCTGAATAAAGCAGAGCAGGCAGATCGTATCGAAAATGCGGTGAAGAAGGTACTGGCTCAGGGCTTGCGCACACCGGATATTTACGAAGCGGGTACAACCAAAGTTGGTACTGCGGAGATGGGGCGCGCTGTGGTGAATGCGTTGGCGAGTTAAGGTTTTTATTGATGGGCAGGGACGTCCTGCATTTTTAGGGAAAAATGATGAAACTGGTGGGTTTGGTAGGTTGGCGTGGGATGGTGGGATCGGTTCTGATGCAGCGTATGCAGGAAGAAGGCGATTTCGCTCATATAGAACCAGTATTCTTTTCAACATCGAATACAGGCGGTACGGCGCCTGCGATGGCAAAAAACGAGAAGACGCTGAAAGACGCAAATGATATTGACGCATTGAAGAAGTGCGAAATTATTATTACCTGCCAGGGTGGTGATTACACGAACGAAGTTTTCCCGAAATTGCGTGCTGCCGGTTGGAATGGTCATTGGATTGACGCTGCGTCGAGCTTGCGTATGAATGATGATGCCGTGATCGTGCTGGATCCGGTCAATTTACCAGTGATTAAAGATGCGCTGGCAAAAGGCCAGAAAAACTGGATCGGCGGCAACTGCACCGTAAGTTGCATGTTGATGGGTGTTGGTGCTTTGTATAAAGCGGGTCTGGTTGACTGGATGAGCACTCAGACTTACCAGGCTGCATCTGGCGGTGGTGCTCAGCATATGCGTGAATTGCTGACGCAGTACGGAACCTTGAATGCCGAAGTAAGAGATCTGTTGGATGATCCTAAGAGCGCAATTCTGGAAATTGATCGTAAGGTCATTGCAAAACAACGTTCGCTGTCTGCTGCTGAGACTGCCAATTTCGGTGTGCCATTGGGCGGTTCCCTGATCCCATGGATCGACAAAGACCTCGGTGATGGTATGTCTAAGGAAGAGTGGAAGGGCATGGCTGAGACGAATAAGATACTTGGTCAGGGCGAAGGTTACGGTACTGCTGCGGTTCCGGTGGATGGCTTCTGCATCCGTATCGGTGCAATGCGCTGTCATAGTCAGGCGCTGACATTCAAGTTGAAAAAAGATGTTCCAGTTGCGGACATTGAGGCGATGATCGCGGCCGATAACGAATGGGTGAAAGTGGTGCCAAATACACGCGAAGCCAGTGTTCGTGATTTGACGCCAGTTGCTGTAACGGGAACGATGACGATCCCTGTTGGGCGCATTCGTAAGCTCGCGATGGGACCGGAGTATGTTGGAGCATTTACTGTTGGTGATCAGCTTTTATGGGGTGCTGCAGAGCCTCTGCGCCGGATGTTGCGTATTCTGATTGACTGATATCGGTCTGATGTTGCAAAAGGGGAGGGCAAATGCCTTCCCCCTTTTTTTTGCTTACAAATAATTACAAAATACCCCCCTAAGTTACTTGCATTGTTAAATGACAGCAACGATATTGACAAATCGTGCCCTCATTCTCTTCTTCTTGTATTTACCATGCTTGCAAATCGGGTTAAGCTTGCACCGCTAAGTTGGTAATGTTATCGTGAAACAATATGACGCTTAGCCCGGCAATTTATTAAGCCTATCCCAGCGGACTTTGTTCGCCAAATTCCCAATATGTCTGACAAAATGCATAAACAAAAAAGAACATCTGTGACTTCCCTGGGACGCAAAGTCTTGAGCATTGCGGTAACGTCGAGCTTGCTGTTAATGTCGCAGGCAAATGCGACAGGTATGGGGCGTCTGACAGTGTTGTCTTCTCTGGGGCAGCCACTCCGCGCAGAAATTGAACTTACCTCGCCTAGTAAGGATGAAATTGGCTCGCTGGTGCCTAAATTGGCTTCCGCTGAAGCGTTTCGTCAGGCAAATATCGATTTTAATGCGGCACTGTTGTCTTTGCGTTTTGCCGTAGAGCAGCGTGGTTCTGGTTATGTGATCAAGGTGACGTCTTCGCAAGCGATGAATGAGCCGTTTGTTGATATGTTGCTGGAAATGAATTCTTCCAACGGGAAGTTGCTTCGAGAGTACACATTCCTGCTTGATCCTGCGGAATTGAGAAGCAGTCAGTCCCCTCAGTTAGCAAATCCAACGGTTGTCGCAAATAAGCGACAAGCTGGAACGACTTCTGAGGTCGCAACCCGTGTTCCGGCGCAGGCGACCGCTGCCGTGAATCCGAAGTCATCTGTGCAGGTAAAAGAGGGGGTGGCACCTGCCCAAGCGCAAACCAAGGCGGGTGATTATGCTGTAAAAAAAGGCGACACACTGATGAAGGTTGCTTCGGCCTACCGCTCTGAAGGGGTGTCTCTGGATCAGATGTTGGTGAGCCTGTACAAGGCTAATCCACAAGCGTTCGTCGGTCAGAATATGAATCGCCTGAAAGCTGGTCAGATTTTATCGATACCGGATAGCGATGCCATACAGGCGAGTGCCGGAAATGCGTCTGGCGCGCATTCTGTCGTATTGGCTCATGCTGCTGACTTCAATGCGTATCGCAATAAACTTGCGGATCATGTTGATCGTGCTCCTGCGGAAAAAGGACAGGCCGCAAAGCAAACGGCAAGCGGGACTATCACGGCAAAGGTTAAAGAGACTCCCTCAGCTACCAGCGAGTCTGCTGATAAGTTAAAACTGTCAAAATCAGCTAATGCTGCGACCAAAACCAGTGATGGTAAAGGTTTGTCTGAAGAGGATAAGCTGGCAAAAAATAAGGCGGCCGCAGAGGCTGCTGGCCGCTTGAAAGAATTGGAAAAGAATGTCAGCGATTTGCAGCGACTGCTTGATGTAAAGAACAAAGATCTTGCTGCAAAAGAGCTTGAGTTAAATGCAAAGGCAAAAGCTGAGCAGAAATCCGCGCCTGCAAGTGCAACTGTTGCAACGGTAGGGAAAACGGAAGTAGCATCAAATGCGGTGTCGTCACCTGAGCGTGCTGATGTTGCCTCAGCTCCGGCATCCGTTGTTGATGCATCTCCTGCGAGCGTGACTACTGCGGCGAACAAGCCTGCCAGACGTAAGCCTGTTGCACCTCCGCCACCTCCGCCAGAACCGAGCTTCTTTGAAAGTATTTCTGATTTCTTGCTTCCAGGTGGCGCTGTAGCCTTGGCGCTTCTTGCTGGTGCTGGTTTGTGGTTTAACAATAAAAAGAAAAAGGCACAACAGTTTGAAGACAGTATCCTGACTGGTTCCAGCATGAAGGCAAACTCCATGTTTGGTTCGACGGGAGGTCAGAGCGTCGATACAAATAATAGTGTCTTTAATTCAAATTTTGCTCCATCCGCCAGTCAGTTGGATGCGAATGAGGTTGATCCTGTTGCCGAGGCCGATGTCTATATTGCTTACGGACGCGATTCTCAGGCGGAAGAAATTTTAAAAGAAGCACTGCGAACTCAGCCTGACCGCCATGCTGTCAGAGTTAAATTACTGGAGATTTATTCTTCCAGAAAAGACACTAAGTTGTTTGAGCGATTGGCGAGTGAGCTGTACGGCATGACCGGTGGAGAAGGTGAAGAATGGGCGCAGGCAGCGTCGATGGGTATTGCGCTGGAACCAGGTAACCCTTTGTATGCGGGTGGCAAAGCTATTCCAGAAGCCAGTGTGCAAGGTGGTTTGGGGGCGACAACGCAGCCGTTGGAGGATCTTGATCCTGATGCTTTGCTGGCAAATTCCTTATCCAGAGATATGCTGGATGCCATCAGTATTATAGACACGGCATCACATGGACAGGCTGCAACGTCAGAAGCCGGGAAAGATGTTGTGTCGGACATTGATGCTGATCATGCAGCTAGTCTTGATTTTGACCTGGGTTTAAGCGAGGCAGATGTACCTCAGATTCCAGAGGCTCTGCCAGTTGCGCCTGTAGCAACTGTTGATGAGCAAGTGCCTGACGTGGACTTTGGTAGTATTGATTTTGATTTTGGCGATAATAAGCCTGTTGTGGAAGAGGTCGCTGCAGTAGCTGAGTCTGGAGCGGATCAAGAGATTGCTAGTGATGTGGCTGCTGATCTTGACTTTGCCTCATTGGACTTTGATGTGCCTGCAATTGAAGCTGCTCCGGTTGAGCATGGTTTACTTGATGCGCCGGTCGCTGATGAACATGTGGACCTAGTTGCGGAGGCTGTCGCTGAGACCTCTGAGACTGCTGAGCAAGACCATGGATCTGCATTTGAATTTGATTTGTCGGGAATCGATCTTGATTTGCCATCCGACGATGCGCATAAATCTGCAGAGGTTGAATTGGCTCCAGCTGTTGTTGAGGAGCAGATTGAGGAAAACGCTGAAATGTCTACCAAGCTTGATTTGGCGGTTGCCTATCATGAGATTGGAGATAAAGATGGTGCCAGAGAGTTGCTTGATGAAGTGTTGAAAGGTGGTACTACATCTCAGAAAGAGCGTGCAAGCGCTATGTTGGCTCAAATGGCATAATCTTCTCTTGAGTTTTTTTTTGCGGGCGCAGCGATTGCTTGCGCCCGTTTTTATTTTGAATGGTGATTTGTTGTGAAACGTCTTGTGTTGGGAGTGCAGTACGACGGAAGTGGTTGGCATGGTTGGCAGACGCAACCGTCTGGTGAGACCATACAGGACGTCTTAGAAGGGGCGTTGTTTCAATTTTGCGGGGTAACGGTTGATACCGTCTGTGCAGGGAGAACGGATGCTGGAGTGCATGGCTTGGAGCAGATTGTGCACTTTGATACGAACCTTGCTCGCGCACCTTATTCCTGGGTCAATGGTGTGAATGCTTTCTTGCCGGAAACGATAGCGATACAGTGGGCGAAAGAGTTGGTTTTGGATGAGGGGTCGCAAGATAATTTTCACGCCAGATTCAGCGCCAGAGCCAGAACCTATCACTATGTATTAAGTAATAGTAAAATACGGTCTCCCATGTGGTCTGGACGAGCGGGATGGGTGTTTCGCCCACTCGATGTTACAAGAATGCGCGAGGCGGTTGCCTATTTGCTCGGAGAGCATGACTTTTCTGCTTTTCGTGCATCAGGTTGTCAGGCGAAGACTCCGGTCAAGCAAATGTATGACATCAGGATCAGGCAGCAAGGAGAGTTGATTGTTTTTACTTTGAAAGCAAGTGCTTTTTTGCATCATATGGTGCGCAATATTGTCGGCTCTCTTATTTTTGTTGGAACCGGTAAGCGTGAGCCTTCCTGGATTGCAGATGTCCTTGCAAGCAAAGATCGAAGCATCGCCGCACCTACGTTTATGCCAGATGGTTTATATCTGGCAAAAATTGATTATGAAGAGAAGTGGGAGTTGCCTCAGCTGGCGAGTTCAGATCTTCCCGGTTTCTTATCTCTTTTATAGTATTTAGTCGTGCGCTTTATGTGAATTCTCAGTTACCAATCTTGAAATCCGGTAAAATGGCGGTTTGCAAAACCAGAACTGAAGGCGCTCGCCTGGGGACTGTTGCCCAGACTGGAGCGCTTTTTTTTAGCCCTTTGCCTCACCTCAGTAAATATTAGTAATTTCAATGAACAATATCCGGAATTTTTCTATTATCGCCCATATCGATCACGGCAAGTCCACGCTTGCGGATCGGATTATTCAAATTTGTGGTGGCTTGTCAGATCGCGAAATGGAAGCGCAAGTCCTTGATTCTATGGATATTGAGCGCGAGCGCGGAATTACAATTAAGGCGCAGACTGCAGCGTTGCATTATAAGTCCCGTGACGGTCAGATCTATAACCTGAACTTAATTGATACGCCAGGGCACGTCGATTTTAGCTACGAAGTCAGTCGTTCATTGTCTGCTTGCGAAGGCGCGTTGCTGGTGGTGGATGCATCCCAAGGTGTTGAGGCGCAAACAGTTGCAAACTGCTATACCGCGATTGAGTTGGGGGTCGAAGTTGTTCCTGTGTTGAATAAAATTGACCTGCCGTCTGCTGACCCGGATAACGCTTGCGCTGAAATCGAGGAAGTCATTGGTATTGATGCTTCTGATGCAGTCCATTGTTCAGCGAAGACGGGGCTGGGTGTTGTCGACGTTCTGGAGTCTCTGATTTCCAAAGTTCCGCCGCCAAAAGGTGATCCTGCTGCACCATTGCAAGCACTGATCGTCGATTCCTGGTTTGATAATTACGTTGGTGTGGTCATGTTGGTCAGAATCGTCAATGGTACCTTGCGGCCAAAAGACAAAATCCTGTTTATGGCGACGGAAGCGCAGCACTTGGTGGAAAGCGTAGGTGTTTTTACGCCGAAATCATTGTCGCGGGATCAATTGTCGGCGGGGCAGGTGGGCTTCGTTATAGCGGGGATTAAAGAGCTGAAAGCAGCAAAGGTCGGCGATACAATTACGATTGCGAATAAGCCGGCAACTGAGCCTTTACCTGGCTTTAAGGAAGTTCAGCCACAAGTTTTTGCCGGTCTGTTCCCTGTTGAGGCAAATCAGTACGATGCGTTACGTGATTCGCTGGAAAAATTAAAGCTCAATGATGCCGCCTTGATGTATGAGCCAGAAGTGTCACAGGCGCTCGGTTTTGGTTTCCGTTGTGGTTTCCTGGGCTTGTTGCATATGGAGATCGTTCAGGAGCGTCTCGAACGCGAGTTTGATATGGATCTGATCACGACGGCACCAACGGTCGTCTATGAAGTGGTCATGGCTGACGGTTCCATTCTGATGGTTGATAATCCGTCCAAAATGCCTGATCCATCCAAGATTGAGGAAATTCGGGAGCCGATTGTCACGGTTAATTTATATATGCCGCAGGAATATGTCGGTGCGGTCATTACCTTGTGTACGCAAAAGCGTGGTGTCCAATTGGATATGAGCTATCACGGTCGTCAGGTTAAATTGACGTACGAAATGCCGATGGCGGAAATCGTCCTGGATTTTTTTGATCGTTTGAAGTCGACGTCGCGGGGATACGCGTCCATGGATTATGAATTCAAAGAAAACCGTGCCGCCGATGTTGTTAAGGTGGATATGCTGATTAACAGCGAAAAAGTGGATGCTTTGGCGATTATCGTTCATCGATCAAACAGTCACTTCCGGGGGCGTGCTGTGGCCGCTAAAATGCGGGAGCTGATTCCAAGGCAAATGTTTGATGTAGCGATTCAGGCTGCTATCGGTTCTAATATTATTTCCCGTGAGAACGTGAAAGCACTGCGCAAAAATGTATTGGCGAAGTGCTATGGTGGAGATATCAGTCGTAAACGAAAATTGCTTGAAAAGCAAAAAGCGGGTAAAAAACGTATGAAACAGGTCGGTTCTGTAGAAATTCCTCAAGAAGCGTTTTTGGCAATTTTACAAGTGGATGAAAAATGAGTTTTCAGTCAATTTTAGGGAATTTTGCCCTGATTCTGTTTGTGTTGACAGTAGGTACTGGAATCGTCTGGTTCCTCGATGTGTTTTTTTTATCCAAACAAAGGCGCCTTGCAGCAGATAAAGCGTTGGCTGAGTTTGATGCGAGAACAGCAAAGCTGGAAGCAGATGGAATCCGCATTGAGTCAGGAAAGCGCGCTGAATTGGAAGCTGGCATATTGCGTCAGCCAGTATGGATAGAGTATTCCGGTAGTTTCTTTCCTGTGATCGCACTGGTTTTTTTTCTCCGTTCGTTTCTTTACGAACCATTTAAAATTCCGTCCAGCTCTATGTTGCCAACCTTATTTGTTGGCGACCTGATCCTGGTAAATAAGTTTGAATATGGTATTCGTTTGCCTATCCTTAATAAAAAAGTTGTTGAAGTAGGCAACCCACAGCGTGGTGATGTTATGGTATTTAAATACCCCGTGGATCCGACGGTGGATTATATTAAACGCGTGGTTGGTGTGCCAGGAGATAAAGTTATCTATAGAAATAAGCGGCTTTTGATTAACGGTAAAACGCTTTCCTATCAGACGATGCCAGATTTCCTTGATGAAGAGCATTTGAATTATTCAAAACAATATACAGAAAATCTGACGGGTGTATCACACCGGATTTTGAATGATGAGCATGCGCCTGCCTTTGTCCGGGATCCTTTCAATTTTCCGAAAAGAGAAAATTGTACTTATGATAGTGAAGGATTTTCCTGCGTGGTTCCTGAAGGACATTATTTCATGATGGGGGACAATCGCGACAATAGTCTCGACAGTCGCTACTGGGGATTTGTTCCTGATCAGAATATCGTTGGTAAGGCATTTTTCATCTGGATGAATTTGGGAAATATCAAGCGCATCGGTAGCTTTAATTAAAATAACTGGATATGTAAAGAAAGAGAAATTATGCAAACAGCTCAACGTTTTTCTTTAAAGTCGCAGCATGGTATTTCTTTGATAGGGCTCATTTTATCTCTGGGTGTGATTGTATTGATTGCGATGCTGGCAATGAAAGTAGTGCCAACAGTAATTGAGTACACATCGATAAGAAAAGCGATAGGTGTTGCTAAAACAGGTGGAACGACTGTTAATGAGATCCAGAATGCTTTTGATAAACAGGCAGAAGTTGGCTACATTACTTCAATCGCGGGTAAGGATCTGATGATTACCCGGGATAATGGGAATATTGAGGTAAGTTTCTCCTACCAGAAAAAAATCCCTTTGTTTGGTCCAGCAACATTATTGCTGGAATATGAAGGTACAACGGCAAAAAGTGGCGTCTCCGCTAAAAAGCCAGAATAAGCAGAACACGTATGAATCTTCAACTATTGCAAAAAAGGCTGGGATACCAGTTTTGTAATCCGGCTTTATTGCAGCAGGCTTTGACGCATCGCAGTCACAGCGTTTTACATAATGAGCGATTGGAATTTCTGGGCGACTCCATTTTGAATTGTGTTGTCGCATCGTTGCTGTTTGAAAGTTTCTCGGATATTGATGAGGGTGACTTATCGCGTGTTCGTGCCAATCTGGTCAAGCAGCAGTCGCTTTATGAAATCGCACAAAGAATAGAATTATCCCAATTTTTAAGATTGGGGGAGGGAGAACTAAAGTCCGGCGGTTTTCGTCGCCCATCAATTCTTGCGGATGCTTTGGAGGCTTTGTTCGGAGCAATTTTTCTTGATTCTGGTTTTGATGCAGCGAAAGATGTGATTCGCGCCCTCTATGCACCGGTAATGATTGCGATTGATCCGACAACCTTGGGTAAGGATGCTAAGACTTTGCTGCAGGAATTTTTGCAGAGTAAAAAAATCGCTTTGCCTCAGTACAATGTTGTTGCCACTCACGGAGCTGCGCACAATCAAGAGTTTGAGATTGCGTGTCTGGTTCCTAAACTGGATATTCAGGTTTTTGGCACTGGTGGTAGTCGCCGTGCTGGTGAGCAGGCCGCTGCTAAACTTGCCCTTGAGGCGGCAATGTTGGTGTTGGCAAAAACACCTGGTGCGCGTAAATCTAAACCGAGAGCGGCGCAATTGAAACTGGCAGGAATAGCGACGGCGCAACTTGATAGCACACCATTACTTACAGACTTGCCTGAGACTAAACAAGATATATCTGACTCTGCTTCGATGAGCCTGCCTGAGGCAGACGGAGATTCCAATCAACACCCAAAAACAGCATGAGCACTCTATGAATGAATTAATTGATAACCCTGATTTCCGCTGTGGGTATATTGCTATTGTTGGTCGTCCTAACGTAGGTAAATCGACCTTGATGAATGCGTTGATTGGGGCAAAAGTCAGTATTACTTCTCGTAAGGCTCAGACTACCCGTCATCGTATTACCGGAATACAAACCAAAGACAATACGCAGTTTGTGTACGTTGATACACCGGGTTTTCAGACACGTCATTCAAATGCTTTAAACCGCACACTGAACAGAACCGTGACGACAACGCTGACAGCGGCGGACGTGATTTTATTTCTGGTCGAGGCTGGCACTTTTGGCCCTGCCGATCAGCAAGTGATCGATTTATTGCCAAAAAATGTGCCTTGCATTCTGGTGATTAATAAATCTGATCGCATTAAAGATAAAGCGGTCATGATGCCGTTTGCACAGAAGGTTGCCGCATTGTTTCCATTTGCCGCGATTGTTCCGGTTTCTGCGACTTTGCGTTTTCAGCTTGAAAATCTGGAAGGTGAAACAAGAAAATATTTGCCACTGAATCCGCCGATGTTTGCGGAAGATGATATTACTGACCGCAGTGAAAAATTTCTTGCCACGGAAATTGTCCGCGAAAAATTATTCCGTTTTGTCGGCGATGAGTTGCCGTATACAAGCACTGTGCTGATTGAAAAATTTGAGCAGGAAGGAAATTTACGCCGGATTTTTGTCGCCATACTGGTCGATCGTGATGGACATAAATCGATGGTAATTGGTAACAAAGGTGCGCGTCTGAAGGATATATCTACGCAATCTCGTGTGGATATGGAGAAGCTTTTCGGCGGTCCCGTTTATCTCGAAATCTGGGTCAAAGTAAAATCTGGATGGGCGGATAATGAAGCAGGTTTAAGAGCCTACGGTTACGAATAGTTCGTTGCATGACTGATGTTCATACAGTCGTTTTAACTCAGCATGGCTATGCTTTTAATAAGGTCGCCACTGCTATTGATCCGGTTCCGGCTCAATCAAAAAAAAAATCCCAGGCGATGGCTGGCGGAGTTTTGCCACGCGACCGAAAAATACTTCACCAGCCTGGTTTTGTATTGCACTCCTGGCCGTATAAAGAAACCAGCCTGATAGTAGAGATATTCACACGCGATTATGGTCGTATTGCTCTTGTAGCTAAGGGTGCCAAGCGGCCACATTCTCAGTTACGCAGCGTGTTGCAGACCTTCCAGCCTTTGCAGTTGGGATGGACTGGGAAGTCCGAAATCCGGATACTTACCGGGGCTGACTGGGTCGGTGGTATGCTGCCGCTTGAGCGATCAGCGTTACTGTGCGGGTTTTACCTCAATGAGTTGTTGGTTAAATTTCTGGTGCGTGATGAGCCGCATACCGCACTGTTTGAACAATATATAAGTACACTGAATTTATTGGCTCATGATGAGCCTGCACCGACCGTTTTGCGTCAGTTTGAACTGGTGTTGTTGCGGGAGTCGGGTTTGTTGGGCGACCTGACTTTTTGCACAGTTTCCAGAAGTAAAGTGGATGCAGCGTTGAATTACGTTGTCGACCCTGAGGTCGGCACGCGGATTGCGACAACATCAGATCATATTCCCATTGTCAGTGGCAAAACCTTATTGGATATGGCGCAAGCAGATTACTCTGATACGGCCACGCAATTTCAAAGTAAGATGTTGATGCGTTTTTTGCTCGGACATCACTTGCATGGCGCATCTCTAAATACCAGGCAGATTCTGATCGATTTGCAAAATTTATGAACGTTCATTCACATCAACAATCTACCTTGCTTGAAGTCAGTCTTGATCCACTGCTCAGTTTTCTGGATGGCTGCAAAGACAGTTCTCTTGACCCACTTGCATTTGCGATTACTGCAGAGGAAGCTGGTGCAGATGGATTATCTATTTATTTGTCAGCGAAAAATGCAAATGTCCGGCAAGCGTTGATGCAAACCATGTCGCAGCAGTTTACCGGGCGTTTGAAAATCAACGCAACGGCGACTGCGCAAACGCTGGATATCGTGTCTGAAATTCGTCCTGCGAATGTATGTCTGGTTGCAGCAGATGGTGGATCAGATGAGCGATTCGCGCCAGTGGATGTTGTTGAGGATTTTTTGATATTACAGTCGTTTGTCAGTCAGTTGCATCGTTCCGGGCATCGCTCATCGATATTTGTCAGGCCAAAACCAGAACAAGTTCAGGCATGTGCTGAATCTGGTGTGAACGCGATAGTGCTCAGTGCTGAGCACTATGTTCAGGCAGACGATGATGCGATGCGCCAGCAGGCGTTGAGTGAGTTGCAAGCGATGGCTATTGAAAGTGTTCGGCAAGGCTTATTAGTGCAGCTCAGTGGTAACTTTAACTACCAAAATATTGTGGCTCTTGCCTCATTATCGGACGTTACGCAAATCAACATAGGTGATGCGATTTTTGCCCGGACTCTGTCAGTTGGATGGAATGTCGCGGTGAAAGAGATGAAAGCGATTTTAGTCCGCTCAGGGTTAACGCAGAGGGCTTGAGATGATTTATGGCATCGGCACTGATATCGTTCAACTTACCCGTATTGAACATGCGCTGGTCAGAAGTGGCGAGCGGTTTGCCAGAAAAATTCTGGGGGAAGATGAGCTGCGTATTTTTTTTCAGCGACGAGAGCAAAATTTGCTACGTGGTACGCGCTATCTGGCGACCAGATTTGCCGCGAAGGAGGCATTTTCAAAGGCGATTGGTACGGGTATAACAGCACCTATGACCTTGCATAACATGCAAACGCTGAACAACGATGAAGGAAAGCCTGTTGTGAGGCTGACTGGCACCCTGCATGAATGGATGGCGTCACGTTGTCTGACGTCCCATATTTCCCTTAGCGACGAAGCTGATCACGTTTTGGCCTTTGTGATTGTGGAAAAAAAATCCGGTACGGATATCTGATGGATACGAATCAATCTCCGGCGAGTGATGCTCGTCAGTCTGTTTTAGATACGGTATCGAAACTTCCTCATTTGCCCGGGGTGTATCGCTACTTTGATGAGCAGGGGCAGGTTTTGTATGTGGGTAAGGCGCGAGATCTGAAGAAACGTGTCAACAGTTATTTTCAAAAGACGCTATCGAGTCCACGCATTGCTATGATGGTGGCAAAAATCGTCAGGCTGGAAACGACGGTGACGCGCAGTGAAGCAGAAGCCCTGATTCTGGAAAATAACCTGATCAAAGCTTTGCGGCCTCGCTACAATATTTTATTCCGGGATGATAAGTCTTATCCTTACCTGAAAATTACGTCAGAAAAGACGCCGCGAATGACCTACTATCGTGGCGCTATCGATAAAAAACACCAGTATTTTGGTCCCTTTCCATCTGGTTGGGCGGTCAAGGAATCGATGCAAATCCTGCAGAAAGTGTTCTTGTTGCGTAGTTGCGAGGATAGTGTATTTGCGAATCGTACCAGGCCTTGTCTATTGCATCAGATTCAGCGTTGCAGTGCTCCTTGTGTTGACTTTATTACGCCTGAAGATTACCTATTGGACGTTAAAAATGCTGCCGATTTTTTACGTGGACGGCAATTAGAAGTCATGCAGACGTTGGAGAAAAAAATGCTGGCTTTTTCCTCCGAACTGAAATTCGAGCAAGCAGCATTCGTCCGTAATCAAATGTCAGCCTTGTCTAAGGTGTTGCATCAGCAAAGCATGGAAACCACTGGCAATGCGGATGTTGATATTGTGGCCGTGATTGTCGAGGGGGGGCGAGCTTGCGTGAATCTGGCGATGGTACGGGGCGGGCGGCATCTTGGCGACAGAGCCTATTTCCCCAGTCATGTTGATGATGTCAGATCGAGCACTGAGGACTCGATTGAGCAGGAAATCGTTGCCGCTTTTCTCGCGCAGCATTATGTTGATCAGTTCATCCCATCAGCGATTGTGATGAATGTCGAGTTGGATGAACCAGATCTGATGCTGGCACTTGCCGAACAGTGTGGACACAAAATTCATTTATCTTTTCAACCTCAGGAACAGCGGCGTATCTGGCTTGAAATGGCAGTGAAGGGTGCCGCTTTGGCATTGGCCAGACTACTGTCTGAGCAAGGCTCGCAGCAAGCACGGACGCTGGCGCTGGCGGCGGTTCTTGATCTGGATAGCGACAATCCTGAGCAGTTGCGAATCGAGTGTTTTGACATCAGCCATACGCAGGGGGAAGCGACTCAGGCTTCATGCGTGGTATTCCATCACCATGCAATGCAAAGTGGAGAATACAGACGCTACAACATCAAAGACATTACGCCGGGCGATGATTACGCGGCTATGCGGCAGGTATTGTTCCGTCGTTACGAAAAAATTGTCAGTGATCAAGACGAAAGCGTGCGGACCTTACCAGATGTTGTTTTGATTGATGGCGGCAAGGGACAGGTGGAGATGGCGCGCCAGGTGTTTGTCGAACTTGGCTTGGATACCAGCAGGATCGTGGGTGTTGCCAAAGGCGAGGGGCGTAAGGTTGGTCTCGAAACTTTGGTTTTTGTTGATGGACGTGAACCAAAAGAATTGGGAAAAGAGTCCGCCGCTTTGATGCTGATTGCGCAGATTCGTGATGAGGCGCATCGCTTTGCTATTACGGGTATGCGGGCAAAGCGCGATAAATCCAGACAGGCATCGCAATTAGAAGAGATTGAAGGAGTGGGGCCAAAGCGCAGACAAAAACTATTGGTGCGTTTTGGTGGCTTGAAGGGAGTTAGTGATGCCAGCGTTGAAGAACTGGCGAGCGTTGAAGGTATATCCCGGCAGTTGGCAGAAGAAATTTACAAGCGATTGCGTTAGCCCAATATAATTACCGGAAATAATCTGAATAAAAACTTATGCCATTTAATTTTCCTATTTTGTTGACCTGGTTACGTGTCGCTCTTATTCCGTTGGTAGTCGGTGTATTTTATTTGCCTGATACATGGTTGAGTCCTTTTGAAAAAGGGGTTGCATCCAGCCTTGTCTTTATTATCGCAGCGGTGACAGATTGGTTTGATGGTTTTCTCGCGCGTCGCTGGAATCAGACATCTTCGTTCGGCGCCTTCCTTGACCCGGTCGCTGATAAGTTGATGGTTGCCGGTGCATTGCTTGTGTTGGTGGAATTTGACCGTGTTAACGCCGTTGTCGCGTTCGTCATTATCGGTCGTGAAATTACCATCTCGGCCTTGCGTGAATGGATGGCGCTGATCGGTGCGTCAAAGTCGGTTGCAGTCAGTTCGATTGGTAAAATCAAAACGGCTGCACAAATGATGGCGATACCACTACTTTTGAGCCCGAATTTTGTTTTATTTAATTATATTGACAGTGGTTTGACCGGATCCTGGTTGTTGCTCATTGCCGCAGTATTGACGGTATGGTCTATGTTTTATTATTTGCGAAAAGCATGGCCTCTGATTAAAGAGTCAACTGAAAAACTCAGTTAGCTCGCTTGACAGAATTCATGGATACTATATAATTCTGGTCTTTCGTTGATGCGGGAATAGCTCAGTTGGTAGAGCGCAACCTTGCCAAGGTTGAGGTCGAGAGTTCGAGACTCTTTTCCCGCTCCAAGTTTTTTCAGCGAAAAAAATAGTAGTACAAATGCGGGAATAGCTCAGTTGGTAGAGCGCAACCTTGCCAAGGTTGAGGTCGAGAGTTCGAGACTCTTTTCCCGCTCCAGTTTTTATTAGTACCTGATGTGTTTGTAGTGCAAATGCGGGAATAGCTCAGTTGGTAGAGCGCAACCTTGCCAAGGTTGAGGTCGAGAGTTCGAGACTCTTTTCCCGCTCCAGATTCTGAAGGGAAGCAAAGCTTCCCTTTTTTCTTAAAGTTGTTTTGCCGCGTTTCAGTTTTTATGATTGAAACAGCACCCTTGGCGGGGTAGCAAAGTGGTTATGCAGCGGCCTGCAAAGCCGTAGACGCCGGTTCGATCCCGACCCCCGCCTCCAGTTTTAAGAAAGCGCTGTTAAGCGCTTTTTTTTCAGAGCAAGCAGCTTCGGCTGCATGTTGTAGTGATGGGCCCGAGTGGTGAAATAGGTAGACACATCGGACTTAAAATCCGCCGCTTCGTTAATAGCGGGCGTGCCGGTTCGATTCCGGCCTCGGGCACCATATCGACATCTTAGTAAGTGTAAAAACCCGCAAATTCTTTGGAGTTTGCGGGTTTTTTATTGTCTGTTTTGAACGTCCGATACCATTGCTGCCCGATTGTCGCGTGCATAGTTTGCAGACATAATGTTTGCCTGACTGAGCCGGCCACTGGGCTTGCTTTTCTCTACTCACAAGGATCATTGATGTCTGCTATATCTCCTGAACTCACGGTAGTTTTACAGATTGACGGATTGCATATCGCGCATCTGCGCCTTGTCTTGCGCGACTGGTCGACTGAGATTTATTCTGGTGTAACGCTGGTGTGTGATGAGGAGGGGGAGTGTAAGACGGATTTTCTGCGTTTGCTGGCGGCTGAGCTGCCGTACGCTGCGGGCAGCCTTACTCTGCTGGGTGTGGCGCAGCATGTGGACGTCTCGGCTTACAGGCAACAGGTTTTCTGGATCGAGCCATCCGCTACAGAGTATGACGAGTTCACCGTGGAAGGATTTTTTTCTTGGCAGGCAAGTCGCTATGCCGGCTTTGATCAGACTGTGTTATTGCAGTTGATAGAGGGGCTGGCGCTGGGGCCATATTTGTTTAAGCAGATACAGATGTTATCGTCTGGCACCCGGCGCAAGGTGTGGATTGCCGCGGCGTTCGCGAGCGGCGCTGCGCTGACTTTGCTGGATGATCCGCTGGCAGCACTCGATAAAAGTTCTGCGCTGTTCGTATTATCACAGATGGCCGCCTTGGCGCAGGATGGGCAGCGCGCACTGGTGGTGGGGGACTATCAGGCACCAGCGAATGTGCCGCTGGCGGCAAGGATAGATCTGGGGGAATAACCGACGTTTGAGCGTTGTTGCATGCTTAATCGGCAGACGGAGATGTTGTGTAACAGGATTGATATATGCCAGCCTTAATGCAGGACAAAAATGTCCACGTCAATTTTCACCGGTTGAGCCGTTTTTCCGTGTCGGTTTAAAAGCGCCCCCGTTTTTAGACAAATGCGGTGACGTTACTGCACTCGGTGCAACGCGGCTCGTCACAGAGTATCGATATTCTCTAAGATAATTTTTGCCTGTTTCTGGAATTCTGCAACCGTAGCAGTATCCATTTTTTCCAATTGGCGGTAGGCCATGCCGATACGTGGATTCTTCGCAAGAGAATTGGCGTTACGCAGAAAAAAATCCCAATACAGAGCATTGAACGGGCATGCGCTCTCGCCAACGCGCAATTTCTTATCGTAGCGGCAGCCTTTGCAATAATCGCTCATGCGATCGATGTAGGCAGCGCTCGAGACATAGGGTTTGGTCGCTAACAATCCGCCATCTGCGAATTGACTCATGCCTATGGTGTTTGGCAGTTCCACCCACTCAAATGCATCGATGTAGATACCCAAATACCAGCGATGTACTTCCGCTGGATCCAGACCCGCGAGCAGCGCAAAATTTCCGATTACCATCAGGCGCTGAATATGGTGTGCGTGTGCGTGATCCAGCGATTGTGTGATGGCATGGGACAGGCAATTCATCCGAGTTTTGCCATTCCAGAACCAGCTCGGTAACTGACGGCTGTATCCGAAGAAATTTTTCTCTCCGTACTCAGGCATGTTTGCCCAATACACGCCGCGTACGTATTCGCGCCAGCCTAATATTTGCCGGATGAAGCCCTCTGCTGCAGCCTGCGATGCGCGTCCGGAGTGATATGCCGCCTCTGCTTTTGCAACCACTTCACGAGGATTCAGCATTTTTACATTTAAGGCGAACGATAGGAGTGAATGAAATAATCGCCATGATTTAACACTCATCGCGTCTTGAAAATCGCCAAACCGCGGCAGCGCATGATCGATGAAAGCATCCAATTGTTGTAACGCTTCCTGACGGTTAAGTGGCCATGCCAATCGCCGGGCCTGAGGATTGCCGAAACTTTTTACTCCCGCATCGACAATGGTCTGCCACAAATCAGAGTGATCATGCAAAGTCCGCGTATCTTGTGGCTCAGGTGGATTGCCGCGCCACGGCTTGCGATTGTCGTGATCATAGTTCCATTGACCGCCAAGGGGCTTTTTCGTGTCTTCCATTAATACGTGATGAGTCACGCGCATCTGGCGATAAAAAAATTCCATTAACCATTGTTTGCGTCCGGTAAAGATGTCGGACACTTCGTTACGGCTTGTATAGAAATGTTCGCTATCAACCATGACCCACGGAATATTTGCGCGGCGACCATGTTGATATAGCTGCTGATCCAAACGCCACTCATCCGGCGCCTGATACTCAAATACCGTCGCCTGATATTGACTGATCAGTGCGTCAATATTGGCTGGTACGGATTGCAGATTATCCGTGTCGTCAATCGCGATGTAATGCACCTTATGCCCCGCATCGCGCAACTGCTGGGCCAGATCGCGCATCGCCGCAAAAATCGCCAGAATTTTTTGTGCGTGGTGCAAAACATAATCTGTTTCTTGCCGCACTTCCATGAAGACATAGGTTGTCGCATCATCGACTTCGCTGAACCAGCGATGTTGTGGATTGAGCTGGTCACCCAGAATCAGTCTGATTGTCCGGTGAGGCAGGGTTGTGCTGACGATAGTGTGTTTCATATGGTTTGTGTGCTTACCATCTATTTCTATTTAGCGTTCCAGAGTCGCTGATATGTGCCATCGCGATCATAATCATGGACTTGTTTTTGTATGTTGAACCTTCTGCCGTTGCGAGGATCGATACCCGCCCGGATATGTATAACCAATTGCCCTGATCGCTATAGACGTCATCATCAATTATTGGTCTCGTCAAGTCTTTCGCTTGCTATCCTGGCGGCATCGGTCGGAACAGTATTTCACATCGTTCCACACTTTTTCCCATTTCTTGCGCCATGCAAATGGTCTGTCGCATTGAAGACAGAGCTTGGTCGGCAACTCCGACTTTTTTCGCATACGCATGTCAGTCATCCTAATAAACTGCGTTAAAAAATTCGTTTGGTCTTGCTAAGTAAAACGAGTCACTTATGTCGGTGTTTATATATTTACCTTGAGATCAGCCTGTATGCGTAATTCATCGATTTGTTTGCGTGGCAGTTGATGTGTGGTTTGTAACGGGGCTAAATAGTAGCGTGGAAATAGAGACTTCGCATTTCGTCGTCAACATCGCGTACTAAGGATGGTCCCATTCAGGACTTGGGATGGCTTGACGGTTCAGGGCAATAAATTAAAGTTGAAAGCTGTAAAAGATTTTGTGGCTGGATTAAAACGGAGTGATGCACTGTCCGCAGAAATACTGATATCTGACGTTGTTTAAGAGGAATGATTTAAAGGTTGACGTACAACGAGCGCTATGTGGCTTTCAATTTCATTAGTTAAATTAAATCGAATTCATAAATTTAATTAAGTTGATTAATCGATTTGTGGTCTCTAGAATGAATTCCGTAGCAGATGTTAAACAAATGATGCGGTGATTGAATAACTGATCGCAGTATTGATGCACTTACAGTTGATTCGTGCAGAGTTTTTACCTAATCCTGCCTTATCCGAGTCTGAATTCTGAGGAGAAATCTATGTCAAACGAAGCAAAATGCCCTTTCAACCATGGTGCTGCCAAACACACAGTTGCCGCAGGCGCACCGAATAATGCCACTTGGTGGCCGAATCAACTTAAATTAAATATCTTGCACCAGCATTCCCCTAAGTCGAATCCCATGGGGGAAGATTTTGATTACGCAAAAGAATTCAAGTCGCTCGATCTGCACGCAGTTGTTGCTGACTTAAAAGTCTTAATGACCGATTCACAAGATTGGTGGCCTGCCGATTGGGGACATTACGGCGGTTTGATGATACGCATGGCCTGGCATGCGGCGGGCACTTATCGCGTATCGGATGGTCGTGGCGGCGCAGGCACCGGCAACCAACGTTTTGCGCCTTTGAATAGCTGGCCAGATAACGGCAATCTCGATAAAGCGCGTCGCTTGTTATGGCCGATTAAACAAAAATATGGTCGTAAAATTTCTTGGGCCGATTTGTTTATCCTAGCGGGGAATGTCGCGCTAGAATCCATGGGCTTTAAGACCTTTGGTTTCGCGGGTGGTCGTGAAGATATTTATCAACCAGAAGAAGATATCTACTGGGGTTCAGAAACCGAATGGCTGGCGACGAGTGATAAAGCAAATAGTCGTTATGCTGGCTCAGTCGCAGGCTCACGTGACTTAGAAAATCCCTTAGCTGCCGTGCAAATGGGATTGATTTATGTGAACCCAGAAGGCCCAGATGGCAATCCTGATCCCGTCGCCTCAGGCCGTGATGTACGCGAAACCTTTGCTCGGATGGCCATGAATGATGAAGAAACGGTGGCCTTGGTCGCTGGCGGTCATACATTCGGTAAAGCGCACGGCGCTGGTGATCCTGCTTTAGTAGGACCAGAACCAGAAGCGGCAGGCATAGAAGATCAGGGCTTAGGCTGGATCAACAAGTTCGGCTCAGGCAAAGGTGTACATACGACGACGAGCGGCATTGAAGGCGCATGGAAGCCTAATCCTACGACATGGGACAACGGCTACTTTGACATGCTGTTCGGTTACGAATGGGAATTGACGAAGAGCCCGGCAGGCGCGAAACAATGGGTGACAAAGGATTGCAAACCTGAGCACCTGATTCCAGATGCGCATGATCCATCGAAGAAGCATCCACCGATGATGACGACTGCCGATTTGTCACTGCGTTTTGATCCTGCTTACGAAAAAATCGCGCGTCGCTTCCACCAAAATCCGGCAGAATTTGCCGACGCATTTGCACGTGCCTGGTTCAAATTGACGCACCGTGACATGGGCCCCGTGGCACGTTATTTAGGCGCATTGGTACCGAGCGAAACACTGATCTGGCAAGACCCTATTCCTGCTGTGAATCACGCATTGGTGGATGCGCAAGATATCGCTACATTGAAAGCAAAAGTGCTTGCATCTGGATTGAGTATTGCGCAATTGGTTAATACTGCATGGTCATCCGCATCGACTTTCCGGGGCAGTGATAAGCGCGGTGGTGCGAATGGTGCGCGGATTCGTTTATCTCCACAGCGCGATTGGGAAGCGAATCAGCCTGCCGAATTGAATAAAGTGCTGGCGACTTTAGAGGCCATCCAACAAGGATTCAATGCGGCGCAAACTGGCGGCAAGAAAATTTCTTTGGCTGATTTGATCGTGTTAGCTGGCGCAGCAGCGATAGAAGCAGCTGCAAAAAAAGCAGGGCAAGAGGTGCAAGTGCCTTTCGCACCAGGTCGTATGGATGCAGCGCAAGAGCACACCGACGTGGAATCATTCGCGGTCTTAGAACCAGCAGCCGATGGTTTCCGTAACTATGTGCGTGCGGGTTTAGAAAAACACGCAGCCGAGCTCTTGCTCGATAAGGCGCAGTTGCTGAATTTAAGCGCACCAGAAATGACGGTCTTGGTCGGCGGCTTACGTGCTTTGAATGCGAATACCGGAAAAACGCAGCACGGTGTTTTCACCAAACGCCCTGAAACCTTGAGCAATGATTTCTTCGTCAATCTGCTTGATATGAGCACCAAGTGGCAGCCTTCAAGTACAGCAGGCGTACTCGAAGGTCGTGATCGTCAGAGTGGTGAAGTGAAGTGGACAGGTACCACGGTCGATCTGGTGTTTGGTTCTAATTCACAATTACGCGCTTTGGCCGAAGTCTATGCCAGCAGCGATGCGCAGCAAAAGTTTGTGCATGATTTCATCGCGGCGTGGAATAAAGTGATGAATGCAGATCGCTTTGATTTGGTGTGATCCAGATTGATTCTCTAACGGTAGTCCTTCAGTAGCAGAAGCGTACCCACTTTTCCCCTTTTAACTGGGCAAGAGTGGGTACGCTTTTATTTATCTGAACCAGGATAAATACGGGCTTATAAGGGGCCGTTTATTTTGCCCAGATATTAACGCAACTGAGCCAGCACCGTTTTTGCCACTTCTTCAGAGCTTGCTGGATTCTGTCCAGTGATCAGGTTACCGTCGGCAATCACAAATACTTGCCAGTCGGGTCCTTTTTCATAGCGGGCGCCAAGCGCTTTAAATTCGTCTTCGATTAAAAAGGGAACGACATCTGTCAGTTGAACGGCATCTTCTTCACCGTTGGTAAAACCGGTGACTCTGCGACCACGAATCAATGCCTCTCCATCAGCGGCTTTTACGTGGCGCAAAGCGCCGGGTGCGTGGCAGACAAAGCTGATCGGTTTTCCTGCACGGTCAAATGCTTCGATCAATGCAATAGATGTCTGTGATTCGGCCAGATCCCATAATGGACCATGTCCACCCGGATAGAATACGGCATCAAAGTCTTTTTCATTGATGGACGAGAGCACGACTGTATTTGCCAAAGCTAGCTGCGCCTTTGCATCGCTTTTGAAACGGTGGGTTAAGTCGGTCTGAAATTCCGGCAGATCGCTTTTTGGATCTAATGGCGGTTGTCCGCCGGCAGGTGATGCCAGAACGATGTCTGCGCCCGCATCGGCAAACGTATAGTAAGGTGCTGCAAATTCTTCCAGCCAGAAACCGGTTTTTTTGCCGGTGTCGCCGAGTTGATCGTGGGATGTCAGTACCATTAAGATTTTCATTTTATTTTCCAGTTCTGTAAAAAGAGAGGTGTTATTTATTGCCATTCAGTAGCGCTGTTGCAGCGCTGATTTTTTCTTCATAGGGGGCTCTTAAACGCAGGTTGGATGCGCCATCTTCGCTCTGCCGCACCACGGCTTTCGCATGTGTGAATTGCCGGAAACCGTGTATGCCATGATATGCGCCGATACCCGATGCACCGACACCGCCGAACGGTAATGTCTCTACCGAGGCGTGAGACATCACATCATTGATCACCAGTGCGCCGGATGTTGTTTTCTCTGCGAAGTGGTTTTGTTTTTCCATATCGTTGCCGAAGTAATAAGCGGCCAGCGGACGCGGACGTGCATTGATAAAGCGGATGGCCTCATTGACTGAGTCAGCCGCAACCAGCGGCAGGAGTGGTCCGAAAATTTCTTCCTGCATGACCGCCATACTGTCATTCGCGTTCAGAATCAGATGAGGCGCAATTTTCCCAGTGATAATGTCGTAATCTGGTTCGCCTTCTGGCGCCAGACTCACAATGCGGGCGCCTTTGTCGTTGGCGTCCTGTATCAGACCGATGAGCCGCTGAAAATGTCGCTCGTTAACGATGGATGTATAGTCTTTATTCGTCTGTATCTCCGGGTAACTGTTTGCAATCAGGGACTTGGCCGCAGCAACAAATGCATCGGCTTTATCGTCTCTGATCAGGACATAGTCAGGTGCAAGGCAAATCTGACCGGCATTGAAGGTTTTCACTGTCATCACCCGTTCGGCAGCTAAGCTGATATCGGCATTTTCCTCGATAACCACGGGGGATTTACCACCTAACTCCAGCGTGACAGGCACCAGATTTTCTGCGGCAGCTTTCATCACATGACGCCCAACGGTGGTGCTGCCGGTGAAGACCAGATGATCAAATGGTAGTGCACTGAATGCAGCGCCGACCGAGGCATCTCCTAATACAACGCCAAGCTCCATCGGGTCGAAATATCGGGCAATGAGCTCCGCCAGGACTTCTGATGTTCTCGGTGTCAGTTCAGAAGGCTTAATCAGTGCGCTGTTGCCTGCGGCGAATACGCCAGCAAGTGGGCCAAACGCCAGATTTATCGGAAAGTTCCATGGACTGATGATGCCAACCACTCCCAGAGCCTGATATTGAATCCAGCTTTGCATTCCAGGAAAAGGGGACGCGACCGGTTCTGCTTGCATCCAGCCTTCCAGTTGTTCCGCGGAGTGGCGCAGCATATTTGTTGTCGTCAGTATGTCAGCGGTTAAAGACTGATAATGGCTGCGGTTACCGAAATCGGCGCTCATGGCTTTAACTAACTGATCGTGATTGTCAGTGATTAATTTTGCGGCACGCTGCAGACGGTCTTTGCGGGTCGCTGCGTTCACATGCCCGTGCGCGAGATGTGCTTTTTTCATCGCGCCGAGTATCGTCATTAAGTCTTGGTGAGTCTGAGGATTAAGCATGATGTCAGATATTCTTTAAAAAAATGATGTCAGGGATGCTGCATTTGTCTCATGAAGGTGAGCGTCATTCGTGCTACGCACACCTCGTCGGCATGGGAAACATCTTACTGGGTGGTGACAGTGCTGGCTAATTAGACTATCTTAGTGGTGCCATAAATTAATTTATACCTTATTCATGTCTCTACAGCGTCTCCGGACTTTTATTGAAGTGTACAGGCAGCGTTCCGTCACGAATGCGGCGCGCAGTCTGAATCTGACCCAGCCAGCGGTGTCTCAGCACATCGCCGGGCTGGAAGTGGCGATAGGTCGTAAATTGTTTGAGCGGGAGGTGCGTGGTGTCGTGCCGACGGCAGCTGCGGATGAGCTGGCCGCTGATCTGGGCAATAAACTCGATGATGCAGAAGCGGCCTTATCCTCCGCCAGAGCCAGGTCGATTGAACTTACCGGTGCGCTGCGTATTATCGGGCACGGCGACTTTCTGGCCGAAGTGGTGACAATACATTTGCAGCCCTTGCTTGAGGCGGGAATGAAAGTCCGGTTGCATGCGGGAGACAGCGATCTGATTACTCATATGCTGACGGAGGGACATTGTGATCTGGGGATTTCCGCTTACCCTGCAAATGATAAGCGTCTGCATTGTGAGTTGATCCGGAACGAGCGGGTACTTGCGGTCGCTTCGCCTCAGGTTGCCGATAGGATTGTCAGTGCACCGGATTTCCGGCAGGCATTGCTTGCTGAGCCTTTACTGGCGTATAACCTTGAGCTGTCGATGATAGATCGTTGGCTCGGGAGAAATAAAATTGATCATGGACAGATCAATCCGGCGATGACAGGTCAGGATTTACGGTCGCTTCGTAACCTCTTATGCGAGCATTTCGGTTGGACTGCGCTGCCCGAATATTTGTGCGCGCCGTATCTGGATAATGGCCAACTGATGGAAATTCCGGCCCCTGTCGGTTCCACCTTTCTTGATTACTATCTGGTGTGGACGCCGTCAGCGTTAAGGCAGCCGAGGGTAGCGCATGCACGTCAGTCCTTACTGTGGAATTTAAAGAAAACCTGATTGCTGTAAGGTCGTCACAGTTGTGCCGAAGTTACATTTACTGATGCGTGATGCCTGGCTGAGCGTTGCCACCGCCAAGTGCCAGGAATAAGCTGATCTGGTCGTTTGTCAGTTGTGCATCGGATGCCGCTAATGCCGCTTCTGATGAGGCGGCACTACGATCTGCATCCAGTACAGACAGAAAATCTGTCCGGCCACTTTCAAACAAATGGCGTATCTGCTGTGCCGCCCTGACACTTTCGTCGCGGGCGCTCTGTAGTGCGGCATTTCTGTCTTTTTCTCTGGCGTAAATAATCAGCGCGCTCTCTGCTTCTTTCAGTGCATTCAGAACGACTGCGTCAAAGTGAGCCAGTGCGCCCTCTGCACTGGCCTCTGCTGCAGAGACCCGACTACGGGCGCCTGCAGACGGGAAGCTCCATGAGATCAGTGGGCCAAGATTCCAGTGAAAGGCATTTCCTGCGCCAAAGTGATCTAACAATCCGCTGCTTCCGGCGGATATACCAAAGGAAACGTGAGGATAAAGATCGGCGATTGAGACGCCGATGCGGGCGGTTGCTGCAGCCAGATTACGTTCCGCCTGACGGATATCTGGTCTGCGGCGCAGAAGGGCTGCACCGTCACCTACCGGTAACGGAGACGTTAATCTGGGAACATCGTGACACTGAGGCTGGTTCAGATTCATTTCCTGCGGGGTTTTTCCGGTCAATACTGCCAGCTTGTAATAAGCCACACGTTGTTGGGATTGATATTGTGGCAGTGACGATTGCAACAGGGCAAGTTGCGCAAGCGAACGCGTATGGTCGGTCTCGGTTCCCCGTCCGAGTTGAATGCGTTTTGCGATGAGGTCGGTGGTTTTTTTCTGTAAGTCGATCGATCGCTGGCCGATGGTAATTTGCCGCATTGCTGAGCAGGCTTCGGTATAGGCACGGGCTGTATCGGCGACAACGCTGATTCTGACCAGATCGTATCCAGCCTGCGCCGCCTGAGTATCCGCATTGGCAGCTTCAGTCGCGCGGGCAATTTTGCCGAACAAATCGGCCTGGTAAGAAACGCTGACAGTGCTATCGTAACTCCAGCTATCCGGCAGGGCATTTGGTAAACCTCTCGCCGCTGCAGAAGCTCGCCCGGCAGATGGTGCAGCGCTGAGACCGATAGTGGGTGTTGTCGCATCCGCAGTTTCTTTTTCTACAGCGCGGGTTCGTGCAAGGTTTGCGGCAGCAACTTTCAGATCTGCATTTGCGTTCAGCGCCTCTTGGATTAACGCGTTCATTACCGGTTCGTCATAAAGTTGCCACCAGTTGTCTGGTAATGGTGTGGAACGATAGACCGTTTCGCCGGCCGCCAGAAAAGGTGCGGCAGCAGCAGGCCGCTGCGCCACGGACTGCGATGGTAGTGAATACTGTGGTCCGGAGGCAGTGCAGCCAGACATCAGCAGAATGGCGGCGTAGCAGGTGCCCTGTGTGTAAGCAAGGATGGATTTCATTTTAAAAATCTACTCAGGTACGGCTGTTGCGGACATCGACGGTCACTGTCTGTCCTGCGACCAGTGTGGTTCCCTGCGGCAGCTTATCGAATGTAATGCGGACTGGAATGCGTTGTGCGAGCCGGACCCAGTTAAATGTCGGATTGATGCTGGTTAATAAATTGGGTGAGGTAAGACGATCGCGTTCGGCAATCCCGCTGGCAATACTATCGACGTGCCCGGGCAGCTTGGTCGTGCTACCCATAGGAATAATCGTGACGGCATCACCGGCAGCAATGCGGGGCAGTTTCGTTTCTTCGAAATAGCCTTCGACATAGTAAGAATCGGTGTCGATCAGCGCCAGAACGGCGTGACTGGCACTGACGTAGGAGCCAGTTCGTAAATCAAGATTGGCAACGCGGCCATTAACGGGCGACAGTACATGAGTCCGTTTCAGATTCAGTTTTGCCAGATCCCGGTTGATCGTCGCCTGAGTCAGTGCTGCGCGCAGTTGTTCGACATGGGCGCTGCCTTGTTCCTTGCTTTCATCTGAAACCAGTTCGCGTAACGCGTTGTTGCGGCGTGCTTCTTTAATCGCCTGCTCAAGTGCGATCCGCTGAGATAATTCTGCTGCTTCGGCCTGCCGCAAAGCCAGCTCAAAGCGTGCAGTGTCAACATCGAACAGCACATCGCCGATGTTGACTTGCTGGTTGTCATGAACCAGGACTTTGGTGACTTGACCAGAAACATCTGGTGCAACCTGAATCACGTTTGCCTTGATGCGACCGTCCCGTGTCCACGGGTCCATTTCATAGTGCCACCAAAGGCGCCAGGCCAGAAAGCTGGCGATCACGACAAAAATGCAGGTCAATGCGACACGAGAGTATATTGCGAGAGTTTTTTTTAAATTATTCAGTTGCATAAATCAATAACCTGAGTTTGTCAGAACAAGTGAAAAACTGCCTAAAAAAATGAAAAACAAGGCCAGTTCAAAAAGAGCCGGATGCCATAGGAAGCGGTAAAAGCCAGTGCGCATCAGGAAACGTCCGGCCAGCATCGTGCACAGAAAAGCGACGATGGCGAGTAGTAAAAGGACGGGAACGTACAGCCCGAAAATACTGATTTCTGCTGTCACGCTATCTTTTCCTTTAAAAATGGGTTG
This sequence comes from Undibacterium sp. 14-3-2, assembly GCF_016595265.1. Taxonomy (NCBI): domain Bacteria; kingdom Pseudomonadati; phylum Pseudomonadota; class Betaproteobacteria; order Burkholderiales; family Oxalobacteraceae; genus Undibacterium; species Undibacterium sp. 14-3-2. Next base: position 175,038 of record NZ_JAENGS010000007.1, read on the forward strand.
TATGAACGGGCATCGGGAAACAGATCACGACGCATACTGGTTAACGCTGAAATCGCTGCCAAATAGATAGGTTTGCTATCGCTGGCGCAGATCTCGCGCAGCGTTTGATCGATCTGATAATTCAGTGCGCTGGCGGTGGTGCTGTCCGGGTTTGTAAAGTGATTGCCGATACTGGTGAATAGCGGCGACAACAGAATGCCGTTCATTTTCAATTCCGCATTCATCCCGCGTAATTGCGTAATATGAATCCCTGCACGCAGCTCACGTAAATGATGCATGGTGTGATTGCGTTCATCGGGGTTGGGGTGACGTTTGGATAGTCGCGGCATCAGCAAACCGATGCGGTCGACAGTGCGGATCGCGATGTCACGTAATGGTGGCGCTGATAAGTGGCTCATTTCTACAAATTCACGATGGACGGTTTGCATCATCCGGGAAATCATCCAGTCGTTGCTGACCGTGCGAATCAGGCTGGTGACAACGCCTGCTGTCACAAATCCGAAAAGCTGCGCAAGTAAACCGTTAAGAAAACTGGTGATTTCCAGCGCGCCTGTGTCTTGCAGTGACAATGCACCGGCAACTCCGATAACGAAGGCGAGTGCTTTGCCCCCGGTTGCAGGATTGGGAATGTAGCTGCCAGCGACGATAAATAAAGGGGCCATGCAAAGCAGCAGCATTTCAAAACTGTGAATCGCCGGAATAATGCTGATGATGTAAAGCATCGCAACAGGTACCGACAGCAAGGTATATTTGATAAACATCTTAATCGCCGGAACCGGATCATCCTGCGTTGCAAAAAATGAGCAGAACACGCCAGCCATCATGGGCGCGGCGGCACCGGCAGGCCATGCGGTGAGTATCCAGAATGCGCTGCAGACAGAAATGGCGACGACAGCAGCAAAAGCAGAGCGGAATGCCATGCCATGATCACGGTGCAAAACGGATGTATTGGCATGTTCCTGAGTAGAAGTGGTTCCTCCTTGCATCGCGAGTGTAATCTGACTCCTTAACTCCAACACTTCCGCATAGATGGTAATCAGTTTACTGAGGCGCCAGATCAGATTCAGACACAGAATATCGCTCCAGCTTGAGGCCGCGCTGAACTTCGGCGTCAGTAGTTCAAGTTCTTTTTGGAATGCTGTTAAGCGTTGAGCAGCCTCGTTATTTTCCTCTTGCAACCAGTCAGCGACGTCATTTAACAGCTTTTGCCAGCGCGGCGTTAAGCTCGCCGGACTCAGATGTTGCAATGTGTTCAGTCGGTCTTCTACTGCCAGTAGCAGGGCAAGCATTTTGGTGATGTTGTCGGCTAATCTGTGAACCAGCCCCGAGGTCAGCCGCAAGTTAGAAGTGTCAAACGGCAGGTGCGTTGACATTACTCGCAGATCAGTAATTTCAGCCGCGAGGGAGAGGCGGGCAGATCCCAATGCGGATACGCTGCCGGGCGTCTGTTGCAGCACGTCGTACATCCAGCTCCGTACATCACGGATCGCCGCATCCAATCTGTTTAAAATGCCTGGGCCTATCCCTTGCGGAAATACAACCGAGTGAACGACACTCGCAGACAAAATACCAATGCAGATTTCTTCAACGCGAGCCAGACCAGTATCGAAGATTGAGGTCGGATCTGAGACCGCGGGAAAACCGATAAGACCGGCGGTATAACCGGCCAGCATAAAAACATAGGAGCGGGGTGTACGGTCAAGCAAGGAAATATACAGACATAGCCCCACCCACAAAGCGATTGCGGAGGATAGCAGCTCAGGCACGCTCGCTAACTGCGGCACTATCAGAATGGTGAAGATCGAGCCAAGAATCGTACCAAAAACGCGGTAAATCGCTTTGGAACGCACGGCTCCGGCAAATGGATTGGCGACAATATACGCGGTCATCATCGCCCAGAATGGGCGGGGCAAACCGGATGCCATTGCGATATACAAAGCCAGCATGGCCGCAACGAAGCATTTTGCAGAAAACAGCAGGTGAGAAGGTGAGGGAAGTTTCACGATATTTCTGCAGTCTTATTCTGTAGGTGTCTCGGTCAGTTGCCCATTGAGTTTGTTGAGCACGCGCAGGCAGGCTTCGACGTCAGCCTGTGGAATATCGCTGAACAGTTCCCTGCGAAATGGTAAAAGCGCCGCTTCTAAACGTTCTGCCACTTGTTTCCCCTCTGCGGTCAGAAAGAGTGCCTTGGCTCTCCGGTCTGTAGGGTCATCCTGTTTTAAAACAAGACCACTGTCGATTAACTGATCGATCAGTCGCACCATCGATGGAGGCTCGATGCCAACCGCCTGAGCGACTTTGCCCGGGCGCACACCATCACCCAACCGGGAAATCATCAGTACAGGCCAGGCGCTTGCATGTGAAAGATGAAAGTCCGCCGTCATTTGGTCTGCGGCAGATTTATAAGCGCGACCAACCTGTATCAGCGTATGTGTCAACGACATCAGGGTTTTATCGTAAGGAGTCATTGTGCGATTAATTTAATTAGTATGCTAAATATTAGCATGATATTTAAAAATCCACCGGGACCTGAAACCAATCTGTAACTACACCAGAGATCCTTACTAAAGGGTTATTCAATCGCTTGTATCTGAAATGAAATGGCCGGCTCGTGTTCTTTAAATGGAATAAACGGGTATTTACTCCTTTATTCCTCGCATCCAAGTTCGGCAGCGCGTTCAATAATCTCATCTGTAAATTTACGTAATCGAAGCACTACTTGCTTTGTGGAAATGACAGGAGTCGGCAATGGCCGAAGATAGCGATCTCGAAAAAACAGAACCGGCCTCGGAGAAGCGCCTTGAGCAGGCGCGTGAGGAAGGGGATGTTCCGCGTTCGCGTGAGCTGTCAACCTGCACGATTTTGCTGGCAGCTGGTGGTGCTCTCTGGGCGATGGGCGGCACTCTGGTTCAGCAATTGAATAAAAATCTGATTACAGGTCTGACTCTGGAGCGTGAGGCTGCCTTTGACTTTAATTTGTTGATTGGAAAAATCGGCGTCAATTTACTGGATGTTTTGTTGGCATTTTCCCCCGTCGTATTGGTGCTGTTGCTGGTGGCATTGGGCTCGCCACTGTTGATTGGTGGCTGGCTGTTCAGTGCTAAGGCGCTGCAACCTAATTTCGGGCGCATGAATCCGATTTCCGGCTTGGGAAACATGATTTCTGCTCGTGCTGGTGTTGAATTGTTGAAGGCGATTGTAAAAACGGTGCTTGTCGGTAGCGTTGCCTGGGTTGTCATCATGGGGCAAAAAGAGGCGATCTTTGGTTTGCCTCTGGAAAATCTGCATGCGGGGATCGCACACGTTGGCCACATGATGGCCGTGTGTTTTATGTCTATCGTTGCTGCGTTGGTTGCGATTGCGGCGATAGATGCTCCGTATCAGATGTGGCATTACGCGAATAAATTAAAGATGACGCATCAGGAAGTGGTGCAGGAATCGAAAGAGTCGAATGGTAATCCACAAATTAAAGCGAAGATTCGCCAACAGCAACGTGAAATGGCGCGTCGCCGGATGATGACTGAAATTCCGACTGCTGACGTTATTGTGACCAACCCGACGCACTTCGCCGTCGCACTGAAATACACCGAGGGTGGTGGCGGCGCACCAAAGGTAGTGGCGAAAGGTGCGGACGAAGTTGCTGCAAAAATCCGTGAGCTTGGTGCCGAACACAATGTTCCTTTGCTAGAAGCGCCACCGCTGGCGCGTGCACTGTATAAGCACACAGAGTTAGGCGACGAGATTCCGGAAGCCTTATACGCTGCTGTCGCTGAAGTCCTTGCATATGTATTCCAGCTTCGCAGCTACCGCGAACGTGGTGGCGTCAGACCGGAAGAACCACGCGAATTAGAAGTTCCCGCAGAGTTGGACCCGAATAATCAAGTAGGAGTAGCAGTATGAACAGCCTGAAATTGCCTTTGTGGATGAACGGGCTCAATGGTAGGGCGCTGGCAGCGCCTATCTTGATTATTCTGATGCTGGCTATGATGGTGTTGCCATTGCCAGCATTTATTCTCGACGTTTTTTTCAGTTTCAATATCGCGATCGCGATCATTGTTTTGCTGACGAGTTTGTACACAGTGAAGCCGCTGGACTTCATGGTGTTCCCAACAGTGCTGCTGGTCAGCACTATGCTGCGTTTATCGCTCAACGTCGCGTCTACCCGCGTGGTATTGACTGAGGGGCATACAGGCCCGGACGCTGCAGGTAAGGTGATTGAGGCTTTTGGTCATTTTCTGATTGGTGGAAATTACACTGTCGGTATCGTGGTGTTTGTGATTCTGACGATCATTAACTTCACGGTGGTGACAAAGGGTGCAGGTCGTATCGCTGAAGTGGGTGCACGTTTTGCGTTGGATGCGATGCCTGGTAAGCAAATGGCGATTGATGCTGATCTGAATGCTGGTCTGATTGCCGAACAAGAGGCACGTCGTCGCCGTACCGAAGTCGCGCAGGAAGCTGAATTCTACGGTGCGATGGACGGTGCGTCAAAATATGTCCGCGGTGATGCGGTTGCCGGGATCATGGTGACGGTGATTAATATCGTCGGCGGTCTGATTGTGGGTATGGTGCAGCACGATCTGGACTTTGGTTCAGCACTGAAGAACTATACTTTGCTGGCTATCGGTGACGGTCTGGTTGCGCAGATTCCATCGTTGATTATTTCTACTGCTGCTGGTGTGGTTGTCTCGCGTGTCGCCAGTGAGCAAGATATCAGTGGTCAGTTGATAGGGCAGTTGTTTGCCAAACCACAGGTGATGTTTATCACCGCTGGCATTATTGGTGGCATGGGAATTATTCCAGGTATGCCGCATATTGCTTTCGTCTTGTTAGCAGGATTACTGGCTGGTGCCGGGTATCTGGCGCGTCAGAAAGCTGAACAGGCAGCGGGTATTTCTCCTGCTGAAGCAGCGGCACAAGCGGAAGCGCAGAATGTGCCGGCGCCTGAGGTAGAAGAAGCCACCTGGCAGGATATCTTACCCGTGGATACTTTGGGACTTGAGGTAGGTTATCGCTTGATTCCTTTGGTCGATAAATCCCAAGGCGGTGAGTTGCTGCGTCGTATTAAAGGAATACGTAAAAAATTCGCGCAAGAGGTGGGGTTTTTATCGCCGCCGGTGCATATCCGCGACAATCTTGAACTGAAGCCGTCTGCTTATCGCATCGCGTTGAAAGGTGTTGAAGTCGGCGCTGGTGAGGCGATGAATGGTCAATATCTGGCGATTAATCCCGGCATGGTTTCCGGGCCTTTGCCCGGTGTTGAAACGACCGATCCTGCGTTTGGTTTGCCCGCGATCTGGATCGATGCCAGTGCGCGCGAACAAGCGCAAGCGATGGGATATACCGTGGTTGATGCCGGTACCGTAATCGCCACCCATCTGAATCATCTGATCACCACCCATGCCGCTGAATTGTTAGGTCGTCAGGAAGTGCAGCAGTTGCTGGATCATCTTGCAAAAGAAATGCCGAAAATGGTTGAGGATCTGGTGCCTAAACTGATTCCTTTGTCAGTACTGCAAAAAGTCTTGCAAAACTTGCTGCTGGAAGGCGTACATATCCGTGATATGCGTACCATTATCGAGACCTTGTCTGAGCAGGCGATGCATACCCAGGATGCCAATGAGCTGACCGCACAAGTACGTATTGCGCTTGGTCGTGCGATTGTTCAGCAAATTTTCCCGGCAACAAATGAGCTGACCGTCATGACTCTGGATAGTCGTCTTGAACGTTTGCTGATGCAGGCGATCCATGCCGGTGGTGGCGATGGTGCTGCTCTCGAGCCTGGCTTGGCTGAGGCGTTGACAACGCAAACCGAAACTGCAGCCAAACACCAAGAAGAAATGGGCATGACGCCAGTCCTGCTGGTGCCTGCACCACTGCGTGCTTTGCTGTCTAAATTCTTACGCCGTACATTGCCGCAACTTAAAGTGTTGTCGCATGCCGAATTACCTGAAACAAAAACCATTAGAGTTACCAGCCTTGTTGGAGGGCAATCATGAACGTCAGAAAATTTACTGCTAACACCTCGCGCGAGGCGCTTCGCTTATTAAGGGAAGCATTGGGTGCGGATGCGGTGATTTTGTCCAACCGGAATGTTGACGGTAAGGTCGAGATTATGGCGATGGCCGATGAAGCGATACAGTCGATCACACCGACTAAGGATGAGCGCCAGATCACCTCCGGCCACACCAGAGCGGTGCCATCGTTTCAACATGAAACACGGATATTTACACCGCGTGGCATGGCCGCCGAGCCGCAGGAATATGCTGCAGCTCCGGCTTCTGTTAAGGGTGAGTTAAGTGATGTGATGAACGAAATTCGTTCCATGCGCAATATGCTGGAATCGCAACTGGCGGAGTTGTCATGGGCTAATACGCAAAAGCGCGAACCACAGAAGGCGCTGGTGCTGAAAGAGATGCTGGCAACTGGCTTGAGCGCCAGCTTGTCGCGATTCATGGTTGCAAAGTTACCGGAAAATGAAACAGGTGAACAAGGTATTGAATGGATAAAGTCTATTCTGGCCCGCAATCTGACGACCATCGATAATGAAAATGAAATTTTAGAAAAGGGTGGTGTGTACGCCTTGGTCGGGCCGACAGGCGTTGGAAAAACGACGACAACTGCAAAACTGGCAGCGCGCTGTGTGATGCGTCACGGTCCGTCGAAACTGGCGTTGATCACAACCGATGGCTATCGTATCGGCGGCTATGAACAGTTACGAATCTATGGGAAAATTCTTGGTGTGATGGTTCATGCAGTCAAAGATGAAAGTGATTTGCGGATTGCTTTGTCCGAGCTCAAGAATAAACATACTGTTTTAATTGATACTGTCGGGGTCAGTCAGCGCGACAAAATGGTAACGGATCAGGTTGCGATGTTGTCTGGTTCTGGCACTGATGTGAAACGCCTGCTTTGCCTGAATGCGACATCGACCGGAGAAACGCTGAGTGAAGTCGTGCGTGCTTATCAGGGGACAGGTCTCGCAGGATGTATTCTGACTAAACTAGATGAGGCGGCGACGATAGGCGGCGCGCTGGATATAGTGATCCGCCAAAAATTAAGTCTGTATTACATTGCGAATGGGCAACGTGTACCGGAAGACTTGCATGTGGCAAACAAGCAGTACCTAATTGATCGCGCCTTTAAGTTGAAACGTGAAACGGCGCCGTTCCGTTATCTGGATGAAGAGCTGCCTTTGCTGATGGCTGGTGTCGGATCTGCTGCAACTGATGGGCAAGCGGTTGCGCGGGAGGTGTCTCTTGGCTAATGTTGATCAGGCAGAGGGACTGCGTCGCATGCTGGCTGGACCAAAGCCGCGTGTATTTACTTTTTTATCAGCGTTGAAAGACAATGAAAAAAGCGAAATGCTGGTGAATCTGGGCGTATCGGTAGCGCGGCAGGGGCAGCAAATTTTGATGGTTGATGCGCGTTCGTCTTCCGATAGTGTTGGCGCGTGGTTCAATGCGAGCATAGAGCGCACCTTGTTGGATGTAGCGCAACAACAGCGTACAATGCACGAGGCAGTAAAAGTGGTTGCGTCTGGCTTGTCAGTATCGATGTTATCGCGTCAGGGGACTTTGTCGTCCAGCTTGTCCGCCGAGAATTCGAGACGATTGTCTAGAGTATTTGATCTGGCAGTACATCGTGCCGATATGGTCGTGGTTGATTGTGATATTGACGCGTGCGATGCGTTTCCACTGGCATCTCTGGATGATAGTGAAGTGGTGATTCAGGTTTCTTCAGATCCGTCAGCAATCAAATCTGCGTATGGACTGATTAAGCGTATGAGTGCTCGTCTGGGGCGACGCTCTTTTAGTATTTTGGTGTCCGGTGTATCTGAGAAAGAAGCAATGTTGATTTATACGAATATGGCTCAGGCGTCTCAACGATATCTTGCGGTACCCTTAAATTTCATTGGTTATGTGCCGGATGATGAATTCGTCAGACGAGCTGCTCATCAGGGGCGGTCAGTGATTGACGCTTTTCCAAAAGCGCGCTCTTCTATGGCTTTTTTTCAACTGGCAGAGCGGCTTGCTGTCAGTGCGCGATCTGCATTGTGTCTGGACAGTGTATCCGGACAACAGGGCATCGCTCTCGGAATCTAATTTGAATATGTACACGGCCAGCGGAAAATCAGATAAAAATTTTCTCCTCAGGGAGCATGCGCCTTTGGTTAAGCGACTGGCTTACCAATTAAAGGCGCGCTTGCCTCCCAGTGTTGAGGTGGATGATCTGGTGCAAGCTGGAATGATTGGTCTGCTTGATGCGATCAGTCGTTACGAAGATACGCATGGTGCACAATTCGAAACCTATGCCGTCCAGCGGATTCGTGGCGCGATGCTCGATGAGCTGCGCAACACCGACTGGTTGCCGCGTGGGGTTCGGCAAAATATGCGGAAAATCGAAAATGCGATGAACCAGATGCAGCAAAAACTGGGGCGGCCGCCGACAGAAACAGAAGTGGCCAAGTCGCTTAAGTTATCCCTTGGAGAGTATCAGGGACTTTTGGGGGATAGCGGCGGACATCAGTTGGTGTATTACGAAGATTTCCATGACGCAGAAACAAAAGAGCACTTCCTCGATCATTATTCTTCCGATAGTTCCGGTGATCCTTTGCAGGATTTGTTGAATGACGATTTTCGTGATGCCGTGATCGGTGCGATCGACAGTTTGCCCGAACGCGAAAAATTGTTAATGGGCCTGTATTACGAACAGGAGTTAAATCTGAAAGAAATTGGCGCGGTCATGGGCGTTTCTGAGTCCCGCGTTTCTCAGTTGCATAGCCAGGCGGTTGCACGGATGCGTGCGCATTTAAGGGAGAAAGCGTGGACTGGGCTAGCTTAGTAGGATTTATTCTGGTCGTTGTCGGCATCAGTTCCGGTCAGTTGATGGAGGGCGGGCGTCTTTCTTCATTAGTGCAACCAGCGGCATTTGTGATTGTTGCGATTGGTACGCTGGGGGCGGTGCTCCTGCAGAGTCGTATGAGTACTTTTCGACGCGGTTTGCGTATGTTGAAATGGGTTATTTCTGAGCCGCAAGACAATAGCCGTAAAAATATTCAGGATGCATTGATCTGGAGTGCGGTTGCCCGGCGCGAGGGATTTTTAAGTCTTGAGCGTTACATGGATGCTTCTGATGACGCCTTTATCAGTAAGGGATTGCGGCTAGTCATTGACGGCGTCGACCCTGCGCGACTGAAAGACATTCTGGATGTTGATATTTCATTGTATGAAATTGAGCAACGTCAGGCCGCCAAAATCTGGGAGGCAGCTGGTGGCTATTCTCCGACCATCGGAATCTTAGGGGCGGTACTGGGGCTGATTCACGTTATGGAAAATCTGACTGACCCTGCGAAACTCGGTGGTGGTATTGCTGTGGCATTCGTGGCGACGATTTATGGTGTTGGCTTGGCTAATTTATTTTTTCTGCCCGTCAGCAATAAGTTAAAAGAAATTATTGGCAGAGAAATTACCCGACGCGAGATGTTGTCCGATATTTTTTATAGCATTGCTGTTGGAGATAGTCCTCGTATCGTGGAAGAGCGGGTTGATAACCACAGTAATCAGGTTTAAACATGGCAAGAAAAAAATATCACGAAGAGCCAGAAAACCACGAACGATGGATGGTCTCTTACGCTGATTTCATTACCTTGTTGTTTGCTTTTTTTGTTGTTATGTATGCGATCTCTTCGCTGAATGAGGGAAAGTATCGCGTGTTGTCCAGCTCCCTGACTGGCGCATTTAGTAACGACCCTGCTTCTCCTGTTGCTGCCGGAGTAACTCCACAGGTGGTGAAGTTAGATCCGCTGCCGATAGTGAAGCGGAAATCAACTGAAAACATACGTAAAGAGCGGGAGGTAATGACCGGGTTAGCAAAAGATGTACTTGCTGCCCTGGAGCCGTTGGTCAAGGAAGGTAAAGTCAGAGTGACGCAAACTGCCAGGGGGGTGACGATAGAAATCAATGCAAGTTTGTTGTTTTCACCTGGCGAAGCTAAGTTAAACGCAGACTCCGTACAGGCGCTGACCGCGATTGCTTCTGTATTAAAATTAGACAATCATGCAATTCAGGTTGAAGGACACACGGATAATGTACCAATCAAAAATCCGGTTTTTCCCTCGAATTGGGAGTTATCAGCGGTTCGGGCAAGTACGGTAGCGCGTCTTTTAACGGAAAATGGTGTTGATGATTTCAGGGTGACTGCCGTTGGGCAAGGAGCAAAATTACCGGTAGATTCAAATGATACGCCTGAAGGAAGATCGCGTAATCGCCGGGTGAGTGTCACTATCTTATCGGTATTGCCAGAGCCGGTAGTGGATATTCCTGTTGCGACTCAAGCGCCAATTACTCCCTGACAAAGATCGCAATGAAAAAAGCCCCGAACAATCGGGGCTCTTTTCATGTACTTGTGAACGATTAGCGAACAATAAGTCCTTTGGCGGGAGTTGTTCTGATCGAAGACTGTCCATTTGGACCGTATAAAGAGCCTGTCGTTGTTCCTTGTTGAAACGTGCTGAGTGCAGCCTGATTTTGCGACAGTCTGCGTGTGATCATCAGGCCATTGGTTTTATTGTCTTCTTTAGCTTGTGCCGATAATTCCAGTAAACCATCCCAAAGCAATTGTGCCTCTGGTGTCTGGCGTACAAACTTTAATGTACTCTCTGCATCGTCACCGAAACCCTGCTGTTTCAGATAAGAGTTACGCAGTTTTTCTGCCTCAGACAGTTTTCGAACCAATTCACTTTTTTGTGCAGAAGTCTGAGTCAACAGAGACACATCACCATCTACAAGCGCAGCTTGCTCTTCTTTGAGTAAGTCAGCCAGTGCTGCCATTGCTTCTTTTTCTTCTTTTAAGCAATGCAGAATAGAGTCACTATTTGCGCTTGTATTGGTCATGTTCAGCGTTTTCTGGAGTTAAGTAAATCTTTCACGGTTTCCAGAAGTCCATCAGCAACTTTTTCGGAGTTCACTTGAAAGCGTCCCTCAGAAATGGCTAATTTGATTTCTTCAACCTTTTTTGCCTCGAATACGCCATTACTTGCTTGTGTACTTTGCAAAGCTTGCAATTGCGTAGACAGAGGGGAAATCTGTACGTTAATAGAAGGCGCCGGAGTGGAAACTGCTCTCTCTGGTGCTTTTTCGGTCCGTACGGGCTGCTGGCTTGGTAAGCTTGCAGCTTTATTTAGTGTGTCATCAATTTTCACGGCGATACCCTCGAAAGTGGGAATGGTCTACTTCTACAATCCGGTTATCGGCCAGGTATTTTTAAACTTTAATTTTACGTACAAATATATTCCAATTGTTGTGCTTGTTAATATGTTATTTCAATGACGCCACCAGCTTTGGCAATGCCACTGACAGTTTGCCCGGAACTTGTTTTAGCCTTAGCTACCTGGCCTTCCGCTGCATTATTCAGTGCTTGCGCATCTGTGGCAACCTGAAACCCCGGGCCATTGCTGACAACTCTGACAGATTGCCCTTGTTGCACTACTGCCGGGCTTCGGAGTAATTCCTGGCGTAAAGGTGTGCCGGACGAAATGGAGCTTTGCAAGGATTTGCCGATGACCTGTTCAGGATTGGTAACAATGCCAGCAGGTAAATTTGATATGTCGCCTTTAATTTTACTCATGTCGTCAGCTGTGATGAGCTGTCCCTGACTCAGGGCACGGGACGCGACGTAATATTCAGAAGTGATTTGTACGTTTGCCTGCAAGTAAATAACCCAGTTAACAGGTGCTGTGCAACGTACCCCGACCGTGATCTTGCCCCAGGCTTTACTTCCGTTAGGCAGAAATGCTGTAGGAGACTGGCACGCTGCCAGATTCAGCCGTTTATCTACTTGTCCCATCGTAACCGTACTCTCACCCGGTTGAGTTCTTGCCTGCTGATTTAAAAAGTCGGTTGCCAGTTTTCTGATGATTTCGTGATCTTGCATAGCAGCCGTGGTTTGCGCCTGCGCCTGATTAAGGGCCGACGTCAGCACTAACAAAAAAATAACTGATCTGAAAAGTGGTTTCATAGCTGGGCGGATGCAGATAACTTTTAACGTGTTGCCATTGTAGATGTCAGGATTTGTTTGCTAAGGCTTGAATAGAAGAGGTTTTTCGCCTTTACTCAATGAATTGAATTGTCTTTGCGGGATATAAGATGCCAATAATGGAAAACCGTTATATGGCTGGCAGAAGGCTGGCTTTGGACTGGCGAGGGGCTTCGGATGACTAAACTAGATGATTTCATGCGTTTTCACGAAACAGCTTTATCTGTTCGTGGTCAGCGGCAGCAATTGCTTGCTTCTAACATCGCCAATGCGGATACGCCGAATTACAAAGCCAGAGATATTGATTTCACATCGGTTTTGAATAACGCACTGCATCTCGATTCTAAGCAGGCGACAGCAAGTCTGAATAAAACGGATGCGCAGCATTTGGGTAGCGCATCAACCGTGGCGGGGGCTGAGCCGATGTATCGCACAGTTTCACAAGGCAATATCGATGGCAATACTGTGGATATGGACGTTGAGCGCAATCAGTTTGCCGAAAACTCACTTCGATATGAGGCGAGTCTGACGATTATTAATATGCAAATTCGTAACATGCTTGCAGCAATTCAGGGGTAATTATCATGTCGCTTTTTAATGTTTTTAATGTGGCTGGTTCCGCCATGAGTGCTCAGGCTCAGCGTCTGAATGTCGTGTCCAGTAATCTGGCTAACGCTGACAGCGTGACCAGTTCCGACGGTAAGCCATATAAGGCTAAGCAGGTTGTATTCAGTGCGGTGCCGGTTGCTGGCTCACCTTCTACCGGAGTGAAAGTAACGGAAGTGGTTGAGGACGCGACGCCAGCAAAAATGAAGTATGACCCTAAACATCCGCTCGCAGATGACAAGGGCTATGTGGCAATGCCAAACGTCAACGTGGTGGAAGAGATGGTGAATATGATTTCGGCATCCCGTTCTTATCAGACCAACGTTGAAACGATGAATGCGGCGAAAACAATGTTGCTGAAAACGCTGACTTTGGGTCAGTGACCTTCATAAAAAGGAAATGTAATGACAACGATACAAAGCAATACAGTTGATCAGAGCTTGCTCAATACCATGAATGGTACGACCAGCAGCACATCAGCCGCAAAAACTTCAGAGAGCACGTTTCTGAACCTGTTGGTCACGCAAATGAAGAATCAGGATCCGTTGAATCCTATGGACAATGCCCAGGTAACAAGTCAGATGGCGCAGTTGTCGACGGTGTCCGGAATTGAGAAGTTGAATGCATCGTTCGCGGCACTCAGCAGCAATATGCAGGCAAGCCAGAATTTGCAGGCGGCAAACATGATTGGTCATGGTGTGATGACCGCAGGGAACTCCTTGCCACTCTCTAGCGCGAAGGGGATCTACGCTGTGGATTTGCCGCAGGGGGCTGATAAGGTCGAAGTGGTGATTAAAGACGCAGCCGGCGCAACGGTGCGCAAGCTGAGTCTCGGTGCTTTGCCCGCGGGTGTGAACGATCTGACCTGGGATGGAAAAAATGATTCTGGGGCATCGGTCGCCGATGGTACTTATACGTTTGATGTTGCCGCGAGCTCAGGCGGAAAGGCGTTGGATGTGACTAAATTATGTTTCGGTATGGTGAATAGTGTGAGTTCGGGGTCGCAAGGTGTGAAGCTGACAGTTTCTGGTGTCGGTGAAATTTCAATGGCAGATGTGAAGCAAATTTTCTGAGATTGCTGATTACTCAGGTAATCGCAGTATTTAAAGTTAGGGAGAAAAATCATGGGTTTTCAGCAAGGTCTTAGTGGATTAAACGCGGCATCGAAATCACTGGACGTGATCGGTAATAATATTTCGAATGCAAATACAGTTGGTTTTAAGCAGGCGCAAGTGCAGTTCGCCGATGTTTATGCGAACTCATTGAGTGGCGCGTCTGCGAATGCAGTTGGTATCGGTGTGCGGGTGTCGACGATTGCACAACAATTTACCCAAGGGAATATCAGCTCGACCAATAACCCACTCGATACAGCGATTAACGGTAACGGCTTTTTCCGCATGATTAAAAACGGTGCTGTCACCTATACTCGTAATGGTCAGTTTCAACTGGATAAAAACGGTGGTCTGGTTAATGCACAAGGACAGCAACTGACCGGTTATATTGCGAATGCGGCGGGTGTGCTTTCAACCGGATCTGCGTCGCCAATTACGATTAATACTGCGGATATCGCACCGGCGCAAACAGCAAAGGTCAGTGGCGTGATGAATCTGGATTCACGGGAATACGTGCCAGGGACGCAAAAGCCAGTGACGATTCCACCAGTCATTACGCCGATTGCTTTTTCTCCGACAGATCCTACTTCCTACAATAAATCGACATCGGTAACGGTGTTCGATAGTCTGGGTAATTCTCACGTTTTACAAACTTACTATGTGCGCGTTGATCCGGTTGCTACGCCGCCCGCAACGGCAGGCACCATAGAATGGAATGTCTTTGCGACAGTTGACGGTAATCCTTTCGATGCGGCGGGTGCTTTGACGCCGGCAGCGACGACGCCAACACCGATTGGTAAGCTGGCATTTGACAATATGGGTAAGTTGACTGGTGCGATTCCTGCGTATGCCGCAACTGATCCGCGTGCATTGCAGATGATTGTGCCCGTTGCTTCAGGTGCTGTGACACCGATCAATACGACAGCAAACATCAAATTTGATTACACGAACTCAACGCAGTTCGGCTCGGATTTCAGCGTCAGTAGCATGAAGCAGGATGGTTTTACATCTGGCAAATTATCCAAGTTTAATACCGCGAAAGACGGCACGATTGTCGGCAGTTATACCAACGGTCAGACGAAAGTGTTGGGGCAGGTTGTTCTGGCATCATTTACCAATTCTAACGGTTTGCAATCGCTGGGCGATAACCAATGGGCAGAGACTTCCGAATCTGGTCAGCCTCTGGTCGGTCCTCCAAATTCAGGTGGTCTCGGTGCGTTAACGGCGTCAGCAACGGAAGACTCGAATACTGATCTCACAGGTGAACTGGTCAATATGATCACGGCGCAACGTGTTTATCAGGCAAATTCACAAACCATTAAAACGCAGGATCA
This sequence comes from Undibacterium sp. 14-3-2, assembly GCF_016595265.1. Lineage (NCBI taxonomy): Bacteria > Pseudomonadati > Pseudomonadota > Betaproteobacteria > Burkholderiales > Oxalobacteraceae > Undibacterium > Undibacterium sp. 14-3-2. The sequence goes on from NZ_JAENGS010000007.1 coordinate 190,126, forward strand.
GATTTTGCAAACAATCGTGAATCTGCGTTAATCATCTGAATAAAAATGGATATTGAATTGAGTACGTGCTTATCGGGAGGTGGTAATGGATAGGTTGATTTATACAGCGATGACGGGTGCCAAGCATATCCTTGAGCAGCAGGCAACGAACGCGCATAACCTGGCCAATGCAACGACGACAGGGTTTCGTGCTCAATTAGATTCCTTCAGGGCAGTGCCGGTGCAGGGGGCGGAGCTGCCAACCCGTGCGTTTGTTGTGGACGCGACAGTAGGTACGGATTTCTCTGCGGGTAGTTTGCAATTGACCGGGCGCGAGCTGGATGTTGCGGTTCAGGGCAAGGGTTGGCTGGTGGTAGAAAAGCCTGACGGCTCTGAGGGCTACACCCGCAGTGGCAGTCTGAAATTAAGTGAAAACGGGGTTTTGCAAACGCAGAATGGTTTAAATCTGATTGGCGACGGCGGTCCGATTACGATTCCGCCGGACGTGTCGATTGCAATTGCGAAGGACGGTACCGTTTCCACTGTGCCGGTCGGCTCCAATCCAAATGCGGTGCAAGTGATCGGTCGCTTAAAACTGGTAAATCCGCCAGAAGAAAATCTGGTACGCGGTGATGACGGATTATTTAAAACGAAAGACGGCACCGTTGCTGATGCAGATGCTGCCGTTGGAGTTGCTGGCGGCATGCTGGAAAACAGCAATGTCAGCGTGGTGGAATCGATGGTGACCATGATTAATCTTGGTCGGCAATTTGAAATGCAAATGCGTCTTTTGCAGAATGCGGAGAATAACGCAACAAAAGCCAGTCAGATCCTCAGTTTGGGTTAGTCGTTTTAGGCGCAGAATAACCGGTAGCAAATTAAGCTGTTCATTACGCCGCAGGGCGTGCAGGAGAAATAAATGATACGTTCACTCTGGATCGCCAAGACTGGCCTGGATTCACAGCAAACACAAATGGATGTGATTACCAATAATCTGGCGAACGTCAGCACTACCGGATTTAAGCGTTCACGTGCAGTTTTCGAAGACTTGTTGTATCAGACTATACGTCAGCCAGGTGCGCAAAGTTCGCAGCAAACGCAACTGCCTTCAGGGCTGCAGTTAGGCACCGGTGTACGTACAGTCGCAACCGAGAAAATTTTCACACAAGGCAATCTGCAACAAACCGGCAATGCGAAAGATGTGGCGATTCAAGGTCAGGGTTTTTTTCAGGTGTTGATGCCTGATGGCTCGACTGCTTACACCCGTGATGGCTCTTTTCAGATGGATAGTCAGGGGCAATTAGTCACATCAAGTGGCTTTGTGATTCAGCCTGCAATCACGATTCCTGCCAATGCGCAGTCGATTACTGTGGGACGCGATGGCACTGTTTCTGTAACTCAGCCAGGCTCCAGCGCGCCGGTGCAGGTTGGTTCCATTCAGCTCGCGACGTTTATTAACCCGACAGGTTTGTTGGCTCTGGGCGAAAACTTGTACTCAGAGACGGCCGCGTCAGGCAATCCCGGAACTAATACACCAGGCACAAACGGCGCAGGGTTACTGATGCAAAATTTTGTCGAAACTTCGAACGTGAATGTTGCTGAAGAATTGGTCAACATGATACAGACGCAGCGTGCATACGAAATTAACAGTAAGGCGATTACGACCTCTGATCAGATGCTGCAAAAATTAACGCAACTCTGATTCTGGTAACTAGTTGAGGACATCATGAAGGCTTTAATTTTATCCGGTAGTGTCGCCTTGTTGCTGGCAGGTTGTGCTGTGACCCCGCCTGCCATCGTGCATCAGCCAACATCCTTGCCGGCACAGTCTGCCAAACCGCACAAAGAAATTAATGGTGCGATTTTTCAGTCTGCAAGTTATCGCCCTTTATATGAAGATGCGAAGCCCAGAATGGTGGGCGATGTATTGACAATCTCTATCAGTGAAAGAACTTCAGCAGCAAAAGGCAGCGCGAGTTCTTCCAGTAAATCGTCTGGTCTATCGCTGGCTGCACCGACAGTATTTGGTGTGAAGTCCTCAACCACGGCACAGTTGGGGCTGAGTACCAACGGCTCTTCAAAATTTGATGAAAAAGGTGCGGAAACGGCGAGTAACAGTTTTACTGGGACGATTGCTGTGACTGTGATTGATGTTCTGCCCAATGGTAATTTGCTCGTCAGTGGTGAAAAGCAACTTGCCTTTGATAAGGGCGCTGAGTTCGTCCGGTTTTCCGGCGTGATCAATCCTCAGACCATAGCAGCGGGCAATGTTGTACCGTCCACGCAGGTGGCCGATGCCAGATTTGAATACCGCTCAACGACGAGAATCGATAAGGCTGAGGCGAACTCCATGCTGACGCGTTTCTTCCTCAGTTTTCTTCCTATGTAAGAAACTGAAAAGAGGTTGAATATGAAAAAATATACGCAGTTGCGGTCATCGCTTTGCACTCTGCTCATTACTCTGACGATGGGCATGACGCTGACGGCAGAGTGCCGAGCCGAAAGGTTGAAAGACCTTGCTGGTATTCAGGGCGTTCGTCAGAATCAGCTGCTGGGTTACGGCTTGGTTGTCGGCCTTGATGGAAGCGGTGATCAGACTACACAAACGCCGTTTACGGTACAAAGTATCGTGAGTATGTTGCAGCAGATGGGGGTTACTTTGCCTGTCGGTACGAGTTTGCAGTTGAAAAATGTCGCAGCCGTCATGGTAACGACTTCGCTTCCACCTTTCGCACAACCGGGGCAAGCCTTGGATGTGACGGTATCGTCTATGGGGAATGCGAAGAGCCTTCGTGGTGGTACTTTGTTGATGACACCGCTCAAAGGTGCGGATAACCAGATTTATGCGATGGCGCAAGGCAACGTATTGGTCGGTGGCGTCGGCGCTTCTGCGAATGGTAGTAAAGCACAAGTCAATCATCTGAGCGTAGGACGTATTTCTTCGGGAGCGACGGTGGAACGGGCGGTTCCCAGTTCTGTCGGTCAGGGAAATACGATACAACTGGAATTGAATACATCCGATTTTTCTACCGCAAGCAGAGTCGTTGACGCGATTAACCGGCGTTTTGGCCCTGAAACCGCGGCCGCACTGGATGGCCGTGCGATTCAGGTGAAAGCACCGGTCAGTGCAGATCAGCGGGTTTCATTTTTAGGTGCTTTGGAAAGTCTGGATGTGACTCCGGCGCAGACTGTGGCAAAAGTGATCTTGAATGCGCGGACAGGCTCTATCGTGATGAATCAGGCCGTCACGCTGGATTCCTGTGCTGTCGCACACGGCAATCTTTCCGTTGTCATTAATACGGATAACGCGATCAGTCAGCCAAATGCTCTGGCGGGTGGTCAAACCGCAGCGACTGCAAACTCTGGCATCAGTATCACAAAAGATGCGGGGCAATTAATGATGCTGAAGGCTGGCACATCGTTAGCCGATGTCGTGAAAGCTTTGAATGCGATCGGTGCAACGCCACAGGATCTGCTGGCGATTTTGCAGGCGATTAAAGCCTCTGGTGCTTTGCGTGCAGAACTTGAAATTATTTAAGGATGCCTCATGATCGGTCGTGCTGATCTTTCGGATAATAAATTAGCTTTCGATAGCAAGAGTCTGGATGGACTTAAGCAATCGGCGAAAGATAATTCCCCCGAATCTATCAAGGCAGCAGCCAAGCAGTTTGAGGCATTGTTCATGAACATGATGCTGAAGTCCATGCGACAGGCAGGAGGACAGGATGGTGCCTTCGACAACGAACAAACCCGTACCTACACATCGATGCTTGATCAGCAATTGTCGCAATCAATGGCAAACCGGGGTATTGGCCTTGCCGATGCATTAGTGAGGCAACTGACAAATAATGCAGTGAACCAGGCGTTGCAAACGGGTGATGCTACTGCTGGCAATGGCGTCGGTATTAGCGGGAACATCGCGGGTAACGCCAGAGGCATCAGTTCGTATCTGGATAATCTGAAATTTGAGCAACAACCTGCCACAGCGGCAAAGACGAGTTTTTCGGGGCCGGCGCACGTTCGTGAATTTCAGGAAAAATTAAGTGCCGACGCTGAGGCGGCAAGTAAGGCGACGGGAATTCCGGCTAAATTCATGCTTGGACAAGCGGCGCTGGAAAGTGGTTGGGGGCGCCGTGAAATTAAAACAGTTGATGGCAGCACCAGTCACAATATTTTTGGCATGAAGGCGACCAGTAAATGGAAGGGAAAAACTGTTGATGCGGTAACAACGGAATATGTCAACGGCGTCGCCTATCGTAAAGTTGAAAAATTTAAAGCCTATGATTCCTACGCAGATGCATTCAAAGACTACGCAAAGCTTTTGACAAAAAATCCTCGCTATGAAAATGTCATTGCAAATGCCAAAGATGCGACCAGTTTTGCTGTTGGCCTGCAAAAGGCAGGTTATGCGACTGACCCGCAATACGCCAATAAACTGACTAAAATAATCAAACAAACATTGTCGACGTAATGTGGCGGTCTTTGCTAACTGCTAGTTATTATTTTTACTACATTAAAGTTTTTGTGTTTTTCTCCGAAAACCTTAAGGTGATAGCTCAACAAAGCTCAAATAATCAATAGGTTAAATTATGGGTACAAATATTCTGAACATCGGGCAAACCGCATTGGCCGCTGCCCAAGTGGGAATTAGTACCACTGGACATAATATTGCCAATGCTGGGACGGCAGGTTATAACCGCCAGGTTGTGTTGCAATCGGCGAATGCGCCGCAATTGCTGGGTGGTTCTTTTGTTGGGCAGGGCGTCTCCATCAGCCAGATACAGCGACAATATGACGCATTTATCAGCCAGCAAGTGAATGCAACGCAGACTACCAAGAACCAGGCTGATGCTTATTACTCGCAAATTCAACAAATCAATAATCTGATTGCCGATCCGACAGCAGGAGTGACGCCGGCATTACAAGGTTTTTTCACATCTATACAAAATCTTTCTGCGAGTCCGAACGGGACCGCCGGTGCAGCTGCACGTCAGGCGGTTTTATCCAGTGCGCAGTCATTGGCTGGTCGTTTCAATAGTTTGCAGACCCGTCTGGACGAGATCAGACAGAATGTCAATGGTCAGATTGGCGGTGCGATTACCGCAATCAATACGTATGCGTCGCAAGTCGCCAATTTAAATGAGACGATTGCAAAGTCAGTTAGCACAACCGGTTCACCGCCAAATGACTTACTTGATCAACGCGACCAGTTAATTACAGAAATGTCGAAGTACACCAAAGTCACGGTGATACCTCAGGATAATAAATTCAATGTGTTTATCGGGAATGGGCAGCCGCTTGTTCTGGGCGGGGTCGTTAATCAACTCGAATTGAGTGTCTCTAAAACTGATTCGACCAGAGCGGAAGTCTCATATTCTGCTAACGGTACGTCGGTGCAAATTGCCGAAAATGGTTTGCCAGGCGGCGTTTTGGGCGGGCTCTTTGATTTTAGGGCGAATACTTTAGATCCTGCGCAGAATGCGATCGGGCGTGTGGCGATTGGTATTGCCACGGCATTCAATGAGCAGCATGCATTGGGGCAAGATCTGAACGGCGCGACTGGTGCGAAGTTTTTTAATATTCCCCAACCAATTACAACGCCAAGCACATCAAATACAACGAATGCCGATGTAACGGCGAATATTTCCGATGTCAGCGCACTGACCACCAGTGATTATCGTTTGCAGGTAACCAGCCCCGGAAATTACCGTGTCATTCGCGTTTCGGATGGTCAGACCCAGACTGCGACATCACAGCCGATCAAAATTGACGGCATTACGATGGAGTTTCCGCAGCCACCTGCGGCTCAGCCTGCGACCGGAGATGAGTTTTTGATTCGTCCCACTCTGGCAGCCGCAGCAGGGTTTTCCGTTGATGTGATTGACCCTTCTAAGATTGCGGTTGCTGCGGCGATCAAAACGGCAGTACCGACAACGAACATCGGTAATGGAAAAATTTCAGTTGGCACAGTGGATTCTGCTGTCGCGAGCGCATCAACCTCCGCAACTGCAACCATTAGTGCGGTTAAAACAGATAGTTCTTTTGCAAGTTCTTCCGTCGCACCACCAGTCACGCTGACTTATTCCGGTGGTTCATTCACTGGTTTTCCAGCCGGAGTCAATGTGTCTGTGACTGTGGGCGCGACCACAACAAATTATGCGCCGCCGGCAACAGTACCTTATACGACAGGCGCGAAGATCAGTTTTTCCGGTATGAGTTTTACGGTTCAGAACAGTTCTGGAGCACCGGCAAATGGTGATACTTTTACTGTGTCGCCATCTGTTCCTGTGGCAGCATCCAAATTAACCTTTAATTCCGCGGGAAATACCCTGACTGGTTTTCCTGCAAACGCGAATGTGACCGTTACTAAGGGGGCAACATCGACCACTTATCCTGCGGGTACGGCAGTTCCTTATTCTGACGGCGCAACGTATAGCTATTCTGGGACCAGTTTCACTCTTTCTGGTACGCCTTCAAACAGCGACGTGTTTAATATCTCTGCCAATGTGACTGGTTCCGGCGATAACCGGAATGCCTTATTGTTGGCAGGTATACAGACAAAAAACAACATGGTTGGCAGTACTACGACGATACAAGGCGCATATGCGCAATTTGTCAGTCAGGTCGGTAATAAAACCCATGAATTGGGTATCACGACAGCATCTGAAGCGACCTTGTTGAAGAATGCAACGGATAATCAACAATCCATCTCTGGCGTGAATCTGGATGAAGAAGCTGCCAATTTACTCAAATACCAGCAGGCATATCAGGCTGCTGGCAAATTGATGCAGATTGCTAGTACGTTATTTGACACAATACTGGCCATCGGAAGGTAGGTAATTTATGCGTATCAGCACAAGTATGATCTATGAGGGCGGAGGTTCCCGTATCAGCGATCTGCAATCCTCTCTGAACCGTACGCAACAACAGATTGCTTCCGGGCGCAAGATACTCACGCCAGCGGATGATCCTATAGGTTCGGCGCGTGCTTTGGTGATCACGCAGGCCGATGCAATCAATGAGCAGTATGCGGTGAATCGGGCGAATGCCAAAGATAATCTGAGTATGGCTGAAAGCACTCTCGGCAACGTCACAACAACGCTGCACAATCTTAAAACCCTTATCGTCAGTGCTGGCAACGGAACGCTGAATGATAAAGACCGCAGTTACATTGCGGTTGAAATGCAGAGTAATCTTGATCAGTTGTTAGGTCTGGCGAACGCGACGGACGGAACTGGCGCCTATTTGTTTTCCGGTTTTTCGACAACGACTGCGCCTTATACAAAGACGATCAACGGAGCAACATATAACGGTGATCAGGGGCAGCGATATTTGCAGGTTGAAACATCGCGCCAGTTGCCGTTGAGTACTCCCGGAACACAGATTTTTGAGAATATCCGTACGTCGCCAGGGCAGTTCAATGTTGTTCCGAATCCTTCAAACAATGGGCAGGTCGTTGCCGCAGTCACTATCAACGCACCGACAGCAAATGCATTGACGGGTCAGAACTACGATATTGCATTTGACTCTACTGGCTTGAATTTTACCGTAACGAATAAAACGACCGGTGCTGTAGTCGTGCCAAGTACCGCTTACACCAGCCCGGCAACGGTGACGGTTGATGGCATGGATATTACTTTGACCAATACACCCGGCGCGCCAGGGCCTGGGGATCATTTCAGTGTGCAGCCAGGCAATCAGAATATTTTTGAGACGCTGACTGACATTATTAATGCGCTCAATACTCCTGCGACGACAAGCAGCGCAAAGAAAGATCTGGCAGCTGCTTTAGCGCAGGGGAATAACAATCTGGATGCGTCCCTAAGTAATGTGTTAACGGCGCGTGCGCAATTAGGTTCAAGTCTGAAGGAAATTGATGATCTTGATAGTTTTGGCTCTGCAAATGCACTGAACTATAAATCTGCGTTGTCAGATATTCAGGATCTGGATTATGTGAAAGCGCTGACGTCGTTATCACAACAGCAAACTACTTTACAGGCAGCGCAGCAATCGTTTGTAAAAACTGCCGGGCTGTCCCTGTTTAACTATATTAATTAAATATTTTTTGCTGGGCACTCTTCAAGGTGTGATTCTATCAGAGAGGCAGATTCACACCTTTTCCATTTCTTCGGAATCCAAAGCGATGACATGCGTTTGCAGTATGCCGCGCTCATCGTGCCATTCCCGCATAACGCACGGATAACCGTCTTCATCCAGATCGATCACTTTGAAAAATTGCCCGATCATTGATTCAATTAAGATGCGCTCGTCTTCGGGGAAATTATTAATAAATTTTTTACTGAGTGTGATGACACGGACAATATCGCCGATAGCGACGGCTTGATTTTTGCAATCGAGGATGGGTGTGGTGGACATGAATTTAATTTTAAATTGGTGTGGCTGTCATTGTACTGGCAAATTTCCGGACGAAGAAGCGTGCTGACTATGCCAATGGAAAAGGACTTAAATCAACATAGATTTAAGTCCTTTTAATTTTTTCGTCGCTCGGTTCAGAGCTGGCTTAAGTCTGGCTGGTCAGCTTGCTTTTACATTCTTTTCACGGGCAACCAGATACAGGGTAACAATGATGACGGCATACGGGATCAGCGTTAATCCATTCGCGTAAGCGCCCTCAAAGAAAGGATTGTGTGCAGTAGCCCAATCACCAATTGCTTTGTCGAAACCGGTCAGAATACCCGCAGTAAATGCAATCACGATGCCCGCCAGCGCACCACCCGCGATATAGCCGGAGGAAAGCAAGACACCAGAACTGCGGTCTCCAGCGGCCTGCATTTCTTCCTCATTCAGCGATTTATACTGATCGAGTTTGTTGTTACGGCGATCCACCAGCCACCGTATCATGCCGCCGATAAACAAAGGTGCAGACGAAGATAACGGCAGATAGACACCGACGGCAAAGGCCAGCGAAGGAATACCCGCCATTTCCAGTACCAGTGCGATCATGACGCCAAACAAGACCAGTGTCCACGGCAGTTGCTGATCAAGTATACCCTTGATGATGTAAGACATCAGTACGGCTTTCGGCGCATCATATTTCTTGACTTCCGTACCGTCCGGGCGCTTGTTGTAAGCACCATTGATACCCGGATCAACCAGATATACAGCTTTGCCTGCGTTATCGACCAGATATTTACCTGCCGGGCCGCCAACCGTATCGGTTTTGTGCCAGACTTTGTAACTCGCTTTATCCTGCTCTGCCTGCGGACCTTGCAAACTGGCGGTTTCCGTCAGTTTGCTGGCGTCGGTGCTCAATGCCGGTGCGACCTGTGCGGCAGGGACGTAGACGGTACCCGCATCATTCAGTTTCAACAGAATAGGGCCGAGTATCAGCGCTGAAGAAAGGGCACCGGCCAGAATCGCGTATTGCTGCAGGCGTGGCGTTGAACCCACCAGATAGCCGGTTTTTAAGTCTTGTGAAGTCGTACCACCGTTGCTCGATGCGATACAGACAATCGCGCCGACTGACAAGGCCGTGACGTAATACTGACCACCGGTCCAGCCCATCAACAAGAAAATCAGACAAGTGAATAACAGCGTGGCCACCGTCATGCCGGAAATCGGATTAGATGAGGAGCCGATCTCACCAGTAAGGCGTGAAGATACGGTGACAAACAGAAAGCCGAATACCAGTATCAGCAAAGCACCGAGAAAATTCATGTGCAGCGGTGTGGCGAAAGTGATGATGGCAATGATCGCGAGTGCGCCGATCACGACCCATTTCATCGGAATATCTTGGTCTGTACGCAGTGTTGTCGCGGCATCGCTTTTACCATTACGCATGCCAGCCAGACCAGCCGACAGGCTGCGCCAGATGGTTGGCATTGCGCGTATCAGACTGATCAGCCCGCCCGCCGCAACTGCACCGGCACCGATGTAAAGAATATAGGCGCTGCGAATATCATGCGGACTCATCTCGCTGATGAGTTTGGTTGCAGGTGCCAGAGGCGTTAGCAGTGCGTCGCCGAAAAATTTGATCATCGGGATCAGCAACAGGTAAGACATGACGCCACCCGCTGCCATGACGGCGGCAATGCGCGGGCCGATGATATAGCCGACGCCGAGTAATTCTGGCGACACTTCCGCACCCAGCGAACCAGCTTTGAGTGGTGCGCCGAACGTGACTTCCGGTGTGTCTTTCCAGCCTTTAAACGCAACGTTTGCAATTTTGTACAACAAGCCTATGCCGAAACCCGCAAAGATAATTTTAGCGCGGCGATTGGCATCGTCCTGTGCATGCGGGTTGCTGCTTTCTCCGGCTGCTTCGCGTGAAGTATCGGTTGCCGCGGCTTTTAATACTTCCGCACATGCTGTGCCTTCCGGATATTTCAGTTCGCCGTGCTTTTCGACGATCATTGTCCGGCGCATAGGAATCATCATCAGAATACCCAGCAAGCCACCGAGGCAGCCCACCAGCATCACGCGCGAAATTTCCAGATCAAAACCCAAAATCAGAATGGCTGGCATGGTGACACCAAGACCAAACGCCAGTGATTCACCGGCAGAACCGGCGGTCTGCGTAATACTGTTTTCAAGAATGGTTGAATCTTTACCGCCGAACTTATTAAACAGGCGGAATAGCGTGATGGCGATGACGGCGACCGGAATCGATGCGCTGACCGTTAAGCCGACTTTGAGTACCAGATACAGCGACGACGCACCAAAGATCATACCGAGAATGACGCCCATGATTAAAGCGCGTGCTGTCATTTCCGGTAGTTGTGCCGATGCCGGTATGTACGGCTTGAATGAAGAAGCTGACGTTTCTTTTGGCATTGAATTACCTTTTTTATTGTCAATGAAGAGCCCGTATTGCTTTATTCCCCCGGGCCCGCCTGAAATTGCTTATCGTTGTTGCATTATTCTTAAACGATAATCAATAAACACTGATTGCGCATTATCACGCCTTTTTTCTTTTCTGCGCAATCGTATGCGCGTAGTGCTGATAAATATTCACTATGCGACATTGAGCGATCCCCCTGAGCACACCTGATCACAACGACTGCCTTTCTTCCTGCGGGCTTAGCGTTGGTAAAACACTGATGCCACGAATAATAGGATTGCGCCACGCGAATGCTGCCAGCAGCAGTGCGGTAACGCCTGCGAATGCCAGTGAATAATGCAGACCTGCGTGTTCGCCCATCCAGCCACCGATCAGAGCACCGGGGCCTGCGGGTAACAGGATCAGCCAGCGCATGGTGCTGGTCATGCGCCCCAGCATAGGCTCAGGGGTGACGGCCTGACGTAAAGCGAGGAAGTTAATGAATATCAGCACCGCACCGACAGAAAAACACATCAGCATTAAAGCGAATGCCGCAATACCCCAATGATTGACTGGCGCGATAGCCAGCAAACTCCAGCCTGCGCCGCAGATCGTGATACCCAGCACCATACAAGGCCCGGGGCCGATCGCGCGGCTGATGCGATAACCATAAACACTGGCAAGGATGGTACCCAAGCCCATACCCATGTAGCTCAGACCGACGGTTTGCTCTGATAAACCGAGGATGCGGGTCGCATACAAAATCTGCACGACTAAGGCGGCGTTGTAGCAAAGCTGCCAGCCGCCGACAGTTGCGGCCAGCGCCAGTAACAGGGGTTTTTTAGCAACGAAATGGACGCCAGCTTTCAGGTCGCGCCAGAATGCTGCATCCTTGGCAACCGGGCGGTTTTCGGTGACTTTGATTCCACGCAGTATCATCGCCGAGCTGATCAGTAAAGCGGCGTCGGCGATCAGCGCAAGCGGTGCACCGAGTAGTTTGATTAAGGCACCTGCGGTGGCGGGGCCGGCAACTTCAGCGCCGGAGGTTGCCAGCGCATTTTTTGCATGGGCTTCGACCAGACGTTCGCGCGGTACGATTTGCGTCAGAACGATTTGTGCAGCGGTTCCTGCCATGGTATTGACCATACCGATGATGAAACCGACGACATACAGCCAGCGCATGTTCACCATGCCCAGCCACCAGGCCACCGGTACACTGATGACGGCCAATCCTATGATGGTTTCGCCCGCAATATACACCGGCAGCTTGCGCATGCGATCCAGCCAGACCCCGGTCGGCAGCGACAGCAATACAAACGGCAGCGTTTCCATCATCGTCAGTATGCCCATCTGGCTGGCGCTGGCATTGAGCATGACGGCGGCGGTCAGTGGCAACGCCAGCATGGTGATCTGTGCGCCAAACGAGCTGATCAGTATCGACGTCCACAAACGACGGTAGATCAGGTCCCGTAAAAGATCGTTGGCTGGCAGCGAAAATCGCCGTTGTAAAAAATTCTTGCGCATGAATGGCGTCTGGCTTTGTTTTTTGTTCACACGATAGCTGTGGCGCTGTCGTGATGAATGAGATCATTATTGTTCATTATTATTGTATGCAGAACCGCGCTGCATCAGCGATTACAATATCGGGCAGCTGTGCATGGGTGGGAAGCTTTTTAAGTTCTATTTCTTCTGGCGCTGCTGCCCGGTGTGTGTGGATGCATCGGGGCACACAATAATGATATTGATAGATACTCTTACACAATTTTAGTTCCGGTGAATAAAAAATATGTTTGCACAAGCGATAGTCGTGATCGACTTTGAAACCTCGGGCATGAGTCCGGAGCAGGGCGGTCGGGTGACTGAAGTCGCGGCTTTACGCGTGGTGGGTGGCGAAGTCATTGATCGTTATGTGTCGTTGATTAACTGCGGAGTACGGATTCCGTATTTCATTACCGAGCTGACCGGGATTACGCAAACGATGGTGGATCGCGCTCCAGCGGTCAGTGAGGTGATGCCAGCGTTGGTGGATTTTATTGGCAACGACACCCTGGTTGCGCACAATGCGAGTTTCGATGAAAAATTTCTGAAGGCCGAAAGTGATCGCCAGGGTTTGTGGCCTGAGCATGATGGGCTGGTCTGCTCGGTCAAGCTGGCGCGGCGGATTTTCCCCGGTATGGCGAGTTATTCGCTGGGGCGACTTGCGGCAGCATTGGGCATCCGTTTTCAGGGTGCTGCGCACAGAGCCGAGGCCGATGCCGAAGTCACTGCTGCACTGATGCTGCATGTCGCAGAAGAACTGCGCCGCCGTTATGCCGTTGCGGCGATTGATCCGCAATTGCTGATCGCAGTGAATCAGCTCAGTGCTGCCAAGGTGCCGGCATTTTTGAAAAAGCAGTTTGCTGCGGTGTGAGTGTGCAGCGGGTTGGCATCGGCAGAGTTGCGGCAGACGAGGCATAATCGCGGCCTGATGTTGAATTGATGAAAGAGCTCTGACGATGACCCAGCCACAAAAATACCGGCACTACAAAGGTGGTGTGTACGAATTGGTCTGCGAAGCAATACAAGAATCGGATCTCGGCCCCGTGATCGTTTACCGTTCACACAATGGCAGTATCTGGACGCGTCCGAAGGCGGTATTTTTTGAAATGGTGGAAGTGGATGGTGTACTCGTGCCGCGTTTCGCCGCGATCGATGACGACGAGGTGCGGACCGGCTTGTAACTACAGGCTGCTGTCAGCCTCCCAGATCTTGCTCTGGCCACTGTCTGATCGCGCCGAATAGTGCAGAATGATGCCGGATGGTGCCGAAAAGTGCCAAAATATACTCCCCCCAGTATATTGAAAGCCCCTTTGTTTATGCGGACATAAAGGCAAAATAGGCAGATACTCCCCCAAAAATCGGTGTAACAGAAAATTTAACCGACGAAATCCGCCCATTTTTTATGTGTTTTCGCACGATACCGCTCCCGCGAGGGAAACCGGGTTTCGTGAGAAAATACCCGCACTCATTTACAGGAGAAATCATGAAACGTCTTATCCTCGCTATTTCACTGACTTTGCTGGGCGCTCAGGCGCAGATCAGCGCGCAGGAAGTGTTGCGCTTGTCGACCACGACCAGCACCGAAAATTCCGGATTACTGAAAGCCATTTTGCCGGATTTTGAAGCGAAAACGCACATGAAGGTGCATGTGATTTCCGTCGGCACAGGCAAGGCGCTGGAGCTGGCGAAAAATGGCGACGTGGATGTGACCTTAGTGCATGCGCGCGCGGCGGAAGATAAATTCATTGCCGAAGGCCATGGTATTAATCGCCGCGACGTGATGTATAACGACTTCATTATCGTCGGCCCGGTGGCAGATCCGGCTGGTCTGAAAGGCAGCAAAGATGTGATCAACGCTTTGCGCAAACTGGTGGCCAGCAAAGCGAAATTTATTTCCCGTGGCGATAATTCCGGCACCGATCAGATGGAGCAGGCGTACTGGAAAGAAGCGGGTGTGAAACCTGCTGGCAGCGCCTATGTATCTGCCGGTCTGGGGATGGGCGAAGTGCTGACAATGGCAGCGCAGATGCAGGCTTATACACTGACTGATCGCGCGACTTACGGCGCGTATAAAGCGAAGACAGGATTAGCTGTGCAGGTCGAGGGCGACGCGAAGATGTTTAATCCCTATGGCATCATTGCAGTCAATCCTGCGAAGTACAAAGACATCAATATTCGCGGCGCGAACAGCCTGATCGAATGGATGACGTCAGCAGAAGGCCAGAAGAAAATTGCCGACTATAAAGTCGATGGCCAGCAATTGTTTTTCCCTTCGTATAAAAAATAAGCTGAGTTTCTTTAGTTTTTTTTAGCTTCTTCAGTTTCAATGACAACGGTCATCGTCACACGATCACCGTTGCAGACATCTCTGGTTCCGCGAGAAGGTGCCGGACTGATATCTTAACACCATGAACAAAAAATATGGATAGTGTCGATCTCGAAGTGCTCAAATCCTGTGATGCCTGGGTGAAAAGCGGGCGTCGTTGCGAGCTGGTGACGGTCATCAAAACCTGGGGTTCCAGCCCGCGTCCTGAGGGGGCTATGCTGGGCATTTGCGAAGATGGGTGCGTCATCGGCTCGGTTTCCGGTGGTTGCATTGAGGATGATCTGATTGCCCGTGTTCAGCAGCATGGCATTACCCGTAATGCTCCTGAAATTGTTACTTACGGCATTTCCGCCGATGAGGCGCATCGTTTTGGCTTGCCGTGTGGCGGCACGATACAACTGGCGATAGAGCCGTTGGCGGACAGCAGCAAGATAGGCGAATTGCTCGACAGGCTCTCTGACCATGAACTGACAACGCGTGAATTAGATCTCGCGTCGGGTGCTGTAACACTGAGTAAAGCCGATGCGCATACGCAATTGGTGCTGACACCAGAACGCCTGATCACGGTGCATGGCCCGCGTTGGCGCTTGCTGATTATCGGTGCTGGTCAGTTATCACGTTTTCTGGCGAGCATTGCCGTCGGCATGGATTATCAGGTGACGGTGTGCGATCCACGCGAAGAATATCGTGTTGGCTGGCAGGTGGATGGTGTGCAAGTCGTCCATGCGATGCCGGATGATCTTGTGCTGGAGATGCAACTCGACAGCCGTAGCGCTGTGGTGGCCTTGACGCATGATCCTAAACTCGATGATCTGGCGCTGATGGAAGCATTAAAGACTGAGGCGTTTTATGTCGGTGCAATCGGCTCCCGTCTGAACAATGCAAAGCGGCGTGAGCGTTTGAAACAGTTTGATGTCAGCGAAGCGCAACTCGCAAAATTGCATGGCCCGGTCGGTTTGTATATCGGTAGCAAGACACCGGCTGAGATTGCGATTTCCATTCTGGCGGAAATGACCGCTGTAAAAAATAAAGTGCAACTCCCCGCTGGCATGCGCGTTGAAGAAGCAAAAACGCTTGCGGCGCAGGCGGCATCTGACGCGGTTTGCGGCGTCTGATCGTCGCGACACGCGTTTTCTGCAGGGCAGCGCATGTAATAAGCTTAATTCACGGGGCGATTTCGCGTAAAATTCCACCCAATATCAATCGGGCAGGAGATTTTGCATGAGTATCAAATCAGATAAATGGATACGCCGGATGGCGGAATCGACGAACATGATCGAGCCGTTTGAGGCTGGTCAGGTGCGCGAGCGTGACGGTCAGCGCATCGTCAGCTACGGCACGTCATCATATGGCTACGATATCCGTTGTGCCGACGAATTCAAAATCTTCACCAATATCAACAGCACTATCGTCGACCCGAAAAATTTCGATGAAAAATCGTTTGTCGATTTTAAAGGTGATGTTTGCATTATTCCGCCAAATTCATTTGCGCTGGCACGGACAATGGAGTATTTCCGTATTCCGCGCAATGTGCTGACGATCTGCCTCGGCAAATCAACCTACGCGCGCTGCGGCATTATCGTTAATGTGACGCCGTTTGAGCCTGAATGGGAAGGCTACGTGACGCTGGAATTCTCGAATACCACGCCGCTGCCAGCCAAGATTTATGCCGGCGAAGGTTGTGCCCAGGTCTTGTTTTTCGAAAGCGATGAAGTATGCGAAACGTCTTACAAAGATCGCGGCGGAAAATATCAGGGGCAGCATGGCGTGACTTTGCCAAAAACCTGATGTAATCGCCATTCTCTGGCACATTTGAAAAAAACGGACGGTGATTTAACCCGTCCGTTTTTATTTTGTGGCCTTGACTATGCGGAACTTAATCCATCTCTGCCAGTGTCTGATGCACAAACGCAGACAAAATTAATCTGGACTGCGGTGTCAGATTAATAAACTCGAAACCGAGACGGAATTCTTCACCGGTTTCGGTGATGGCCACCGAACGCAGAATTACGTCCAGCACCAGATACTCATCGTTGCCAGCGGCGTTGACTTTGAATTTGATGACACCGACATCGCCTTTTTTTCCTATGGATTTTTTCACTACACCGGAAGTGCCGCCCATGCTGAGGTCTCCCAGCGTGGCGGCAGCAGTTTGTTCCGGATTACCGATCGTGACAGATGCGATGATTCTGACGGTTGCACGCGCGCCCTGGCGGATGGTGGTGGAGCGCACCTGTCTCGGATAGCTGAGGTGCAGATAAGAAAAGGGCATGTACACGTATTTGAGCAGATTCGCGGTAAATGCGTAGGCTTTTTTGCCGGGGAAAGCACGGATGATAAATGCCTGTCCTTCACGGATAGACGCAGATCGCCCATCGATAGTTGGCGCGGTGACAAGCAGTGATTTATTTTTTACATAGCCTATCAGTCTGACCGTGTAGCGAGTTGCGGCCTGGTCATGCGTTTGCAGATGAAATATTTCGCCGACGGTCCAGCGCACACTGTCGAGCTCGACAATGGTTTCTTTATTCAGTTCTTCTGCTGGTTTTGATGTCGTGTCGGGTACGGTCTTTGCACCGAGTTGTTCGAGGCTTGGCAGTTTTGAAGGGATACTATCCCACAAATTATTCGCATCGCAGTAACCGACTTCTAACAGATGATTCAATTGCTGTTGATCCGCAATGTGAACGCCTGATTTAAATAATATTTGACCAGCCTGATTGTAAATGGGCCAGTGTATCGTCTGGCCAATGGCAACGTCGGCATGTTTCAGAGACATTAATCCTTGTACTTCACCCATCTGTCATTTCCATCAATTGGTCGCAGCGCATTGTTATTCTGTGATCGGCAGCAGGTATTACTTTTACTGCCGGGTCACCCGGTTATTCCGGTGTTACATGATTGCATGTAACAATAAAACAAGCACCTGAAAATTGAAAGATTTTCAGGTGCTTTTGATGTTTTATCGGGGCTTGCGTGAGGTTTATTTGCCGTTTTCTGCGCCGAGTTTCACACAGTCAACAAAGTAACCCAATTTGCCATTCAGCTCTGCTTTGACCAATCCATGGCAATCTGTTTCAAAGCCGGGGAAGCGATCATTGAAGTCGCGGACGAAACGCAGATAATCAACGATAGTGCGGTTGAAACGCTCGCCCGGAATCAGCAGCGGAATACCCGGTGGATACGGTGTCAGCAGAATCGCGGTGACACGTCCTTCCAGTTCATCAATAGAAACACGCTCAATTTCGCGGTGCGCCATCATTGCAAATGCATCGGATGGTTTCATCGCCGGTTGCATATCAGACAGATACATTTCTGTTGTCAGGCGTGCGACATCATGGCCTTTGTAGGCTTCATGAATGCCCTGGCAGAGGTCTTTCAGCCCAGCGCCTTCATAGCGAGGGTTTGCTGCCGCAAACTCGGGCAAAATGCGCCAAATCGGCTGGTTTTTATCGTAATCATCTTTGAACTGCTGCAATGCTGTCAGCAATGTGTTCCAGCGACCTTTGGTAATGCCGATGGTAAACATGATGAAGAAGGAATACAGGCCACATTTTTCAACAATCACGCCGTGTTCCGCCAGGTATTTGGTGACGATCGATGCCGGAATGCCGGTTTCGCCAAATTTTCCTTCCAGCGACAAGCCCGGTGTGACGATGGTTGCCTTGATCGGATCGAGCATGTTAAAGCCCGACGCGAGGTTGCCAAAACCATGCCAGTTGTCTTCCGCGCGGATCACCCAGTCTTCGCGTGAGCCTATGCCGTCATCAGAAAATTCTTCTGGTCCCCAGACCTGGAACCACCAGTCTTTACCCCATTCCTGATCGACTTTACGCATCGCACGGCGGAAATCCAGTGCTTCCAGAATCGACTCTTCCACCAGCGCAGTGCCGCCCGGCGCTTCCATCATGGCGGCTGCCACATCGCATGAGGCGATGATGGAGTATTGCGGTGACGTTGAGGTATGCATCAGGTAGGCTTCATTGAAGCTGTCGCGATCCAGTTTGACCGTCTGCGATTCGCGCACCAGAATTTGCGATGCCTGAGAAATCCCCGCCAGCAATTTATGTGTCGATTGCGTTGAGAAAATCATGGATTGCTTGGCGCGCGGTCTATCCTTGCCTATCGCATGCATGTCTTTGTAGAACTCATGGAAGGTTGCATGTGGCAACCAGGCTTCGTCGAAATGCAAAGTGTCGATTTCACCATCCAGCAAGTCTTTCAGAACTTCGACGTTGTACAGCACACCATCGTAGGTCGATTGTGTAATGGTCAGAATACGTGGTTTCTTATTTTTCGCTTCGCGTGCAAACGGATTCGCCTCAATCTTGCGGCGTATGCTTTCCATGCTGAATTCTTCCAGCGGAATCGGGCCGATAATGCCAAGGTGATTGCGGGTCGGCATCAGGAAAACGGGGATCGCGCCGCACATAATAATCGAATGCAAAATCGATTTATGGCAGTTGCGGTCAACGACCACGATGTCGCCGGGCGCCACAGTGGAATGCCATACCATCTTGTTCGAGGTGGACGTGCCGTTGGTGACGAAGTAGCAGTGATCAGCATTGAAAATGCGTGCGGCATTGCGCTCGGATGCAGCAACCGGGCCAGTATGATCGAGCAACTGACCGAGCTCTTCAACTGCGTTACACACGTCGGCACGCAGCATGTTTTCACCAAAAAATTGATGGAACATCTGACCTATCGGTGACTTCAGGAAGGCGACGCCACCTGAGTGCCCCGGGCAGTGCCACGAATATGAACCGTCATTGGCGTAATGCACCAGCGCGCGAAAGAACGGTGGTGATAAACCATCCAGATAGGATTTCGCTTCACGGATGATATGGCGTGCGACGAATTCCGGCGTGTCTTCAAACATGTGAATGAACCCGTGCAGTTCGCGCAGGATATCATTCGGAATGTGGCGGGATGTACGTGTCTCGCCGTACAGATAAATCGGGATATCCGCGTTCTTATAGCGGATTTCTTCGACGAAGGCGCGCAGCGATTTCAGTGCGTAATCGGTCTCTTCGTCGGTGCCGCCGCCAAACTCTTCATCATCAATCGAGAGAATAAAGGCAGAAGCGCGCGATTGCTGCTGCGCAAACTGGGACAAATCACCATAGCTGGTCACACCCAGCACTTCCATGCCCTCAGTTTCGATCGCATCGGCGAGTGCGCGGATGCCGAGGCCTGAGGTGTTTTCAGAACGGAAGTCTTCGTCAATGATGACGATGGGGAAGCGGAATTTCATTGAGGTCTCCAAAAAAGCCTGGTACGGGGGAGACGCCTGGGCAAGTTAAATCAACCGCTTGCGCGCCGAAAAATTCAAAGAAGCGAATTCTCTCAGATATGTGGTCTGTCATGTGAAAAAAAACAGTGATTTTAAGCAATCGGAGTGTAATTTCACGGGATTGTCATTTACTGCGGAATATTGCTATTTTCTGATATCAAAAAAGGTCGTTTGCAGCGTGTTCTTCTGATCAAAATCATCTCTTCAAAAGAAAAAAGTGAGTACCGCTGGCGATACTCACTTTGGCTGTCAGCATGCGTACAACTCAGAAGCGATAACTTGCTGCAGAGAAGACGGTGACTGGTGTTTTGTCAAAGACGAAAGGGCTTTTCGCCGCATCACCAGACAAGCGGCTGATGGAGGCGCCAGTCGTCAGCGACCAGTTGGTATCGATAGTCCAGTGCCAGCTGGCGCCGATGCGGACATCGGTAATGCCGGCGGAAGGTGTGAACTGCGCGTAACCGCTGGCAGCCGACTGACGGGCATTCACGCCGAAATAGGATTGCGCATAATGACTATTAGCCCAGTTCGCACCGATGCTGGCTGAGATCCGGTGATCTTTGTTTAACGCGGTTGTTGCGCGCGCACCGAGGCTGACTTGCAAACCATTATGATCGACGCCGGAACCATAGCGTAACGACGACACCAGTGAATAATTCGGATTGAACGAGTAGTTCAGGAACGCACCAGGCTCCAGCGCAGTGCTGACATCGCCGAGTCCACGCAATTTGCCAGAACGGGATTCGTCACGCGCGGCTTCCAGCGACATGCGCAGGCCGTATTGCAAATTGGCGTTTTTCGAGAAGTTATAGCCCAGGCCGTTGAATGCGCTGAAAAACGCGCCATTTTTCCATTGCGCGTCGAACAGGGGATAAGCGGCAACGCGGTGTTCATCGGAACCTTTGTATTTAGGGATGAACAATACTGCGCCACCAAGCGAGAAGTTAACGTCTTTAGGTAAATAAGCTTCCGGCACCAGATTGACGAATTCTGCCGTCTGCGCCTGCGCTGAACAGGCACTGACCAGTAAAATAAGGCTAAAAAGTTTTTTCATTCTGATCTCTCAATATTAAATATGAAACCAGGCGAGCCCGGCAAGCGCTACACCAATACCGGCCACACCATAAGAGGCATATTGCAACCATTTCTTTTTAGTCAGTAATGTGATGGCAGCAAGCGAAATTGCAATCTGCACCGCCGTCATTGCCTGCGCCCAGCGATGGTGCTGATGCAAGGCGTTTTCTGATTTTTCTTCCCACTCTTTCGATTCCGCTTCGAGCTTTTCAGCGTCTTTCTTGATCGCTTCTTTCTCGCTTTCGTAACGGGCTACCTTAGCTTTGTATTTTTCTGCATCGGCACCGGGCAATACCATGGCGAGTTCAGCCAGATTTTGCTTGCTCGATTTTGACTGATAAAAATTCCATTGGTTCGCTGCTTCGGTTTTTTTGATCGCTGCTTCGTTTTTAAACATGGCTGCGTCATTTTGTGTCGCGCCACCTTCGTAACCAAACAAGGCGCCGACGGTCGCCATAATCGCGGTCATGACCGCGATACGGCTGGCAAAATCATCGTTGCCATGCGCTGCATGCTCTAATTCATGGTCATGTGGGCCGTGTACGTGAAAGCCGTGTCCTGACATTGTGTTTCCCTTTAAATTTTTTCGTATGTAACGAATGCGTAATGTAATTGTTTTTGTTCTGAAAAATGCTCTTCGCGTTGCGTTTCTTTCCATGCCTCTGGCGCTATCGCCGGAAAGAAGGCGTCGCAGGCAAATGTCTGGCCGATTTCGGTGACAATTAACTTATCGGCGAGCGGTAATGCCTGCTGATAAATTTGCGCGCCACCGATGATGAAGGCGTCTTGTCCATCCAATGCGGCTTGCGCTGCCGTTATTGAAGGATAAGTTTCCACTCCTTCATGCTGCCATGCCGGATTGCGGCTGATGACGATATTACGCCGGTTCGGCAGTGGTCGCCCGATGGACTCAAAAGTCTTGCGTCCCATAACGATGGTATGACCGCTGGTTGTCCGTTTGAAATGCGCAAGATCTTCCGGCAAATGCCAGGGCAGGGTGTTGTTGATCCCTATGCCTGACTGGCTATCCGTGGCAACGATAATGGTCATGGATGACATGCTGATGACTTTCTGTTCTTTTTCGTTACACCGCAACTGGCGCTTTAATATGGGGATGGAATTCGTAGTTGCGGAATTCGAAATCCTCAAACTTATAATCGAAAATCGATGCTGGCTGGCGCTGAATTACCAGCTGCGGCAACGGTAGCGGCGCGCGCGACAGTTGTAAGTCAACTTGTTCCATGTGATTCGAATACAAGTGACAATCGCCACCGGTCCAGATAAAGTCGCCAACGCCAAGACCCGTTTGCTGCGCAATCATGTGCGTCAGCAGGGCATACGAGGCGATATTAAACGGTACCCCGAGGAAAATATCGGCACTGCGCTGATACAACTGGCAGGACAGCTTGCCGTCGGCGACATAAAACTGAAACAGCGCGTGGCAAGGTGGCAGTTTCATCTGCGGAATATCGGCCACATTCCATGCCGAAACGATTAAGCGGCGTGAGTCAGGATTGTTTTTGATCTGTTCAATTAATTGTTGAATCTGATCGATATGCTGGCCATCCGGCGTTGGCCAGTTGCGCCATTGTGAGCCATAGACGGGCCCGAGATCGCCATTCTGATCTGCCCAGTCGTCCCAGATGGAGACGCCATTGTCCTTGAGATACTTGATATTGGTTGATCCGGCCAGGAACCAGATCAGTTCATGCACGATGGATTTCAGATGCAGTTTTTTTGTCGTGACCAGCGGAAAACCCTCATTCAGGTCAAAACGCATCTGATAGCCGAAAACGGACACCGTGCCGGTGCCGGTACGGTCAGTTTTTTTTGTTCCGTGATCGCGCACGTGACGCATGAATTCCAGATATTGACGCATAAAGATGAGGTGAAAGCGGAATGAAATGAGGCAGCAGTATACATCAGCCAGACACTTGCCTGCTCGTATCTGTTCTATGAACAACGGTATTTGTTGCGCTGCACACGATCAAACATCTGTTGTACTACGGGAAATGCAGGTATTTCAGATACTCCCCCGGTAAATCACTAAAAACCGCTAAATCTCAGCGTCAATATTGGGGCTTTTTATATACTGGGGGGGAGTATATTTTGGGCAGATTAACGCTCTGTCAGCAATGGATCGTTGGAATCGGGGTCGCCAGGTGCGACGAGGGGCAATCTGATTTCGAAGCGGGAACCGTGATCTGGTTTGCTGGTGACATGGATCGTGCCGCCAAGCACATTGGTGATAATGTTAAACGTGATACTCAGACCCAGGCCACTACCGCCCTGACCAAACTTGGTGGTGAAAAACGGTTCGAAAATACGGTTGATGATTTCCGGAGGGATTCCTTTGCCGTCATCGGTAAAGATGATGAGAACGAACTCGCCTTGCTTGACTGCAGTGCAGTGCATAACGCCGTGGCTGCGGCCTTCCAGCCCGTGAATCACAGAGTTGTTAACGAGATTGGTGAACACTTGTCCCAGCAAGCCGGGATAGCTGTTGAGCTGAATGTCGTCGGGAATATCGAGTTCCAGCGTGAAGGGTGTTTTGCGCAAACTGGAATGCAGCAGTGCGGATAATTCCTGCAGCGTGACCTTCAGGCCAAACGTGCGCCGTTGTGCACTCGACTGATCGACCGCCACTTGTTTGAAGTCACCAACCAGATGCGCAGATTGCTGCAAGCCGCGCAATAACAGTTTGGACGAGTCCAGCGCGGTGGCGGCGTAACGGGTCAGGTCGGAACGCCTGATCTGGTTATCTTCCACCATTTTCAACAGCTGGCGGGTTTCTTCTTCCAGTGTGCTGGCGACGAGCAAACAGTTACCCAGCGGCGTATTAAGTTCATGTGCGACCCCGGCGACCATGGAACCCAGTGCTGCCATGCGTTCTACCCTGGCCAGCTCGGATTGCGCGGTGTTGACATTGTGCAGCGCGGCTTCAAGGTTGCGATTGACCGACTCCAGCTCTTGCGTTCTTTGCCGTACTTTGGATTCCAGCGTGCCTGAGTATTCTAGTAATTGCTGGTTTTTGATTTCGAGTTCGCCAAATGAACGCTTGAGTGCCTGACGGGTTACTTCCAGACTGGTGGCGAGGTGGCCCAGTTCGTCTTCACGATTGAGGGTGATCGGTGCGTTGAGTTCGCCATTGGCAAGGCGGTCAGATTCGTCCATCAGCAGGCGCACTGGCTTCACCAGACGCCATTGCAATACCATCAAAATAAAGACGATTGCCAGAAACAGTGAGAGCACGGCGGTTGTCACATAACGGCGGAAGTCAGAGCGCAGGCTTTCGCGCAGTAAATCTTCAGCAAGTGTCAGTTTGACCTCACCGATGACCTGGCCGCCGTGCTTGATCTCACGAACCATGCTGGTGAATGGTCCCACTTGGTTTTGCATGTGAACGTCATTTTTAATGAATTCTTTGCGGTCTGGCAGGGTGATGACTTCGATCTTCGCAACGCGCGGATCGGAGTAAACAACTTCGCTGGAAATATTCGCGATTTCTGGTGTAATTTGCCATAACGGTTCGCTCAGGATCACAGACAAAATATCGACCAGACGATTGTGATCTTCGTTATTGCGAATCCGCGCTGCACTTTCTATTGTGCTCAGATGGTAGGGAACCAGAATGGCGGAAGGAACTGCGACACCGAAAACGACCGCTAAGATAATGGCAAGGCGAAGTGTGATGCGGCTGCGGATAGAAGAAAGAAAGTTTCGAAACCGCATTACTATGTCCTTGAACGTCACAGTTGTGTGGAATGCCGGGGCCAGTTGCGCTTGTTGCGAATTGATCCTGAGCACAATGTCAGACGAGTCAACCGGGTGACCGGAGACGCATGATTTTGCATCGGCAAATCGGTAGACAATCAGGAAATATTAAGAGGTTTTTTGTTTTTGAGCAAGACATGCATGTGATTGTTTGGGCAATTCACATGCATTGCGTTGTGATAGCAACAAACAGCTTTTATTTGGCTTCTTCTATCCAGGCAGCCTGGATAGCTTCGAGGACTTTTTCGCCGCCACGGGCGTGGTCATCGTCAAACTCCGCAAGATCGACGATCAGGTTGTGCAAATCGGTGAAGCGCAAGGTTAGCGGATCAATATCCGGAAATTGATCGTATAAAGCTTCAGCAATACGGTGTGTCTCAGACCACTTCATGGCGTTCACCTGATGTTTAATGATTTTCGCGAGCGTGATTGATCGTGTATTTCGGAATCTCTATCGTGATGTCCTGTTTACCCAGTTTGACCTGGCAGGACAGGCGCGAGGTTGCTTCGAGCCCCCAGGCGGCGTCGAGCAAGTCTTCTTCATCGTCAGAAGATGCATTCAGTGACTGGAAGCCTTCGCGTATAACCACGTGGCAGGTGGTGCAGGCGCATGACATTTCACACGCATGTTCGATTTCAACATCGCTTTCAACCAATGCCTCACACAGTGATTTGCCTTCCGGCGCGTCGATCACAGTGCCTTCCGGGCAGAGTTGAGGGTGGGGCAGAACGATAATTTGTGGCATGTCAGTCTCAGTATTAGTCAGTGTTAGCCGATGGCGAGGCGGCGAAAATCAGGCGATCTCGTCAAGTTTTTTTCCAGCCAGTGCTGAACGTACGCTCTGGTCCATGCGACGGGCGGCGAATTCTTCGGTGCCATGCGCCAGAGCAGTAATTGCGTTGTGTAAAGCCTGATGATCGTCTTGCTGTGCCAGGTTTTTTACTTGTTGCATCAACTGCGAGATGGCATCGTATTCTGCGTCTGAAATCAGATGGCGATCTGCCTCTAACGCGGATTGGGTTGCCAGCAAAATTCTTTCTGCTTCCACTTGTTCTTCGCGCAATGCTCTTTGTTGCATGTCCTGATCAGCGGAACTGAACGAATCTTGCAACATGCGCGTGATGTCGTCGTCGGCAAGGCCGTACGAAGGCTTGACGGTGATCGTCGCTTCAACGCCGGAGCGCAATTCACGCGCTGAGACCGATAACAGGCCGTCGGCATCAACTTGATACGTAATGCGGATGCGTGCGGCGCCTGCGGCCATTGGTGGAATACCGCGTAACTCGAAACGTGCCAATGAACGGCAGTCGCTGACCAGTTCACGTTCGCCTTGTACGATATGAATTGCCATCGCCGTCTGGCCATCTTTGAATGTCGTGAATTCCTGCGCGCGGGCGCAAGGAATCGTCGAATTGCGCGGAATGACTTTTTCGGCCAGTCCGCCCATGGTTTCCACGCCCAGCGACAGAGGAATTACATCCAGCAGCAACCAGTCATCGCCAGCAGCGCGATTACCCGCCAGCAGATTGGCCTGTATTGCAGCACCGAGGGCGACCACTTTATCCGGATCGATATTGGCCAGCGGCGTTGTATGGAAAAATTCACCTACCGCTTTGCGCACATGCGGCATACGCGTGGCACCGCCGACCAGCACGACGCCGTCGATGTCGTCAGCCGACAAACCAGCATCGCGCAGCGCTTTGCGGCAAGGTGTGACGGTTTTTAACACCAGATTCTGCGTCATTTCCGAGAATTGCGCGGCGCTGATCTGCAGATGTACGCTTTCGCCTGAATTCAGTTTGGCATCGATGTAAGTGCTGGTTTTGCTGGACAAAATCTCTTTGGCTTCACGTGCCTTGATCATCAGTGTGCTGGTATCTTCGTCGGATAAAGGCGCTAACTGGGATTCCTGCAAAATCCAGCAAAACAGGCGATGGTCAAAGTCATCGCCACCGAGCGCAGAGTCGCCACCGGTCGATAAAACTTCAAATACACCCTTGCTCATTTTCAGTATCGAAATATCGAAAGTGCCGCCGCCGAGGTCATAGACCGCATATGTGCCTTCGGATGCATTATCCAGTCCATACGCAATCGCGGCCGCGGTTGGCTCATTCAGCAGCCGCAATACATTGAGGCCAGCCAGCTTGGCCGCATCTTTGGTTGCCTGCCGTTGCGCATCATCAAAATAAGCAGGAACAGTAATCACGGCACCGACTAAATCATCGCCGAGTGCATCTTCGGCTTGCTGGCGCAGTGTTGCGAGTATCTGGGCGGAAACTTCGACCGGACTTTTGATGCCGGCGATGGTTCTGAGTTGCACCATGCCTGGCGCATCGATAAAGTCATACGGAAGATTTTCGGCGTGGCTAATATCTTTCAGGCCACGTCCCATAAAACGTTTGACTGACGCTATCGTATTTTTGGGGTCGTTACTTTGTTCTGCCTGTGCTTTAAAGCCGATGTGCGCATGTCCATTCGGAAGATAGCGAACGACAGAAGGAAGTAAAGGGCGTCCCTCTTCATCGTTTAATACTTCGGGGATACTGTTGCGTACAGTGGCGACCAGAGAGTTAGTCGTACCAAGATCAATTCCGACGGCCAGACGGTGCTGGTGTGGAGCGGTGGACATGCCGGGTTCGGAAATCTGCAGTAAAGCCATGGTGTTATATGCGTGGATGGCAAGCCATCAGATGGGCGCAAAGAATGCGCGGGTTATTCGGATTTACTCTTCCAGTGCTGCAATATCGGCGATGAATTTTTCCAAAAACATGCAGGTGCGGATATGTAGCGTCGCTGCCTTGTAGTCCTGCGCATCAAGCGCTGAGCCAACTTGTTGAAGCGCTGATTTCAGTGCATCGTGCAATTCTTTTTCGAGCGCAAGCAGGGTGCTGATGTTATTGGTGTGACGCGCGTCTTCGAACGTTTCGCGCCATTCCATTTGTTGCATCAGAAATGCAGCGGGCATGCTCGTATTGGATTCAGTCTGTAAATCAACGCCCTGTAATTGACAGAGGTAAGTTGCGCGTTTTAACGGCTTTTTCAGCGTCTGGTAAGCTTCATTGGCGTGTGTCGCCCATTGCATTGCAACGCGTTTTTCCGCTTCACTGGCCTGCACAAATTTGTCCGGATGCACGGTGTTCTGGACTTCGCGATAAGCGCGGTCGAGTTGTGCGCTATCTACGGCGAACTGTTGTGGTAATTGAAACAGCTCAAAATGATTTTGCATGCTAAACCTTAAATCCGGAAGCTTTCACCGCAACCGCATTCATCCTTGACATTCGGGTTATAAAATTTAAAGCCTTCGTTCAGGCCTTCGCGCGCGAAGTCGAGTTCAGTGCCGTCAATGTAAGGCAGGCTTTTCGGGTCGACAAACACTTTGACGCCGTGCGATTCAAACACCTGATCATCACTGCCGACTTCATCAACGTATTCGAGTTTATACGCCATGCCTGAGCAACCGGTCGTGCGTACGCCAAAGCGCAGGCCTATGCCTTTGCCGCGACGCTCCATATAGCGGGAAACGTGTTTTGCTGCTTTTTCTGTCAGTGTGATTGCCATGGTATTTCCAATCTCTACGGCAGCACCGCTGCCGTATTTATAGTCAAGCCTGATGCTGCGTTGTTGATACTGATTGATGCTTCGCTGCTGGTTTGTTTATTGCGCGCCGTGCTTGTTTTTGTAATCCAGCACTGCAGCTTTGATCGCATCTTCCGCCAGAATTGAGCAGTGGATCTTGACCGGCGGCAAAGCAAGTTCTTCTGCAATCGCGGTATTTTTGATTTCCAGCGCCTGATCCAGCGTTTTGCCTTTTACCCATTCGGTGACGAGCGATGATGAAGCAATCGCAGAGCCGCAGCCGTAGGTTTTGAATTTCGCATCTTCAATCACGCCATTCGCGCCAACTTTGATTTGCAGTTTCATTACGTCGCCGCAGGCAGGTGCGCCTACCATACCGGTGCCAACCGTTTCGTCGCCTTTTTCAAATGCGCCGACGTTGCGTGGATGTTCGTAGTGATCTAAAACTTTATCTGAGTATGCCATGATGATGCTCCTGAATTTTTTACTGTTCGTTCTCTCTGGCGAACAATATCACCAGAATCCGGATACGTTAATGAACGTGTTGCCTTAGTGTGCTGCCCACTGAATTGTCGAGATATCGATGCCTTCTTTGTACATATCCCACAGTGGTGATAATTCGCGCAGTTTTTCTACTTTGGTTTTCAGCAGATTGATCGCGAAATCAATGTCTTCTTCGGTAGTGAAACGACCGATCGTAAAGCGTATCGAGCTGTGCGCGAGTTCATCGCTGCGACCCAGTGCGCGTAATACATACGATGGTTCCAGGCTGGCGGAAGTACATGCGGAACCGGATGAAACGGCGATATCTTTGACCGCCATGATCAGAGATTCACCTTCAACGTAGTTGAAGCTGACGTTCAGATTATGCGGAACACGGTGCGCCATATCACCATTCACATAGGTTTCTTCGATTTCATTCAGCCCTTTGGCCAGACGATCACGCATGGCACGTACATGTGCCAGCTCGCTTTGCATTTCTTCTTTAGCGATACGGAACGCTTCGCCCATGCCTACGCATTGATGCGGAGCCAGTGTGCCGGAACGGAAACCGCGTTCATGACCGCCACCATGCATTTGCGCTTCGAGGCGCACGCGTGGTTTGCGGCGAATGTACAAGGCACCTATGCCTTTTGGGCCATACGTTTTATGCGCAGAAAAAGACACCAGATCGACTTTGACTTTTTCCAGATCGATTTCAACTTTGCCGGTTGCCTGTGCTGCGTCTGAATGAAAAACGATGCCTTTTTCGCGGCACAGTTCGCCAATTTCAGCGATAGGCTGAACCACGCCGATTTCATTATTCACCCACATCACCGACACCAAAATCGTATCGGGGCGGATTGCTGCTTTCAATTGCTCGACTGTGATCAGGCCATTGTCCTGCGGTTGCAGGTAGGTGGCTTCAAAACCCTGACGTTCCAGTTCGCGCACAGTATCGAGCACAGCTTTGTGCTCGGTTTTCACCGTAATAATGTGCTTACCTTTGGCTTTATAGAAATGCGCTGCACCTTTCAGTGCAAGGTTATTGCTTTCCGTTGCGCCGGATGTCCAGATGATTTCGCGTGGGTCAGCGTTGACCAGTGCTGCGACATTGCCGCGTGCTTCTTCAACCGCAGCTTCAGCATCCCAGCCGTACATGTGACTGCGGGATGCAGGATTGCCATACTGGGCACGCAAAAACGGGATCATTTTGTCTGCAACGCGCGGATCAACCGGGGTCGTCGCCGAGTAATCCATGTATATAGGAAAATGCGGTGTTTTCAGCGTATCGAGCAGGCTTTGTTCTAAAGGGGCATTCATTCAAGACTCCAAATATTCAAGTAGCAGTGTGATTGGCATGCGGCTGACGCACGACAACGACCTGGTTTTCCGAGATTTTCTGTTTTTGCTGATTGACCAGATCCTGCAGGGAAACTGAGTCAAGATAATCGACCATTTTAGCGTTCAGCGTCGCCCATAAATCATGCGTCATGCAGTGCAGGCCATTTTCATGATCGCTGCCGTGACAACTGCCTTTACCGCCGCATTGTGTGGCATCGAGCGGCTCATCAACGGCAATAATAATGTCTGCCACCGTGACCTGTTGTGCTTTGCGGGCAAGATTGTAGCCGCCGCCGGGGCCGCGTACCGACTCGACGATTTCGTGTCGGCGCAGTTTGCCAAACAGCTGTTCGAGATAGGACAGGGAAATATCCTGACGTTGGCTGATGCCGGCGAGCGTGACAGGACCCTTGTCCTGACGCAATGCCAGATCAATCATTGCCGTAACGGCAAAACGTCCTTTAGTAGTGAGGCGCATACGCTAGCTCCTGGTGCCTGAGACAGAAATTCCTTAATGCCCTGAGTTGTTGAGCATTTTGATCAAGTATAGCAAACTTGAGTAATTCTGTCAGGCAAGGGCTTTTTTTGCGATGGCGGGGAAGGTGCGGCGTTTGTCACGGCTTGGCGCAAATGTCAGCGCAGATCAGGATTGCAGAAATAGCTGTTCGACTTTTTCGCGTGCCCACGGCGTTTTGCGTAAAAATTTCAGGCTCGATTTTACACTCGGATCGGAAATGAAGCAGCGCACCGGGATTTTTTGCCCTAATACTTCCCAGCCGTACTGATCGACCAGATGGTGAAGAATTTGCTCTAAGGTAATGCCATCGAGGCTGCGTTTTTCCATGATATATGCCAATAAGGGGGAGTATGTGTGATTTTACGGCTAATGTCCGCGTAAAGTCTGGGCTTTTAAATATACTCACCCCAGTATATTTTGCTGATTGCAAAGGCTTTTAAGCATCTGTGATGGACTGGGCGGCGTATTCGGCACTCTCAATCTGGTCTGTCTCATCCTGAAAAAAAGCCCCGGCAACATAGCCGGGGCTCAGGGCTGGAGGCAAACTCTGATTCAGATATCGAAGCTGATTCCTTGTGCCAGCGGCAGCGAGTTGCTGTAATTAAAGGTATTTGTAGTGCGGCGCATATAAGCTTTCCAAGCATCAGAACCAGACTCACGACCGCCGCCGGTATCTTTTTCGCCGCCAAAAGCCCCGCCGATTTCCGCACCCGACGGGCCGATATTCACATTCGCGATGCCGCAATCGCTGCCAGTTGCCGAGACGAAGGTTTCCGCTTCACGCATGTCCGTGGTGAAAATCGCAGAGGATAAACCTTGCGGAACCGCGTTATTCCATTCGATCGCCTGTGCCAGATCCTGATAGCGCACGATGTACAGAATAGGGGCGAAGGTTTCGTGATGCATCGCTATCGTTTGTGCTGGCATCTCGACGATTGCCGGGCGTACGTAATAGCCGGCTTCGCTGCCGGACACAGTAATACGTTCGCCGCCGTAAACCTTGCCATGCTCGCCTGCGGCGATTGCCAGCGCACTTTGCATGGCTTCAAATGCAGCCTGATCAATCAAGGGGCCGACCAAGGTGGTTTTTTCCAGCGGTGAGCCGACAGGCAGGCCAGCGTAGATTTTCTGCAGGCGCGGCACCAGTGTGTCGTAGATGCTGTCGTGCACGAATAAGCGGCGCAGGGTGGTGCAGCGTTGTCCGGCTGTACCAACAGCCGAGAAAGTAATCGCACGTACCGCCATTTCCAGATCGGCGCTGGGCGCGACGATCATCGCATTGTTGCCGCCGAGTTCCAGTATGCTGCGGGCAAGTCGCTGCGCGCATACGGCGGCGACCTGTTTTCCCATGCGTGTGCTGCCGGTAGCGCTGACGAGTTTGATGCGTGGATCGGCGACCATGCTGGTACCTGCATTACGACCGCCGATAATCAATTCGGCTAAACCTTCGGGTGCATCGCTGCCAAATCTGGCAACGGCCTTCATGAATAAAGCGTGGGTGGCGATTGCGGTCAGCGGCGTTTTTTCTGATGGTTTCCAGATCACGCTGTCCCCGCAAACAAAGGCCAGCGCGGCATTCCAGGCCCATACTGCGACCGGGAAGTTAAACGCAGAGATCACGCCGACCACGCCCAGCGGCAGCCATTGTTCCATCATCCTGTGTCCCGGACGTTCGGAGGCGATGGTCAGACCATACAACTGGCGCGAAAGCCCGACGGCGAAATCGCAGATGTCGATCATTTCCTGCACTTCACCCAGACCTTCCTGCAGAATTTTGCCAGCTTCGAGCGTGACGATTTTGCCCAGCGCTTCTTTGTGCGTGCGTAACTCGTCACCAAACAGGCGCACCAGTTCGCCGCGGCGTGGTGCCGGCACTTGTCGCCATTGCTGAAATGCCGCTTGCGCACGGCCGATGCGGGCATCTATTTGCCCAGCGGTGTCGGCAGCCAGACTGGTGAGCGGCGTGCCATCGACAGGGGAAATGCTGTGCAGTTCTGTTCCCTGATAATGGCGGAGATCAACTCCCATGCTATTGAGTAAGGTGTGAAGTGTCGCGTTGTCCATAATTATGATTGCTCATTTGGGTGGAAGCGGGTCTTCTTGTGGATGACACGCTTCGGTTAAAAATAATGACGTCGCAGCAGAACGTCAGCCTGCCGGATATCAGACAGCGTAATACTGACCAAAACGGTTGCTGAGGAAATCAGATAACTTCGTTTGCTCTTGCCGCACCAGTCCACGTTGTGGCAGCTTGCCGCTGACCACCAGATCCACCATCGCGCAGATGCCGGAAGCGGTTGTTAATTGTATGGCAGACAGCAACTGACCATTCACATTCTGAGCATAGATTTTTTTTGCATATGATTCTTGTTCCAGTCGGCCAGCACGCGTGCCGACCACGCTGACGAATACCAGCACAACGTCTTGCTTGGTCATAGGGATGGACGTTTCCAGTACGTCTTTCAGGATGGGGCGGCGTTCGATTTTGCCGAGTTCCAGATCGCGGATCAGCATTTTGACGATATCACGGTGCCCTGGATAGCGCACGGTTTTGTAATTCAGATTTTGTACCTTGCCTTCCAGGCTTTCACATAGCGTCCCCAGGCCGCCGGAAGTGTTAAAGGCTTCGTAGTCGATGCCGTCGAGTGAAAAATGTTCGATTTCTTCGAGTGCAGCGGTTTCACGTAGTTGGCCATCGACGATCGCTTCACAAGGATTGCAGTATTCGTTGATCAGACCGTCAGTGCTCCAGGTGAGATTGTATTTCAGCGCATTGTTTGGAAATGTCGGCAGGGCACCGACGCGCATGCTGACATCACGCAAGGTGTCGAAACGCTGAGCAACGTCGTTGGCAACGATAGAGATAAAGCCCGGTGCCAGGCCACATTGCGGCACAAATGCAGAATGCGCTCCCTCGGCGAGCTGTTTGACGATGCGTGTGCTTTCCACATCTTCGGTCAGATCGAAGTAGTGCGAATTTGCCTCGCGCGCAGCACCGGCAATAATGGGGGTCAGAAAATAGGGACAAGCGGACAGCGTTACCTGATGACCGCGTATCAGTTCAGTCACCGCAGCTTTGTCGCTCAGATCGGCCTGCACGATACGGGTGTGTGGAAACGCGGCCTGTTCTACGTACTTCAACCGTTGTGGGTCGCGGTCTGCCACCGTGATTTCGTAGTCGCCGGTATGCGACAACAGGTTCAGAATTGCGTCGCCGATTTTACCTGCGCCGAGCAGGATGAGTTTGCTTGTCATGATGTTCTCCAAAACCTGATTGATGTTGTAAAAAGGTGCTGGAGCAAGTGTAGATGTAAATTTTGTCAGATAATAGTAGGTAAAATATCGTCAAAATGTAGTTAAATAATTCAATATGACGATATATAAAATCAAAATGACGACATGAAACCTGCGCTCGATGATATTGATCAGAAAATACTGGCCTTGCTGATGGATGATGCACGCACGCCGGTGACGACGATTGCCCGGCAGGTGGCGATTGCGCGCACGACCGTGATCGCCAGAATTGCGGCAT
Source organism: Undibacterium sp. 14-3-2 (assembly GCF_016595265.1). Classification (NCBI taxonomy): domain Bacteria; kingdom Pseudomonadati; phylum Pseudomonadota; class Betaproteobacteria; order Burkholderiales; family Oxalobacteraceae; genus Undibacterium; species Undibacterium sp. 14-3-2. The sequence goes on from NZ_JAENGS010000007.1 coordinate 224,341, forward strand.
TGGAAAAGCGCGGCATTATCGAAGGCTACGGCGTCAGGCTCAGTCATACGATGCGCCAGCCCGCAGTCAGGGCGTATGTAGGGATGTCGGTCGAGGCTAAATGCGCGCCATCGCTGATCCGTCATTTGCAGCAATTACCGGAAACCGAAACCTTGTGCGCGGTTAGCGGAGCGATCGACTACATGCTGACCTTGCGCTGCGATACGACAGAAACACTGGATCGTTTGCTGGATCAGATCGGTGCGATGGATGGGGTGCGGAAGACTTCTACTTCAGTCATCCTAAGTAAAAGAATAGACCGCGCCGCTTTATGATACTGCTGGAGATGGGATACTCACGGTGAGTATGCTTAAAGAGTCAGCGCCGTTACTTGAGTCCGGCGCGATGGCATAGGGGAGTATCTTACGAAATCAGGGCTTGTTCAGGAATTACTGGATGCTTTAATCTGTGCTTTTTTATCGTAAGCACCGGTTTTTTTCGCGACGTTATTGTCAGAAAAATGGGTGTTTGACTGCTGCAGGATTTGCAAATGTACCGATGCGCGATCAACGCCACCACGATCAAGCTGAGTCTGAACTTGCGCACTTGCGCTGGCAGAGGCAGATTCCTGAGCGACGTCAACGGTGTTTCTGTCTTGCGGATTCTGCGGAATTGTCATGGATGTCATGGCCAACACGTTGCTGCAAAAGACAGTACCAGCCAGCATAGTGGCTGAAAGCAAACTCAGGAGTAGCGGTTTTTTTAACATGATTACCTGCTGATATGTGAATGCTGCAAACGGAAGTACATGCAACTATAAGGTAAGTGTTGTGACTTGCCAAACAATTTAGTGTAAATTTTTTTTCAGATCGTCAGTATAGTTGCTTACTTATACCAGCAATGCTGGCTTTTTATGCAATTTTGTTCTGGCTTGCTGAATACTTTGATCCTGGCGGTCAAATGTCAGTTTTTCTTCGGCTGTCAGGCGTTTTCCTGTAATTTCCACGGTGTGTACAGTGGATGTGGATTGCGCAAGGTCGAAAGCGATCTTCTGTTGCTCCGTCATTCTCTGGGCTGTTATTGTAACGACAGGAATTAGTGGGTCGCTGATGGCTGTTTGCTGGAATGCTGTTGTCAGTGCGATGGCTGCGGCAAATCCAGCGATGCTGAAGATGCTTAATTGGGATGTAGTCAGTGATTTCATGATTGCTCTCCGGTTGATTGATTGGTGTTGCGATGGTTGTACTGTAAATAACGCGCCAACATATCGCCAGCGAGATGCGATGAAATGCAGAAAGTCAGGGTTAAAGCTAAAAAAACAACGACTGAAATGCGATGGCCTGACTGCGATTTTGTGAACCGGGATTGGAAATGACGTTTTACTGGAGGCGATATGCCTGAATTCAGAAGTAGTTGTCTGTGGTTGGTATTGAGCGCATTCCTGCCTGGAATGGCACAAGCACAGACATGGGGAGCGTATCCTGCGATGCCGCCAGCGGTGGTGCAGGCGGTTCAGTCGGTCAGAGATAATGTCACCAGTGAAGCGCCAGACCCTTTTCGCCTGTTCGAGCAAACGGAACATGTGCAGGTAAAGGATTGGCTGCAACGACAAAATGCACTAACGGATAGTGTGATGGCAAGACTGGAAGGGCGCGACGCCTTGCTGGCACGCCTGCGCGGACAGATGTTGTCTGAAGTGCCGACTGTTCCCGTCACCGGGAAAGCTGCTGCGATTGAAGATATAGAAAACGCCGACAGCAGGATTTATGTGCAGGCGGGTGCGGATCAGCACAGACGCGTCATTATTCAGAGCAAGGCAGTTGGCGCTGAACGGGTCTTGTTTCTGACCGCAGATAATGAGCAGATACAGCGCCTGTTACCCGCGCCCGACATGAGCAAACTGGGCGTACTGACGCAAACTAATAACAATGGTCGTACAGAATTGCATCTCAGCATCGTCCATGTCAGTGAGGGACGGCTATTGGATGATCGCATTACGCTGGCTGATGATGCTGAAAATAATGCGTTCTGGAAAGCGGATAGCAAAGCAGTTTTTTATACCCGCTCTGCTGATCGCCATAGCAATGGAATTCAGCAGAGAAAAACTGAAATTGCGCAGCACATCATCGGCGAGCCGGTGCGTATTGATAAAGTGATCGTCGGTGCCGGTATGGCAAAACCTGCCCGTTTGTCGTCTGACGACACTGTGCGCATGAGACTCGTACCGGACGCCGCGCTGGTATTCATCGAAGTGACGCACGCGAACGGCAAAGCAAAAAGCTACTTTTACGCAAAACAAAGTGACGTGACTGGTGTTGGCACAGCCTGGAAATTGTTTGCGGCGCCTGCGGATAAAATCGAGAGTCTGGCGTTCGCCGGTGACGCAATCTATCTGCTATCGCGTAAGAAAACGACCAATGGCAGCCTGTTAAAAATCGATTTAAAAACGCTGAAGCTCGGTCAGGCAAAACCATTGGTGAAAGATGGAGCCGCGATCTTGCATGAATTATTCGCAGTAAAAGACGCGGTGTATTGGCATGCGAGTGAAGCGGGCGTGAGTCAATTGCTGAAAGCTGACGCGAATAGCGGGAACATCAGTGCTATCGTTTTGCCTTTGCGGGGACAAGTCAGTGAAATGTCGCTGGAGCCCGCTTCCGGCCAGCTTTCTTTTATTCTGCAGTCTGCCAGTGTTGCACCAGTCAGATATCGTCTTGGTAAAGACGGACAGCTTGTTTCAGTCTTGCCCGCAGGTACGGCAGCGCAGCCAACCGCCGGTATTCTGAGTAAAACTTTCTATTTGGCCGCCGCCAATGGTGAGCGTATTCTTTTAACCCTGATTTATCACGCAGGCCTGGAAATGGATGGCAGCCATCCGGCCCTACTGGTGACCGACTATGCGACGCCGCCATTCTTTGCTCCCGGGTTTGATGCGAGCAGAATGGCGTGGCTGGAGCAGGGAGGTATTGTAGCGATTGCACAAATGCGTTCTGCAACAAGTGATGTTGATAGAAAAGCTGCCAGACTGGCGAAATACACTGCAGCGGACAATAAAAACGACCAAAGTACGAAGGTGATTCTGGCGGCAGAGTATCTGATCAAGGAGGCTTATACATCAACCGGAAAACTCGCTGCAGAAGAGTTGGACTCCGGCAAGGATGCCGTGATTAAAGCGGCATTGCGTCGCCCGGATTTGTTCGCGGCGGTGCACGTGCATAACGTGCGTAGTGAGGCTTTGCCCGCCGTCGATGAAAAAATCACGCCGAAAATAAATCGCACGACTGCAGTAGAGACGGCATTCGCGTTTGATGAATTGCGTTCTGGCGTGGCTTATCCCGCTATGTTGATATCGGCTGATACCACTGAGACTGGTGCTCCGCTGTGGATGTCTGCCAAATTAGCCGCTGGCATGCAAATACTGAGTGCCAATAAAAATCGCCCAGTTTTACTACGAACATCGGCAAAGAGGTCTGATGCTGAAATGCAGACTGCACAGTCATCACAGTCTGAGCGTGCTGATGCGTGGGCTTTTCTGTTATGGCAGGCCGGAGTTAAGAAGTTCTCTTTGAATGGTGGTAAATAATCGGATAGCGAAAACTTCGCGATCCGATTGTGGGCGCAGCTTATTCCTTGTCAGCAAGCCGCATAGTTCACAGTCACTACGTGAATAGCTAGGCCACCTAATGAGGTTTCTTTGTATTTTGCCTGCATGTCAGCACCAGTCTGACGCATCGTTTCTATCGCATCATCTAAAGTCACTTTGTGCTGACCGTCACCGCGCAACGCCAGTGATGCGGCGGTGATGGCTTTGACGGCACCCATGCCATTGCGTTCTATACAGGGAATCTGTACCAGCCCGCCGATAGGGTCGCAGGTCATTCCCAGATGATGTTCTATGCCGATTTCAGCCGCAGCCTCGATCTGTGCGTTGGTGCCACCGAGTGCAGCGGTCAGACCGGCGGCAGCCATCGCGCAGGCGACGCCGACCTCGCCCTGACAACCTATCTCAGCGCCGGAAATAGAGGCATTTTTTTTGCACAACATTCCAATCGCGGACGCGGCAAGCAAAAAGTTACGGATGCCTTGCTCAGGGTTAGATGGCTTGCAGTCTTCGGCGTAATAGCGCAACACCGCAGGAATAATGCCGGCGGCACCATTGGTCGGGGCCGTCACAACGCGGCCACCGGCCGCATTTTCTTCGTTGACTGCCATCGCGTACAAGCTGACTCTGTGCAAGCCATCATGTGGCAGCACATCAGCGCTGGAATTCGCCGCACGCCATAGATTCGCAGCGCGCCTCTGTACCTGCAAGCCGCCAGGCAATTCGCCGCTCATTTGCAAACCACGGGCGATACAGGCTTTCATCACTGCCCAGATGTTATCGATACCCGCATTCAACTCTTCGTCACTGCAATGACAGTTTTCATTCGCGCGTAACATCGTCGTGATCGACAAGCCGGTGCGTTGACCATGAGCGAGTAAATCTGCCATGGTATTGAATGGGAATGGCACTGGCACTGGTTTCGTAGTGTTCTTACTCTCTGTGGGAGTGGCTGTTAATTCCTCTTCAGAGTAAATAAAACCGCCGCCGGTAGAGTAATAAGTTTTTTCAGAAATACTGCCGTCGCTGCGCGTGAGGAAAAATTTGAGACCATTCGGATGACCGGGCAAGACTTCCTGTTTGAACCAGAGCAGATCGGTTTGCGGATCAAATGCAACGCTGTGTTGTCCGAGTAAGTTCAGCTGTCTGGTTTGCTTCAGAATGGCGAGCTTTTCTTCTACGCTTTCTGGCGCAACATCTTGTGGAGTTTCTCCCATCAGGCCAAGTAGCACCGCTTTGTCTGTGGCGTGACCGACACCGGTCAGGGCGAGTGAACCATACAGCGCAACCTGCACTTTTGTTGCCAGATGAAGATCGGGTGTTTCCAGTAAAAAACGCCGGCCTGCCAGCATGGGGCCAACGGTGTGAGAGCTGGAGGGGCCGACGCCAATTTTAAATAAATCAAATACACGCATGTCCATCGTCGCCACTCCAGTCTCAAATTTTATTTATGCAGCCTTGTCTAATCCTTTGGCTGCTACGGTGATATTTTTCAGCATGTCAGCGACCAACGCATCGAGGCCGATGTTCGCTTGCCATTTCCAGTCCTTCTGTGCCTGACTGTCGTCCAGACTTTGTGGCCAGGAAGCGGCAATTGCTTGTCTGCTGTCCGGGGCGTAGTGTATTTCAAATGCAGGCAAATTTTGTTTGATTGCAGCGGCCAATTCACGTGGATTGAAACTTAAACCAGCGACATTATAGGAAGAACGTACAGAAAGTTTGGTGGCGTCCGCATCCATCAGAGAAATTGTGGCGCGGATAGCATCTGGCATATAGATCATCGGCAGCGTGGTCTCTGCTTCCAGAAAACACTCATAGGATTCGCCACGCAATGCTGAATGGAAAATTGCAATCGCATAATCAGTGGTACCGCCGCCTGGTGGAGACTTGTAACTGATGATGCCGGGATAGCGAATGCTGCGGACATCAACGCCATATTTTTCAAAATAATATTCGCACAGACGTTCACCGGCGAGTTTGCTGATGCCGTAGATCGTGCTTGGGTCCATGACAGTATATTGTGGTGTGTTGACCGGCGGTGTGTTCGGGCCAAACGCGGCGATGGAGGAAGGCCAGAATACTTTCAGTGGCTTTCCGGCTTCACCTCGGATGCGGGCGATTTCCAGAATATTCAGCAAACCGTCCATGTTCAGTTCCCAGGCTTTCAGCGGCGCTTTTTCTCCGGTTGCCGATAACAGTGCTGCCAGCTGATAAACCTGAGTGACGTTGTACTGTTCTATCACTTCGCTGATACGGGCTGCATTCAGTACGTCGATGATTTCATAAACTTTTGCGCCGTACAGGCTGGCGGGGCTGATATCGGCCGCCACCACGTTGTCTGCGCCATGCTGCAGTGCGAGCGCTTCAACCAGCTCACTACCGATCTGACCATTCGCGCCAATGACTAATATTTTTTCCATGTCGATTCCTTATTTAATCAGACCCAGTTCGCGGCCAGCTTGTGCAAAAGCAGCTAGTGCGGTGTTGAGTTGTTCTGTTGTGTGTGCGGCAGATAGCTGGACGCGAACCCGCGCTTGTCCCATTGGTACCACCGGATAGAAGAAGCCGGTGACAAACACGCCGAGCTCATATAAGCGGGCGGCAAATTTTTGCGCAACTGGCGCATCGAATAGCATCACTGGAACGACAGGATGCGTACCCGGTTTAATCCTGAATCCAAGCGAGACGATCTCACGGCGGAAGTGCTCGGTATTCGCATGCAGACGATCCCGCAGTTCTGTTGAAGACGACAGTCGTTGCAATACCGATAAAGAGGCACCGGCGATTGAGGGCGCAAGCGTATTCGAGAACAGGTAAGGGCGTGATTTCTGACGCAGGGTGTTGATCACTTCTTTGCGTCCCGCTGTAAAGCCACCCATCGCACCGCCCAATGCTTTGCCCAGCGTGCCAGTGATGATGTCGATGCGCCCGATCACATTGTGATGCTCATGCGTACCGCGACCGGTCTTACCCATGAAACCGGATGCATGGCACTCGTCTATCATCACCAGTGCATCATATTTATCCGCCAGTGCACAGACTTTATCGAGCTGGGCAATCGTACCGTCCATCGAAAATACACCGTCAGTGACGATGATACGATGGCGTTTATCTGCAGCAGCCTGCAGTTGCGTTTCCAGATCAGCCATGTCGTTATGTGCATAGCGATAACGTGCCGCCTTGCATAAACGGATGCCGTCGATAATCGATGCGTGATTCAGTGCGTCGGAAATGATGGCGTCATTTTCATCAAACAGGGGTTCAAACACACCGCCGTTGGCGTCGAACGCGGCAGCATACAAAATGCAATCTTCGGTGCCGAGAAATTCTGAGATCGCTTTTTCCAGTTGCTTGTGTACCGTTTGCGTGCCACAGATGAAACGTACCGATGACAAGCCATAGCCAAATTGTTCTGTCGCGGCAATGGATGCCTGCACCATCGCTTCGTCGCCAGACAGTCCCAGATAGTTATTTGCGCACAGGTTGATTAACTGGCGACCATCGTCGCAAGTGACAACCGCACCCTGACGCGAGGCAATCACGCGTTCTGATTTGTACAAACCTTGCTCGCGTAAATTGTTCAGATTTCCCGCTAAATTGCTGATGAAGTGTTGTCTGGATGTAGTCTGGCTCATGATAGTCTCGGTAATTGCTGTGGCTGACGGGTTTCTGCTGTTAGACTGGAAAAAGGAAATTTTTTAACTTGTTTAGAATAAATTAAAAAATTCAATATCTGGAACATAAATTCGATATATCGAATATTAAGCATTAATTTTTAATGATGCAAGAGCCTTTATGAAAAAAGTTTTATCAAATACGCCGCCAGAAGTTGGCGCAACCTTGCAGAAATTGCGTCTCGACCGCGGCCTGACGCTGGAAGATTTGTCGCGTACCGCGGGTGTTTCCAAATCGATGCTATCGCAAATTGAACGTGAAAAAGCGAATCCCACTATTGCTGTTGCATGGCGACTGGCAAATGCACTGGGTGTGACGATGGCTGAGCTGTTGTCGTCGGAAGTGCCGCAGCAGGATGTGATCCGTTTGCTGGAGTCACACGAAACACCGACACTCTCCGGTGAACACGCTGGCTATGTTTTACGGATTCTTGGCCCTATGGATCTGGCCGGTAAGTATGAATGGTACGAGTTAATGCTGGCACCCGGTGGTGCCTTGGTATCGAATCCGCACGATCCAGGCACGACTGAACATCTGACGGTGCTGCAGGGCAGTGTCGAAATTGAAGTGGACAACACACGCAAGAAAGTTAAAGTCGGTGCCACGGCCCGTTACGAAGCCGACAAAAGTCACGCCATCAGAAACACCGGTAAGACTGAAGCAAAAGCGTTGATGGTGGTGATACATCGTTGAGGTGACACCTTGCCTGTCAATATTGAGAGTGTTGCCAGCAAGAGCGCCGCGTTGCACTGTCGATTTACTGCTGGTTTGCGGACATTGATAACGGGCGCTTTGTAAATTGCCTGATCAGAAATTTTCCTTGTCAGAGCGGTAGCGTAGGTGGTCAAAAAATTAAATTTTAGTAACAAAATGCAATATTGATCTGGATCAAAGCGCTTACTTTGATAAGCTCAGGCCATATTATTGAAAAAGCATTTTTAAACAGGAGTGTTGTATGTCGCAAACGCAACCGGGGTGGTTTGCTAAAGAGCGCACGATCGCAGGCGAGGGTTTTAACCGCTGGTTGGTCCCGCCGGCCGCATTAGCGATACATTTGTGTATAGGCATGGCGTATGGCTTTTCGGTGTTCTGGTTGCCTTTGTCGCGTGCCATCGGGATTAAGAATCCGGTCGCCTGCCCGCAGGATATGAGTTTGCTGGCTGAGTTGTTCGCCAGCGATTGCGACTGGCGTATTTCTACTCTGGCGTGGATGTACACCTTGTTTTTTGTGTTTCTCGGCAGTTCGGCCGCTTTATTCGGTAAGTGGCTCGAGCATGCCGGGCCACGCAAGGCAGGCATTGTGTCTGCACTCTGCTGGTGTGGTGGGCTGGTCATTTCTGCTTTTGGTATTTATATCCATCAAATGTGGCTGATGTGGCTGGGTGCCGGTGTGATCGGCGGTATCGGGCTGGGTCTTGGCTACATTTCGCCGGTCTCTACTTTGATTAAATGGTTTCCTGATCGTCGCGGTATGGCAACGGGTATGGCGATTATGGGTTTTGGTGGCGGCGCGATGGTGGGGGCTCCGTTGGCCGATTGGCTGATGCGTTTCTATGCGACGCCGGTGTCCGTCGGTGTATGGGAAACCTTCCTGACGATGGCGGCGATTTACTTTGTCTTTATGCTTGCCGGTGCTTTTGCTTATCGTGTACCAGCTTCCGGTTGGGCACCGGCAGGCTGGGCGCCAGCGGCGACCCAGATCAGCAATGTCATGATTACCAGCCGCCATGTTCATCTGGAAAAAGCGTGGAAGACGCCACAGTTCTGGCTGATATGGAGTGTGCTGTGCCTCAATGTTTCTGCGGGGATTGGCATTCTGGGCATGGCATCGCCATTGCTGCAGGAGGTGTTTGGCGGTAAGTTGATTGGTGTTGACGTTGCTTTCAATGATCTGACCGCGACACAAAAAACGCAGATCGCAACCATTGCGGCAGGCTTTACCGGTTTGCTGTCCTTATTCAATATCGGTGGGCGGTTTTTCTGGGCTTCGTGTTCCGATTACCTGGGCCGTAAGGCAACCTATTTCATTTTCTTTGTTCTTGGGTTCGTTTTGTATGCGTCCATCCCCAGTGCAGGTAAGGCTGGCAGCATGGCGCTGTTCGTGCTGGCGTTCTGCATAATTTTATCGATGTACGGCGGCGGATTTGCCACGGTACCTGCATATCTTGCAGATATGTTTGGCTCGCAAATGGTGGGGGCAATTCATGGCCGCTTGCTGACGGCATGGGCGACGGCTGGCGTGCTGGGGCCTTTGCTGATTACGTATATCCGAGAATACCAGATTGCGCAGGGAGTACCAAAAGCACATGCTTACGACGTCACGATGTATATCCTCGCCGGATTGTTGGTGCTTGGTTTTGTCTGTAATTCAATGATAAACCCCGTGGAGCCGGAGAATTTCATGAGCGACGAAGAGCTGGCATTGGAACGTAAGCTCGCACATGATCGCAGCGTTACCGTTACTGATAACGGAGTTGCCCCGGTTGCCAGCGTATCCAGCCATCCTGTCTTGCTGATTGCGGGGTGGACGGCGGTCGGCATTCCTATGCTGGCAGGAATCTGGATCACCTTTCAGAAAGCCGTTGTGCTGTTTAAGTAACGGATAGTCACAGAGGTTCTGATGGATAAAAAGGTCATACAAGTCTATACCCAGCCTGCCGGTGGATGGGGCGCTCTGAAAAGCGTGGCGCAACAAATTCTTGAGCAAGGAAATCCTGCCAAGGGCGCACGCACGCTGTTGTCCGCGAATCAGCCTGATGGATTTGATTGTCCCGGCTGCGCCTGGCCGGATGCCGATCACACATCAACCTTTGAATTTTGTGAAAACGGCGCTAAGGCGGTTGCTGCGGAGTCAACCGCGCGACGAGCCACGCCAGACTTGTTTGCTGACTACACCGTGACCCAGCTTGCTGAAAAAACAGATTACTGGCTGGAAGCGCAGGGGCGTCTGACACATCCACTGGCTTATGACAGGGTTAGCGATAAGTATCTGCCGGTGTCGTGGGATACCGCGTTTGAATTAATTGCCATGCATTTGCGTGCTCTGCCGACGCCAGACGATGCGATTTTTTATACCTCTGGTCGTACCAGTAATGAGGCCGCATTTTTGTATCAGCTGTTTGTGCGTGAATTCGGTACAAATAATTTTCCTGATTGTTCAAACATGTGTCACGAACCTTCCGGATATGCGATGCGTGAGGCCATCGGAACTGGCAAGGGTACGGTGTTGTTAGCTGATTTCCAGAAAGCGGATGCCATTCTGATTTTTGGACAGAATCCAGGTACGAATCATCCGCGTATGCTTGGTGAGTTACGCGCAGCAGCAAAGCGTGGCGCCGCGATCATGTCATTCAATCCTTTGCGTGAACGTGGTCTGGAAAAATTTCAGAATCCGCAAGATATGTCTGAGATGCTGGGCGGCAAAGTGACGGCAATTTCCTCGGATTATTTTCAGCTCAACATTGGTGGTGACCTCTCCGCCGTTAAAGGCATGATTAAGTGTGTGCTGGAGGCTGATATCGTCGCGCAGGCCAATGCTCAACCGCGTGTGATCGATGTCGCGTTTATTGCTGAGCATACGGCGAATTTTGAAGTTTTTGCGGCGGATGTGCTGGCGGAATCCTGGAGCGTGATCGTCAATGAGTCCGGTCTGGATCGTGCGCAGATACAGCGTGCTGCCGATAGTTATATGGCGGCAGACAAGGTGATCGCTTGTTGGGGAATGGGAATCACGCAGCATAAGCATTCGGTGGCGACGATACAGATGATATTGAATCTGCTGCTGTTGCGCGGCAATATCGGCAGGCCGGGTGCCGGCCCATGTCCTGTACGCGGGCACAGCAATGTCCAGGGCGATCGCACAATGGGCATCAATGAAAGACCGAAGCGGGCTTTTCTTGAACGTCTTGGTAAAGCGTTTGATTTCGCTCCGCCGCTTGAAGATGGTTACGACACTGTCAGCGCAATTCAGGCGATGCTGGATAGCCCCGATAAAGTGTTCTTTGCCATGGGCGGTAACTTTGCCACGGCGACGCCGGATACGCCATTGACCCATCGCGCTTTGCAAAACTGCGCGCTGACCGTCCATGTCACAACCAAGCTCAATCGCAGTCATCTGGTTTGCGGTCGCGAGGCATTGATTTTGCCTTGTCTCGGGCGCACTGAAATCGACATTCAGGCCAGCGGGCCGCAAGCGGTGACGGTGGAAGATTCGATGAGCATGGTGCATTTATCTTCAGGCATCAACCCACCGGCATCGGCTGATTTGTTATCTGAACCCATGATCGTAGCGCGGCTGGCGATGGCAACTTTAGGTGAAAAAAGTAACACCGATTGGATGGGGCTGGTTGCTGATTACGACCGCATCCGCGACAAAATCGCGCTGGTATTTGATGAGTTTGCCGACTTTAATGCGTGCGTTAAAACGCCGGGTGGATTTCATTTGCGGAATTCTGCTGGTGAGCGGGAATGGCTGACCACATCGGGAAAAGCCAATTTCTATGCGCATCCGGTACCGACTGATCTGCCAATTCATCAGGCGCGCGAGCAGCGTGATTCGCCGGTATTTAACCTCGCAACGATGCGCTCTCACGATCAGTACAACACGACCATTTATGGTTTGAATGATCGCTATCGTGGCGTGTTCGGCGAACGTCGCGTTTTATTTATTCATGCGGAAGATATCGCTGCCATCGGCATGCAGGCGGGTGACTGGGTGGATATCGAAAGCCTGTCTGACGATGGCATCCGGCGTCAGGTAAAGCGGTTTATGCTGGTTGAATACAATATTCCACGCGGTTGTCTGGCGGCTTATTTTCCTGAAACGAATGGACTTGTCGCACTCTCCAGTTTTGCAGATTACGCCCGCACGCCGACCTCTAAATCGATTCCTGTGATCTTGCATCCACATCAGGCTGGTCATGAATAATGAAGCGGTATTGATGAATCCGGCATCGTCAACCTTGGCTGATGCTTTACTGGATGAATTGGCATTGAGCAGTGTCCCTGTTTCTGTTTTGCGTCTGACCAAGCGCTTGCGTGTGCGCCTGAGCAGTTTGCTGCGTTGCGTCGCTTATCTGGGGGAGGACATTATCGCTGGCAACCCCGGCCCCGGTTGGGTGCAGTTACATCAGGATGGCGACAGAACTTTGTTGAGCCTGACACAAAAAGGTCGTGATAAATGGCAACAGGAAAAATGTCATCAGAGAGTCTGAACCTGTCGGATCATTTTTCGCGCGGCAGTCGTGAAATGACCGTTGATCAGTATAAGTTTGCAGATGGATTTCACTTGCAAACCAGCGATAGTATTGCTGAGGAAGTGCCGGTTGCGCTGGTCTTTAATGGCATTTCACATGCGGTGATGATGGCGACGCCGCTGGACCTGGAGGATTTTGCAATCGGCTTCAGTCTGGCAGAGCGTATTGTCGATCAGGCTTCGCAGATTTACGATATTGTGGTGGTCAGCAATACCGCGATACTCGGCATTGAATTGCAGATACAGATCGCTTCTGAATGTTTTGTCAGACTCAAAAATAAACGTCGTAGCCTGTCGGGTAAAACCGGGTGCGGCCTGTGTGGTCTTGAAAGTTTGCAGTCATTGGATCTTGCCACGCCGCGTCTGAATGCTGATCATCGTGTGAGTAAAGCAGCACTGGCCAAAGCGTTCGGGCAACTCAGCAGCAAGCAGGTGCTCAATGCGGCTACAGGCTCTATGCATGCGGCCGCATGGGCTGATCTGGACGGCGACATCCTTTGCGTGCGGGAAGATGTCGGTCGCCACAATGCGCTGGATAAACTGATCGGTGGATTGCGTTGCGAGCGCGGTGAGGTTACCGATATTCGTGATTCTGTCGCGGGAAATCCATGGGCAGCCGGTTTCGCGATCATGAGCAGCCGCGCCAGTTACGAGTTGCTGCAGAAATCGGCGCGTGCAGGCATCAGCATACTGGCGACGATTTCTGCCCCGACCAGCTTAGCCATCAGCATGGCGGAATCAGCCGGCATCTGTCTGATCGGTTTTGTCCGCGAACATGGCTTTGTTGTGTACACCCATCCGCAACGCCTGCAAGCTGGAAGTACATGAGGCTGTTGCATTGTAAAACTGTGCTTAGCTGTCACAGCAGTTCATCGTCTGATTCGTGTTACTGACTGCCGCACCGTAACAACGCCAGACTTACTTTCATTCGTTTTGCCTGGGTTTTGAGGGGGTAAGGGCGATATAATAGATGGAAAATTCATCTAACCTCTTAATATACTTCAGTCATCTTATGCAATACGCTTCAACCCGCGGACATGCCGCCGCACAAAATTTCTCGGAAATTCTCTTAGGTGGTTTGGCGCCGGATGGCGGATTATATTTACCCACCAGTTACCCTCAAGTCAGCGATGCTGAACTGGATGCGTGGCGCGGTTTGTCATACGCAGGTCTGGCGTTTGAAGTGTTGAAAAAATTTGCGACCGATATTCCGGCAGACGACCTGAAAGAGATTGTTGAAAAAACTTATACCGCCAATGTCTATCGCAATGCGCGTCAGGGTGAAGACGCAGCGCAAATCACACCACTGCGCGTGCTCGAAGACAAAGACGGCCGCAAGCTGATCCTGCAAGCCTTGTCGAATGGGCCAACGCTGGCGTTCAAGGATATGGCGATGCAATTGCTCGGCAATCTGTTTGAATATGCGCTGGCGAAAAAACAGGCGGAACTGAATATTTTTGGTGCCACCTCTGGCGATACCGGCAGCGCAGCTGAATATGCGATGCGCGGCAAAAAAGGCATACGCGTTTTCATGCTGTCGCCGCATAAAAAAATGAGCGCATTCCAGACCGCACAAATGTTCAGTCTACAAGACCCGAATATTTTTAATATCGCGGTCGAAGGCGTATTTGATGATTGTCAGGATATGGTGAAGGCAGTTTCGAATGATCTGGCGTATAAAGAACGCCAGAAAATCGGCACAGTCAATTCGATTAACTGGGCGCGTGTGGTCGCACAAGTGGTGTACTACTTCCGTGGTTACCTGAGCGCGACGACCAGCAATACGCAAAAGGTGTCGTTCACCGTGCCTTCGGGTAATTTCGGCAATATCTGTGCCGGACACATCGCACGCATGATGGGTTTGCCTATTGATAAGCTGGTCGTGGCAACCAATGAAAATGATGTGCTTGATGAGTTTTTCCGCACAGGTGTGTATCGCGTACGTAAATCGGCAGAAACCTGGCATACCACCAGCCCGTCGATGGATATTTCCAAAGCCTCGAACTTTGAACGCTTTATTTTTGATCTGCTCGATGGCGATGCAGACCGGGTGAAAGCCTTGTTTGGCAAAGTAGAAACGGCAGGCGGTTTTGATTTGTCCGGTCAGCCTGGTAGCGACGGCGACGAATTCAAAAAGGTGGCTCGCTTCGGTTTTCAATCAGGCAAATCGGTACATGCAGATCGCTTGAATACCATACGTCAGGTTGAAAAAAACTATGGCATCACTATCGATACGCATACCGCCGATGGTATCAAGGTCGCGCTGGAGCATATAGAAAACGGCGTGCCTATGATCGTGCTGGAAACTGCCTTGCCAGCGAAATTCAATGAAACCATCCGTGAAGCGCTGGGGCGCGATGCGGAACGTCCAGCCGGTTTTGAAAACATTGAAGCGCTGCCGCAGCGCTTTGACGTGATGGCGGCCGACGTGGAAAAAATGAAAGCGTATATCGCGGCGAACACCGGTTTGTAATTGCTTTCTATTAGGTTTGTAACTTCTGCTGATTGCCTGTTTATTGATGCGCCTTTTCGCAGGTTTTTGCCTGCTGAGGCGCATTTTTATTGAGAGTGTATTTTTTTCGACTGCAATTTTATTTTTAGGATCGCCTTTGATGGCCTTCTCAGCGGGGATGGAAAATGTCCCGCAAGTGGTTCAGTAACCGCGACCCGAACACATTGATCAGCAAACCTCCCATCACGATCAGTGCACCGGTAATCTGCAACGCGCTGAGCGCCTCGCCGAGTAATACCCAGGCGGCAGTCAGGCCGATGACCGGCACCATCAGCGTCAGCGGCGCGACCATGTGCGTGGGCAAACTAGCCAGTAATCGTCCCCACAAAGTGTAGCCCGTCAGGGTGGCGGCGAACGCCAGATAAACGATGGTCAGCGCCGATGGCAGGCTCATATTCATCAGGCTGTGGCTGATCTGTTCACGGCCTTCAAACCAGAGCGACAGCAGGAAAAAGGGAATCACCGGCACCAGCGCGCTCCATGAGACCAGGCTCAGCACGGCTGTCGGGCCGATTTTCTTACTGATCACATTGCCGCTTGCCCACGAAATGGCGGCGCAAATGGTCAGTGCAAAACCCGCTAAGGTGACCTGACTGGCTGAGCTGGTGATGCTGGCGCTGCCGAGTAAGACCAGCCCTGTGCTGGCAATCAGCATGCCCAGCAGGTTGCTGGGGCGTAGTTTGTCACCAAAAACAAGCGCCGATAAACCCACCGTAAAAAAAGCTTGTGCCTGCAGCACCAGCGACGCCAGACCCGCCGGCATACCGATGGCCATGGCGGAAAAAAGAAAAGCGAATTGCCCGAGGCTGATCGTCATCGCATACGCCACCAACAGTTTCAGCGATACCTTTGGGCGCGGCAAAAACAGGATTGCCGGAAACGCGACCAGCATGAAACGCAGAGTTCCCATCAGAAACGGTGGAATCCCGCGCAGCCCGATTTTGATGACGACGAAATTCATCCCCCACAAAAACACCACGATCAATGCCATCAGAAGGTGGCGGGGGCTAAGGCTGTTGTGCGACATATCGTCCGTCAAAAAAGGTGGGGAAGGTGGAGGGCTGCTTTCAGATTGCTCTGATTCTGATTATTTGAAAATCAGCGTGTCAGCGTTGATCCGCAGCGCGTCCTTGCAAACGTTGCAGCAACTCCTGATGCGCAGCCAGATCAACTGGACGGTATTTTCTGCTGGTGCTGGCCGGATAATTTGTCAGATCATTGCCGCCTTTCCAGTTCTGCGCAGGACGCACCGGGCGCGGGCTGAAACCACC
This sequence comes from Undibacterium sp. 14-3-2, assembly GCF_016595265.1. Classification (NCBI taxonomy): domain Bacteria; kingdom Pseudomonadati; phylum Pseudomonadota; class Betaproteobacteria; order Burkholderiales; family Oxalobacteraceae; genus Undibacterium; species Undibacterium sp. 14-3-2. The sequence continues at coordinate 240,630 of NZ_JAENGS010000007.1, forward strand.
GCCACAATTCGGGCAAACGTTATGCAAAATCGTTTCAGCACAGTCGGCACAAAAAGTACATTCAAAACTGCAAATCCGCGCATTGCTCGCGGCAGGCGGTAAATCGGTATCGCAATGCTCACAGCCGGGACGAAGTTCTAACATGGTAATAAAATTGGTCGTGGAGAAAGTATGCCATCAGCATAACAGCCTCTGTCAGCGATCAAAACATTTTTGCTTGTCTTTTACGGTTACCTTGAGTGTATGTGTATTTTTTGTCGATGTGCCCGGGGCTTACTTGATTGGAGTTATGCCTGATCCATGATTCTTATTTTTGTATCTGGACGACCAGATCGTATGTGGCGTGCAACTTCGCTCAGGACGTAGTTAAAACAACAGATAAATAGAGATATCATCAAATTACGAAAAGCTTCGTATATAATTACGATGAATTTCGTACTTAATATTTTGGAATGTGACTATATGAATCCTCCCACCCCTGCTGAACTAGAAATTCTTGCCATTTTGTGGCGATTAGGTGAAAGTAAAATCCAGGCGGTAAATGATGAACTTTGCCAAATACGCCCTGTTGGTTACACAACTACTCTCAAGACCATGCAGATCATGGAGCAAAAAGGTTTGCTTGGGCGGAGGAGGGATGGTAGGAGTCATATTTACTACCCGCTCGAAAATCAACAATCGACCCAAGTGTCTTTGCTCGAGCGGCTATTGAATAGTGCATTTGCCGGATCGAAGACAGCGCTAGTGATGAGCCTCTTTGGAAATCAAGCTGTGAGTAAAGGTGAAGTTCTGGAGTTAAAAAACTTCCTGGATCAGCTTGAATCCTCCTCTCCAACAGATACTCAGCCTCGGAGCTCATTGAGTGCCCGTTTAATTGAAGACAAGGGAGGAAAATTATGAGTGTCGATGCCGAAACGATTTCTTCCATTGTTTTTGCATTGGGATGGACCGTCATTCATTCAATATGGCAGTGTAGTCTGATTGCTCTATTTGCGCTGGCAATTTCACAATTGACGGCGCTAAATAATTCCAGCCTGCGTTGTAATCTATACAGTCTTAGTATGGTGATTTGCGGAGCATGGAGCACACTCACTTTTTCTCAGTTGTATAAATCACGCGTTACACAAGACATAATCGCTCCAACGACAGGTCGTTTGACCGAAACAATGGCTGCATGGTCAGCAAGTGAGTTGCCAGTTGAAATGCACTTTCTGGTTTGGATAGCATTATTCTGGGTCATCGGCATTCTATTTTTTCTGGTGAAATTAGTCGCTGAAGTAATGCATAGCTGGCTATTGAAGCGACATAGTACAGAGATACGCAACGCCGAATGGCAGATTGCATTGACACGATTAAAAAAGAATGTCGGTGTAAGTAGAAATGTTGCTATTCGCTTGTCTCAGAAATTATCTATTCCATGTGTTGTCGGTTACTTTAAGCCCGTCATACTGTTGCCAAGCAGTGTATTTCTCGGTTTGAGTTCGTTGCAAATTGAGATGATCATCCTTCATGAATTGGCACATATCAGACGCAACGACGTCCTGATTAATTATGTGCAGATTGTGTTGAAAATCGTGTTCTTTTTTAATCCAGCAGTGCTTTATCTTTCACGCTGCATCGATCTGGAGCGTGAGCATGCTTGCGATGATTTGGCGGTTCAGGCTTGCGGCGATGCATTTTCATATGCGCGGACCTTGCAAGCGTGCGCGGAAATGAATTTATCGGTGTCGCATCAAATAGCTTTTGGGAATCAACTTTTTAAAAGGAACACGATGTTAAAGCAGCGCGTATTTCGTTTGTTTATGAAGGAAGCCAAATCGCAGCATGGCTTCAAAAAAACAGCCAGTGTTTTTGGTTTGCTTGTCTTATCTCTGACAATTGCTAGTTGCAGCTTGTTGAAGTTGAATGAAGCTGATCTTGATATTCGTGGTAAAGGAGTGCGTTTTGAGATATCCATCAAGAGAAATGGTGAAATTCTGGCGCAACCCGTACTGTTGTCTGAATTTGGTCAAAAAGCCAGTGTCGAAGTAGATAATCAGATAAAGGTAGTCAGCATAGCGCAAAAACCTCAAGGTCAGCGTTCATATGTGGAATCGCTTATTTATCAAAACGGAGACAAGGGTTGGATTCTCATTCAGCAACTAGATATGTCTGCTGCTATTGCACAAACCCCCTCATTTGAATACACAACCCCAGACAAGCAATATCGCATCGTTATTAAACCGAGACTTGCAGATATTCCGCGCTAAGCAATTCATTTGGTTGCATCATGCGCGAAGCATTACGACGATTTGCTGCCGACTTTGTGAGGTTGAAAATTGCTCCTTGCCTGTCGATTTTTTCGTGCCGATAAAATCAGTTCGACATGAAAAAATCTGACTCATCAATAAAGATATGCGGTTATTTAATATTGCATATTGAATTCTCAGGAAGAGTGCGCTCGTATGCGGTGGGTACGGGTGTTTGCTCAAAAACATACTCCCGGGAGTATGTTTTAAGCGCCTTATTTTATGCTGACAATAAGGCGAAAATTGCACATACTCCCTTCTTTTCTTGTTTTTTGAAGTTTCCTGAGACGAGTGCAACATGCTTTGCGCTGGTCAGATGCGAGACCACTCCAATCAATCATAGTCGTATGTAATAAGGTCAGGACTGACGCAAAGTTGCCCCAGCAAGGCATGGCGACGAAGACAGTACGAATAGTACGGCTAGGAGCCATAACGCCGCTGGGGCGGTTTTGCGCCAGTCCTAAAGGTGAATGATGATGCGTAGCTACCCCTACCGAATCCTGAATGTGTTTGCTGAATCTGACTTTGGTGGTAACCCTTTGTGCGTGTTTGAACATGCCGAAGGCTTGTCGGATGCTGAAATGCAGGCGCTGGCTTTGCAGTTTAATTTATCTGAAACCACGTTTATTCTGCCTTCCGACACGGCAACAGCCCGCATGCGGATTTTTACGCCGGGCACAGAAATGGCGTTTGCAGGTCATCCCAGCATCGGTACTGCGCATGTTGTGTCTGCGCTTCGTCATGTGGGAGATGCGGCAGGAGATGCGCTGACACTGGAATGTAAAGCGGGAATAGTGCCGCTGAACCTGCGCGATCAGGTCTGGACGTTTGCCGCACCGCAGGCGGTGCAGACGCGCGAGTGTGAGGCGAGTCCGGCAGAAATTGCTCGTCTGCTTGGTTTGCAGGAGAGCGATTTGCTGTCAGCACCGCTTTGGGTAAGTACCGGATCCGATCAATTGTTAGTCGCGCTGAAAACGCCAGAAGCAGTACGTAGTGCGCGACCGGATGCTGCCTTGCTGCATACCTGGCCTGTAAGCAGTCTGGGGCGGCGCACTGCGTATGTGTTTGCGTTTGGCGCTGCTGCCGGTGTGGATGCGGCAGGCCGCCAGCCGGTGACTGCACGCTATTTCTTTGTCCGTCCTGAAGGTGGCGTTGGCGAAGACCCCGCGACCGGCTCAGCCTGCGCCAATCTGGGCGGCTGGTGGTTGACCTCAGGTCGTGATTTGCCCGCCAGTCTCGTGGTGGAGCAGGGTGAGCAAATGCGACGCTCATGCCAGTTGTATCTGGACGTGGCGCTTGATAAAACTATCAGGGTTGGCGGCAAAGTCATTGAAATCGGTCGCGGCATGATTCAAATCAGCTAAAAAGACGCTGGAATCCGCAGAAAGCACGGGAAGTGTTTCGGGAAATCCTTTAAAATAGCGACTTCATTCAAATGCAGTCAGTGGAGCACCGCCTCAAGCGCCGGTGCTGAGCCCACTACAGGATATTCCCCTATGAGTATGTCAAATACATTAGAAATCGTCGCAGAACTGCGCGCTGGACGCATGGTGATTCTGGTTGACGAAGAAGACCGCGAAAATGAAGGCGATCTGGTGATGGCAGCGGAATTCGTTACGCCGGAAGCGATTAATTTCATGGCGAAATATGGCCGTGGTCTGATCTGCCTGACATTGACAGAAGAACGTTGCGATGAACTGAATCTGGCGATGATGACCAGCCGTAACGGCACCTCGTTTGGCACTAATTTCACAGTTTCCATTGAAGCTGCAGAAGGTGTGACTACGGGTATTTCCGCCGCAGACCGCGCCCGTACTGTGCAAGTGGCGGTGGATAAGAAGTCGACCGCACATGACATCGTGCAGCCAGGTCATGTGTTCCCGTTGAAAGCGCAAAAGGGCGGCGTGCTGATGCGTGCCGGCCATACGGAAGCGGGTTGTGATCTGACTGAAATGGCGGGGCTGACACCGGCTTCTGTCATTTGCGAGATCATGAAGGACGACGGTACGATGGCACGTCTGCCGGATCTGATCGAATTCGCTAAAGAGCATCAACTGAAAATCGGTACGATTGCTGATCTGATTCATTACCGCAGTCAGACTGAAAGCATCGTCGATCGCGTTGCCGAACGTAAGATGGATACGGTGCATGGCAGTTTTCAGGTGGTGGTGTATCGCGACAAACCAAGCGGATCAGCGCATCTGGCTTTGATCCACGGTGATATTTCGGCAGAAAAAGAAACGCTGGTGCGTGTCCATCAGCCGGTATCGATACTTGATCTGCTGGAAAGCAAGGCGACCACGCACTCATGGAATATCGCAGCGGCGATGCAGACGGTGCAAGCGGCGGATTCCGGCGTCATTGTGTTGTTAAATTGCGAAGAAACTGCCGAGCAAATGTTTGATCAGTTTAAAGCGCTGCAAACACCAGATAGCCGCCCTGCGACTGGTCGCGCTGCCCGCATGGATTTGCGTAACTATGGTATCGGCGCACAAATTTTGAAAGATGTTGGTGTACGTAAGATGAAGCTGTTGGCCAGTCCGCGTAAAATGCCTTCAATGACAGGGTTTAATCTGGAAGTAGTCGGTTACATGGATAAGCCGGAAGCAGCGCAATAATATTGTCGTCGTGCTTAGTTGTTTCTGGTTTCTAGTTTTTGTTAACCATCCCATTCAGGCGCGTAAGCGCGAGAGAGAATATTATGACAGTAGGACATTACGAATCAAATCTGGACGGCGCGGGTGTACGCGTCGGTATCGTGCAGGCACGTTTTAACGAAGTCGTCGGCAATGGCTTGCTGACAGCTTGTCTTGCTGAACTCGCACGTCTTGGTGTGATGAACGAAGATATTTTGCATGTCACTGTACCGGGCGCACTGGAAGTGCCACTGGCATTGCAAAAACTGGCTGAAACCAATCAATTCGATGCGTTGATCGCGTTAGGTGCTGTGATTCGTGGTGAGACTTACCACTTTGAGTTGGTATCGAATGAATCCGGTGCCGGGATCACCCGTGTTGGTCTGGATTCCGGCATTCCTATCGCGAATGCGATTCTGACGACGGAAAACGATGAGCAGGCAGAAGTCCGCATGTTTGAAAAAGGTACAGATGCAGCGCGGGTCGCAGTTGAAATGGCGAATCTGACCCTGGCGCTTGAAGAATTGGCAGAAGCCACAGAAGAAGTCGATTACGACGCTTAAGTTGTGTTCAGGCCGGCTTGCATCTGTATTGATGCAGGTTCGACGCTGGCATCGCAGTTGAAGAACAAGTAAGATCAAGCAAGAATTTAGCAAGAGAAAATATGAATAATAATTCCATACACGCCAATCCAAGTAAAAGCCGTTCACCACGTCACCGCGCACGCGAATTTGCGTTGCAGGGTCTGTATCAATGGTTGTTGAATAATGAAGATTCCGGCGTGATTGATGCGCATATTCGTCAGGCACATGGCTTTGATAAAGCGGATCGTGAGCATTTTGATGCCTTGTTGCATGGCGCGATCAATAATTCCATCGCCTTGCGCGAAGATTTTGCACCGTTGATCGACCGCACGATTGCTGAATTGTCACCGATAGAACATGCAGTTTTATTGATTGGTGCGTATGAACTCAAAAATCATATAGAAATTCCTTACCGTGTCGTGATTAATGAAGCGGTAGAGTTGACCAAATCTTTTGGTGGCCTCGATGGTCATAAATACGTCAATGGTGTTTTGGATAAGCTGGCCGCTAAATTGCGTCCGAACGAGGTCACTGCGAAGTAATTCTTTGTATTCCGGTAACACAGATCACACCGCCTCTTTTCTACGAAAGAAAACAGGCGGTTTTTTTTCAGGGTTTCATTTGTATGCATAATAATCTCGCCTCCCGTCTCGATCATATCGCCCCGTTTCATGTCATGGAACTGATGAAGATGGCTTCGACGCTGGAAGAGCAGGGGCGTCATCTGATTCATATGGGGATAGGCGAGCCGGATTTCACGGCGCCGCAGACGGTAATTGATGCTGCAGCTAAAGCGATGGCAGATGGACGTTTGCAATATACGTCCGCTCTCGGCCTGCCTGCTTTGCGCGAAGCCATTGCGACGTATTACTTGCAGCAATATGGTCTGACGATTCCGGCTTCGCGCATTATTGTGACTGCCGGAGCCTCGGCTGCGCTGTTGCTGGCATGTGCGGCGTTGGTTGAACCTGGCAAAGAAGTCTTGATGCCAGATCCTTGTTATCCATGTAATCGCCATTTTGTTGCCGCGTTTAATGGTCAGGCGAAACTGGTGGCGAGCGGCGCCGAGGATCGATTTCAGCTTTCCGATCAGATGGTGCGTCAGAATTGGGGTGACAATACCAGCGGCGTCTTACTGGCGTCGCCATCGAATCCAACCGGCACCTCGATCAGCACTTCCGAGTTGAAGGCGATCATTGCCAGCGTAAAGCAGCGCGGCGGCTTTACGATTGTTGATGAGATATATCAGGGCTTAACCTATGATGCCGCGCCATTTTCTGCGTTGTCACTGGATGAGGATGTGGTTGTCATTAACAGCTTCAGCAAGTATTTCAATATGACGGGCTGGCGTCTGGGCTGGATCGTTGTGCCGGAACGCATCGTCCCGCAAATCGAAAAACTGGCACAAAATCTGTTCATCTGCGCGTCGTCTGTCGCCCAGCATGCCGCACTTGCCTGTTTTACGCCTGAAACAATGGCGATTTACGAAAACCGTAAAGCAGAGTTTAAGCGCCGTCGTGATTACATCGTGCCTGCTTTGCGGGAGCTGGGTTTTGGGATTCCTGTGATGCCTGACGGCGCGTTTTATGTCTATGCCGATTGTTCGCGTTTTACCAACGATGCCGATGCTTTTGCAAAGGAAGTCCTGACGCAAGCGGGTGTCGTGATAGTTCCTGGTCTTGACTTTGGTCCGGCGACAGCCAATACCTATGTGCGTCTTTCGTATGCGAATTCATTTGAGAATCTGCAAGAAGCCGTGGCGCGGCTCAGTCAGTTTTTGCAATCAAGACCCGCATACAAATAAAAAAAGCAGCCTGATGTAACGTCAGGCTGCTTTTTTTAGCGGAACAGCTTACAGCGCAGCAACCTGTTCGGTATGCGTTGTTTTTGCTTTTGCTTCTGTTGGTTCGGTTTTTATTGCCGGTGCTGCTTCCAGTGGGCGCGGCAACGGTGCTGCGGTCGCTGGTGCGGCAAATGTTGTCGGTACTTTCTTACCGGCAGAAACGTCTTTCAGGCGTTTATATTCGGTCAGAACCCTTGAACCGTAGCCGGAATCAGAGTCAAAGGCACCGGCACCAACGTACATTTTCAGGCCAGCTTCGACAGAGCCTGTGCGGGAAACATAGTCTTTCAGAATCAAGGCGCCGACTTTGATATTGGCGACCGGATTCAATGCTGCTTTGACGCCGCCCATGTCCTCAAATTTTTCATGATGGACTTTGGACATGACCTGCATCAGGCCTTGTGCGCCGACAGGGCTTTCCGCGAACGGATTCAGGCCAGATTCAATCGCCATCACTGACAGGATCAGTAAAGGGTCAAGCTTGATTTCTTTGGCTGTCAGATACGCCGCTGACACCAGCATATTGGTTGCATCACTGGCGACGCGATAACGTTTTGATAACCAGTTGGTAACCCATTCCTGCTGGCGTTGATTGCCCAGCATTTTGGCATCTTCTTCAGAGTATCCAGCCGCATGTACGTTGGCACTGGTATTGGCCTTGCCTGGTGTTTGCATCAGCATCGCAAGACTTGGTGGGGGTACTTCTGCTTCGACAGTGGTTTCTGCCTCAGCGAAGGGAGACAGATTTTTAAATTTGTCAGCCAGTTCAGGTTTGATAAACATCATCGCCAGCATAGCGATGGAGGTGATACCGAAAGCCATGAACAGGTGGCGCATGGAAGTGATAAAACCGCTGGTCGTATCACGTGCTACTGATTGCAGCGCGGCGCGCTTCTCTTGTTTAGTTAAATTACTTTGTTGTACAGCTAAAATAAAACGTTGAAACATATTACCTCCTGAATATACGCGTCGCAAAAAAGCCGAACGACAAGCCGTTTGCAAATTTATACTTTCGCGAATCAGAAACATCGTCCTCGTCGCAAGTCGCGATCGGAAGACGCCGGAGCTGTTTATCAAATTAAGTCCGTCAGACTTGGTACTGGAGTGTCCAGTGATAAACAACTATTTTCGGGGGAAGGCAGACGCCTTTTGAAAACAATCCTTACAATGTTGTGTGGGGCCCGATCCCCGTGAATGATGTTACCGATATTGGCGAAACTTTCCTTGTATCGAAAGTGGCGGAAGTTTTGACTTCTGCATCAAGTTGGGCGAATTGTAGGGGCGGTTTTATATCGAGTCAATACTATCAAACTTGTTTTATATAACTTATAGGTATAATAAAATCTACCGCAATGCAGCAAAAATCAATAAAATCAAGCACTTGGCGAATTAAGCTTGATCATCTGATTCAGACATGTAAAAAAGCGAAAAATGATTAAATATTCTGATTTGAGAGATTTTATTTCTCAATTGCAACGAATCGACGAGTTAAAGCAGGTCGATATCGAAGTTTCACCTCATCTGGAGATGACTGAAGTCTGTGACCGCACCTTGCGTGCTGAAGGCCCTGCGCTTTTATTCAATAAACCAACCGGCCATCGCATCCCTGTGTTGGCAAATTTATTCGGCACGCCGCGTCGCGTTGCGCTTGGCATGGGTGCGGATGATGTCAGTGAATTGCGCCAGATCGGCCATGTGTTATCGGCTCTCAAAGAACCGGAGCCGCCAAAAGGTCTCAAAGATCTGATGGGTATGGGGTCTTTGGTGAAAGCAGTGTGGGATATGGCACCGAAAGAAGTTCGCGGTGCTAAATGTCAGGAGATCGTATGGGAGGGAAATGATGTTGATCTTTCCCGTCTGCCGATACAGCACTGCTGGCCGGGTGATGTCGCGCCGCTGATTACATGGGGATTGGTGATTACCAAAGGGCCGAATAAGAAGCGCCAGAATCTGGGTATCTATCGCCAGCAGGTGCTGGGGCGGAATAAGGTGATTATGCGCTGGCTTGCTCACCGCGGTGGCGCGCTGGATTTTCGTGAGCACTGTATCGTCAATAAAGGAAAGCCATATCCAATTGCCGTGGCGCTGGGCGCTGATCCGGCGACCATTTTAGGTGCTGTGACGCCTGTGCCGGATAGTCTGTCGGAATATCAGTTTGCCGGTTTGCTGCGCGGCAGCCGCACTGAGCTGGTGAAGGCGATCGGCAGTGAATTGCGCGTGCCGGCATCGGCAGAAATTGTGCTGGAAGGGCATATCTATCCTGATGAGAACCATGCATCTGGCTATGAGCACGCATTGGAAGGGCCGTATGGCGACCATACCGGCTATTACAATGAGCAGGATTGGTTTCCGGTATTTACGATAGACAGAATCACCATGCGTCGTGATCCTATATATCACTCGACTTATACCGGCAAACCACCGGATGAGCCGGCGATACTTGGCGTTGCTTTAAATGAAGTGTTTATCCCGTTGCTGCAAAAGCAGTTCAGCGAGATTACTGATTTTTATCTGCCGCCGGAAGGTTGCAGCTACCGCATGGCAGTGGTACAGATGAAAAAATCATATGCAGGCCATGCCAAGCGTGTCATGTTCGGCGTCTGGAGTTTTTTGCGTCAGTTCATGTATACCAAGTTCATCGTGGTAGTGGATGAGGACGTGAATATTCGTGATTGGAAAGAGGTGATCTGGGCCATTACCACCCGCGTTGATCCGGTGCGGGATACCACGCTGGTCGATAACACACCTATCGATTATCTGGATTTCGCCTCGCCAGTCAGCGGGCTTGGCGGGAAGATGGGGATAGATGCGACCAATAAATGGCCAGGTGAAACTGATCGCGAATGGGGAACGACAATCACGATGGCTCCCGAAGTTAAAGCCAGGGTCGATCAGATCTGGCAACAGCTCGGGCTCTGACGTATATTTAGTTTGCAGGTTCATCCTCTGCACCGTTCACATACTCGGGGGGGTATGGGTCTATATAGCTAGAAGGTCGTTTGTTATTAACGGCAAGGAGCTATATTTCCTACATACTCCCTTGATTGTGTGCTGTTACATATATATGAGCAACATTGTTTATCGGTATGTCGGTTCTTTAGTGTTGCTGGCAGCGTTATCGTTTGTCTGAGCAGAGTATTCTCTGGGGCAGGGTGTCACTCTAAGCTGAGTCAGTGCGACAAAATATTCTGTCGAGCGTTGGCATCATCCGTCCCGTTAATTTGAAGTAGCATTTCTCGCTCGGAAACTTGTGCATATCTATGCAGGATTGCGCTATAATGCGCACTGGCGGGCCCCTGCGCATTGCGGCATGGCCAATCTGGTCAGGTCGGGAACGAAGCAGCCACAGTCATTTACCGCAAGTGCCGCAGATCAGGCTCGCCAACCTTCCTCCGTTTCCCATCCGTCTGTTTTTCACTCTCCCACCTTTATTTTCGCCAGTATTGTTGCGTTCAGCATCGTTCATTTTGGAATCGTTTTGATTTTAATTGCACACCAGAATGAAAGCTGAAATCATGGCTGTTTGCATCTATTGTTTTTTCCGCAGAATTACCAATCGCTGTCTTTTCCTTCTGAAATGTATATTTGAAATGAGTCGTACTCTCTATCCGATGACGCAAAGGTTTATTGCGTGGTTTTCTCATCCCATTTTGCTGTGCGGCTTGTTGTTGTCTATCCCCGCCTTTTATTTGTTGCTGGCTGGTGAGACCGATGTGTACCGGAAAATCGGGCACGGTACATACATTTTTTCCGCGCTCATTATCGCTGTCGATGTTTATCTGCAGTGGGCAAAAAACCGTCATCGTCGTCGCCGTCGCCACGGCAAACTGATTATGGACGCTATCATTATTATTGGTTGTGTGCTGAGTGGTTGGCCGACCAGTGGTGAGTGGGGGGTGATTGAGTGGTTGCTGCGACTCTCTCTCTGTACGGTGATACTGCTGAGAATGGCAACGCTGCTCTTGCAGAAATTAAAACCCAGTCATCTGATGCAGGTGATAGGTTTGGCTTTGTTAATGCTGAGCACCGCCGGTGCTGGTTTTTACTGGCTGGAGCCGAACGTGAATAGTTACGCCAATGGTGTCTGGCTTGCGTTTACGACGGTGGCAACTGTTGGTTACGGGGATATTGTGCCATCGACCCCGGCGTCAAAAATTTTTGCGGTGTTTATTGTGCTGCTCGGTTACGCGATGTTTTCTATAGTCACTGCAAATATCGCAGCGCTTTTTGTTGGTGAAGAGGAAAAACTGTTCGAGCGGGAATTTCATGCTGATATCCGGGTGCTGACGCGCGAAGTTCAGGCCTTACGTGAAGAGTTGCGTCAGCGGGATAAGATCATGTTGCATTTGCAGGAGCAATTGGATAGGCATGAAGGGCGGGAATGATGGCGATCAGTTATTTAAATTTCCTTTGCTGCAGGCACTATGTCGCGCAACGAATAGGGTAAAATCGCAGGATGTCCTATCAAGTTCTCGCCCGAAAATATCGTCCCAAAAGCTTTGACACGCTGGTGGGGCAAGAGCACGTGGTCCGTGCTTTAACGCATGCGCTGGAGCAGCAGCGGCTGCATCACGCTTATTTGTTTACCGGAACACGCGGTGTCGGTAAGACTACCTTGTCTCGTATTCTTGCTAAATCCTTTAATTGCGAAACCGGTATTACCGCCAACCCTTGTGGTGTCTGTGATGCTTGTGTCGCCATAGATGCTGGCCGCTTTGTCGATTATATAGAGATGGATGCGGCGTCTAACCGTGGTGTCGATGAAATGGCATCATTGTTGGAACAGGCAATTTATGCGCCGTCGAATGCACGATTTAAAGTGTATATGATCGACGAGGTGCATATGCTGACCAACCACGCTTTCAATGCCATGTTGAAAACGCTGGAAGAACCGCCTGAACACGTCAAATTCATTCTGGCAACGACAGATCCGCAAAAAATTCCGGTCACAGTCTTGTCGCGTTGCCTGCAATTTAATCTCAAACAAATGCCCCCGGGCCATATTGTTGGTCACCTGGAAAATATTCTTGGGCAGGAGCACATTGAATTCGAGCAGCCAGCGCTGCGTTTGCTGGCGCAAGGCGCGCATGGTTCCATGCGCGATGCCTTATCTCTGACAGATCAGGCGATTGCTTATGCTGCCGGTAAAGTGAGTCTCGATGCGGTGCAAGGGATGCTCGGTGCGCTCGATCAGTCGTATCTGATCCGTTTGCTGGATGCGCTGGCTGAGAATGACGGCAAAGCCCTGCTGGATGTGGCAGATGAAATGGCCGCACGCAGTTTGTCGTATAAATCCGCGTTGCAGGATCTCGGTACTTTGCTGCATCAGCTGGCGATTGCGCAGATGGTGCCGGCAGCAGTTGCTGATGATTTGCCTGAGCGTGAACAGGTGTTGCGCCTGGCGAACGTATTTAACAAAGAAGAAGTGCAGTTGTTTTACCAGATCGCTGTGCATGGCCGGAATGAACTGGCGCTGGCCCCCGATGAATATGCCGGTTTCAGCATGACGCTGTTGCGTATGCTGGCTTTCCGCCCGGTGGATGGCGGCGTGCTGACGCAGTCGGGCGGCACGGGTATATCGCCAGCTCCTCGGCCGGGTAATGGGATGCCTTCTGCTCCGGTAAGGGGAACTGCTCCGTCAACACCGGCGGCACCTGCAATACCTGTTAAAACGGTGGCGGCAAATTCTGCTTCTGCTCAGACTCAGCAGAGTGTCTCTACTCAGCCAACGGCGAACGTCGCCACGGTTGCAGGTGCAGATGCGGCGACGGTTACAACTGCTGTTCCGGCGGCAAAACCGATGAGCCCTGCAATGGCCGCGCTTGCTGCTGCCCGAGCAGCCAGCGCAAAAGCTGGATCGACGACAAAGCCTGCGGCATCGAAGCAAGAAAATGATGTCGCGCCGATTGTGACGCCAGTTGTTCCTGTTTCTCCTGTCGCCTCTGCAATGCCTGCCCCGGTTGCTGTTGCTAAGATTGCGCCTGCTGTTGCTCCCTTGGTTGCTCCAGTAGTTGCTCCCGCCGCTGAACCTGCACCGGTACCTACGCCTGCGGTTGCCAGAGCACCGCAGGAAATGGAGCCCGTCGGCATGGATGACATGCCACCGCCATGGGATGATGACGTCTGGCAGGCATCAGCATTCGGATCTGCGCCCGCATCTGCGCCCGCATCTGCACCGATCGTGAGTCCTGCGGTGACACGAAATCTTCAGCAAAATACAGTCGCTGAGTCTTTGGCGCCAGTGGCTGTATCAGAAACGCCTGCTGTGGCAACTGCCACAGTTACGCCGGTGGCAAACGTCGAGCCAGTGGCTATGGATCGCACTTTGTGGTCGGGTCCGGTTCCAGCGTTGGAATGGGATGGCAACTGGCCAGTCCTGGCTGCGAGTTTGCCTGTGCGCGGTGTGGCGCAACAACTGGCGCAACAAAGCGAACTGATTCATTGCAAGCAAGATGGGAATGCTTTTGTGTTTGAATTGCGCGTTCCGCTATCGACCTTATTGTCTGCGGGGAGTATCGATAAGTTAGCTGCCGCTTTATCCGAACGTTTCGGTAAAAACATTCGGGTGGAAAGCAAAATCGGTGCGGTTGAATTGACGGCCAACGCAAAAGCAGTCGCGGACCGCGAGGTGCGGCAGCAACAGGCTGAGCTGGCAATACAAAACGACTCTTTCGTGCAAACCCTGATGCGGGAATTTGGCGCTGCGATTGTGACTGGCAGCGTGCGTCCGATCTGATCTGGTTTGTTCATTCCTTCCTAATTTATTTATTTCCTTACTTTTCAGGAGCAACTCTTATGATGAAAAATCAACTCGCTGGCTTGATGAAACAAGCGCAGGCTATGCAAGACAATATGAAAAAAGCGCAGGATCAACTCGCTCTGATCGAAGTTGAAGGGCAGGCGGGAGCAGGCATGGTGAAGGTGGTTATGACATGTAAAAACGATGTGAAGCGCGTGACCATTGACCCATCCCTGTTTGGCGATGATAAAGATATGCTGGAAGATCTGGTCGCTGCGGCGTTCAATGACGCTGTGCGTAAGGCAGAAGCAACATCGGCTGAAAAAATGTCAGGTCTGACGGCAGGCATGCCTTTGCCTCCTGGCTTCAAAATGCCATTCTGAGCGTGAAAAAAAACGGCAGCCTCGAACATCTGGCAGAAGCCCTGCGCCGCTTGCCCGGCATAGGGCCAAAGTCGGCGCAGCGCATGGCATATCATCTGCTGCAGCATGACCGTGAAGCCGCATCCGGGCTCGGCCATGCCTTGCTGAATGCGGTTGATCGTATTCATCACTGCGCTTCCTGTAACACCTTTACTGAGATCGACATTTGCGAAACATGTCAGGATGCAGAGCGTGATGACAGCATGCTGTGCGTCGTCGAGACGCCATCAGATCAGATGATGATAGAGCAGACCCTGACGTTCAAAGGTATGTACTTTGTGCTGATGGGGCGTTTGTCGCCACTGGATGGCATAGGTCCGAAAGACATCTATCTGGAAAAGTTGATTGCACGCGCGACCAATGGCATTGTGAAAGAAGTGGTCTTAGCGACGAACTTCACCAACGAAGGTGAGGCAACAGCGCACTACATCAGCGAAACTCTGAAAGCACGTGGTCTGAAAGTCAGCCGCCTGGCGCGTGGCGTTCCTGTTGGCGGCGAGCTTGAATACGTTGATGCTGGAACGATTGCGCGCGCAATGTTGGATCGGCGTACGACCTGAAGCAATCACAATGTCTGTGCTGATGCCACCGCCTTGTTCTGCTCGTGCGAGTGCACTGCATTGTTTCAGTGATTGTTTTTCTATCGATGTTGATGAATCTGTGAGGCGCAATCCGGACCCGGAAATCCATCAACTTTCTTTCTTCCCCTGACTTCCTTTTACTTTCTTCCACCTCATGACACAAAATCGCAAGGGCCCTTTGGCAGGCATCAAAGTTCTTGAACTGGGTACCCTGATTGCAGGGCCTTTTTGTGCGCGTATGCTGGCAGAATTTGGCGCAGAAGTGATTAAGGTCGAGTCGCCGGATGGCGGTGATCCTTTGCGTCAGTGGCGTGTATTAAAAGACGGGACTTCACTTTGGTGGAGTGTGCAGGCGCGCAATAAAAAAAGTATCACTCTGAATATGAAAAGCGAGGAGGGGCAGGAGATCGCCCGTCGGCTTGCGCTGGATGCCGATATCATCATCGAAAATTATCGTCCCGGTGTGCTGGAAAAATGGCAGTTGGGTTATGAACAGTTGAAGGCGCTGAATCCGGCGACGATCATGGTGCGTTTGTCTGGTTATGGCCAGACTGGGCCAATGAAAGATCAACCTGGCTTTGGTGCTATCGGTGAATCTATGGGCGGCTTGCGTTATGTCTCCGGTCACGCTGACAGGCCGCCGGTGCGGGTGGGTATTTCTATCGGCGACTCAGTTGCTGCTCTGCATGGCGTGATAGGTGCGATGATGGCGTTGCGCCATCGTGATGTCACAGGAGGTCGCTGGAATGGAAAAAGCGGTGAACACAGTGTTGGCGGGCAGGGGCAGATGGTCGATGTTGCCTTGTATGAGTCTGTCTTTAACCTGATGGAGTCGCTGGTACCTGAATTTGATGTTGCAGGTGTCGTTCGTGAACGCACTGGTGGTGCGTTGCCCGGCATTGTGCCATCGAACACCTATACCACTGGCGACGGCGAAAATATTGTGATCGCCGGCAATGGCGATGCGATTTTCCATCGACTGATGAAGGCAATACAACGCCAAGATCTTGCTGATGATCCTGCACTTGTACGTAACGATGGCCGCGTGCCGCGCACGGCGGAAATTGATGCAGCGATACAGGATTGGTGCGCGACACAGAATATCGATAGTGCCTTACAAATACTGAAAGCGGCGGATGTGCCAGTCGGCAAAATATACTCGGTGCGCGATATGATGAATGATCCGCAATTTCAGGCGCGGCAGATGTTTGAGCAGCATCATTTCGCGGATGGCGAGGGGATTAAGTTGCCTGCGATTTCGCCTAAGTTATCAGAAACACCGGGACAAACCGCCTGGCTGGGTCCTGAGCTTGGTGAGCACAACTACGAGGTATTATCTGCGCTCGGTTACTCAGAGGCAGACATCGCAGAATTACAAAATAAAAAAATTATTTAAATGGAGATCGCAATGAATCGTCAGTTCTGGAAGCAGTTCCTGATTGCCCTGGTATTATTTTTATTGGGCTACTTCACGTTTAACAGCAAGTTGTTTGCGGCAGTGTTGCCGCCAGTTGCGAATATTGCTGTTGTCGGCTGAAATCTGAGAGAGTCAGAGCAAGAATCAACCAGAAAAAATCAGCCTGAATTTTAATCAATTAAAAACTCAGGCTGATTGCGCTGTCTTCTTTCTGTCTCTGACTTAGAGGATGTTTCGTCAGCTCAGCGTTTTGATATATTCGCGGAAGCCGGCCAGCAGCATTTCTATCGACATCGCGGCAAGTATCAAGCCCATCAGGCGTTCAAATGCCGTCATCACGTGAGCACCCAGCACTCGTTGCATACGTTCGGCGCTCAGTAAGACGATCAGCCAGACCACCGCCACGGCGGTCAGCGCGCCCAGATGCACCAGCATTTCCTGATTATTGTCAGATGAAAACAGCAACACCGTCGCCAGTGCAGACGGGCCCGCCAGCGCTGGGATGGCGAGCGGCACGATGAAGGGTTCGTGATTATCCTCAGTGTCGCCAAAAATCCCGCCTTCTTGCGGAAATACCATGCGCAATGCGATCAGGAACAGAATCACGCCGCCACCGATGCGGATGGAAATTTCTGATAATTGCAAGGCTGTCAGAAAATTTTTGCCGAAAAACATAAACAGCAGCAGCAAAATAAAGGCAATGCCGCATTCGCGTACGATCACGCGCCAACGCCGTTCTGGTGAAACGTGTGAGAGTGCGCTGACGAAAATCGGCACGTTGCCGAACGGGTCGGTAACGATGACCAGAAGGATCAGGGTTTGAAAAAAATCTTGTGCCATGAATTACATTTTCTATTGAATGGTGAAACCAGAATATTCTGATGGTTGCGACCTGTGTCGCTGCGGTAGTGATGACAGGAACTGGTGCTACAGATGGTCAGTGTTGATCAGTTTGCAGTGCCTTTTATGTTGAGTCGCAAGCTGAAGAGGCTCAATTTTCCTGTGCTTTGACTGTGGCTGTCAATCAAAGCAGCGGCTAGTCGGCGGTTTTGCCGGAAATAGAACTTTCGCACCAGAGCGATACAGCATAATTAGCGTTACTATTACTCCCCGGATAGGTGCATGCCTGTCTTTTATTTTTTGAATGTGCCTGCTTCGTCTTTTACGGTAAAGACAAGCAGAGCTGCGCTGGATGGTATGAATCATGAGTGAAACAAAAGAACGTCCGGATACGCCTTGTGTGGCGGTGTGTTCCACGACCTTCGATGAAATTTGTCGCGGCTGCGGCCGCACTGTCACCGAAGTGGCGGACTGGGTGTTTATGAATGCAGAACAAAAAGAAGTCGTCTGGCAACGTATTTTGTCGCAAGGATATCCACGAAGGAATAGCTGAGACGGCAACCGAGGCAAATTTATTGATCCTTGATCACTCTTAATTTTAAAAATAAAAAATACTGAAAACGGAGACCAGGTAATGTCAGACATCAAGAAAACAGGGCGTCGCCGCTTTATTTTAGGCGCAGCCGGTGCTGCTGGTGCTTTGCTTGTTGGCTGGGGGCTGATGCCGCCGCGCCAGCGCTTGAATGCGGCGCATTCTTTGCCTGTGGTGAATGATGAAGTCGCACTCAATGGCTGGATAAAAATCGCCAAAGACGGTAGCGTCACCGTTGCCATGCATCGCAGTGAAATGGGGCAGGGCATACATACCGCACTGCAAATACTGGTGGCGGAAGAGCTCGATGTCGCGATGGCGCAAGTCAAAACCATGCCAGCGCCCATCGATAAAATCTACGGCAATCTTTCTATGCTGGCAGATGGCCTGCCTTTTCACCCCGATGATCATGGCGTGATCAAACAATTCTCGCAATGGATGACATTGAAAACCGCGCGCGAACTGGGGCTGCAGGTAACGGGTGGGTCTTCCAGCGTCAAAGATGCGTGGTTGCCTATGCGTGAGGCCGGTGCGGCAGCGCGCGCGATGCTGATTGCAGCGGCGGCGAAAGAGTGGAACGTGCCTGCAGATCAATGCATGACCGCGAATGGTATGGTGATGCACGCATCCGGCAAGCAAAAGTCTTACGGTGAGCTGGCGGCCAGCGCTGCTGAGACTAAGCCTGCCCGGATACGGCTGAAAGCGCCTGAAGAATTTAAACTGATCGGTCATCCTGAACCGCGTACCGATGCCAAAGTCAAAGTAGATGGCAGCGCGCAGTTCGGGATCGATGCGCATCCGGCTGGAATGCTGTTCGCGGCACTGAAATTAAGCCCGGTCATCGGCGGCAAGATTAAGCGCGTGGATCAGGCCCCGGTACTCGCGATGCCTGGCGTCACGCATGTCGTTGATTTTTCGGCAGCCGTTGGCGAGGCCGGTGTTGCCGGTGTTGCGGTCGTCGCGAAAAGCTACTGGACGGCGAAAACGGCCTTAGCAGCATTGCCGGTGGAGTGGGATGCCGGTGCGCACGCGCAGTTATCGACGGAGTCTGTATTCAAAGAGCTGGCAGAAAAACTCGATAGCGAATCTGGCTTCACCTACTACAAGCAAGGCGACGTTGCCGCGATGCTGGCCGCTCCTGCTGCTGCAAAAACCATCAAGGCCGAATATCGCGCCCCGTTTCTTGCACACGCCACGATGGAGCCGATGAATTGCACAGCGCAACTGAAAGACGGCAAGTTGGATTTATGGGTATCCACCCAGGTGCCAAGCATTGCCGTGGCGGTGGCCGCCAAAGCTGCGGGTATCGGTGCTGAACAGGTGCAGTTGCACATGTGCTTTCTGGGCGGTGGCTTTGGTCGCCGCTTAGAGGTTGATATGGTGGTGCAGGCGGTGGCGATTGCAAAACAGACGCAGGGCTTGCCGGTCAAGCTGATCTGGAGTCGCGAAGAAGATATGGCGCATGATATGTATCGTCCGGCAGCGCTGGCGCGGTTTACGGCGGCGCTTGACGATAAGGGTAAGGTACTGGCCTACGATAATAAATCGGCGTCTGAATCTATCATGCATCAGGTGCTGAAACGGACTTTTGGTTTGCCGGGGGCGGGGCCGGATAAGACGACGGCGGAAGGTGAATTCGATATGCCGTATCAAATTGCACATCAGAAAATCGCCCATGTGATTGTGCCCACGCCTGTGCCTGTTGGCTTCTGGCGTTCTGTCGGGCACTCGCATAATGCCTTTTTTAAAGAGAGTTTTATCGATGAGCTGGCGCATGCTGCGGGCGCTGATCCTGTCGATTTCCGGCGTGGTTTGCTGGCGAACCGGAAACGTCATCTGACGGTGCTCGATGCCGCGATGAATAAAGCGGGAAAGCCAGCCGAAGGTCGTGCGCATGGCGTCGCTTTGCATCAGTCATTCGGTACGGTCGTGGCGGAAGTGGCCGAAGTCTCGGTGCAGAACGGGCAAATCCGCGTACACCGGGTGGTCTGTGCAGTCGATTGCGGCATTGCCGTCAATCCCAATATCATTACGCAGCAGATGGAATCGGCAGTTATTTTCGGTCTGAGTGCGGCATTGTATGGCGAAGTGACGATCAAAGACGGCAAGGTCGTGCAGAGTAATTTTCATGATTACCCGGTGTTGCGTATCAACGAAGCGCCGCAGATTGAGGTCGTGATTATTCCGAGTGCAGAGCCGCCTGAGGGCATCGGTGAGCCGGGCGTGCCGCCAATCGCGCCAGCGGTGGCGAATGCGGTATTTAAGCTGACAGGCCAGCGATTACGCAGTTTGCCGCTGAAACTGGCCTGAATGGCCTAAATATACTGGGGGGAGTATTTATTCAGCCCCTTTGTTTATGCAGACATTAAGGTGGTTTTCAGAAAAACAGGGGGGAGTATAGTAAAAGTTCACTTTTTTTGTTATTTTTAAGTAACAAATAATCATGTTGTCATGTTCCCGCTTTATACTGCTTCGCTCCGGATGAGATGGGTAATCGCAACGCAGATAATCAAGCTAATTCAGGGTGCCAGAGTTTTGGTGTTCAGGATTCCTTGGTTGTGCAGAGACCCTCTCAGAGCGGATTTACAGAATTAACCGAATTAATAGATAGGCTTATGTTTACTTCTCAATCGATTTCAGTTTTGCCAGCGGCATCTCGTCAATCCCGTCGTTCGCGTGGTTTTACGCTGATCGAAATTATGGTCGTCGTTGTGATTATGGGGATATTGGCCGCACTGGTCGTGCCTAAGCTGATGGGTCGTACCGATGATGCGCGTATCTCGGCGGCGAAGCAGGATATTTCTACCCTGATGTCGGCACTCAAGTTATATCGCCTCGACAATCAGCGCTATCCCACCACTGAACAAGGTTTGCAGGCCTTAATTACCAAGCCGACTTCCGGTCCTGCAGCAAACGGCTGGAAAACTGGTGGTTACATCGATAAATTACCTAAAGACCCATGGGGTAGTCCGTATCAGTATCTGTCACCTGGCATTAAAGGTGAAGTCGATGTTTTCTCTCTCGGTGCGGATGGTCAGCCGGGTGGTGTTGAAAAAGATGCCGATATCGGCTCCTGGGATTTGTAAACTCTGCATCGTTTCCCACTCATGACACTGCGAAGCAGGCAGCACGGCTTTACACTACTCGAATTGCTGGTAGTGATGGTGATCGCCGGTCTGATGCTGGGCGCGGTCGCGTTTAACGCGATGCCGAGTCCACGTCAGCGCGTCGAACAAGACGCGAATCGGATTGCCTTGCTGTTGCAGCTGGCGCGTGACGAGGCCATTCTGCGCAATTTGCCAGTCGCATTTGAAGCGGATCAGTTTGGTTACCGTTTTCAGGTGCGCGAAGACCGGGTCTGGTTGCCGCTGCGCGATGACATGTTGCGTGATCGCGCATTTGAAATTTCTCCGGTAGAACTGAGTATGGAGCCGCCAAGCAATCAGGCGGCAGCGGTGCGGGTTGTGTTTGGCCGCGAGCCTGTCGATAAGCCTTTCATTATCACTTTACGTGTGCCGGATGGCAGTGTGCGTATCCGCGCCGATGGCGTCGGACATTTTTCCGTGGAATGAGATGCGTCTGAAACTCCCTCGTCACGCTGGATTTACCTTGCTGGAAGTGCTGGTGGCGCTGGTCATCGTCGGTACCGCGCTGGGCGCGAGCCTGCGTGCGGTCGGCAGCCTGACGCAAAACAGCAATGATCTGCGCATTTCGCTGATGGCGACATGGTCGGCGGAAAACCGCTTGTCGCAAATCCGTCTGGCGCGCGAATGGCCTTCACTGGGGGAACGTACGTTTGAATGTCCGCAGGCTGATTTAAAACTTACCTGCGAAGAGCATGTGATCGCGACACCGAATCCTTCGTTTCGGCGCGTCGAAGTCTTCGTGTATGAAACAGATAAACCCGCGCGACGCATTATCAAGCTGACTCAGGTGGTGCCGAATGCACTGTAATCACCGGTCCGCCGCAATGCGCGGTTTTACCCTGATTGAATTGCTGGTGGCGATCACGATACTCGCCATTGTCGCCGTGCTTGGTTGGCGCGGTCTGGACGGTATTGTGCGTGCGCGCGTCGCCTTGAATGCGGAAATGGCTCAGACACGTGGTATTCAACTGGCGTTTGCTCAGATAGAAAATGACTGCGCGCATCTGATGGATGCCAACTTGCTGCAAGGGCGTAGCGTATTGCGTGCGGCAGGAAGCAAGCTGATGTTGATCCGTTCGGTGTTGGAAGATAACCAGCCGCTGCGTTTTCAGGTGATCGTGTACAGCGTGGTCGATGGCAAACTGGGGCGGCGTGAGCTGATACCGACCCGCGAAATTGCGGCATTGGAAAACGATTGGCAAAGTGCCGCCGCTGATACCGATGTAACGCCGGTCATACAGTTGCAGACAGATGTGACATCGCTGGCGATGCGCACCTGGACGCAGGGCGAAACTGGCTGGCGGATCGATGGCACTGATATACAAAACGCTGCGACGGATGGTGCAGCAAAGAACCCCGCGATCAAGAGTGCGAAACTGGCCGGACTGGAAGTGTCCATGCAAGTGCACGGGCGCGAAGCACCGATGACAAAAGTATTTTTGCTGGGGGCGAGCTGATGCATACAGCATTTCATTATTCCCGGCAACGTGGCGTCGCTGTTGTGACCGCGCTGTTGCTGACGACACTGGCGATCACGATTGTTGCCAGTCTGTTCTGGCAGCAACAGGTGCAGGTGCGTTCGATAGAAAATCAACGCATGCAGTTGCAAAAGAAATGGATATTGCGTGGCGCGATCGACTGGGCAAGGCTGATCCTGCGCGAAGATAAAAAGCAGAGCAATGTCGATCATCTGGGGGAGCCATGGGCGGTCAGACTCGAAGACACGCGTCTGGATCAGTATGTTGAAAATGGTCGGGCCGACACCGATGCCAGCGATGCGAGTTTGTCCGGGCAAGTGATCGATGCGCAGTCTTTATATAACTTAAATAATCTGGCGACGGACGGCGTCGTTGATGGCCGTGAAACTGCCGTCTTTGCGCGCTTGCTGACGAATTTGCGTTTCTCCGGTGATCTGGCGCAGCGCACTGCCAGCGCGATTGCGCAAAGCCAGCCAAAAGCGGTGGTACCGAAAGGCGCACCGGACAGCGCCCCCGCCAGTGCGCCTGCGAATTCTGGTGGTAATGTAAAAACCACATCGGAAGACGCGCAAGCTGCAGTACAATTCCTGCGGTTTACACAGGTCGATGATTTGTTGTCCATCCCGGGATATACGCCAGAGATGGTGAATAAATTGCGTTCGTATGTGATCGCCTTGCCCCGCAAATCCGTTATCACAACGATTAATCTGAACACGGCTCCCGCCGAGGTGTTGGCGGCGCGGATCGAGGGCATGAGTTTATCGGATGCGGCAATGGTGGTTGCCAGCCGCGAGCGTGCTTATATCACCGGCTTCGCCGATTTTGAGACGCGTTTTCCGGATAAGGCAAAAATGACTTCTAAAAAAGAGGTCGATACCTCAACCAATTATTTTGTGGTGAACGGTAAGGTTAAAATGAACCGCTCGCTGATGGATGTCAGCGCATTGATAGAGCGGGCAGAGGACGCATCGACGACGGTGCTTTGGGTAAGAGACAACTAAATTACATGGCAAGTACACTCACTATTTCTTTACCCTCGCGGGTGGCTGCTCAGAGCAGCCCGGACTGGTCTTCGCAGACATTTCCGTTCGCCTTATTTTCGGCAGAAGGCAATATATTGCAGCAGGGTCTGCAAACGCTGACAGAGTTACGCGCCTTGTCGGTTGGTGCCCGCCAGCTCCATTTACTGCTGGCTGCCAGTGATGTCAGTTTACTCACGATTAAAGTGCCGCCCATGTCGGCAGCGAAATTTAAAACCGCGTTGCCGAATCTGCTCGAGGAACAACTGACTTCCGACCCTGCCGATGTGGCGCTGGTGGCGACACCGGTGGTGAATGGTGAGGCAACGGTTGCCGTCGCAGACAGGGCTTGGCTGGAGACTATTGCAGCAAAGGTCAAAGACTGGCCGGTAAAGAAAATCGCCGCATTTCCATCACAACTCGCACTGACGTTGCCGGGTCAGGAAAGTCACGCGGCAGCGTTGATTGAAAACCGGGATGGCTTGCTGGCGCTGACGATCAGGCAATCTGAATTGCAAGGCATGGGGCTCAATCTTGCTGAGGCAGAGCGGGATAGCGCAATCGCGATGCTGAATTTGCTGGCACCGGAAACCAATGTCGAATTGTATGTTGGTGTTAATGAAGTCGAGCAATATCAGGCACTGTTGCAGACACTTGCGTTGAACGAGCGTTTTCAGGTGCGGGCAATCAGCTGGCAAAACAGAGTTGGCGGCATCAGTCTGAAAACACTGGATCTGATGTCAGATGTCGGCGCGATTCATAAACCATCAATCGACTGGTCATTGTGGCGCTGGCCTTTGCGTTTGCTGGCAGTGATGGTGATACTGAATATCGCTGCCTTAAACATGGAATGGTTCAGTCTCAAACGCGAAGCCAGAAATTTAAGCGCCGCTTTGATGCAGACGTATAAAAACAGCTTTCCTAAAGAGACGACAATTCCCGATCCTTTAGCGCAGATGCGGCAGAAAGTGGATTTGGCAAAACGCTTGTCCGGTCAGTTTGCACCGAATGATTTTGCTGTGATGGCAGCGCAGTTTACGCAAGTATGGGAGCGCGTGATGCTTGGCAAACCAGCCGACGTGGTGTCGGTGGAATATAAAGATCGCGGCTTGAATGTCAAAGTGAAATCGCCGGGACAGATCCCGCTGGATCAGCTGCGCGGCGCACTGGCGGAACAGTCTATGCGTATGGAAGCCACACCCGATGGGATATTGCATATCACCATGGGAGGAAAAAACTGATGAAGAAGCAATTGACGCAAGAGTTTGCGCTGTTCTGGGAACAACGCGATGCGCGCGAGCGCCGTATGCTGAGCATAGCCGCGGCGGTGATTTTGCTGGCGCTGGTGTATCAGATTTTTCTTGACCCGGCGTTAACGGGGCGGACTAAATTGTTGAAACAGATTCCTGTTTTGCGCCAGCAAGTTGCCGAGATCAGCGCGCTCAGCGCGCAGCAATCCAAACTGGCGGCGGGTTTGTCGCAGATGATAGAGCCGATTACCCGTGAAAGTGTAGAGGCATCGCTGGCGACACGCGGCATTAAGGCGCAAACACTCAGCGTGACGGATGATATCGTGCGCCTACAAATTCAGACGGTCGCCTACGCGAATATCATGGAGTGGCTGATGGAAACGCAAAAATCTTCGCGTTTGACCGTTGAGGAAGCGCGTTTTACCGCCTTGCCAGAACCGGCGCAGGTGAACGTCAGCCTGACATTGAAACAGCAACGCGGTGGACTTTGAATTATGGCGGTAAAGTCAGCAGCGGGATCTTGGGTTTGGATTTTGACCGGCATCGTCAGTATCACGTTATCCGTCTTGTTTTTTTTGCCTGCCAGTTGGCTTGGTGCTTTACTGGAAAAGCAAACGCAGGGGCGACTCAGTCTCGGTGACGTGCAGGGTTCGTTCTGGCGTGGATCGGCGTTTGTCGGCGTTGCTTCCGGTGTCAGCGGCCCGGTGACGCCTTTGTTTGCAGGGCGCTTTGCGTGGAAAATTTCACCGCTGATTTTGCTGGCACAAGTCGAAGCTGAACTGGATAATCCTGAATCGCTGTCGGCCATCGTCAAGATACAGGGTAATTTTTCGGAGTTGCAGGTGAGTCCGGCAAGTTTGCTGTTGCCGACAGAGCGGTTAGAAGGGCTGGGGGCTCCGCTGAATACGATAGGGCCTACCGGGAAATTGCGGATGTCGTGGAATAATTTACGCTTTGCCCGGGATGCTGGCAGACTGAACGGATATGGGCAGTTGCAGCTGGAATTGTCGGAAATGGCATCGCGTCTGTCGCCGGTCAAACCTTTGGGCAGCTACAACATGGCGTTTGATTTACACGGCGCAAATGCTGATCTGCATCTGAATACCTTAAAAGGGCCGATGATGTTGGCCGGCAGCGGTACATTAAACGGCGGCCATTTCCAGTTTTCGGGTAAGGCCTGGGCAGAAGAAGGGCAGCAGGCAAGATTAGCAAATTTATTGAATTTGCTGGGGCAGCGCCGTAAGGACGGCGATCAGGATGTCATCGCTTTAGAGTTTAAATAGTTCAAATGAAAAAATATCCATTAAAAAACAAGGCAGCTATGATCAGCAATTCCTTACGCAAACCGATGCGTCACTTGTCCGTCATGACAGGGGCAGCAGTATTGAGTGCCGGTTGTCTCATCAGCTCTTCTGTGTTGGCACAAACACCAGCTCAAAATACGGCGGATTTAAATTTTGTCGGAGCCGATATTGAATCTGTTGTTAAAGCGATTGGTCATTACACAGGATCGACTTTCATCATCGATCCACGGGTGAAAGGTCAGGTCACGTTAGTCTCGGAAAAACCGCTGACCAAAGAACAGGCATTCAAGCTGCTGACGTCGACATTGCGTCTGCAAGGGTATGCGGTTGTGTATGCGGATGGCTATTACAAAGTGGTGCCGGAATCTGACGCTAAACTGCAACCAGGTCCGACTCAGTCTGTGCAGAATGAGAAAGGCGAATCGGTCAGAGGCGATCAGGTGGCAACGCAGATTTACCGACTGAATTATGAATCAGCGACCAATGTTGTGACGATTTTGCGGCCATTGATTTCGCCTAATAATACGATTAATGCGAATCCGGGTAATAACTCGGTGGTGATTACCGATTACGCCGATAACTTAAAACGTCTGAATAAAATTATTGCGTCTTTAGACGTTCCCGCGACGGTGGATATGGATGTGATTCCTATCAAACACGCGATGGCGAGTGATATCGCTGCATTGGTGAGCAAGCTCAGCGATAACGGTGCAGCGACGGAAGGTGGACGTGCAGTCTTGCTGGCTGATCCGCGCACCAATTCCGTTTTGTTGCGCGCGCCTTCGGCAGCGCGTGCAAATCTGGTTAAAGAGCTGATTGCCAAACTGGATCAGCCAACGGCATTGCCTGGTAATGTGCATGTGGTTTATCTCAAGAATGCGGAGGCGGTGAAGCTGGCGCAGACTTTACGCTCCATTATTTCCGGCGATACCAGCGCCTTACCCGCCAGTACCGGTTTGTCGAATACAGGCAGCTCCGCGAATGGAACGAATAGCCCGCTGACCTCCAATTCCAATACAGGTACAAGTAATACCGGTGTCACCGGCGGTTTGCCACAATCGTCCGGCAGCAGTTCTGCATCAGGCAATTCCGGTGGCGCAGCAGGCTTCATTCAGGCCGATGCGGCAACGAATACATTGATTATTACGGCGAGCGAAGCGGTGTATAAAAATCTGCGTTCCGTGATTGATCAGTTAGATGCACGACGTGCGCAGGTGTATGTCGAGGCGCTGATCGTTGAAATCAGTGCAGATAAAGCGAATGAATTCGGCGTGCAATGGCTGGGGTTGTCTGGCGATAGTAATAGCAATTATCGTGTTGGTGGTGGCACTGCATTTACGACAACTGGAAATAACATACTCAGTCTTGCCACAGCAGCGACGCCGACACCAGGCAATGGTTTGTCTATCGGTGTGTTCAAGCAGATCAACGGTAAACTGGGTCTGGGGGCTGTGGCGCATATCCTCAATAGCAGTGGCAATGCAAATATCTTGTCGATGCCGAATCTGGTTACTCTGGACAATGAAGAAGCAAAAATTGTAGTTGGAAAAAACGTGCCTTTCATTACCGGCCAGTTCACCACTTCTGCATCCACCGGCACGGCTGGTGTGAATCCTTTTCAGACCATAGAACGTAAGGAAGTTGGTCTGAAACTGACTGTCAAACCGCAAATTTCCGAAGGCGGTACGGTGAAGCTGGCGATCTATCAGGAAAGCTCAAGTATTGACGAATCTGCGACGGTGACCTCGTCAGGCCTGATTACCAAACAACGTTCCATTTCCACCAATGTGCTGGTTGAAGATGGGCAGATTCTGGCGCTGGGTGGCCTGATGGAAGACAGTACTTCTGACTCCGTTGAAAAGGTGACGGGTCTGGCGGATATTCCTGTTATCGGTAATTTGTTTAAGTATCAGACGGCCAAGCGCGGCAAAACTAATCTGATGGTATTTTTGCGCCCGACTGTGATACGTAATGCAGATCAGAGCAACAGTGTTTCTGTTGATCGCTACGACTATATGCGTACGCAAATCGCACCAAATAAGGATGGGGTACCGGCTGCGCAGTTGCCTGAGATGGAAAAAGGCAAGCTGATGTCGACGTCGACTTCGCTACCGTCAGATAAGCCGAAGTCCGGCGGTCAGGAAAGCAAGTAAGCCATGATGGAGAATCGCTTATTGCCATACGGGTTTGCGCGAGATTTTTCTGTGTTGGCCAGCCGCGACAATGCTGTCGCAGGGGCACCGGTAGAGTTGTCCGTATCGAATAAAACCAGTCCTGCTGCGATCGCCGAGGTCGGGCGTAAATTTGGCACGATCAAGCTGAATATGCTCAGCCACGATGCGCTGAGTGACCTGATTGCCAAAGCGTATGCAGGCTCCGGCGGCGATGCCGCTGATGTTGTCGGTGAGGTGGAGTCCGATCTGGATCTGGCGAAGCTGATGCTGGATATGCCAGCGATAGAAGACTTACTGGAATCGGCTGACGATGCACCTGTCATTCGTATGATTAATGCGCTGCTGACGCAGGCATTACGTGATGGCGCCTCCGATATTCACATAGAACCGTTCGAGCAGATTTCAGTCGTGCGTTTTCGTATCGATGGATCGTTACGGGACGTCGTTCGGCCGCGTAAAGCAATTCATGCTTCCCTGATCTCACGTATTAAGATCATGGCGCAACTGGATATCGCCGAAAAGCGTTTGCCTCAGGATGGGCGCATCACATTACGGATTGGCGGTAAGCCCGTTGATGTGCGTGTATCGACTTTGCCGACCGGTCATGGTGAGCGTGCTGTTTTACGTTTGCTGGATAAGGAAGCCGGGCGTCTCGATCTGAGTAATCTTGGTATGAGTCCGGATGTTCTTGAAAATTTTGATAAGCTGATCGCGCAGCCGCACGGCATCGTTCTGGTTACCGGGCCGACTGGTTCGGGTAAAACGACGACGCTGTATGCGGCGCTATCTCGCGTCAATGCCGGCACAACCAATATTCTGACAGTCGAAGATCCTATTGAATATGAATTGGCGGGGGTCGGGCAAACGCAGGTCAATGCGAAGATAGACATGACGTTTGCCAAAGCCTTGCGCGCTATTTTGCGCCAGGATCCGGATGTGATCATGATCGGTGAGATCCGTGATCTGGAAACAGCGCAGATTGCCGTGCAAGCTTCACTGACCGGCCACCTGGTTCTGGCGACTTTACATACGAATGATTCATCTGCTGCAGTGACCCGTTTGCTGGATATGGGGATAGAACCTTTCTTGTTGTCTTCTTCACTGTTGGGTGTTGTGGCGCAGCGTCTGGTACGCAAACTTTGTACGCATTGCCGTCGTGAAGAAGGTGGGCAATGGCATGCGACTGGCTGTGAACACTGCGGCCATACTGGTTATCAGGGACGTGTTGGCGTGTATGAATTGTTGCAGACGACGGAAGATATCCGTGCGCAGATTCACCATCAGGCATCGGAGGCAGAAATCCGGCTCGCCGCCCAGCATAATGGTATGAAAACCATGCGCGAAGATGGCGATCGTTGGGTGAAGAGTGGCGTGACTACGCCTGAAGAATTATTGCGCGTCACTAAGGAATAATTACCGTGCCGGCATTTCGATATGAAGCGATAGATAGTCATGGCAGTAGCAGTACCGGTGTGTTAAACGCCGATAGTGCGAGAGCGGCGCGCGGTGATTTACGAGCACAGGGTCTTGTTCCTGTGTCGGTTGAGGCTATCAATAACAATGCTGACGGCGGTGCCCGTCAGCGACGCTCTTTTTTCTCCGAGCGCTTATCCAGCGTGGAGCTGGCTTTATTTACCCGCCAGCTTGCAAGTTTGCTGGAAGCGGGATTGCCGCTGGAGCAGTCATTAACAGCGTTGCTGGAACAATCTGAGCGTACCTTTATCCGCGACATCATTGCGTCTGTGCGATCCGAGGTGATGGCTGGAGCCGCCTTATCTGATGCGCTGAAACAGCATCCGGATGATTTTGCCGACATCTATTGCGCTCTGGTGGCGTCAGGCGAACAAATTGGTCATCTGGCACGTGTTTTGTCGCGTCTGGCCGATTACATAGAACGTCGTAACGCGCTGGTGCAGAAGGTGAAGCTGGCTTTTACTTATCCGGCGATTGTGACGGTCGTGGCATTTGCGATTGTGATTTTCTTGCTGACGTATGTGGTGCCGCAAATTGTTTCTGTGTTTGCGAACACCAAACAAAAACTGCCGCTGCTGACCGTGTTGATGTTGGCCGTCTCAGATTTTGTGCGGGTGTATGGTTGGCTGGTTGCTTTGCTTGGTGTTGTGGCTTTTTCAGTCTGGCGTCTTGCCTTGAAAAATCCCGAAATAAAAATGCGCTGGCATCAGTGGTTGTTGACAGCCCCTGTTTATGGCAAGTTTGAGCGCAGTTTAAACACGTCCAGGTTTGCCAGCACGCTGGCGATTACGACAGGTTCGGGAGTGCCGATTTTACGTGCCCTGCAAACGAGCCGGGAGACCTTATCGAATGTCGCAATGCGCGCTCAGGTCGAGGATGCGACGGCAAGTGTCCGTGAGGGCGTCAGTCTGGCACGGGCATTGTCTGCGCATAAATATTTCCCACCTATGCTGATTCATATGATACGCGCAGGCGAAGTCACGGGTGAGCTGCCTGCTATGCTGGAACGTGCATCGAGTGCGCAGGAGCAGGATCTGGAACGCAGGGCGCTGACGATCGCCGGTTTGCTGGAGCCTGTACTCATACTCGCAATGGGCGCGGTGGTTTTGCTGATCGTGTTGGCAGTCCTGATGCCTATTATTGAAATTAATCAGCTGGTACGCTGACAAGGATAGAAATGAAGCGTTTACCTCTTTTGTGTAGTGTGATTGCATTTGCATTATTGTGCGTGACTGTCAGTTTCTGGGGCTTGCGTATTTTTAATCCACAGAACCGTAGCGTTGCGGCGCCAACTCAGCAAAATAGCATCGAGCCCGGTTCTGGGCAGTGGGGCAGCTTGTTCGGTGCTGCGCCTGCAAGTCAGATGGCAGCCAGCAATTATCAATTGAAAGGTGTGATCATCGCAAAGCGATCGGCAGAAAGTCTGGCGATTGTCAGTGCTAATGGCAAACCTGCGCAGTCAGTCGCGATTGAGATGCAGATTGCGCCCGGTGTTGTATTGAAGGAAGTGTACGAGCAGTATGTGCTGATTTCAGATAACGGCGTGATTCGTCGAGTCGATCTGCCACAAAATGCGGTCGTGAATATCGCAGCAAATCCGGTTCGTCCTCCGCCAACCGAAATTATCGGCATCAATCCTGTGGCACCGGTGGCATTTCCTGCGCATCAGGCGCAGCCTGTTCCGCCAGGCGGTCCTGCACCTGTTCCGAGTCCGGTTGTCACTCCGGGGCTTTCTACCGCATCATTACCTGCAGTGATGCCTGGCACACCGGGTGCTGCACAATGACTGTGCGCAGTCTCGACAATTTGCCAGCGCAGATTACTGATTGCATACAACTCGCCCATCCATCCTGGCATCCTGCGATACTGAACGGTTTACATGCGATGCATGCTGCAGATGCCACTTATTTTTCGCGCTTATGCTCGACTGAATTTTTACCGACGGAAGGGCGTTTGTTTGCTGCGTTTCAACAACCGTTAAATGAAGTTCGCTATGTGTTGATCGGTGAGGGACCTTATCCGCGCGCTGATAGTGCGACTGGTGTTTGTTTTATGGATGGTGCTGTTGACAGTCTGTGGGCTGAGGATGGTTCCGGCTTATCTAAAAAAGTCAATCGTGCGACGTCGCTACGAAACTTTATGAAAATGCTGCTGGTCGCTTCCGGCGATCTCAATCAGGAGCATACGAGTGGCGATGTGATGACAGCTGTTGCCACCTCTGCTTTGAATGACGAGACAAGGTTTATCCGGAAACTCTCTGATTTGCAACAAAATATGCACAAGCATGGTTTTCTGCTACTGAATGCGACGCTGGTTTTTCGTGATAACGTGGCACCGGTCAAGGATGGCAAATCCTGGCAGCCGTTTTTACAAGCCATTTTTGCCAGTTTACTGGGGCAGAAGTCTTCGGCATCTCTGCCATCCCTTGTTTTGTGGGGGAAAATTGCGGAACAGTTGAAGCGGATTCCGGAAACGGCGCACTTTCCGCAAATTCTTGCAGAACACCCGTATAACCTGAGTTTTATCAAAAACCAGGAGATGCAGGATTTTTTTCGTCCTATGCAATTACTACATAATTGCTCAAAGGAAAATTTTTGTTAGAAGCATGCGCTTATTGTGGCGTAGTTCCTGCCTTTGTAGAATAATCTAAGCTTGGGTTTGTACAGGCTTCACGTCGTCAGTTATCGCTTCCACTCGCTTCTTTATGCTAAAAAAAATTAAAACATCCGAATTGAGAGTGGGTATGTTTGTCACTGAGTTATGCGGCTCATGGATAGATACACCATTCTGGAAAAAATCGTTTCTTCTCTCGGATTCCGCTGAATTGCTGGAGATCCAGAAATCAAAGATACAGGAAGCGTGGATAGACACAAGCAAAGGCCTTGATGTTCTTCAAGCCGAGCCTGAAGCAAAGCAAGAACCGGAACCCGTCGTCCAAACCGTTGTCGTAAAACAGCCAGTTCCAAGGCAGACAGCACCGGTTTCTATGGCAGAGGAGATCGACAGAGCATCCTTGATTGTGAATAAATCGCGTGCGGCAGTTTTTTCTATGTTCAGTGAAGCGCGGATGGGAAAAGCCGTTGATGTCGGTAATGCGCAGGAAATGGTAGAGGAAATTGCAGACTCGGTGATGCGTAATCCGGGTGCTCTGATTGGTCTTGCGAGACTGAAAACCAAGGATGATTACACTTACATGCATTCGGTTGCGGTCTGTGCGTTGATGGTCGCGTTGGGCAAGCAATTAGGCTTAAGTGATGCGGACACCCGTGAGGCAGGGCTGGCAGGTTTGCTGCATGACATTGGTAAGATGGGCATTGACCCTGACATCCTGAATAAGCCAGGTAAGTTGACTGATGCGGAATTTGTCTCCGTCAAAGAGCATCCGGCGGCTGGATACAAAATGCTGCTGGAGGCAAATGGCGTCAGTCAGGTCGCGCTCGATGTGTGTTTGCATCATCACGAAAAAATGGATGGCAGCGGTTACCCGGATCGTCTGAAAGGTGAAGAAATCAGCCTGTTTGCGCGGATGGGAGCGGTGTGTGATGTGTATGATGCGATCACCTCAGACCGTCCATATAAACAAGGTTGGTGTCCTGCAGAATCTTTACGGAAAATGGCCGAGTGGAGTAAGGGCCATTTCGATGAAAAAGTATTCCAGGCATTTGTAAAGAGTATAGGCATCTATCCTGTTGGTACTCTGGTGCGGATGGAGTCTGGGCGACTCGGCGTTGTTGTTGAGCAACAGGTTGGCAAGTCTTTGTTATCGCCCAAAGTCAGGGTGTTTTTTTCTGTCAAATCTATGGGTTATATCGTTCCTGAGTTGCTTGATCTGGCTGGTCCGGGCTTGCAAGATAAAATTGTCGCAAGAGAAGATGCATCAAAGTGGGGGTTAAAGGACATCAATCGCTATTGGCTTGGTGATGCTGCTCCACATTGACTTGTACTGTTTCATTTGATTCAATATAAAAAAACTCCACGGCATAGCGTGGAGTTTTTTTCAATAACGCTTGATGCATTATCTTTCAGGTTGTATCACTACTTTACCGGTCACTTTGCGGGCTGCGATATCGTTCAATGCGTTGGCCGTTTCGTTCAATGCATATCGGGCAGAAATATGGGGCTTGATTTTTCCCTCCCTCAGCCAGCCTATCATTTCGCTCATTGCCGCCATATTGGCTTTGGGTTCGCGCTTGGCAAATTCCCCCCAAAACACACCGACCAGAGATGCACCTTTTAACAGTGCGAGATTCAGTGGTAATTTCGGAATCTCACCATTTGCAAAACCGACGACCAGATAACGTCCACGCCAAGCGATAGAGCGGAATGCAGGTTCAGCGTAGATGCCGCCAACCGGATCGTATATGACGTCCGGCCCTTTGCCTCCGGTCGCGCTTTTGATTGCTTCACGTAAATCAGTGTTGCTGTAATTAATCGTCATATCGGCGCCATGTTGGCGGCAGATGTCGAGTTTCTCATCTGTTGACGCTGCCGCAATGACTTTGGCACCGATCGCTTTTCCGATCTCAATCGCAGCCAGCCCGACACCACCTGCAGCACCCAGTACCAACATGGTTTCACCCGCTTTCAGTTGCGCTCTGTCAACAACCGCATGATGTGATGTGCCATAAGTCAGCGTGATTGCAGCAGCTGTATCAAAATCCATTCCTTCCGGCATAGGAATAACGGCGTTGGCGGGCGCTAAAACTTGTTGGGCAAACGCCCCTTGACCGATAAAGGCAATTACCTTGTCACCAGTTTTGATATGTTTTACACCCTCACCGACAGCGTAAACAATTCCGGACAACTCGCTGCCCGGCGTAAACGGTAGTTCAGGTTTGAACTGATATTTGTTTTGTATGATGAGGAAGTCGGGGAAGTTAACACCAGCGGCCTTGACGGCAATCGCCACCTCTCCGGCTCCGGGTGTCAGGTCCGGTAGTTCGATTACTTCCAAGGTGTCCGGGGTGCCCCAGGTTTTACATACAACGGCTTTCATATGAAGTCTCCAGTTTTAAAATAGTACGACCGTTTAATTTTTTTTGATTATGCCGTAAAAATTGATGACAGGAGGAATTTGTTTTTCCGCATCAGGTAGAATGTGGCTTATGAAAATCTTAATTAGTAATGATGATGGTTATCTTGCCCCTGGCATCGTTGCTCTGGCGGAAGCGCTGATGCCTTTTGCCGAGATTACGGTTGTTGCGCCAGACAGCAACCGCTCCGGTACTTCGAATGCCTTAACGCTGGACAGACCGTTGTCGGTACAACGGGCAGCAAACGGCTTTTATTTTGTGAACGGCACTCCCTCCGACTGCGTGCATATCGCATTAACGGCGATTATGACTGAACGACCTGATTTGATTGTTTCAGGCGTCAATCAGGGACAAAACATGGGCGACGATACTTTGTATTCCGGTACAGTGGCCGCGGCTACTGAGGGATACTTATTTGGAATTCCCGCAATCGCCTTTTCTCAGGTGCATAAGGGGTGGCAGCATCTGGATGCGGCGGCGGCAGTGGCTGCTGAATTGGTTCTGCGCGGGTTTCCTGAGTTGCCTTCACCTTATTTGCTGAACGTGAATATTCCTAATCTACCCAGGAGTGACATAAAAGGAATACGCCGGGCGCGCCTTGGGAAGCGACACAGTTCTGAGCCCGTTATTCCGATGAGAGATCCGCACGGACGTGATATTTACTGGATAGGACCACCGGGAGGTGTTCTTGACGGCGGTGAAGGGACTGATTTTGACGTGACATCGAAAAATTACGTGTCCGTCACACCTTTACAAGTTGATTTGACCAATACACGACAATTGGACATGCTGGCCATGAACATTCAATGACAACGAAAGAAAAGCGTTTCCCTCTCTCCTTATCGTCGGTTGTTGATCAACGCGAGGCAGGGCGTGGCGATCGTTCAGGTCGCAGTGCATCGACGCAGACGGCAACGCAAAATGCAAGGCAGGGTGCCAATCTGGCTGCTCGCATAAGCGCTGCGGAAAACGGTGGAAAAAAACCACCTGAACAAGCTGTGCCATTCGCCAGTCCTTTGGTTTCTGATGGCGTCCGACGTGCAATGGTTGCAAGGGTAGCGCAGCAGGGAGTCAGTGATACTCTGGTTTTAGCAGCATTACAAGCGATTCCCCGGCACATGTTTCTGGACTCCGGTCTCGCCAGTCAGGCGTATGTTGATGCTTCGCTTCCTATTGGTCATCATCAGACTATATCGCAGCCATACATTGTTGGCCGGATGTTGGAGATTTTGCGGAACGGAGCAGCTCTTGATAAAGTGCTGGAAATAGGAACCGGATGTGGTTATCAGGCCGCAGTGTTGTCGCTAATAGCGAAAGATGTTTATTCTGTTGAGCGTATCAAGGCCTTGCACGAATTGGCGAAAAATAATCTGCGGCCAATGCGCATTGCGAATATCCGTTTGCATTATGGTGATGGCATGTTAGGTATGCCTCAGGTTGCCCCGTTTGACGGTATCATATTGGCTGCTGCCGGCTTGGAAGTGCCTCACGCCTTACTGACGCAACTGAAAATCGGTGGGCGCTTGATTGCGCCAGTCGGTGATCGGCATCAGGTTTTACAGCTAATCGAGCGTATTTCAGTAAATGACTGGAACAGTACTATGGTAGAAAATTGTCACTTCGTTCCTTTGCGCTCCGGAGTCATTTGAGGTCGTGGCACAAGATCGTA
The DNA here is from genome assembly GCF_016595265.1 of Undibacterium sp. 14-3-2. Taxonomy (NCBI): domain Bacteria; kingdom Pseudomonadati; phylum Pseudomonadota; class Betaproteobacteria; order Burkholderiales; family Oxalobacteraceae; genus Undibacterium; species Undibacterium sp. 14-3-2. The sequence continues at coordinate 277,118 of NZ_JAENGS010000007.1, forward strand.
ATTCACCTGTAAATTTGTAATGAGAATGAACAAAATAAAAAGCCTGAAAAATTTAATGGCGTTGGGATGCGTCGCTTCGCTTCTGGCAGCGTGTAGCTCGACGCCGAATAAAGCGCCGGTGGTTGAGCGCGGTATGTCCTCGTCCAACGAGGTTTATGTGCCTCCACCAGCGCCTAAACAGGTGGTTAAACCAGTTGAATCCGCGCGGGGGAATTATGTGGTCAAACGCGGTGATACTTTGTACCGAATCGCTTTAGATCATGGACAGAGTTACAGTGATCTGGTCGTCTGGAATAATCTGAAAAATCCAAATGACATCAAGGTGGATCAGGTGTTGCGGGTTGCGCCTCCTGAAATCAATGGGGCGCAGCCGGTGGCAATCGCATCCTCGTCCTCAATTGAAGTGAAGCCGCTGTCTTCAGGTTCGAGTGGAACCAAGGTGACACCTAAGGGAGATAAGCGTCCATATTCAGAAAGCAATCTTGCGGAGCTTCAGAAGCCGGAAGGTAGTGGGGGCGCACCCGTCAAAACTGAAGTTGCAGTAGTAAAGCCGCAAGAAAGATCTGCAGAGAGTGCTGCAGATGTTGATGCGGTTGACTGGATGTGGCCAGTTGATGGCAAGCTATTAGCCGGGTTTGACGATAAGAATAAAGGCTTCGATATTGCTGGACGTATGGGGCAGGATATTTTCGCAGCTGGCGCTGGTAAAGTGATGTATGCCGGTAGCGGTATCCGTGGCTATGGAAATTTAGTGATTGTGAAGCATAACAACAGCCTGTTATCAGCGTATGCACATAACAAGACAATCCTCGTCAAAGAGGGACAGTCGATTACTAAAGGGCAAAAAATAGCTGAGATGGGGAACTCGGATAGCGATGGCGTTAAGTTGCACTTTGAAATACGCTTGCAGGGAAAGCCGGTTGATCCATCGCGTTATTTGCCTGCGCGCTAGATTTATTTTGTCTGGTTTTATTGGTGATTTGTTTAAAGAGTGTTGTTGGTAATGTTTTTTTGTTGAGGTTGGTCATTTCTTAAAGTTGTCTGTTTCGTATACATATTTTATTCAGATGGAAATCTATGCAAAAAAATACGATCGACCGCAAGTTAAATGTCGCCGCACACGAAGACGCTGAAATCACTCCTGAAGATTATCTGGATAATGCTGAGACAGGTATTGTTTTGGATGTCGAAGTAAGTGACGATGTTGATGAGCCCAATGGGCGCGAAGTCGATCCCATTTCTTTAATTGTCGCGCCTATCGATGAGCTCAAGACTGTATTAGCGAGTGAATTATCTACTGACACTACCCAGTATTACCTGAATCAAATCGGCACTCGCCCCTTATTTAACTCCACGGAGGAGTTGCATTTTGCGACGCTGGCAAAACAAGGAGATTTCGACGCCAGACAGAAAATGATAGAGCACAATCTCAGGCTGGTTGTCTCGATTGCCAAGCATTATATTAATCGCGGTGTTGCTCTGCTCGATATGATAGAGGAGGGAAATCTCGGTTTAATGCATGCAATTGACAAATTCGAACCTGAGCGTGGTTTTCGTTTCTCTACCTATGCAACCTGGTGGATACGTCAAAGTATAGAGCGGGCAATTATGAATCAGGCGCGGACCATCCGCTTACCAGTTCATGTTGTTCGTGAGCTGAATCAGATTCTCCGGGCAAAGTATCACCTCGAGTCACGTCAGAGTGATGGCCGCGAGGCAAAAGCTGAGGATATCGGATTACTGGTTGATCGGCCAGCGGATGAGGTGCAGGATATTCTTGCGTTGTCCGAACATGCAACTTCTCTTGACATGCCTTTGGATAATGACCCGCAATCTAGCTTGATGGATTTGTTGCCAGGCGATAGTGATACGGCGCCTGATGCTCTGGCTGAGCATCATGAAATGACCATCCTTGTCAGAGACTGGCTTTCGCGGTTGTCCGATAAGCAGCGTATAGTCGTTATCCGGCGTTTTGGGCTGGATAATGATGATCCGGCTACTCTGGAAGCTCTGGCTGATGAAATGGGTATCACAAGAGAACGTGTTCGTCAGATTCAGCAGGAAGCATTGATTAAGTTGAAGCGCTCATTTGCATCGCGCGGACTGGGTCGGGATTCTTTGCTGTGACGGGTATTCGTTCTGGATATTCTGCACTTTAGTTGTTTATTGCTAGGGTAGAGTCTCTCACTTCTTTTATAATTCCGCTTTTGAAATCGATCATTGATATGGCGCTGCTGTTTTTCGCGCCGACATTCCCATGAATAAAATTGAAATACGTGCTTTTGATATGGACGCGCGTGGCGTCGGGCATTTGCAAAACGAAGATGGTACGCAAGGTAAAGTAATTTTTGTCGAGGGTGCGTTGCCAGGTGAGACGGTTACTTTTAGTAGCTATAAAAAGAAACCAAGCTGGGAGGTGGCGACGCTGACGGATGTCGTTCACGCGTCTTCTCAACGTATTCAGCCTAAGTGCGAATTTTTTGGCACTTGCGGCGGATGCTCGATGCAGCATCTGGAGCCGGATGCGCAGGTAGCGATGAAACAACGCATTCTGGAAGATAATCTCTGGCATATCGGAAAAGTAGAAGCTGAGACAATGCTGCGCCCGATTTATGGACCCACCTGGGGATATAGGTACCGTGCCAGATTATCGGTTCGTCATGTCATCAAAAAAAATAAGGTGTTGGTTGGTTTTCACGAAAAAAAATCCCGCTATGTGGCGGATATGGAAACCTGTCAGATATTGCCACCACATGTTTCTGCAATGTTGGTGCCGTTGCGCTCACTGATTGCCTCGTTGTCTATTATTGAATCCTTGCCGCAAATTGAATTGGCGATAGGCGAGGGTGTGACCGCAATGGTGCTGCGCATCATGGAATCGCTGACTCCGGACGACGAAGTGAAGTTAAAAGCGTTTGCAGATGAGCATAGTGTTCAATGGTGGTTGCAGACGAAAGGGCCCGATACTGCTGTGCCTTACTACCCGGCGGAAAGTGATTTGCATTATTTGCTGCCAGAATTCGGCGTTAAGATGCCATTCAAGCCGACTGATTTTACGCAGGTGAATCATCATATTAATCGCGTATTGGTGGCGCGCGCCTTGCGTTTATTGGATGTGCAGAAGGACGAGCGTATTGCGGATCTTTTTTGTGGATTAGGTAATTTCACGCTGCCGATAGCAACGATGGCAAGAGAGGTGGTTGGCATTGAAGGTAGTACTGCTCTGACAGAACGAGCAATGGAAAATGCTGTGCATAATGATCTGGCGGCTAAAACCTCCTTCAGCACGCGGAATTTGTTTGAGGTGACTGCGGACGATTTGATTGCCTTGGGCAAGTTTGATCGCTTCCTGATTGATCCGCCGCGTGATGGTGCCATGGCTCTTTGTCAGGCCTTGATTGATTTGACTGAGAAAAAACCTGAATTAAAACCGAAACGACTTGTCTACGTCTCATGTAGTCCATCCACGCTGGCCCGGGATGCAGGTATGCTGGTAGGGAATGCAGGGTACAAGCTGAGTTATGCTGGTGTGGTGAACATGTTTCCGCATACTTCGCATGTCGAATCAATGGCAGTATTTGATCTGATTAACTAAGTCAGATTGCGCTGATGTGAAGCATTTGGCTTTGGCTTACTCTAAAGACATGTTCTGCCAAGTGTTTCATGCTAAAATCGAAGGTTAGATGAATTCTTGAGTTTTTGTCTTAACCCTTTCTTTTTATTGGAGTTTTTGATGGCTATCGAACGTACATTGTCTATTATTAAACCTGACGCAGTTGCGAAAAACGTAATTGGTCAAATTGTCAGCCGTTTTGAAAATGCAGGTCTGAAAGTTGTTGCTGCTCGCCTGACTCAATTGTCCCGCGCTGAAGCAGAAGGCTTTTACGCTGTTCATGCAGCACGTCCATTCTTCAAAGATCTGGTTGACTTCATGATCTCCGGCCCTGTATTCGTGCAAGTTTTGGAAGGCGAAGGCGCGATTCTGAAAAACCGTGATCTGATGGGTGCAACTGATCCTAAGAAAGCAGAAAAAGGTACTATTCGTGCTGATTTCGCTGAGTCTATCGATGCAAATGCAGTGCACGGTTCTGATGCTGCTGAAACAGCTGCAGTTGAAATCGCTTACTTCTTCCCAGCATTAAACGTGTATTCGCGTTAATTTGAAGTAGATTGATTAGTAATTAGAAATTATCTCCCTGCGCCACAAAATATTGTGGTGCGGGGTGTAAGAAAGAAAAACGCATGACGGCACTCATTAATTTATTGGATTTAGATCCTGCGCAGCTCACTGCATATTGCGGCGAGTTGGGTGAGAAGCCATTCCGTGCAAAGCAGTTGCAACGCTGGATTCATCAGTTTGGCGCGAGTACGTTTGATGAGATGACTGATCTTGCGAAGTCTTTGCGAGAAAAGTTGGCAACCAGAGCGGTTATTGCTGCTCCCTCAGTAATTAGTGATCACACTTCTTCTGATGGTACCCGTAAGTGGTTGGTTGATGTAGGGCAGGGTAATGCTGTTGAAACAGTGTTTATTCCTGAAGAGAATCGTGGGACCTTGTGTATCTCGACGCAAGCGGGATGTGCGGTGAATTGCCGCTTTTGTTCCACTGGTAAGCAAGGATTTAATCGTAATCTGACCGTTGGAGAAATCATCGGTCAGTTATGGATGGCAGAGTTTGAGTTAAGAAAAACTAAAGGTGTAATTCCTGGTCCAAAAGGTGAGCGTCAGATCACGAATGTGGTGATGATGGGGATGGGGGAGCCGCTGTTAAACTTTGAACCCACGGTCGCCGCGTTGCGTTTGATGCTGGATGATAATGCATATGGCTTGTCCCGTCGGCGTGTTACGGTGTCGACCAGTGGTGTTGTTCCTATGATGGATAAGTTGTCGCAGGAGTGCCCGGTTGCGCTGGCAGTTTCTTTGCATGCGTCGAACGATGTGCTGCGTGACAGTTTGATACCGTTAAATAAAAAATACCCGTTAAGCGAGTTGATGGCGGCGTGTAAGCGTTATCTGGAATTTGCGCCGAGAGATTTCATCACCTTTGAATATTGCATGTTGGATGGCGTCAATGATACGGATCAGCATGCACGGGAGCTCATTCAATTGGTTAAGAATGTGCCTTGTAAGTTTAATCTGATTCCGTTTAATCCATTTCCGGAGTCGGGGCTGAAGCGTTCTGCCAATCCACGGATTAAAGCATTTGCGCAGGTGTTGATGGATGCTGGTATCGTCACAACGACACGTAAAACGCGGGGTGATGATATTGATGCAGCATGTGGTCAGTTGGCGGGTGATGTAAAGGATAGGACGCGTGTGCAGGAGCGCATGCAAAAAATGGCGGAATATCAAAAGAAGTTTGGCGAAAATTTTGGCAAGATCGTGGAGATCACACAGTGAAAATTTTTGAATTTGGCTCTCGTGCAAAACAGGTATTGCTCCTTTCTCTGGTTTTGTCTATTTCTGCTTGTGCGTCCAGGCATTTGGATGCGCGTGTCGACGAGTCCGCTGTCTCAGCGGAAAAGCTTGAACTGCAGAAGCGTGCATCCATCAGGATGCAATTGGCTGTTGGCTATTATCAGCAAGGACAGCACAAAGTTGCACTGGAAGAGATCAGACAGGCGTTATTGATTTATCCGGATATGGTTGATGCCTACGCTGTTCGTGCCGTTATTTTTATGGATACGGGTGAAAAACAACTGGCTGAAGATAATTTTTTGCAGGCACTGAAGCTATCTCCTGGTAATGTCGATGTGGAGAATAATTATGGCTGGTTTCTTTGTCAGAATGGTCGCGAAAAGCAGGGCTTGGCTTATCTTGATCGCGTTATAAATAATCCTGCATATGCCAATTTAGGCAAAACTTATAACAATGCGGGTCTTTGTAGTCTGAGGATGAAGGATTCGCCTCGCGCTGAGAAATATTTCATCGAGGGGTTTAAGCAGGATCCCTCAAATCCGGGTATTAATGCAAATCTCGCCAAAATTCTGTATGACCGTGGTGAATATGGTCAGGCTCGTTTTTACATCAACAGAGTAATTAAGTTTGATGTATTAACTGCAGATGTTTTGTGGCTTGCAATTAAAATTGAAAAGCGACTCGGAGATGAGGCTGCAATGACTGGCTATGCGACGCAATTGCGCCGACGTCATCCGAGTTCGCGTGAATTTGGCCTTTTGCAGCGGGGATCTTTTGATGAGTGATGTGGGATTGAGTCCAGCGTCAGAGGTGCTGCCTTCTGGAGGTGAGTCTAAGCCTGTGCTAAGTGTTGTTCAGACTGCCGGTGGTCTGTTATCTGCAGCCCGCACTTTGGCCGGTCTGAGCGTTGAGCAGGTAGCTGGACAGCTTAAATTGTCTCCTCGTCAGATTATTGCGTTAGAAAATAATGCTTTTGAACAGTTGCCGAAGTTAGTGATTGTGCGGGGATTTGTACGTTCCTACGCTAAGCTGCTTAAACTGGATCCTGCCGAGCTTATTGCTTGTTTGCCTGATGAGCAAACCGGGCAAGCGCTGGATGCTGGTCTGCAACCTACGCTGGCAACCCCTTTTCAGGAATCGCGCTCGCCATTTTTGGGAAGAAGTGAAAATAATAATCGCAAATATTTGATAGCTGCCGCCTTTTTTGCGGTGGCTGCATTGTTATTTGTGTCGTATCAATATGTCGAACAGTCCTCTTATGTGAAGGCCTTTTTCGCGAGACCATCTGTTCAGGTTGATGCTCTGTCTGTTTCGGCAAGTTCTGCGGATGCAGTTTCTGCATCCGTGCCCGTTGTTGAAAAAGTCAGTTCTGTTTCGGTGCCGTCTTCTGTGGTTGCCGAGATTACCAATAGTGCGGATGCTGAACGCAGTGAGCTGGCTAAAACCTTAGTCGAAGCGACATCTGCCAGTCATCCCGCTGCTGCAGTAGCTACATCCAATGCAACTGAGAATACGCCTTTGGTTCAACCTGTTGCTGCAGGTAATGATAAGTTGCGGCTGAAGTTTCGCCAGGATTCATGGGTGCAGGTTAAAAAAGAAAATGGCACAGTTCTCACTTCACATTTGGCAAAAGCGGGGACTGAAGAAGTGTTTGAGGTGAAAGAAACCTTGCAACTGAGACTGGGCAACGCCGCGGGTGTTGATGCGTCGCTTCGTGGTAATGCAATGGATATCACAACAGGCAAAGACTCGAATGTCGTTAATTTGATTGTCAAGTAAGTATGGAGTCTCTTTTGTCCGAAATTTTGTCTGGTCCGCGCCAGAGGCGTCTCAGCCGTGCGGCAAGCATCGTCTACGGAAAGCGCAAAGTTGTAATCGGCGGTGATGCGCCAGTTGTTGTGCAATCAATGACAAATACAGATACTGCCGATGTAATTGCGACCGCAATTCAGATCAAGGATCTGGCGCGGGCAGGTTCTGAGTTAGTGCGTATCACGGTCAATAATTCTGAGGCGGCTGCGGCGGTTCCGGCTATTCGCGAACAACTCGACAAAATGGAGGTTGACGTTCCGCTGGTCGGTGATTTTCATTATAACGGCCATACCTTGCTACAGAATTTTCCTGAGTGCGCGCAAGCCTTGTCGAAGTATCGGATTAATCCGGGTAATGTAGGTCAGGGGGCAAAGCGGGAATCTCAGTTTGCTCAGATGATAGAGTTGGCCTGCCGCTATGATAAACCGGTTCGTATCGGTGTTAACTGGGGTAGTCTGGATCAAACCCTGTTGGCAAGAATTATGGATGAGAATGCTCGCCGTTCCGTACCTTGGACTGCGCAATCTGTCATGTATGAAGCGTTGATTACGTCTGCGATAGAAAATGCGCAGCGCGCAGAGGAACTGGGGCTGGCTGGGGATAAAATTATCTTATCGTGCAAGGTTTCTGGTGTGCAGGATCTGATTGCGGTGTACCGTGAACTTTCGACACGCTGTGAATATCCTTTGCACTTGGGTTTAACCGAGGCAGGAATGGGGAGTAAAGGGATCGTTGCTTCCACCGCTGCGCTCTCGGTATTGTTGCAAGAGGGGATTGGCGACACCATACGTATATCGTTGACTCCTGAGCCTGGCGGTGACCGTTGTCGTGAGGTGATTGTAGGTCAGGAAATTTTGCAGACCATGGGGTTGCGGAAATTTACGCCAATGGTTATTGCTTGTCCTGGTTGTGGTCGCACGACTTCCACAGTATTTCAGGAATTGGCAGACGATATTCAGACTTTCTTGCGTGAGCAGATGCCTGCCTGGAAGAAGCAGTACCCTGGCGTTGAGAGTATGAATGTTGCTGTCATGGGATGTATCGTGAATGGTCCTGGTGAGTCAAAACACGCAAATATCGGCATCAGTCTTCCGGGTACAGGTGAGTCGCCAGCTGCACCAGTGTTTATTGATGGTGTAAAAGCGATGACATTGCGTGGAGACAGAATTGCTGAAGAATTTCAGGCAATTGTGCTGAACTATGTCGCAAAGCGTTATGCACCAACAGTAGTTGAATAATTGAACTGAGTTTCTTATGTCAGAAAATAAAAAAATAGAAAAAATAGTCGGTGTTAAGGGAATGAATGATTTGCTCCCTGATGATTCCGCACTCTGGGAACTATTCGAAAATACGGTTCACTCAGTATTAAAGAGCTATGGATTTCAACAGGTTCGTACACCGATAGTTGAGCCAACTCCGCTGTTTGCCCGCGGACTTGGTGAGGTGACAGATATCGTCGAAAAAGAAATGTATTCATTTGAAGACTCGATGAATGGCGATAAGCTGACGTTGCGCCCAGAAGGAACTGCGGGGGTGGTGCGTGCAGCAATTGAGCACAATCTTGTTTATGATGGGCCGAAGCGCCTTTGGTATGCGGGTCCTATGTTCCGCCATGAAAAGCCTCAGCGTGGACGCTATCGTCAGTTTCATCAGGTAGGTGCTGAGGCCTTGGGTTTTAGTGGGCCGGATATTGATGCTGAATTGATTATGTTGTGTCAGCGGCTCTGGGATGATCTCGGTTTGCAGAATGTGCGCCTTGAGTTAAATTCGATCGGCGATGCAAACGAGCGAAATTTGCACCGTGCAGCGTTAATCAGTTATTTTGAGAATCACTCTGATATTCTCGATGCAGAAGCGAAGCGTCGCTTGTATAGCAATCCATTGCGGATACTTGATACAAAAAATCCTGCGATGCAAGAAATGGTCAATGCTGCGCCAAAACTGTTGGATTATCTCGGTGCTGAGTCGCTGGCTCACTTTGATGGAGTACAAAAAATATTGCGTCACAATAGTATTCCGTTCACGATTAATCCGCGTCTTGTGAGAGGTATGGATTATTACAATCGCACTGTTTTTGAGTGGGTGACCGACGAGTTGGGGTCACAGGGAACGGTGTGTGCTGGTGGGCGCTATGATACTTTATTCTCAACTTTTGGTGGAAAGCCAACTCCCGCGTGTGGTTTTGCAATGGGGATTGAGCGACTGATTGAATTGATGAAGGTTGCTGGTGATGTTCATCAGCCCTCCTTGTGTGATGTTTATCTGGTACACCAGACTGACGACGGGCAAATGCAGTCTTTGGTTCTTGGTGAGCGATTACGCGATGCCGGGCTTGATGTTGTGCTACATTGCGCAACCGCGACCGGGGTTGGTAGTTTTAAATCGCAAATGAAGAAGGCAGACGCCAGTGGTTGCGCATACGCGGTGATTATTGGTGAAGACGAGGTTGCCAATAACAATGTCAGTATAAAATCCATGCGATCCGATATTGCTGAAAATAATCAAATCAGTGTTCCGTTTGATGCTGCGGTAGATTATCTGGTTGATCAGATTGCAGGCACTGGTGATGACAGCTCTTGCTGCGATGACCCGAATCATATTCATATTAACCATTAATCTTATAAAAACATGGCATACGATCTCGAAGAACAAGAGCAACTCGCAACACTGAAAGCAACATGGAAGCAATATGGTAATTTGATTACCTGGGTTTTGATCATCGCGCTTGCTGCCTATGCAGGATGGGTGCAATGGAATAACTATCAAACGAATCAGGCGGGACAAGCCTCACAGTTATATGAAGAGTTGCAGAAGTCTGTAACAGCAAAAGATGCGGCAAAGATTCAGCGCGCTGTGGGTGACTTAAAAGAGAAGTTTCCTGCGACGTCATATGCTTCGATGGCCGCATTGGTGTCAGCTAAAACATCGTTTGATGCAAATGATTTGAAGTCTGCTAAAAGTCAGCTCCAGTGGGTAATTGACTCTGGTAAAGGCGACGAGTACAAGGCTTTAGCGAAGATACGTCTGGCTGGTATTTTGTTGGATGAAAAATTATTTGATGAAGCGTTGAAACAGTTGTCAGGTGAATTTCCAGCTGAGCTGCAAGCAGATGTTGCTGACAGAAAAGGCGATATTTTCGTTGCGCAGGCTAAATTGGACGACGCTAGAAAGTCCTACCAGGTTGCATTGGACAAGGCGACAGAAAAAAATTCAGTAAAACAATTAATTCAAATTAAATTGGATGCGATTGGTGGATCTGTTGAGTCAGTAAGCAAATAACAGGAGTGTTTATGCATTTTTCTGCCAAAATAATTTCGGCGGCTGCATTGTGTGTTTTGGCAGGATGTTCTTCATGGAACCCATTCGCCTCAAAATCTGAAAAAAATGTACCGGCAGCATTGTTAGAGATAAAACCGACTCTTTCTGTTAAGCAGTTATGGTCCGTTCAGGCCGGTTCGTCTCAAAATTACGTGTTCTCTCCGGCAATTGTTGGGCAGCAGCTCTATGTTGCTGCCGCTGACGGAACTTTGCTGAAGATTGATGCGGCCAGTGGTCGCGCAGACTGGCGTATTAACGCTGGCGTGCGTTTGACGGGCGGTGTCGGAGCAAATGCCAGAACGGTCGTCGTTGCAGGTGATAAGGGGGGGGTGTTTGCATTCGATAATGAAGGCAAGCTGCGCTGGAAAAATCAGGATTCCACAGAAATTTTATCAGCCCCAGCGTTGTCTGATAGTTTAGTTGTTGTTCGTAGCATTGATAATAAAATTAGCGCATATGACGTTGAAACCGGTGCCCGTAAATGGGTGGTTGAGCGTACTTTGCCTGCTTTAACATTACGTGCGTTCCCAGGTTTGGTCGTTGCCGGTGATCAGGTGATCATCGCTTTGCCAGGTGGGCGTATGGCAGCTTTATCTCTCGCCAATGGCAGCTTGCGCTGGGAGGCCGTGGTTGGTGAGCCAAAAGGTGCGACTGAACTAGAGCGTGTTGCGGACGTTTCGGGATTTCCTGCGATCATTGGGCGTGATGTTTGCGCCAGTGCTTATCAGGGGCGGGTCGGTTGCTTCGATCTGAACACAGGCGCTGTTCGTTGGGTAAAGAAATTATCCAGTGAGGTTGGTGCCGGTGTCGATGAGCGCTTTGTCTTTGCTGCAGATGTTGGTGGCGCTGTGACTGCTTATAATCGTGAGTCAGGTTCTAGTGCTTGGAAAAATGATAAGCTTGCCAATCGGCGCTTGTCAGCACCTGTTTCTTTCGGTCGCTCTGTTGTCGTGGGTGATCTGGCAGGTTACGTGCATTTTCTCTCCAGAGAAGATGGTTCTTTCATCGGTAGGTTGCCTACTGATGGTAGTCAGATTTTAGCTGCGCCAGTTGTGGTTGGCTCAAATCTGATTGTTCAAACAAAATCAGGATTAGTGGTTGCTATCGCAACTGAGTAATATTAAATGAAGCCGGTTATTGCACTTATAGGTCGACCAAATGTCGGCAAATCCACGCTGTTCAATCGGCTTACCCGTTCACGTGATGCCTTGGTGGCTGATTTGCCAGGGCTTACTCGTGATCGTCATTATGGCGAGGGACGTATTGGTGAGCGACCTTTTCTGGTAATTGATACTGGTGGCTTTGAGCCAGTAGCGAAAGAAGGTATCTTGCATGAGATGGCAAAGCAGACCAAGCAGGCAGTTGCTGAAGCTGACGTCATTATTTTTATCGTTGATGGACGTCAGGGTTTGACGCCGCACGACAAAACGATCACAGATTTTTTACGTAAGTCTGGTCGCTCGGTGATGTTGGTTGTCAATAAAGCCGAGGGCATGAAGTATTCTTCAGTAACGGCAGATTTTTATGAGCTTGGACTTGGTGATCCGTATGTGATCTCAGCCGCCCATGGGGATGGTGTCGTTGATCTTGTAGAAGAATCGCTCGATATTGCATTTGCACAGCGACCACCAGAATCGGAGCCAGCTGAGGATGCGGTTAAAGGTATCCGGATTGCTATTGTTGGGCGCCCGAATGTCGGTAAGTCAACCTTGGTGAACACCTTGCTTGGCGAAGATCGTGTGATTGCCTTTGATATGCCAGGGACAACGCGGGATTCAATTGAGATTCCGTTTGAGAGGGATGGTAAGCATTATTCCTTAATCGATACTGCTGGTATTCGCCGGCGCGGTAAGGTTTTTGAGGCTATTGAGAAATTTTCAGTGGTCAAAACCCTGCAATCTGTTTCTGAAGCGAACGTCGTTCTTTTATTGCTGGATGCGCAGCAGGATATTTCTGAGCAAGATGCGCATATTGCTGGGTTCATTCTCGAGTCAGGCCGAGCCTTGGTTGTCGGTGTGAATAAATGGGATGGCTTGCAAAGCGATCGGCGAGATGAAATTAAAATGGACATTGAGCGGAAGTTGAATTTCCTCACCTTTGCAAAATTCCATTTCATTTCAGCCCTGAAATCGACAGGTATCGGCCCGTTAATGAAGTCGATAGATTCTGCTTACGCTGCTGCGATGGCGAATTTATCAACGCCGAAATTGACTCGTGCTCTGATTGAGGCGGTTGAGCATCAGCAACCGAAGCGCAAAGGTTCGATCAGGCCAAAATTACGTTATGCTCACCAGGGTGGGCAAAATCCACCTATCATTGTGATTCACGGTAATGCGCTGGATGCCGTCGGTGATGTATATAAACGTTATCTGGAGAAGCATTTCAGGGAAACGTTCTCATTGGTGGGAACTCCTTTGAGAATAGAAATGCGCTCCGGTAAAAATCCGTTTGATAAAACGAAGTAATTAGTTTTCACGGTTTTGTATGATGCAGTATTTCTGCGAATTGAACTAAAAAACATTACAGATATCTGTAATTTCGGATGGATTGCTTGAAAAATACAAGATAATCCCAAACTCCTGATCACAACAACACAATGGAGCTGTCATGAGCAACAAAGGGCAACTGTTACAAGACCCGTTTCTGAACGCGCTGCGTAAAGAACATATTCCAGTATCTATCTACCTGGTGAATGGTATTAAGTTACAGGGGCATATTGAATCTTTCGATCAGTATGTCGTGTTGCTGAGAAATACCGTTACGCAAATGGTATATAAACACGCTATCTCCACTGTTGTGCCTGCGCGCGCTGTGAGTATTAATTCTGAAGCCGAGGCTGAGTAATTTTTTGGCTCCTGATAATTTGGATACATGTCTTTAAATATGCGCGCCGCTTTGGTCGGTGTTGATTTCGGCAAAGATGGTTTTGCCGATAGTCTCGAAGAGCTTTCACTGCTGGCACAGTCTGCCGGAGCGGATGTTGTAACGACAATCACGTGCAAAAGATCAGGGCCGGATGCCGCATTGTTTATCGGCTCTGGCAAGACTGATGAGGTGCTTGATGCTGTTGCTGATTCTGAGCTTGATTTGGTCATTTTTAATCATGCTTTATCTCCGGCTCAACAAAGAAATCTTGAGCGTCGTCTCAAAATTCGCGTGATTGATCGTACTAGTCTCATTCTTGATATTTTTGCCCAGAGGGCGAAGAGTCACGAGGGAAAGGTTCAAGTCGAGTTGGCACAGCTACAGCATCTTGCGACGCGCTTAATTCGTGGCTGGACTCACCTTGAGCGGCAAAAAGGTGGTATTGGTTTGCGCGGGCCGGGTGAGACTCAGTTAGAGACGGATAGGCGTCTTCTGGGAGAGCGAGTCAAAATGCTCAAGACGAAGCTGGATAGGCTGCGTCAGCAGCGGGAAACTCAGCGGCGCTCACGTGATCGCAGTAAAACCTTTTCGGTTTCATTGGTCGGTTACACAAATGCTGGTAAGTCGACACTGTTTAATGCTCTGACGAAGGCTGGTGCCTACGCGGCAAATCAATTGTTTGCGACGTTGGATACGACATCTAGACGCCTCTATCTCGGCGAGGCTGGAAGTGTTGTTATCTCAGATACGGTTGGATTTATCCGTGAATTACCGCATCAACTGGTAGCGGCATTTCGTGCAACGCTCGAAGAGACTATTCACGCTGATTTGCTCGTGCACGTAGTTGATGCAAACAGCCCTGTCAGGACAGAGCAGATTTTTCAGGTCAATCAGGTGTTGAAAGAGATTGGTGCTGACCATATTCCGCAGTTGATTGTGTTTAATAAGATTGATCTGGCGGGTCTGGAACCATCAGTTGCCCTGAATGAATATGGTAAAATTGACCGGATTTTTTTGAGTGCCCGTACCGGCGTCGGACTAAGTCTGTTACGCGACGCAATCGCTGATTTCGCTTCTGTTAAAGCGCTACAAATGTCAGATGAAAAATTGACTTCTCAATTCGATGACGTTCGTTTTAATCTCCAGTAGTTCGAAAATTACTCATTGGATATCTAAAGAATGATTGGTTCATTTCTAAAAAAAATTGGTGTTACGTTATCGCTGAATGATCCTCAGTGGGGACGTGGATCAAAAAATAATCAGGATGGCAAGAAGTCACCGGAAACCCCTCCCGACCTTGATCAGGTCTGGAAAGATTTGAATCAGCGTTTATCCCGTTTCTTAGGGCAAAAAAACGGCGGCGGTGATGGCGGCGGCGGATTTAATCCTGATTCATCCACTACCCGATTTGGTATCGGTGCGATTGCTTTTATCTTTGTTTTTGTATGGCTGGTGAGCGGTATTTTTATTGTCCAGGAAGGGCAGAATGCTGTTGTCACGACCTTTGGGAAGTATAGTCACGTGAATGGCGCGGGTATGAATTGGCGCTGGCCTTATCCGATTCAGAATCACGAAATTGTGAATGTGTCACAGGTTCGTACTATCGAAGTTGGCTATCGTTCAAATGTGAAAAATAAGCAGGCACATGAATCTTTAATGCTGACTGATGACGAGAATATTGTCGATATCCAGTTCGCAGTTCAATATAAATTGAAAAGTGCTGCTGAGTGGCTTTATAACAACCGGGATCAGGATGAAATGATCCGTCAGGTCGCAGAAACTGCGATCCGTGAAATTGTCGGTAAAAGTAAAATGGATTTCGTCCTCTACGAGGGGCGGGAAAAAGTCGCAATGGATGTTGGCGCACTGATGCAGCAGATACTGACCCGTTATAAGGCAGGCGTTCAGATCGCGAATATCACTATGCAAGGCGTTCAGCCACCTGAGCAGGTGCAGGCGGCATTCGATGATGCAGTAAAGGCGGGGCAGGATAAAGAGCGGCAAAAAAATGAAGGTCAGGCCTATGCTAATGACGTGATTCCAAAGGCCCGTGGTGAGGCTTCCCGTACTTTGCAAGAGGCTGAAGGCTATAAGTCACGAATTGTGGCGAATGCTGAGGGGAATGCCTCTCGCTTTAAGCAAGTATTGAGCGAGTATCAGAAGGCGCCAGCGGTCACGAGGGACAGGATGTATCTGGAAACAATGCAGCAGATTTTTACCAGTACGAGTAAAGTTTTGATGGATGCAAAACAAAGCAACAACATGATCTATTTGCCGATTGATAAAATGATTTCCCAAGAAGCAAATAGCGTTAAACCAGCTGTTGTGCAGCCTGTTACTCCAACGACTGCGGAACAAATTCCATCTGTGGAGATGCGTTACAATAAAGATGGGCGTGCCAGAGATACTCGTGATTCACGTGACAGAGAGGTGCGCTGATGAATAAGCTGATTTCATTTTTTCTGGCTGTAATCGCAGCACTTTTAGTCGCTTATTCGACAATTTTTATTGTTGATCAGAAGTCGCATGCAATTGTGTTCGCCTTTGGGGAAGTTAAGTCGGTTATTAGCGAACCTGGCTTACATTTCAAATTGCCGCCACCATTCCAAAATGTTTTGTTGCTTGATAAACGGATTCTGACTATTGATTCAGCTGAGGCAGATCGCTTCATTACAGCGGAAAAGAAAAACATTCTTGTCGATTCCTATGTTAAATGGCAAATTACTGAACCGAAGCTGTATTACGTGAGCTTCAGCGGTGATGAGCGCCGGGCAAAAGATCGCCTGTCTCAGATAGTAAAAGCGGCACTGAACGACGAAATTACAAAGCGGACTGTGCGTGAAGTGATTTCAGGCGAGCGCGGCAAAGTAATGGAGGCGATCAAAAGCAAAGTTACTGACGAAGCTAAGCAGATTGGTGTTGATATTATCGATGTCCGTTTGAAGCGGGTTGATTATGTTGAGCAGATTAATAATTCTGTTTACGACCGCATGAAATCAGAGCGTTTGCGTGTTGCGAATGAGCTTCGTTCTACTGGTTCGGCTGAGTCGGAGAAAATCAGGGCTGACGCAGACCGGCAGAGAGTTGTGATACTTGCTGAGGCTTACCGTGAAGCTGAGCAAATGCGCGGTGAAGGTGATGCAGAGGCGTCGCGGATTTATGCGCAGGCATTTGGGCAAAATCCTGAGTTTTATAAATTTTACAGAAGTCTGGAGGCTTACCGGGCCAGCTTCAAAACTAAGAGTGACGTCGTTGTCGTTGATCCTAGTTCTGAATTTTTCAAATATTTTAAAGCTCCCGGCAGTTCTGTTAATGGTGGCTCGGCAGCAAAGTCTAAGTAATACTTATATATTTTGATCAAACAGCGATCTACGCCAGCTTTGGCGCAGGTCGCTGTTTGCCGGATGAACCCAATAAAGTTCATTCTCTCGTTTTCTTAATTTTTGATTGTTTTTCATGCCGAACTGGCTCTTACCTGAAAATATCGCTGACGTCTTGCCCTCTGAGGCTCGCAAGATTGAAGACTTGCGTCGTGTTTTTCTAGATCATTTCCGTTTGTATGGTTATGAATTAGTTATGCCTCCTTTGCTGGAATATATCGAATCACTCTTGACCGGTGCAGGTCAGGATATGAATCTACGTACTTTCAAGCTGGTTGATCAGATGTCTGGTCGTACAATGGGGGTGCGTGCAGATATGACTACTCAGGTCGCACGTATTGATGCCCATCTTTTAAACCGCAGTTCGGTGACTCGCCTGTGCTACGTTGGCAACGTCTTGCACACTAAGCCATCCGGGTTACATGCAACGCGTGAACCGATTCAGATCGGTGCTGAAATATACGGACATGCAGGACTCGAGGCGGATGCAGAGATTCAGGAGCTGGTGATTGCTTGTTTAAGGCTGGCTGGCATTGAGCAAGTGCGCCTGGATTTGTGTCACGTAGGTGTGTTGCGTGCAATACTCGAAACAGATCCACTTGCGAAGCAACAAGAGAATATATTGTTTGCTCTGTTAGAGTCCAAGGATATTCCGAGTATAAAAAGTGTCAGCGAAGGTTTTTCTCCTGAGGTCAGGCGTGCTTTGCAGGTTTTGCCAACTTTGTATGGTGACGTGTCTGTCATTAGTCGGGCAAGAAAAGAGCTGCCTAATCTGGGGGGCGTTATGTCTGCGTTGTCTGAGCTTGAGTACCTTGCTAATCTGGTTGGTAACGACAAGGTAACAATAGATCTGGCAGACCTGCGGGGTTATCACTATCACAGTGGTGTTATGTTCAGTGCGTTTGTTCCAGGTTTGCCTAATGCCGTTGCGCGTGGTGGGCGTTACGATCACGTGGGTGAGGCTTTTGGTCGCTCCAGGCCTGCAACGGGATTTTCTTTGGATTTGCGCGAATTGGCACGTCTGATGCCTGTTGCAGAGAGGAAAGGGGCGATCCGTGCCCCTTGGAGTCGTGATGCAGGTTTGTTGTCGAAAATTGCAGCGTTACGTAGTGAAGGGGAGGTGGTTATTCAAAATCTCCCTGGGCATGAGAATGAACAAGATGAATTTGACTGCAATCGTGTGGTCGTATTCGATGGTGAACAATGGATTCTTCAAAATGTAGGTTGAGTAATGTCAAACAATAAAATTGCAAAAAATGTCGTTGTCATTGGTACCCAGTGGGGCGACGAGGGTAAAGGAAAGATTGTTGACTGGCTGACGGATCATGCTCAAGGTGTGGTTCGGTTTCAAGGTGGCCACAATGCAGGTCATACGCTGGTGATCGGTGGACAAAAGACTGCGTTGCAATTAATTCCTTCCGGAATTATGCGTGAGGGTACGGCTTGCTATATCGGTAATGGCGTGGTTTTGTCTGTTCCAGATTTGTTGCGCGAGATCGATAAATTGCAGGCAAACGGAGTAGAGGTTGTTTCCCGTCTCAAAATCTCTGAGGCATGTCCGGTCATTCTTCCTTACCATGCCGCGTTGGATGCAGCTCGCGAGGCTGCTCGTGGTGCTGCCAAAATTGGCACCACAGGTAAAGGCATTGGTCCTGCCTACGAGGATAAGGTTGCACGTCGTGCAATTCGTGTCGCTGATTTATTAAATGCAGAGCGTTTTGCTGAGAAGTTGAAGGAAAACCTGGATTATCACAACTTCGTGTTAACGAATTATCTCAAGGCGCCAGCGGTTGATTATCAAAAGACTTTGGATGACACGTTGGCTTTAGTTCCGCGTATTCGTCCTATGGTTACTGATGTTTCCAGTGCTTTGTACGCAGCGCACAAAGCTGGCGCAAGCCTCCTGTTTGAGGGCGCGCAAGGCAGCTTACTGGATGTTGATCATGGTACTTATCCTTTCGTTACGTCAAGTAATTGCGTGGCAGGCAATGCTGCAGCAGGTACGGGCGTTGGTCCAAATATGCTGCATTACATTCTTGGAATTACTAAGGCGTATACGACACGTGTTGGTTCAGGCCCGTTTCCTTCCGAATTGCCGACGGATCAGGGCGTTGGTAAGCATTTGGCGAGTGTTGGGCATGAGTTTGGCACAGTAACTGGGCGTGCCCGTCGTTGTGGTTGGTTTGATGCTGCACTGTTGAAGCGATCTGTTCAGATTAATGGCGTTTCTGGCATGTGTTTGACCAAGTTGGATGTGTTGGATGGTGTTGAAACTTTGAAGTTGTGTACTGGTTATAAACTGGGTGGAAAAATTGTTGATATTTTCCCGGTTGGTGCAGAAGAGGCTGCGATGTGCGAGGCTATCTATGAGGAAATGCCTGGTTGGTCTGAGTCAACTGTAGGTGCGAAGAGTATGGAAGCTTTGCCTGAAAATGCCCGCAATTACATTAAGCGCATAGAGGCGCTCGTCGGAGTGCCAGTTGATATGGTCTCTACCGGTCCTGACCGTGAGGAGACTATCGTATTGCGCCATCCGTTTATTTAAAGGAAAAATAAAAATGAATACACCTGCTTCTACGGATAAGGATCTGTGGGTTTCTTGGGATGCTTACCATCGTTCAATTGAGCAGTTGGCGCTTAAAGTGCATGAGTCAGGCTGGAAGTTTGACCAGGTCTTGTGCCTTGCACGTGGCGGTTTGCGACCAGGCGATATTTTTTCCAGAATTTTCGACGTTCCTTTGGCAATTCTTTCGACAAGTTCTTATCGTGAGGATGCTGGTACTGTCCAAGGTTCTCTGGATATCGGCAAATATATTTCTATGACCAAGGGGGCTTTGCAGGGCCGTGTTTTGGTTGTTGATGACCTTGTTGATTCCGGTGTGACGCTTGAGCGTGTTCTGCATCACTTGCGCGAAAATTTTCCAGCGGTAACGGATGTTAAGTCCGCGGTGATCTGGTACAAAGCTTGTTCTTCTGTCGCACCTGATTTTCATCTTGATTATCTGGCGACGAATCCATGGATTCATCAACCATTTGAAGAGTACGATAGTATCAGGCCGCATCAGTTAAATGCCTGGCTGAAAAAAGGTGAGACGGCTTAATGGTGTGAAATAAAAACGGGAGTCATTGACTCCCGTTTTTATTTGATTGATTGCTACGCTTAATTTAAAGATTTCTTTTGAACAAAAAAAGCCCGTTGATAAAATCAACGGGCTTTCAATAATTTGGTGCCCACGGAGGGACTCGAACCCCCACACCTTGCGGCACATGGACCTGAACCATGCGCGTCTACCAATTCCGCCACGTGGGCGACAGAAGGCGTAATTATAGAGTAATCAGGATTAATTTACTACGACTTTCAGTCGAAAATTTGAATTACTTTTTCGGGAGAAGATGCGAGATGAGTGAACTTTGGAATTGTGAAATAGAAAAAGCCCGTTGATAAAATCAACGGGCTTTCAATAATTTGGTGCCCACGGAGGGACTCGAACCCCCACACCTTGCGGCACATGGACCTGAACCATGCGCGTCTACCAATTCCGCCACGTGGGCGACAGAAGGCGCTTATTATAGATTGTTTCGGTATTATGTCAAGACGTGAGCCTGATCAGATTAGAATAGTTAGCTAAATAACGTGCGCTCCGGTAAACTGTAACGATGTCTTGTATATTCGGGGCAAGATTTAACTTTTAGAGAAATTCACAACATTTGAATAAGCATTTATACACAATTCCGAGTCGCGAAGATATTTTAGGTGTTCTGCGTACAACTAAAGTAAAGCTGACGGCGAATGCTATTGCAGCCAAGTTGGGCGTAAAAACCGAGGAGCTTGATGGTATGACGCGACGATTAAACGCGATGGAACGCGACGGTCAGATTACATCAGATAAATCTGGAAATTTCGTGCTGGCGAATCAGGATAATTTTATTTCGGGTAAGGTCAGCAGCCATCGAGACGGTTACGGCTTCTTGATTCCTGAGGACGGCAGTGAAGATTTGTTTTTGCCTGAACGGGAAATGCAGAAGGTACTGCATGGTGATCGTGTGACAGCACGAGTTACAGGAACCGACAGACGTGGGCGTCTCGAAGGCAGCATCGTTGAAATACTGGAACGGGCAAATACACATGTCATCGGACGTTTATTAAACGAAAATGGCGTCTGGATTGTCGCGCCGGAAGATAAGCGTTATAGCCAGGACATTTTACTCGCGGGCTCTCCCGGCAAAGCGAAAGCAGGACAGGTTGTCAGTATAGAGTTGACTGAGCAGCCAACTCGTTATGCACAAGCGGTTGGGAAAATTGTTGAGATTCTGGGAGATATTGACGACCCTGGAATGGAAATAGAAATTGCTGTCAGAAAATTTGGTGTTCCTCACGAGTTTTCGGATGCAGCAAAAAAAATGGCATCAAAATTACCGTCTGAGGTACTGGCTAAGGATCTGGAAAACAGGGTAGATTTGCGCGATATTCCGTTGGTCACGATTGATGGCGAAGATGCGCGTGATTTTGATGATGCGGTTTACTGTGAACCCGTAAAGATAGGGCGCAGCAATGGACATCGCCTGATTGTCGCTATTGCGGACGTCAGTCACTATGTGACGCCGAATGACGCGTTGGATGAGGATGCATTGTTGCGTAGTACATCCGTTTATTTCCCACGTCGCGTTATTCCCATGTTGCCGGAAAAACTGTCTAACGGTCTGTGTTCACTGAATCCAGAGGTAGATCGATTGACGTTGGTTTGCGATATGGTGATAACACAAGATGGCGATATTAAGGCCTATCAGTTTTATCCTGCGGTAATTCATTCGGCAGCGCGTTTTACGTACACTGAGGTGGCTGAGATTCTCGGAAATACGAAAGGAACGGCCGCTGCCAAGCGCATGTTGCTGGTGCCACACCTGAGCAATTTGTACGCAGTGTTTCAGTCATTATTGAAAGCCCGTCAAGCGCGCGGCGCGATTGATTTTGAAACCACGGAAACGTACATTATCTGTAATGCTGCGGGTAAGATAGAACGAATCGTTCCACGCACAAGAAATGACGCGCATAAGTTGATCGAAGAATGTATGTTGGCCGCCAATGTATGTGCTGCGAATTTACTCGAAACCTACAAGCATCCGGGCACGTACCGGATTCATGCCGGCCCGACTAAAGAGAAGTTAACGCAAGTCAGAAATTTTCTGAAACAAGTTGGCTTATTTCTTGGCGGTGGAGACAGCCCGTCGGCGTCTGATTATGCTGCGCTGATGGAAAAGGTAAAAGGACGACCGGACGCGCAGTTGTTGCAGACCATGCTACTGCGCTCTATGCAGCAAGCAGTCTATAGCCCAGACAACATAGGTCACTTTGGTTTGTCCTATGAGGCTTATGCTCATTTCACCAGCCCGATCCGACGTTACCCTGATTTGCTGACACACAGAGCGATCAAAGCGGTTTTGCAAGGAAAGGTTTATGAGCCCAAAGGCATCAATCTGAGCTTGTTAAATACGACGATTTCAAATGCTGCGCGTAAGCAGCAGGTTGCGGATAAAGCAGCGGGTAAAAAGAAGCCAGAGAAAGATCTCACCATCTGGGACGCTTTGGGAACTCATTGTTCTGCAAATGAACGTCGCGCTGATGAAGCATCCAGAGACGTTGAAGCATGGTTGAAGTGCTACTTTATAAAAAATAAGCTGGGCGAAGAATTTATCGGAACGATTACCGGGGTTACGCAGTTTGGTATTTTTGTTCAGTTAGACGACATCTTTATTGAGGGCCTGGTTCATATCACCGAGCTTGGCGCTGATTACTTCCAGTTTGATGAAGCCAGACATGAGCTGCGCGGCGAACGTACCGGAAAGCGTTACCAGCTGACCGATAAGGTAAAAGTACAGGTTAGTCGCGTAGATCTTGATGCACGTAAAATTGACTTGAGCCTGGTTCAAAACGTTGTCGGTAGTACGGTTGCTAATCGTGGATCAGGATCAGATAAGTCAAAAAGAAATTCCCCATCACTTTCTGCATCTGCGGGTAAAAAGGTTTCGGGGGCAAGACGAGGATCAGCCACTGAGTATGTGGAATTGGAACGCGCATCTTCAGGCGGTCGTCCTTCTAAATCATCCAAAAAATCTCCTGTAGTCGGAAAAAATAAATTGCCATCGAATGGTAAACCGGCAGGAAAAACTGCAAAAAGAAGAAGTTAAGTTAATTAGTAAAGAGTAATATGAAAAGTAAAATGATTTTTGGTTTCCACGCGGTGACTTCCCGTATTCGTCACGAAGCGTCGTCGGTGGAAGAGATTTATGTTGATTCCGGACGTAGCGACCGGCGTATGCAGGAGTTGTTGCATGCGGCAAAATCTGCAGGTATCCGGGTTATTCCAGCAGATGATCAGCGCTTATCAAACATCGTTGGTACCCGTCGCCATCAAGGTGTCGTCGCAAAAGCAGGAGAGTTATCTCTGGCTCGCAATCTTGATGAGTTATTGGATGCGATTGATGGTCCGCCATTGTTATTGGTACTGGACGGAATTACTGATCCGCATAATCTTGGTGCTTGTTTGCGCGTTGCCGATGGTGTTGGTGCGCATGCCGTTATCGCACCAAAAGACCGGGCCGTAGGATTGAATGCGACTGCAGCAAAAGTTGCAAGTGGTGCGGCTGAAACTGTGCCTTATATCACCGTTACCAACCTTGCACGCACATTGAGAGAGTTGAAAGAGCGCGATATTTTGCTGGTGGGGACATCTGATGATGTCGATCAAACCATTTATGACGTGAATTTTACGGGTGGCAGTGCGCTGGTGATGGGCTCTGAAGGTGAGGGGATGCGCAGGCTTACCAGAGAAACCTGCGACGTTCTGGTTAGCGTGCCCATGTTCGGTTCGGTTGAAAGCTTGAATGTTTCAGTGGCTTCAGGTGTTTGTTTGTATGAGGCGAGACGTCAACGCTTAATCAAAGTTGTTTAAAACCAAAATTGATCTTTAATACTATTTCAGTGCGCTTCGGCGCACTTTTTCTGAATAAGCTACTATCCTAGTCCGTCTATTTATTGCACTCCCACATGTTCAGCCATTTTCGTGAAGATATTGCCAGCATTATTAAGAAAGATCCGGCCGCCCGGAATGCGTGGGAGGTAATGACTTGCTATCCGGGTTTTCAGGCTATCGTGATGCACCATTGGGCAAAATGGTGCTGGACTCATGGTCTAAAGTGGTTGGGGCGTTTTATTTCATATATCGCCCGCGTAATTACCGGTATCGAAATCCATCCTGGTTCAACAATCGGCCGCAGAGTATTTATCGATCATGGTTTTGGTGTTGTGATCGGCGAAACCGCAGAGATAGGTGATGACTGCACGATTTATCAAGGTGTGACTTTAGGTGGAACATCCTTATCGCGCGGAGCAAAGCGGCATCCCACCCTTGAGCCAGGCGTCATTGTTGGCGCAGGTGCCAAGGTGTTAGGGAGCTTTACGATAGGTGCTGGCGCGAAAATTGGTTCTAACTCTGTTGTGCTGAAACCGGTTCCCGCTGGTGCAACTGCAGTTGGTAACCCTGCGCATATCGTCAAAAAAGAACCCAGTGCGACTGACCAAGTCGGTGACAGTCTGTTTTCAGCGTATGGTGTTACGCAGAGTAGTGATGATCCTGTCTCCAAGGTACTGCATAAGTTGATTGATCACGCTGTATCGCAGCAAGAGCAAATTGAAAAATTAACCGCCGCGATTTCTTGTGCCGGGATTGTTTGTGAGCAGGCGACTGAAAAATTAAATCCAGAGCAAATAAATAGCCTGGTTGAGTAAATTTTATACCTGATTACGGTGTGAATTTACCAGTGAGTTGAGACCAGCTCTGATTTCGACCGGTAATTCACTCGCGCATATACCTAAAGGTCCGACTCCTTTGTTAACCAGAATGTCGGCGGCATTACCGTGTACCCATGTTGCCAGTTGCGCTGCATGAAAACAATCGAATCCTTGCGCTAACAAAGCGCCGCAGAGACCCGCCAGAACATCGCCAGTGCCACCTGTCGCTAATCCCGGATTGCCACTTGTATTGATGCGCAAAGAACCGTCAGGGCTTCCAATGACGCTGCCAGCACCTTTCAGTATCACGACCGCATTGAACTTAGTGGATAATTGCTTTACTGTAGACAAGCGGTTGCTTTGAATTTCTTTCACTGTCATTCCAAGTATGCGTGCTGCTTCCAGCGGATGTGGCGTCAGAATAGACGCTGTAGTTCTGTTTTTGAGTTTTCCCTGCAGAGTTACATCTGATGCGATCAGATTAAGTGCATCGGCATCAAGCACCAATGGCGCATCTGAATCTAATATTGAATGCAGAATGTCTTTGGCGGTTTGACAGATTCCCATGCCCGGACCGGCAACAATAACTCCCGTTGCATACTGAATGTCTTTCGCATTCCTGCACATGATTTCTGGGTAGGATGAGTCGTAAGTTATTGCTGAATGGATGAATCCGATAAAAACTTTGCCCGCGCCTGAAAATAGTGCACTGCGTGCAGCGAGTATTCCGGCTCCAGTCATGCCGTTCGCTCCCCCGATAATGACGACTTCGCCGTAACTTCCTTTATGGCTATTCTGTTTGCGGTCAGACATAGCGAATTCGAAACTTTCCGGACAATTCAAAAAATAGGTGCTTATCGGGTAGAGATATTCTGGGATATCTAAATCAGCAACGGTTACTTTGCCCGCGTAGTCTTTACCGTCGGCGGTATGTAATCCCGGTTTGTTTCCTATAAACGTCAGCGTATAGTTTGCCCGTATCGCAATATTGTGTTCACCGAGTACAACTCCGGTATCTGCATCGAGTCCGCTGGGAATATCGAGGGCTAATATGGGAATATTTTTTTCACTTGATATGGAGTTCAGCTTGGCGACGATATCGGCGCAGACACCAGTGATTTCCCGTGTCAGGCCAATGCCGAACAGTCCATCAATGATCAGACGCCAATGCGGTTCCAGTATTGTTTGAAAATCTTTTGGTGAAATAACTCGTGCACCGTTGGCGATAGCGTGCTCGAAGCAAAACAGCGCATCAGGTGAGTATTTTTCAGAGTTTGCGCAAAGTAAAATGCTGACGTCGTACCCATGTGAGGATAAATTGGCGGCAGTTTCACAAGCATCGCCACCATTATTCCCTGGTCCCGCCACAACCAGAATCGGCGCGCAGACTTGTCCCAGTAATGACATCACAAAATTGGCGGCGGCTTCGCCAGCTTTTTGCATTAACGATGTCCCGAGACTCTGTTTTTTTCCTGACGTTTCCAGTTCCCTGATTTGTTTTGAGGAAAAAAGTGTTAAGTAGTCAGGCATTGGTTTATCCGTCACATTATTTACTGGAGGGAGGTTTTAATTGTGGCGTTGAAGTTGCTGCTGGCGCCCCTAAGGATTGTATTGTTTCTAAACCTTGTTGAAATAAATTTTCAATCGGCAGTAGTAGGTAAGGCAATATCAAACCCACCATCAGAAACCCGACACCTATCGTAATTGGAAAGCCTATACCAAATAAATTAAGTTGAGGAGCGGCACGGGTCAGTATTCCAAGAGCAACGTTAATGACGAGTAGTGCCGCAACAATCGGCAATGCCAGTCTGAGTCCGGTGATAAAAATTTGTTCGCCCCAAATAACCAGTTTATGGACATTGAATCCGCTTTGTAGAGTCGTTGATATTGGTATCGTTTTGAAGCTCTCAATCAACGCGCTGAGCAGTGCAAGATGCGCATTCGATGTCAGGAAGATCAAGGTTGTCAGCAACACCAGAAATTGCGCAATGGCAGAAGAGCGCCCCTGACTCAAGGGATCAAAAAAAGTGGCGAAACCCAGGCCCATTGTTAAACCTGATACCTCACCAGCCATTTCGACTGCTGCAAAAACGATGCGTATAACAAACCCCATGCCTAAGCCGATAACGAGTTGTTGAGCGAGGATCACGATCCCCGTCAGTGAGACTGGATCGACGTCAGGGTGTACAGGAATCGTTGGCGCAACAATGAGGGCAATCATGACTCCCAGTGCAATCTTAATTTGTACCGGAACCGTGTTATTTCCAAAAGGAGGGGTGATCGCAATCATCCCCAGAATTCTTGTCAGAGGCCAGATGAACGATGTGATGAGGCTGATTAACTCACTGCTGCCAACGGAAAGCATAGTTGCGATACTACCCAGCCATCGTTGCAATGCTGGTGAATGCTTGTCTCATATAATCAGTCAGTATGGTTAACATCCACGGGCCGGCAATAATTAATGTGACGAATATTCCGACCAGTTTCGGAATAAAAGAAAGCGTGGTTTCATTAATCTGGGTCGCCGCTTGAAAGATACTGACTAACAGGCCTATAACCAACGCAACCAGCAGCATTGGTGCTGAAACCAGTAATGTCACTTCAATTGCCTGCCTGCCAAGCATCATTACGCTGTCGGGGGTCATGTTCTTCCTTAGTAAAAGCTTTGCGCCAGAGAGCCTATGATTAATTGCCAGCCGTCCACCAATACAAAAAGCATGAGCTTAAATGGTAACGATACGATGGACGGTGACACCATCATCATACCCATAGACATCAGGACGCTGGCGACGACCATATCAATAATCAAAAATGGAATGAAAATAGCAAAGCTGATTTGGAATGCTGTTTTCAATTCGCTGGTAATGAAAGCTGGGATCAATACCCGCAAAGATACTTCTTCAGGGCCTTGCAATTGAGGGGTATTCGATAATTTGACGTATAACGCGAGATCAGCCTGACGGGTTTGCTTCATCATGAATTGTTTCAGAGGTGCAGCTCCCTTGTCCATCGCTTCCATCATGGAAATTTTATTTTCCGCAAAAGGTGTATAGGCTTCGGCATAAATTTTGTCGAGCACCGGTCCCATCACAAATAGCGTTAAAAACAAAGAGAGTCCGACCATGACCTGATTCGGCGGTGCCGACTGTGTTCCCAATGCCTGACGTAATAAAGATAAGACGATGATGATGCGAGTAAAACTTGTCATCATCAGCAACGCTGCAGGAATGAAGCTGAGTGCGGTCAGGAATAAAAGTGTTTGTATGCTCAGGGAGTAATTTTGTCCACCGCCAGCGCTCGGAACTAATTTAGATACATTTTGGGAAGTAAATTAGATACATCGGCATTTCGCACACATGTATCACATTTACTTCCACAGTAGAATCGGGAAAACATATCAAATCGATCACGCACA
>NZ_JAENGS010000008.1:0-202113 GCF_016595265.1 Undibacterium sp. 14-3-2
TTTTTGCAGGATGTATGAAAATTAGTTCCTCTATGAAAATCTATCAAATCAGGAGTTTAAACCGATGGATACTAAGTCGTGACCGGTCTTGCGTTATCCAAAATCGGTCACGATTGTTCGGAATTACTGGTCAAGAGACCGGAACGGCCGAATTATTTAATATAAAAGATTCATGCTGATTGGATGAAAATGTTTCATTCAGTCTGAAGTTTCGTTATTCAGAGTTTCATTAGCACGGCGATGCGGCAACCTGATTAAATGCTATTTTCAACTCATCAACACCCCCATCCTCGGCGGTATTATTGCTTCGCCAGGCAATAATGCCATCAGGGCGAATCAACACTGCACCTTGCTGCCTGACGCCGAATATAGCTGCAAATGTATCCGGTTCTGAAAAGCAAATGTCATGATTGATGTGAACAAATTTCAGCTTCATCGCATCTGCTGCCATTTGCCAAGCTGGCTCAACCGCGAACAATACAAATTCTCTACCGAGCAAATCCAGACTGGATATCACATCACCTGCCGCTGTTGTAACCCAGACATGCGGAGCTCGCGTGCCAGGTTGTCCCTGCCAATCTGTAGGCGATGCAGCGGGAGGAAGCTCTAGTCCGGCGCCAAGCACGGCGGAGGATCGGACAATCTGACCTAGTTCCATGGCTTCGTTACTAAACAAGGGATCGGCTTTGAAATCAGAATTTACCCATTTCACATAATCCGGCCGGGAAAAGGTTTGTTGATGCCGCAGCCATCCGATAGGACGTCTTTCGTCATCGTAGGTATCGAGCAGCGTCGCATTTGAACTGCTCTCCAGTACTCGCTGAAGTTTCCACGCAAGATTCCACACATCGTCAATCCCGGTGTTGGCACCGAAGCCGCCGCGGGTTGGAGGAAGCTGGTGGGCTGCATCCCCAGCGAGAAATACACGCCCTTTTCTGTAATGCCTGGCGATGCGTCCAGCCATTTCCCAGCGACCTGTGGTTATGATGTCAAAAGCCATATCGCGCCCTAAAGCTCTACGGATAGCGACGCGCAATTCATCATCGCTACGCTCGATATCATCGATGAACATTAACAACCAGCGGCTATCGTTGTAAGTTGTCAGAAAAGCCCGTAAATTCTCTTGCTCGATCTCGAACTGCTGAACGCCACTAGCGAGATACTGATCCGCCTCCGGGCACTTGAACAGTACACTGCGGACTGTCCGGATATTTCCCACACCTTCCCGTGCAATGCCAAGACGTTCGCGAATGGGACTATCGGCGCCATCTGTTGCGATCATGTAATCAGCTGAGATTGCATAATCTCGACCAACATTTCGATCTCGTAACTGCGCCACAATACTATCGCCACGATCCTCGAAATGTAGCAACTCAGTGCTGTAGCGAAGATCTGCACCGAACTCGATCGCTGCCATGCGCAGGATAGGTTCAAGTTTGTCTTGCGCAATGGCGGCTCCCGTATTGGGTGACAAGCCAGTATTGTACGTGTCGGCTTCGCCGGGCGTCCAAGCCTGTTCACCTTGCCATTCGCCAGCAAGACTTGATGCCTTAACGCGGCGTAAGCGGAAATTTTGAGGTGTTTGGGGTATACGGTCGGCAATACCGACCATGCGGTAGTGCTCCAGCGTGGTTTCGGTATAACCCATGGCACGCGGATGAGTGGAGCTGCCGGAGTGCTTTTCTACTAAGATATGAGGTATTCCGCGCCAAGCGAGAAAGACCGATGCAGATAAACCAACAAGACTACCACCAACGATGAGAACAGGAGTATGTGACATGATTCGTCCTTAATATTTGGCCATTGAATTAGCCATAAACAGAATTAGGACGTGTGCTTACCGTGAAGAAAACTTTAGAGGGAAAACGGAATTTACCGTTTCGTTTGTCGATCAAAGGCTCCACGAGAAATCGGCGCACGTCCGCTCTCGCCGTGGTCATCCGAAACAATTTCAGATGCATTTGGCGTCCCATGGTTGGACGCTGACCGGGGCTCACCACGCCGGTCTACCTTTTTCGACAGCGGAGATTTTATCACACACAAAAACATGTCGATAAGGGCAATACTCAAGGCGTTGCATGGTTCGAAAATCGCGTATTTCAGAAAATCTCGACTACCTATCTCAGTGAGCCCAAAGATCAGAGTTATTAAATTAATGAATAATCGATATCTGTAAATTTGATTTTGAATATTTGCTGCAATGCGGTAAAGTCATTCCTGTCTCCTCCAACACCGTCAAGGTTTGGATTTTAGCCCGCTCGTAGCGGGCTATTTTTTTATCCGTCACTCTTTTTTGAGATGGGGCTGATTATCAATGATTTTTTTTGCGCCGCCTTAAAACAAGAAATCATACCGATGCATCACATTAGTGCTGTTTTTGTTTGGTCAGCGCTGTTTCTATCAGATCAATTTCATGCACCAACTGACGATGTAAGACGTCATCCAGTTGCCTGTTTAACCGCAATTGATACAGTTGATCGCGCTCGGCACGTAAAGCTTCGATGCGCATCTGCCGTTCGACATCCAATTCCCGAATATGGTGTGACGAGCCATTCTGCCGCAACCCATGTGCCAAGCGGCGTCGATATAACTCAATTACGTGCATTGCAGCTTCCATTTGCACCAGGCTCTCAGGCTGATCATTGGGGATGCCACGATACAAATCTTCAACCCGGCGGATTGCAGCAGACGCCGCAGCATTACGCGCAACCGTTTCCTTATTAATCTGAGCCACAGGCTCGGAGAACTCAAAGCCGGCAGCCAGGATAGGCAATGCAATGCTGGCGACAATCAGCGACAGCAAAATAACGCCCATTGCGAGAAAAATCACCAGATCACGAGCCGGAAAATCGGTGCCATCTAACATAGTCAAGGGTAAAGTGAGAATACCCGCCAGGGTAATTGCCCCACGCACACCTGCAAACGCGGTTACCAGCAATAACCGGGGAAAGGACTTTTTATCTGCGACATTTCCCTTTTTGCCAAATAATGTCAGTTTGAGCGAAGCCCAAACCCAGATTAAACGCAAAGTCGTCAGTGCAAAAGTAATGCAAACAATATACGCAGATAAATGTGCAAGGCTGGCGATACCGGTATCAATCGCAATTTCCTCTATGCTTTCGAGTATTCGCGGCAACTGCAAACCCAACAGCATAAACATGATGCCATTCAATATCATCTGCACCGTATCCCATACAGTACGCCGTTGCATGCGGGTTGCCGCCAAAGTGTGGCCGGTCAGATCAGAGTAATGCATGGTAACTCCGGCGGTTACCGCAGCCAGAATTCCTGATGCATTCAGATGTTCGGCTGTCAGGTAAGCAGCGAACGGGATCAGCAAGCTGATCATAATCTGTACACCCGGTTCTTCTCCGGTTTGCCGTATCAGCCAACGATTTGCCAGATTAATGGTGTAGGTCAGCACAATTCCTATCAAAGCACCGCCACCAGCCACCAGCATGAAAGTCCAGGACGCTTTGGCGAGGGAGAAATTCCCGGTTAATGCTGCCAACACAGCAAAACGAAAACAGACAAGACCAGACGCATCATTTAACAGCGACTCGCCTTCAAGAATGTGCATCAGCCTCGGTGGAATCGGTGTTTTGGACGCAATTGCAGAAACGGCGACCGGATCAGTTGGCGATAAAATTGCTGCCAGGGCGAATGCTACTGGTAACGGAATCGCTGGAATCAGCCAGTCGATCAGAAACCCCATACCAACAACCGTAAAAATGACCAGGCCGATGGCAAGCATCAGTATGGGCTTCATATCGAGAAAAAAGGCTTCTTTCGGTATGCGCCAGCCATCCAAAAATAGTAAAGGGGGAATAAATAACAGAAAAAAGATGGCTGGATCTAGCGAGACATCAAACGGGGAAAAAGAAGCAATAATGGCGCCGGTTGCAATCTGAATCAGTGGCAATGGCAGTGCGACCGGGGACAATCTGACAATAAAACCGCTCACAGTAACAGCAAGCAGCAGAATCAAAACCATTGTTATTATTTGCATCGTTCAACCGGAAAAATTGCTTTCCAGACCAAGAAAGCACCTCAATTATCATAGCAGAAGAGTTACAGCTATTTACCGCTTATCTCGGTAATTCCTATGATTCACGAGAAATCATCAATGTCTTACCTTGTTATCGGATCAGAACGCCGCTATTGCGTCAGCGATTTGTCATTGAGTTTATTTCTTTTGACGCAATAGACTATGCATGGCGTTTTCTTTGAATTGATCTGCATCCTCAATATAACCCTGAACAGTCCCGTCGAAACGCCAACCACCTTGGCGCTTAATATCCCGGAAGCTTGCGCCGGCACGGTAAGCACTGGTCGCCATGCCGCGCCGCAAGCTATGACTGCTGAATTCAGGGACGTAATCTAAGCCCGCTGCAGTCGCGCATTCAGTCAGTATTTTATTCACGCTGTTCGCATGCAAAGCCTGTTCGCCGACATGCTTCCACTGATCTATCCGCCTGAAGATTGCGCCGGTATAAACACCAGAAATACTGAGCCATCGTTTCAACGCCGTCGCAGGACAACAACTGCTATCGCCATAAGGAATTGCTTTTACGATTCCCTCCCCCGCCTGATCAGTTTTTGATCGCGGCAGCAGCAGGGTAATTCCCTCTGCTTCCCATTTCACGTCCTCACACCGCAAACTCACCAATTCAGAGCGACGAAAACCTCCGAAAAAGCCTATTTGCAGCAAAGCACTGTTCCTTATTGCTCTTATATCACTCTGTTCGGAGAGATAAAGCACAATGCGCTCCAGCTCTTCGATAACTAATGCCCTCGCCTTTTTTTTGGGTTTCGCATGGACTCGCGTAATGCCAGTCAGGATTTTTCGTACGTTAGGATGAGTGCAGGGATCAGGGAAGCCCTGATGTTTATGCCATTGAGATAACGCCGTAATTCGTAAAGATAGCGTGCGAGGATTAAGTTTCCCCGCATGTTCTGCCATATAACGAATCAGGCTGGCCTCATCGACGGGTAACAGTCCGCCCCACTCCAAAAAATGTCTGATGGCCGACCGATACGCCCGGCGGGTGTTCTCAGACGTTGCTGCCGCGAGAAATACAGCCAGTTGCTGTGCGGAGGTAGTCAAAGATCCATTTTGCGAACCAGGCAGCAACACTGACCGCGTATTCCTGCCTGGCTCAGAAATGTTATCTGTTAGTTGGATTGACTCTGGCAGTGAATTCATATTTCGTAACAGGCAACGGGGAAAACTGGATTAAATTTAAATATAACATTCGATAATATACATTATCAATACTTATATTTCTAAGAAATAAAAATAGATTTTTTTAATTTTTATCGTAATATTACGTATTACGTAATTTATTACCTTATTGAGGTGAGTAATGGCAAGAGCAGGCATTCTTTATTCTGACGTTGCACGAGCCGCCACTGAACTTGCGGCAAAAGGAGAAGCCGCTACCGTAGATAATGTGCGAAAGATGATGGGCGACACAGGGAGCAAAAGTACAATTGCCCCCATGCTTAAACGCTGGAAAGAGGAACATCAGGACGAAGCTCAGGCAGCCAAATCTGGTCTACCTGAATCCATTCTGAATGCGGTACGTGGAGTTTACGCGCTGCTGCAAAGCGACTGTGAGAACAAGATTATTGCGCTGATCGCAGAAAACGATGCATTGATTCAGGCCGCAAAGACCCAGCAGGCAACGCTTAGCGACCTCATAGAGTCTCTCACTACAAGCAAAATCACTCTTGAGGCACAACTAGCAGCAACACAGGAAAAGCTGGAGTCAATCGAGGAGAAATATTCAGCCCTTCAATTAAAATTCACTGGCATGCAAAGTGAAAAAGAAGGATTAACGCTGCGGCTTGACGACAGAAGTCAGGAAGTCAAAGAGTTAAAACAGAAAAATGAGGCAATGCGTCATCAGTTTGAGCATTTCCAGACCGCAACAGCGAATCAACGCGCCGACGACAGAAGAACTTACGAAGCTCGCATGACACAAATAGAAAGCGAGCTGCAGCTTGCCAGAAAAAATAATCAAACTTTGGAAAGCACTCAGACAAAGCAGGAAGCAGAGATTCAGCAGTTACTATTAATTAACGCTGAAATTGCCAACAATGCGCAAAAGCGCAAAGAAGATCTGGATGCCCTTCAGATAAAGCATTATCAAACAGACTTTCTCTTGCAAGAAACGAAGCAAGAAAATTTCCTTCTCAAAAAGGATCTGTCAGCAGCTCAACTGGAATCGCAACGTTTACAGACATCCGCTGCCGTCTCAGCAAAGTTACAAGACGTACTGACTGAGCAACTGAAGCAGTCTGAAATAAAAACAAGACAGGTTGAAGAGGAAAAACAGGCACTGATAATAGAGCTCATCAAAACCAGGGTAAATGATGTTACGTCTAACGAAAATCTTAACGACAACCCGGCACTTGAAAGCCAAAGCAAGCATCTCATACAAGACGTCCCGACAACGAAGCCAGATCGCTGAAGCGGCTAATATTATCTGAAGATATTTAATTCAATTTAACCAAGTAAAATCAATCGCTTCACTTTCAATAGCAGGAAGAACGCGGAAGAATGATTGAATAGACTGCGATATTGATATATATTCTCATTATCATTTAGAGTTACTTCACATCAATTACCGTCTGGTGCCATGAGCAGTTTGCCTGTATCCCCCTCCCCGATCACCCTGAATCATCTTCGCGTTGGCGATGCCGCCATCGTGACTGATCTGTTCCAGCCAGCCCAAAGCAACCTGATTCAGGCAACAGATATCATCCGCCGCTTGAAGGAATTGGGATTCATTCATGGGGAGAAGATCAAAATATTGCACAAAGGTTACTTTGGTGGCGAACCCATCGCGGTCCGGGTCGGAGAATCGACGTTTGCCCTCCGGAATTTTGAGGCAGCCTTAATAGGCGTCAGCAAAACGGAGGTGGCGTAATGACTGACCATCTTAAGCCACAGCGCATTGCATTAGTCGGCAACCCCAACTGCGGTAAAACCGCCTTATTTAACCGACTGACTGGCGCAAGACAAAAAGTCGCCAATTACGCCGGTGTAACAATAGAACGCAAGGAAGGACACTTCACGGCACCAAATGGTCGTCACTGGAGTGTGCTTGACCTTCCAGGCACATATAGTCTGAATGCGATCACACCCGACGAGAAAATCACAGAAGAAGTCGTCAAGGGACAGCGCGCTAACGAAGCTTTGCCTGATGCCATTCTTTGCGTCGTGGATGCAACCAATCTCAAGCGAGGCCTGCGACTTGCCTTTGAACTTAAAGACCTCGGTTTACCATTGATTCTCGCTGTCAACATGATGGATCTGGCAAAAAAACGTCAGATTAATATAGATATCAATGCATTGGCATCGGCACTGAATATTCCCGTTGTTGAGACGATTGCCGTTGAAACTGAAGGTGTTGACGCCTTGCTTCGTCAACTGGAAATACTCGCGCAATCATTAGATGGTACTGATAATGCCCCGCCCGCAGCGACTGCATTAACACGATCACCTGAAGAAATTCAACTTGCCGT
Organism: Undibacterium sp. 14-3-2; assembly: GCF_016595265.1. Lineage (NCBI taxonomy): Bacteria > Pseudomonadati > Pseudomonadota > Betaproteobacteria > Burkholderiales > Oxalobacteraceae > Undibacterium > Undibacterium sp. 14-3-2. The sequence goes on from NZ_JAENGS010000008.1 coordinate 7,534, forward strand.
AAATACATTAATTGCCGCATGCGTACAGCAAGTAAAAGATGCAGGCAAAGAAGACGCCCCACTCAGTTACCGCATAGACCGATGGATATTGCATCCGGTATTCGGCCCGCTGATTTTTGCTAGCCTCATGTTTTTGGTATTTCAGGCTGTGTTTGCCTGGGCGCAGTTACCGATGGACTTGATTAAGTCATCCATTGAAGGTTTGGGCAGTCTGGTTGAATCAGCCCTGCCAGCAGGCATGTTGCAAGAACTGCTAGTCAAAGGTGTCATCGGCGGTGCCGGTAGCGTTCTGGTTTTCCTGCCACAGATTGTCATCCTGTTTTTCTTTATTCTCGTCATGGAAGACTCTGGCTATCTTCCCCGGGCAGCGTTTCTACTCGATAGAATTATGGGGAAAGTAGGCTTATCCGGCCGTGCTTTTATTCCCTTATTATCCAGTTTTGCTTGCGCCATTCCTGGCATCATGGCGACCCGCACAATTCAAAACCCGCGCGATCGTTTGGTTACCATCATGATCGCCCCTCTGATGACGTGTTCTGCACGACTGCCAGTCTACGCTCTGATTATTGCGGCTTTTATTCCTGAAAAAACAGTACTCGGCATTCTGAGTCTGCAAGGTTTAGTCTTGTTTGCCTTATATATTGCCGGCATTGTTTCTGCGATGCTGGTCGCTCTGTTTTTTAAATATCAATGGGGTAAAGCCGAGCTGCATTCACTCATGCTGGAGTTGCCCGATTATCGCCTGCCGAACACGCGCAATTTACTGTTAGGCTTGTGGGAGCGGGTAAAAATCTTTACCACCCGCGTCGGCACCATCATTCTGGCGTTAATGATTCTGCTGTGGTTTCTCAGCAGCTTCCCTGGCGCACCTGAAAATGCAACGCAACCGCCGATTTATTACAGCATCGCCGGTCATCTCGGACGTCTGCTTGAATTCGTTTTTGCCCCGATAGGATTTAACTGGCAGATTTGTATTGCACTGGTCCCAGGACTTGCCGCTCGTGAAGTCGCCGTTGCCGCACTTGGCACTGTCTATGCCCTGTCACAATCCGGCGACGAGCTTAGCAGCATGCTGGAGCCGCTTATTGCGCAATCCTGGAGTCTTCCGACCGCCTTATCTTTATTGGCTTGGTATGTCTTCGCGCCGCAATGTATCGCAACCTTGAGTGTGGTAAAGCGTGAAACGAATACCCTGCGATATCCTGTATTGATGGCAGCGTATTTATTTGGCCTTGCCTATGTTGCGTCTTTTATTACGTATCGATTGGCGCTATTTTTTACCGGGGCTTAATCATGTTACAAATGGCAATCACTTTTCTGATTTTATTCGCAGCGTTGATCTATCTCCTGCTGAAATGGATGCCAGCGTCTGTCAGAAAAAAAATACAGGTCAAGCTGAGTGGTCGCCATCCCAAGCTCGCCAGTCACTTTGAAGGTGCAGCGAAAAGCTGCGCCAGTTCTTGCTCTTCATCGTGTCATAGTTGCGATGAAACATCGCGTCCCACGCAATTGAGCCAACACTCTAAACCTATCATTCCTATCCATAAAATCTGACATTGTCAGGTGTTTTATCCGTTGCACCCTTCAATACCTGTAGCATCGACGGCAAGTGTGTTGTATTCTTTTGCTGAGTTCCAGATACTGATTCTGGTGTAACAATGATTTGGGGCCGATGCTCAATATGTTGAACAGCATTTACGATAAGACAGAAAAAGGGCGTGAGGAAATCGCTACCCGCAAACATCACTTGGCTAACCGTCTTCGCACATTGCTGGTCATGGTGGACGGAAAACAAAGCGCCACAGATTTATTGAAAAAAGTATCCGCATTAGGGTTTGACGAAAATAATGTACAGGAACTTTTAGATCAGGAATTTATCACCGTTGTCAGCAAAGCCGGGGAAGCGCCCGTCGCTGCTGCGCCTGAAATTAATCTCGTCAGCGACTTACCTCCGCCCGTCGCTGTTGCGGTTGAAGAGATGAGTGAATCTGAACAATTTCGCGAGGTATATACCTTCTTCAACGAAACGATTAAAAGTGTTCTTGGATTGCGCGGGTTCACCTTACAGATGAAGGTTGAGCGTGCAGGTACATTGGATGATTTCAAGAAGTTACGGCAGCCTTATCTGGAAGCGGTGCTGAAATCAAAAGGAAGGGAAATGGCGCGGAGTTTGCGGGACAGACTCGATTATCTGCTATACAAAGGTGAACAAGTGCAGCAGAGCGATACATTATTACGTGATAGTGCAATCAACTTTAGTAACAAGTAATCAGTACATAAAAAAGCCGGGATAGCCCGGCTTTTTTTATTACACCACGTGCGCTGCCGCAGTAGTTTATTCAATCCCCTGACTGCTCAGATATTCCTCGTAAGTACCTTGGAAATCAATGATTTCATTTTCTTTGATCTCAAGTACGCGGGTTGCCAGCGACGATACAAATTCACGGTCATGCGAGACGAAAATCAGGGTTCCCGCATATTTTTCCAATGCGATATTCAATGACTCGATCGATTCCATATCCATGTGATTCGTCGGCTCATCCATTAACAACACATTGTGACGACCCAACATCAGCTTGCCGTACATCATTCGTCCTTTTTCACCACCGGACAGCACTTTCACTGATTTCTTCACATCGTCGCCGCCAAACAAAAGGCGTCCAAGGATGGAGCGCACGGCCTGATCATCATCGCCCTCCTGCGTCCACTGGCCAATCCAGTCCGTCAGATTTTTGTCTGATGCGAACTCTTCGGTAGGATCTTGCGGCATATATCCGACATTCGCATTTTCTGCCCATTTAACAGTGCCGCGATCAGCGTGCAGACCAGCAATATCGTCGCCACCAATGCAACGTAATAAAGTCGTTTTACCGATACCATTGGCACCGATAATCGCTACCCGCTCACCCGCCTCGATCATCAGATCGACATTCTTAAACAGCGTGCGATCGTATGCCTTCGTCAGACCTTGCACTTCTACTGCCAGGCGGTGCAACTTCTTCTCACCATCAAAGCGCACGAAAGGATTCTGGCGGCTGGATGGTTTAAATTCTTCGATTTTAATTTTATCGATTTGCTTGGCGCGGGAAGTTGCCTGACGTGCCTTCGATTTATTGGCAGAGAAACGACGCACGAAATCTTGCAACTCAGCGACTTTCTCCTTGGCCTTCGCATTGTTTGCCATTTGCTGCGCACGTGCCTGCGACGATGCCAGCATATAGTCGTCGTAATTGCCAGGATAGATTTTCAGCGTTCCATAGTCCATATCCGCCATGTGGGTACAGACCTGATTCAGAAAATGGCGATCATGCGAAATGATGATCATGGTTGAATTGCGCTGATTCAGAATATCTTCCAGCCAGCGGATGGTATTGATATCCAGATTATTAGTCGGTTCATCGAGCAACAAAATATCAGGGTTAGAAAACAAGGCTTGCGCCAGCAAAACGCGCAACTTCCAGCCCGGTGCGATCGCACTCATCAAACCCTGATGCTGATCAGTCGGGATACCAACACCCAACAGCAACTCGCCTGCACGTGCTTCCGCCGTATAACCATCATATTCGGCAAATTTGGCTTCCAGATCGGCCGCCTTCATGTAGTCTTCGTCGGTTGCTTCAGGGTTGGCATAGATCGCATCGCGCTCAGACATTGCAGCCCACATTTCTGTGTGCCCCATCATCACTACATCCAGAACGCGCATTTCTTCAAACGCAAACTGATCCTGACGTAATTTACCCAGACGCTCATTCTGATCCAGCATGACTGTGCCGGAAGACTGCTCCAGATCACCGCCAAGGATTTTCATGAAAGTAGATTTGCCACAACCGTTGGCACCAATAAGACCGTAACGATTGCCCTCGCCAAATTTGACTGAGATATTTTCAAACAGCGGCTTAGGGCCAAACTGCATGGTGATATTTGCGGTAGATAGCACGGAAAAACCTTTTGCAAAATGATATGAATTAACCTTGCATTATAACATTGCTGAACAGAAGGATTTTCACTACGGCCTTGAAGTCTTTTGCTTCAATCAGGTTTTTGGGGGAGTATCCGCATAAAACCGCTTAATCTCCGCAGAAACAATGGGGGTTCAAACATACTGGGGGGAGTATATTTCGCCCTTTTTTGATCATTTTTGTCTGCTAAAACAAAAAGCACGATCAACGTCGTGCTTTTTGTTCAGGTTTTCAAACTGAAATACTTCAGTTGAAATCAACTGTGGCAGACTTAATTAAACGTCTTCCCTTCCTCGGCCAGTTTTGCCAGCAATGGCGCTGGTTTCCACGCATCACCGTGGCGACCTTTGGCATATTTCTCCATCGCCCGCACCACATTCGGCAAGCCGACTGTATCCGCGTAGAACATAGGGCCGCCGGTGTGTAATGGGAAACCATAACCGGTCAGATACACCATATCGATGTCAGAAGCCCGTGTTGCGATGCCTTCTTCAAGAATGTAAGCCGCTTCATTCACCAGTGAGTAAATCAGGCGCTCAACGATTTCCTGATCGGAAATTTTGCGACGCTCGATACCCAGATCGGCGGAATGTTTGACGATCATCTCATTCACCACGGCAGATGGATAAGCCTTGCGATCGCCCGGTTTGTAGTCATACCAGCCAGCGCCGGTTTTCTGGCCGAAGCGACCCAACTCACACAACAAATCTGCAGTTTTTGAATAAGTGATGTGTGGTTTTTCCACGTAGCGACGCTTGCGGATATACCAGCCGATATCGTTCCCCGCCAAGTCACCCATGCGGAAAGGTCCCATCGCAAAACCGAGTTTTTCAACGGCTTTATCGACTTGTTCCGGCGTGCAGCCTTCTTCCAGTAAGAACCCCGCCTGACGGCTGTATTGCTCGATCATACGATTTCCGATGAAGCCGTCGCACACACCAGAAACTACGCCTGTTTTCTTGATTTTTTTAGAAATCGCCAGCACCGTTGCCAACACATCTTTCGCCGTTTTCTTACCGCGTACGATTTCCAGCAACTTCATGACATTGGCCGGGCTGAAGAAATGCGTACCCACCACGTCTTGCGGACGTTTGGTGAAGTCAGCAATTTTATCGACATCAAGCGTCGATGTGTTAGACGCCAGAATCGCACCCGGCTTCATGACTTCATCGAGCTTTTTAAAGACTTGCTCTTTGACGCCCATATCTTCGAAAACGGCCTCGATGACCATGTCTGCCTGAGCAATCGCTTCATACGATAACGTGCCTGTGATTAAAGCGACGCGTTGCTCAAATTTCTCTTGCGTCAGCTTGCCTTTTTTCAGCGTGTTTTCGTAATTTTTGCGTATCGTTGCCAAACCTTTGTCCAGCGCTTCCTGTTTCATTTCGAGAATCTGTACAGGAATGCCGGCATTGGCAAAGTTCATCGCAATACCGCCACCCATGGTGCCGGCACCGATCACTGCGACCGATTTCACCGGACGAGTCGGTGTGTCATCAGGAACATCCGGCAACTTGCTGGCTGCGCGTTCACCGAAGAAAGCATGACGCAGCGCTTTAGATTCTGTTGTTTGTACTAATTCGAGGAATAAGTCACGTTCAAATTTAATACCGTCATCGAACTTTTTCGTTACCGCAGCGGCCACGGCTTCGACGCATTTCAATGGCGCAGGGAATGGGCCTGACATTGCGCGTACGGTATTGCGGGAAAATTGCAGGAAGGCTTCGTAGTTTGGGTAATCGATTTTGATGTCGCGTACTTTAGGCAGCGGACGCACATCTGCAACTTTGTTCGCAAATGCGGTTGCCGCTGCCATCAGATCGCCTTCAGCAAGTTCATTGAACAGCGCTGTTTTCGCTAGTTTTTCTGAAGCGATCGGCGTTCCCGAAACGATCATATTCAAGGCCAGTTCCAGTCCGACGACGCGTGGCAAACGTTGTGTGCCGCCTGCACCAGGTAAAATGCCCAGCTTCACTTCTGGCAACGCAATCTGTGCGCCAGGGCTGGCGACACGATAGTGGCAACCCAAAGCCAATTCCAAACCACCGCCCATGGCGACGCTGTGTATTGCTGCGATCACTGGTTTGTCTGACGATTCAATAACACTGATCACCGTATGCAGGCTGGGCTCAGCAAATGCTTTTGGAGAATTAAATTCTTTGATGTCTGCGCCGCCGGAAAATGCTTTGCCTGCACCGGTGATGATGATGGCTTTGACCGCATCGTTATTCTGCGCCTGCTTCATGCCTTCGACGATCGCGTGGCGGGTCGCATGCCCCAGACCATTGACCGGTGGATTGTTCAGGGTAATAACGGCAATGCTGCCGTCAACTTTGTATTCTGCGCTCATGTCTCTTCCTAAGGTTGAAATACGAATGGAATTGGTTTTTCTAAATGAATCAAATCTGGTGGGCGAATTCAAACAAAACACACACAAACTTGACTATAACTTAAAAATAGTACGGTCGTGTTATTTTTGTTGATTTTCTTTTTTCGCCATTCAACAGACCGATTACACCTCCAGCCATTCTTGCCTGATTTTGTCGTTGGCAAGCAAATCTTCGGGCGTCCCTTCAAACACGATACTGCCATGCCCCATGACATAGACCCGCTGCGAAATCTGCAGTGCAATCGCCAATTTTTGCTCTACCAGCAACACTGAAACTCCCCGGTTTTTCAGCTCTTTCAGATACTCAGCCACCAGTTCAACGATCTTCGGCGCCAGACCTTCAGTTGGTTCATCAATCATGATCAGATCAGGATCCCCCATCAGCGTCCGACACAAGGTCAGCATTTGTTGTTCGCCACCAGACATCACACCAGCCAGGGTATTGCGCCTTTCGCGTAAGCGGGGAAACATCTGGTACATATCTTCCATTTCCCAGCGTGGTTTCGTCTTGGTGTTCGATTTTTCACCTAGCAGTAAATTCTGCTCTACCGTCAGCGTCGGGAAAATATCGCGATTTTCCGGCACGTAGCCCAGGCCTTTGTGCGCGATCTGAAAGGCTTTCAGACCTATCATCTGCTCGCCTTTGAATAAGACAGATCCGGTTGCATGAACTTGTCCCATCGTTGCTTTGACCGTGGTTGAACGCCCTACTCCGTTACGTCCGAGCAAACTGACAATCTCGCTATCATTGACATGCAGATCGACGCCATGCAGTACATGGCTTTTGCCATAGAACGCGTTTAAATCTTTAATTTCAAGCAGCGCACTCATGCGTGTTCCTCCGTCGGTGCGTGACCACCAAGATAAGCGTCTTTGACTTTTTGATTATTGCGTATATTTTGTGGCGTATCGCAAGCAATCACCTCACCATAAACCACGACCGCAATTTTATCGGCCAGACCAAATACGACGCTCATATCATGCTCGACCATCAATAAAGTTTTACCCTCCGTGACCTTGCGTATCAGCTCAACTGCAGCATCTGACTCAGAACGGCTCATCCCCGCAGTTGGCTCATCCAGCAAAATCACGTCGGCACCACCAGCAATCGTAATACCGATCTCCAGCGCCCGTTGTTCTGCATAAGTAAGCAAGCCAGCAGTGACATCACGCCGCCGTTTTAAGCCTATCTGCTCCAGCACATGCTCTGCACGTTCCTGAGCATCTTTCAGGCCGTTCAGCCTTTGCCAGAACGAATATTTATAGCCCAGCGACCACAAAACTGCACAGCGCAAATTTTCAAAGACGGTGAGTCGGTGGAAAATATTCGTAATCTGAAAGCTGCGCGACAAACCACTGCGATTAATCTCGTATGGCTTCAGATTCCGGATGCTGTTGCCATTCAGGAGAATGTCACCCGAACTGATACCGAATCGTCCTGAAATCAGATTAAACAAGGTTGATTTTCCGGCTCCGTTTGGGCCGATAATGGCGAAACGTTCGCCTTTCGGCACCTGTAAATTTGCGCCGCGGATGATTTCAGCACTGCCAAAACTTTTCCGGACGTCTTTTAATTCCAGCGAAAAACCACTCATACCTGCGCCCTCCGCATAGCTTCTTCTATTTCTGTATTCACCTCGCCCCATACTTTTTGGAAAGGTGCTTTAAACAGGACAAACCCGGCAACACCTGTCGCCAGCGTCAGTAAAGCAATGGCCCATGAGCCGCCGCCAACAGAATTGAATGTCATACCAAAAATGGAAATCACAGGATTTTGTGTTGATTCGAGTGAGAGTTGATACAGCATCTCTATGGCCAGCACCAGACCGGCGATACCGATCAAGGATGAAACCAACAGTTTCCACAAGACTGGCCAGACGCGGCCAAATTTTGAAAACTTCACCAGACGCAAATTCATCATCAGGATGCTGGCAATGCCACCGGGCGCGTACATCACGATCAATATGAAAAATACCCCCAGATACAATTGCCAGGCTTTTGTGAAGTCCGACAGCATCACCGTTAAAAACACACCGAGAATGGCACCAATCAAAGGCCCAAAGAAAAAACCTATGCCGCCGATGAAGGTGAACAGCAATACCGCACCAGAACGAATGGCACTGACGTTTTCAGCCGTCACGATTTCAAAATTGATCGCAGACAAACCACCGGAAATGCCGGCAAAAAACGCAGACAGAATCAGGGTCAGATAACGTACCCATTGCGTGTCGTAACCGACGAACTCTGCACGTTCAGGATTGTCGCGGACAGCATTAATCATGCGCCCCAGCGGGGTCTGCGTAAAAGCAAACATCGCGACCGCGCTGACGAACAACCAGAATGCGATCAGATAATAGACCTGAATTTGCGGCCCGTAAGTGATACCCATGAATGCCTGCCCGATAACCCGGTTGGTCGATATTCCGCCCTCACCTCCGAAAAACTTAGGGAACATCAGGGAACATGCAAAGACCAGTTCCACCATCCCCAACGTGATCATGGAAAAAGTAGTGCCGGATTTTTTGGTCGTCACGTAGCCAAATAAAATTCCGAATCCCATTCCTGCAATCCCCCCTACCAGTGGAATCATGGAGACGGGAATCGGCAGACTGCCTTCTGCGATCATGTTCATCGCATGGACTGCAAAAAATGCCCCCAGCCCAGAATACACTGCATGACCAAATGACAGCATACCGCCCTGTCCCAACAGCATATTGAAAGACAATCCGAAAATCATCAGCGTCCCCATCTGCGACAACAGAGATAAGGCAGCACCTTCATGAAAAATCAGCGGAGTGACGACCAGAATCAATGCAAAGCTACTCCAGGTCAGCCAGCGGCCCAGATTCAAGGGCTTATATTGTAAAGTTGTAGTCATTTTTATCCCTCACGTGTGCCAAGCAAACCGCGCGGTCTGAAGATCAGAATCAACACCAGTAACAGATACGGCATCACTGGAGCGATCTGCGCAATCGTCAGACTCAGCAAAGAATACAGAGGAGAACTTGCGCTGATCAGCACACCAAACTTAGCCAGTACGGTGGCGAACGAATGGTCAAGTGCAACAGCAAATGTCTGCAACACACCGATCAGTAAAGACGCGACAAACGCCCCCGCCAGCGACCCCATTCCGCCCACGACGACGACAACGAAAATAATGCTGCCGAGCGTCGCTGCCATGCCAGGTTCGGTAACGAACGCGTTACCACCGACAACGCCGGCCAGACCTGCGAGCGCACAACCACCACCAAATACCAGCATGAAAACGCGCGGCACATTATGTCCCAGCGCCTCCACCGCATCAGGATGTGTCAATGCCGCCTGAATCACGAGACCAATCCGGGTTCTGGTGAGTAGCAGATAAATAAACAGCAGCATGAGTAACGCGACCAGCATCATGAAGCCGCGATAAATAGGGAAGGTTGTGGTGTAGAGAGTAAACAACGGGCCATCCAGTGATGTCGGAATCGCATAAGGAACAACGGATCGCCCCCAAATCAGTTGCACGACTTCCACGATCACATACGACAATCCGAACGTAAACAGCAATTCCGGAATGTGTCCGTACTTATGGACCGAGCGCAAACCATAACGCTCGACCAGTGCACCAAGCACCCCAACTAGTAAAGGTGCGATAAAAAAAGCTGTCCAGAATCCAAATTTGGAGCTCAGCATGTAGGCAAAATAGGCGCCCAGCATATAAAAGCTGGCATGCGCAAAATTGAGCACACCCATCATGCTGAAAATCAGTGTCAGGCCAGATGACAGCATGAACAACAGCAGTCCATAACTGATCCCATTCAACAAAGTAATAAGGGTAAATTCCACAGCAACATCCCTTTCAGCGACATCTTATGAACGATCGTACTATTTTGTGACAAAAAAAGAGAGTCAATTGTGGCATGACTCTCTTTTCAGATTAAAAAATTAACCTGGTCGCTTCATTTGACAAGACGAAGGCTGGGAAGCTACAAACGCATCAATTTTCTGATTTGTTTTCCAGCCCAGTCCTGTATTTTCCTGATCGAACTTCACATCTTTACCGTTGGTTTTTACCCAGGTAGCGATGTACAGAGGTTGCTGCAACTGATGGTCAACCTTACGCATCACCGCTTCACCATTGAGGCTCTTAAAGGTCGCACCTTCAAGTGCAGCAGCAATTTTCGCCGGTTCAGCACTCTTTGCTTGTTTTACCGCTTGCGACATTGCCTGAATGATGGAATACGTCGCCATGGAATAGTAGTCGTCTTTATATTTGGCTTTAAATCCCTCGACGATATCTTTACCGGCGTAGGTCTCATTATTCACATTCCAGTAGCCCACGTATTTCACGTGATCGATACCGGCCGCACCCATTGCAGTCGGCACGCCTGTGGTCGAACCGTAGTAGGTATAAAAGTTCGCTTTCAGATCGGCATCTTTGGCTGCCTTAATCAGCAAGGCCAGATCGGCACCCCAGTTTCCTGTGATGACAGTATCCGCGCCGGAAGCTTTGATTTTGGCAATGTAAGGGGAAAAATCTTTGACCTGCCCGATAGGATGAAGATCATCACCGACGATCTGTACATCTGAGCGTTTGCGTGCGAGATACTCTTTCGCAGCCCGCGTTACCTGATGACCGAAAGAATAATTCTGACCGATGATATAGACCTTCTTCACAGTCTTATCTGCCGCCATATAAGTCGTCAGCGCTTCCATCTTCATGTCGGAATTGGCATCGAAACGGAAATGCCAATAGCTGCATTTACTGTTCGTCATATCAGGATCGACAGCGGCATGATTCAGGTAAATGATTTCCTTGCCTGGATTGCGCTCATTGTATTTATTGACTGCATCCAGCAATGCCAGACCGACGCCAGAACCATTACCTTGCGTGATATAACGAAAACCTTTATCGATCGCTGTTTTCAGTACATTCAGTGACTCTTGTGGGCTGCCTTTATTGTCAAAGCCAACGACTTCAAAAGTATTATTGCCTGCCCATTTTTCAGCGTTTGCCTTATCGGCGATATATTGGAAGGAATTCAGAATGTTCTGGCCAACCGGTGCAAACGGGCCGGATAAAGGATCGATGTAGGCTATTTTAATATTCTCTGCCATCGATACTGGTGAAGTTAAAGCGAATGCAATTGCGACGAAAGATGCGCGTAATGGGAATTTCATTTGTCTCTCTCCGTTTTTTAGGAATGGAAATTTTTTACCCTGCTGACTTGTCTTGCGCTGGCTGCCTCATTGGAATGTTTTATGTAAGAGGCAGCCAAAGTAATGCAATCTGATCTTTTATGCTGTCGGTAGTTTGTGCTCCTTAAATTGTTCTCTCAGTTTGTTTTTCAAAATTTTACCGGTTGCACCCAATGGCAATGCATCGATAAATGCGACGTCATCCGGCAGCCACCATTTCGCGACCTTGCCTTCAAAGAATTGTAAGAGTTCTTCTTTCGTTACTTCTGCCCCTGCCTTTTTTACCACCAGCAGTAAAGGACGTTCATCCCATTTAGGATGAAAAATACCGATACACGCCGCCTGCATCACCGCCGGATGAGAAACTGCAACGTTTTCCAGATCTATCGTGCCTATCCATTCGCCACCGGATTTGATCACGTCTTTGCTGCGGTCGGTAATCTGCATAAAGCCATCGGCGTCGATCGTCGCCACGTCGCCAGTCGGGAACCAGCCATCCTCCAGCACTTCACCACCTTCATTTTTATAATACGAATTAATGATCCACGGGCCTTTGACCAACAGATTGCCGTAAGTCTTACCGTCCCAAGGCAACTCTTTGCCATCATCGCCGACGATTTTCATATCAACGCCGTACAACACATGTCCTTGTTTGGTCAGCACAGCTTCTTTTTCCGGTTCACTCAGATCCATATGTTTGGTCAGCAAGGAACAAGCCGTTCCCAGCGGAGACATTTCCGTCATTCCCCAGGCGTGCACGACCTCGACGTGATAGGTGTGGCGGAACGTGTGCATCATCGCCGGAGGACAGGCTGAGCCGCCAATAACAGTGCGTCTGAACGTAGAGAACGTCAGTTTATTTTGCTCCACGTAGTTCAGCAAACCTAACCATACCGTCGGAACGCCGGCGGAAAAAGTCACTTTTTCCTGCTCAAATAATTCATACAAGGATTTACCGTCAAGGTGCGGACCGGGGAAAACCAGTTTCGCACCGGTTAATGGTGCTGAATACGGCAAGCCCCACGCATTCACATGAAACATCGGAACCACAGGAACGATAGAGTCCCTTGCAGATACATTCAGCCCATCCGGCATCGCCGATGCATACGAATGCAAAATAGTCGAACGATGTGAATACAAAGCACCTTTAGGATGGCCTGTTGTACCCGATGTGTAGCACAGGCTGGAAGCCGAATTTTCGTCAAATAATGGCCAGACAAAATCATCTGTATTCGCATCAATCAATTCTTCATAGCACAACAGATTCGGAACCCCGCTGTCTTCGGGCATGTGTTCACGCCCGCACATCATGATGAAACCTTTTACCGTCGGGCAATGCGCTGCAATCGCTTTGATTATCGGTAAAAACGTGATGTCGAACATCAGATACTGATCTTCGGCATGATTCACGATGTAAGTGATTTGCTCGGGATGCAGACGTGGATTGATGGTATGTAACACTGCTCCAGAGCCGGATACGGCGTAATACGCTTCGAGATGGCGATAACCATTCCATGCCAGCGTCGCTATTCTGTCACCTATTTTGACGCCAAAATTCGATAAAGCATTCGCCAGCTTTTTCGAGCGGCGATGGCACTCAGTGTAGTTGTAGCGATGAATATCACCTTCAACGCGGCGAGAGACGATCTCGCTTTGTCCAAAATACCGATCCGCATGCTCAATAAGGCTTGAGATAAGCAAAGGCTTTTGCATCATTTGGCCCATGACCGGACTCTTAGGGTACGCTGACATTTGTTCTCCTCTGATGAACTACTAAGTTGTTTACTTCGTTTTTAACTGCATTTTCTAAATTTTATTCTTAGCTGATTTTTGTACGACCGTACTAATCCGTCAATCACTATTTTTTTTGCATAGCAACATATGCTCTTAGAGAATTTCCTCTATTTATTACAAACTCTTTTCTGGTAACGCATTCCCGCATATTGCACTGCGCAAAAACGGAAAAAATAAGCTGCTCCTGATAACGATAAAAAGGGTGGCAGACACGCAATGTCTGCCACCCTTTTTATTAAACAAGCAAGAATAATTACTGCTATGCAAGTAACTACCGTCAAGTTTTCATTATTTCTGTGTTATCCGCGTTGAGGGCGCAATGCTTTTGCGCTCATGCCCGTCAGCGGTGCGCCGCTTTCCAGTTCAAAACGGGCATCTTTATCACGTCCTAATGCTGCAACCAGATACGGCATCGTTTCTTTCAAGGTTGCCATCAAGGTCCAGGGCGGGTTCAGAATAAACATACCGCTGCTATGCAAGCCAAATCCGTCAGGCGATGGCCCACTGATAGATAAAGTCACATTCAGCCATTCTTTTGACGCCAGTCGCTTCAATTTTTCCGGCAGTTGTCGCGATTCCTGACGTTGTAATGCCGGATACCATACGGCATAAGTCCCTGTCGGGAAGCGTTTCAACGCATCTTCCAGTGCTACTTTAACGCGACGATAATCGTCTTTCACCTCATACGGTGGATCAATCAGCACTAATCCACGACGCGATGGTGGCGGTAATAATGCCTTCATACTTTCAAAGCCATCGCCATCGGAAATAATGACCCGCTTACCACGTACCGTTGGTCGTCGCCCCTGTTCGGCGGCGTGCGCATCGAGCTTACGGAAGTTCTCACTGAGTATCTTGATTTCGCTTGGATGTAACTCGAATAAGCGCAGCCGGTCTTGCTCACGCATGACCTTATCGGCGCAGTATGGTGACCCCGGGTAATAACGCATTTTGCCACTGGGATTCAGATCTTTGATGAGCGCCATATATTCTGCCAGCGCTGGCGGCAGATCCTTTTTATCCCACAAAGGAGCAATACCAGTCTCATATTCAGCATTTTTCATGGCATAACCACTGTCCAGTGCATACAAGCCTGCGCCGGAATGGGTATCGATATATGTATATGCTGCGTCTTTCTGATTCATGTATTGCAGCAACTGAATTAAGACCAGGTGCTTAAGTACGTCGGCATGATTGCCAGCATGAAAGCCGTGACGATAACTGAGCATGAATTGAATTCCTATAAAAAATGAAAGGCAACCTGCCTGCGCAGATTGCCATAATAACCAAGCCGTTGAACAGGGATGTCAGGCTACACGCTTGCCGACAATAATCAGATCGCGCTCTATCCCATCCAAAGTGGCAACACGTGGCATGTGAGCCCAGGTTCCAAATCCGAAATTCTCAAACAATTTCAGACTAGGAGTATTGTGGCCAAAAATAAATCCTAACAATGTATGGACATTGATTGCCGGCGCGTGCCCGATCGCCAGACTCAGAAAGTGTTTTCCCAGACCTTTGCCGCGCGCATTTTCATGCAGGTAAATCGATAATTCCGCGGTTCCTGCATATGCGGGGCGTCCATAGAAATTGGAAAACGACAACCAACCGGTAATTTGACCATCCTGTTCACTGACCCATAAAGGCCGACGCTCTGGCGCGTGATCGTAAAACCATTGATGCCGCGATTCCACTGTCACAGGTTCCGTATCGGCTGTCACCTGGCGGGAGGCGATCGTCGAATTATAAATAGCGACAATCGCTGGCAAATCGTCAAAATTGGCGATTCTGTATGAAAAATGATCCGGCATGATACTCTAAATTGTGTGTGTAGGCCGATTAGAACGTATAGCGGCACCAAGCGCATCTTCTATACGCAAGCGTATTCTTGTTCCACTTTCGTCGCTGGGAAAGTGAACGCCTATACCCTGAGACTTATTATTGCCGGCACCGGCAGGTGTCACCCACGCCACCTTACCAGCAATCGGGTATTTTGCAGGATCATCGAGCAAAGTCAGGATCAGGTAAATTTCATCACCGAGACGGTACGCCTTATTGGTCGGAACAAAAATACCGCCGTTCTTCAGAAACGGCATGTAAGCAGCAAATAACGCGGCTTTTTCCTTAATCGCCAGAGATAATACTGACGGGCGATTCGGTGCATTGTGCATCGGTTCTAATGCTAAATCTGACATAGACATACTTTCGCTACGGTTATGCGAAGAGTGCAGAATACTCAAGCAACATATCTTCTAAAAATAATTTCGGCGATAAAGGGTGCGTCGCGATTGCCTGACGTTCGTTACTGCTCTTGATCAAGCTCAGTAATGCTTCATTCGATATAGCGGAAGCCAACGCCTTTACCTCTTTTTCATAGCGAGGATAATACCGGATTCTCCCGCTTTGTTTGTAAGAAAATATATCGTAAAGCCAACGCTGCATCCACGCAACCGTCACCGGCATCTCCATTTTTTGCATTTTATCGGCCAACTTCAGGCTGGTATCGACACTGGGGCGCGCTAATTGTCGTAGGAAATCATCCAGCTCTGTACGCGTATCCGACTCAGCCATCGCCAGTGCAGCGAGCGGCGCACCGCCCTGCTGTGCCAACCAGACATCGGCATCACTCACGCCGCGCTGCTTGAGCCACGCGAGCGCAACCGATCGTTCCGGCATCCCCATCGGTAGTTTATGGCAACGCGATAATATCGTCGGCAACAGTTTATCAATGCTATTCGAAACCAGAATAAATACGGTATCCACGCCGGGTTCTTCCAGCGATTTTAATAAGGCATTCGCCGCCGGAATATTCAGCGCCTCGGCCGGATAGAGCACAATCACGCGCCGCCCTTGTCTGTGCGTGGACAAGTTCATGAAATCCGCCAGCGCCCGGATCTGATTGATCACAATTTCTTTCGATGGCGTCTTGCTCGCTTTGCTCGTTTTTGCGGCGGGCTCGCTATCAGTGTCGGCCGAAGAGGCTTCTTCCTCATCCAGCAATTCAGGGCGGACGCGCCGGTAATCAGGGTGACTGTATTGACTGAACCAGCCGCAGGAACCGCAAGCACCACACGCATGTCCGGCGGCATCCGGCTGCTCACACAACAAAGACTTTGCCATGTGCTCAGCAAAGACTGTCTTTCCTATGCCTTCAGGCCCATGCAACAAAAAAGCATGCGGCATGCGACCTTGCAATGATTGCAGATAGTCCCACGCAGATGTTTGCCAGCTGAAAAGCGGATTGGTCATATCAGGCGTTACCCGTTTTTACTTGATGAATCTGATTTACTTGATTCTGTTCTGTTGCAGACAATAACAGCGCATCAATGATGCCATCGAGTTCATCACGGATAGCAGCGATACTTTGGGTGGAATCAATAATACGGAAACGCTGAGGAAATTCTGCCGCACGGCGCAGGTATTCATTGCGGGTATCGGCAAAAAAATCCGCTTTTTCCTGTTCAAACTTATCCAGTTCGCGGGTCGCATCCAGACGTGCGCGCGCCACTGCCAGCGGCACATCAAACAACAAGGTCAGATCGGGTTGCAAATCCGGATGTACCCATTGTTCGAGAGCGTTCAGCTTATCGAGCGACAAATGACGGCCGCCGCCCTGATACGCAAAACTCGCATCGGTGAAACGGTCTGAAATAACCCAGTCGCCGCGTTCCAGCGCAGGCTGGATGACTTGTGCGATGTGTTCGCGTCGTACTGCAAACATCAGCAGCGCTTCTGTTTCAAGATGCATTTTTTGTTGCAACAATACTTCACGCAAGGTTTCGCCTAAAGGCGTTCCACCAGGCTCACGTGAGCTGATGACCTCAACACCGCGTGGCGACAGCGCCTGTCTGAGTCGCTCGGCGACATACGCAATATGCGTCGATTTACCAGCACCATCGATGCCTTCAAACGTTATAAATTTTCCAGTTGCTTTCATTTTTTCTTTTTATTGGTATTTGTAATTACTATCAGCGATGACAGACATTCATTGGCGTCGTTATTTACTTTGCTACTGTCACAGTTCTAGCGTTGATACTTATTCACTGCGCGATTATGTTCACTCAGGTTTTCTGAAAAGTGACTGGTGCCATCACCGCGTGCCACGAAGTATAAAGCATCGCTGCGCGCCGGATTCAAGGCTGCCGTAATCGATGCCAAGCCGGGCAAGGCAATCGGTGTCGGCGGCAAACCGGCACGGGTGTAGGTGTTGTACGGCGTATCTGTGAGCAAATCACGCTTATAAATCTTGCCCTGATATTTATCACCCATGCCGTAAATCACCGTTGGATCGGTCTGCAACAACATGCCGGTTTTCAGACGATTCACAAATACCGAAGCAATCTGTGCGCGTTCCGACGGCTGACCGGTTTCCTTTTCGATGATAGATGCCATGATCAGCGCTTCATATTTCGATTGATAAGGCAGATTCGCGGCACGCGCTTCCCATGCATCATTCAAACGCTTTAGCTGACTTGCATACGCCTGCTGATACAGTTGAATATCGCTGCTGCCTTTGGCGAATAAATAAGTATCCGGAAAAAACATGCCCTCGCCCGCATTAAATTCAGCGCCGATTTTTTTCATCAACTCTGCATCCGAAAGCCCTTTGGTATCGTGTTTCAATGCCGTGCTCGCATCAATGACCTTGCGCATTTGTGCAAAGGTCCAGCCTTCAATAATCGCGACCGAGCTTTGTGAAAAATCGCCGTTGACGATTTTATCCAGCAATTCAACCGGGGTTTTTCCTGGCAGCAGTTCGTAAGAACCTGCCTTGAGCTTATTCGCCTTATCCGTCACGCGTGCCAGCATTTCAAATGCAAACGGCGGCAATGGAATGCCCGCTTCCTGTATCTGTTTCGTTGCGCTGCGAACGCCACTACCGGGTTTGATCGTAAATTCGACGGATGCCGACGTCAGCGCTATCGGTTGCTCAGTCCAGTAAATAAAGCCTGCAATTGCAGCGGCGCCTGACAATAGACACAACAGAAAAAGAGTTTTGATCAGTCTCATACAAGCGCGTGGGTTGATAGCGGAACGATGGCGAAAAAAAAGATGGCGGAAATCATATGCCAATTAAATCTGAGGCGCGTAGTGTAACGCAAGTCGCTAGGCTATTCTCTGATCCTGCCGTTGTCGGGCAGCAAAAAATGCGCCTGCTGCACCAAGATTTGCTGAGGCTACTATAATTCATCAAAAATACCGTCAGCAGGCAACGCGCGCAGACAGCGCAGATGCCGTCGGTTTTCATTCAGTTCAGCAGAAAGTAAATCTAATCATGTGGCAAGAATTTACAGAACAACAGCATCTACAGATCAACGATGGCAAACTCAGCGGACAAGCATCGGTCTGGAACAAGGCAGCATTTCAAGATGGCTTCGTGACACTGCTGCCGGATACCGGCCTGATTCGAGCCGACGGTGACGATGCCGCCAGCTTCTTGCACAACCAGCTTAGCAATGACGTAGAACATTTGTCCGCGAGTGAAGTTCGCCGCGCCGCGTATTGCACAGCAAAGGGGCGGATGCTGGCCAGCTTTGTATATTGGAAGACCGATGCAGCGATCGTTTTACAACTGTCCAAATCTATACAGGCACCGGTACAAAAACGATTGTCCATGTTTGTTCTGCGCGCCAAGGTAAAACTCAACGATGTCACCGATCAGTATGTCAGTTTCGCGCTCGGCGGCGCACAGGCAGCAAAGGTGCTGACCAACTGGTTTCCAGCTCTACCTGTGGTCAACGCGCATGTCAGCAATACATACGGCACGTTGATCCGTTGTGCCGATGTGCTGAACGTCGCCCGCTATCAATGGTTCTGTCCTGCTGAGAACGCCGGTGCGATTTGGGGCTCGCTCAGCTCACAATTACAGCCGACCAATACCGCCGACTGGAATCTGAGTGAGATTCAGGCGGGCATCGCGCACATCAATCAACATACGCAGGAAAAATTTGTGCCGCAAATGATTAACTTTGAACTGGTCGGCGGTGTGAATTTCAAAAAAGGCTGCTACCCGGGTCAGGAGATCGTTGCCCGCAGCCAGTACCTGGGCAAGCTGAAACGCCGCATGACGCTGGCGCAGATTCCGGCGGCCGGGCTGACGGACGGCATGGATGTCTTTCATGTCAACGATGGCGACGATACCAATGCTGGCGAAAACAAACAGCCCTGCGGCGTGATCGTGAATGCGGAACAAATCAATGAGAACAATAGTCTGGCTTTAATCGAAATGACGCTGGCAGATCAGGAAAGCGGCATGATCCGTTGTGGCAGCATTGATGGCCCGCTGGCACAACTCTTGCCATTACCCTACGAGATCACCGATATCACGCGTTAAATCTGCCGTTTATCCAGACCTCGTCCGCCCAAAATAAGCGCAAAACAAGCTCAGAAAAGTGATTTCAAGGAAAAAATATACTCCCCGGAGTATTTTTTACAGCCCTTATTCTATGCGGACATTAGCGGTAAATTGGCAGATACTCCCCCTTTTTCCTTAAAACACACGATGGATTGTTATATTTATTTCAAAGCCGGAACCGCGCTGGAGGAAAAAGTGATCGCGGCAGAAAAATCCCTGCAACAACTCGTACTGGCGCGATTGGGAATCAGGGGGAAATTGCAACGACGCCCTGAATCTGCGAATGATCTGCACACCTGGATGGAGATGTACGCGAATGTGCCCGGTGATTTTTCCGCGCTGCTGGAAAAACTGGTGCAGCAAACGGGCTTAGCTGAATTGCAGTACAGTGAACGTCGTACTGAATATTTTTTGGATGTAGATGTATGTGCCTGATCGTTTTTGCATGGAAGTTACTCCCCGCCACGCCGCTGCTGGTCGCAGCCAATCGCGATGAATTCTATGACCGCCCGGCGGCGCCCGCAGGCTGGTGGCAAGATCATCCGCAGATTTATGCAGGGCGCGATCTGCAATCCGGGGGCACCTGGTTGGGAATACAAAGCCCGCAAGCCGATGCGCCCGCCAGAAAATTTGCCGCCATCACCAACGTCCGCGCGCCTTCTGAAAAACGTGACGATGCACCTTCGCGTGGAGCTCTTGTTTCTGACTATCTGCAAAATGACATGGCTGCGCAGGATTATGTCGATCAATTACGCGGCAAGGTCGATCACTACAATGGCTTTAACCTGCTCGTCGGTGACGCGCAAGACCTGATCTGGTTTTCGAACCGCCACACCGATGATCCGCGTAACGGCCTACCACTGGCGCCGGGCATTTACGGCATTTCAAATGCGGCGCTCGACACCTGCTGGCACAAAGTCATCAAGACGAAAGCAGAATTCTGCAGCCTTCTCTGCCAGCTTGCACCAGAAGACGCGTTCTTCGAAATGCTGGCCAATACGAATCCGGCTCCCGATTGCCGCCTGCCGGATACTGGCGTCTCGTTTGAAATGGAACGCCTGCTCTCCGCGCCCTGCATCGTCTCACCCAACTACGGCACCCGCGTCTCAACGCTGGTGAAAATGCACCAGGATTACCCGGCAGAGTTCCACGAAAAAATCCTGCGCTGAATTTACAATGGCTTCGGTTTTAAGATGAATTTAGATCAAAGAATGAAACGATGCAGGTAGGAACCAAGCTCAACGTTCCTACTAATATTCAATATATCGTAGACATCTTCGCTGATGAACAGTTAGGCCATATCGCTTTGATTATTCTCGCGTGAATGTAGCTCACTTTTCGCTTTACGTTTTAGACTTCCAGCTCAATTTGCTGCGATCGGTAACACAAGGAAGTCTGAGATTGGTTCGAGAATAATTTCTGGAAGCGACATCTCAATTGCCTCATGCATCATAGCAAACCAAGGTGAATTCAGAGACCTCCCGAACGCATCGCTACGTGCCTCGGCGCTTGGCCACTGAGCATACCCATACCAGAGTTCATCTGAACCCCGATGTAGACGTGAACCTAATGAACCCATTTCTCGGAAAAGTGCAGTACCTTGCGACCAGCCTTCAATAAACTGATCCTCCATGCCTGGCTTGATCTTACAGCGATAGAGGACGATAAATTCGGGAGGATTGGGATTTTTCATCAAAATGGCGATATTGGTTTTGGTGTGTAGGTTTTTTCATTCGTACGGAGCTAAAAGGCTTGAGCTACGTATAAATATTATCTTAGCATCATTGCTTACGAGACAATATGGGAATTTAATCCCCTAAAAATTCTCGCGATTGCTTGATTTTAGGAAAATACGTTACAGTCGCCCGCAGTCCCAACGGATATTAAACATGCACGAGCAATTGCCGACCTCAGATTAACAAACACGGTCGTCGAAACGTGAAAGCGACTGCAAAATCAAACCTTACGCAACGGCGCTCGCCACAACACCAAAGCAGCCAGGCACTTGAGCACGCAGGGCAAGACTGCGTAGGCAAATGACAGTGCTTGCAATCCGCTGCCGGAGCTGATGCCCGGCGTGTAACCCAGATAGTCGAGCAAAGGCAGCGACAAACCTGCGGCGAGTGCAAGATTCATTTTATTGGCCCAGTTCCACGCGCCGAAATAGCTCCCCTCATAGCGTTCGCTATGCCCCGCCTGGCGTATCACGCCCGACAGCAAGGCGGGCGGCAGAGCGAGGTCCGCACCAAGACACAGACCGGATAACACGCAAATCACCGCGAAGGCAGTCAGATCGCCCGCTTGCAGACTGTAAGCCCAGATAAAACTCAGCACCGATAACAACATCGCCAGCAACCATGCGCGACTTTCGTGGATGCGCTGCGCAATTCTGACCCACAACGGCAGTGACATCGCGGCAGCGACAAAATACAGCAGCAACAACACACCGGAATGCGCTGCCAGTTGCAGCCGGTCTTTGGCGAAAAATAAAAACAAGGTGGCTGGAATCGCCGCCGCAATACCATTGAGTACAAAGACCAGAAATAATGAGCGAAAATATGGATTCGAGAACAAATGACGCCAACGCAGGCTACTTTGCTGATCCTGATGGCGATTGACCATGTCAGGAGTAAAACGCAGCAACGAAAAGGTGGCGATCAGCAAGCTACAGATCAGCACCGCAGACAGCCACGAAATATCAGCGAATTGCGATAACAAAGCGGCAGTGACGACACCGGCGACGCCGCATAATTCACGTGTCGCAGTCAGGCGCAGACGCTCACCGGGCAATTGGGTCAGCGCGGCGCCCCAGCTTTGAAAGGCGATACTGGCGAGACTGAATCCGGCATACACCATCAGCAAGGCACAGAAAAACCAGAGAATTGGCGTCACCATCGTTGCCGCTGGCGGATGAAACAGTGCGTAAAAACCAGGAATCAGCAGCGGCAGAGAATAAAGAATAAAGCGCCCGTATCCCTGATTCGCCGGACGCTTGTCTATCCAGGCGCCAAGCAACGGATCAAAAAAAGCATCGAGCACACGCGAGACCAACAGTGCAGAGCCAATCAGACTCAGCGACATGCCGAAACGCTCGGCATAAAACTGTGGCACGTAGACGTAAATCGGCAAGGCGAGCAAGGCCAGTGGAAAGCCAAACAAGCCATACGCCAGCAATCTGGGGAGCGAAAAAGCTTTCACCTGCACGTCTCTTTCTGTTTTAGTTCATCGTCTATGCGTCCGCATCGGATCAAGGATCAGACCGAAAAAAAAAGCGCGCTCATTATTTCATGAACGCGCTTTTTCTGTGCGACACCTGCGATGACGGCTATTTCGTGGTGACAGTCATCAATAATCTTATGCGGTGTAACTTAACTCAACTCTTCCAGACGCAGCTTGATAACTGAGCCAGTGACAGTGGCCAGTGCTTCGATTTTTCCTATCGCCGCGATGATGTTTTTCTCTTTAGTCTGGTGCGTCAGGATGATGATGTCGGTGCGGGTTTCACCCTCGCCCGGCTCTTTCTGCAGCATCGCATCGATAGAAATCGACAGATCAGCCAGAATGCGGGTCACATCTGCCAACACGCCGGGCTTATCTTCGACATGCATGCGCAGATAGTAGCTGGTGACGATTTCTGACATCGGCAAAATCGGCAGATCGCTGATCGCGGCCGGTTGGAACGCCAGATGCGGCACGCGATGTTCAGGGTCAGCGGTAGCAAGACGTGTGATGTCAACCAGATCGGCAATCACCGCTGAAGCAGTCGGTTCTGCACCTGCACCTTTACCGTAATACAAGGTCGCACCGACGGCATCGCCTTGCACCAGCACTGCATTCATCGCCCCTTCCACATTGGCGATCAGACGTTTTTCAGGAATCAGCGTCGGATGCACGCGCAACTCTATGCCTTCCGGTGTGCGTTTGGTAATACCCAGCAATTTGATGCGATAGCCAAGGTCTTCGGCATAACGGATGTCGCTGGCTTCCAGCTTGGTGATGCCTTCGACATAGGCTTTATCGAATTGCATAGGAATGCCATACGCAATCGATGCCATGATGGTCGCTTTATGCGCCGCATCCACACCTTCGATATCAAAGGTTGGATCAGCTTCCGCGTAGCCCAATGCCTGTGCCTGTTTCAGCACAGTATTGAAGTCCAGCCCCTTGTCACGCATTTCCGACAAAATGAAATTCGTTGTGCCATTGATGATGCCAGCGATCCATTGAATACGATTGGCCGTCAGCCCTTCACGCAGCGCTTTGATGATAGGAATGCCACCGGCGACTGCGGCCTCAAAAGCAACCATCACGCCTTTTTCCTGCGCCGCTTTAAAAATCTCATTGCCATGCGTTGCCAGCAATGCCTTGTTTGCAGTCACCACATGCTTGCCATTCGCAATCGCTTTCAACACCAGGTCTTTGGCGATGCCATAACCGCCGATCAGTTCAATCACGATATCGATATCCGGATTATTCACAACCAGATTGGCATCGTTGACGACTTCCACTTCACCATTCGTGAGTTCACGTGCCCGCTCAATGTTCAGATCTGCCACCATCGCAATTTCAATTGAACGGCCAGCGCGACGCGTAATTTCTTCCTGATTACGCTTCAAGACGTTGAAAGTGCCGGAACCGACAGTGCCTATACCTAACAGACCTACTTTGATGGGTTTCATATGATTTTTAAACAGTAAATTGGAATTAATTAGTACCGTGACGCTTACGATATCCCTCAAGGAAATAATCGATACGTCCGAATGCTTCAGTCAGATCATCCGCGTTTGGCAAGAATACCACCCGGAAGTGGTCAGGTTTGATCCAGTTAAAACCTGTTCCCTGCACCAACAATACACGCTGCTCGGTCAGCAGCTCATGTATGAACTCCTGGTCGTCCCGGATCGGATAAATCTCGGGGTCCAGTTTCGGAAACATATACAACGCTGCTTTTGGCTTGACGCAGCTGACACCTGGTATCGCCGTCAGCAACTTATGCGCGAGATCGCGCTGGCGCAATAAACGACCGCCAGGGCCGACCAGATCCTTGATGCTCTGATAGCCGCCCAGCGCCGTCTGAATTGCAAACTGTCCCGGCGCATTCGCACACAAGCGCATCGAGGCCAGCATATTCAGGCCTTCAATATAATCTTTAGCGTGACGCTTTTCACCGGAAACCACCATCCAGCCAGCACGGTAGCCGCAAGAACGATAGTTTTTAGAAAGGCCGTTGAGCGTCAGGAACAACACGTCATCTGCTAACGAAGCAATCGAAACATGCTCGGCTTCGTCGTATAAAGTCTTATCGTAAATTTCATCGGCAAACACGATCAACTGATGCTGACGGGCGACTTCGACGATTTGTTGCAAAATCTCGACCGGATACAAGGCACCGGTAGGATTATTCGGATTGATGACGACGATCGCTTTCGTGTTCGGTGTGATCTTACTCTTGATGTCGTCAATATCCGGCATCCAGTCGGCACTTTCATCGCAGACATAATGCACAGGATTGCCGCCTGATAAACTCACAGCCGCAGTCCACAGAGGATAATCCGGTGCCGGTACCAGCACTTCATCGCCGCTATTGAGCAGAGCATTCATACCCATCACGATCAGTTCGGATGCACCATTGCCGATGTAAACATCCTCTATCGTCACGCCGCGAATAAATTTCTCCTGCGTGTAGTGCATGATGGATTTACGCGGCGCGAACATACCTTTGGAATCGGTATAGCCCGCAGCATTGTGCATATTGCGGATCATATCCTGCACGATTTCATCCGGCGGATCAAAATTAAACACGGCCAGATTGCCGATGTTGAGCTTAATGATCTTGTGCCCTTCGTCTTCCATCTGCTTGGCTTTTTCCAGCACCGGTCCACGGATGTCATAACAAACGTTCGCTAACTTTTGTGATTTCTGTATCGGGCGCACTGAAAAATATCCTTAATCGATAAGCATGCAAGCCAGCAAAGTCACAGACATTTAAACGACATCTACTTTTGCTGCATTGCGAAACGGAACATTTTTGCACAGTGCGTCCTGTTTGATCAATTCGTTTTCGAAAAAACCATGTCACAACCGTGATTTCATGCAGAGAATTGATGTTTTTCACATCAACCCAAGATCAATAACAGTGGAATATTCGAAATTAAATGTCAATTGCCACAGATTGTTAATTATTTATTCCATTTTACAAAAGCGGAGTAGTATCAAAACTGGCAAAGATGTGCTAAAGCAACTAAATTTTTTTGATTGGAGACACCATGTCAGTACTATCAGTTATTCAGAAGCTGAGCATTGCCCGACAGCTACGCATCATTATCCTCAGTGCGGTGTTAGGCATTATTGTCTTAACAGGACTGTTTCTTTTTTCCGAAAAAGCCATGCTTCTGCATGAACGTGAAAGTAATGTCAGGCAAACGGTAGAAACCGTTGAAAAACTCGTCGCGCATTACTACGATCTGTCCAGCAAAAACAAAATGTCGGAAGCCGACGCGAAACAGGCAGCTAAAGATGCTGTGCGGGCATTAAGGTATGGGACAGACGAATATTTCTGGATCAATGACATAAACAATCGCATGGTCATGCATCCTATTAAACCTGCGCTCGATGGCACTGATTTGTCCGAAAACAAAGATCCTACCGGAAAACGTTTTTTTGCCGAGATGGTACAAACGGTGAAAGACCACGGCGAAGGATTTGTTTTCTATATGTGGCCAAAACCTGGTAGTGAGACTCCGGTGGGAAAAGTGTCGTTCGTTAAGGGTTTTACACCCTGGGGATGGGTCATAGGCTCGGGTGTTTATATCGATTCCGTTAATGCCACATTTTATGAAAGACTGCTTTCGTCCTCGGTCGGAGCTGCAATACTCACTGGCATCTTATTGCTTATTTCATTACTGATCGCAAAAGGACTGTTGTCGCAACTCGGTGGTGAACCAGCTTATGCCGCAGAAATCACCCGACAAATTGCGGAAGGTGATCTGACGGCAGATATACAGCTGAAAGCCAACGACCAGTCCAGCCTGCTGTACTCGATACAGGCGATGCGTGACAGTATCGCAAAAATTATCGGTGATGTACGTACCGGGACAGAAGCGATTTCCAGCGCGTCTACCGAGATCGCCTCAGGAAATATGGATTTATCATCCCGAACCGAATCACAAGCCAGCTCACTCGAAGAAACTGCATCATCAATGGAAGAACTGACCAGCACCGTCCAGCACAATGCCGATAACGCACGCCAGGCAAATCAACTCGTTCTGAGTGCGTCAGATGTGGCGAAGAAAGGTGGTGTTGTCGTTGCAGAAGTCGTTTCCACGATGGGCGTCATCAATGCCTCATCACAAAAAATTGTTGACATCATCGGCGTGATTGACAGCATTGCATTCCAGACGAACATCCTGGCGTTAAATGCCGCCGTCGAGGCAGCACGCGCAGGTGAGCAGGGACGCGGCTTTGCGGTTGTTGCATCGGAAGTTCGTAACCTCGCACAACGCTCCGCAACAGCAGCAAAAGAAATTAAAGCGCTGATAAATGACTCTGTAGATAGCGTCAATCACGGTAGCCAGCTGGTCGATCAGGCAGGTGAAACGATGAACGATATTCTCGAAAGCGTACGTAAAGTAACCGATGTTATTGCGGAAATTACTGCAGCAACCACCGAGCAAAGTGCAGGTATATCCCAGGTAAATCTGGCCATCGTTGAAATGGACAACGTCACCCAACAAAATGCTGCCTTAGTGGAACAGGCAGCTGCTGCAGCCGCAGCGATGCAGGAACAGTCGGCGCATTTACTGAGTGCCGTCAGTATCTTTCAATTAAAAAATGAAACTGCCACGCCCATCAGCAGCAGTAGTACAGCCAGACCGAAACCTAAACTGGTACGCCCAGCCAGCAAGGCAAATCCACCGCGTCAGACAGCACGCAACATCGTAAAAACCTTACCAGCAAAGAAAACGCTGACAACGCAGGCGCCACCAAAGAAAGGGGATGCCGATCAATGGGAAGAGTTCTGATGAATTACTGAGATCAATGGGATTGCTGAGTTTTTTATGAGCGGAATCCCAGCGAAGGAAAACAATGAAAAAAACAGACCGGTCAACATATGATGTCCGGTCTGTTTTTTTAAGTCGATTAAGATAAATTCAATGCGTCATTCAGCCTGCGAGTAAAGTAAGCTTCCGGTTATGCGGAGCGCGCCCGTCAGCCGTGTTTACCACCTGCTGATGCTGCAGTTTGAATACGCTGACGACCCGCTCCAGTTCTTCGGCCTGATCCTGTAGCGATTTGGCCGCGGCCGCAGCCTGCTCCACCAACGCAGCATTCTGTTGAGTCACGCCATCCATCGTAATTAAGGCCTCGTTAATTTGCTCAATTCCGATTTCCTGCTCACGACTGGCGGCCGTAATCTCACTCATAATGTCCGTCACCCGCCGAACACTGCTGACCACCTCTTGCATCGTATTGCCCGCATCGGCGACCAGTCGGTTACCTTGTTCGACATTGCTAACCGAATCGGTAATCAGAGTTTTAATTTCCTTGGCGGCTGCGGCAGATCGCTGCGCCAGGTTGCGCACTTCCGATGCCACAACTGCGAATCCCCTGCCCTGCTCACCGGCGCGCGCCGCTTCGACGGCGGCATTCAGCGCAAGGATATTCGTCTGAAAAGCAATACCGTCAATGACGCTGATAATATCGACGATCTTCTGCGATGACGCATTGATGAAACCCATAGTATCGACCACGCGGGAAACCACTTCCCCACCCTTGGTTGCGATGGCGGAGGCAGACGCAGCAAGGGTATTTGCCTGACGCGCATTATCACTGTTTTGTCTGGTAGTAGAGTTGAGTTCTTCCATAGACGAAGACGTTTCCTCTAACGACCCTGCCTGTGCCTCAGTTCGCGCGGAAAGGTCTAAATTACCGTTGGCAATTTCTGTCGAGGCTGTGGTAATTGTTTCGGTTCCGTGCCTGACCTTCCGCACAATTTCCTGGAGGTTATGACTCATCTTTTGTAATGCGAGCAGCAATCCGCCGATTTCATCATGGGAATCAATCCGGATCTGACGCGTCAGATCCCCACCCGCTATCGCATCCGCAAAATCCACGGCGCGGTTCAACGGCTCAGAAATCGAACGCACCAACCAGAAACGCATACCAATGGCAACCAGCAGCCCCAGCGTCACAATACATCCTGCCACCCAGATAAAACGCTGATAATTCGCCTGACTGTCCAGATATTCTTCTTTTCCCACTCTCAGTTGCAATGCCAAAAGCGCATCCATATTTTTTTTGACCGATTCAAATTCAGTCCTTACGAACCCTTGGAATAATTCGGCTGCAGTTTTCTGATCTTTGTCCTGCAAGGCTTTCACCGTCGGCACCAGTCCCTTTTCCAGAAACCGCGAACGACTTTGCACAAACTGATCGGCCAGCAATTTTTCTTCCGGCGTCAGATACGTCGCCATGTAATCAGCCCACTCTTTGTCTGCTATCGCCTTATTTTTTTTGACTTCATCAAGGTAATATGGGATTGCTTCTGGCGGAACGGACAAGGCGCTGGCCAGTTCGATCTGATTGCGAAGAATGGCTCGTATCACGATATCTAGCTGACCAACTGCCACCAGTCTGTCATCGTAGACCGTTTGCAATGACTGATTTGACTTCCTCACTCCCATAAATCCGCCAATAGCGATCAGCAGTAATAAGGTGCCAAGTCCGTACATCGCAAAATTAAGACGCGCGCGTATCGAAATATTCCACATCACTTCCTCCGTGAAAGATGATTCCTATTTTAGATATCATAAAAACAACAAAAAGCCACAAAATCAGCGTAACAGAAAACAGCAACATCGCATTGATTGGCGTCTGAGATTTTCTTTAAAGATCGTAAAAAATGCGGCTTTACCACAATAGTGATTCATGATGGTGCAAGTTTTCCGCAAGATATTTTCAGACGAGGGATTTTGACGCGCAGTAAGGATGGCGCAAGCAAGGTGAAAGCAAAGAACTCTCTGTTAAAAAAAGTTACAATGCCGCACTCACATGGCTTACCTCATAGACAGAACGAAAAGATGAAGCTGCATTCCACACCGACACAACAATATCAAACCATCACAGGTTACGAACAAGACAGCGTTGAAATCAACGCGATTCTGTATCGTCATAGTCTGATTGTTTTACCCGAAGCAAAGCCTGTCGTCTGGCCGGTCAGCAGCTTTGACGCCCTGAGCGCTGATGATTTTGCGCAAATAGATGCGACCAAACCCGATGTCGTGATTTTAGGCACGGGCAACAAACAACGCTTCATCCATCCACGCCTGATTGCAGCACTGACAGCGCAGCGCATCGGTGTTGAATGTATGGATAATCAGGCAGCTTGCCGCACCTATAACATTCTGATGGCGGAAGGCCGCAAAGTCGCGCTCGCAATGGTGATGGAGAACACATGAATTTGCACAATCAAGGGCAGAACGCACAATCACCATTCGACTCACCGCGCACTTTATGGGCATTGGCAATTGGTTTCCTGATTATCTGGTTTTATATGCTGGGTGCCAGAACCCTGGTGCCGACTGATGAAGGCCGCTACGCCGAGATGGGGCGCGAAATGCTGGCAACCGGTGACTGGATCACTTTGCGCCTGAACGGCATCAAATATTTCGAGAAGCCACCGCTGCAAAACTGGATGAATGCCCTGACCTTTGCAGTGTTTGGCCTCGGCGACTGGCAGGCACGTTTATGGACCGGGCTGTGCGGCCTGATCGGTGTTGCCTCTGTCGCTTATACCGGAAATAAATTATTCAGCCGTCGTGTCGGGATTATCGCGGCACTCGTACTGGGTTCCAGCTTTTACTGGGCGGGCATGGGTCACGTCAACTCGCTGGACATGGGTTTATCCGGCATGATGGTGCTCTGCATGTGCGGCCTGTTAGTCGGGCAACGCGATGGCGTCAGCGACACTGAACGCCGCAACGCGATGCTGGTGTGCTGGGCTGGAATGGCATTGGCAACGATGTCGAAAGGCTTGATTGGTTTTGTGTTACCTGGCGCCGTGCTGGTGATCTACACCCTTTTGACCAGAGACTTGGCGTTATGGACACGCCTGCATATGGGCAAAGGTTTGATTCTGTTTTTTGCGATTACTGCGCCTTGGTTCATTTTAATTGCG
This sequence comes from Undibacterium sp. 14-3-2, assembly GCF_016595265.1. NCBI lineage: Bacteria > Pseudomonadati > Pseudomonadota > Betaproteobacteria > Burkholderiales > Oxalobacteraceae > Undibacterium > Undibacterium sp. 14-3-2. Next base: position 38,388 of record NZ_JAENGS010000008.1, read on the forward strand.
TTGAAAAATCCAGAACATCCACACTTCTTTTTCATTCACGAACATTTTCAACGCTTCACCAGTGGCGTGCACAACCGTGGCGGTGCCTGGTATTACTTTTTTCCTTTCCTGTTGCTGGGTATCGTGCCCTGGCTGGGCGTGTTATTGCAGGGATTATGGACAGGCGTGAAAGAGCAATCTCATGGTTTTCAACCGCGTAAATTGCTGTTGGTCTGGGCAGTGTTTTTCTTTTTCTTTTTCAGCATTTCCGGCTCTAAATTGCCAGGCTATATTCTGCCGATTTTCCCGGCACTGGCCTTGCTGATAGCCTTCTACGTCGATCAATGTCAGGCGCGCGCCTTAAAAATCGCTGCCATCCTGTTCGCGCTGTTAGGGCTGACGGGTCTGCTCTTCGTAAATAAAGCAGCGGGACTTGGCTCGAATGCATTTGAAATTCCTCTGTATCAGGGCTATGCCGCGTGGCTGTACGTGGCTGCGGGCTTGACGCTGCTTGGTGGTCTGGCAGCATGGTACGCAGCGGGTAAAGGCAATATTGGCAAAGACTGGGCGCTTATTCTGCTGGCGAGTGCCGGATTTATCGCCGGGCAAGTCGCCTTCCTCGGTCACGATCCGTGGGGGATATACATCGCTGGCTCGGCGCATATTCCCGCCATGAAAGCCGAACTGACGAAACCGGATACGCCATTGTATGCAGTTGGGCGTTATGAGCAGGCGCTGCCGTTTTATCTGGAACGCACGCTGACACTGGTAGAATTTCCGGATGAAATGGAATTCGGCCTCAAGCAGCAACCCGAATTATGGATACCTGATCGCGCTGATTTCGTTGCGCGCTGGCGTGCCCATAATCAGCGCGGCGAAGCGGCTGTTGCGATTGTCCGCACGGATATCTATAAGGAATTCCAACAGCAAAACCTGCCGATGCGCGTGATTGGTGAAGATCCGCGCCGCGTGATTATCGCGACGATTCACCCTTAAAGAATAAAAAACACAAGAACCATAATGAATATCAATACTTTCGGTTTCATCATTACCGGCATTCTGTTGAACGCGTTAGCGCAACTGCTGCTGAAAAAAGGCACGAACGCAATCGGCGAAATCCACGTCAATGCCAGCAACTGGTTCCATATCGGCGTACAGATCGCAACCCAATGGCCGATTATTGGCGGGCTGGCGTGTTATGGTCTGTCCGTTGTCGTGTGGATTATTGGCTTGTCGCGTATTCCGGTGACGATTGCCTACCCTCTGCTATCGATCGGTTACATCGTCAATGCGATCGGCGCCTGGTATTTCCTGGGCGAAGTCATGAGCTTACAACGCATGCTGGCAATCGGCATCATCATCATTGGCGTTGCTTTATTAATGAAGAGCTGATTTGAAGAGATAATTAATGGAATTTAGGGGAGTATGCGCAAAAATCGCCTGACTGTCGGCGAAAACAAAGCGGCATCCGGATATACTCCACCCAGTATAATTAGACTGATACAGCATCAATACGTACCAAACATGCAGTACATACGCGTCTCAGACGCAATTAAAGGATCAATATGAGCGACTCTTTAGCATTTTTGCCTTTCACCAAACCCAGCATAGATGAAGAAACCATTGCAGCCGTCACGGAAGTATTGCGCTCCGGCTGGCTCGCCAGCGGGCCTAAAGTACAGGCGTTGGAAGCACAGTTATCTGAATACTTTGGTGGTCGTCCGGTACGTACTTTCAACTCCGGCACCTGCACCATGGAAATCGCTTTACGCATCGCCGGTATCGGCGCTGGTGATGAGGTGATCACGACGCCAAATTCATGGGTCGCCACCGCCAGTGTGATTATTGAAACTGGTGCGACGCCAGTGTTTGTCGATATCGATCCGAAAACGCATAACATCGATCTGAACCGGGTTGAGGCTGCGATCACACCACGCACCAAAGCGATTATTCCCGTGCATATGTGCGGCTTGCCTTGCGACATGGATAAGCTCTACGAACTTGCCAATAAATATCATTTGCGCGTGGTCGAAGATGCGGCGCAGGCCATAGGCTCGACCTGGAAAGGGAAACGCATAGGTTCGTTTGGCGATTTTGTGTCGTTCAGCTTTCAGGTCAATAAAAACATCATGACCGGCGAAGGTGGCTGCCTGGTCTTGAACAACGCAGAAGAAGCGCGCCTCGCCGAAAAATATCGTTTGCAAGGCGTGACCCGCAGCGGCATTGATGGGATTGACGTTGATTTGCTGGGCGGAAAATTCAATATGACCGATATCGCTGGAGCAATTGGCCTCGGTCAGATGAAGCATCTGGCGGAATTCAATGCCAAGCGTAAAGAACTGGCGCAATATTATTTCGAGCAGTTCGGCCCTGATTTTGAAGCACAAACGGGCGCCGAGTTGCCGGTCGCAGATTTCACCAACTCCAACTGGCACATGTTCCATATTGTGCTGCCAGAACGTGTGAACCGCGCGGTCTTCATGCAGCAAATGCTGGATGTGAAGATTGGCCTCGGCTACCACTATCGTCCGATTCATTTATTCACCATGTATCGCGCCCGTGGCTTCAAAGAAGGCATGTTCCCGATTGCAGAACGTGTCGGCAGTCAGATCGTGACCTTGCCATTGTTCCCTGCCATGACAAAAGCCGATGTCGAACGCGTCGTGTCTGCGGTAAAATCCCGCCTTCTTTGAATCTGGCACGCCTTATGATGAAACCCGAACTATCAGTGGTCATTCCTGTTTACAACGAGGAAGCAGGCCTCGCCAAGTTGTTCAGCCGCCTTTATCCGGCTCTCGATACGCTGGCAGCGCGCGGCATCAGCTATGAAATTGTCTTCGTCAACGATGGCAGCCGCGACAACACCGCGGCGATGTTATCCGACCAGTTCCGCCTTCGCCCCGACGTCACGCGCGTCGTGCTGTTCAATGGCAATTACGGCCAGCACATGGCGATTCTGGCTGGCTTTGAAGCCACACGTGGTGAGATCGTGGTCACGCTGGATGCTGACTTGCAAAATCCTCCGGAAGAAATCGGCGCGCTGGTCGACAAAATGCGTGAAGGTTATGACTACGTGGGCTCAATACGGCGTAAGCGTCAGGATTCTGCATGGCGCACCTATGCGTCGAAAGCAATGAACCGCTTGCGCGAAAAAATCACCCGCATCAAAATCACCGATCAGGGCAATATGCTGCGCGCCTATGGTCGTAACGTGATTGATCTGATTAATCAATGCAGCGAAGTTAACACCTTCGTACCTGCCCTCGCCTACACCTTCTCACGCAAACCGACAGAAATTGTGGTCGAACATGAAGAGCGTGCAGCGGGTGAATCCAAGTATTCACTGTACAGTCTGATACGTCTGAATTTTGACTTGATGACCGGTTTTTCCATCATGCCTTTGCAGATATTTTCTGTGCTCGGTATGTTGCTATCGGTGCTTTCGGGTGGTTTGGTGACGTTGCTGTTGATACGCCGTTTCGTTTTTGGCGCGGAAGCCGAAGGTCTGTTCACCTTGTTTGCCATTGCTTTTTTCCTGATGGGCGTAATTCTGTTCGGCATAGGCTTGCTCGGCGAATATATCGGCCGTATTTATCAGCAAGTGCGCGGTCGTCCGCGTTACGTGGTGCAAACGATTTTGCAAGACCTGCCTGCTGCAGCGAAGGAAAACTGACATGAGTACCCAGCCCACTGCCGTCGTATTTGCCTACCACAACGTCGGCGTACGCAGCATTAAAACCCTGCTCGCCCGTGGCATTCATATCGCTTTGGTCGTGACGCACGAAGACAACCCAACAGAAACGATCTGGTTTGAGTCTGTCGCCGCTTTATGTCAGGAACATGGAATTGAGAGCATCACGCCGGCAGATCCAAAATCCGCCGACCTGGCGCAACGTATCGCCGCGATTGCGCCTGACTTCATTTTCAGCTTTTATTATCGCCACATGTTGCCAACGGATCTGCTCGCGCTGGCGAAACGCGGCGCCTACAATCTGCACGGCTCTTTATTGCCTAAATACCGTGGTCGCGTCCCGGTTAACTGGGCAGTTCTGCACGGCGAAACGGAAACGGGCGCCACCTTGCATGAAATGGCGGCCAAACCGGATGCTGGCAAAATTATTGCGCAAACAGCCGTGCCTATTCTGCCGGACGACACTGCCTATGAAGTGTTCGGAAAATTAACTGTCGCCGCTGAGCAAACGCTTTGGTACGCCCTGCCCGGCCTGATCAGTGGCGAATACAAAGCATTAGAAAACAAACTCAGCGAAGGCAGTTATTTCGGTGGACGCAAACCTGAAGATGGCCGGATAGACTGGTCGCAGTCAGCTCAACAGGTATATAACCTGCACCGTGCTGTCGCGCCACCTTATCCTGGGGCATTTTTCGAGCAGTCAGGGCATCATTTCATTATTCAAAAAGCACGTTTATCCAATTTACCGACCGGAAATTTGCCGACAGGCTTGCATGTAGTAGATAATGTCGCCCTTGGCGTATGCGGCGATGGTAAAGCATTGCGCATAATTGAATTGCACTGCGATGGAAAACCTATCCCGGTCAACGAATTGAAACAATTGACAGGGGCGGCCTGATCACAATCAGACTGCGTCATACGGCATAGCCCAACATTTACATTTAAGAAGAACTCACCATGAAAAAAGTCCTCATTCTCGGCGTGAACGGTTTTATCGGTCATCATCTGTCCAAACGTATTCTGGAAACGACAGACTGGGAAGTCTACGGCATGGATATGCAAACCGAGCGTCTGGGCGACCTGATCAACCATCCGCGCATGCACTTTTTTGAAGGCGATATCACCATCAATAAAGAATGGGTCGAATATCATGTGAAAAAATGCGACGTCATTCTGCCGCTGGTCGCGATCGCGACACCATCCACTTACGTGAAACAACCGCTGCGCGTATTTGAACTGGACTTTGAAGCCAACCTGCCTATCGTGCGTTCGGCTGCGAAATACGGTAAGCACCTGGTTTTCCCTTCGACTTCTGAAGTGTATGGCATGTGTCACGATGAAGAATTCGATCCTGAAGAATCAGAACTGATTTGCGGCCCAATCAACAAGCCACGCTGGATTTACTCTTGCGCGAAACAGCTGATGGATCGCGTGATCTGGGGCTATGGCATGGAAGGTCTGAACTTTACTTTATTCCGTCCGTTCAACTGGATCGGTGCCGGTTTGGACAATATTCACACACCAAAAGAAGGCAGCTCACGTGTAGTTACGCAGTTCTTCGGTCACATTGTTCGCGGCGAGAACATTTCACTGGTAGACGGTGGTGCGCAAAAACGTGCATTCACTTATATCGACGACGGTATCGACGCTCTGATGCGCATCATCGATAACAAAAATGGTGTCGCGTCCGGCAAAATTTACAACATCGGTAATCCATCCAATAATTACTCGATTCGCGAACTCGCCCACATGATGCTGACACTCGCTGCCGAGTATCCTGAATACGCAGAAACAGCGAAAAAAGTACAACTGACTGAAACGACATCCGGCGCTTACTACGGTGCAGGTTATCAGGACGTACAAAATCGCGTCCCAAAAATCACCAATACTTGCGAAGAATTGGGCTGGGCACCAACGACCGACATGAAAGATACGATGCGCAATATTTTTGATGCTTATCGTTCGCAAGTTGCTGAAGCACGTTCGCTGATGGACTGATACGGATCAGCATGCCGAACATCGTTCTGAAAATCGACGTCGACACCTTTCGCGGCACTAAGGAAGGTGTACCGAATCTGGTGCGGATACTCAAGCAACATCAGGCTGGAGCAACTTTTCTGTTTTCACTGGGAAAAGATCATACCGGCTGGGCCTTGCGCCGGGCATTTCGCCCGGGGTTTTTTCAAAAGGTATCCCGCACTTCGGTTGTAGAACATTACGGCATCAAAACCCTGATGTATGGCGTGCTCTTACCTGCGCCGGACATCGGTAACTGCACGACAGAAATGCGTGCAGTTGCTGATGCCGGTTTTGAGTGTGGCATCCACACCTGGGATCACGTCGTCTGGCACGACAATGTCCGGCAGCGCGGCAAAGACTGGACATGCGGTCAGATGCAACAAGCGCAGCAGAAATTTCAGCAGATTTTTGGTCATACACCAGCAACGCACGGAGCTGCCGGTTGGCAAATGAATGCACACGCATTTGCCCAGCTTGATCAATTTGGAATGCAATACGCTTCTGATGGCCGCGCCATGTTGACTGACGATGGCAGCCTTGCCAATCCAGAAGCAGGCCCTTACCGTTTAAAAGTAGGTAACGAGGTAAAGTCATGCATACAAATGCCGACAACCCTGCCTACGTTGGATGAATTGCTGGGACGAACAGTGAACAGTCAGGAGCTGACCAGTTCGACAATTGCAGCACACATACTGGATCTGACAAAAAATCTGCGAGACCATGTATTTACCTTACATGCAGAACTTGAAGGGCAAAAACTCGCCCCCATATTCGAGGAATTGCTGACAGGCTGGCATAAGCAAGGTTATCGTTGCATATCTATGGCTGACTATTTTAACGTTATCAAAGATAAAGAATTGCCGACATATCCCCTTTCATGGGCCAGCTTACCTGGAAGATCCGGAGAACTGGTTGCCCTGATATAGTCTGCCAGCAACACCTTCTCCACCACTAACCAAGGAGATTACAGTGGCTGACACGCTTTCCGCTTTGAATTGCCAGGTGCCAGAATTTTCTGCTGCCATGACAGGCGACAAGGAATTTCACTTAAGTAATTACGCGGGTAAAAATCTGGTGATTTATTTCTACCCCAAAGATAACACCCCGGGTTGCACCACCGAAAGCATTGCTTTCCGTGATTTATATCTACAATTTGAATCAGCAAACACAGAAATTTTTGGCATCAGCCGGGATAGCTTGCGTTCGCACGAAGGATTCAAGAAGAAACTCGATCTGCCATTTGAACTGATATCCGATCCTGACGAAACCTTGTGTTTGCTGTTTAACGTCATGAAAATGAAAAACATGTACGGCAAACAGGCTCGCGGCATAGAGCGCAGCACATTTGTGATTGACGCCACAGGTAAATTAGTGAAAGAATGGAGAGGTGTCAAAGTAGCAGGACACGTTGATGAAGTACTTGAATTCGTGAGCGCAAAAACCTAATTGAACTCTACCAATTTTCTATACTTAGAAGCCGCCAGGGGCAAAACCAGCAATCAGCTGGGGTCGCCACAGCGGCTTTTTGATTTTACAGCTCTCACTTTTTGATTGAGGTATTCATGCCATTACCAAAAATGCCGACCAAACCCGCAGCATTATTGTCACCAAAAGACTACCCAAAAGCGGAATCAGGTAAGCCAAGCAAAGCGGTAAAAGTCGCCCACACTGAAAAAACCAGAGCCGCTGAAAATCAGGCAGCCACTGCAAAGAAAGCGCAGACACCTGTTGCCACCCCAAAAGCCGGTCCTCGTTCAACGCAAAAAACAGCACCGGCCAAAGCGACCCGAATACCGGCACCAGCACCGGCAGCAGCAAAGATTGCTACGCCAGCAACTACCGCTGTTACCGAAGCAAAAATTCCTGATATCCGCGTTAAATCGAGCATCAGCCGTGCTGCCGACAAATCAGGAATCATCAAGCTATTTGTACTCGATACCAATGTCCTGATGCATGATCCTACGTCTTTATTCCGCTTTGAGGAACATGACATTTACCTGCCTATGATCACGCTGGAAGAGCTTGATGATCATAAGAAAGGGATGTCGGAAGTTGCGCGCAATGCGCGCCAGATTTCTCGTTCTCTCGACGCGCTGGTTGGTGACATCGACCATCAGGATATAGAAAAAGGGATTCCCTTATCTAAATTAGGCAATAAAGAAGCAAAGGGTCATCTGTATTTTCAGACCAAGCTGCAAGTCGGAGAGTTGCCGCGCGGCCTGCCGCAAGGAAAAGCGGATAATCAGATTCTTGGCGTCGTGCAGGCACTGGAACAGGAATTTCCGGGACGCCCTATCGTACTGGTGTCGAAAGACATCAACATGCGCATCAAAGCGCGTGCGTTGGGTTTGCCAGCAGAAGACTACTTCAATGACCATGTTCTGGAAGATAGCGATTTACTGTACTCCGGCATCGTACAGCTGCCTGACGATTTCTGGAATAAACATGGCAAAGGTATAGAAACCTGGCAAGAAAACAGAAACGGACTCAGCACCACGTTTTATCGTATCACTGGCCCGGTAATTCCATCATTGCTGGTCAATCAGTTTGTTTATCTTGAACCAAATAATGGTGAGGCATCATTTTATGGTCAGGTAAAACAAATTAACGGTAAAACCGCCGTACTGCAAACTCTGCGCGACTATGGCCATGTGAAGAATAGTGTCTGGGGTATCACTTCCCGCAATCGTGAACAGAATTTCGCACTGAATCTGCTGATGGATCCTGAATGTGATTTCGTCACCCTGCTGGGTCAGGCCGGCACTGGTAAAACTTTACTCGCGCTCGCTGCTGGTCTGGCGCAAGTACTGGAAACCAAAACCTACAACGAAATTATTGTCACCCGTGTCACCGTGCCTGTTGGTGAAGACATCGGCTTCCTGCCAGGTACTGAGGAAGAAAAAATGTCTCCATGGATGGGGGCCTTTGACGACAATCTCGAAGTACTGAATAAATCAGACAATGATGCCGGTGACTGGGGACGCGCTGCAACTCAGGATCTGATTCGTTCGAAGATCAAGATCAAATCGCTGAACTTCATGCGCGGTCGTACCTTTGTCAATAAATTTCTGATTATCGACGAGGCACAAAATCTGACACCGAAGCAGGTAAAAACTCTGGTGACGCGAGCTGGCCCAGGCACAAAGATCATCTGTCTTGGAAATATCGCGCAGATCGATACACCATATCTGACCGAAGGTTCCAGCGGTCTGACCTATGTCGTTGATCGTTTCAAAGGATGGTCACACAGTGGTCACGTGACTTTAGCCCGCGGCGAACGTTCACGTCTGGCAGATCACGCCAGTGAAATCTTGTAAATAATTCAAAGATACTTTTTAAGCGCTGCCACGGCAGCGCTTTTTTTACGCCCAGCAATTATTTTTTACCTGAGATAAACTATTGCCTAAGCAATGATTATTTAATGAAATGACTGACGAAAAATCCTCCTTACAGTTTGATGTAAGCCACGTCGAAGACAGCGTGGGTTATCTGATCGCGAGAACCAGAACGATGTTATCCCGCGCCGCTGATGGCGCTTTGCGTTCGCGTGGTATCACACATTCACAAGCCAGCGTTTTTTTAATGCTGGGTCTCGGTAAATGCCATACTGCGGCGGATCTGTCGCGTGACTTATTCATCGATTCGGCTGCAATGAAAAGAACGCTGGATAAACTGGAGTCCAAGGGTTTTCTGCTCAGAACGCAAGACCCGGCAGATAAACGGCTTTTTAAGCTGGAACTGACCGCGAGTGGCAAAGAAATGGCCGCACAACTGCCGCCTCTTTACAAAGAAGTTCTTAACGTCGGCTTTACCGGGTTTTCAGAAGAAGAGCTTGGCTTTCTGAAGTGTCTGTTGCGCAAGGCACTCGCAAACCGCCCTTTATTAGAGTCGTCAAAATAATCATTGCACAGGCAATTAAATTCATTAGCAGCGATACCAACTGTGAACATACAAACCAAATGAAACCTCCTGAGATAAACAAGATGAACAGCAAGCATATTGCTTATCATGCGATGGCTGCCGGAGTGCTGGCACTGCTTTCTGCATGTGTCAGCTTTGACGGCATACAAAGTCAGTCACAACTCAAGTCGATAGCTAACGAAGGAAATTCCGGCATATTTGCGCAACAGCAAGGCCTGTGGCCGGCCAGCGACTGGGGTGTTGCGATCGGCGGCCAAGAACTGCAGTCCTTGATTGATGCTGGCTTAAACAACAACCCATCTCTGCAGGCAGCAAGCGCGCGTATCAATGCGGCACGGGCAGTCAGTGCTGCGGTCAGTGCCAACACCCTTCCCTCGGTTAACGCAAGTCTGGACAGCACTTACCAACGTTTTACCGAGCACGGGCTGATTCCCAAACCGCTGGCCGGTAGTTACGAAAGCAATAATCAGCTGGCACTGAATGCCAGCTATGAACTTGATTTCTGGGGCAAACACAGCGCAGAAATGCGCACTGCCGTCTCGCAGGAAAAAGTCGCTGAAGCAGAAAAACAAAGCGCCCGGCTGCTATTGAGTAGTGCGATTGCCCGTAGCTGGTTGCAACTGGCGCGCCAATATCAGCAACTCGCGCTGAGCGAACAACAACTTGCCGTTCGTGAAAAAATCGATCAACTGACGTTACAGAGGCTGAAAGCAGGACTGGAAACTAAATCTGAAATTCAACAAAGTTTGTTGCAAATTTCCAGTATCAAAAACGACATCATCAGCTGGAAAGAAGCCATCGCCTTAACGCGCAACCAGCTGGCTGCATTGCTAGGTGCCGGGCCAGAACGCGGACAGCAAATTCCTGCTCCTCGTTTGCAGACAAATATGACGATTGCGGCACCAGCCAATCTGCCGCTGGAATTAATTTCAAGAAGGCCGGATATCGTTGCAGCACGCTGGCGTGTTGAAGCAGGTCAGAGCGAGATTGATCTGGCGAAAAATCAGTTTTACCCCAACATCAATATCGTTGGATTTGCCGGTTTATCCAGCCTGGGTCTGGACAATTTCGTCAAGAGCGGCAGCAGTATCGTTGGCGTAGGGCCAACCATACGTCTGCCGATTTTTGAAGGTGGTCGTCTGCGCGCGCAATTGAAAAATAAAGTCGCAGGCTACGACGTTGCTGTTGCCACATACAATCAGAGTCTGACAGATGCATTGCATGAGGTCGCAGATCAGTTGCAGACCTTACAAACCAGTGAAGCGCAAGCAAAACAGCAGATCATCGCTGAACAAGCGGCCAGAACCGCCTTGCAACTCGCTCAGCAACGACAAAAAGCAGGCACAGCAAACATGCTCCCTGTATTAGCCGCAGAAACGGCGCTGCTCGTACAGCAAAAATTGACGCTGGACATCGCTATTCGCCACACTGACAGTCAGATTAATCTGATCAAAGCACTCGGCGGTGGCTATGACAGCAAGGCCGAAAGCATCGCATCGGCGAATTCAACATCCAACAATTTCACAGCACCTAACAAACCGGAGGCAGCGCAATGAACGCTCCAGCACAAAACACGAATCCCCCTACCGCGCCAGCAATTGAAGCTGCGCCGGACAAAAGCAAGCGCCGCGGCCGCCTGCTCGTTGTTACCGCCGTTATTGCGATCGCCGCAATTGCGTACGGAGCATGGTGGGCATTAGTTGCACGTAATTTTGAACATACAGAAGATGCGTATGCAGCAGGTAACGTCATCCAGGTGACACCGCAGATTGCCGGCACTGTCGTTGCGATTCATGCTGACGATACCGAACTGGTGCAAGCTGGAAAACCTTTGATTGAACTCGACAAGACAGACGCAAAAGTTGCGTTGGAGCAAGCAGAAGCGCAACTGGCACAAACTGTGCGTGAAGTGAAGGTGCTGTTTGCTAACAATGCCAGCCTGCAAGCGAATATCGACGTACGCAGCACGGATGTTGAACGGGCAAAATCCGATCTGGCGCGCCGTCAGACTTTACTCAGCTCCGGTGCAATTTCTACCGAAGAACTGGAACATGCTAAAAATGCGCTGAAAACAGCAGAGGCTGCGTTGCTGGCTACGCGCGAACAGTTAAGCTCTAACCGTGCACTGACCGAAAATACGACCGTCACTCAGCACCCGAATGTGCTGCGTGCAGCCACTAAAGTACGTGAAGCAATGCTGGCATATAACCGCGCCTCTTTACCCGCCCCGGTCAGCGGCTATATTGCGAAGCGCGCAGTACAAATCGGACAGCGTGTCAATGCAGGAGCGCCGTTATTATCTATCGTTCCTTTGAATTCACTGTGGGTCGATGCCAACTTTAAAGAAGTACAGTTGGCCCATATGCGCATAGGCCAGGATGTGACTATGCATTCAGATCTGTATGGCAGCGACGTCGAATATCACGGAAAAGTCATTGGGCTATCTGCGGGTACAGGCTCTGCGTTTGCATTACTGCCGGCACAAAACGCCAGTGGCAACTGGATTAAAGTGGTGCAACGTGTTCCCGTGCGTATCTCTCTTGACCCGAAAGAATTGGAAGCACATCCATTGCGCATCGGGGTTTCCATGCAGGTACAGGTCAATATCTCTCAGCAACAAGGAGCACCGGTCACGGCAAATGCTGCAGCCCGCAACACGCCTGCTTATCAGACCAGCGTATTTGAACAAAACGGCAAAGATGTTGAGCAACGCATCGCTTCGATTATCAACGCTAATTTATCCACAGCAAATACGGCTAACGCCAAGGCAAAGTAATGAGTACTGCATCCCGCGCTGCTCATGCAGCGCATCCGCCGCTGAAAGGTGCACAGTTGGCAATGGGAACACTTGCCCTGTCGCTGGCGGTGTTCATGAATGTACTTGATTCGTCGATTGCCAACGTGTCGATTCCGGCCATTTCAGGCAACCTTGGCGTATCACCGCAACAAGGCACTTGGGTGATCACCTCGTTTGCCGTCGCCAATGCGATCTCGGTTCCGTTAACGGGCTGGCTGACCACACAGTTCGGGCAAGTCAGATTGTTCATGACATCGATATTATTATTCGTGTTGTCGTCCTGGCTGTGTGGTATCGCACCGAATATCGAGACACTGATCGCGGCGCGTATTTTGCAAGGTGCGGTTGCTGGCCCGATGATCCCACTGTCCCAATCTTTGCTGTTATCGAGTTACACCCCGGCCAAGAGTTCGATGGCGCTTGCGCTATGGGGTATGACGACGCTGGTTGCACCGATTATGGGGCCTCTGCTTGGTGGCTGGATTTCAGATAATTACACCTGGCCATGGATTTTCTACATCAACATTCCAGTCGGGCTATTCACCGCTTGGGCGACATGGTCGATTTACCACAAACGCGAATCAACCATCAGGGCGTTGCCGATTGATAAGATTGGCCTGTTTCTGCTGGTGATCTGGGTCGGCGCTTTGCAACTGATGCTGGATAAAGGCAAGGAACTCGATTGGTTCAATTCTGGTGAAATCATTTTACTGACCGTGATTGCCGCCGTTGGACTGATTTACTTCATCATCTGGGAAAAAGGGCAAGACCATCCCGTCGTTGATTTATCTTTGTTCAAAGGACGAAATTTTTCCGCGGGTGTCGTTGCTATTTCTGTTGGCTATGGCCTGTTTTTCGGCAGCCTCGTTATTATGCCGCTGTGGTTACAAACGCAGTTATCGTACACCGCGACTGAAGCAGGCAAAGTCATGGCACCGGTTGGTATTTTTGCGATTTTATTGTCACCTATCATCGGGAAAATTTTACCGAAGGTGGATGCCCGCCGGGTTGCATCGCTCGCATTTTTGGGATTTGCATTGGTTTTTTTCCTCAGAGCTCGCTTCAACACAGAAGTCGATACGATGTCGCTGATGATTCCAACCCTGATTCAGGGGGCGGCAATGTCGATGTTCTTTATTCCACTGACATCGATCATCTTATCTGGTCAGCCACCGGAAAAAATTCCCGCTGCATCCGGCCTGTCCAACTTTGTCCGGATTATGTGCGGTGGCATGGGGGCCTCAATTATGACAACGATGTGGGATAGTCGCAGCACGATGCATCACGCGCACATCACTGAAAGCACTGGCTATGCCTCACCGGTATTCGTGCAGAGTATGCAAGGTCTGACGCAGCAAGGAATGTCTGACCACGCTGCGTATGCGGTTCTGGAGAGAACCATCAGCGTACAAGCCAGCACCATGGCCGCAACAGATATTTTTTACCTGTCAGCGTTTATGTTTCTCGGCCTGATCGCGCTGGTCTGGTTGACCAGACCGAAAAAATCGTCGGCACCGGTTGATGCAGGTGGTGCGCATTAACAAAGATGAACGGGTCAACTAGCGTTGGCCCGTTTTTTTATTTGAGACCAGCGTTGCTCCGCGCACTTCAAAGCTGACCTGATCCAGCAACAATCCCTGAGGCGTCAGCAAACTCAGCACATGCTTACCGGGGATGGGGAACCAGTCATACTTTGAGGTTTTCTCTTGCTGTGGACTGACGACAGTCATTGCTTTTAAACGTTGCCCATCCAACACCAGCACCTGACCATCACCAGCAGAGACAAAGCGCATGCGCTGCCGTTCGGGTGGAATGTCCGGATCGACAGCGACGATCATCCCTGATTTGGGATAGGTGATTTTTGTCTGTATCTGATCTGAGTGCGCACGCACGATCTTGTCCTGTGCTGTTCCTTTTAAAAACAACTCATTTCTGGCGGCTTCAATCTCGTCAGAAAAACTGATGTGACGTTGCTCAACGCCGTCGGGCAATAGACGTTTCCCTGCCCTGACCGGCTGACTATCTTTGTGCAGATAGTGCATGATTTCCTGCCAGATCGGTGCCGCACCGGTGACACCGGAAACATCCCACATAGGCGCGCCGGAAGCGTTCCCTACCCAAACCCCCACGGTGTAACGCTCAGAAAATCCTATGCACCAGTTATCACGCATATCTTTCGATGTACCGGTTTTGACGGCACTCCAGACTCGTGTCGCCAACGCGCTTTCTAATCCGAAAGTCATGGCCCGCGCCGCTCTGTCACTCAAAATATCGTTCACAATATAGGACGCAGCTGTATCCATCACTCTCACTGAAGATGGGCGCGGGTCGGTATTTCTGTATCGAGGAGCACTAAAATTCCCTTGATTAGCCAGACTGCGATAAGCATTCGTCAAACTCAGCAAACTGACATCAGCACTGCCTAAGGCGAGGCTGTAACCGTAATAATCGCCCGATTCACGCAGTTGCAACCCCAGCGCTTGCAAACGTCTGAAAAACACTTCCGGTTGAATGCTGATCAACATCCTGACGGCAGGAATGTTCAGTGAAGACGCCAATGCAGTCCGCGCACTGACCAATCCTTTAAAGTGCTTATCGTAATTCTGTGGAATATATAAGCCATTGCTTGTCGTCAGATTGACCGGCGTGTCATCCATCACCGACGCTGCAGTGATCAGGCGTTTTTCCAAACCCAGCTCATACAAAAATGGTTTCAGGGTAGAACCAGCCTGGCGCAGTGCGACTACGCCATCGACATGGGCGGCATCGGATAAGCTGCCACTGGAACCCACCCATGCCAGAACATCACCGCTGGCATTATCCAGAACAAGGATAGCGCCGTCCTCGACATTCCGATCAACTAATGCAGATAATTGACGCACCAGGCTGTCTTTCGCATACGCCTGCAAACGGGCATCCAGCGTCGATGTGACGCGACGTGCATCCGCCGTCAGGACTCTGCGGGCAAAATGCGGCGCGAGATTTAATCCGTTCTGCGTTGTTGTGTACATGCTGTTGGTTGCAGCACCTGATTTACTGCTCAGATGAGAAAAGGCCAGCGCAGTCTGCCCTTCCAGATTGACACAGAACTCCGGGTGGTTTTGCTCACGCAGGATATGGCAAGCCCGTTCACTGACCTTGCTGACGCTGGCGTTCGGGCCGCGTATCAGCGCAACGGCAATGGCTGCTTCAATCTGATCCATGCCACTCGGATGCTTGCCGAACATCACTCTTGCGAGTGCATGCGCACCAACGATTTCGCCGCGAAATGGCACCAGATTCAGATAAGCTTCCAGAATCTGATCTTTACGCCACTGACGCTCCAGCCATTGCGCAACAAAAGCCTGAGAAATTTTCTGTGACGTGCTGCGGGCGGATGAGCGACGCCGTAAATCTTCTTCCAGCAAACCAGCCAGTTGCATCGTGATGGTGGAAGCGCCGCGTGTTTTCGTATTCCATAAGTTCCCCCAGGCAGATGCGGCTACCGCATTCCAGTCAACGCCGGAATGCTGATAAAAACGTTTGTCTTCAGATGCGATCAGTGCGCTTCTGAGTGCAGGGGAAATATTTTCCAGACTCACCCATGCCAGCTTGCGCTCTCTGGCATCCACCCGCATCTGCTGAAGAATAACGCCGTGCCTGTCGAGCAACACGGCATCTGAGGATAAATACCGTGCTTTGACATCCTGATAACTGACCACCGCATAAACATTGCCACTGCATAACAACAGCAATACACTCAGCCAATAAACGAACTGACGCAAAATATTTCCCGAAAAATCAGGCGCCTTAACGCTGCCGGAGAACAATTGCGTCAGTCGGGATAAAGATAAAAACCGTTTCACTTCACTATCATCAAGGCATTTGGCGACTCACCAAACATTTCCGGCGCATACATAGCCTCGACTCTGGTTGATGGCAGATGAAATTCACCTGCATTATTCAGTCTGATCGTGTAAGACATACTGAATTTACCTTTAGGAACAAACTGATAGTAACTTCTGAAGCTGTCAAAACTACGCTCTTCATATGCCAGCCATGCCTGTCCAGAGCTGCGCTCAGCAGCGGTCGCAATCGCAGAATCGCGCCCCAGACCTGAACCCAACAAGGTCGCGCCAGCGGGGATAGGATCGGTTGCCACCACCCACGTCATATCCGTTTGCGCATCAATATCAATGTTGACGCGCAAGATATCACCCCGCTGATATTTTCCAGCTTGTTTTTGCTCCACAGGCGTCACCGTTTTCGTGATCCGGTAACCGCTGGAAAACGCTGTTTTCAATGGCACGGCTGCCAGACTTTGCAACTGTAACCACGGCTTGCCCTTGCCATCATGCGTCGCTTTCAGGTTCGTATCAGCAGCAGTTGTCTGCGGCCACGGCAACAGCAACTTACCATCGCCATTCGCTGGCCAGTTAAATGTTTGCGAATTCAATGCCGGATTTGCCGCTTGCTGCAAACTGATGCGACTGGAACCACTGACTTTTTCAGCTTCGAATTTTTTCGAAAACTTCTCCAGTGCGAATAATCCCCAGACATTCGCCGTTGTCGTCATCCAATGCCCACGTACCTGTCTTTGCAATGTACCATTGAGTATCTTAGGCAAATCATCACGCCACGCCGGATTGTCCATCATTGCCAGCAATAAACGATTTGCATTGACGTCGCTATTCCCCATCAGCCACCACCAGTAATCATCGCGCTCATTGGAAAACCCCATGCGCGTGCCCTGATAGTTGAGCCGGCTGCTTAAGATCTGTTCTGCTTCTTTCATAGCCAGATTACGTTGCGGCAAGGCGCTGCTTCTTTGCAGTATCAGATACCAATCCAACACCGCACCAGTTGGCCATTGGTTTGGCGTGATTTGCACCGAACCCAGCATTCTAGGTTGGACAAGGTTATAACGGGATAAGGCTTCCAGCGCCGCCAGCTTACGTACATCTAAATCCTTGCGCGGCGACCAGAAATCACGGGTAATCTTACCCTCTACAAAAGCTTGCAAGCCTTGCAGCATCTTATCTCTGAGGGATTCGGGTATCGCATAGCCCGCTTCCTGCGTTGCCGACAAAAGGTAGGCAGTCAGCGTATCGCTTCCCAGCCTTTGTCCACTATCGGCAGGCGGGTAGTAATACGCCAGACCATCGGCATCAAGATAAGTCGGCAATTCATTGACGACCTTCTGCCACATTCCTGCATCACGCAAACCAATGGCTCTTGATGTCTTTTGCTCCAGGCAGATGTACGGATAGTTTTCAAAATACCGGCGCAAACCATCGCTACCACTGATCAGGCTGGGCAGGAAAGAAACTGCGATACCGCCCCGGCCGGGCAAACCATCTGCGGGTTTGACCACCGGTAAAGTCAAAGGCTTATCAAGCTGAATCAGCGTCGCTTGCTGCACCGTCACCGGTGTCGCAGGAATCAGTTTTTGCACGAACTTCAAACCATCTTTCGCCCCCTGATTAGTTGCCCCCTGTTCCTGTGTACTGAATTCCCACTGCAATTGCTGACTCTGCACATCAGCGCCGAGCAACGGCACATCCACAATCCAGCTTGCTTCACGTGCCTCGCCTGCCGGTATCTGTAACTCTTGTGCCGGCAATAATGCTGAGGCACCATTGGTTTTTGCTTGCAGCATCACTTTCATCGCACGGCTTGTCGTGTTACGCACGGTCAGCATTGCGTTGTAATGATCACCTTCGCGCACCAGCGGCGGTAATCCTGAAACAATTTGCAGATCCTGCGTTGCCTTGATGCTTGTCGTTCCAGTACCGAACATGCCATCACCACTTTGCGCGACAGCCACAATCCGGAAACTGGTCAGGGCATCGTTGAGTGGCACATCAATCTGCGCCCGACCATTGGCATCAAGCTGTACTGCAGGCTTCCAGAGCAACAGCGTATCAAGCAACTCTCTGGTCGGTGATTTTCCCCCGCCGCCACCGGCAGCAATCGCTTTGCGGCCATAGTGACGTTTCCCTATCACCTGCATTTGTGCAGTGGCTGTTTCTACACCGTAGCTACGGCGTTGCAACAGCGCGGCCAGTACATTCCAGCTGTCATTCGGCTGCAGTTCCAGCAAGGCTTCATCTACCGCAGCGATGGCGACTTCACCACCGGCCGCAGGCTTACCGTCAGGTAGTCTGACTTGTATGCTGACCTTTGATGTGGCGCGGATAGGATACGCTGGCTTGTCGCTACTGACTGTTACTGCGAGTTGCTGCGCAGCGATACCGACATTGATTTCCGCAATGCCATATTTATACGCGGGTTTCGCCAGATCAACCGTCGCGCCGGGTGCCTGATACTCACGGAATTCACTCCACCAATTGAGGGGTTCTTTCCATCCCCAACTGAAGAAGGAATACCACGGCACTTCACGCATACGCCCCCGTACTGCCAGCACGGACACATAGACGTTCGGGCCGTAACTGGCTTTGATTGGTACCCGGATAGTCGGATCCCGGCCATTCAATTCCACCACCATGGTGTCGATCACACCTTCGCGTTCGATCGCAACCAATGCTGTCGCAGAGCGGAAAGGCATGCGCACCTGAAAGCTCGCGATGTCGCCGGCCTTATACTGTTTTTTCTCCGGTAAAACATCCATGCGATCCTGATTCTCACCATCAAACCAGACCTCGCCTTTGCCTGTGACCCAGAGCGAGGTTTTTGCATAAGAACTCCGCCCCTGATTATCAGAAGCTTTGACCTGCAATTCGATATTGCCGGATTCTGTCATCTCAACTTCGCAAATCAGTAAGCCGCGTGCGTCAGATTTGCCTTTACAAAGCTGGCCTAACTCCTTGCTCGATTCTGTATTTTCATACGCATAAAAACCACCGACAATACGACGCCGATGTGAATCATTGTGTCTCGCAATACCTGTAATGACTAACGGAACGTCAGACATGGGCTTGCCATTGGTATCGAGCGCAATCGCAGTAAAGCGGGTTTTGTTTTTTACCGATACCCAGTCTTCATTTTTGATACCGGCGACGACAGCCGCTGGCCACACCGGAATCACGCTACTGATCGTCTGTATTTCGCCATTCGGATCGGCATAGGTCATCTCAGTGAGTAACTCTTGCGGACGCCGTATCTCTGGCAAAGCGCTCAATACTGTTTTGCCACTGCCGTTTTTATCCAGCGTGACAGGAAGCTTGTTCGCAACGATTTTTTGTTCATCTTCGTTACCGTCATTGGTATAAAAAGAGAACTGCTCATAATCTGGGAAGTGCAGTATACGGTTACGTAACAGGCTGGTCACTTGTACAGATAAGCCAGATGCGCCGCCACCGTTCAGATAATTTAATTGCAGACCCAGCGGCAACTCTTTCGGCGTAATGTGCGGGCCTTTGGCCGGAATCACACGCCCTTGCAGCAAGGGCAGACGGAATTCCTCGACACGGAAACCACCGGTGTAATATGTCTGATCACCATATCGGTAGTCCTCGTTTCCGCCTTCATCATTGGTCGCGGCAAGTTTAACGTTTCCCTTGTCAAG
The DNA here is from genome assembly GCF_016595265.1 of Undibacterium sp. 14-3-2. Lineage (NCBI taxonomy): Bacteria > Pseudomonadati > Pseudomonadota > Betaproteobacteria > Burkholderiales > Oxalobacteraceae > Undibacterium > Undibacterium sp. 14-3-2. Next base: position 58,302 of record NZ_JAENGS010000008.1, read on the forward strand.
GATAATGTCATAGCGGCCTAATTTGGCCTGCGCAGGAATGGTGAAGGTATTTTCGGCCGCGTTACGCCCTCTCCAGACGACAGGAAACTGAAATTCCTGATTGGAGCCCTGGTGCACAATGCGCAAACGGTTAGGCAATTGCTCTGTTTTGACCAAAGCCAGGCCATGCATCGTCTCGGCACGGATCAAATGCTTCATTGATACCGTTTCACCAGCCCGGAATAAACTACGATCCAATATCGTATGCGCTTTCACCGACGCGGCAGCGTTAAACTCGGTGGGCAAATTGAAGCGATACGATTCGATACCGTTATTCCATGACGATAATGCGAAGGCCATATCAGCACGGCCTTTTTCATCCGTCTTACGCGCGCTCACAAAATAGCCATTAATTTTTGACTCGCCACGTTTACCTTCAGCACCCGCTTCATTGCTCTGACATCCGCTGAGCGGTTTTACCAACATCGCTATGCCATTGACATCAGATCGCCCTTTCCAGATAGAACGACCAAAGCAATCGGAAATCTGTATATCGGCATTCGCCACTGGCTTGCCGTTATCCAGCCGGGTGACCCAGACCGCAGCATTTTCTCTGCCGGATTTCAGATGTACTGACAGATTCGTCACCAACGCACTGGTGCGCACAAACATCGGTGCAGGTTTACCGAGCAGAGCGGCACCTAATCTTTGCGACTCAAGTTCAAGTACATAAAAACCCGGCGCTTTAAATGGAATGCCAACAATTTCAAATGGCCGGACACTATCTGTATTTGTTGCCGGCAATTCCAACTTGCTTGCTTTTGCTTCTTTACTCAACAATCCAATACTGCGGGTTTCTATCAATTGATTGTTCTTACTAATCGTCGACTCATGGTACCGATTCAGCTTGCTCAGCCATTCAATAATGGCGGCATCTTCATCCACCTTCAGATTAGCCAGTTGACTGGGGGCGACTTTTCCATTTGCCGAGCGCGCCATCAATGACGCTTCGACGTTTCTCAAGGTCACAGGCAAGGTCGCGTCTGCATTGAGTTCAACGATACCGAACGGCGCCGCCGGGAATTTCGCCAGCGGTGGGAAGTCAGCAGTCATCAGCTTTAATGGAAACTGTGCCGCATTTGACAAACTGCGACCGCTATCGTCCTTGAGACCGGAAGGCAACTCAATACTCAGCTCAGATTTCTCAGCAAAAGGTGGTTTAAAACTGAGATACGTGATCAGTTCCTCACCATTCTCTTTGGACAATTCAGGTTTTACAGATCCCTTGGCACTTTTTAACAGGATTTTTTCAGCAAACTTGCGCTGTATGCCTGCACTGAAATTCATCCGTACGGGCAAAATCGGTGTACACGCCGCGTTGGCATTTTCACGTTCACAAGAAACACTCGCGGTGAACGCAGGGCGCACTTTAAACTGGAAGCTTTGTGCACGCGTAGAGACGATGCCGCTGGTGCTGACGATTCCCTTATCCCAGACAATTTTCACTCCGGCTTCAGCGGGAAATTTTTGCTGGCATTGAATAGTCGAAATTTTATTGGCATCCGCTTTCTGGGCAAACTCTTTGAGCAGCAGATTACGTGTCTCGCCAGTCATGAATTTAACCGGAACCCGCTCGTGTATGCCCTCAATTTCGCAGTACACATGCTGGCGCAGGCTAGCCTCAGTGGCCACGCCCGACTGATGGAGAATGAAAATCTGGTCTTCTTCAATATCCGACTGTGCATACGGATTGGTGCGTACCACTGCCGGCCCACCGGTATTGAATTGAAAACCGGTTTTGCCTGTCAGCACCGCACCCGACTTCGTTTTAAACTCAGTTTTCAGCGTAAATGAGCACTGGCTACCGACCGGCAAATCCTGAGTGAAATCATAAACCCAGTTACGCTCATCAGCCCACCGACCACTGCCGCTGAAGGCATCGCCACTGCATTTGATGTTAAATGGCTCCCCGGCTTTCGGGTCGCCAAATGCTACGGCGGCTTCTGAGAAAGTTGCTCTGACTTGCCGGATCTGAGCAATCTCACCTTGCGGCGTAAAACGCGTTATCGTTGCTGCTTCAGCAACCGGCAGATTGCCGATGGCGAGCAAAGTGGCAAACGCGCATATTGATTTGATCAGGCCAGCCATCTTTTTACCTCCAGTCGCCACGCAATTGTTTTACTTTTGCTTGCAGCACCAACGGTGTTACTTCTGACGCCGCCATTTCTTCTCCAACCACTAATTCCAGTTTTGAAAAAGGCCCGCGCCGGAATGCACGCTCAAAGGGGTTGCCTTTGTCGCGTGTGAAAAAACTCCCCCATAATCCTCGTAACGCCATCGGATAAACAGGTACCGGTGAGCGCTCCAGAATTTTCATAATCCCGCCTTTGAACTCATTCATATCGCCGGTATGCGTCAGCTTGCCCTCAGGGAAAATACAAACTAACTCCCCTTCATGCAATGCCTGAGCAATATCGATATACGATTTTTCCATCAGCCACGGGTCTTCTTTGGCCGGTGCAATCGGAATCGCTTTCGCCGTACGGAATATCCACGACAAAAACGGAATTTTAAAAATTCTGTGATCCATCACAAAGCGAATCGGGCGCGGACTGGATGCCCCAATCACAATCGCATCCATATAAGACACGTGATTGCAGACCAGCACCGCGCCGCCTTCGAGTGGAATCCTATCTGTATTGACGGTTTTGACCCTATGCACAGTCTGAATCAGCAACCATGCCACAAAACGCATCAGGAACTCAGGCACCAGACTGAATATATAAATGGCGACAATCGCATTCAGAATCGCGGTCGCCATGAAAATCTGTGGAATAGTAAAACCATTCTTCAACATCAGCATGGCCGACAGGGACGCAACGACCATGAACAGCGCATTCAGAATATTCATGCCGGCAATAGTCCGCGACAGATGTTTCGGGTCGCAACGTGTCTGAATTAATGCAAACAAAGGAACGATATAAAAGCCGCCAAAGACACCGATCATGACGATGTCAAACAAGATGCGCAAACTGCCTGTCTGTTCTAAAAACTGCAAAAAATCAACACCGGAAGTATTGATATAGGCGACGCTGGATAAATACAAATCAAAGCCAAACACCGATAAACCAATAGAGCCAAACGGCACCAGACCAATTTCAACTTTATGACCGGACAGTTTTTCGCATAGCAAGGAACCTGCGCCTATCCCAAACGAAAAAAAGGTCAGTAACAGCACGAAAACACTATGGTCGCCATGCAGATAATTTTTGGCATATGAAGGAAATTGCGCCAGCAATATGGCGCCGTAAAACCAGAACCAGGAATTTCCCAGTAAGGAAAGAAACACAGGCCGGTTCTGTTTGCTGAAACTGATATTGCGCACCGTTTCCGTGGCGGCATTCCAGTTAATCTTCAATTCCGGTTCTGGTGCGGGTGAATATGGAATTCTGCGACTCGTCAGGTAACCAATCACCGCAACAATGACCGCACCAGCAGCAACCAGTTCTACTCCCCATGGTTTGTGGGTAACCAGCATTGCGCCCAGAATCTCTCCCAGCAAAATACCAACAAACGTTCCCATTTCTATCAGGCCATTACCGCCGACCAACTCGTCTGTTTGCAAATGCTGCGGCAAATACGCATATTTCACTGGGCCAAACAAGGTTGAATGTATTCCCATACCCGCCACCGCAGCGATCAGCACCCACAGGTTATGGCTCATCCAGCCGAATGCTGCGATTATCATAATAATAATTTCCAGTAGCTTAATTTTCCGCGCCATGCCGCCTTTTTCAAACTTATCGGCAAACTGCCCCGATGTCGCAGAAAACAGAACAAACGGCAGAATGAATAAGCCCGGAATGAGATTGTTCAGCAAATCGACATCCATGTTCGCCCAATTCAACGCGTCATAAGTCAATATGGTCAACAGCGCTATTTTGAAAAAATTATCATTAAATGCACCAAAGAATTGCGTCCAAAAAAATGGGGCAAAACGTCGTTGGGTAAGCAGCGCGAACTGACTGTGTTTGCTCATAAAGTTGCTCGTTAAAAAAGGCGAAAAGGAAGTGTGAGATTGTAACTGACAAGATTGCAAAATAAGTAAGCATCTGTAAATTCAGCAACAATGAGCAGGTGTCTCCATGTCATGTGCAACAAGGATTAGAGATGCAGCTAAGAAATGACGTGCAGTAAGGCGATCCCAGCGGGAATTACGATTGAAAAAAATCAATCGCTTTTTCTACAGTCAGAATACGGCAAGAGGACTGGCTTGCTATCCGCAATGCCATTTCCAGTTGTTCCGGGGTTGTGCCCCATGGACCAGGCTCATTCCTGACTTCATGCGAATAAAAAATCAGCCAGCCGCCTTCATTTGCAGTTTGCTGAATCAGTTGTAATACCGTATCAGCATCAGTCTTATCCGCATACAAGGCTTGTGCGCGCAACGCAGACAAATCCGCTTTTCCTATGTGTGTGCCACCACCGGTGATGCGGTTGTACAAGAATCGTTCCGAAGCGGCTATTTTGCTGGGCAAATCGTAGGCGCCAAACGGGAATGCAAATCCCCTATTCGGCAATTGATGCGTCTCAAAAAACGCCTGATTGCGCTGCCAATCCTGACGCAGAGCAGAAAGACCATTGTTGGCGCAGTTCATGTGGGAATAAGTGTGGCAGCCAATTTCATGGCCATCCGCAACCAGCTTCTGCAAATCTTTAACGCTATGGCAGGTCTGCCCTTGTTCTGTACCGTCAGTTAGTTTACCGCAGACATAAAAACTGCCACGCGCCTGATAGCGTTCCAGTATTTCTGCGCCAATATGACAAGCGCTGGCCGGCACATCATCAAATGAAAAACTGACGACGCCTTGTTGCTTGCGCAAATTAATCCACCGCCCTGCGAGATGGCGTGCGGCAAAGCGGCTGGCTTTTTTGTACAAGGACATCATTCGCGTATCGGCTCTGTGGCGCTTAAAGATTGTTGATAGCGCTGCAAACCTAATCGTGCTGCGCTGCCGGGTAAATTCTCAAACGTATATTCTATGCCAAGACGGACGACCCCTTGCCTGAGTTTGATATCGTCAGCAGCCCTATCTGTTTTTTCGTAAAAACTGTCGAATAAAAGCCGGAAACCACGTTCAAACTGGTAACTCGCACCAATGCCGATACGTTGTAATTTCTCTTTGCGGGAAGAATTATTGTCGGGTCTGACCAATCTGGGAATCAGCTCCTGATCACTATTCTGCAGCAAGGCTGAAAAATTGACGTTAGTTTTATCCGACCACTTCCACAACGCGTCAACGCGCGCACCTTTACTGACCACATACAGAATTGAGGGGTCAACGATCGTAAATGGTCTGTCGAATAGCTGCAAATCCAACCTTAACATTGTTGAGTAATGATAAGTACCACGCCAGATCGCATTAAATAAGCGAGTATCACGTTCGTGCAACACATCATAGCGACGACGTATCAGCCCCAGATGGGCGCTGGTGATGGTCTTGATGCTATAGCGCCACTCACCATCCAGATACAGCTCAGTTTCTTTGTATTTTTTATCCAGATCCCGCACTTGCTCTGGCGTTCTGTCGGCAAAACTGGTCTCAGATAAACGCGTCCCTGCCTCGATACTGGAACCCGTTAGCGACATATAACGCAAACCTAGCTGCTGACCACGTTCGTCAAAGTTATATAACTGGTTCAGGCCCAAATCGTAGTTCAGCGCATTCCGAAACAGGCTCGCACTAAGCATCCAGTCGTCATCTGGTTTTATTCTGACGTCTGCACCAGCACGGCGCGAATGCGCGATATCCCGCTCCGTCAGGCTGCCATTAATGTACTCAAACAAACGTTTATCTTTACCGGCATATACCCTGCCACTGACAGACTTACCTGCCTGCCAATCAAAAGCAGCGTCCGCCGCGCCTGGTTGATGGTCAAGCTGACGGTATTCCTTGTAATGGCGATTTCCGAGAGAGCCGCTGAGAGTCAGGCGCGTCTGATCAGACAACAAAGGGATAATGGCGCCAGCGCGGATATCGCTTGCGTTAACAGTCTCGGTCAGTCGCTGTATCTGTTCCTGCTTACGCCCACCCCCGACCTGATCGTCATAAAAGCGAAATGGATTAGTATCCCGGGACAGTGAAGTTTCTAATTGCAGCACCAGTTCCGTGGTCGCGAACGCAGGCCATGAGCTCAGCACCAACAGACAAGCTGCACCCGTTTTTTTGTACTTGCTATTGAACTGCGTCGCCGTCCGCTTCATAGACTCGGCAACCTTATTGCTGTAGCAGACCCTGTTCCGATAAACGGAACACGCGATCGCAACGTCCGGCAAGCCCGGCATCATGGGTCACAATCACAAAAGCGGTACCCAATGTTCTGGATAATTCCAGCATCAAAGCAAACACTTGTTGCGCAGTACCGCTGTCGAGATTTCCCGTTGGTTCATCTGCCAGCACACATGCTGGCTGCGTCACCAACGCACGTGCCAGAGCAACCCGTTGTCGCTCGCCACCAGATAACTCACCCGGCACATGCGTGACTCTGTGCTCCAGCCCAACTTTGGCCAGTATCGCCTGCGCCTGCTGGCGCGCCTCCGCACGCGGAATACGGCGAATCAGCAAGGGCATTGCGACGTTATCAAGCGCAGAAAATTCCGGCAGTAAATGATGGAACTGATACACAAAACCCAAAGAACGATTACGCATCACGCCACGCACAGACTCGCTCAGGTTTGCAAGATCTTCACCCAGAAGACGAACCAGACCTGTCGTCGGCGTATCGAGGCCACCTAACAGATGCAACAACGTCGATTTACCTGAGCCAGATGCGCCGATAATCGCCACCCGCTCTCCGGCGTTGACTGTCAGATCAATTCCCTGCAACACCTTGACCGCTTCCGCGCCTTCATTGAAGGTTTTGCCAAGCTGGGTACAACTTAAAATTGCTTTTTCTGTGAAATTACTCATAACGCAAGGCCTCCGCCGGTTTAACGCAGGCTGCTCGCCAGCTGGGATAAATAGTTGCGGCAAATGCCAATACAACCGCCATGCTGCTGATTTGCCAAACGTCTGCCCAACGCAGATCAGACGGCAAAGCACTGATGAAATACAGATCTTTCGGCAGGAAATTGACACCTAACAGATGTTCGATCGCTGGCACAATCACATCAATATTCAACGCCACCAGAACGCCGAGCGCGACGCCTAAACCGGTACCGATCAGACCAACGAGTCCGCCTTGTATCATGAATATTTTCATGATCGAACCTGGAGAAGCTCCAAGTGTACGCAGGATGGCAATATCCGCCTGTTTATCGGTGACAGTCATCACCAGCGTGGAAACCAGGTTAAACGCAGCCACCGCCACAATCAGCGCCAGAATGATGAACATCATCGTCTTTTCTGTTTTGACGGCAGAGAAATAGTTACGGTTTTGTTGCGACCAATCGCGGATCAGCAAATCACCGGTCAAGGTTTGCGACAATTCCAGCGCGACCTGCGGCGCTTTTAACATATCCTTGATACGCAGACGCAAGCCAGAAGGTGCAGACAGGCGGAAAAATTTTTGCGCATCTTCGATCTGCATAAACCCCATGCCTGAGTCGAACTCATAATGTCCAGCGTCAAAAATGCCAACGACATTAAATGCTTTCAGACGCGGCACCATGCCTGCAGGCGTCATCTGTCCTTCGGGTGCTGCCAGTGTCACCTTATCGCCAACCCTGACGTGCAGACTGCTCGCCAGCGCCGTACCCAGAATAATATTGAACTCTCCCGGTCTCAGGTCTTCCCATCTTCCGACTTTGATTTTTGTCGCCACTTCCGACACTTTCGGTTCCTGATCAGGCAATACACCACGCAAAATAACACCACGCATCACATCATCGCGGATAATCATCGCCTGCCCATCAACGTAAGGCGCACTGGCGACAACAGAAGAATTTTTCTGCGCCTGCAGTGCCGTATTTTTCCAGTCCGGCATAGAACCGGCGGCATCAAATACTTCAATATGCGATAGCACCGATAACATGCGGTCGCGGACTTCTTTCTGAAATCCATTCATCACCGACAGCACGATAATCAGCGCGGCAACACCGAGTGCAATGCCGAACATGGAGATCATGGAAATGAAGGAAATGAAGCTGTTACGACCACTACGACGTCCGGCGCGCGTGTAACGCAGACCCACTAGCCATTCAAAAGAGAGATTTTTCACTGCAAATGTCGTTTCAAGGAATTAAGGCAGACAGAAGTTTGCCATACAATACGCTCTATGAAAAATTTAGAACTGATATTGCCGTTCAGCATTCCCCCATCCGGACTGGAAAATGATCTGCTCAAAGCGATGCAAACGCCTGCGCTGGCTCGCTTGATTGCATCTGCAAAGCGCATACCACTCAGGAACATTGATCCATTTTCCAAAGCACTGGTACATGAATATTTTCTGGCAAACGAACTGCAAGGTGCACACGACTGCGACCCGCCAGTCACGTTAAACCGTATGCGGGACATGGGTTTGCAGCCAGTCGATGGGCGCTGGTTCACACTGCAACCGGTGCATATTCATATCGCCCGTGATCATTTGGTTCTGACTGACCAACGACGACTCGACATCTCAGAACAAGAATCGCGCGTCTTGTTTGAGATTGCAAAAACAGCGACCGACGAAGCAGGCATGACGCTACAGTATGGCGACGCATCGACCTGGTTTCTGCGCGCTGATGGCTGGACTGGTTTAAAAACAGCCAGCGCTGATGCGGCCTGCGGCCATAATGTCGATATCTGGATGCCGGATGGCGAGCACGCAAGAGCATGGCGCAAGCTGCAAAATGAAATTCAGATGATGTGGTTCGCACATACGCTGAATGATGAGCGTGAAGCACAAGGAAAAAAAGCCATTAACTCGGTCTGGCTTTCTGGTGGTGCCGACATACTGATGAAACAAGAAAAGCGAATCGATACAGCACAGTCGTTTGCCGATTTGCTGTCTGCGCCGGATTTGCAAAACGTACCGAATCCACAAAACAATACAACGTCGACAGACACGACCTTCGTCTTACTTGAACATTTAACTGAGCCCGCGATCAATAGCGATTGGGGACAATGGCTGACGCAAATACAGACATTGGAAAGCGACTGGTTTGCGCCTGTGTTGGCGTCATTAAAAAACCGCCAGCTCGACAGTATCACCCTGCACTGCTCTGATGCACATCGGCTTGCCAGCTTTAAGCTGACGCCGTGGTCGCTGCGTCAATTCTGGATCAAACCCAGCCTGCAAGCACTTTTCACACTGAAGCCAACATGACCCGCATTACCACCCGTCCCTATTCCCTGCGCGAATCAGAAATGTTGCGGCAAAACGGCATGCACCCGGTGTTGGCTCGCCTGTATGCAGCACGCGGGGTGCTGAACGACACCGAGCTGAGCACAGAACTAAGCGCAATGCTGCCGCCATCGGGCTTATTGCAAATAGAAAAAGCGGCCGTCTTTCTGGCAGATGCGATCGCCGCACGTAAGAAGCTCGTGATCGTTGCCGACTATGACTGTGACGGCGCCACGGCCTGCGCGGTCGCCATTCGCGGCTTGCGTATGCTGGGTGCGAATGTCGATTACATCGTACCGAATCGTTTTGAATACGGCTATGGTCTGACACCGGAAATCGTCGCGCTGACCATACGCGAAAAATCGCCGGATATCATCGTCACCGTTGACAACGGCATTGCCAGTGTTGACGGCGTCGCCGCAGCGCAAGCGCAGGGCATCGCGGTACTCGTGACCGATCATCATTTACCCGGCGAGCAGTTGCCAGATGCCGAAGTGATCGTCAATCCGAATCAGCCTGATTGCACTTTCGGCAGTAAACATCTGGCTGGCGTTGGCGTGATGTTTTATGTGTTACTCGCGTTGCGGGCTGAATTGCGCAAGCGCGGCGTGTTTGACCAGCAACAACAGCCCAAGCTCGATACCCTGCTTGATCTGGTCGCCCTCGGCACGGTTGCCGACGTCGTGCGGCTCGATGCTAATAACCGCATCCTCGTTGCACAGGGGCTTAAACGCATGCGGGCCGGACGTGTTTGTGCCGGCATTGCTGCGCTATTCAGAGTCGCCGGTCGCGAGCCACGTAATGCCAGTCCGTTTGATTTGGGTTTTGCGCTCGGCCCGCGCTTAAATGCCGCTGGCCGTCTTGCCGATATGTCGCTGGGCATAGAATGCCTGACGACCGACGACGAAGGCCGTGCCTGGCAAATCGCGCAGGAGCTCAACGGTATCAACGCCGACCGCAAAGATATTGAACGTGACATGCAAGATATTGCACTGCTCCATCTGGATCAATTCGAGCCCGCAACCAGCCATACCATTACCGTCTTCGACGAAAGCTGGCATCAGGGTGTGATCGGCATCGTCGCCTCGCGACTCAAAGATAAATTTTATCGCCCCACCATTACTTTTGCACCCGGTAGCGATGGCTTAATCAAGGGCTCTGGCCGTTCTATCCCGGGCTTTCACCTGCGTGATGCACTCGATTTGGTCTCAAAACATGCGCCAACGCTGATACAAAAATTTGGTGGGCATGCGATGGCTGCGGGGCTGACCTTACGCCATGAAGATTTACCCGCATTTCAGCAAGCGTTTGAAGCCGTAGGAAAAAGCTGGTTGCAACAACATCAGTTAGAACGCATCATCGAAACCGACGGCGCGCTGGAAGAAGCCTATTTCACCACCGACTTTATCGCCTTAATGGATAGCCAGGTCTGGGGCCAGGGTTTTCCGCCACCGGTGTTCTGCGATGACTTTAAACTGATCTCGCAACGCATACTGAAAGAACGCCATTTAAAACTGGTGCTGGAGAAAAAAGGTGTTCGTTATGACGCCATCTGGTTCGGCCATACCGACACTCTGAGCGAACATGTGCATGTCGCATTCCGGCTCGATGCCAATGAATACAACTGCGTCACCAGGGTTCAGTTATTGGTCGAGCATATTGAATGCTGACGCGTCAGAAACTGCACGACGGCATCCGCCGCCAGCGCCATGTTTTCTGCAGACGCATGTGCAAGTAACTGCGTATCGGGCGCGTAAATTTGCAGCAGATAATCACCGCGCAGCAGTGTTAAGGTGGTATTTGCTGCAACCTGATCCGCAATACGGTGCACGCTAGCAACCCTGCAATGAGGATCATTGTCGCCGCAGACGATCTGCAAAGGGCTGGATTCTGCGAGCAGACCCGGGTAATATGTGTCGGTAACATCGCATGGCTGCTCATCTTGCATTTCATCGAACAAGGGTGTCATCAGCACGCCGCTTTTCAATTCTGCGTCGTCGCGCAGTGCCTGCCACGCAACGATGCTACCGAATGATTTTCCGACGACATGGACTTGCGCTGGCAATACGCGTGATTCTGCCCGTAACTGCCCTATCACTTCTTTGAGCTGCTCCAACTCATCCTGTAACGCAGATGATGGCAGGCCAGCGAGCGGATCGCTTTCGTAGAAACGCCAGTTAAAACGACATACGGCAAACCCTGCTGTGACCGCGTTATCCGCCAGCAGGCTGAATAACTCCCTGTGCATGGCGTAACGTAAGCCCGGGGCAATCACGATTGCGGGAAAAGAGCCGCTACCGGCGGGAAAATCGACAACGAAAGTCATGTTTCTATCGTTTCAGGTTTAATTCAGTTTTGACTAAGTTTTGACTAATTTTCAATTAAATAGTAACTTAGTTTTGGAAACTAATTTTCATTTACGCAGTCCATGTATTGATCAGTAGCCAATATTATCCAAGTCAGAGACCATAAAAATCCTAAAAGACCTGAGAAACGAAAAGAACCAATTTCATGAGATTGCCTGCCAGTAAACCTTTATCATCAGCGACCGCACTGCTCCCACTCATCGCGCCATTCATCGCATCGTTACTCAGCGGTTTCGTCATGGCGAGTGGCGCTCTTGCGGCAACGGCGAACGCAGCCGCTGACAATAATCAGGTGAATGCAGGGGAATCTGTCGGTAACGTCAACAAAGCCTATCCGGGCGTAGTGCAACTGATCGTTGATGCTAGCGATCTGGACAGGAAAATTTTTAATATCCGGGCGAGTATTCCGGTGCAAGCTGGCCCGCTGACACTGTATTTTCCCGAATGGTTGCCAGGAAAACATGGCACCAACAGTGCGTTAAACCAGCTCGCGGGGCTGCACTTCAGTGGCAACCAGCAAGCCATTGCCTGGAAACGCGACACGTTGAATATGTACGCCTTTCATTTGCAAATTCCTGCAGGTGTCAGCCAGCTTGACGCGGAATATCAGTTCTTGTCGCCGACTGATGACAAATTCGGGCGCGTTACAATGACGCCTGACATCGTTGGTGTGCAATGGAATAACATGATTCTGTATCCAGCGGGCGCAGCGTCTGACCAGATACGGATTCAGCCGACGCTGATTTTGCCGGCCGGGTTCCAATTCGGCAGCGCACTGGAGCTTGCTGAAAAACGTGAGAATCAGAGACAAAATCAGGGGCAAAGCCAAAGTCAAAACGAGTTTCAGTTCAAGCCTGTCACGCTGGAAGAACTGGTTGATTCGCCGGTATTTGCAGGAAAATATTTCAAACGTTTTGATCTCAATCCCGGTGCAAAAGTACCTGTGCATCTGAATGTGGTGGCGGACAAACCTGAATCGCTGAACGCCACGCCGGAGCGAATCGCCGCGCATCAGGCGCTGGTGCAACAGGCGACTATTCTGTTCGGCTCGCAACATTATCGCCATTACGATTTCTTGCTGTCACTCAGTGACGAATTTTCTGGCATAGGACTTGAGCATCACCAGTCCAGCGAAAATGGCGTTCGCCCTGGTTATTTCAGCGATTGGGCAAAGAAATCCAGCGGGCGCGATTTACTGGCACATGAATACACCCATTCATGGAACGGGAAATTCCGCCGCCCGGCAGATCTGCTGACACCGCATTTCAACACGCCCATGCAAGATAGTCTGCTGTGGGTGTATGAAGGCCAGACCCAGTATTGGGGCTATGTATTGGCAGCACGTTCGGGATTAATGAAGCAGGAACACATCCGCGATGTGCTGGCAAACGTGGCCGCCTATTTCGATCATCAGAGCGGGCGCAACTGGCGCAATCTGCAAGACACTACCAATAATCCGGTATTTGTGAGTCGCCGCAGTCAGGCCTGGAGCGATTTCCAGCGGGATGAAGATTATTACAGAGAAGGCGCACTACTCTGGCTGGAAGTTGACGCACAATTGCGCGCACTGTCTGCAGAAAAATATTCTCTGAATGATTTTGCCAGCAAGTTTTTTGGTGTCAACAACGGCAGTACCACCCCACTCAGCTATCAACTGAGCGATGTGATCCGCACCCTCAATGAGATACAGCCATTTGACTGGGGGCATTTCCTGCAAGAGCGGCTGGAAGGTTTGCAAAGCAAAACACCGACCGCGAGCCTGGAACTGGCTGGCTGGAAGCTGGTGTACACCGAGAAGCCGTCTGAGTATGCCAAATCGACCGAGGATGCTGCGCAGGATAATGACTTTCTGTATTCGCTCGGATTCAGTCTGGACAAAACCGGCAAAATCACTCGCCTGCTATTAAACAGCCCGGCTGGCAAAGCGAATATCCTGAGCGGCAGCCTGATCATTGCCGTTAATGGCAAAAGCTATAAAGCAGACGCCCTGAAATCAGCGATCACCAATGCCAAAACGCAGAAGCAAGCAATAGAGCTGATCGTCAGACATGGTGAATACTACCGCACGATCAGGCTCGATTATTTTGAAGGATTAAAATACCCGGCATTAGTACGTAATAATCAGGTTCCAGACCGGCTATCGAAAATACTCACACCGTTAAAATGATCAGTACCTTACGCCAATAATGAGACCGATCACTCAAGCATCATCTGTTTATTTCTATCGCGCCCAGCCCTTAGGGCGACGATATTTTTATCGTTCCACCCACCGACAGGAGATCACCAAAAGTGAAAACTCAAGCAATTAAAACACCAACATTCAAAGCGCAGGTATTGAGCGCCATTGCATTACTGATCGCTGGGGCTGCCAGTGCATCTGCGGCAGAACCTGCCAAAGTCGCTGCCCTGCAGTCTGGTATTGACGTTCAGTACAACGACAAATCCGTCAAACCACAGGAAGACTTCTACCGTCACGTCAATGGCGGCTGGTTAAAAAATGCGCAGATTCCATCGGATCGCTCGTCTGCCGGGGCCTTTATGGACTTGCGTGAAGCGGTCGTACCACGCCTGCATGCCATCATCGACGGTCTGGCAAAATCCAAAAACGCCAGTGGTTCTGACGCACAAAAAATCAGCGATCTGTATGCCAGCTTCATGGATATGAAAAGCATAGAAGCCGCTGGCTTGAAACCATTGCAAGCGGATTTTGCCAAAATCGATGCGCTGACCGATAAGAAGCAAATTCCAGCGTTGATGGCATGGCTCAATCGCATCAGTGTGACCGCGCCTTACGATATTCAGATCCATCAGGATAATAAAGACTCGACCAAATACGTGCTCGACATCGGTCAATCCGGTCTGGCGCTGCCTGATCGCGACTACTACCTGAAAGATGACGACGCCAAGCTGAAAGACACCCGCAGCAAATATCTGAAGCACGTCGAAACCATGTTGACGATGTCCGGTGACAAAGAAGCCGCAAAAAATGCGGCGGCGATTCTGGCATTTGAAACAGAACTCGCGAAAGTGCAATGGACCAAAGTTGATTTGCGCGACCCGATCAAGGCTTACAACAAAATTGAAATCAGCAAAATCAATGAACTGACCGCAGGCTACGACTGGAATGCGTATCTGAACGAACTCGGTGTGACCGGCAAAATCGATTACGTCATTGTTGGTCAACCCAGCTATCTGGTTGGCATGAACAAGGTGTTGCAGGAAACATCGCTCGACACCATCAAAGCCTACTTCAAATGGCATTTACTCAGCTCTGTTGCCAGCCAACTGCCTAAGCAATACAGCGACGAAAACTTCGCTTTCTTTTCTAAAACACTGCGCGGTGTTCCTGAACAGGAAATCCGCTGGAAACGCGGCGTACGTCTGGTCGATTCCGGCATGGGTGAAAGCTTAGGCAAACTGTATGTTGCCAAACACTTCCCCGCTGACAGCAAAGCGAAAATGGAAAAACTGGTTGCTAATCTGTTGTTAGCGTACAAGGAAAGTATCGATACGCTGGACTGGATGAGCCCTGAAACGAAGAAAGAAGCTCAGGCAAAACTGGCAACCTTCATGCCAAAAATCGGCTATCCGAATAAGTGGAAAGATTACTCCGCACTTCACATCACCAAAGGCGATGCAGTGGGTAATCTGCGTGCCATCCGCAGCTTTGCCGCGCAAACCGAGCTCAATAAACTCGGCAAACCGATTGACCGCGATGAATGGGGCATGACGCCGCAAACCGTGAATGCTTATTACAATCCGGAGATGAATGAAATCGTCTTCCCGGCGGCCATTCTGCAACCACCGTTCTTCAACCCGAAAGCGGACGATGCTGTCAATTACGGCGGTATCGGTACCGTGATCGGACATGAAATCAGCCACGGCTTCGATGATCAGGGTGCGCAATATGATGGCGCGGGTAATCTGCGCGATTGGTGGACGAAAGAAGATCACGTGAAGTTCGCAGCCAAAACAGCAGCGCTGGTCAAGCAATACAATGCGTTCAGCCCTGTTCCCGGCTACAACGTTAATGGTGAGCTGACACTGGGCGAAAATATTGCCGATAATTCAGGTCTGGCGATTTCTTACAAAGCCTATCAGTTATCCCTCGGTGGCAAACCTGCACCGGTCATCAATGGATTAACCGGCAATCAGCGTTTCTTCACCGGCTTCGGTCAGGTCTGGCGTAGCAAAATGCGCGAACAAGAAGCGATCATCCGTATCAAGACTGATCCGCACTCGCCTGGCGAATTCCGCGCCAACGGCTCCTTGCGTAATATGACACCGTTCTATCAGTCGTTCGGCGTCAAAGAAGGCGACAAGATGTATCTGCCGCCAGCAGAACGCGTCACGATCTGGTAATCAGTCAACTGATCGTTTTACTGGCGTATAACAGCGACAGCGGTAGTTCGATATAAAAAGCCGGGCATAGAAATATGCCCGGCTTTTTTGTCTGAAGTACTGAATTTGCCTATCAGCAGACATCGCGCGCAAAGTATCGCAGCATCGCCCAACGTCTGTTAGACATCTTTCGAAGGCTAAATAAGGATTAAATAATACTGGGGGGAGTATATTTTAAAGCCCTTTGTTTATAAGGAGATAAAGGCGAAAAACACAGATACTCCCCTGAAAATGCATTTTTTCAGGGAAATTCAGGGTGATTTCAGCTTGGTTTCTGGTTGATTCAGGCTGATTCAGGCTGGTGCAGAAGCGCCCAGCAAGATAATTCCCGGAATCAGATTGCGCCCGTCCGCACCGAGATATTCACGGGTTTCAGCGGGAAAACACCACGCCATCATACCTGCCTCTGATGTGCGCAAAGCGGCGATCAGCGCAAGAATATCCGCCTCAAGTCGCTCGGCTGTCGGCGCACAGCTTGCTCGCAAATAGACCGGTAAAAATGCGATGCCACAGGCCTCTGAATCATTGCCATTACGCGTATGTCCGGCGTCTTTGACTGCCGTTGCCAGTATTTTATTCGCCAGAAAAACAGCCTGACGTGAACGCAGTGCAAGATATTCCTGCTTGGCCTCGATGAGTTCGCCGCCCTGTTCATCCGAAATCCACAAATCACAGCGCCCCAGCCATTCTTTAGTTATATGACCATGTTGACGGGATTTTCTTGCCTGATATTCTTCCAGTGCCACCCGCCCCGAACGCCAAGCCGCCTGCGCCAGTATCCCGACATTGCTGCGCTCGGTGTACCAATACGCCGCATCGTCCACTTGCTGCGCAAATTCGACATGGCAAGCGCCCCAGCTCTGTAATAACGGCAGCCATGCGGCAAACCTGTCCTGATCCAGAATTTCTGCGCCGACTATCGCCTTCATCTCACCCTGCCAATATCTGTTTTATCTCTCATCATCCGCCATACAAGTTAGCAATGCTGTCGTACACAACGTCACTCCGACATACGGCCGAATTTACTTTGATTCACCGTCAATCTGACGACGCTTCATTTCAGCGACACGAACAATCACATACGCAATCAGTGCGCAGACAAAAAACAGCAACAGCATCCACGCAATGCCTTGTAAAGTCGCGATGATGGTGCGGTATATTTCGAGTATCCAGCGCTCGGAAGTCAGTTCCAGCAGTTTGTTTTCCTTATCAAATCTCGCTGGCACGATGTATTTTTCGAGCTCGTAAATACGCACGCCAGAAGAAATGCCAACAACCAGAATCGCAAACTTCATGTATTTCAGCCAGGCCGCGCTGATCGCATCCGCGATGATGCGCTTCAGTATCATGTCTATCGGCTGCGTGAACATACGGGAAACGAGCAAGGCAACAGCAATGGCAACGGCAAAAGTCACCAGCAACAGAGTCAGAAACATTACTTATCCTTTTAAATTCGTTCAGGCATATCAGGTGGAACGCCTTTTTCAGGCGTGACTGTGGTCGTTCTGGCGACATGCAGTTTCTCAAAAAAGCTAACCACATCGGCCTCTGCACGGGTACGTGCAAACGAAGGCAGGCTTTGCCAGATGCGTTTGCCGTAGGGTTTGGAAATCAGACGCGGGTCACAAATCATCAGCACGCCGCGATCCGTTTCATCACGAATCAGACGCCCTGCCCCCTGTTTCAGATTAATGATCGCTTCGGGTAACTGGTGATGAACAAAGCCATTCAGCCCCTTCTTTTCCATCGCCGCGATACGTGCAGCAAGCACAGGATCGTCCGGCGGCGAAAATGGCAATTTATCGATAATCACCAATGACAGCGCTTCACCGCGCACATCCACACCTTCCCAGAAACTCTGGCTGCCGATCAGCACGCCATTGCCAGCCGCCCGGAAACGATCGAGTAACTCTGTACGCCCGGCATCACCCTGAACAAACAAGGGAAAATTCAAGCCGCGTTTTTCAAATTCCTCTTTAAATCGCTCAGCGCTGAATTTCACCGCTTTGAGTGTCGTGCATAACAAAAACGTTCGTCCGCCTGCCGCAGCGATCACAGGCAATGCAGCTTCCACTACGGCTTCTGCATAATCACGCGAATTCGGCTCAGGCATGCCATTCGGCACATATAAAAAACCTTGTTCCTGATAGTTAAACGGGCTCGGCCAGGTATGTGCGGGTTCATTCCACAAGCCCATTTGCGAGACAAAATGGCTGAAATCATTTTTCACCGCCATCGTCGCCGACGTGAATATCCATGCGCGGGGAACGCCTTCACGCTGCTTATTGAATATCGGTGCAATCGACAGCGGTGTGCGATGCAGTTGTAGCGAAACAGAAAATGCTTCGACCCACAAAACGTAATCGCCTTCCTTTTCTTTGCCTTTGGGTTCGGCATTCCAGTCGTCGATCTGATCTTGCAACATGATCGCGCGGGTGCGGCATTGCTCTATCGTTTCAGCACGTTCCGCCTGTTTTTCCAGCACAGCGATCATGTCGCTCATGCTGGCTTTAAGCGTATCGAGCGCTTCAAAAAACGGGCTGGAAGGCGCGATCTGGTCTATCGAAAGACGCACAATATCCTGCGGAAATGCCAGACGTAAATCACGTGCGGCACGTTCAACAGGTGCCACCAGCTTCGCCCATTCCGCACCATCGCGGGCATGTGATAAGCCTTCCGCAAGAACATCGCGGCAAAGCTCCAGCACTTGCGAGGTCGATACCGTTTCGCCAAAAAAGAGAGTCGCAGTTTCCGGTAACTGATGCGCCTCATCGAAAATCACGGTATTGGCCGAAGGCAGCAATTCAGCGATGCCAGTGTCTTTCAGTGCGACGTCGGCGAAAAACAAATGATGATTGACCACCACCACATCTGCCTGCTGCGCCTCCTTACGTGCTTTCATGACGAAGCAATCCTGATAATACTGACATTCCGATCCCATGCAGGTATCTTTAGTCGATGTCACCAGACTCCAGACGCTGGCATTTTCAGGAACGCGCGACAGTTCAGATTTATCACCGCTGCTGGTCGTCTTGATGAAGCGCGCGATATCGCGCAGATAGCCGACATCTTCACGTGAACTGAGACGACCGTTCTGCAGCGTACGCTCCAGATGATAATGGCACAGATAATTCGCCCGGCCTTTGAGCAAAGCGACCGACACCGGTGCCCGCAAGACCTTCTTGATCATGGGAATGTCACGTAAAAACAACTGATCTTGTAAGTTTTTTGTACCAGTTGAAACAATTACTTTCCCACCCCACAGCAAAGCCGGCGTCAGATAGGCGTAGGTTTTACCCGTTCCCGTTCCCGCCTCAGCGAGCAAGGTTTTCTGACCGGCGATCGCAGCCGCCACGGATTTCGCCATTTCTGTTTGTGCCTGACGCGGGCGATAGCCGGCAATGCTGTTACTGAGCGGCCCTGTGGAGCCAAAAATCTGCTCGACTTCGGCATCATGCGATACGTTGGTATTTATCGTACTGGAGGGAGTATTTTCAATCAAAATGCGGCAATCAGAAGCTAAAACAGTAAAATTATTGGTAAAAATAACTCAGGCAGGCACATCGGGCATCATTTGCATTTTAAGCAGAGTAATATGATCTTTGAGTTGCAATTTACGTTTTTTCAGGCGACGCAATTGCAATTCGTCGTGTGCAGGATCTGTGGTCAACGTGTTAATTACCATGTCGAGATCGCGATGTTCAACCTCTAACTCAATTATTCGTTGTCGCACTTGTTCAGGATGGCTCATAGCCTTCAGCTTAAAGTAAAATAGGATGAATTCTTGGAAATCAGCACAGGCTGAATTCCGTTAGTGTAATCTACCGAGACGTATGAGCCAATATAAGATCGAAGCTGGCACCGGACAACATATCGGTGACCGCCAGGAACAACAAGACCGTGTCGGCTTATTTGCCGCCACCAATGCACCCGGCTACATGATGGCCGTGGTTGCTGACGGCATGGGCGGAAAAAGCGGCGGCGCACTCGCAGCAGAGCAAGTTGTCCGTACGGCCAAACAATTATTTGATGATTTTTATCCGGGCAATGATGTCCGTGCATTACTCGAAAACATTCTGAACGAAGCACACACCGTCATCAAATTATCTGCTGTATCTTCAGAAAAGGAACCGCACAGCACCTTCGTTGCCATGGTCATCACGCCACAGCAACAAGCGATTTGGGCACATGCCGGCGACTCACGTTTATATCGTTTCAGTGGCCCTAATTTTGTCGAAAAGACCCGTGATCACTCTTATGTAGAACAACTCGTCGAAGAAGGGAAAATTCTTCCAGAGGAAGCAAAAACCCATAAGCTGTCAAACATACTGACGAATGTGCTTGGCTCAACCACCACGCCGCCTTACATCACTTTCGGTCAATACGATGGCTTAAAAGCGCACGACAGCTTTTTACTGTGCTCCGATGGCCTCTGGCATTACTTCGATGATGCAGAGCTGTCTGCCGCCGTTGCCGCAAATTCACCAAGACAGGCTTCTGAATTACTGATCAGGAAAGCCCGAGATCGTGGCGCGCCACGCGGCGACAACTGCACATTTGCCATTGTCAAATTAGTTGTGCCGCCTGCAGAGGTCAAAAACTATACCGTGCAGAAAATGCGCAGAGCGATATAAGCTTGAAAATTACAAATAAAAAAGGAAGCAATGTTGCTTCCTTTTTTATCGCCATAGTCTGGCCAACTTCTATTTTTTCTTACTCGCAAATAAAGCCTGATTGACTTTACGATCAGCGTTTACGGTTTGCATGTGCGGTCTCGCATTCATTCTTGCCAGATAATCCTTTACGGGTAAATCGGCCAAAAAATCACGTCCGTAAATCGCTTTCGTCGCCAGAGAAATCAATGGCAAATGGCACACCGCAACGCAATCCGCCATGGTGAATTGCTCTCCCGCGATGAAATGCTCGAATTTCGCCAATTGGGCAAATGCAGAAACGTGTCGTGTCAGCTGTTTCTCCACGCGAGTCTTCACTTCATCAGAAACCTGTCCGCCAAAAAACGCCTGTGGATACAATTCGCGTGCGAGCAGCTCCAGATGCAGCTCCATAAAAACGATCAGCTCCCTGACTTTTGCCGCTGCAAACGCATCTGCCGGCAACAAAGGTTTTTCTGGATACGCTTGTTCTAAATAATCAAGGATGACCTGAGATTCGCAAAGCGCACCCTGCTCAGTTTCGATGTAAGGAACTTTGCCCAAAGGCGATTTTCGTAGCAAGTCCGGGGAGCGATCAGCCCAGACAAGAACTTCCTCAAACGGGATATCTTTTTCGAGTAAAGCCAGTTTCACTTTATTGTAATAATTACTGACTGCAAAACCACAGAGCTTAATCATTTTCTGACCTCGTAACTGATACGGATTAATACGTTTTGATAGCGTTGGCGGCGAAGCTAAGACAGCTTCGCCAAATAGATTTTATGGATTTATTTTGAAATCGATAGTCTCAAAATTAATCACATTCGTGTCAGCATCCGGTTCCGTTTTAACAGCATCCGCATGCAATTCGACATTCGTTACTTTTTGCCAGCCTGACGTGTCTTTGTCGGGTCTCATCCGATCCAACTCATTGGCAACGGATATCAACAGCAAAATATCGCGGTACACGGGCAACTCAAATCCCATACGCTTGCCGTCGCGATCATCAACCAGCAAACTTTCGAGGAACGGCAATATGTTACTAGTATTCCAAAGGGTGCATATTTTATTCATCAGATGTTCAAAATCATCCAGATGACGGGTTGGCAAACTCAGCGGATCAACGTCAAACTCAGGGACATTCGCGTTAAAGAAAACAATAAAGCGATCGCGCAACGCGTCGTATTTTTCCTTATTTTTCGTGACGCGGTAAAGATCCAGCAAATATAACCAGGGCACCGGAGAATCAGGACGCTCCTGCTCTGCCTGCGGCTCCAGAATTTCAATCGCACGTTCAGGATCGTTCACCGACATCCAGAACTCCGCTTCCTGCGTTACATCCGAAATTTCTTCAACTTTCAACGAGCTGGCACGTGAAGAGAAGAAATTAAAGGTGCTGCTATTGGTATCTTCAAGAGAAGGTGTAAAAGCACGGGCAGTTTCCGACACGGCACCGAGCGCCGCGGCATGGTCAGCCGGTCCTGTTTTGACTGATGCCGGAACCGATGCAACTCCAGCTTGCTCAGATAAGTTTTTTAACAGAGCCGAACTATTCATACCATTGACCGTCGTTGGCCCATAACTCGCCTGAACGTCATTCACCAGTTCTTCTATATTTTTCTTCTGATCCTGACCATGTTTAGGTTCATCCTGCTCCCACCAGGTTGATGCATAACGTTTATGTAAGCGTTGAATATATAAAAAAAGCAAACCAATAATCGTCAGCCCGGCAAGTATCAACGCGCCGAAAACGTAGAACCAGGGTTTGGCGACTGCTGCATCTTCTATTTTTTCGAGTGCCGCTTTGTCTTGTTGAATCGTGTGCTTTAACTGAATTGCTTCCTGCTGAAGAATTTGTATTTTCTTCTGATCCACAGTATTTTTTTCTGCAGAGGCAGGCAGATTTTCTCCGCGCAACATCGCGGCAAATTGTGCCTGCGCGAGGCGTAGTTCCGCGATATTTGGAGCATCAGCCTTGCGCTGATCATCAGATACAACAGACAAGCTGTCCGCCATTTTCAGTCCGGCAGGAAGCAGTTGAACATCCGCTTCATCAGACAGTTTTAAAGCATCCCGAGTGGCACTGGATGCGCGTACTGAACGGTCTTTCTGCACAGCCTGAGGGGAGCTCTTTTTTGTTTCAGGTGCAGGATTTGCCGCAACTGAGGGGTGCTGTGATTCTTTTCTGATTCGTCTGGACTCTTTAGCAGTCGGGACGTCAGCGCTGGATGCCAAGCCATCATTCTGACTTAGCAGAGGCAAATTGAAGTTTTTGCCAACAGAACTAAATTCCGGCGGATCAAGCAATATCAGATAATCGCGGTGTAACTGAACTTCGCAGCCTACACTTAAAACCACCTTCAGCGCAGGCTCTAACAGATTTTTTCGTGTCGATAAACTGAGAATGCGCTTATTTCCCTGAGTTGACATTACCAGGTTAACTACGGACAGTAAGTCGCCGTCAGTGGTCTCAACCAGCGCTTTAAAACAATGGATATCTGCATCTTGCGCATCGGCACCAGTCACATCTAACTGCGCCTTCAGCGGTTGTCCTAAACCCGATTGAACCCGCAAGCCACCAACACCAAGAGCATGAGCCGACCCTGTCGAACTGGCCGCAATCACGCTGGCACATATCAAGGAAAGGGACGACCTTGGAAAGGGAGCAAAAATAATAATTTCCTCAACGAAAATGGAACAGCATTCTGACGATATATTTAAATCACAATCTTACTGTCGTTATAACAAAACTAGTTACAACTGAAAATACTAAACAGGAAACAAACTAGCTTTAAAGCAAGTGATTTCATGATATTTATCAATTCAGACAACAAATTAAATAACAAATGATCTGAAAGCTTCCCCTATTCCATTAATCGCCTTACTTTTGCTGCTGATCCAGAATTTTCTTGGCGATCCCGCGCAAAATATTCACTTCCTCCAACTCTAAACGAGCGCGGGAAAAAAGCCGCTTCAAACGTGGCATCAGTTTTTTAGGGTGTGCCGGGTCGATAAAATCAATCGCAACCAATGCCTGTTCAAGATGGGAATACATGCCCTCAACCGCTTCATTGCTCGCTGTTTGCCCTTGAAATCCGATTTGGGGTTCGGTCACAGTCAGTTGCATCGCGACTCTGGATTCGTACGCCATCAACTGTATTGCCTGCGCCAGATTTAAAGACGAGTAAGCGGGATTCGCAGGTATACTAATTAACGCCTGACAATTCATGACAACTTCATTCGGCAAGCCATAACGTTCGCTACCGAAAATAAAGGCAACATCACCACCTTGACGGTGAGCGACACTCTCCGCCAATTCCCTTGGTGTAACGACAGGCGGGGAAAACTCACGCAAACGGGCGCTGACGGCCGCAACGAGATCGCAACCGGCAAGTGCTTCCTCAACAGTATCAACGATACGGGCAGATTCAAGAATGTCTTGCGCACCGCTGGCAAAAGCGATTGCCTCAGGATGACTCAGCACGTCCGGATATCGTGGTCTTACCAGCACCAGATTGGTAAAACCCATGGTTTTCAGCGCCCTTGCCGCGGCACCGACATTGCCAGGATGACTGGTTTCCACCAGTACAAAACGCAGGCGTTGAAAAAGAGATGTGTCAGTTTCAGTCAAGTTCATTTAAAATAGCATCATTCAGCGTTGATTATTTTTTGGTTACGTGCTTTCGCCGGGCAAAAGACAATTGCGCACGCTCTTTATCATTTTTGTGTAGCAAACCAGTTTCTCTCATATTGAGATGAGAGTTCTCGTTTGCCGTCATTTTATCGGAAACTATATGCACCCAATGCTCAATACGGCGATTAAAGCCGCTCGTCGCGGCGCGACATTAATCAACCGCGCTTCATTTGACCTCGACCGCGTCAGTGTCACTGAAAAACATTTCAATGATTTTGTCACAGAAGTCGACCAGGCCGCAGAAGCTGCCATCATTGAGGTGTTGAAGACAGCCTACCCTGATCACGCAATACTCGCAGAAGAATCAGGTGCCTCCGCTAATTTGCACGACGAAAATGATTATGTCTGGATCATTGATCCTCTGGATGGAACGACCAATTTCATCCACGGCTTTCCACAATACTGCGTTTCGATTGCCTTGCAACATCGTGGCATCATTACGCAAGCAGTCGTCTACGACCCTACCCGCAACGAATTATTCACCGCCAGCAAAGGCGCAGGTGCTTTCCTGAATGAAAAACGTATCCGTGTCACCCGCTGCGACAAGATTGCAGACGCGCTGATCGGCACTGGTTTCCCTTCACGTGATTTGTCTGGCCTGGATCAGTACATGGAGATGTTCAAAGTGATGACAGGTAAATGCCAGGGACTGAGAAGACCAGGCTCTGCTGCACTGGATCTCGCCTATGTTGCAATGGGTCGCCTTGATGGCTTCTTTGAAAAGGGACTGGCACCGTGGGACGTTGCTGCCGGCTCTTTGCTGATTACTGAAGCCGGTGGTATTGTCGGAACATTCTCTGGCGAATCAGATTATCTGTATAAAGGTGATGTGCTTGCAGGCACACCTAAAGTTTTCGGACAGATGGTCAATTTATTGCAGCCATTTGCAGCATCGGCAACAAAATAATATCTCTTACGCTCCGGATGCCGGAGTGCCATCGTCACCGGACTGGCAATAACCAGTCTGGGTTTTAAAGAAAATCTACAGAAACACATGCCCTCATTCAACGAACTCGGATTATCCGAGGACATTCTTCGCGCTGTCAGCGAACAAGGTTACACATCCCCCACACCGATTCAACAACAAGCAATTCCAGCAGTCATTCAAGGCGGGGATCTGCTGGCTGGTGCGCAGACCGGCACTGGTAAAACAGCTGGTTTTACGCTGCCGATTTTGCAGCGCCTGTCGACCTCAGCCAATGCACCTAAGGACAAGACAAGCCGTCGCCCTATCCGTGCGCTGGTGCTGACACCAACGCGAGAATTGGCAGCCCAGGTGCAGGAGAGCGTGGAGCTTTACGGAAAATTTCTTCCACTGACATCGGCGGTGATCTTCGGTGGCGTAGGTATTAATCCGCAAATCAAAGTATTAAAACATGGCGTCGATATTCTGGTAGCGACACCGGGGCGACTTCTGGATCATCATCAGCAAGGAACGATCGATCTGCGTAACATCGAAATCCTGGTACTGGATGAAGCGGATCGTATGCTGGATATGGGTTTCATCCACGATATCAAAAAAGTGTTAGCGATCCTGCCACCAAAACGCCAGAACCTGCTGTTCTCTGCGACTTTTTCTGATGACATCAAAGCACTCGCTGACCGGCTGTTAAACAATCCAGCCATGATAGAAGTTGCGCGTCGTAATTCGACGGTCGAAGTGATTGCGCAAAAAGTGCATCCGGTTGACAGAGATAAGAAACATCCACTGTTGGCACACCTCATCAAGACACATGCGTGGTCGCAGGTGCTGGTATTTACGCGCACTAAACATGGCGCAAATAAGCTGGTAGAGCAATTAGCCAAAGACGGTATCGCTGCCATGGCAATTCATGGCAACAAAAGTCAGTCTGCACGCACCAAAGCTTTGTCTGAATTCAAAGATGGCAGCCTGCCGGTGTTAGTTGCTACCGATATTGCTGCGCGCGGTATTGATATCGACCAATTGCCGCATGTCGTCAACTACGATCTGCCGAATGTACCCGAAGATTACGTACACCGCATTGGGCGTACTGGCCGTGCCGGTGCGAGTGGTGAAGCGGTATCGCTGGTTTGCGTGGACGAGTTCAAATTACTTGCTGATATTGAAAAGTTCATCAAGCGTCAGATTCCGCAAGAAATTATTGATGGCTTCATTCCTGATCCACACGCAAAAGCACAGCCAATTCAATTGCGTAGTTTTGAGGGGCGCGGAAATGCGCCCGCAAACAGGGGATCGCGTTCGCCAGCAGGCAACAAACCGGCGCAGGCACGCACGCCAGGCAAAACATCCGGTGCGGCACCGGTCCGTGACGGCGCGGGGAAGCCTCGTCCACAAGGAAACCGTCCGGCAGTAAAACAATCTACACCTCGCCGCTCCGGAGGTCGCGGTAACGGTTAATTATTTAACCCATATCGCAAAACGAAGGGAGCAGGAAGATGTCGTACATTTTCCTGCTCCCTTCGTCGCTGCTGAACTCCTCATCCCGATACATTTCACTCGCGTCTTACCTGCTGCACTTATGCCAGTCAATGCACTCTTTCCATTCCAACTTTCAACCCGCATTCTGCACAGCGAAGTCAACAACATCCTGGCTCACCTGCAAACAACTCCGGCGCAAACATGCACGACTCACGAAAAAAATTTTCGTATTCCGAACCGGATCAAGCGCATACAGGCACAAGCATAGACCACTGCCATCGTCTATGATAAGGTGCGCAACGAATTTGATCTGACAAATCCGGGAAATCCGGACAGACGAAACTAAGAAAATAAATCGAATAAAAATAAGCAATATGACCGCAAAAGAAACGCAACATACTCCCATGATGCAGCAATATCTTGGCATCAAAGCTGATCACCCAGACACGCTGGTGTTCTATCGCATGGGCGATTTTTATGAACTTTTTTTTGACGATGCTGAAAAAGTCTCACGCCTGCTTGGCATCACGCTGACCCAGCGCGGCAGCTCTGGAGGCAATCCTATCAAAATGGCGGGTGTGCCATTTCACTCTTTAGAACCCTACCTCGCCAAACTGGTGAAAATGGGCGAATCTGCGGCAATTTGCGAACAAATTGGTGACCCCGCAACCAGCAAAGGACCGGTTGAGCGCAAGGTCATGCGCATCATCACGCCGGGCACGCTGACCGATACGGATTTGTTACCCGAAAAATCAGAACGACCGCTGCTTTCGCTCTGCCTGTTGCAACACCGGAAAACCGTCACTGCTGGGCTTGCATGGTTATCCTTAGCAAGTGGTTCGCTGAAACTCATGGAATTTTCAACTGATGAAAAATCACTGTTTCAGCGCCTGCAACAAGAGTTAGAACGCATTTCTCCGGCTGAGATTTTGCTCTCTGCGGGCACCCTTTTACTGGATGAACACTACGAACAGTTACCAGGCAAATTCTCTGAAGTTCCCGACTGGCACTTTGATCTCAAGCAAGGGCAAAAAGCCTTACAAGATCAAATGGGCACCACAACGCTGACAGGTTTCGGTGCGGACAATCTGAGCGCATCACTCGGTGCGTCCGGTGCATTATTGCGATACGCTGAAAACACACAAGGCCGTGGTTTGAAACACGTTAATAGCCTCAGTGTCGAAAGTGAACATGAGTTTATAGGTCTGGATACAGCAACCCGGCGCAATCTTGAACTGACCGAAACCTTACGCGGTCAGGAATCGCCAACCCTGTTTTCACTGTTAGACCATTGCCGCACCGCGATGGGGTCACGTTTACTCAGACATTGGCTGCATCACGCTAAACGCGACCAGGCTATTGCTGCGGGACGACACAGTTCTATCAAAGCCTTAATTCAGGCTGACTCTACTGATGGCCTCGCGACAACCCTGAATGCGATACCGGATATAGAACGGATCACCACGCGGATTGCATTGCAGTCGGCACGTCCACGTGACTTATCCGCACTCAGAGATGGTCTGCAACATCTGCCAAATCTGCGCAATTACGTCAGCATGTGCATTGCCGATAATCAGACTAGTGTGCTGACAAAGATATTGTCAGATTTAGCGATCCCTGTGGATTGCCTTGATTTATTAGAGCGGGGTCTGATGCCCTTACCATCCACCTTGGTCAGGGATGGCGGCGTCATCGCGAATAGCTTTGACACCGAATTAGATGAATTACGCGCCTTATCGGAAAATGCAGGTCAGTTTCTGGTACAGCTGGAAGCTTCAGAAAGAGAACGCACTGGCATTGCTAATCTGCGCGTCGAATATAACCGGGTACATGGCTTCTACATTGAAGTGACGAACGGTCAGAGCGATAAAGTGCCGGAGAACTATCGCCGTCGTCAAACGCTGAAAAATGCCGAGCGCTACATCACACCAGAACTCAAAGCATTCGAAGACAAGGCGCTGTCTGCCCAGGAGCGTGCCTTAGTACGCGAAAAAATGTTGTATGAAAAATTGTTACAAGAGCTATTGCCACACATCAGCTCTCTCCAGGCAATCGCACATGCCATCGCTCAACTCGACACTATGGTCAGTCTCGCCGGACACGCAAGCAAAAACAACTGGTGTGCGCCTCAACTTGTCAATGAGCCCATTCTGCAAATTAAACAGGGGCGCCATCCTGTTGTGGAAAATCAGATAGAGCGATTTATCGCGAATGACTGCGACCTTTCCGAACAACGAAAACTGTTGCTGATTACCGGCCCGAACATGGGCGGTAAATCGACTTTCATGCGGCAGGTTGCACTGATTACTTTGCTCGCTTATATCGGTAGCTATGTACCTGCGAGCTCCGCTGTTATCGGGCCAATTGACCGCATCTTCACTCGCATAGGCGCGGCGGATGATCTCGCTGGCGGACGCTCGACGTTCATGGTGGAAATGACGGAATCTGCCGCCATTCTGAACGGTGCGACGGAAAATTCTCTGGTGCTGATGGATGAAGTCGGACGTGGTACATCGACGTTCGACGGACTGGCGCTCGCCTGGGCAATCTCGAAACATTTAATCCAGGTATCGAAAAGCTACACCTTGTTTGCGACGCATTATTTCGAGCTAACTCAATTGCCGGAACTTCACCCAAGTGCTGAGAATGTTCACTTATCTGCAGTCGAGCATAAGGAGAACATCGTCTTTCTGCATGCGGTACAGCCGGGGCCTGCATCACAAAGCTATGGCTTACAAGTCGCTCAGTTAGCGGGAATTCCACAAAGCGTTATACGCTCTGCCCGCAAACACCTGAGCGAACTGGAAGCGCACTCGATACAATCGACATCACAATTTGATTTATTTTCCTCATCATCCGTTTCAGTCGAAACGGAGACAGAGGTCGCGGTGATTCCTCCGGCGCTGCAAAAGTTACAGGATACGATAGAATCAATCGACCCTGACAGAATGACGCCAAGAGAAGCGCTCGACGCACTCTACGAACTCAAATCACTGATCATACAAGCCAAGTAAAAAAAACCGCACTCAGGTGCGTTTTTTTTATGCGCCAACAGAAAAATCTGTGCCAGCGAGACGTAATGATTAATGTATCTGATGACTACGGTATTCATCACTCATACCATCATCCTCGTCGTCATGATGCCCATGAGCGCCATGGACGTGACCATGCGCGACCTCTTCATCCGATGCCTCACGCACAGACTCGACTGTCAGCGAAAATCGCAACGCAATCCCTGCGAGCGGATGATTGCCATCCAGCACGACCTTATCTTCAGCAATATCAGTCACGGTAAAAATGAGTGCTTCGTCTTCTTCAGTCTCTTCGGGCATACCTTCAAACTGCATTCCCACTTCCAAAGGCGATGGAAAGCGGTTACGCGGTTCTACTTTGACCAGTGCAGCATCATAGTCCCCAAATGCATCTTCAGGATTTAATTGAATAATGGTGCTGAAACCAGCTTCCTTGCCTTCTAATGCCTCTTCGATTTTCGGGAAAATATTATCGTAGCCGCCGTGCAGGTAAACCATAGGTTCCTGACCTTCCTCGATCAGATTGTCTTGTGCGTCTTTTAATGTATAGCGCGCAGTAACAACCGAATTTTTGACAATCTTCATACGATATCCTTAAAAAATATATTCATGCACGATTATACCTGTCTGGAACAGCGGCGCAGGCAAGCCTATAATGCCGGAATGAAAAAAACCACCTCCCCCCTCGCCCTGCTGGGCAACATCAGCCCGGAACAATTCCTGCGTGACTACTGGCATAAAAAGCCATTACTTATCCGCCAGGCGATCCCCGGATTTAAAGCCCTACTGACCCCGGAAGAATTATTTGAACTCGCATCGCAAGAAGATACCGAGTCAAGATTAATTACCTTCTTTAAGAAACACTGGGAAATGAAATCCGGCCCGATAAAACAGGTTCCGGTCAAAGAAAAGAAAGACTGGACGCTATTAGTTCAGGGAGTCAATCTCCACAATCAACAAGCCGATGAACTGTTGCGACAATTCCGTTTCATACCAGATGCGCGCCTTGATGATCTGATGATCAGCTATGCAGCAGATGGTGGCGGCGTCGGCCCGCACTATGATTCCTACGATGTCTTTTTATTACAAGCGCATGGTCAGCGACGCTGGAAAATCGGAGCGCAGCAAGATTTATCTCTTGTCGAAGGAATGCCGCTTAAAATTCTTAGCAACTTTAAACCTGAAGAAGAATTTGTTCTCGAACCAGGAGATATGTTGTACTTGCCGCCGCAATATGCGCACGACGGCGTTGCCATCGGCGAGTGCATGACATATTCGGTTGGTTTCCGTGCTCCGGCGTTTCAGGAGTTGGGTGAAGCTTTCCTTCACTTCATGTCTGAATCGATAGACTTACCCGGTCGTTATAGCGACCCGAATTTGAAAGCAACAACAAAACCTGCCGAAATCGGTAATGAATTACTTGAAACAGTGGCAGAACAAATCGCTAAAGTTCAGTTTACCGCTGACGATATCACTATTTTTCTGGGTGAATATTTATCCGAACCAAAGCCTTCGGTATTTTTCACGTCCCCGGAAAAACCTTTATCTCCTAAGCGCTTTGAGCAGGCAGCGCAAAAAAAGGGAATTAAGTTATCGTTAAAGTCATCGATGTTATACAAAGGTAAGCATGTTTTTATAAACGGCGAGTCATTTGCAGTCAGCAAAGATGACAAAATCCTTTTAAATAAACTGGCGAATCAGCGCTTCCTTGACGGCGACGAGTTATCTTCCGCTTCGGCAGACGTGATGGAAGCGTTTTGCTTGTGGTATGAAGACGGATGGTTAAAATTACGATAACTGATCTTTTTCGGCGTTGACTAAAGTCAGAGAAATGAAAATTTCGTCAAAAAATATCGCTGAATTTAGTTCTTTATTGCAAATATTCAGGAAATTAAGTGCAATTCAACAGCAAGACCTATTCCATTGCCGGAAAAATCATTATAATCATGGGTTAGGAAACTTTCGAAGGTAACGAGTAGTATTTCGGAGCCTTCGGGTAAGCCTATAGAGCGATAATTACCGGTAATTATTCATCGCAAAATTTTGATCTCATTTTTGATCTACTTATTTGAAAGTAAAACATGAAAAAATCACTCTTGCTCGTATCCCTGTTAGCAATCGCTTTGGCTGCTTGCGGCAAAAAAGAAGAAGCAGCTCCAGCTCCAGCAGCAACTGAAGCAGCAGCTCCAGCATCTGCACCAGCAGTAGAAGCACCAGCAGCAGCTCCAGCTCCAGCAGCAGCATCTGATGCAGCAGCAGCTCCAGCAGCTTCCGCTACAGCAGCTCCAGCATCTAAGTAATTTTTAATTACTTATAAAGCCGACCTTCGGGTCGGCTTTTTTTGTGCCTAAAATGTTTTCACAGGCATAAAAAAAGCACAGGGTTTCCTGTGCTTTTTTTTGTTGAATAAAGAACAGAATTATTTTAACTGGTCGTTTAACAACTGCAATATTTTGGTTGCGACGGGCGACGAATCAACTTTACCTTCGTTGTTATGCACAGAAATATGGCTGACAGCTCCGTTCGATGCGTTCTTCACCAGAATACGATATTTTTTAGCATCGTTTGATTTATCGCTGGAACCAAAAGAGAATAATTTAGAGAAGAAACCTTCGCTTGCACCCTTGGTTTTTGCATCAATATCCTGATCGATATAGCGAACAAAATACAATCCCTGCGAACGATCACGATCTTCCACAGTGAAGCCGACGCGATCCAGTGCCAGTCCGACACGACGCCAGGAGCGATCAAATCCTTCATCAACCTCAACATAACTTGATTCACCAGCCTTCAACAGCTGAGCACGCGGTTTAACATTCGCAGCCGGTGCCTTGACAGCCGCCTTAGCAACTTCAGCGTCAGTACCCAGACGCGCCATCAGCCTGGATAAGAACTCCGCTTCCAGATCAGGATCAGCAGGACGGGATGTCCAGGTAGCGCTGTCTTTTTGCGCCCCAGTCAACACTTCCTGCGCGCCGCGGTGACTGATGTAAATCTCTACCTCGCCATTAGCTCCGCGCTCCAGTCTGGTACGGAATTTATCGCGCTCACCAGTCGAATACAAGGAGTCAATCACCTTACCTAAAGTACTGCGGATAATATCCTGAGGAATTTTGGCGCGATTTTCAGCCCAATCAGTTTCCATCACGCCAGCTTCCTGATTTTCGACATTAATCAAAAATCCTGATTCTTGCCAGAAATCTTTAATTTGTGGCCACAGTACTTCAGGTGCCTGGCCAACAACCAACCAGCGCTGCGAGCCGTCGCGGACGATTCGCATACCTTTAATCTGCGTTGGCGCAATCGTCGCGGCAACAGAGGAGGCTTTTACACCTTTTTCAAGATTGTAGCCCGATGCAGTCGCGCTGCTTTTATTTGCATCAGGAATGGCAAAGCGGTTATCGCGGCGGATCTGAGTCAGATCAGGAGGGACTTCCAGGGACGCGGTTGTTACCTTACCTGCACTTTTGTAATCAATCTTGTTCGGCTCAATCATATTGCTAATAGAGCTGCAACCAGTCAATCCAACTAACGCTACTGCGCCAATGATCCCATTTTTAGCAACAAAGCTTTTTGCCATGTGAAAGTCCCTACTCATTATCGTCAATCAAAAACTACGTGGAGCAAGCGGATCTGTCACTGACCCGCTCAGAATGGTGCTTATTGTAATACACCTGACTCGCGCAAAGCTGCCCGAACCACTTCATGATATGGGGCGGCCATCGGTACCAGAGGTAATCTGATGCCGGCAGGAATCAATCCCATTTCAACCATCGCCCACTTTACTGGCAGTGGGTTCGGCTCAACAAATAACTTATTATGCAACGGCAGCATACGATTGTTAATCGCAATCGCTCCTTGAATGTCGCCCCGCATCGCAGCAGCACACAACTCGCTCATTGCTTTCGGCGCGACGTTAGCAGTCACAGAAATATTGCCTTTACCACCGCAGAACATCAACGCCATTGCTGTCGGATCATCGCCTGAATACACAGCAAAATCAGATGGCGCCAGACGAATCAAATCAGTTCCACGACCAATATTACCAGTAGCATCTTTGACGCCGATAATGCCTGGAATTTGTGCCAGTCGCAAAATCGTGTCATTCGACATATCGGCAACCGTACGACCCGGAACGTTATATAAAATCACTGGAATATCAACCGACTCGGCAATTTTCTTAAAATGCTGATACATGCCTTCTTGCGTTGGGCGGTTGTAGTACGGCACCACCTGCAACGAGGCGTCGGCACCGATGTCTTTCGCGAATCGGGTCAACTCTATCGCTTCTGCGGTCGAATTACCGCCAGAACCGGCAATGATAGGGATACGTTTATTCGTGTGCTCTACAGCGACACGGATCAGTTCGCAATGCTCTTCAACAGAGACAGTCGGCGACTCACCGGTCGT
This sequence comes from Undibacterium sp. 14-3-2, assembly GCF_016595265.1. Lineage (NCBI taxonomy): Bacteria > Pseudomonadati > Pseudomonadota > Betaproteobacteria > Burkholderiales > Oxalobacteraceae > Undibacterium > Undibacterium sp. 14-3-2. The sequence goes on from NZ_JAENGS010000008.1 coordinate 92,564, forward strand.
ACCGACGATGACGATACCATCGGTGCCTTCAGCAATATGCCAGTCAATCAATTTGCGCAGGCATGGCAAATCAAGACTGCCATCCTCATGCATAGGGGTCACAATCGCGACCAGACTACCCTGTATCTTTGTCATGTTAGTGCAAGAAAAAAGTAAAACCCTGATTGTAGCGGATAGACCGACAGTCGGGGCGCAAATAGATGGAATTAGATTTCATCCTCATTCAACTAAAACGGGAGCTTATCTTCCGGTGTGGATCCAACTGCTTTTCTGGCGCATATACGCTGCACCATTGCAGGCTTTGGTTCCGCAATAAAACCTTCTTCATACGCGATCACATGCATACACGATTCTGGGTTTGTATTTACTTGCCGCAGCAGTTCTCCGGCTTGCAAAAGAAAACGCGGACTAGATGGTTTTCCAAATTGCTCATTCCCCATCGCAAAGGTTTCATAGATCAGCAATCCACCTTGCTGCAAGCTCTCCAGCAAGCGAGGAAACAAAGGTCGGTGCAGATAATTACAAACAACTATTGCCGCAAAACACGCTGGAGGAAACGGCCAGTCGCATTCTTCGGCATCAGGCTCCAGATCATGCAAAATAGTTTTAGCTCCGCGTGACGCCAGATCAGCAAAAGAGCTGTCGTCCCTGTCGAGGCAGGTAACGGTAAAGCCCTCAGCCAGTAAAAACTGGGAATTTCTGCCGCCGCCGCAGGCCAGATCAAGCACTTCACCTGCAGGAATCAGCGATGTAAATTTTTTGACCCAGGGTGATGGCTCTGCGAGTATGGAATTCGACATAAGCACGGCTTCGATCAACTCACAAACCCAGCAGGAAAGAAAACGGCGTCAGCAATAGAGACAAGAAGCTGCTTGTCAACACCATCACTGGCAACATCCAGAATTGCAGCACGTGTAAAACGACCAGCCCCATGACGATAAAAAAGCCATAGGGTTCAATCTGAGCAAATTTATAGGCAAGTTTGTAAGGCAATAAACTGACCAAAATCCGGCCACCATCTAATGGCGGGACTGGAAACAGGTTAAACGCCATCATCACAAGATTCGTCAGCAAACCCGCTTTAGCCATGCTATTGAAATAGGCTTCATCAATATCTGCCGCCTGCAGCACCGCGCCGAACAACATCCAGGCAAATGCCATCGCAAAGTTGGCTGCCGGGCCTGCCAGCGCCACCCACGCCATATCCCGCTTAGGATTTTTCAGTCGCGAAAAATTCACCGGAACCGGTTTGGCGTAACCAAACAAAAATGATCCGCCGGTCGCAAAATACAAAACAACCGGGATCAAAATCGTACCAATAGGATCGATATGCACCAAGGGATTCAGACTCAGACGCCCCTGACTAAAAGCAGTCGTGTCACCAAAATATTTGGCAGCATAGCCGTGCGCGGCCTCATGCAAGGTGATTGCGAAGATCACGGGCAAAGCGTAAATCAGTACCGTCTGTATTAATTCATTCATGGAAGTCTTTTAAATATTCTGTCACTCAGCTTACATCTGCGTTCGCGTGAATGAAAATTACAAACCAAACAGGCTGGCATCGCCTCTGCCCTGTCTGACCAATTCCGGCATCTCGCCCGTCATATCAATCACCGTGGTTGGCGACAGACTACATGCGCCGCCGTCAATCACAAGATCAACTATTTTATCCAGCTTTTCACGGATCAACTCAGGATCAGTCAATGGTTCGTCCTCGTCTGGCAAAATCAGCGTCGTTGCCAGCAAAGGTTGTCCCAACTCTTCCAGCAAAGCCTGCGTGATATTGTTTTCCGGCACCCGCAAACCTATGGTTTTACGGGAAGGGTGACTCAGACGCCGCGGCACTTCTTTAGTCGCCTCCAATATCATCGTGTACGGCCCCGGGGTAGCCGCCTTCAACAAGCGGTATTGCCGATTATCGACTTTCGCATACAAGGCGATTTCAGACAAATCGCGGCATAACAGGGTCAGATGGTGTTTTTCGTCGACACCACGGATGCGCCGCAAACGCGTTACCGCGTCTTTATCATCAAGCCGACATACCAGCGCATAACAGGAATCGGTAGGGATAGCGACAATACCGCCCTTCTCTACCACTTCCACCGATTGTTTAATCAAACGCAATTGCGGGTTTTCTGGATGAATCTGGAAAAATTGGGTCATAAAAAAGAAGAAAGCGGTAGCAACCGCTACCGCTATATAAATAAGTGCAACATTATTTCAGATTTTGCAACGCAGCGATACGTTGTTCCATCGGAGGATGTGAGGAAAATAAAGCACCCCATCCCGGTTTATCACTGATACCAGCAGCTGCAATCGACTTTGGCAACTCGCCCGGCTCCATGCCTCCGAGGCGAGCCAGAGCATGAATCATAGGCTGGCGGTTTCCTAACAATTGCGCTGAACCTGCATCCGCACGGAATTCACGCTGACGCGAGAACCACGCCACGATCATCGATGCGGCAACGCCGAAAATAATTTCGCAAACAAAGACGGTAATCATATAACCAATGCCGGGTCTGTCGTCGTCATTATTGCGGAACACGGCTTTATCAATTGCGTAACCGACCACGCGCGCCAGAAAGACCACAAAGGTATTCACCACGCCTTGTATCAACGTCATCGTCACCATGTCGCCATTGGCAACGTGGGCAATTTCATGCCCCAGAACAGCCTCAACCTCTTCTTTTGTCATTCCTTGCAACAAGCCTGTCGACACCGCGACCAAAGCAGAGTTTTTAAATGCCCCGGTTGCAAACGCATTGGGCTCACCTTCGTAAATAGCAACTTCAGGCATCGCAATACCCGCTCTGTCAGCCAGCGCTTTCACGGTATTCACCAGCCACAATTCAGTTGAAGAAGACGGCGCATCAATGACGCGGGCACCAGTTGACCATTTGGCCATTGGCTTACTGATCAACAGAGAGAAAATCGCACCAGTGAAACCAACCACCAGAGAAAATACCATCAGCATGCCCATATTCAGGCCGTTTGCCGTCAGATAGCGATTGACGCCCAATGCAGACAGAACGACAGACATCACGGCCATCACCGCCAGATTAGTCAGCAAAAATAAGACGATACGTTTCATACAGAATCTCCAGCCAGGGGAAAGAAGTTAATCTTTTTGGAAGATATAGGCAATATTGTCAATTTCAAGCGCTCAGCCAGTTTTCCCATACCGGTTTGGAAAATTTCGGCAGCAAAGGCAATTTACCGATATCCACTTCCGCATCTTCCGGGGAATGAAAATCAGAGCCGCGCGATACCAGAAAGCCATATTGATTCGCAATTTTGGTGTATTCATCATACTGATCTACCGTATGACTGCCCGTCACCGTTTCAATCGCAATGCCGCCATATTCCTTAAATTCGCGGAAAAAACTATCGAATGCAAGCGGGCTCAGATCATAACGCCCCGGATGTGCGACGACTGCAGCACCGCCCGCGCCGCGTATCCAGCTGACGGCTTCTGCCAGCGTTGCCCAGCGATGTGGCACATAACCCGGCTTGCCTTCAGCCAGATAGAGCTTAAACACATCAGAAACCGAAGGTGCAGCACCAATTTCCACCAGATAGCGGGCAAAGTGCGAACGGGAAATCAGATCCGGATTGCCAACGTATTTCAGCGACCCTTCAAAGCTGCCAGTAATGCCGACTTTACTCGCCAGATCAGCGGCCATATCCTGCGCCCGGCGCTCACGTCCTGAACGCGTCTTCGCCAGCCCGGCAATTAAATCAGGATTATTTTCGTCGATATTCAAGCCAACGATATGGATGGTCTTGCCAGCCCAGGTGATGGAAATTTCAACGCCCGAAATAAAGCCCATATCAAGCTCGTGTGCCGCTGCACGGGCTGCTGCTATGCCGCTGACTTCATCGTGATCCGTCAGCGCCCAGACATCAACGCCATTCGCTTTCGCTCTTTCGGCCAGGGCAGCAGGCGTCAGCACGCCGTCCGATATTGTGGAGTGACTGTGTAAATCAGCATTAAGAGTAAGAATGGACATAATATTCAGCCAGCGTAACAAGAAGCATCCGATGTAATCATCGTCTTATTGTACTCTCAGCTTACGCAAACTGCTGCGATGCAAAATATATGCGCATTCCCGCCTGATGACGCAAATACCCGGGCAAATTAAATCTTCATCTCCACGCGCAAAGTCAGGGTTTTATAGGTTTTAGCGTCGTTGTAATCGATATGATTGATGCCGCCGGTAGTGACCAGACTATTACTGATGGAATCATTCGCCGTCAGATTATTTGCGGATAGTCGCACCTGCAGGTTCGGATTGAACTTCCACAGCGCATACAAATCCAGCTGGCGTTTGATGCCGGTGTAATTTAACTGCGCATTCGTGGTCTGGGTGTAATACGCTGGCGTCCAGTTAACATTACCGCCCAGCGTCAGCGGCATGCCACTCAGGCGATAATCGACGCCAAAATTCGCGGTCTGGGTCGGCTGTTGATCGAGGCGGTTATTGGAACCCAGAATATCATCGACCTTAGACCAGAAACGGCTGTAATTACTGCGGAAATCGACCGATGGTGCGTCTGGGAAAAATTCCTGCAACTGGAATTTCGCTTCGAATTCTATTCCCTTGGTCACTGCATGCCCGATATTTTTCGGTGACGACACCCAGCGCGTTTCCTGTGCTGTCACCACTTGTTCTGTGGTGCGGCGAATCAGATCATCAATATTTCGCACAAACAGATTGGCGCTGACGATACCCGCGCGGCTCAGATAATGCTCGAAAGCCAGATCGATGCCTTTCGATAATTCTGGCTTCAGATTCGGGTTGCCGGTGCGATCAGGGCGTGTCGGCGTATTTAGATTTGAGATGCTGGGCAAGGCAATCAGATCATTCAATGCCGGTGCGCGATAAGTGCTGCTGAAACCGAGGCGGATCTGATCTTTTGAATCAGGAATGCGCCAGACGCCTTGTAAAATCGGGCTCACCACCGTGCTGTCATTCGTCACTACGCCTTTGGCGGTCGTGCTTGATGTGTGGATGCCTTCCCAGCGCAGACCGGCATACGCAGCGAACTGCGGGTTAATATCAAATTCATCCTGAACAAAAGCGGCAAGACGGCGGGTGCGCGCATCCAGATTGTCGCCAGACTCAGCAAATTGCGGTAGGCCATTATCCAAAGACACGCGCGTCTGTTCACGTCTGCCGAATTCCATATCCCAACCGGCTGCCAGCGTATGCCCTTCACCGTATGGCAGCATGTATTTGCCGCCGGTATTGAGGCTGCTATCGCGGGTATTGTTGACATCGGTAATCAGATCAATCTGCTTACCCGTGGTGTCAAACTGTGTGCGGGTGGATGAATTATCCATTTTTCCCAAGCCGCCGCCAAAACGCACAGTGAGCTTGGCATTATTTTCAAAGCGATGCTGCCAGTTACCGAATCCACGTAAAAAAGTCGTTTCAGCGTGCGCATTTGCATTTGCCAGCGCGTATGGCGTCGTTCCTCTGTAGGTATCAGAACGGAATAGCTGATCCAATTCACTGCGACTATCAGAATCGCTGCGTGAGTGCATTAAAAACGGTTGCAACATCAGCGTGTCGCCATTCTCAAAACGGTAGTTCAAACGCGGCGCCAGATTGATTCCGGTGGTTTGCCGGTTCGTCTGATCAGCTTGATTCTGCATTAAGGCATCTTGCCCGTTCACGTCTTTTTCAGTGGTGTAGGTTGTGCTCTCATCATGCTGACGATTCTGGAAAACTGAGCCACTGAAAGCGTAACTGAGATTCCCGATTTCACCCGGCATGGTGATCGAGAGATTCGGTGCCAGCCGCCCTTGCTCAGAACCGAGCGAAAATTTCAGGTCCGTCGTTTTCTGCTTATATTCTTCACGCAAAACGATGTTGATCGTGCCGGCAATCGCCTGCGTACTGAATTCAGCCACCGCACCACGAACAATTTCTATGCGTTCCACCTGATCTGGCGTCAATGAATCCATGGAAAAACCGCGCGGCGCACGTTCACCGTTGATCAGTATCTGTGTGTAGCCATTGCCCATGCCGCGCATGCGGATATCGCCGCCACGCCCGGGACGTCCGCCTATCGTGACGCCGGGCAAACGTTTCAGGACATCACCGATATTGGTGTCACCATTTCTGTCGAGCTCATCACGACCAAAAATCAACTTTGCGGCTGTTGATTGACGGCGCTCATCGATATCGGAGCGGCCACCACTGATCGTCACTTTCTGCACGTTCTCTTTGGACGGCGCATCCGCTTTTCTGGACGGTGGCACGCTTGGTGTTTTTGCCGCTTCCTCAGCACTGGCGGGCTTGACTACCTCTGTTTGCGCATAAGCCGAAGGAACAGATGCAACCGATGCGATAGACGCAACAGCAGCAGCGACCGCGATTGCAACAGGAGAAAAACGGAAAGGTATCAGCATGATGTCAAAAATGGGGGTGAATGAGCGTAAATTGGCGCAAAACGGAACGTACGAGGTCGGCAACAAGGTCGGCAAAAAAATCAGGACACAACGCTGCGCAAGACACTGACGAGATGGGATCATTGTATTTTTATACCGCCTCGCACGCCACCCGCAGCCGGGCCAGTTTTGTATGGAATTGAAACACCAACGCCGACACTGATACTTTGCGATACGTAAGCAATGTACCGGAGCGAATTTCACACCCTGCCCGGCCTCCGCCAACAGCAACTGACAGACGCACGGTAAGCATACAGAAGCACATTTTTTAGCGTTTTCCGGCCAAAATATACTCCCCCCAGTATATTTACACACCCTTTATTTATAAGGAGATAAAGGCATTTTTGACACATACTCCCCTGAAAAGCAGATAAATCACATAAAAAAAGCCCGCCGGAAACACCCGGGCGGGCTTTTTTAAAACGGCACAACGAAGCAAACAGATGATCAGTCTGCGCGCGCCGCCAGATTCAGATTGAGTTGTGAGCGCAGCAAATCTTCCGTGTCCGGACGCGGGCTGTTGCGTGCGGCTTCCAGTTTATCGAGATACGCCGGTGTCACGTCGCCCGTGATGTAAAAACCATCAAAGCAAGATGCTTCGATGTTTTTCAGCAGAGGATTCACGTCAGAAATAGAACGCTTCATCGCATCCACATCCTGATACACCAGCGCATCCGCCGTAATTTCGCGGCAGACTTCTTCTTCGGAACGACCAAAGGCAATCAGTTCGCTACGAGTCGGCATATCGATACCGTAGACGTTAGGGAATTGTACCGGTGGCGCAGCGGATGCAAAGATCACGCGCTTCGCGCCGGATTCACGCGCCATCTGCACGATCTCACGACTGGTAGTGCCGCGCACGATGGAATCATCCACCAGCAACACGCTCTTGCCTTTGAATTCGGAACTGATCGCATTGAGTTTCTGACGCACAGATTTACGGCGCACCGCTTGTCCCGGCATCATGAAAGTACGACCGATGTAGCGATTTTTGATGAAGCCTTCGCGATAATCGAGATTCAGTTTTTCCGCCAGCTCCATCGCCGATGGACGCGAAGAATCCGGAATCGGCATCACGACATCGATGTCGCCGAGGTTGAATTGCTTGCGGACTTTTTCCGCCAGATATTCACCCATTTTCAGGCGGGTCAGATAAACCGACGCACCGTCGATGATGGAGTCCGGACGCGCCAGATACACGTATTCGAACGCGCAAGGATTGAGGCTGGGATTATCTGCGCATTGCTGCTGATACAGCTTGCCATCGAGGTCGATGAACAAGGCTTCGCCAGGCTCGACATCGCGCACAAACTTAAAGCCCAAGCCTTCGAGCGCCACGGATTCGCTGGCGATCATGTATTCGGTGCCACCGGCATTTTCAGAAATACCGAGGCACAAAGGGCGAATGCCGTGCGGGTCGCGGAAAGCCAGCAAGCCGTAGCCGGAAATTTGCGCCACGACAGCATACGAGCCACGCACCCGGCGATGCAACATGGACACCGCGCGGAATAAGCCTTCAGGGTCGAGCGAATAACCGCTGGTCACTTCCTGAATCTGATGCGCGAGAATGTTCAGCAACACTTCCGAATCGGAATCGGTATTCAGATGACGACGGTCATTTTTGAATAATTCGATTTTCAGTTCAACCGCATTCGTCAGATTACCATTGTGTGCCAGCACGATACCGAACGGCGCATTGACATAAAACGGTTGCGCCTCTTCTTCGCTGGTCGAGCCAGCGGTCGGATAACGCACCTGACCAATGCCGACATTCCCCGGCAAGGAACGCATATTGCGGGTACGGAAAACGTCGCGCACCAGGCCATTCGCTTTGTGCATGGCAAATTTATTGCCGTGGTTGGTGGCAATACCAGCCGCATCCTGACCGCGATGCTGGAGTAACAGCAACGCGTCATAAATGAGCTGATTGACAGGACTATTTGAAACTACACCTACGATGCCACACATGGTGGACTCCTAAAAAGACAAATTAAAACCGGACATGGTCTGAAACCGACGCAGGCAGAAACGGGATCACCGTACGCGCCGCTGTTTCTGCCAGAGGACTGAACAAGGCATTTTTCCAGAATGCCTGCTGCGGCATACTCGTCATCCCGCACACCAGCACTGCTGCCAACACCAGCACACAACCGCGCGCCAGACCAAATAAACCACCGAGTCCACGGTCCGCCAGCGATAAGCCGCTGGCTTTAATGACCGCGTCCACCGCCATCATCACCAGCGCCATCAGCAGGCGCACGCCGATGAACAAAACCAGAAAAGCCACGATCAGCCGAATAATCTGACCCGGAAACACGGCGGGCAACCACCCTGCCAGCATTTCACTGTACGCATTGGCGACCACAAAAGCGACGACCCAGCTGACCAATGACAAAATTTCCTTGATTAATCCACGCATCGTGCTGATCACAATCGAGGAAATCAATATCACCAGCACGACGTAGTCAAACAGAGTCAAGATCCGCGCCCCGCTTAGTTCGGCACCAGTGAACCACTTAAACCTAATTTCGTCAGTTTGGCGCGCATTTTTTCTGCTTCGTCTCTGGATTCAAACGGACCGACGCGGATACGGGTTTTATCGCCAGAGGCGGTTGGTACCTTTTGTGTATAAGATTTGATGCCACCGCTCTTGAGCTTGGCTTGCAATTCATCCACTTTTTCCTGGGTGGACAAGACCGCGACCTGCACGACGAAGGAGGATTTATCAGCGGCTTCAGGTTTCGCTACTTTGGGTGGCGCCTTGCCTTCGAGAATCGCTAATGCGCGCGCTGCATCGTCATCGTTACCGTTCGTTTTCACGAGTTTGGTTTCAGCTTTTGGTTCCGGTTTGACATCCACTTTGTGTTCAGGCTTAGGCTCTGCTTTGCGCTCAGCTTTGGCGGAATCTTTCTCTGCCGGTTTCGCTACTGGCTTAGGTTCCTGCTTAGGTTCCTGCTTAGTTTCTGACTTCGTTTCTGGCTTAACTTCCGTTTTTGCTTCGACTTTGCGCTCGGGCCGTGGCTCTGTAACGACTGGCTTGTCGGATTTGGCAATTACCGTCGCCACATCGGTTTTCGCTGGCGCGACCTTGCTGACGACGTCAGTTGCTGGCTTGCTTTTAGCGCTGCTGACAGGCTCAATGATTTCTTCTACAGCATCACTGTTGGTGACAGCCGATTTACGCGGCGCCACTGGCTCAGCGACCTGATTCGCAGCAATATCTGTCACTTTATCTTTTGCAGGAATACGGATATTAACGTCGTCCGCCAGCGGCTTAGGCTCGGAATCCAGAATCATCGGTAAGCCGATAATCGCCGCCAGCGCCAATGCCATCGCGCCGATCAGACGGCGACGTGCACGTTTTTTTTCCGGAAGTATCGGGTCGTTGATCTTATTTTTACGGGCACTCTCTGTCTTTTTACTGCGAGCCCGGGACTGAACACTGTCCTCCTCAGAACGGGAACGGAATTCACCGCTGTCCTGACTGTCGGAAGTTTCTTGCTTCTGTTTAAAGCGCGAGAGCAAACCCATGTGCAAATAATCTGGTTAGTTAGCGTTGTTTGCCCGGAAAATCCGGAGCAAACCGACAAAAATCACATCAATGCAGTGCAGTCCTTCTGGCGCGCATTGCACCGGCGACCGTCAGGAAAGAACCGAAGACCACTATTCTATCATTTTCACCCGCCTTGCTGATGGCTTCTGCATAGGCAGCTTCCGGCGATTCAAAAGCGACGATGGTTTTTTCAGGATCACTTAACACATCGGCATCCAGCAATTTTTGTTTCAGTTGTGCAGCAGTCGCAGCGCGCGGCAAAGGTAAGCCAGTCACGTACCAGTGATCGACTTTATCTTTCAATTGCGCGATCACACCGTCAATATCCTTATCCAGCATGGAGCCAAACACGGCATAGGTGTAGGCGTGAAAGCCCATGTTATCGAGATTCTGTGACAGCGTTGCCGCTGCGTGCGGATTATGCGCGACATCCAGCACCACCGCCGGACGCCCCGGCATCACCTGGAAACGACCGGGCAATTCCACCATCACCAACCCGGTACGCACTTCCTGTGCCCCGACCGGCAATTCATTGCGCAACACCTCTAACGCCGCGAGCACACCGGATGCGTTCAACAACTGATTCGCGCCACGCAAGCTGGGATAACCAAGAGAGTTGCGACGCTGGGTACGGCCACCAAAATTCCATTGTTGCTTATCGCCGGCGTAATTAAAGTCACGCCCAAACAGCCATAAATCTGCACCTATCGCATTCGCATGATCGATTAAGGATTGCGGCGGTACCGGATCACTGCAAATCGCCGCTTTGCCGGGGCGGAAAATGCCCGCTTTTTCAAAACCGATTTTTTCACGCGTATCGCCCAGATAATCGGTGTGATCAATATCAACACTGGTGACAATCGCGACATCGGCATCGATCACATTCACCGCGTCCAGACGTCCGCCCAGACCGACTTCCAGTATCACGACATCCAGCGGCGCTTCGGCGAGTAACTGGCAAATTGCCAGCGTGGTAAATTCAAAATAGGTCAGCGAGGTCGATTCGCGGGCGTTTTCAACGGCGGTGAAAGCCTTGATCAGACTGGCGTCATCGACGTTTTCACCATTGATCCGGGCGCGCTCGTTGAAATCCAGAAAATGTGGCTTACTGTATAAACCGACGCGATAACCCGCCTGCAGATACACCGCTTCCAGCATCGCGCAAGTGGAGCCTTTACCGTTGGTACCACCGACCATAATGACCGGGCAGGAAAACTGCAAACCCAGACGGTTTTTAACGGACGCAACGCGCTCCAACCCCATATCGATTTCTTTGGAGTGGCGCGTTTCGAGTAAAGCCAGCCATTCAGGCAAGCTCGCAGGCAAATTGGACATAGGATAAAAAAAGCCCGAACAACATGATGTCGGGCTTATAGAGAAAATTTAAATTAATTAAGCAACTGCATCGGCCGACTGATTTTGCAGCAACGCGAGCAAACGGGCGATTTCTTCGCGCATTTTACGGCGGTCAACGATCATATCAATTGCGCCTTTTTGCAGCAGGAATTCAGAACGTTGGAAACCTTCCGGCAATTTTTCGCGCACGGTATTTTCAATCACGCGCGGGCCGGCAAAACCGATCAGCGCTTTTGGCTCAGCGATCACTACGTCACCGAGGAACGCAAATGAAGCGGAAACGCCGCCCATCGTCGGGTCAGTCAGCACAGAAATGAAAGGCAAACGCTTTTCAGATAATTTTGTCAGCATCGAAGTTGTTTTCGCCATCTGCATCAGCGACAGCAAACCTTCCTGCATACGTGCGCCACCTGTGGCTGTCACGCAGATAAATGGCACTTTTTGCTCTAACGCTGCCTGCGCACCGCGCACAAAGCGCTCGCCGACAACGGAGCCCATAGAGCCGCCCATGAACTGGAATTCAAAACAAGCGGTGACAACGGGAATCGACATAATCGAGCCACCCATAACGACCATCGCATCTGTTTCACCCGTCGTTTCGAGCGCGTCTTTCAGACGATCCGGGTATTTCTTACTATCTTTAAATTTCAGAGTATCGACAGGCAAGACTTCCTGACCGATTTCGTAACGACCACCAGCATCCAGCAGGGAATCGAGACGTTCACGTGCGCCGATACGCATGTGATGGCTACATTTAGGACAGACATGAACATTGGCTTCCAGATCTGATCTGTACAGCACTGCCTCGCAAGAGGGGCATTTTACCCACAGACCTTCGGGGATAGATTTGCGATTTGCAGATTCCGAGCGCTGTATGCGCGGTGGTAACAATTTTTCTAACCAACTCATGTTTTCTCCTCGTAACAGCCAGTCTGCAATCGCTGCAAACCGGCATCTGGTTCATTCTGATACAGGAACCATGGTGTACTTTCAGGTACGTTCGGCGCGTATTTTACTCGTCCAAGGCCTGTCTGACACCAGAAATAAAACTTTTTACTGCGGCAACACCGTTTTCATGCGGCGTATTCTCTAATTCCTGGATGATACGCGAACCGATCACCACGGCATCCGATACCGAAGCAATCGCTCTGGCGGTCGCACCGTCGCGGATACCAAAACCAACGCCCACCGGTACTTTGACGTGTTTCTTGATGCGCGGAATCATCTCTGCCACGGCATCCAGATCCAGATTACCGGAACCGGTCACCCCTTTGAGGGACACATAATACACATAGCCACTGGCAATTTTACCCACCAGCGCGATGCGTTCATCGGTCGACGTCGGCGCCAGCAGGAAAATCGTATCCATGCCTTGTTGCTGCATTCTGGCAGCAAAATCTTCACATTCTTCGGGCGGATAATCCACCACCAGCACGCCATCGACACCGGCCTCGGCAGCCTGCGCAATGAAAGCATCCTGCCCCATACGTTCGATAGGATTGGCATATCCCATCAGCACCACTGGGGTTGTCTGATTGCTCAGGCGAAATTCGCGGACGAATTGTAATACATCACGCAAGCCAATTCCAAATTGCAGCGCCCGCTCAGAAGCACGCTGAATCACCGGGCCATCGGCCATAGGATCAGAAAACGGCACACCCAGCTCGATGATGTCGGCACCGCCTTCGACCAGCGCATGCATCAGCGGCACGGTCATAGCAGGCGCCGGATCACCGGCAGTAATAAACGGAATCAGACCTTTTTTTTGCTGCGCAGCGAGCGCGGCGAGAGTAGCTTGAATTTTTGACATAGTATTAAGTAAGAAAGTGAACGACGGCATCACGTGATGACGATACTGAGCAAATGCCGCCCGGATAAAAGATAGTGCAATCCGGGCACTCAAATCAGGCATCCAGATACTCCCCCGGGTATATTTTGAAGCCCTTTATTTATGCTGACTTCAAGCGGGAAAACCCAAATTCATGGGGGAGTATCTGATTTCAACCTTGTTTATGGCCTTATTTATGGCCTTATTTCAGCCTTTTTTGCGCCCGGTTTGCACCCTGATGACAAAGACAATCTGTTAAAACTTCAGCCCCGCACGTTCAGCCACGGTATGCATGTCTTTATCGCCGCGTCCTGACAAATTCACCAGCACGATCTGATCTTTCGGCAACGTTGCCGCCAGTTTCGCGCCATACGCCAGCGCATGACTCGATTCCAGCGCCGGAATGATGCCCTCGATGCGGCAACAATCGTGGAACGCTTTTAATGCTTCGTCATCCGTAATCGTCACATACTCGGCACGACCACTGTCTTTTAACCATGCGTGCTCGGGGCCAACGCCCGGATAATCCAGCCCAGCGGAAACCGAATGGGTTTCGATGACCTGACCATTCTCATCCTGCAGCAGATACGTGCGGTTGCCATGCAAGACGCCAGGCGAACCGGCAGTCAGCGAAGCGGAATGCTTACCGGTGTCAACGCCCTCACCCGCCGCTTCCACACCGATCAGCTTTGTGTCTTTCTGATCGATGTAAGGATAAAAAATCCCCATCGCATTCGAGCCGCCACCGACGCATGCCACAACATAATCAGGCTGACGGCCAGTTTGCTCAGGCATTTGCCACAAGCATTCCTCGCCAATCACCGATTGGAAATCGCGCACCATCATAGGATAAGGATGCGGGCCTGCCACCGTGCCGATGATGTAAAACGTGTTATCGACATTCGCAACCCAGTCGCGCATCGCTTCATTCAGCGCATCTTTCAGAGTTTTGGAGCCCGATTCCACCGGCACCACCGTCGCCCCCAGCAACTTCATGCGATACACATTCTGCGCCTGCCGCTTAACGTCTTCCGAACCCATATACACCACACATTCGAGGCCAAAGCGGGCGCAGATCGTGGCAGTCGCCACACCATGCTGGCCGGCACCGGTTTCGGCGATCACGCGCGGTTTTCCCATACGCTTGGCAAGCAAGGCCTGACCGATCACGTTATTGATTTTGTGCGCGCCGGTATGATTCAGGTCTTCACGTTTAAAGTAAATCTGCGCGCCGCCCATCAGATCAGACCAGCGTTTTGCGTGATACACAGGCGATGGACGACCGACAAAATATTTCAATTCTTTGCGAAATTCTTCTATGAAATCCGGGTCGTTATGGTATTTGGCGTAAGCATCCTTGAGCTCATTCAAGGCATGCGTCAGCGTTTCGGAAACGAAAGTACCGCCATACGGGCCGAAATGGCCGCGCTGATCGGGTAAATGGTAATCGGAAGATTGGTAAATCGCCTGATGGGCGACGTCTGGATATTCGGTACTAGCAGAACCGGGGATTTTATTTGTCATATCATTCCTTTGCTGAGACCAACGCTGTTTCTGCGCTAACACGTCGTATTAACGGAAGCGCCGGACTCTTTAGTAGTTTTGCCGCCATTGCTGCATCAGCAAGGCGCTTACAGATTATTGATCAGCCATTTTTCGGGCTTATTGTCAGTCGCATATCAGCCGCATGTTAGCTGCATATCAGGCTGCGCTTTCAAACTGACTTATCAGCTTGGTTTGTCAGCTCGATACACAGCGGCGATAAACGCCTGTACTTTGATTTCATCCTTGCGCCCTTTCGACAGCTCGACACCACTGCTGATATCGACCGCGAACGGACGCACCTGACTAACTGCGCCAGTCACATTTTGAACGCTCAAGCCACCACTTAAAACGACCCGAGGCGCGAGCTCTTTTGGGATGAGAGACCAATCAAAAACCTTTCCACTACCACCGTAACTTTCGACGAAAGTATCCAGCAGCAAACCGTTAAATAAAGGACTTGCGTCACGATATGAACGCTCACATTCTAACAAATCATCTGCGCTCGTGTCAGGTCTGACGCGAAAAGCTTTGATAAACGGACGCTGCACACTGGCGGCCAGCGCGGCGCACTGCTGCGGCGTTTCATCGCCATGAAATTGCAATAGCTGCAACGGCGCTTTCTTTATCGTTGCCCGCAAATCCTGTTCTGTCACGTTCACAAATAAACCCACCGACACCACAAACGGCGGCAACGCCTGCAACAGAGTCGTCGCCATATCAGGCTCGACATAACGCGGACTGGGCGGATAAAACACAAATCCCAGCGCATCAGCGCCGCTGGCAACGACCGTGTTCACGTCCGCAAGATTAGTCAGCCCGCAAATTTTTATTCTGGTTCTGTGTTGCATCATCTGCCCGCAAAATGGAGGAAAACTTATTTTACTCTTTCGCTCATGTTTTTCACCCGCGATAACGCGGCAAAGCACCAGAGTTCTGAGATAATCAGGCCATCTTTTCAGGCTCAGCACTATGACAAACACCGCATCGCAATCCCACATCGGCAATTCCTGCACACGCCTGTTCGGGCTCAACATCCACAATATGTCTTTTGCAGAGGCAAATCAGCATTTGTTAGATGTTGCCGCCGATCGCCAGCATCCAGCGCGGGTGGTGGTCACACCGAATGTTGATCACGTGGTACGGCTCGACAGTCAGCCTGAATTCAAACAGGTTTATTCAACCTCTGATTATATTTTTGCCGATGGTATGCCTGTCGTCTGGGCCAGCAAAATGTCGGCAAACCCGCTGCCAGAGCGCGTCACCGGCGCTGATTTGTTTGTTTCTTTATGCAAGGGCTGCGTTGAAAAAAACATGTCCATCTTTGTTGTCGGCGGCATGCCGGGGCAGGAAGACATGCTGCTGCAGTCGTTTGCACAGACCTACCCGGGATTGAAAGTCTCGATTTTCTGCCCATCGATGCAATTCACACCCGATGGCAGCGAGGCCGATACCGCCATTGGCCTGATACAACAGGCACAACCGAATATCGTTTTCATCTGCCTCGGTATGCCAAAACAGGAATACTTCGCCTTTCGCTATCGCCGCGAACAAGCCACTCTTAATGCACCGCTGTTGCTGTGCGTCGGTGCTGCGATGGAATTTGCGCTCGGCCAGAAAAAACGCGCGCCGCTGTGGATGCAAAAAATCGGCATGGAATGGTTCTGGCGTCTCGCCAGCGAACCGCGTCGCTTGTGGCAGCGTTACACGACGCAAGGCTCAAAATTTTTTGGCATCGTGCTGCGGGAACGTCGTGCGCAGCGACAGCAACGACAGCAATAAGAGCAGCGACACCAGCCCTGAACAGACATCACAAAAAAAAAAAGACCGCACAGTCATCACAGTGCGGTCTTTTTTTCATGCAAGCCTGAGATTTTCCAGATTTTATCGCCCTCAGCTTTTGCCGTAATGAATCAGGCAATCTGTTTCAGCGGCTCCAAAAATTGCTCATTTTCAGTCGAGCCATGCAAAGCGGTTGTTGACGACTGGCCTTGTTGTATCGCCTGCGTCACCGCATCAAAATAACCCGTCCCCACTTCGCGCTGATGTTTGACCGCAGTAAAACCTCTGGCTGCGGCGGCGAATTCCTGCTCCTGCAATTCGACGAAGGCCGACATGTGGCGGCGCGCATAACCATGCGCCAGATGGAACATGCCGTAATTCAGCGCATGGAATCCGGCCAGCGTGATGAACTGAAATTTATAACCCATCGCACCGAGTTCTTTTTGAAACTTGGCGATCGTGATGTCATCCAGATTTTTCTTCCAGTTAAACGATGGCGAGCAGTTATACGCGAGTAATTTGCCGGGGAATTTCGCATGTATCGCTTCGGCAAACGCCCTTGCAAAAGCCAGATCAGGTTTGCCGGTTTCACACCAGATCAGATCGGCATATTCAGCATACGCCAGACCACGGGAAATCGCCTGTTGTAATCCGGGCCGGGTTTTATAAAAGCCCTCGACCGTGCGCTCGCCGGTGCAAAAGGTTTGGTCGTTGGGGTCGATATCCGATGTCAATAAATCGGCAGCTTCCGCATCGGTGCGCGCCAGTATCAGCGTTGGCACACCCATCACATCCGCCGCCAGACGCGCTGCATTCAGCTTTTCAAGCGCTTCGCGCGTCGGCACCAGGACTTTGCCGCCCATGTGGCCGCATTTTTTCACCGACGCCAGCTGATCTTCAAAATGCACGCCCGCCGCGCCTGCATCTATCATCGCCTTCATCAATTCAAACGCATTCAGCACGCCGCCAAAACCGGCTTCCGCATCGGCAACGATGGGCGCGAAATAGTCAATCTCGTCTTTGCCTTCCGCCCATTGAATCTGGTCGGCGCGCGTCAGGGTGTTATTGATGCGCTTCACCACCAGCGGCACAGAATTGGCCGGATACAGCGATTGATCCGGATACATTTCGCCAGCGACATTCGCATCGCCCGCCACTTGCCAGCCAGATAGATAAATCGCTTTCAGCCCCGCCTTTACCTGCTGCATCGCCTGATTGCCTGTCATCGCGCCGAGTGCGTGAATAAACGGCTCGCGGTGCAGCAGATCCCACAATTTGAGCGCGCCGTTTTTCGCCAGCGTGTGTTCCACCTGCACCGATCCGCGCAGCCGCACCACATCCGCTGCCGTGTAATTGCGTTTAATGCCTTGCCAACGTGGATTGGCATCCCAGTCTGCCTGTAAAGCAGCGATTTGCTGTTCGCGTGTACTCATACTATCCCCTGCTGATCAATTAAATTCGATTTCTATTGATATAAATCATAGGAGTTTTTTTGCGCAGCAACAATGTCTTATATAAGACAGAAAACAGATATTTAACTGTTTAAAATCAATAGCTTAAATTTTTAATTTCGCGATGCGGAAGTATTTTTCTTAAAATGAGAAAGCAGATTGATGCGCCGAAACAGGATTTCTCATAATGCGGCAAGCTGATTTCATATCACGGTATTTTTTAGGGCTGAAGATCGTGCGCTCAACGAAATAACAGCAAGTAATGCATGTCAGCCTTTTGTATCAGTGAGGACTGCGTTGTCAATTTCACACAAGCATGTTAACGTCGATCTCTTCACCGCTAAGCCGGCCAACCAAACACACGCAGGAATACTGAGCTCATGAGAGACACACTGAAAAGAAAGATCATCCAAGTCTGTGATGAGAAAATCGAGACTAAAGGCGACAGCGTTGGCCTGTCCTTTTATGCTTTCTTTGCCAACAAAAACGATGACCCTGAACTGCTTATGGAGGCAGCAAGGTGGTGGATACTGGAAAACAAACTAGATCACTTTGAAAAAGCAGCAAAGATCAGGCGCATGGTTGAGGCGACACTCTGAGTACGCCTGCGCTTGCCACCCTAGTCCACACACCTGCCCGAAAAGCCGCGGAGCCTGCCAATGGCACCGGTTTCATCGTTTTTTGCCTGTTAACGGCAAAAATATACTGGGGGGGAGTATTTTTAAAAGCCCAATGAATACGCTGAGAATAATGGTTTTTTGGCACATACTCCCTATTTTTATCAAAATAGCGATTTATAAAGGGCGATTTGTACACTAAAACGGGTACAAGGAAGTAGAGTGCGTAAGGTGATCTTACATAGAAAAAAATAAAACAATAAACATCAGTTTTTTGAAATAATTGAAACTAATTTATTTACTTTACACAAACATGTTAGCTTTGAATTTTTAACTTTAAAACAAGTTATATCTTGTACCACCCAATACTTAAGGATTAGCAAATGGGAAAACTAAAAAATCCAGCCACAATTTCGAGTGAATTTGGTATCGATTTGGCTGATCTGGACAAGCTTGGGATTGTGAACGTATTGCTAAATACAGACACCTTAGTTTTCATTGACCCACTACTTCTAGAAGGTAGTGCTCACAAAGAAATTAGTGTTGGAGCCTATCAATCATACAGAGCAAGATTTGAAACAATCATTAAACTCTTAGCTGTTTCGAAAACTGAGAATGATGTTCCTTGGAGGAATGCTAGGAGACTCTTCCATTTTTCAGAAATTAGCTGGACCTGCTTGGGTTACGGCACAACCGTTAAAGGATCTGGATTCGGAAAGGATTTAGTATCTAGCACCCTAAATACTGCTTCACAGATTGTAGCTCTTGGTGTTAATGATATAGACCTTTTCATGGCTCTAGCGTTATTCGAAGAAGGTATTGGGCCAGATCGAATAAGCGACATGACAACCAATATTATTTTGGAAGATTTAATTTCCTTCTCAAATAAAATCAATCAGACGCTAAAAATACCGACAAAAAAATTTAAGGTTGGGGTTAATACACATGATTTGGTCGTTAATCCCTATTCAGACCAACCTCTAATCTTTGTACCAAATGATATAGTCCGCGACCTGCCGATAGCCTCAGATTGGAGTGATATATCAAGAGTTGTCAGAGAAAATGAAGAACTTAGAGAAAGGGTCAATGACCACGTAGGTGAAATTTGGGCTACGATGACTAAAAAGGACAAGCAAAATCTGAAAAAAGCGGCACTGGAGAGCAAAGAAGCTTTTCAGCAAGTAATAGACATGATTCGTGAAGTAGAGCCAAAACCATATGACTTTAAAAGTGACAGGAATGGTGAGTCATTTTGGACGGAACTCTTAAACAAAATCTCAAAAGACTATCCTTACGATCTGTCTAGGTACGCGGGAAGAAAGTTACTACCTTCGGATGTAATAGAAATAGTAAACAAAATATTAAATCAGTTTCAAGATCTAATCGAAAATAAGGGTCTATGGAAAGAGCTTTGGGATGAAAATGGAAAACCCAGAAAAGAAAAAGCTTCCCAGAGGCTTTTCTTTGCAGTTGCATATAGTTACTGCAAAGCGAATAACATTGATTTAACTCCTGAAGCAGATTCTGGAAATGGACCTGTAGACTTCAAACTTTCCCAAGGCTTCAACTCAAAATTAGTAGTTGAAATTAAGTTATCTACTAACGGCACCTTAGTTCATGGATATGAGAAACAACTAGAAATATACAAGAAAGCTGAAGATACAAATTCAGGCGTTTTTCTAATTATTGATGTCGGTGGAATTGGAAGAAAATATGATGAAGTTCAAAAGTTGCGAACTGATTTCATAAAACAGCTTGGCAAAGCGTCCGATATTTGGTTTGTCGATGGAAATCAAAAAGCATCCGCAAGTAAAAGAACCTAAAGTCACGCTGGAGAGGAGCAATTTACACTTCACTGCTATCATCTTCCAAGAGCAACATCACCGCCCCTCAATCAACACCTCATACCACACGGTCGGCTTATTCAACGTGATCTGAAAGCCACCTGCGACACGGCTAATGTCGTTTGCCACAATCGCGCTCAGGCGCTGACCCTGACCGTCGAGTGGGTAAATCTGGACTTTATGTGCCTTGGTCGGATAAAAAATGCTTGCTGCGATTCGTTCCTGCCAGACCGGGCCGATTGCGTCGCGGGGGCCAGATGGTTTGCCTGCATTGCGGCTATCCGGCTCCAATGTCCACCATTGATGATCACCGGCATACGGCACCAGTTTCTTTGGTCGGGTTGGGATTTCATCCGGCTGGCTGCCCATCGTTGCGCCGCTCAGGCTCAGCAACACGCGCCGCGACGAGCTTAAAGGCTTGCCGTCTCTGCTCATCGCCAGCATCACACCAAACTGTCGCGTATTTTTAGCAAAAACGGGCGACATCCATTGTTCTGCGACGGGCTTATCCGTTGCCGGGCCAAACCCGGCAAACAGGCCGCTGTATGGCGTCGTAACGCGCAAATTCGGGCCATCAGGATGAAACTGCATAGCGCCACCAGCGGCAGACCAGACTGCTGAATTATCCGTTGACGATGCCTGGGTTTCTTCTTTCGACTGCAAGGCTTGTTCGTTGTTATGCGACGCATCGCTGACGGTAATGCGTTTGGAAAAAGCGTCTTTGATATCGATGTTGCGCTTGCTTTTCAAATAATCGGTGTACGCCGCAGACGACACGCCATCGCCCAGCGCGCCAAACAATTGCCGCTGTTCTGCGCTGATAGGAATGCGCAACTGTTCGCGCAAAACGGGAATCTGAAAATAACGGAACATGGCGGCCGACATGCCCACCGTGGCGAGTTGCCCGCTTTGCCCGCTGAGGCCAAAGCTATCCGGCAAGGCTTGCCAGCTATTGCCGTCGACATAATGGAAGAAAAATAATCCATCCCAATCCTGCGCACTGGCGATCGCGGTCATGACGGGAATAATTTCTGCGCTCTGGCGATTCGGATACGCCTGATTAAATTCACTGACGACAAATGGTTTTCTGGCGTCGCGATAAAACGCCCTTTTCAACAAGGGCTCCCAGCCTTCACGCAAGGCAGAATGATCGCGGATGCGCCAGTCATTTCTGTCCCACGCTTGATGCGGGAAATCGTAATGATCAACATAAAAATGTTCATCGACGTAATTCATTTCCTGCTGGGCATCGGTATTCAGCAATCCGCCAAAGTACACTTGCGTGCCGGTCAGCGGCAGATTCGGGCCCACTTCTGCGCGTATCGCTTTACGCATGGTATCCAGATATTGCTTGTCCATCTCGACCAGAAAGCGGGTGAAATCCAGAACGCGACGACCAGCGCCCTGCTCATGCATTTCATACTCTTGCTGAAAGAACGCGGAAGAAGACCAGCCTAACTTGCTGGCAACACGCTGCAAAAAATACTTGAACCGCGCAAACCAGCCTTCGCCATGCGCCAAAACATGCGCTTCATCAGTTTTGACGAGTAAGGCACCTTGTTTGGTGAGGCCGCAACTGCGCCAGAGTTCGCATGCCTGCT
Source organism: Undibacterium sp. 14-3-2 (assembly GCF_016595265.1). NCBI lineage: Bacteria > Pseudomonadati > Pseudomonadota > Betaproteobacteria > Burkholderiales > Oxalobacteraceae > Undibacterium > Undibacterium sp. 14-3-2. The sequence goes on from NZ_JAENGS010000008.1 coordinate 114,595, forward strand.
TCAGACTGCCGTGCTGGCGTGTAATCCAGTGCTGCCATTGCTGCTGCAACAAACGTTCGTATTCACCGGATAAACCATCAAGTTCCTTGCGCTGCCACGCGCCTGCCAGCGAGGATTCGTTATTAATTTCTATCATGGCCAGCGCGGGGTCATCATTGAGCTGCAAACGCCGGATCAACTGCTGCGCATACTCAACTTGCAGCGCAATCATGCGCGGCTCGAATACATGCAGAGGGTGGCTAGCGTATGGCATGGTCTCGCCCGGCAACATCGGCGTCAGCCGGTCAACCGCATAGCGAAAGGTGTAGCCAACATGCAGATTCAAATTAACGTATATGCCTTCTTGCCTCAGCGCTTCGATCAGGGTGTGCAAGCGTTGCAAAGCAACTGGATTAAAGCTGGGAAACGCGCCGCTATTTAATATGCCCTGTGGCTGTGCATCGCTGTCACTCAGCACAGAATCGAGATGATGTAATCTGACTGCGTTAAAACCCAGACGCCGCAAACGCCGCGCGATTTTGGGGGCATCTTCTTCCGGCGGGAAATTCGCGGCACCGCTGAGGCTGATACCGAACAGGCGTATGCGCTGATCGTCTGCGGTGTTGATTTTATTGTCGGCACCGATGCGATAAAAATGCGCCTGTTTCACAAACAAACGATCGCTGTGCGTCAGCGGGTTATTCATTGCGCTGAAATCCGTCACTGCGGACAACTGATCTTCATTCACACTGAACGGAAACCATTCTGGATCAGCGGCAAAAACAGGTCTTGCAGAGATGGAACATGCAGCGGACATCAGCATTAACTGAAAAATCAATGACCGCCAACCGTGTTTGGACAAATGCAGAAAATAGTTCATGAAATAAATCGCGACAACAGAGCAAGACATTAGAATATCGCACAAACAAATGACAAAGATATGAGTCAATGACAATTCCGCCGGTTTCAGATCAATTTAAGCCCATGCAAGACTATGAAATCCTGCTCATACGGGCCATGGTGGTCTTATTTGCGATTTTTTCTCTGCTGCCTTACGGTATCTCCTGGGATTATGCCGGTACATCTGCATTGACGATGGAAGGGTCGCTGACCACGAAATTAGAATGGGGGAGTTTGTTTCTGGTTGCGCTGTTCGTTTTATCGAAACACCTGCCGCAAGTATTGAAAGACCTTCGTGCCTTAAATCCTTTTCTGGTGCTGGTGCTGATCTGGTGCGTGCTGTCGAGCATCTGGTCGCCCTTGCCTGCCGTCACGTTCAAACGGGCGATACAGCTTTACGGCATCGTCCTGATCGGTCTCAGCATACAGCTTGCACCGCGCCCTTTGCATCTGATTGTGAACTGTTTAATTTATACCCTGATGAGCATGCTGGCGCTCTCGCTGGTGATGGCGGTGGCCGTGCCGAGCATAGGTATCGATTATGAATTGGGGGGCGCGTGGCGTGGCGCACTCTCGCAAAAAAATGAATTAGGCCAGGTCGCCGCGATGTCTATCCTGTTATGGCAAGTAAAAGCATGCCTGGAAAAAGTTGATTTTAAGCTGCTGTTATTCGTGATTATGTTCAGCTTTTTTATGCTGGTGATGAGTAAAAGTTCGACCAGCATGATCATCACACTTTCGACCAGCGGTATTTTTCATTTACTCAGAAAACGTCGTTTAAGTTCTGATTATTCGATTACACGCGTGCTACTGTCCTTGCTGTGTGTGATTCTGGTTGCAGTCTATATTTTTTATATGCAGGAATCGCGCTTTCCGACCTGGCCGGAAATCTCTGCGCCGATTGCGGGTATTTTCGGCAAAGGCTCGGATCTGACTGGCCGCACTGATATCTGGGACTTGGTCTGGCTGGAAATTGAGCGGCACTGGGTGCTTGGGCTGGGTTATGGTGCTTTCTGGCTGGGGCCGGACAGTCTCTCGCAATTCGTGATTGATGCGCTGAACTGGATTCCGCTGCAATCGCACAATGGCTATATGGATATCCTCAACGAGCAAGGACTGGTGGGGCTGACGCTTTGCATATTAACCTTGCTGGTGCAGGTCAGAATGCTGGTTCTTCTGTCACATAAAGACAGAATACAGGCGGCATTCTGGAGTGCGATGCTGCTCGTTGTGGTGGTCACGAATTTTACGGAAAGCAGCTTGTTCCGCGGGTTTGGTTTTCAGAATGTGTTTTTTATCTTTGCGCTGGTTGCCGTTACCTCGGCCACGCGCAGACTGAATCAGGACGAAGAGAATCCTGATTCAGAATCAAATCAGGATTCCGTTTCTTAATGCGCAAACCGGCGTCCCCAGCGTAGAAACGGAGTTTCCACCCAACGGCACGACAAGTCGGCAAGCACAAACGAGAGCACGATCATCATTGGAAATTTCACCGCAAAACTGAGATCGGGCAGCCACATGGTGATGATGCCGAAAACCAGCCAGTGATACAGGTAAAGCGAATAACTGACGCGCCCGATGTACACAAATACCGGCGCGCTCAGGATGCGGCTGGCAATGCTGGTATTCAAAGCCAGCGCCGGAAACAGACACATCAAAGCGATACCCTGTATCGAGTAACGAAAGCTTTCGCGGAAGTTTTCATCGCGGAACAGCAACGAAAACAGCATTAACGCTGCACCAGCCAGAATCACTTTCTTTTGACTGAAAAATTCTAAGGCCCACTCTGTTCGTGCGAGTAAAAACGCAAAACAAGTGCCGTACACAATTGAGTCTGCTCGTGTATCGGTGGCTTTGTAAATGCGGTAATGCGGCAGATTGTCGAGCCCGATGCCATAGACCAGATAAATTCGCCAGAGCAGCACGCCAATCAACAAACAAATCGCGATACGATAAAACCGCTTGGGCACAGCAATCACAGCGAGAAAAAATACCGGAAAGATCATGTAGAAATGTTCTTCGACCGCCAATGACCAGGTAATCGACAAAGGTGGCGGCAATACTTCACCACTGAAGCCAACAAAGATACCGAAATAATTCGCAAAATAAAAAAACACCGAACTCAGCTCTGTCCATGTCCAGTTAACATGAGCTAACTGCATCGTGATGAGTGAGAGCACAACAAATACAATCAATGCTGGCATCAGCCGGAAAAAGCGCCGTATATAAAATTTTTTAATGCTGATCGTGCCCGTCTTATCCCACTCTGAAATCATCAGGCGGGTAATAATAAAACCACTGATAAAGAAAAAAATCGTGACGCCTAAACCGCCGGGGACGATGTGCCCCAGCCATGCGTGTGATACCAGCACCAGCAAGATCGAGACTGCCCGCAGGCCGTCTAATGCCAAAAGTCGCTGTTGATGCAAAGAACTCATAAGAAACCCGCTACTTTATTTTATTTATTAATCACCATAAGCCTCAGATGCCTTGCCACGGAAATGGCTCAGCTTACCTAATTGAGAGGCTGCAACACGCGCCCAATGAAACGCTTTCAGGGGAGCGAAAAGCATCAGCGCGATAACAAAAACAGAGGCAATACCCATCTGCACAACTGCACGGAAAGACAACCAGAGCGCATGCCCTGAACGCGCCGATGGCGGACACATTGCCAACTCTGTACGCATAAACAATTGCCCGGTACGAAACGATCTTTGCAACAACCATGCAGCCCTGGCACGATCCAACGGAACAAATTCAAGCGCTGGAGCATCGTCACACCAGACCATACGACTACCGGACTCGTCGAGACGACGGAACAACATGGAATCCTCACCGCCAGTGCGGCCAAACGCCGGATCAAACGGCCCCTCTGTGCCGCCTTGCGTCTGAGTAATCTGCGCTAGTGCGGTGCGACGAACCAGCACATTGCCGCTACGGGCATCACGATGATCGATCACGGTTCCTGTCGCTAAACGACGCCGGTCAAAGTAGCCACCTTTTTTTATCCACTCAGGCACACCATCCTGATATTCGGGCAACACCGGTGCAAACACGACGTCTGCTGCGTATTTTTTTTGCGTACTGAACAAATTCAGTAACCAGTCACGCCGGGGAATCTCGTCATCATCGATCATGCATATCCATTCGCCACCTGCGGCGCGGATGGCCGCATTTCTTGCGAGGGAAATATTTGGCTGACTTAAATTCAGCACGATCAACTGATCGTGATGCTCGGCTTTAATTTCCGCCAATACACTTGCTGCCGACTGTTGTGGGTCATTATCAACGACAACGACTTCAATCCGGCAATCCGGTATGTTCTGCGAAAAAACAGCAAGTAATAAGCGGCGCAATAACTGAGGGCGACGAAAAGTACAAATACAGACACTGACATCGATCATCTGGTGTATCCGTCCGTCATCTTATACAGCGCGTCGAAAGAAGGGCAAGCGACGCAGAAGTGCTGATATTTTAGCCCGTAACCCTGTGCTGTCGCCCTGCGGCGCGTATTGATTGTATATCGTACCAATCACATTGACCCCTGCCGCTTGCATGTCGCTTCTGGTCTGACGTAAATCGCTTAATACCGTCAGGTCTTTCTGCGCGACCAGTAAAGCAACGCCGATCTGATGTGCAACCATCTGCGCGTCCGAACTTTCAGACGCCGCGCAGGTATCGAATACAAAAGCGTCAAACTGGTCGTGGCATGAATCCAGCAATTCCCGCAGTCTTGGTGCCCGCAAAATTTCCAGCGGATTCGGCGCACGTGGGCCGGCAGGCAGAATATGCAAATTGGGCATCAGCGGAATCAAGGCATCACTCATTGCCAGGCGGCCTATCAAGACGGATGATAAGCCGTCGCGAACCCCCAACGAAAATAATTCATGCAAATTACCGGTGCGTAAATCCGCGTCAATCAGTAGCGTTTTTCGTCCGACTTGCGACAACGCGATTGCAAGACTGGCGGCCATATATGTCTTACCTTCGGCGGTCCCTGGACTGATCAACGCAAATTTAATTTTTTCCTGTGCCCCATACTTCAACAGCAATTCACTACGTAAGCCGCGGATTTCTTCCGCTTCTTTGGAAAAAGGCGCGTGAAAAAAACGCAGCTTCTTATCTGCACTACCGTTATAAAGGTCCTTGCTGCCAACACCAAACTGCTCACCCAGGGCGGAATCAATTTCTGCCTGGCTAAGTAAGCCTAATGCAAGCGCAGCATCACCAAAACGTAATTTTTTTTCTCGCTGTTCGACAGATATCTGTTCAACCTGCGCTTCGGTCAGCAAGCCTTTTTGTAAAAACAATTCACCAAGACGCCCAATTTTTGTTGCGCCCGATTGCGCCTCATTCAATTCAGGCATGCGTCTTCCTCTCAGCAATACGACCGATATTTACGTCTTTATCCAGCAGCCTTTCATGAAAGCCGACCTGCGCCATTACAGGAACATCAAATTCCCGCTCCAGATCCTCCAGACAACGAACTTTTCTATGCATCAACTCAAGTAAAAAAGCCAGACTCAGACCCAGCATCAGACCTGCAATCAGACCAAATACCAGATTATTTTTCAGTAAAGGTTTCGCATGTCTCTCTGGCAGCTCCGCCCATTGCATGACGGTTGCATTCGAGATGACAACGTTACTCGTCATCAGCAATTCATCAAATTTTTGTATCGCAGCGTTATATACTTTTTGCACGCTGTCTAATTGCCGTTGATAGGAGCTGATGACATCACGGTGCTTTTTGTTTTCAAAAGTTTTTTTCTGATAGCCCGCTAATTCTGCTTCCATTACTTTTTCTTGTTGTGCCAGCCTGCTTTCAACAGTCAACTGGGATTGAAACGCCGTTGCCGATTCCTTTTCCAGCTTATCCATCAAAGCTTTTCGTTCATCCTGAATCGCGATGTAACGGGGATGTCTGACTCCCAAAGTGGTTTTAGCGTTAGCCAGTTGCGTATCAAGAGAAATCAGGGCGGCCTTCAGGCCAGATATATGACCAATACCTGCGATTTCGGGGATATCAGAATTTAAATTACCCTGCTTCAGTAATTTTTCTAAAGATTGTCGTTTTGCCTGCGCCTCAAGCTTTTGCAACTGTGTTTCCATCAGCTTGGTACTCAATGCTGACATTTGCCGGGATTCCAGATCGGCACGCTCATCAACATCAACAATCTGGAATTCCTGTTGATATGCGGTCAGTTTTTTTTGTATTTCATCCATCTGCCGGCTTAAGGTTTCCAACTGAGCGTTGTACTGATCCTTGCGCGCACGCGCCGGTGCGTTCATCATTTCCAGTGATAAATCAATATAAGATTTCACCACCGCATTCACGACTTCTTTTGCATGCTGCGGGGTACCGGCGGAATACTGAATACCAATGACACGACTATTTTTATGTGGCGCGACTTCGATATTTTTTGCGATCGACTCTGCGAGTGCACGTAAGCCACCCTGCTCGCCATATCGGGCAATCAGACGCCGGCTGTCTGCGGAATTTTGCAGATGTAACTCGGCAATCACACGTTCAGCCACCTGCACACTTTTAATGACGTCAAACTGCGTCTGCAGATAGCTTTCGTCCTGCAAAGGATGAAACTGTCGGCCGCCGATAGGATCATTAACTCTGTAATCAATGAAAATATCTGCTGTCGCGACATAAGTTTTCGGCAGTAACATGCTGGTGATACCTGCGCCGAGCACCGCAATCATCGTCACAATGAAAATCAAATAGCGACGGGCGCGCAGCATCGCGCCTATTTGTGTAAATGAAAGTATTAATTCAACCGAAGGATTTTTCATCTTATTCATTAAAAAATCCGTTCTTTGATCATGACCACATCACCCGGCAATACAGTATCTGATATCTGCGCCGGAATTTCTTTCAACTCTCCGTTATTTGATTTTCGATGAATAATAATTCTCGAAGCAGAGCCACGCTCGGTAACGCCGCCGCCGATAGACAATACGCGCACGATATTCAGATCCTCTTCCATCGGATACATTCCGGGACGGCGGATCTCTCCGTAAACATAGAAATTCTTTTGTTGCCCGATGATCAGTACGTCATTCGGCAGAATTTTTTGCATCAGACTGTCATTGTTTTTATCATCGTCAAAATCGAGCTTCAGCGAAGTAAACTCGTGCAACTCTGTCTGACCGTTCCGACTAGCCCTGCGCAATACCTTCAGATGTTTATCTGCTCGGGGAGTAACACCACCAGCAAGGCTCAACGCTTCCACAATACTCATCTGCCCCTGCAGAGGGAAACGCCCGGGACGCAGCACTTCGCCTATCACTGAAAAACTGCGACTGACTTGCTGATTGATTTTGACTGAAACTTTCGGACTCAGTAAGTATTGGCCCTGTTCCAGTTTGCGGGAAAAAATACTGGCAACCTCATTCGCCGTCTTTCTTTTTATGTCTATCGTTCCCACCAGAGGCAAGGTGATAATACCGGTAGGACCAACAATCACATCAGCGCTCAGATCAGGTTGTCCGAACACGGTAATCAACAGTTGATCGCCTTCTCCTACCAGGTCGGAAGAGAAATCAGGTACAGATAAAGCAGATTGATCCTGCTGAATGGTGGGTGTTTTCTCTGTGGGCAAAGTGGAGAGTTGGCTTTCCACCTTCAGCTTTGGACTGATCGCTTGCTCAGTCTCTTGTGCAAAAACGTTAGCAAATAATGAAATCAGCAGAATTCCGGCACAAAAACGCCCTAAAAATTTTGCTTCAAATTTCAAAATAGAAGTAAAAATCATTTAAACCTAAGCTTAGAGGGAAAACCGTTTTATTTTATATTGCCAGAGTAAATAAAGATGCAAATTTTTGTCATACACACAAAATATCTTGCGTTTGAAATGCATCCGCATATCCATGACTTAAAACACAAACATAACAATTATTAACTATTAACAATTGTTCGCACGACACTCGCTACGTTAATATTGCACAAAATGAATGAAAGCAAACTATGGTTCCATCTACAACAGAGCAAGTCCCGCAGCATCCCTTTTTGAATAACAACATCAAGGTTGACTCCAGTAGCTATCAGACCGTACCGCTGGTCATTATCGCTCCTGTTCGCGACGAAGCAGACTTAATCCGTCTGACTCTCGATTCTATGGTTCGCCAAACCATACGTCCTGTTGAGTGGATCATCGTCGATGACGGATCACAAGATGCAACGCCAGACATTGTTCGTGAATATGCAGAAAAATATGAATTCATCCGTCTGGTGCAACGGCCAGACCGGGGATTCCGCAAAGTCGGTGGCGGCGTTGTTGCCGCCTTCAAGTACGGCGTATCGCAGATCAAACACCAGGATTATCAATACATCGCGAAATTAGATGGCGACATGTCATTTGGGCCGCGCTACCTGGAAATGATGTTTGATCAGTTTGCGAAGGATGAAAAATTAGCCGCCGTTTCCGGCAAAGTCTTTCGCGAGGAAGATGGAAAAAAAATTGAAGAAATCATCATCGACGAACATGTCGCAGGTCAGTTTAAGTTGTACCGACGTGTCGCGTTCGAACAGATAGGCGGCTTCGTCGAAGAAGTATTGTGGGATGGAATTGATGTACATACAGCACGGATGAAAGGATGGAATACCCTGAGTTTTTATCATCCGGAAGCCATCCTGATGCACCACAGGCTGATGGGATCCTCAGATAAAAATGTCTATCGGGGACGCCTGCGCTGGGGCAGAGGCATCTGGTTTATGGGATATCACCCGCTGTATGCAATTGCATCCGGCATCTTCAGGATGCGCGAAAAGCCTTTCATCATCGGTGGTTTGCTGATTATCGCCGGTTATCTGCAAGCAGCCTTGAAGCATGCTCCCAGATATGACAATCCGGAATTCAGAAAACACCTGCATCAATGGCAGCTGGCACAAATCAAAAGATTATTTTTCAAAAGTAAAACCAAATAAAAAGAATCAGCACTTATGTTCAATTCTCACTCGCATGCTAACTCATCGCAACCGGCACATTTGCTCTCTGTGTTGACGGGAATAGCATTCGGTACCGCAATTTGCCTGACCTTGTTTGCTATTTTGCATCAGGTCGAAGAAACAGATGTGGATGTGTTTGGCATCCGCATCATTATTGCAGGCTTTACCAGCATCATCGTTTTCTCAAGTCACCAGTTACTCAATTCACTGCAGGCTAAAGACGCACTTCCTTTATTTCCCAAATTGAGCTGGCGCTGGTTTATCGTCTTCATGGTCGTGTTGCTGACGGCCTATATCGATAAGGCATCGGAACAACTGTCTCGTAAAGTCATGTTCTTATGGCTGGTGATAACGCCATTTGTTCTGATGAGCGTCGCCATGCTGATAAGGTCTGTTGCCAAAGCTTACTATTCCAACCCCGCCCGCCGCAGAAAAGCAGTGCTGATCTGGTCAAATTCAGCTTCTGCTGGATTAGTCAGTGCTTTAAGGGATTCGCCGTTGGCAGCGATAGACCTGATCGGTTTTTTTGATAACAGGAATGAGTTACGCCCACCTATCGATATTAAAAAGCTGGGAAATATCGAAGATGCGGTTGACTGGATCGTTGATCAGGAAACCGGGAAAATGAATGTGGATATCGTCTTTATAGGTATGAGCAGTAAAGAGTCGCCGGAACTTGAAGAGATTATTGAAGTTCTGTATGACAGCACGGCGACGACTTATTTTGTTCCGGAATCTTTAATTTTCGGTATGCCAGGCATTCAACTACGCGAATTAGCAGGTCAGCCGGTGCTGGCGTCGACCGAGACGCCATTCATCGGTTTGGCAGCACTACCCAAAAGGATACTGGATTTTACCGGGGCACTGATAGGTCTGATACTGTTGGCACCTGTTTTACTTGCGATTGCCATCGGCGTCCGTCTGAGTTCGGCCGGCCCTGTACTATTTAAGCAAGTCCGATACGGTATTGCCGGGCGACCGATCAATGTGTATAAATTCCGCAGCATGAAAATAGCACCGAAAGATGTTCCGGTGATTCAGGCGAAAGTCGGTGATTCCAGGGTCACTAAATTTGGTAGCTTCATCAGAAAAACATCGCTCGACGAATTACCACAGTTGTTTAATGTCCTCAAAGGTGAAATGAGTCTGGTCGGGCCACGGCCACACGCCGTGGAGCACAATGAACTGTACAGAAAACTGGTGACTGGCTACATGTTCCGCCATAAGATCAAGCCAGGGATCACTGGCTGGGCGCAGGTTAACGGCCTCAGAGGTGAAACGGAAACACTGGAAAAAATGCAGGCGCGTGTTGACTATGATCTGTACTACATGCAGCACTGGTCTATCTGGCTCGATATCGTCATTATCTGGCGCACTCTGAAAGTCGTTTTTGGCGATAAAAATGCTTATTGAGCCATCATTCATTCGTCTTATTTTTTAGCATTTTTCCAAGCGCGGATCGTTTTTCCCAGATTGGATTCTTTCAGATGCGCCCTTGCCGATAAGTAAGCGCCCTGCGCTTTACTTATCGCTGCAGGAGCAGATACCGCACCCTCGCAAAGAGGAATGAATCCAGTTGCAAAGCGCTGCTTATACGCTTGCTCACCACGTCCCAGGTCTATCAGCTCAATTTGATGTGCCTGCGCCTCTCGGGCGCAGGATGCCAACAAAATCAAACCTGGTGAAAATTCTGCGTAATCCGTGTCGTACCAAGGAAACCAATAGTGCAAAACGTTACCCGAGCGCACACCAAAATGGGCAGCGATCATCTTATCGCCCGCATATAGACTTGAGAGTATTCCGCCAAAATCTGTGCTGTGCTGCGAAAAAATTCCATACACAACATCACGTATCCATGGCGTCGCAAAAATATCATGCTCAGCACCAAGCGTTCTGGTGAATTGCGCCGATTTACCCACTAACAAAGCATCAAATTCCGTTGCGCTTCTTGAATCCATGGTGAAAGACAGGGCCCCGAATTTCTTGGCGAGTTTGCGCTCATTGGTTTCAACTTTTTTGAGCAAAGACGCATCGCGTTTATCATTCAGACGTTGAGCATAGGCTGTAAAACCGCCTTCAAGATTCAGGGTCAATGAACGGCCCTGACTCCATGCATACGCAGAGAAATCATGCCGTTCCTGCGGCATATGGTTAAACCCCATATAAGCGACACCCATTGCTTTCAGCATTTCACCGACCGGCAAGTGATACTGAAAGGAACAGATTGGCCCCTGATAATCAGTGAGTCCACCGCCAATGACATCGGCACGGAACCGATTTGTTTTGTGATAAGGGAGAAACCCGATCACCTGCCCTGCATCTTCTATTACCAGAACACGTACGTCCGGCCGCGCAGCCGCGATAATCTGAGAATATTGCGGATGATAATAAGGACTGCGATAAACGGTGGATACAAACTGTAATTGCTGCCATTGCGTGAGCAAGCCCGGTTCTAATTCCGAGGTAATAATCTGACTAAATTTCATTTTTTTGCTCTTGCGTCAGAAAATACTCTTGCAGATTTTTTTGCAAGCTCACTTCGATGACCTCTTCAACGAGGGCAGATAAACGGCTGCCTTGTACGGGCTCAAACACAAATACCTTGTAGACATCGGCCATTGTCAACAAAGAAGGATTGGCCGACATCGTCCATAAATCGCCACCATCACTGCTACGAACCCATAAAGTTGAAGCTGACGCTACCGTGGGCAAAGACACCTGTGCCACCCATCCAGCCTCGAGCATACGCTGCAACAAGCCCTCTATCTCATCGAGCCCGAACTTGGTTTCCGCACGTATCTGCGCAGTATTAACGACTGCATTGTTCGTGTTGTAACGAGCAAAAAACAATACTTGTAAAATTTTGATCGCATCTTCAAATGCGCTTCCCGGTGTCGGAACATGCCACCAACGCTCGAATTTCACGATAGGCATCGCAGCAGCAATCACCGCACCGATCAAGGTGACTAACCATGACAGATAGATCCAGATCAAAAAAATAGGCACCGCCGCCAACGCGCCATAGACCAGAGTGTAGGTTGAAAAATGCGTAATGAACGCGGCGAAGCCTCGTTTTGAAATTTCAAATGCACATGCGGCAAACAAACCACCCCAAGCCGCGTCGCGCCGATGAACTTTTCGGTAAGGCACGGCAAGATATAAAAGAGTAAAAGCGCCAGTCGTAATCGCGATAGAGATTGTTGTGTAGAAAATCCCTCCGACAAACGGAACAGAATTGACCATTCCACTCGTTGCCGTAAACAAGTAAGAGGTCACAGAAATGGATGCACCTATCAGCAGAGGACCAAGAGTAATAATGGCCCAATACACCAGCACACGCTGAAATATGGGGCGAGACCGCTTGACCTGCCATATCTGGTTAAACGTCTTGTCTATCATCGCCATCGTCGCAATCGCAGTAATCAGAGATGCGATACCGCCCACAGCGGAAAGTCGGGTTGCCTTTGTCGCAAACTGTGTGAGATAGCCAAGAATAGTATTCGCAATCCCTTTCGGCATTAAATTCTGGACGAAATAAGCCTCTAATGAAGTCCTGAAAGTGTTAAACAGGGGAAACGCCGTAAATATTGCCAGCGCCACAGTCAGAATAGGCACCAGCGCCAGTACGGTGGTAAACGTCAGGCTACCTGCCACCTGCGGCAATTGCCCTTCCCGCAATCGCTTGCGGGCAAACTGAAACAAATTCTGCAAATGCTTCCACAACGGTCCGTGCATACATTTCTTAAATAAAAAATACAAGTGCTCTATTTTACTGAGAGAGTCACAATAAAGCCCAATATAATAATAAATATGAACACAACTAACCTCACCCTACTCGTTTTATATTACTCGCGCCATGGAAGCACACGAAAACTGGCAGAATTTATCGCACAGGGAATTGAAAGTGTTCCCGGTTGCGATGCCAGATTGCGGACTGTGCCATCCGTGTCGCCGACAACAGAAGCCAGCGAATCCGACATTCCCGCCAGCGGTGCGCCGTATGTCGAACTCTCAGATATTAAAGAATGCGCAGGCATAGCACTGGGTTCGCCGACGCGCTTCGGCAATATGGCGTCGGCAATGAAGTATTTTTGGGATGGCACCGCCGCCGACTGGCTTTCAGGAACACTGAGCGGAAAACCAGCCTGCGTATTCACCAGTACCGGCAGTCTGCATGGCGGTCAGGAGTCAACTTTATTAAGCATGATGTTACCGCTGCTGCATCACGGCATGCTGATCACCGGCCTGCCATACAGCGAGGCTGAACTGATGACGACATCCACAGGCGGCAGCCCTTACGGCGCCACCCACTGGTCCGGATTGGATGGGAAAAACACGATCTCCGAAGATAGTCGCCGTCTGGCAATCGCGCTGGGTCGCCGGCTTGCGGAAACGGCTATCAAACTCAATGCTTCATCATGATTACAGCACGCCAAAAGCAATTTCACCTGCTCGCCTGTGTCAGTCTGATTGCGCTGATTTTGCTGTGTATTTTATGGGAAGCCTGGCTGGCACCAGTCAGGGCGGGCAGCTTCTGGCTCATGCTGAAAGCATTGCCTTTGTTTATTCCTTTGCGCGGCGTTTTACGCAAAGATAATTACACGATGCAATGGACCTCAATGCTGATCTGGCTGTATTTCACTGAAGGTATCGTCCGCGCCTATAGCGACATTAATCTGCTGTCAGTTAAACTGGCCTGGATGGAAGTTATACTCTCTATCACTTACGTCACCGGTGTTCTGGGCTATTTACGTCCGATTAAAAAGGAAGCGAAAAAAGCCAGAAAGATTCAGAATGACTGAATTCATCCAGCAATGCCGTAACGCTATCGGCGCAAGTTATGTTCTGACGGATAAAGAAGACACATTTGCATACGAGCAGGAATGGCGTCAACGCCTGCGTGGGAATGCCTTAGCGGTGTTACGACCAGCGTCAACACAAGAAGTCGCCAGTCTGATCACTATTTGTAAATCTTTCGGCGTATCTGTTGTACCTCAGGGAGGTAATACTGGCCTGGTTTTAGGTAGTATCCCTGACAGTGGCGGTAAATCAGTTGTGTTGTCGCTCAGGCGCTTGAACAACGTACGTGCAATTGACACTGCAAACAATACATTGACCGCGGAAGCTGGCTGCCTGCTCAGCGCAATTCAGCAAGCAGCGGCAAAGGTGGACAGACTTTACCCCTTGTCGCTCGCATCAGAAGGAAGCTGCACCGTCGGCGGCAATCTCTCTACGAATGCTGGCGGCACTGCTGTACTGCGCTATGGCAACGCACGCGACTTATGCCTTGGGCTCGAAGTCGTCACTGCAAACGGTGATATCTGGGATGGCTTGCGAGGCTTACGCAAAGACAATACAGGTTACGATCTGCGCGATCTTTTTATCGGAGCCGAAGGCACTCTGGGCATCATTACCGCCGCGACCCTTAAATTGTATCCGGCACCGGTGGCCAATATGACGGCCTTGGTGGCGCTGAAAAGCCCTGAAGCCGCCTTATTATTACTGAATGAAGCGAGTAAAAAACTCGGCCCCACCCTGACCGGATTCGAATTAATTTCCAGGATTTGCCTGCAACTGGTGATCAAACATATTCCCAACCAGTCGGATCCGTTCACGCAACAATATCCGTATTACGTGTTGTTAGAAACGTCCGAGCATCAATCCGCGGAACTCGCGACAGTGTTCATCAGGGATTTTCTGGAAGCACAGTTAAATCAGGGGCATATCCTTGACGCCGTCCTGGCAGAAAACCTGACCCAGGCAAATGCCTTGTGGAGTCTCAGGGAAAACATATCCATGGCGCAGGCAACCGAAGGTAAGAATATCAAACATGATATTTCCGTTCCCATTTCCAGCATTCCCGCCTTCATCGCAACAACGAATCAATTATTAGCGCACCATTTCGCAGGAAGCAGAGTAGTCTGTTTCGGCCACATGGGTGACGGCAATTTGCATTACAACGTTTCCCCCGCAGATGGTCAATCGGCTGACGTCTTCATTCAGAACCAGGAAGCAGTTAACCGGCTGGTGCATGATCAGGTTCATCATTTTCACGGATCGATCTCAGCCGAACATGGTCTCGGTGCATTAAAGAAAGAAGAAATTCTACGTTATAAATCGCTTATCGAAATGAATCTGATGCGTTCGATAAAGCAGGCTTTAGATCCTCACAATCTGATGAACCCGGGAAAAATTATCTGATCAGGGAGATGTAAATGAAACGTTTTCTGATGGTTTTCTTACTCAGTATTTCTTGCGTCCAGAATCTGTCTGCGGCGGAAATTTATCAATGTGAAAAAGATGGGCGGATGCAATACAGCCAGACGCCCTGCTCCCAAGATCAGAAAGCCATAGGAAAAAAAGTCACCCAGGATGCAACAGATAGCGCCAGCGAAAAACAGCATCGCATTAATCAGTTAGCACAAGATAAAAAAGAAGCTGCCAGATTAGAACGCGAACGGCATAAAACAGAAGATAAACGAGACAAAGAAAACAGTCGGCAAGCTGCTAAAACAGAAAAACAAAAAAGCCAGTGTGACAAAGCGCACTTACAAGTGAAATGGGCCGAAGAAGATGCACGCAATGCTTCACCCAAATCAGAAGCTAAAGCGCGACAAAAACTAAAGAGGACGAAAGAAAAAGCAGATCTGGTTTGCCAACATTAATCGGAAACATATCACTATGGAGTCTCGTTTAGTCGCAGATATCCATAAAGTAACAAAACTGGTCAATGAAATCAGTCACGCCAGCGTTGAACAAAGCGCAGGCATCAATCAGGTAAATGATGCGATCAGTAAGATGGATCAAATGACGCAACAAAACTCTGCATTAGTGTCGGGATAAGGGCACTTTGCACTTATCCCGACACACGCTTTAGTGAACATTATTGCGGACGAATATTCAACAGTGTCTGCCTCACAGCACCATGCATCATCACCAGCGCCGGATCTTCATGTAACAATGCGTTGTATTTCGCCTGAAACAGCGCATCCCCTTTCTCAGCGGGTCCAATCAATTCTTCGATCGCAATACGAAATGCGAAAGCTTCAGACGGGCTGATTTCTTCTGGATCATCCAACCGCTCATCGATCTGTGCCATCAAACTGGATAATTTCTGTATCCACGCAAAATGTGGATGATTGACAACTAAATGCAAATGCTCAAGTGGGCTACCGACATTGCCGAAGTATTGTGTTTCAACGTCAATTAGTTGTTTATGCAATTTTCTCAGCGCTTTACTTAACGCCGTCAACGTTATAAGTGGCGAAAAATCTGGACTCATATACAGAATCTCCTTTCGACTACAAAAATTACAAACGCCGACAAGCATAATGGTTCACAATTTCTTACATGCATATACATAACCAGCCATGACGCCAGATCCGGGGGATTTAATTATTCGCCGTTCCAACATGCAGCAATGAAAGATAACACGCTCATCGGTATCAGCAAGCTCCAAAATTGCCATTGAACACACGCAAAACCACCGCTGATCGCACCAACGCCAAAGGCGACGACAGGCCATAGAAATTTACCCATACGCTGACCAATTGCACTGTTCTTATCTTTAACAGTCGCCATCAGATCAATCACCAGTTGCGTCACGTTGCCAGTCATGACTGTTGTCGGAGCAATTTCGCTAAGTATCAATCGATTGGCCGCATTTTGTATTCCCATCGCAGCGGCGCCTGCGCTACCGGCATACAAGGCAAGAAGTTGGTTTGCATTTTGGATGGGTTCTGCCAGCGAGCCGAACAGCATGAATGCCATCAAAAATACTATCTGTAAAATCAGTATGGGAACAAGCACCTTGCGCTCCCTGTTCCTCAGCCAGCTCACTACCAAATACGTCAATACCACGGCTGACACAAATGCAGGGAAAGCCAGTAACTTAATGAGCACCCCGTGGCTCGGATGTGCCAACTCACTACCGATTAAGACGAAGTTCCCGGTAACATGTGCCGTGAACAAACCAAACAGCGATATGAATCCAACTGTATCGACATAGCCAGCAACAAAGCCAAGCCCAATTCCAACATATTTGTTTTGCATTATCCAAATTTCCCGTATGACTGTGAGTTGCGCAACAATAGTGGCTGTAGTGAGTAACATCCGGGACCTGCTAAGGCGATACTGGCGAAAATAATCATCAACAACCATCCAAATTGGCCTTCTGCGATAGTCCATTCTGGATGAACGAATAGCATAGAGATAAAAAGTAAAAATAACACCGGCAGGCAAGCCAGTCGCGTCAGAAAACCAAGCGCAATCAGCACAGGGCAAAATACTTCGCTGAAAATCGCCATTGACAATGTGAGAGTGGCACCGATATGCAGCGGATCCTCTATGTGCCGCAATTCGGCGCTGTATGCTGTGATTTTTGGCAGACCATGTACATATATCAGCAACAGAGAACCAGCCAGTCTGAGCAACAGCAAACCAGCATCGGGGAAATTCCTCGTTAACAACTGATTCAGATATTTTTTACTCATCGAGCTTCCAGGTTTTGGTTGGTTGTATCTGCAATTCAAAGCAAACCTGCGACAACATACCCCGCACTCATCGCCACCACCAGCAGAGCACCAATGGGTGTCGGCGGCGCAGGCGAAGGTATATCCTGCCAACGACAAAATGCACCGATAGCCAGGCCTAGCAGAGATCCTATGATCAGCTCCATATTATTTCCTCTCCAGCGCATGGCCTGCGCAAAGACCTTTGTTGCGTGCTACACGCAAGGTATATTGCCGATCAACCAGCCAATAACCACAACTCATCATGAGTACTAATAATGCCCCACTCAATACTGGTGGAGACGGTACAGGGATATGCGTGATGCGACAGGCAAGACCCACTAGAAATGACAGTAATAGCCCAATAGCGATTTTAAAATATGGCACGATCAGCTCCCCTCTCGGTGCGTCAGTTAAAAAGCGAAGCAACTGCATCCCAGCGCGCCCCAGAAACCACTGAACTCAGAGATAGGCACGGTGGATTTGCGGGCGAGATCATGGGAATGCAGATGCACACTGCATGCACCCTTGCATTGGTGCGGCAATGCATTTTTGTGTGTCGCCTGTACTGGCAGTGGACGATAATGTCCGCCCATTTTTGCGACGGGCGACCAGTCAGGAAGGACTGGTAAAGGCGGCGGGGCAAGTGGTGTAAATTCAGCGGCACCGTAAACGATTTTCCCACCGACGATTGTAATAACCGATTCGATCGCCTTGATATCATCTTCAGACACGCTGAAAAAATCCGCCGAGAGAACAGCCAGATCGGCAAGCTGCCCCGCCTGAATTTGGCCTTTTTTCCCTTGCTCACTGGAAAACCAGCTACTGCCGCGCGTCCATAGTTCCAGTGCCGTTTCACGTGGCAGTCTGCCAGCAGCATCGTATAGCCGCATACCGCCAACGGTACGGCCCGATACCAACCAGTACAAGGCAGTCCAGGGGTTATAGCTGGCGACCCTTGTCGCATCAGTACCCGCCCCCACCGGGACGCCCAGCTCCAACATTTTTGCCACTGGCGGAGTTGCGCTTGCGGCCTCAACGCCGTAGCGTTCAACAAAATACTCACCTTGAAACGCCATTCTGTGTTGAATTGCTATACCGCCACCCAACGCTTTCACCCGTTCGATATTTCGTTCCGTAATGGTTTCAGCATGATCAAACAACCAATGCAAACCATCAAAAGGAATTTCACGATTTACCTTTTCAAACACATCCAGCATGCGTGAAATAGACTCGTCGTATGTCGCATGCAAACGGAATGGCCAACGCTGGCTGACCAGATGACGGACAACCTTTTCCAATTCGTCCTCCATGCTTTCTGCCAACTCGGGACGAGGTTCGAGAAAGTCTTCAAAATCAGCGGCGGAAAACACCAGCATTTCGCCGGCACCGTTATGACGGTAAAAATCATTACCATCACCGGGTTTCACCATTTGCGTCCATTGTTCGAAATCTTCTGATTCCTGACCTTTTCTTTGCGTGAAAAGATTGTAGGCAATACGTATCGTCAACTGTTCATCTTTCGCGAGTTGATCAATGATGGCGTAATCATCAGGGTAATTTTGAAAGCCGCCGCCAGCATCAATCGCACTCGTCAGCCCGAGTCGATTCAGTTCACGCATAAATTGACGCGTTGAATTGATTTGCTGCTCAAGAGGCAGTTTCGGCCCCTTCGCCAGAGTTGCATACAAAATCATCGCATTTGGCCGTGCGATCAGCATACCTGTCGGGTTCCCTGCAGCATCCCGCTGAATCTCACCGCCAGGTGGATTGGGTGTATTTTTAGTGTAGCCAACCGCCTGCAAGGCAGCACGATTCAGTAAGGCGCGATCATACAAATGCAGAATGAACACCGGAGTATCAGGAGCGGCAGCATTAATTTCGTCTAATGTTGGCATTCGCTTCTCGGCAAACTGAAATTCTGTCCAGCCACCAACCACACGTACCCATTGCGGATGCGGTGTGCGCTCCGCTTGTTCTTTCAACATGCGCAGGGCATCGGCTAAGGAAGGCACACCTTCCCAGCGTAATTCCAGGTTGTAATTGAGTCCGCCACGAATCAGATGCATGTGGGAGTCATTGAGACCAGGAATCACTGTGCGACGCTGCAAATCAATGACTTGGGTAGAGTCTCCCTGATATTGCATGACTTCCGCAGCCTCACCTACTATCAAAAACTTGCCATCCTTGATGGCAACAGCATTAGCAAACGGATGACTACGATCAACGGTATGTATACGGCCATTGTGCAAAATAAGATCAGCATGCATGGGAATCTCCCGGAAAAGGCGCAAAAATGTTCAGAAAAATCGGTGCTAACAAACGTATTTTTGCAGGAGCGACGGATTGCATCAGCTCCTGCAGAACTATCTATTACTACAACTAATTACCACTAAGAATCAATGACCTTCGGATGCGTTAAACATCGTTTTGGCATAGATCAGACCAAGTCCATAGCCGCCGCCATGCGCGATCGATGTTGCGACAGTTTCATTGTAAGTTTCGCCACGAGCCCAGTCGCGCTGCAATTCCAGGAGATACTGAAGTGAAGTCATTGGACGTGCGCCTGCTTGTATCATGCGTTGCATTGCACGTTCATGCGCCTCATCCGAAACGTCACCGCAAGCATCAGCAATCACGTACACATCAAAGCCCTGATCAAGCGCAGACAATGCCGGGCCGACGATACAAACGGCTGTCCACAAACCCGCCAGCACAATTTTACTTTTGCCGAAAGCATTGACGCGATCAGTAATATGACTGTCTTCCCATGAATTCATCGTCGTACGATCAATCACATTCTCATTCGGAAATACCGATTTAATTTCATCGAAAATCGGACCTGAGAAAGATTTTTCTGCCACGGTTGTGAGTATCGTTGAGACCTTGAATTCCTTGGCCGCCTTGGCAACCAAGGCACTGTTATTGCGCAAAGTAACGGCATCGATTGATTTAGTCGCGAACGCCATTTGCGACTGATGATCGATCATGATCAAAGTGTGATTGACTGGATTCAGTAAAGTCTCACCTGGTTCTGGTTTTGCTACTGGCATAATGTACTCCTTGAAAAAGTTGATGAATTTGGCCGCCGCAATCGCTTTGGCCAGTAATATTTATATAGAACTCATTCTGTTAAACGGCGCCAGACCTGCATGATGCATAGCACCGCTTCTGGCCTGAAGGACAGACAAATCAGTTAATCCTCGTCCCCATCTGGTAAACGCAACAACCGCCGACCAAATAATTTTGCATCCAGCGAATATGCTCCCGGCCCCAATAACGTTAGCGCCGTGGCGCTGCACGTCGAGATCAACAGCAACCACCAATGTTGAAAAACATGGGCCGACAAATGTAGAACTGTCGCTAATGTCCACAACACAGTAATTGCCGGCGTCAGGAGACCAATACAAAGTAAAGCAGCAAATAACACACTAATTGCAATTACCCATTGCTGTTCAACAGCAATGGCAACACCTGAGCACACCAGCCACAGGAATTGAAGAGAAACCGCGATGCGAAGCAATATCAATCCCATCCCCGGATATCCTGCTGGGAACATCGTAAACAATCTCTGCATGATGCAACCTCGCTCTTGCACGCACGTCGGAACCCGCATATCGCCACACACGCCATCGACGACATCGCTGGCACAGGCTTATGCTTTGATAAACGCAAGCATGTCTGTATTTAACTGATCTTTGTGCGTATCAGTTAAACCGTGAGGCGCGCCTTTATAGACCAGCAACTTAGAATTTTTGAGTAATTTGGCAGACAGCGGACCTGCTATTTCGACAGGAACGATCTGGTCATCATCACCGTGAACAACCAGCGTTGGCACAGTAATTTTTTTCAAATCGTCGCGGAAATCGGTTTCCGAAAATGCCTTAATGGAATCGTAGGTGTTCTTGTGTCCTGCCTGCATGCCCTGCGCCCACCAAGAATAGATCAATCCCTGAGAGACTTTCGCACCAGGACGATTGAAGCCAAAGAATGGTCCACCTGCGATATTCAGATACAACTGTGAACGATCCGCCAGTGATGCAGCACGCATATCATCAAATACTTTGATAGGAACACCGCCTGGATTATCTTCACGCTTAACCATCAATGGTGGTACAGCTGAAATCAACCCAGCTTTTGCAACCCGCTTACTGCCATGACGACCAAGATAGCGCGCTACTTCTCCGCCGCCAGTAGAAAAACCAAACAACACCGCATTTTTCAGATCCAGCAAATCCATCAATTGCGCCAGGTCGTCTGCATAGTGGTCCATATCATTGCCACTCCATGGCTGACTGGAACGCCCATGGCCGCGTCTGTCATGAGCAATGCAACGATAGCCCTGTGACGCGAGGAAAATCATCTGCGATTCCCAACTGTCTGAATTCAATGGCCAGCCATGACAAAAGACGATAGGTTGGCCAGAACCCCAGTCCTTGTAGTAAATATCTACACCGTCTTTAGTTTTAAATGTAGCCATGTTCTTTCCTCCTGGTATATGTTGATGAATATCGCTTCGTTTTCCCTGCCCGGTTTGCGCGATAGCAGCACCAAATGGCAGACTGGACATGGCAACGGCTGCCACACTTCCGACAAGTATGTTGCGGCGCTGAAGATCGACTTCAGATGGTTGATCTGCTGTATCCATGAATTACTCTCCTGTCGCGTTGAAGTTCATCATGCAAATATCTACGAAGAAGATTTCCTCCCATGCAGCGATTGCACGACTTGAGTCAAAGTGTAGGCGCGATATCTCTCGTCGCCATCGCCAGATATTGGTATTCAGCAATCATCATTTCGGGTAATAAGAACAACAGCTGCAAGCAATCAAAGGGAGAAATTGAGACGACCATGTCTGTCTGCGGCACCGGCTGGCGCAATCATGTCGGCTTACCATCAGCAGAATGAAGATCATCAAATAATTAACCAATAGGTACAACAAGAGAAAGTTCACTACCAATATCAGAACGACTCCACACATTTAAAGAACCTCCCAACGCCCTTAAGCGACGCCGCATCACAAACAAAGCTCGCAGCTCGGATGTGCGCGTAAAACCGACACCATCGTCTCGGATATGTAACAACAGAAAATTCCCTGTGTAGATCATTTCCATTTCAATCTTTTTAGCTCTTGCATGGCGGTAGGCATTGCACAAGACTTCACGACCAAGCTGGTAAATTTCTTCTCTTGCGCTGGCTTCTGGTTCAACCACATCACCCAAGACCATGAGAGAAAAACTGAGATGACTACCCTCAGCCATCACTGCGCCCAATTCGGCAAACATTTGCTCAAGCTCGCTTTGGAATTTCAGTGACAACTGCCGCCCCATCACAGCTGTCCGCTCACGCATAAACAACACATCAATATCCCGTAAAACCGAGGCGATATTGACTATTCCGGCATTTGGCATCTGCTGTTCGTTTGAGATCGCCTGCAAACGTAGCGCCAGACCCTGCACATCCTGTAGCAACGCATCATGTGCTGCCTTGGCAGCGCGTTCACTTGTCATCACTCTATGCAACAAATATCCAGCGGCCAGCTGCCGCCGACGCAACAACTTAAAGTAACGAAAAATAAGTAAGATCAATGCAAAGAAAAAAGCCAGGAAAAATCCTGTCGGTGCAGCCGGACCAACAATCGGATGCGTTGTTGAATTTCCCCATAACGCAAGAGAAGAAGAGAAAACAGTGAGAGTGCCTTCGCCGTTTTTTTCTGAACGGGCATAACGCAACTCATCACAGAAGAAAGAGCAAACACTGAATTGCGTGGTTTTATTGGACGTCGAATTTTCATTTTTGCCGCTGCCCATGCATGGCACAATCAACATCAATAAGAAAAACAGACATATCTTTTGCAGAAATACCTGGTACTCATGTTTGAGGTGCATGATGGCGGCTGACGTGTCGACACGGATATCGAAGTAACCGTCGTATTTTGCGGCCTGCACGCAAATGCACAATACCCGTAAGAGGTATTGACACTCACTAAAAATTAACTACGACAACTGCCAACAAGCATTAATACCGACCACACGTTGCACTATCCAGAGTCACCTGCAGATTCAGGTTAATCCTATACAGTGATAAAGGTCATTTACTAAAAAAAATCCACTGAAATTTCTATTGCATGTACATCTGCGGTCATGCATCGACTCTCGTTTTAGCGTCATGTTTGCTGGTCTGTGAAGAAATGCCTCTTTTGCTACAATGACCAGCTGCTCATTTCGGCATATCAGGAATTTTTGTCGTAATTGCGACCAGTACTCAAGGAATTTTCTATGGACACCAACCTGCCTGGCAAGCCTATCACCGTACTTACAGTTGATGACCATCCGGTATTCCGCCAGGGCATCGCCAGCATTCTCGAACGTCAGGACGACATGCATCTGATCGGAGAAGCAAGCAATGGCGAAGAAGCACTTGATCGTTTCCGTCAATTACGTCCCAACGTCACATTAATGGATATCCAGATGCCCGTCATGAATGGCATAGACACTATTGTCGCTATTCGCAAAGAATTTCCCGCAGCGCGCATTATCGCCCTTACCACCTATGAAGGCGATGTCCGCGCAATACGTGCAATCAAAGCAGGTGCTGCAGGCTATCTGCTGAAAAGTTCACTCAGGAAGGATTTACTCGATACATTGCGCAACGTGCATCAGGGACGACGCTGTATCCCGCATGAGTTAGCAATGGAGCTTGTAAGCTCAAACAATGCCGATATGCTGAGTAAAAGAGAAGTCGAGGTTTTGCAGGAAATCGCAGCGGGACAATCCAATAAACGCATCGCCTCAGTACTGGATATTTCTGAAGACACCGTTAAGGCGCACGTCAAAAATATTCTCTGCAAACTGGCCGCCAATGACAGAACGCACGCCGCAGTTCTGGGAATAGAACGCGGCATCATCGATTTGCGTCGTCTTAACACCCCCCCATATGCGCTCTGAACTGGCGGCACTTATCTGCATCGTTACAACGTCAGTCATTATTAATTCACATAGGTAATACGACAAAATCTGCCGCATGCCGTCCCGGCTCTTGCGATGGACGTCGCCACAACAAACGCACTTCACTTCCACTACCTGCCTGACCTTGTATCGATAATTCAGCATTGATCTGTGTCGCCCGCTCCCGCATGTTAACCACACCCCAATGCCCGCTGCGTGCAACCGAGGTATCAGGGCAACAATCAATGCCTCTGCCATCATCACTGATCGTCAAGAGAAGCGTTTCATCATCAATATGCAACCTGGCAGTAATCATGCGTGCATCTGCATGACGAAAAGCATTGACGATGGCTTCACGCCCGATGGCAAAAAACTGGTCACAGACATCCTCATCCACAGACCATGGTTGCCCCAGCAGTTCCAGTTTAAATTTCGCAGGGAAACTTTGTTCCATACGCTTACCCACTGCTTCCAATGACTCCGCCAGACAAAAGTAATCAGACTTACTGGAACGCAATCCAACTATTTCATCGCGACCAGCAGCAAGCACTTTTTCAAGATGGTCAACCGCACGCTCCAGCGGCTGTCGTGCCAGAGAACTCATCTCGACATCCTGAATCGCCGCATCCATCAGCAACACAGTGCCATGCAGCCCCTGCAGTAAAGTATCGTGCAGCGACCGTGCAACCCTCTCCCTTTCGTGCTGCCGCGCAGCCATGCGCACTTCGATCACCTTACATTGCTGCCATAAGCGCCAACGATAGATTGCGTAAGCAAATGCGATAATCAATACGGCGCACAGTAAGCGAAATGCCATCGTTTGCAAAAAAAATGGCGTAATCACCAGATCCAGCGCCGCACCCTCGTTATTCCAGACACCATCTTCATTCGCGGCGATCACACGAAAGCGATATTGTCCCGGCCCCAGATTGGTGTAAAAGGCTTCATGACGTCCTTGCGCATCTTGCCAATTCTGATCAACGCCTTCTAACTTATAACGGATCGAGGCACGCTGAGGATTTGTTAACGCCAGCGCTGCAAACTCAAAATGAAGACTGGTTGTTCCTTGTGGCAGGGTCACACTTTTTTGTAATGCATACTGTTTTCCATCAACGGACAAAGCTCTTATTTCGACTGCTGGAGCCTGCGAACTGCGGCGAATATTCGCCGGATCGATATGCACGATATTGGAAGGAGTCGTGATCCATAATCTGCCATTCTCCGCTTCCCACATCGACGGGAAAGGGCCGACTGGCGAGGTGCTGCCGCTGATGCCATCGTGGGCACCAAACAGTTCGTAATGAACCGTATCCCTTTTCCCCTGCAACAACTCGCCGACATCACTTGCAGGAATACGAAAGACACCGTCATAACCATGCAACCATAATTCGCCTCCAGCGGTTTCAACAATACCGTTCACCCCAAGAATTTTTTTCCCATCTGCCGTCCGCAACATGTGGAAGCGGCCTGAATCAAAGCGTGCCACACCTTTTTCACCTGCAACCCAATAATGGCCACGTTTGTGATAAAAACTCTGGACGTTTCCCAAGTCCAAGCCATCCTTAAGACCATAGATCTGCACTTTTCCCTGGTCAATCACAGCAAGCTGATTGTGTACATAGCCGATCCAGAGACGCGCCAACGCATCTGCAGACATCACCAAAGGCCGGTCTGCCGATAACCCGGGGAAGCGTTCGTGCGCGTTTGCCCATATTCCCGACTGATATATCCAGATACCCTTATTGAGAAAAGCGGCCCACCACGCACCATTCCCATCCTGCGCTAATGCACGCATATCCACACCATCCCTGACTAATTCAGGAGGTATCTTAATCAGCGAATCCTGTTTTCCCTCGCGTGACCAGATGCCTGACGCAGTACCTAGCCGTACGCGACCGTCATTGCCAAAGGCGGCGGTTTTAAAATGTATTTTTAATTTTTCTGCGATACGAGCATTTGCATCAAGATGTACAGTTCCGTTCATCCAATCACCAATCCAGAGATCTCCCGCAGTTCCGGGAATGATCGCTGCATGGTAAGTTGGCTCGGCATCAGGCGACAATGGTTGCAGACGATTCGGATGAAAACGATCCAATCCTTTCGCGGTACCTATCCAGATATTTCCGTCCCTGTCTTCATGAAATGTCTGTGGGGAATTGCCGCTCAATCCCTGTTCAATTCCCATACGCATTCTTGAATTTGCGATCAAATCAGGAGGCATTTTTTCCACGCTGGACTGGCGTAATATCCACATCCCGCCACGACGGTCAAACCACATGCCGCTTCCAGGTAAATCAGGATGGGCACCAGCTATTTTTTTACGTGGATCCTTAGACAATCGATAGTTACCATCTTTGCCATCTGACGCCCAGATTGTGCCGTCTGGCCCCTCTGCAAGCGACCACAACTCGACCGATGTCGGGCTCGCCAACTGAAACATTCCCTGGCCTTGGTGACGATAATAAACGCCAGCCTCGGTTGATACCCATTGTGTACCGACGCGATCAAACAGCACCTGACGTACTGCAGTCGGATGAGGATCAAAGCCGACATCTTTTCCTATCCGTTGCCAACGACCAGCCTCGAGACAGGCAAGACCAAGCGAACTTGTCGCCCATATTTTCCCATCCGGTGCGCGGGCAAAACTCATTGCTGCTCCCGGGGGAAAACCATCACTTACACGATAATGGGTAACCTGCCCATCCTTAAAAAAACTGGCACCACCAAAGCGGTAACCGACCCACAAACCACCATCCGGTGGCGCATAGATTGGTAGCACATTCGTTGACAACAGCGGTGTTCCATCAATGTTATCCATCCGTACAAAGCTGCTGCCGTCAAAGCGGTAAAGACCTGTCTGGGTTGAAATCCAGAGCCAGCCATCGCGGCTTTGTGTAATCGCCTGCACATCCGCCGGCCCGCCATCTGTCGCAGTCCATGCCTTATGGGTATATTCATCCAGCAAACCAGCATGAGCAAGACCTGTCCAAGCAAACAAAAATGTCAGGCATGACAAAATAAAAGCACAAGCCAAACGTCGCTGGCTATGATTCTGGCGATCACATGTCTGCATCTCTTCTGGTACCACCACAAGTCCCCGTATTCAATTTTAAAAATTCAAAACAATCTTTTTCATTCGCATCAAGCAGTTCTGGCGAATCACCACTGGCCGCTCAGATGTGACGTCTGACATTACACCAAAAGTCATTGCTCTGTAAGCAACATATCTTGCCATATACGCCACATTTACAAGATTTCTTCCTAAATTTTATTTAAGGAAAAGATCGCAAACCACGCTCAGTAACAAATCACTCTGGCCTCGGCATCCGAATGCTGCATCACGATTTGCTTACGGGTGTCGTCTTTAGACGCAGAGCAAACGCAGCTAAGGAAGTCAAGGCAGCCATACCTGTCACTGCAATCCATCCCCATTGCGCCAAAAGTATGCTACCTGCAGATGCGCCAATCGCCATACCGATAAACATACCAACGAATAACACCGCGTTCAGGCGACTACGCGCTCCGGTATCAATTCCATAGACAATGGTCTGATGGGCAACGAGTGTCATCTGTACACCAAGATCAAATCCGATGGTGCCAATAATAAGCAGCCACAACTGCGTATCAGGAGAACACCATGAGCCGATACTCATTAACGCAAACGACAGTGCCGCCAATCCGGTGCCAAGGCGCGTTACCATTTCTGGCCCCCGCTTATCAGCCAGATGCCCGGCAACCGGAGCTGCAAGCGCACCAACAGCGCCAGCCAGGCCAAACGCACCCGCAACCGCGCTTCCCATATGGAATGGTTCACCATGGAGCATCACTGCCAGCGTAGACCAGAATGCACTAAACCCCATCGACAACACACCTTGCGCGAGTGCCGCCTGACGCAATCGCGCATGGCGACGTAAGAGGTCCAGCAGCGAGGCAAGCAATGCTCTGTAAGAAAGATTGGTTGTCGGCGAAAACCGAGGTAAGCCCCGCCACATCGCTATCCCTATTCCAAATACACTCACCGCAGCAATGACAAACATGACGCGCCAACCAAAGCGCTCGGCAACGAAACCACTGACGACACGCGACAACAAAATACCTAGCAACAAACCCGTCATCACGGTACCGACAACTTTTCCACGCCGGCTTTCATGCGCGAGCGTCGCCGCTGCCGGAACAATATCCTGCGCCATCGTCGCCGTCAGCCCGATAGCCAGACTGGCAACTAAAAGTACATCCAACGAATGAGAAAAAGCCGTTGCGAGCAGCGCCAATACCAACAAGGCCAGTTTTATCAGAATAATCTGACGCCTGTCATGACGATCGCCCAAAGGGGCTAACAGCAAAATACCCAAGGCATAACCTAACTGAGTCAAGGTTGGTACAAATCCAATATTGACGTCGCTGACACCGATATCCTTCGCCAGAGTCCCTAACATGGGTTGGCTGTAATAAAGTGAAGCGACAGATAAACCTGCGCCACTGGCCAATAGCAACACCAGCGACGACGAAGGCTGCTGGCTTTGAGAATCGGTACTCGTTCCGATCTGAGGTGATTGCGTTTTAGCTGATGTGGTCTGAATGGAAGGCATAGCGAATTCCCCGTTAATTGTTGATGATGCACATTTTGATTGCGATCACAAAAATACGGTAGTAGCATTGATTGAACACATGTTATACGTTAAACGTATGAAAAAATCCGTCATTCAACTACCTGATAGCACACCTGCTACATCTCTACTATCCAGCTCCGGGGACAGAATAGAGTTAATGCAGACCTTTGTACGCATCGTGGAAGCAGGCAACCTTTCGGCAGCCGCGAGCCAGTTAGGGACAACGCAACCGACGATCAGCCGCCGCTTGCAAACATTAGAACGCTCGCTCGGAGTCCGCCTTCTGCATCGCTCCACCCACACCATGCGACTCACGACCGATGGTGAGCGCTGCTACCAGCATGCCAGGAATTTATTAGAGAACTGGGCGGCGTTCGAATCAGATCTGCGTGGTTCTGGTCAGGAGCCAGCGGGCATGTTGCGGGTGGTCGCGCCACATGCCTTTGGTCAGGAGCGTTTTATCAAACCGCTTGCCGACTATCTGAAACGCTATCCAAAAGTGAATGTGGAATGGTTGTTGCACGATGATATCGCGATTGGTGATTTCATCTCTGACGGGATTGACTGCGCGATCCAGGTGGGGGAAATCAGTGACTCATCACTGGTTGCGATCAAACTAACCGAAGTCCCACGTATCGTAGTGGCGTCTCCGGCTATTCTCGACAATAAAGCATTGCCGCAGCAGCCCGCAGAGCTTGCGGCTCTACCCTGGCTGGCATTGCGCACCTATTATCGTAACGAAGTACTCCTGCGCCATAAAACTACGGGGGAAGTACAACGTATTGCGATTGCGCCACGAATGAGTACAGACAATCTGTATGCGTTGCGCAGCGCTGCACTTCAGGGACTAGGCGTCGCAGTCAGTTCAGCATGGATCATGGAAAACGATCTCGCCGCCGGACATCTGCAGCATCTGGCGACGGCATGGCAGGCGGATCCACTACCCGTTCATCTGGTCTATCCTTATGCGCGCTTCTATCCAGCCCGTCTGCGTTGCTTCATTGAGGCAATCAGAGTGGCAGTTGAGACGCCGGTGGCTACTACGTAACGCAACAACAGCGAGCAGCATCTCTGCGTTCCAGCTCAATCATCATGAGAACGAAACGCATCCGTCTTCGTCTAGCCGCTAATCGTCGGGGTGAGTTTATTTTGCTAGTCCTTTAGTATTGAATCTGAAGAGCAAGCACTTTCGGAATTTATTAATTGACTTTTCAAGTCAAAAATCATGACTTCTTGTGATTGAATCTTCTCGTGAAATCTCGCAATCGACGCCTCTTTTGCAGTTCCGTCGAGCTCCACTTTATTTGAAGAAGCACTGATCAAGTCGATCGATACATTCTTCTTATATTCTTCCTGAACAAAATCTGTCAGGTGCTCAACTCGCCACCTTCGAATATACATTTCTATCGTCGCTTTTCTTATCCATTTCCCAATTAAGGAACTTACACTATCAACATTAATTGGCTTATCTTCAGCAATTAATTTATCAATTGCGGCTTGTACATCGACATAGCGTATCTTCATCCTGGTCATACAATATCTCACCTACATAAATTAGCTCTTACGAAAGTAAAATTGAAAATCTAAAAGCCAATGCTTTTTTTTAACATTTACCTAGCTCTATAGACTGAATTCGGCAGCACCAAGCAGTTTCTTAGTTCAAACATTTTTCATCCGATATCGCAGCTAGAATTGTCAGTATTTTTTTGATTTAGAAATTTCCAGAGAACCTGTTTTACGCTCGATAGCGAACTATCGTCGTCACTATTACTACCAGATGAAATGCAAGATGCTTTAACAAAACGTAAACAGGTTCTGATAGTGGGTGAAATTTCTACATACAACCGATTCAGAATCGATAATTGTAGGCAGCACCGATCATATGCAGGCTAGTTTTCCAGGTACCTTGAGTAAGCTCCCCGTTGCCAGTGCACCCACTGATCAAAGGTGAACAGGAATTTTTGTAGCTTCCACTTGCGTTCTGAAAGTGCAAATAGGAATACGCCAGATCAACAGATGAGTTGCTATTCAGCTTCCAGTTTGTACCGAATGACAGCTGCACGCGATTTGCATCTGGCAACGCTGGATGACGCAGTGTATTGCCTGCAACTGGAGACTGATCGTATGCCATACCACCGCGCAGCGTGAATTTTTCGTCGAGTTTGTAGCTCGTACCCACTGAGAAGCGCCAGGTATTTTTCCAATTCTGAAGTATGACCTCATCGCCCTGCACAGTTCCGGGAAACTGGATGTTCAGGTTTTGCAAACGTGAAGTGCGGGTCCAGGTGGCGTCCCCCATTACGGCCCACTTCGGATCGATCTGTCGGAAACCGTTAATAGAGAAAGTCTCCGGCGTGCGGATATTGAGCAATACATCAGAGTTTTTCTTGCCCGAGTTGGCGGCAATGATCTTGTTAACTACCGGATCAGTAGTCACGTTAAAGTCCCACACAGCGCTACCTGTCAGCGCGTGCGAGATCGGGGAGCGATAAGACAAGCCGAAGCGGGTGTTCTCATCCAACTGGAACAGGTAACCCAGATTCCAGCCATAGCCCCAGTCCTTGCCATCCATAGAGCCGTGACCATCTTTGACGCCAGCAAGAGTGGCCGGGTTGCCGCCAGCCGTCACAATGGCACGCAGCAGAGCAGCAGAAGCTGGGGTGCCAGCCAAAGCGGCGATCGAACCGGGCACGTCCACCCCCTGCCCCAGATTGGCCTTAATGAGCTGCGCGCTCACACCAAAGCCAAACGAATGCTGTTCATTGAGCTTGAAGCCAACAGACGGATTGAGGTTGATTGATTCCAGCTTTATATTCGTCATCGCGTAACGACCAGACCAATTATTGTCGTAGTCCAGCTTGCTACCGTAAGGCACGAACAGGCCAAAGCCAGCGACCCACTGGTCGTTGATCTTTCTGCTGACATACAAGGATGGTGCCGCCACCACGCCCGGTGCAAAGCTATCCTGGCTAGTCAGGCCACCAGAACTGGTGCCGGTGAAGCGCCTGGAGCCACTATCAGTGAAGCTCGAACGTGGTACGACGGCTGTCACACCACCCACGATCTGGGTACCTTCCAGACGGGTCAGGCCAGCAGGATTCGCAAAAATCGTGGAAGCATCAATTGCTTCAGCACCGTTGGCTTCAGCCGTACTTTGTGCCGACACGCTTTGCGAGCCGAAACGATAGCCAGATGCGTGCGAGGACAGGGATGCAGCACCTAAGGCTGCCGCGATGGTCAGAGTCATAAATTTAGGCTTCATGATGCAGTCTCCTTCGTTGTTGATAAATCTGTTGATGTGATTGTTAACCAAATTGTTATGGGTACTCATGTATTTCATTTCTGCAGCGACGTCGCCACCGTCTCTCTACAAAATCAGTTGGCCAGCCCGAACGTCTTTCGTAGACCTTTCTCGACAGGTCCGGCGGGCATGAAACGGCGCAATCTGGCAAGAAGAGACGCCTCACCTTTGGGCGTATGGCGCATCTTCCATGGGCCTAACGCGGCGTCGACAATCGTGGCAGCAACTCCATCGGGCGCGGGTGCTTTTTGGACGTTGTTTTGGATCGCCTGGGAAACGATGCCAAGCTCTTTGTTGTAGTCAGGAATTCTGGAGACGGTCTGGGGCGCGTTGATATCAAGATTGGTTTTTGTAAAAGATGGTTCAACAAGCGCCACGCGGATGCCAAATTGACGCACCTCGTGATCCATGGTTTCGGACAGTCCTTCAACGGCATGCTTGGATGCCGAATAGAGCGCCATATATGGCGCAGGCAAAAAACCCAAAACTGAGCTGACGTTGACGATGCGCCCAGAACGCTGCTCGCGCATGTGCGGCAGCACGGCCTTGATCGTACGCAAGAGGCCGAAGAGATTGGTATCAAACAAAGTCTGCGCTTCGGCAATCGAGGTTTCTTCCGTCGCGCCAAGCAGGGTCATACCTGCACTGTTGACAAGTACGTCAATGCGCTTGGCTTGAACGATGATGGTCTGGATTCCGCGCTCAATCGACGCTTCGTCCCGGATATCCATCTCAATGAGTGCTACGCCTTGTATTGCTTGCGCTGTTTCCGGGTTACGCACCGTACCAAATACCCGACATCCCAGTCTGGCAAATTTCTCCGCAGTGGCGCGCCCAATGCCGGACGACACACCGGTAACAACGACAACTTTAGAATTCGACATAGCAATTCCTTTTAGTGTAAGCAAATGTGGATGAGCAAAAATTCAGCGTTGCGATGGGCTTGGCCTGATCTTGAACCAGATGGAATACATCGCAGGCAAGAACACCAGGGTCAGAATTGTTCCCGCTAATGTGCCGCCGATCAGTGTGTAGGCAAGTGTTCCCCAGAATACGGAATGGGTCAGCGGAATGAATGCCAGGACTGCTGCCATTGCCGTCAGAATCACGGGACGGGCACGTTGCACGGTGGCTTCGACAACAGCACTGAATGGTTCCAACCCAGCCTCTTCGTTTTCACGGATCTGCCCGATCAATATCAGTGTGTTACGCATCAGGATGCCCGAGAGCGCAATCAGCCCAACCAGCGCGTTAATACCGAACGGTTGCTGGAACAAAATCAGGGTTGGCACCACACCGATCAGTCCCAGCGGACTGGTCAGGAACACCATGACCATCCCCGAGATCGAACGGACCTGAAGAATGATAACGAGCAGCGTAAGCGCTATCATGATAGGAAATAATGGCAGCATCGCCGTAGAGGCCTTGCCGGACTCTTCGATCGAGCCCGCTTGCTCAATCCTGTACCCAGGCGGAAGCTTGTCAATAACAGGTTGTAGCTGCTTCATGATAGCGGCGGACACATCTGGCGGTTGCAGCTCTTCGGCGATGTCGCCACGCACAATGATGGTAGGTGTACGGTCACGACGGCGCAGAATAGGATCTTCCATGCGGACGTCGACATTGCCGATCTGCGACAGCGAAATACGTTGCCCGGACGAGCCAACCAATGTAAAACCAGCGATCTTCGCAGGGTCGAGACGGATATTGCCGGCCGCACGGCCAACCACCTGCACAGAACGGATATCCTCGCGCACCTCCGTCAGCGTTGCTCCGTTTAACAGGAACTGCAACTGCAATGCGACTGACGCCGAAGTCAGCCCAACGTTTTGTAGCCGGTCCTGGTCAAGCGTTAAGTGCAAGGCAGGTACGCGCGTACCCCAATCCGTGTTGACGGTCCGCATCATCGGACTTGCGTGCATGATGGCCTCGATTTGTGCGGAGATCGCACGCAGCTTCTCCGGATCCGGCCCCATGACGCGGTAGGCCACAGGGAATGGCGATGGTGGACCAAACACAATCTGGGTAACACGCACACGTGCCCCAGAAGCCAGACCATCAGCTACCGCTTGGCGCAGCCTGAACTTGAGAGCTTCGCGTTCCTTGTCGTCACCCGTGAGCACGACGATCTTCGCAAAAGAGGTATCTGGTAACTCAGGAGACATCGCCAGGAAGAAACGTGGAGCACCTTGACCGATGTACGATGTCACGATTTTGGCCTCCTTCTGTTTAGCGAGCCAGGCTTCTACCTTTGCAGTCGCGGCACTGGTCTGCTCAATCGACGTACCATATGGCATCTGTACTTCTACCAACACCTCTGGCCGGTCTGAGGTCGGAAAGAACTGCTTTTTGACCATGCCCATACCGACGACCGCCAGTACGAATGCCGCAACGACAGCTCCTGCTACTAACCACTTGCCGGCGATTACCCGTCCTAATACCTGTCGGAAGCGGTTGTAGTGGCGGGTATTGTAGATAGCGGCGTGCCCTCCTTCGACTTTTTGAATGTCTGGCAACATCTTCACACCCAGATAAGGTGTAAATACGACCGCCACGATCCAAGAGGCAATGAGAGCGATACCGACAATCCAAAACATATTGCTGGTGTATTCACCTGCTGTGGAACGTGCAAATCCATTTGGCATGAAACCGATGGCTGTGACCAGCGTGCCGGAAAGCATCGGGGCTGCTGTATGGCTCCAGGCATAAGCTGATGCGGCAGCACGGTTATACCCTTCCTCCATTTTCACTACCATCATTTCGATGGCGATGATGGCATCGTCTACCAACAAGCCAAGTGCCAGAATCAGCGAGCCCAGAGTGATACGGTCAAAGTTCTTGCCGGTAGCTGCCATAATAACGAACACAGCAGCCAGCGTCAGCGGTACGGCCGCTGCAACCACGATACCTACACGCCACCCCATGCTGACAAAGCAGACGACCAGCACAACGAGCAAGGCGACGAAAAACTTCACCATGAACTCATCCACTGCCGAACTGATGTTGACGGACTGGTCGGTCACCTTGGTCAGGGACATTCCCAATGGAAGACTGTTGTTGATTTTGCTGATTTCCGCCTCAAGCGCAGCACCGAGATCAAGCCCGTTCCAGTCGTCGCGCATGACAACTCCCAGCAGCAATGCGGGTTCTCCGTTGTTGCGGACCTGGAAGGTAGTCGGGTCTTCATAGCCGCGTTCGACAGTCGCCACATCCGACAGCTTCAGCGTCCGCCCCTGCGCAGCAATCGGGGTTTGCCGGATTTTTTCCAGGTTATCGAACGCGCCATCGACGCGAAGGAAGACCTGCGGCCCCTTAGTTTCGATGGAACCGGCAGGGGTCAGCACGTTCTGACTGTTGAGTGCGGTGAAAATATCTTGCGGCGTGACGCCCAGTGTGGCCAGACGGTCATGGGAGAAAGAGATAAAAATACGTTCAGGTTGCTCACCGATGATGTTGACCTTCTTCACACCCGCGACATGCAACAGTTGCTGGCGTAACGTTTCTGCGTCGCGCACCAGCAAACGCTGCTGCTCGCCCTTCGCTTTAAGAGCAAGAAGCGCAAACGTGACGTCAGCATATTCGTCATTGACTATCGGCCCGATGACGCCGGCTGGAAGCTTTTTGGTCTCGTCACCAATTTTTTTTCTGGCCTGATAGAACTGCTCCTGAACCTCCGACGGTGGCGTCTTGTCGAGCAGAGACATCATCGTGAACGCCATACCGGGGCGGGTATAGGTTTCGGTGCGATCATACCAGCGCAACTCCTGCAGACGCTTTTCCAGTGGCTCTGCGACCTGATCCTGCATCTCCTTCGCCGTTGCCCCTGGCCACACGGTGACTACAGTCATTTGTTTGATAGTGAACGGAGGATCTTCCGCACGTCCGAGTTTGAAGAATGCAAGAATGCCTGCGACTGAAATCAGGAAAATCAGGAACAGCGTAATGGATCGCTCGCGTACTGCAAGCGCCGACAGGTTGAAACGACCTTCACTCATGGCGTTACTCCTGACGTTGCTGCAGTGGCTTGGCTGGCTACCCGTACCAACTCACCTTCGCGCAATAAGTGTGTGCCAAGTGCGACAATCCGATCACCCTGCTTGAGTTGACCGGTAACAAACCCACCGTCATCATCCAGACGCTGAAGCTTCACTGCGCGCCGGTAAACTTTTGCCGGTTCCCCTTCGACAACCCAGACTCCTGGTCCATTTCCGGCGTCAAAGACGGAAGCAATCGGCACGCGCAAGCTATCCTGTGTGATAGCTTGCGCACTTTGGATCTGTATGGTGACGGTCGCGCCCAACGGAGCGTCTGATAGATCGCCATCAAGCACGTAGCGCGCTTCATAAGTACGCGTCAGCCGATCTGCCACCTCTGAAAGTTGCCTGAGTTTTGCGGGAACTGCACTACCCTCTTTACCAAATAGTGTGGCCTGAGCGACCGAACCGACAGCAGGACGCAAGGTTTCCGGTAACTGGACGACGGCTTCGCGGCGTCCGGCGCGGGCAATGCGCACCACCACCTGACCTGCATTGACGACCTGGCCTGGCTCAACCAGGGTTTCCATGACGACGCCGTCAGCATCCGCCACCAAGTCTGCATAATGAGTAGCGTTACGCGCAACTTCCGCCTGAGCTTCGCTTGCATTGAGCTGTGCCTTGGCGGCATCTGCCGCAGCCTTGATCTGGTCGTAGGCTGACGACGATATTGCACCGGTTCCTCGAAGGTCGCGGTAACGGGATTCCTCCCCCGCTGTTTGCAATGCCCTTGCCTGGGCAGCGGCAACTGCTTCTTGCTGCGCATGGGCTGCCAGCTTCAAATCTGCAGGATCAATGCGCATCAGCACCTGCCCCCGTTTGACTTTTTGCCCCGTATCCACCAATCGATCCAATACCTTGCCAGAAACCCGGAAGCCAAGATCACTTTGTACTCGGGCGGCTACGGTGCCAGTAAATGCGCGTGATGCTGCGACCGAACTCTGGACGGTAGCGACCCTCACCAGCGGTGCTTCGGTACGCGGATCAGATTGCTGTTTTACACCACAAGCGACCAGCGCAAACGGCAATGTCGATACGACAGCAGAAAAAACGAGGTGACGAAACATAGGAATCCCACATATAACTGAACAGGATTCCAATTTTGAGACTAGTGACCAATTATGTCAACAGTCACAATTAAAATATAGCATTTATGGCGAGAGACTTCGCAGGATTAAGCTGGATAGTTGTGCCGGCGCATCAGCGGTGGAGTCAAGGCTGTGTTGCAAGATCAAAGGATTGAGATAAGGGCGGAAGACGAGATAAATTGCCGCAACAGTCTCATCCAGCGGTGTCTTGCGCTCAAACTCACCCGTCTCGCGCCCCTGACTTAAGACGTCTCGCAGCAACATTTTGATGCGCGCTTCATAGGTGCGTACCGACTCCCAGTTTTCAGTAGCGGCAGAGGCTGCAATGTCATAAAGCTTACGATCTTCAAAAAAAAGACGGAGACTGGATTCGACAATAGTCTTAAACATACGCCGGAATTTCTCTGACGGATAACCGCCTCCATCAACGGCCGTCCTGACGTCTGTCTCAATCTCATGCAGGCAATTTGCACAAATCAGTTCGCCAATGGCCTGTTTGGACTCGAAGAACTTATATATATACGCTTTAGAAAACCCAATAGCCTTTGCAAGATCAGAGACCGTGGTCTTTTCGTAACCATACAGCCGGAAGTGCTGGGTGGCGGCGATGACGATCTGATTCCGCACTTCGTGCTCAATGGGGCCGCGGGTAGTGCCTGAATGGGTGCCAGCGATAGTGGTCGCGGTAATCGCCGTTGCAATGGCAGCGGTGCTGGCCA
Organism: Undibacterium sp. 14-3-2; assembly: GCF_016595265.1. Taxonomy (NCBI): domain Bacteria; kingdom Pseudomonadati; phylum Pseudomonadota; class Betaproteobacteria; order Burkholderiales; family Oxalobacteraceae; genus Undibacterium; species Undibacterium sp. 14-3-2. Next base: position 152,640 of record NZ_JAENGS010000008.1, read on the forward strand.
TAGTGGTTGTGGTGGTTATTTTACTCATGCTAATAGCTTACCTCTTAAATTCAGCTTACACAATAAGTGACTAATTTATGATATAGTCACTTCAAGTTACCTCAATTTTTCCTTTTAGTTAGCCCCTTCACTGTACGGGAGATGTCCATGCCGATTAAACGCTCTCTTTTAATATTCGTCACCACCAGTCTTGCAACGGGTTGCGCTGTCGGGCCAGATTACATTCAACCTTCCCCTGTCATGCCAGATCGATATTTGGGTCATACCGCGATTGAGCAACGGCATGCCAAAGTCACCGCTGACTTCAGTGTCTGGTGGGAAAGTTTTGGTGATCCACAACTGACCCGCTTCGTAAAAACTGCTATGGAGCAAAATCTGGATCTTGCTCAAGCATCCGCCCGTGTCACCCAGACGCGAGCAGGACTCAACACAGCCAATGCTGCATTGCTACCTTCCGGCACCGTCAATACTCAGGGTGCACGCGCCTATCAGTCGGTTGAAACGCCACTGGGGCAAGTCTTGAATTCAAAGCCTAATTTCGATCGTCACGGTAACGCTTACGATGTTAATCTCGGCGTAGGCTGGGAACTGGACGTATTTGGCGGTGTACGTCGCGCCAGGGAAGCGGCACTCGCCGAATATCAGGCTTCAGAGGCTGGCGTCGCAGCGACACGGCTGACAGTGGCCGCGCAAACCGCCGACATCTATATCAGCATCCGCGGCCTGCAAGCTCGCCTTGATATCGCCCGCAAGCAAGTGCAGACCCAAAAAGACTTGCTTGCCACGATCAATCTTCTTTACAGCAAGGGACTGGTCGCTGAACTTCAGGCGCGACAAGCCGAAGGCGCGCTGGCGCTGGCACAGGCATCGGTGCCGATTCTCGAAACAGGTCTGGATACAGCCATGAATGCGCTGGATGTCATGTTAGGTAAACCGCCTGGTACCTACCGGGTAGAACTGGCAAATGCTGTTGCAATTCCATCGCCCCCACAGATTGCATCAAGCGGCTCGCCGGGTGATTTACTCCGGCGCCGCCCCGACCTGATCGTGGCAGAACGCCGCCTGGCTGCGTCGAATGCCCGTATTGGCATGGCTATCGCTGAGTATTACCCCAAACTCTCTCTTAGTGGGCTCATCGGTAGCACAACCTCGGTTTCTGCTGGCAACTTATTCACCAGCGGCGCCAGCCAGGCAACTGGTGCGCTGGGTCTTCGCTGGCGCTTGTTCGATTTTGGCCGTATCAATGCGCAGATTAGCCTGGCCAAGGGGCAAGAAGCCGAAGCCCTGGCAGCATACCGGCTCGCCATGTTGCGGGCGACCGAAGATGTGGAAAACGCTTTCTCGGCCCTGGTAAAACGTGAAGAGCAAGCCAGTATCCTAGCCCAGGGTGTGGTTTCTCTGGAACGGGCAAGAGGCGCCTCGCTTGCAGCCTATCAAAAAGGGATCGTCAGCCTGATTGAAGTCTTGCAAGCGGACGAAAACTTATTACGTGCCTCAGACATGCAAATACAAGCGCAAACTGAATCGGCACGCACAGCAGTCGCGACATTCAGGGCGCTGGGCGGTGGATGGCAAAGCGACTATCCCGAAGCTATCGCACGCAGATAATCCCAACAAGTGCAAACAAATACGCGCGTTAGCCCTGGTCGAGATAAAAACGCATTATCTCTTGCAGATTCGATTCTGACGATAAACCACGTTTACTGGGCGTTACTTACCAGTTGGATGGTGACTTTTAGCAACCAATCCCTTTTGAACGCTTCAAGGTCAGAGTCGATTTTCCCAAGCTTGATGAGACCTTCTGAGTAAGCGAAGTCTTTGTAAAAAATCACCAGATTTCCCCAGGGAGCGTAATAAGTGATATCGCCAATTGCCGGTTCGCCCCCGTCCACGCCAATTCAACTCATTCCGACACAAAATAGCATACTGAACAATTCAGAAAAACAAAAAAGCCCTTGAAAATCAAAGGCTTTTTTTTTGATTTTGGCGGAAGCTGCGTAATGTTATTAAAAAAGATAAACATGTTTAATATCAAACGTTATGAAGCGGGCGAAGTGTAGCCTACGATGGATATGGTTTTCTTCTTCGATGTCTTTGACTAGCCTGCCCGCTTCGATGGTTTTCATCATTCCGATGATCTGTGTTTCTGTAAATCTGCTCTTACACATCTCTACTTTGGCATATGAGTTTGCCTCAAGAACACTGATTATGCGTGGCTGAATTTTACGGGAAGGTTTTACCCATAAGCTCATTCGTTTCGGCCTGTAAGGCGTGTTTCAAAAACCTTTCAGCGGCTTAGGTATTTCTATGGGCAGAAGCGAAACGAATTTTGCGCCATGCTTCGATTTCTTCGTCAGTGTTCCTTGGCATACTACATTGCGGCACGCGCAAACATCGCCGCTAAGTGATCGATAAACAGTCGCACCCTCGCCGGCAAATGTCTGCGCGATGCGTACAACACTTGCACAGGGGCGCACTCACCAGTCCACTGTGGCAGCACTTCCACTAAACGGCCACTGGCTAACTCGTCCGAAACGTCGAGGAAAGACCTGCGCACCAAGCCCATGCCTGCAAGCGCCCAGTCGTGGGCAAGTTCGCCATTATCCGTCGCAAATCGCCCCTTGACCCTTATGGTCGTCTGCAGCCCCGTATCGCGCTGCTCCAAACGCCAGTCTGCATGGGATGCACTGTTGCGACTCATCACAATGCAATCATGCGCAACCAGCTCTGCTGGCGTCTGGGGTATGCCACGTTGGTTCAAATAGGTTGGTGCGGCACAGATGATACGGCGATTATCCGTGAGATACCGCGCAATCAGCCGCGAATCAGGTGCACCGCCAATACGCACAACGCAATCCAGACCGCCCTCTATCAAATCGACAAGTTGATCTGTCAGCGTCAGTTGAACAGACAACCTTGGTGCCATCACCGCCAGCTCAGCTAAGGCCGGTCCGATCCAACGACGACCCAACGCCACTGGGGAAGATACCCGCAACACGCCCTGCGCCTCTTGCCGGACACTGCCCACGGCGGCCTCCGCATCAGCTACATCGGCCAAAATCGCCTGACAGCGTTCGTAGTAGATTACCCCCTCCTCCGTCAGCGCCAAACGACGAGAGCTGCGCTGCAACAGTCGAACGCCCAAATCCGCCTCCAGACGTGTTAGTCGCTTACTACCCACTGCCGGAGAAAAACCAAGATCACGCCCCGCCGCAGACAAACTACCGCAGGCCACCGTGCTCACAAACAGGCGCATATCGGCTAACTCTACCATGGAAGCCTCTCAATCTTTTCTAAAATGGAACAGATGCTTATGCATTTTCATCCATTTTATTCCAATTTAATAAAGATAAAAATAGCGATACGCCAGCAAGTGGCTGACGAATAATCGTTAAAGGACATATCCATGAGCACTTTTCAACTTCACCAACTAGTCGTTGCCGTCATGATCACACTTATGGGCAACGCCGCCAGTGCGGCCGACAGTTCCGCTCTGCCTAACGCACCCTCCGTTATCGTCGATAAGGGCATTGCACCCTCGCAGCAGGAATCTATGAGCCTCGCCGCCCGTCGCTACTATGCCTTTTGGAACACGGGCGATGCCAGTTTCGCCAAAGCTGCGCTTGACAGCAACTTTATCGACCGTACTTTGCCGCCCGGCCGCCCACAAGGAATTGAAGGCCCCTTATTTGCGTCCCGCAATTTTCGTGCTGCCGTACCCGATCTCGTTACTTCGGTCGATGAAATGCTCCTTGTCGGAGACCGCGTGGTGGGCCGTCTGCATTTCACCGGGCACTTCACCGGGCACTTCAACGGCGTACAGGGTAAGGGCCAAAAAGTAGATTTCATCGCAACCGATATTTATCGGATTGCCGATGGGCGTATCGCCGAGAACTGGCACCTGGAAGACAACCTGACGTTGTTGCAACAGTTGGGCATTGTCGGTCACTAATTCCAACAACTAAAACCTAGGAACTATCATGTCACTCAAAGACAAACGAATTGTCGTCATCGGCGGCAGTTCGGGTATCGGCCTGGCCGTTGCCCGTGGCGCTGCCGCGCAAGGCGGGAAAGTCCACATCGCTGGGCGGGACGCCCACAAGCTAACCGCAGCCGCCCAGGATATCCCTGGAATCATTACCGAAGTGCTCGACATACGCGACGAAAAACAAGTCGCTGACTTCTTCGAGCATATTGGTACGTTTGATCACCTCGTCGTCACCGCTGCCGCCCCCATCGGAGCCTCGCCACTCGTCACACAAAATTTCTCAGCCCTACATGATGCGGTGGACAGCAAGCTCTACGGTAGCCTGCTCGCGGCCAAGTACGCAGCACCGCGCATCCGTGACGGTGGTTCCATCGGCTTGACCTCTGGCATGTTGGCTCGCAAGCCTACGATCAATGCCCTCGCCAAAACGCTCATTAACGCTGCACTCGAAGCAGCCGTCCGGCAATTGGCAAAGGAACTCGCTCCATTACGCTTTTACGCCGTCAGCCCGGGGCCCGTCGATACTCCCAACTGGACCCATCTGGACGAGAATTCCCGTGCCGCCGTATTTGACAAGCTCAGTAGCACTCTACCAGTTGGCTTTGTTGCCAGTCCCGAAGACACAGCCGCGGCCTACCTCTTCGCCATGCAAGCCCGTGCCCTCACCGGCACGGTAATCGATCTCGACAGCGGCGCATTGATCGCCGGATAAGGAAATATACATGCCAACTCCACACGCCTTTTGGCCCGATAACATCCGGCTAGTAATTTCCGTCTCCATGCAGTTCGAAGCAGGCGCCCAAAGCGAACACAACAATGGCTCACCGTTCCCAGTCATGGAGCAAAGCCTGCCCGATCTACCCGCACGGACATGGTTCGACTACGGCATCTATGAAGGTATCCCGCGCCTGCTCAACTTATGGGACAAACACAACATTAAAGTCACCTCGCACATGGTGGGTGAAGCGGTGCGAAAACATCCTGAACTAGCGCACGAAATCGTCGCCCGCGGCCACGAAGCGGCCGCACACGGGCAAACCTGGACTCCACATTGGACAATGGACCAAGCGACCGAACGTGCTTCCTACGAAGCCAATATTGCTGCCATTGAAGCCGCCACTGGCACACGTCCTACTGGCTTCAATGCGTTTTGGCTACGCGGCACCCCAAACACGCTGAGCATCCTTGCCTCACTCGGCTTTCGCTATCACATCGATGATCTGTCACGAGACGAACCTATGCGCACCCAGATCAATGGTCTACCCTTCGCCATCGTACCCTACACACTGCGCATGAACGATATTGCTCGCTTCGGCGCTGAAGGTCCGCTCACCGCTGCTGCATTCGGGCAAGAACTCCGTGATGAATTCGACCAGCTCTACTCAGAATCTGCCACACGGCGTCGGATGATGTCGATATCCACCCACGACCGCATCGCCGGCACGCCAAGCCGCGTCAAAGCTCTGGACGACTTCATCACCTACGCCAAGAGCCATCCTGGAGTCGTCTTTCTGCGCAAGGACCAAATTGCCGACCTCGCTCTCACCTTGCCCAACGTACCAGAACGTGTCTATCTCGATTGAGTCGTCTACTGTTTAAAGGTGTTAGTGCAAAATAAGGCGCAGCGGCAACTTCGCGCTGCGCACTTTAACAAGGTCTGCATAAAATCACGATAAATAACATACAGCCCAGCTGCGTTGATGCTGAAACTGGCCTTTCCCGACGTCACAGATACTTCCGCCAGGCGCACTTTAGATTTTCAAACTGAACCAGGCTGAGATAGCCCACGGTAGAATGTCGCCGTGTAGATAGTAAACCTTTCTACTTATTCGACCTATTGGCTATCAATAAATCTCCAGCCACTAGTGCGAGAAACAGTAAAGCTACGGACACAGGAGTCGTTAGTTGAGGTGTGAAGGCGATGGAAAGGCTGCTCAATGAGCACCGATTTTTTACTTTCGGTGTTGTGGCGAGTACGTGATCGAGTACATCATTCGCACGGCCAGCGGCATTTTATCGATCGCCAGATCACCAACTTTAGAAATAAATTGCTCAAGCGATGTGATGGTCTGATGCTGACGTTTTGGATTGGAGAGCGAAGGGACTTTCTTTTCAAGCCACTCCAGCGCAACCTCGCGAAATGTCTGCGCCATCTTTACGCGCTCAACCGGGGCTTTTTTACGCTCAAAATTTTTCAGGAGGACATCAGCAAGAGAAAGATCGGGATATTTTCCATACGTGATCGTCGTGCGCCGGCCACCAACATCACAATCGCACTTCCATGATTTTGATCCAGCGACAGAGATATAGAGATATAGCCCCTCGATGTCGCGGATTTTATAGGGCTTGTCCTTGGATTTTGCAGCGTCAATCTGCTTTGTCGTGAGTGCCATGGCAAAAGTAGGTAACTTTTTTAAGTTACCTACATTCCACCTACTTCCTACCTTTTACATAGCTTTACGTCCGTTTGCGAAACATAACGCTAAGAGCGTTGATTACACAAAGAAAAAAGGGGTGAAATCTTTCTTGATTTCACCCCATTTTTTACATGTTTTTGGCGGAAGCTGTGAGATTCGAACTCACGAAGGCTTTAACACCTCGCCAGTTTTCAAGACTGGTGCATTCAACCGCTCTGCCAAGCTTCCGAGCCTCGCATTATATCCTGATAGCGATACGCAAAACAAGCCTCGGCGACGATTTTTTGCCTTAAAAGACTTTACCGATCAGTTTCACAATCTCTTGCGGGGATGTCGGCCTTGAAAACAGGAAGCCTTGCACTTCATCACAAGATGTGGCACTCAAAAATTGATACTGATCCGTTGTCTCAACCCCTTCCGCAACAACCTTCAGCTGCAGTTGGTGCGCCATAACAATAATCGCACTCGCAATCGCACAATCACTTGCATCAGCAGGGATGCCCTGCACAAAAGAACGGTCAATTTTGATGGATGAGATTGGAAAGCGCTTCAGATACGAAAGACTGGAATAGCCAGTGCCAAAATCGTCCAGTGCAAGACTAACGCCGAGTGCAACCAGTTGCTCCATAATCGCGATCACACTCTCGGTGTTGTGCATCAGCATACTTTCAGTGATTTCAAGTTCCAGCCAGTCTGGTGAAATCTGATATTGCCGCAGTACCGATTCAATTTTCGATGGTAAGCCACTGGTGAATTCATTGGCCGACAGATTGACTGCGATTCTGAACGGAGTCAGGCCTGCATCCTGCCATGACTTCGCTTGCTGGCAGGCGGAACTTAAGACCCAGGCATCAATTTGCAGAATCAGCCCAGTCTCTTCAGCAATGGAAATAAATTCCACTGGAGAGATTAAACCGCGCTCAGGATGCTGCCAACGCAGCAAAACCTCAACGCTAACCAAGGTACGCGTCTGCACGTCGATCTTCGGTTGATATACCAGGAAAAACTCTTGCTGATGAAGCGCTTTGCGCAAGCCAGACTCAAGGAATAACTTTCCGGCAATGTGTGCATCCATACCCTGACTGTAAAACGCATAACTACCCGAAATACCAGCACCATTGCGCTTTGCTTTAAACATCGCAATATCTGCACGTTGCAACAAACTATCTGCGTCCATTCCATCCTCCGGAAACAGACTGATACCGATACTGGCGCTGACGCGTAGCTCATGTATGCCGATATCAAATGCAGCATCAAGGGACGAGAGAATTTTTTGCGCGACAAGACTGGCGTGATAATACTGATTCACATCGGTTAAAGCGATGGCAAATTCATCGCTACCCAAACGGGCAATAATGTCTTCGTTTCGCAGAGTTTGCTGAAAACGTCTGGCAACCTGCATCAACAAAGCGTCGCCAATCTGGCGCCCGAAAGTATCGTTCACAGGCTTAAAGCGGTTTAAATCGATAAAGAGCAACGCACCACTTGTTTGTTTACGTCGCAATTGCTGCAAAGACTGATCAACCAGTTGTTTAAACAAACTACGATTGGGAAGCTGCGTCAGGGTATCGAAATAAGCAAGGCGATTAATTTTTAGTTCTGCCTCTTTGCGTTGGGTGATATCGCTGAGATATCCGACAATGCCGACCGGCTGATTATCCTGACTGATGAGCGTAGACAAAGTCAGGCTGGCCCAGAACACCTCTCCTGACTTTTTTCGGCGGCGCACCTCCATCTCACGACCACCATGCTCCAGAAAATGATCGAAAAACGCTGACGTTCCTTCATCTGACTCTTCATTGTCATACAAGAACAGAATATTTTTTCCGAGCACTTCGTCAGAGCGATAACCAAATAATTTTTCGGCACCACGATTCCAGCTCAGTATGAAGCCAGCCAGATCCATCGTAATCACCGATTCATGAATCTGATCCAGTATCTGCATCTGCAACATATGTTGTTGCAAATTCATATCTTGTTGCTGCAAAAGATGCTGACGTTTAGCAAACAGGCGGGCAGTCAACACGGCCAACGCATTCACTTTTTCCAGATCCGCCTCGGAATAAACACCCTGTTTAGCGGCGAGCAGATAATAAGTCTCCGGCGAAACAGAAACACAAAATCCCTGCCCGGACATTCCAGACGCAACGGTACCTCGTTCGTAACTGACCGCCCCATCAGAAAATAAGGTATGCGCAATCCGGTTAATTTCACTGTCCAGATCACGCCCATCCAGGCTAAGAACAGCCTCACCCAAAGTGACGCCGAGACTCAGATTAAGTACATCAACAGATGTTTCCGTCATCACATATCCCGGCAGACCTGATTGACCCAAACGTACGCGTCACAAATACAAGCGTAATAGCTGTCTGCATCTAATTCCAACAATCTCGTTTGTTCGTTTAACGCCATGGTGTTTGTGCGGTCCGCGAGTTCAACTAAACAAAGGTACTGCCCCAGTTTTCCAGATCTGTATAACAACGCGTGCAAAATATCCTCACGCAATTGCAAAGGCTGAAGTACCTCCGACAACGCACTGCCGAACAATTTATCCAACAAGGAAAACATACCGACCATAAATGCACCATCCAGATCGTCTTTACTTGCACCAAGCTTCTGAAATACAGCTTCCATCATACTGGCGCGAAATGCGGCTCGCGCCATCAAGGGGTTAAGCGCACCACCCAGATCCTGTTGACGCGCATATAACAGCAACTGTAACCAGCGCTGCAATTGCCTGCGACCTAATAAACTGATGGCTTGGCCAAAGGATGAAACGCGCACCGATTGACTGAAAGCGGCGGAACTGACTAATTTGAACAGCATGAAAGACAAGGTGGGATCTTGTTTTATTAAATTTTCAAGTTCATCGGAGTCGGCATCACGGGAAAGCAATCCCAGTAATTTCAGCAAACGCGTGCGGGCCGAGCCATCCACCGCTTTATTTTTTGCTGGAGGATTAAACGCATAATCTCCTGAAAACAAAGTAAAGCCTGCTTGCTTTGCTTGCTCCAACTCTATCGAAGACGAGAGTTGTTTCGCCCAATGCTGACCGCTGCTAAGACGTGTGATCCAGGGCCTGCAACTTAATGGCACACCATTAGTACAGTCGACCGCAACATGCCGGGCATCCGTCCAACGCAATTCTGTTTGCGCATTTAACTGATCAGTGACTATTCTGAATCCGTTATTGACGATGTCATTCAACTTGGCGTGATTCGACTCTTCAGCACATAGTTCATCAGACACGCAGAGCACGATCCGGGAGCCAGACAGACTGGTATGCAAATCTGCTGGTATTTCTTGGAGATCCTTCACAGAAACGAAATAGCTGATATCAGCAAGTCTGTCGAAAAAACTTGTGTTCTGCCAGTGCTCCAGCGTTCTGAATACAACGCTCTGCGACATGGCACCAAAATCCGGGTAAATCGCAGACAACTGCTGCTGCGAATTCATGACTGGCAAAAAAGAAGGGATAAATGATTGGCACATCGAATTACACGTCACGCAAGAAAATTTCCTGAAGATCATTCAAAAATAACCTCCCCGTCGGGGTCGGTGAAATTGTCTGATGATCTCTTTGTATCAGTCCTTTTTTCTCCGCAAGTTGCAATTCTTTCTCTATTGAATTCAGCAGTAGACCAGTACGATCCTGAAATAAATTGACAGGAAACCCCTGATTCAAACGTAAGGCATTCAGCATAAATTCAAATGGCAAATCGCGTGCATCGATCTCATTCGACTCCTGCACTGCATTACCAGCCATACTCGCCTCAATAAATGCTTTCGGCTGTTTGAAGCGGGCCTGACGAATGATGCGATGTGGAAACGACAGTTTGGAATGAGCGCCTGCACCGATCCCCAGATAATCGCCAAAATTCCAGTAATTCTGATTATGCCGGGATGCTTTACCGGGTTGCGCATACGCCGACACTTCGTAGTTAACGTAGCCCGCGCCTGCCATCTTCGCGTGTATCAATTCCTGCATTTCTGCGCTTGTATCATCATCAGGAATTGCTGGCGGATATTTGGCAAAATAGGTATTCGGCTCTAACGTCAGGTGATACAGGGATAAATGTGGTGGAGCAAAAGACAGCGCCATCTCAATGTCTTGCTGCGTTTCAGTCAGCGTTTGCCCGGGCAACGCAAACATCAGATCGAGATTGAAATTATCAAAATGTGTTTTGGCAATATCAATTGCACGTTTAGCGTCATCACCGTTATGAATACGCCCCAAAGAAGCAAGGTGCTGTGAATTGAAACTTTGTATGCCTACCGATAAGCGATTAATTCCACTCTGTCTGAACGAGCGAAATTTTTCGGTTTCAAAAGTTCCGGGATTCGCTTCCAGCGTAATTTCTGCGACACCATCTATCGGTAATAATGTGCGGATATCCGACAACAAGCGATCAACACCTGCAGCCGACATCAGGCTTGGCGTGCCTCCGCCAATAAATACCGTATAAATTTTTCTGCCCCAGATCAGGGGCAGCGAAACTTCAAGGTCTGCGCGCAACGCCGCCAGATAAGCATCTTCGTCAAAACTTCCCTTTACTTCATGCGAATTAAAATCACAGTAAGGGCATTTTCTGACGCACCAGGGAAAGTGAATATACAAAGACAGCGGCGGCAACACCGACAGATTCAGACTGCCCGGAGACAAAAATTTTGTCGCAACATCTTGTGGAATTTGGGAGATATCCGTCGTTGGTCGCACTACGCCAGTTAACTGAGATACCGGTTTAATCGGAATCATTTATTTCAATTTCTCAAACAATGCACGCAATGCCTGTCCTCGGTGCGATAACTGATTTTTTTGCTCTGCTGATAGTTCCGCAACTGTTTTGTTCAGCGAAGGAATCCAGAAATGTGGATCATATCCGAAACCATTCTCACCACGCGCACTGGCAACAATTTCACCATTCCATATGCCATCAGCGATCACCGGCTGGGGATCGTGTTCTGAACGAACCAGAACCAGCACGCAATAATAATATGCTGATTTATCGGCCTTATTTTGCAGATCAGCGATCAGCTTTTGATTATTTCTGGAATCCGATTTCGGTTCACCGGCGTATCTGGCAGAAAATACCCCGGGAGCACCTTGCAGGGCATTCACGCAAATGCCTGAATCATCGGCCAGTGCGGGTAAACCTGTCAGTTTTGACGCGTGCCGGGCTTTGGCAAGCGCATTCTCCACAAAAGTGAAAAAAGGCTCATCCGCTTCCGGCACATCAAACTCTGACTGCGAATACAGCTCAACGCCAAGTGGCGAAAGTATCTGGTAAAACTCTTTCAGCTTGCCTTGATTATTGGAGGCCAATACGATTTTTTTTGTCATTACAATCTACTCAGTTTTCCAACAAACCGAGTACCTGTTTTTGCAAGTCGATGAGATCATTAATGCCACTTTCAGCAAGATCAAGCAATTGATTCATCGTGCCACGATCAAACGCGACGCCTTCGGCAGTTCCCTGAATTTCAATAAAATGCCCGGCATCGGTCATCACCACATTCATATCTGTATCACAACTAGAGTCCTCAGGATAATCAAGGTCCAACACCGGGAGCCCCTGATAAACACCGACAGAAACTGCAGCGACAAAATTTTTGAGCGGAACCTGCGCAATCACGCCATTTGCAACCAGTTTGGAAAAGGCGTCAAAGGCTGCGACCATTGCGCCAGAAATAGCAGCCGTACGCGTTCCGCCATCGGCCTGAATCACGTCACAATCGAGATGCAATGTGCGTTCGCCAAATGCGTTCAAATCAAATGCTGCACGTAAAGAGCGACCTATCAGACGCTGAATTTCCTGAGTACGTCCAGATTGCTTACCCTTGGCCGCTTCGCGATCCATACGCGTGTGCGTGGATCTTGGCAGCATACCGTATTCTGCAGTGAGCCAGCCCTGCCCTTTTCCTTTCAGAAAGCCAGGAACTTTATCTTCAATACTGGCCGTGCAAATCACGCGGGTATCGCCAAACTCTATCAGTACAGAACCCTCGGCATGTTTCGTAAAATGGCGGCTGATAACGACAGGCCGCAAAGCGTCCGCTGCACGGCCGCTAGGGCGTTGAATATGAGACATAAATTAATCTTTAGAAGTAATACGGGACGACTTATGGATCGCATTGCGGATTTCAGCAATCGCTTTTTCGATCTCTGCATCATTGAAAATATCGTGTTCTGCACTATCCGAAGCGACATCTGGATCAACAGGTGCCTGTATGGTAGTCGTAATGGAACCAATAGGTAAAGTATTGGTGGAAATAATGGAGGAATCCTCCAGTCTGTTATCGCCTTCCCACATCATTGCCAGCGCCGTCGTGTTATCGCTGTGTTTGCCAGCAATACTGACCGCTGAGCGTATCAGCTCCGGAATTGCACGAACAATGGTGTGTTCGTGCAAACGTTGAGCCAGCATATGATCTGGCAACATAGACCAGAAACCGTCTGAGCAAAGCAGAATAATATCGCCCGGCTGCAACGCAGCACGCCGTGAGAGTTCAACAATAGGGGCATTCGGCGCACCCAGACAGTTGAACAACTTATTGCGATCAGGATGTGTGTGACGCTCTGATGGATCCACCTTCCCCTGTGCAATCAGGGTTTCGAGACGAGAATGATCTTTTGTACGTAAGAGTATCTGCCCTTGACGCATCCAGTACAAACGGGAATCACCACAATGCGCCCAATAAGCGTACCCATTCTGAATCAGACAAGCAACGATGGTGGTGCGCGGGGTTTCCGGCAAATTATTCAACGTATGATAACGATGTATTTCCTGATGCGCCGCTAAAAAACTATCCTCCAGAAATCGCTCCGGGCGCCCAACCAAAGGATGTGCCTGCTGTTGAAAAAGCGAACCTATCGTCTGCATAGCGATGGCTGCCGCCATCTCGCCAAGGATATGACCGCCCATGCCATCTGCCAATAGCAACAAAATCGCATCACGGGTAAAGCTATATCCCATGCGATCCTGATTGACCTTGCGGCCGCCAATGTGACTTTCTTGATAAACGGAAAAGCGCATGAACAGTAGTAATGCTTTAAATAACAATTAATAAAAAAGGTAACCCGACAGTACGAGCACAAACATCGTTAATTCAATGTGCTTTCTTGTATCGTTGTATGGTCACTCTCTGGCTTCTTTTTCTTATATTTTTTAAGAAAAGACGTAATTTTCAATTTCATTTTGCCAAACGAACTCAGCTCTGGGGCTGGCTGTGCTTTTATCGCCAGTGCTTTTTGCAATGCAAATACGCTCTGTGGTCGCTCCAATGGATCAAGCTTCAGGCACCAGCGAACAACTTCAATCAGCTCAGGAGAATACATACCTTCCAGCTTGCGGAAATGCGCCTCCATTTTATCGTTGGTCAATCGCTGATCTGCAGGTTGAGGTGGAGCGCCTATCATGCACGCAAAAATAGAAGCGCCTATGCTGTAAATATCAGTCCAGGGGCCAAGGCTACCATTTTTTTGATATAACTCCGGGGCTGCAAAGCCGGGAGTGTACATTGGATACAATTTCGGGATATCTGTTTTCAATGTCTGACGCGCAGCGCCGAAATCCAGCAATATCGGTGTACCGTCAAGACGCAGATAAATATTTGCGGGTTTCAGGTCAAGATGCAGCAACTTATTGGTATGCACTTCGCGCAAACCATTCATCACCTGATTGAACATACGGCGGATGAAACGCTCTGATACCAGCGGTTTTTCACCTTTATCGCGACGACGTAAAATATGCTCCTGCAATGATCGTCCTGACTCATACGCCATCACCATATACACGGTTTCGTTCGCGCGGAAAAAATTAACAACGCTGACCACATTCGGATGTGAAATACGAGCAAGCGCCCGGCCCTCTTCAAAAAAACATTTCAAGCCGATGCGGTAGATCGGCAGATTTTCATTTGAAATTGCAGGCACAAGCTCACCTTGCTGACGCAAAGCAAGCGAACTCGGCAGATACTCTTTAATAGCAACTGCATTACCGTCTTCATCCGAAGCCAGATAGACAATACTGAAGCCACCGGAGGCAATTTTCTTTACAATGCGGTAACCGGCGATTTCCAGACCATCTGGCAAGGGGGCGTTATTTTGTGCAGCCATTGTTGTTTCCATCCTTTAGACAAAAGCGATTGTGTTGATAATCGCACTGTTTGTAAAGACTATAATGGTTTGTAACAACTTCTTACTCCCTTTTGCGCCCATCAGCATACTCTCTAAAAGGAAACAACTTGAGCATTTACAGCATGACTGGTTATGCGACCAGCACCCAGGAAACCGATGCAGGCACGATTACCATAGAAATCAAAAGTGTCAATTCCCGTTTTCTCGATCTGCAGTTCCGCATCAATGATGATTTTCGCTCTGTGGAATCATTATTCCGCGATGCGATCTCGCGCAAGTTAGCCCGCGGCAAGGTTGAATGTCGTTTCAGTTTCGGAAAAAAAACCACCGAAACCAGTAACAAAGCGCTGAACACAACCATACTCGGACAACTGGTCAGCTTCCAAAACAATTTGAAGAGTCATTTTCCCGACGCTGCTCCCTTCACCGTGAATGAATTGTTACGCTGGCCCGGAGTCATAGAGGAAGCTGAAATCAATGCCGACAGCCTGCAGAATACGATTATCCGTAGCATTAATGACACATTGGAAGCATTCATTACCAGCCGTGAGCGTGAAGGTGCAGCACTGGAGCAGGTACTGCTCAGCCGGGTAGCCGCGATGGAAGAAATCGTCGAAAGAATCAAGCCGCTGATGCCGCAAATGTTGCAGCAATTTCAGCAGAAATCGATTGCACGTCTCGAAGAAGCACTGGGATTAGCACAACCCGCCAATGGCAACGCCGCTGCCCAGACCATTACCCGCGAAGAAGCGTTCGACAGAATTCGTCAGGAAGTCACTGTATACGGCATACGCGTCGACGTTGCGGAAGAACTTGCCCGTTTATCCGCACATCTGACAGAGACACGCCACATTCTGAAAAAAGGCGGCCAGGTCGGCAAACGTCTGGACTTCATGATGCAGGAACTTAATCGCGAAGCCAATACACTAGGCTCCAAAGCGGCACTCAAAGAATTGGCCGATGCGTCAATGGAATTGAAACTGCTGATAGAGCAAATGCGCGAGCAGGTACAAAACCTTGAATAACGCGGTACATTTGCTTATACTGCCGCCGATATTTTAAGAAGCGACAATTCCGGCGGCACACAATGCCGCCGTTGTGTTTTTGTTGCCTCATGTTTCACTGACGATACCAACCAGAGATCCGTATGCGCCCTATCACATCCACTGCAGGCAGCCTGTTCATTGTTGCTGCGCCATCAGGCGCCGGCAAATCCACACTGGTAAATGCTTTACTGGCGCAGGAACCACAAATCAAGTTATCTATTTCATCGACGACACGTCCTCCGCGCCCGGGCGAACAGGATGGCCGCGAATATCATTTCACGACCGTCGAAGACTTTATTGCGCGTGAAAAAGCCGGAGAATTTCTCGAACATGCCGAAGTTCACGGTAATTACTACGGCACCTCCCGTCTGATCATTGAAGAGCAGATGCGCGCGGGTACGGATGTGTTGCTGGAGATTGACTGGCAAGGCGCGCAGCAGGTACGTAAACAATTTCCAGGTGCTGTCGGCATTTTCATTTTGCCGCCATCGATTCCGGCACTGGAAGAACGCCTGAAAAAACGAGGGCAAGACGAGCCTCACGTCATTACACGCCGGATTTTGGCCGCTGGCGGAGAAATGGCGCACTCGCCCGAGTTCGAATATGTTATTATCAACCAAGACTTTACCACTGCGTTGTCTGAATTGAACGCGATCGTTAAAGCGACCCGCTGCAGATTTACTCAACAGGCGACACGGAACAGCGAATTGTTTGCCCAGCTTGGCATCCACGCCAACCCGAATTAATTCAAAAAATTATTTGTATCATTTGTATTTAGGAAAAAATATGGCACGTATTACCATTGAAGACGCGTTGAAACAAATCCCTAACCGTTTCCAGCTGACACTGTGCGCAACCTATCGCGCACGCCAGTTATTGCAAGGTCACACACCAAAGGTTGAAGCAAAAGACAAACCAACCGTTGTTGCTCTGCGCGAAATCGCTGCCGGCAAAATCGGTATTGAGATGCTGAAAAAAGTTCCTATGTAATTTCGCGTTACGCGAAAAATCAAAGTACCCACCTTTATCGGCCGGAAAAAACAGAATGAACGCAACAGAAACCTCTTCATCTCTGAGCAAACCGGCCGAACCTGATACGGCCCCCCTTCCATCAGCGGCCACGCCGCAGAGCAGCGCAAAAAAAAACGCCGCAACTTCGACTGAAGCCAATGTAAAGGCCCCCGCGCCTGCACCTGTTGTCGGTGTTGCCTCAACGACGGCACTTTCCGCTCGTCTCGCAGAATACATGTCGCCGGGCGACCTCAAGCTGATTAAGGAGGCTTATCGTTTTTCTGATGAAAAGCATCTGGGTCAGGTGCGTAAATCCGGTGAGCCTTACATTTCGCATCCTATCGCTGTCGCCGAAATCTGCGCCGAATGGAAGCTGGATGTGCAAGCCATCATGGCGGCGCTGCTGCACGACGTCATGGAAGATCAGGATGTCAAAAAAGAAGAACTGATAGAGCGCTTCGGTGCGCCTGTAGCCACCTTGGTGGATGGTTTATCGAAACTCGAAAAAATCGAATTTCAGAGCCAGATCGAGGCGCAGGCGGAAAACTTCCGCAAAATGTTGCTGGCAATGGCGCGCGATGTGCGTGTGATTCTCGTTAAACTGGCAGACCGCCTGCACAATATGCGCACGCTGGGCGTGATGCGCTCAGAAAAAAAACGCCGCATCTCACGCGAAACAATGGACGTCTATGTGCCGATTGCGCATAGACTTGGCCTCAATAATATTTATCGCGAATTACAGGATTTAGCTTTCTCGCATTTGTATCCGATGCGCTACCGGACTTTGTCCAAAGCCGTGAAAGCCGCACGTGGTAATCGTCGTGAAGTCGTCAGCAAAATCCTGGAAGCAGTGAAGAACTCGCTGAAAGAAGCGGGTCTGAATGCGGAGGTCTATGGTCGCGAAAAAACGCTATATGGCATTTACCGCAAAATGCAGGATAAACATCTGAGTTTTTCTCAGGTATTAGATATTTACGGTTTTCGCATTGTTGTCGAAAATTTCCGCGAGAGTTATTACGCCCTCGGTACCCTGCATGCGCTGTACAAGCCCATGCTCGGCAAGTTTAAAGATTATATCGCCATTCCCAAAACCAACGGCTATCAATCGCTGCACACCACGTTGATCGGCCCGTATGGCACGCCGGTCGA
Source organism: Undibacterium sp. 14-3-2 (assembly GCF_016595265.1). Taxonomy (NCBI): domain Bacteria; kingdom Pseudomonadati; phylum Pseudomonadota; class Betaproteobacteria; order Burkholderiales; family Oxalobacteraceae; genus Undibacterium; species Undibacterium sp. 14-3-2. Next base: position 170,388 of record NZ_JAENGS010000008.1, read on the forward strand.
GTTTCAGATTCGCACCCAGGAAATGCACCGCGTTGCCGAATCAGGCGTCGCAGCACACTGGCTCTACAAAGATGCTGAAGGTAGTCTGACGGATTTGCAGCAACGCACGCATGCGTGGCTGCAGTCTTTACTCGACATCCAGAAACAGACCGGCGATTCGGCAGAATTTTTAGAACACGTGAAGATCGATCTGTTCCCGGATTCGGTCTATGTATTCACACCGAAATCCAAGATCATCGCACTGCCACGTGGCGCCACGGCACTGGATTTTGCGTACAACATTCACACCGACATCGGCAATCAGGCGATTGCGACGCGCATCAATCACGAACCGGTACCGTTGCGCTCAGAATTAAAAAATGGCGACATCATCGAAATCATTACGTCACCCGGCTCTCGCCCGACACCGAACTGGCTGACTTATGTGCGTACCGGTAAAGCCCGTTCTGCGATTCGCCATTATCTGCGCACGATCAACCTGAATGAATCGACCGAACTGGGTAAACAGTTGCTCGCTCAGGCACTGGTGGCAGTCAATCTGAATCCGGAGTTACCGGGCACGCTGGTCGATAAATTACTCAATGAATCCACCGCCAAAGAGATGGATGAAATCTATACTGATATCGGTATAGGCAAACGTATGGCAACGCTGGTCGCACGACATATTCTGGATCTGGTCGAAGACGATTCGCCTTTCCCTTTCCAGCAATTCGGCGACAAACAAAATTACAAGCGCGAGCCTGTCATTATTTATGGCAGTGAAGGTTTATCAGTACAACTTGCGCCATGTTGTATGCCTATTCCGGGTGACAATATCATCGGCCAGTTAAAACGCGACCAGGGTCTGGTGGTGCATACCGATGACTGTGAACATGCAAAACGCATGCATTTCAAAGAACCTGACCGCTGGATCGACGTCACCTGGGGCGAAGAACTGAATCGCAGTTTTGATACCCGCATCATCGTCACTGTGAATAATGAACGCGGCGCATTAGCACGTATTGCCGCTGGCATCGGTGAATCGGAAGCAAATATCAGCCACGTGAATATGGAAGATGGCGATGCCAATGATATGACGAACATCCATTTCACGATTCAGGTGGAAGATCGCGGCCATCTGGCAAAGATTATGCGCAGCATCAAGCATCTGAGTGGCGTCATCCGCGTCGTGCGCGTCTGAACCATTTTTATATGCCCCCTCCTGCTTTACAACTGAAAACGGCAGTTTTTAATATACTCCCCCTGTTTTTAAAGAAAAACCCCTTATTGTCAGCGAATTGACTGGGCCTTTAAATATACTCCGGGGAGTATATTTACGTCAGTTTCCAGGATTTATCGTTCAATCATCCAGTTGCCGCAGACTAAATTGCCCCGGTTGCGCCATTGATCCCTGGGGCAATTACCTTGCAGAGCGCTGTGTTTATCGGCAGACCAACGCCCCGCAAAAAAACCGCTGAATACAATTCAATGCAGTTTTTTATGCATGCGCCGCAAGCCCAGCCAGACACAGACGGCAATCACGGGGATCAGGATTCCGGTCAGCAAATCTGGATTAATTTCCAGCCCCATGGCTTTCATGCCTTTGCCTGTGTATAAAAATAAGCCAGCAACGTAGTAACTGATCGCGGCGACAGACAGCCCTTCAACTGCCTGCTGCAAACGCAGTTGTTGTGCTGCCCGCGCATTCAGACTTTGCAAGATTTTGCGATTTTGCTGTTCCTGTACGATGCCGACACGGGTGCGCAATAAATCATTGGTATGCGCAATTCTGGCAGCCAGCGCTTCCTGTCTGCGTACAATCGCCTCACAGGTATGCATTGCCGGTGCGAGGCGACGCTCCATAAATTCTTCTATCGTAGGGATACCATCAATCCGCGACTCGCGCAGCTCGCCGATACGCGCGTTCACCAGACTGAAATACGCTTTGGACGCCGAAAAACGATAGCTGTTTTCCAGCGCCAGCTTTTCTATGCGCGCCGCCAGATCAATAATTTGCCGTAAGACACCCTGTTCAGCATCGGTATCAGCCAGCTCACCGTCACTGCCGCTTGCCAGCGTCATGGTGGACGTGATCTGCACCAACTCGTTTTCAATTGCATTCAACACTGGTGCGGCAGCCTGGGCTTGCGGCAGACCAAGTAAGGCGATCATGCGGTAGGTTTCAATTTCCAGTATGCGCTGCACAGTACGTCCCGCCTGCTGATCGAGAAACCCCTGATCCTTGACGATGAAACGGCTAAAACCGTCAGCCTGAATCAGAAAATCTGTCCAGACCTGACCGCGATCAATCACCTGGCTACCGACTAACACACTGCCTTCAAACATCCCGCGCATCGTTACCGTACCGGCCGGCGGCGTGGCATCGACAGGCGTAGTAGCAGGAATCAAGGCCACGTGGGCAGCCACCATCACTTTTCCTTGCAAGCCAGCCAGCCATTGTTGCGGCACATGACGTAGCGGCACTTTTGCAAACACTTGCGCAATATCCGATATTGCAGCGGCGGTCAGCGTTGATTCTTCCGGATTATCCAGAAACGTATAGGTCGCAAATTCGGTATGACATTCCCATTTCAGACGGAAGCGACCAAAATCATGGAAAAAATATTTAGCATCGCCACCGGGACAAGCGACACCAAAATATCCGCAAAATTCACTGAGTATCTGCAGTTGCACATGCAGATTATCGCCGTCGATGCGCCCCTGGTTATGCGCAAAGACCGCGATATGGGTCAGCACCTCAGGCGCGTTCAAGCGTAATGATGGGCGCGAATGAACTTCGGCAGCCAGAGGAATCCGCAAAGGATGGTTGATATCGGTATAGTTAAGTGCCATCGTGTATGCCGTATAAGTAGTAAATGAGGTTCGCAGTATGCTGATCGTTCTGAGTCAATTTATGCTGGATAAATGACATCCAGTATCGTCAGCTCATCGACTCCCGCCGGTGTTTTCAGTATCACAGTGTCCCCCGTACGCGCTTTGGTCAGCGCGCGGGCAACTGGCGAAATCCAGCTAATTTTTCCTTGCAGCGGATCAAATTCATCCACGCCGACAATAGTGATCGTAATTTCTTCACCCTGTAAATTTTCATAAACAATAGTTGCCCCGAAAAATATCTGATCGGAACCATGATGCACGCGAGGATCAACCACTTCCGCGATATCCAGACGCTTACTTAAAAAGCGTATGCGCCGGTCGATTTCACGCAAGCGTCGCTTCCCGTAGATGTAATCGCCGTTTTCAGAACGGTCGCCATTCGAAGCGGCCCAGGAAACAATACTCACCACTTCCGGGCGATCAACATCAATCAGACGCAAGAACTCGTCTTTCATCCGCTGATGGCCTTCCGGCGTCATGTAATTCTTCGCACCGGCAGGAATGGCAGGAGCGCCGATCTCTTCATCGTCGTCCTGCTCAGATTCTTTTATAAAAGCTTTGCTCATTTATTTTATCTTCTGCCGAAGCAGATCAAATTAATCATCATCTTCTTACCGCAGCTCTGCCATCCCTTATAAAATAAGCGATCGCGCTGTTCCGATCAACTCTGAACAATGATCACAGCGCAGATTCTGGCGAGTACCAAGACTTCTCACTGTAAAGTAAAACTCCCATAATAGCGAAGGTCTGAGATAGAAATGGAATATGCATGGCTGAATATGCGTCAATTAAGTTAATGATTGTGGATGACCGCGTGGTGGTCAGAGAAGGAATTAAAGGAATCATTGCCGCCACGTCTGATATTGCGGTCGTGGGCGAAGCAAGCAGCGGGCTCGATGCTGTGCGTTTATCCAGAAAACTCGATTACCATGTGATGGTGCTCGACATCGCACTTCCCGATAAAAATGGCATAGAAGTTCTGAAGCAAATTAAAACCGAAAAGCCGGAAGTCAATGTTTTGATGTTTTCGAATTTTCGCGAAGATCAGTATGCGATACGGTGCCTGAAGGCTGGCGCATCCGGTTATCTCAACGAGCATTGTGGCAGTGATGAGATCCTAGCTGCCATCCGACAAGTTTCGAATGGCTTGAAATACATCAGCACGGCACTGGCTCAGGAGTTGGCAAACAACCTGAATCAGGAGCATGAAGATGAACCACATAAAACACTGTCAGACCGTGAATTTCAGACTCTGACGATGATCGCATCGGGTAAATCGGTGAGTGACATTGCCAAAGAATTATCTTTGTCAGTAAAAACCATCAGTGAATACCGTGCGAGGATTCTGTTAAAGATGAAATTGCGGCACAATGCAGAACTGACACATTACGCAATCAAGAATCAGCTTGTCGATTGAGTATTTTTTGTTGTTTATCGTTTTGTTGTTTATCGTTCACCGCTTATCGTTTTTGACCAGACTACATGTCGACCAAACCTCCTTCGTCACAATTCAAAAGTCCCTCAGACATCGCACGTGAGACGTTTCGCCAATTAGCGATACAGAGGATTGCGCCGACCCCCGATGCTTACCGAAAACTATATAATGAAGTAGCAGGCATCAGCGAGGAAGCGCCTGCCTCAACGACTCCCGAAACGATACAACAAACTGTTAAACCTTCAGAGGCCGAAAATCTGTTGGCAAACTTTGCCAGCAGCCTGCAAGCATCACAAAGCGATTTATCTACTTTTGGCCATCGGTTCAGCCGCGCCGTTAAAACCGGCAACTGGGATGATTACAGTAAAGGCCTGGAACTGCTGACGCAACGCATTACGGAACCACCTGCTCCTACCAATCAGATCAGCCTCGTTGATCCTGCGCCTTCCGTGATCAGCAACTCTGCGCCAATTTCTTTGGTCGATATACCAGCGCAAGATGACCCATGCCGACGCGTACTGAAAGACTTACTGTATCGTACGCTGACATTAGCTCTCAGTTCCTTGCTGAAACCCAATCCAGCTCTTGCGACCGAATCGGAAGCATTGGGTCTGGCAGTCAGAGAAGCGAATAATGAGCCTGAATTAAATCAGGTTGCCAGCCGCCTGAAGCAACTTTGTTTTCAGATTGAACTGCAAAGCGGCGACAGCGCTGAGCAACATGAATTACTGCTGCGTTTATTCGATTTGTTACTGACGAATATTCACGATCTGCTCGACAACGACAACTGGCTGCGCGGTCAGATCGAAGTCGTGCAAAATCTGATTTCCGGCCCGATAGATCATCGTGCACTGCAGGAAGCAACCCGCAGCCTGAAAGACGTCATCTACAAACAGGGCGTGCTTAAAAATAGCATTGATGAGTCGAATACCTCTGTCAAAAATATGATGGCGGCGTTTATCGACAGACTCAATGCAATGGCAACTAGTGCCGGCGTCTATCAGGACAAGATGGATCTCTACGCAAACAAAATCAGAAACACCAGCGATGCCAACGAAGTCAGCAACATCATTGGCAACATTCTGGATGAAACCCGGGTCGTGCAGTCGGAAACCCTGCGCTCACGCGACATCATCGTCGCCGCGCAGAAAGAAGTCACCGAAGCTGCAGAAAAAATTAAAGGTCTCGAAGATAAGCTGGCGCAAATGAGTGAACTGGTACGCGAGGATCAGTTGACAGGCAGTCTGAACCGGCGCGGCATGGAAGATATTTTTGAACGTGAAGCTGATCGCGCAGACCGGCGCAGCACGCCGCTTTGTATCGCCATGCTGGATCTGGATAACTTCAAAAAACTCAATGATACTCACGGCCACAACGCCGGTGACGAAGCGCTGGTGCATCTGGTGCGGGTGGTGAAACAAACCTTGCGCTCCATTGACGTCATCGCCCGCTGGGGCGGTGAAGAATTCATCATTATCATGCCAGAGACCGGCTTAGAAGAAGCAGCCCAGGCGATGGTCAGAGTGCAGCGCGAACTGACCAAGCATTTCTTCACTGCAGATGAACAACGCCTGTTTATCACATTCAGCGCCGGCGTCGCCCTTCGTATGCCGCATGAAGCTCAGGAAATGCTGATCAAACGCGCTGACAAGGCGATGTATGAAGCAAAACAATCAGGGAAAAACCGGGTGGTCAAAGCAAACTGATACTGATACACACAAACGAACGAAACAAAAAGGCCGCTATATCGCGGCCATTTTTGTATTCACCATATGACTCAGCGGAACAGGCAACGCCTGTTTATTAGCACCGCGGCTTCGCGCATAGCATTAAGCAATCCGTTTGAGGAAACCATCCGGTGCAACTGTGATCTGCAATTTATGCTGCATCGCCTTGTCGATCTCAAATTCAGGATGTGTTTGCAAATACTGATGCACTGCTGTTTTGGGGCTATTCCCCGGCTGCCACGGGCGACTGTCAAATACATCTGCAGGAACATCTTCGACAAAGGTATCAAACACCACGCAGTAGCTGTCTTTGCTGACCAACGGTGCATACGCTTCAAGTTCAGCCAGGACGTGCTCATGGGTGTGATTCGAATCGAGAAAAACGATCACTTTTTGCTTATCTTTGGCGGCAGCATGTACTTGCGCGACAATCTCCGGTGCCACGCTTGAACCTTGCAGCATCGTGATACGTTTCGACATCGGGTGTTCCAGTATCGCCTGCTTATTGTGTTCACGAATATCGATATCAATGCCCAGAACGCGTGCATCCGGATTACCGCCACATGCAGCAATCAGCTCCAGCATAGACGCAGAAAAAATGATAGAGCCGCCATGTGCAATCCCTGTCTCGATGACCAGATCAGGCTGCACCGTCCACATCAGTTCCTGCACTGCCATGATATCTATCGGGTTCTGGATGATAGGACGTCCCAGCCACGAAAAATTATATACATACTGTTTGCGCATACTCTGCTCCAGCCAGTCGCGGGACTGCGCCTGAAACGCATGGTCTTGCCCAAGTTGTTCTATGCGCGCTGCGCGTTCGGCTTCAAATTGCTGAATAGGGTTCATGGTGTCTCGCAATAGTGTGAGTAAAGGGTAGGCAAATCCGTTGCCAGTTCGTGGTGAGACGCGCCGCAAAGCGCATGTAATTTTGCAACGTTCATGGTGGGAAACAAGATATCTGGCGCATTGTTTTGAAATTTGCAGCGTACTCCTTGCCTCTGCAAGATGCTGGCGATTTCGGCATTCGACACATTGCAGCCGCTGGCCAGATTATAAATTCCTGCTTCGCCGTGTTGTGCAATGATGGGCAGGCAGCGCACCACATCCTGTACCGCGATGTAATCTTTTTGCGATTGCGGCGAACTGCGGAAGACAACACATTTGTCTTTGGCTGCTGATGTCAGCACTTCGGACAAAAAATTCTGCGTTGGCATATGTAATCCATAGACATTCGATAAGCGAACGATCCGGACATCGCGCTGACTATTCAGACACAGGCTTTCGCCCATCAACTTGGAAATGTTATACAGATCGCCGGAAACGTGGGAACGTACCTGTAACGCCGCGCCTTCATCCGTCGCGCTTGCCCCGGCATATACCCGCGTACTGGACAAGTAAGTCAGGGTACGAAAAGAAGCCTGTTGCAATACGTTCGACAACAATGCGACATGCGCTTCCACCGTGTCATACGGCCGCTGACGAAAATCTGCCGTCAGACCAGCGCAGTAAAAGACGTGTCCAAGATCGCGTTGAAACAAGCTCACATCATCGCGCAACGGCACATCGCAGGTCCAGCCAAGACTGCGCAATTGCGCCTGTAAATGGCGCCCGACAAATCCTTGACCGCCAATCAGAGTGGCATGCATCGCTGCGGTCGGCACGCTCATTCACGCCACCCGACCCGACGTAAAGGAACGCCGACATTAATCGAAAAAGCGGGCACCTCAGAGCGCACGACAGAACCCGCGCCAATGACACAACCCTGCCGCAACACAGCGCCATCAAGAATCACACAATTAGCACCGATCCAGACATCATCTTCAATCACAATACCGCCCTTGCTTGGCAAGAAGCCCTGCTGATTGATCAGTCGGCTTTTATCCAGATACGCATGATTGACGGGGGCAAAAGTACAGTTTGCCGCGATCGCCACATCGTTGCCAATGCGAATGCCATTGCCTGTGTAGAGCACGCAACCTGAATTAATCGTGGTGCGCTCTCCGATCACAACATCACCGCTGCCGCCCGCGGGTTTGAATTTGACAAAGCTATCGATACTGGACAACGCACCGATAACGATGCGGGTGCCGCGCACAGAATCTTCAATATCTGCCAGCTTGGAAATACGCGCATCGGGATGAATTTCGATCACAATAAACTCCTTTACAGAAGATGCAATTGTGGAATGGCAACGACGAAACGGGCATTCCATTCTTTGACGGCAGCCAGATCATGCATGATTTCTTCCTGCAAATTCCACGGCAAAATCAGAATTCTGTCAGGTTTGTCGGCCAGCAAATGCGCCAGACTGACAATCGGAATCCGGCTACCGGGAAGAAACTTGCCCTGCTTGTGCGGATTAATATCCACCACATAAGGTAATAAGTCAGGCCGGATGCCGGAAAAATTCAGCAAAGTGTTTCCTTTGGCCGCCGCACCGTAGGCGGCAACGCGCAAATTCTGGCGCTGGCAATCGAGCAGGAATTGCAGCAGATCGAATTTCGCCTGCTCCGCCCTGCTTTGCACATCACGGTAAAATGGCAGCGCATTCATACCCGCATCACGCTCTTTAGCGAGAATATCGCCAACGCCAGGCAGCACGGCTCTGGCTTTGACATCGGCACGTTGCGCCAGCACACGCAAACTGCCGCCATGTGTAGGCCACTCCTGCACATCAATGATCTGCAAACCATTACGCTCGAATATCGTTTGCACCGCATGCAAAGACAAATACGAATAATGTTCGTGGTACGCAGTATCAAACTGATTTTGCTGCACCATATTGAGCAGGTGCGGAAACTCAAAACTCGCCACGCCTGCGGGTTTTAACAGCAGCACGAATCCGGCAACAAAGTCATTAATATCAGGTACATGTGCCAGCACATTGTTGGCCACAGTCAGATCCGCCGATTGCCCTTGCGCGACCAGTTCTGCGGCAAGCTCACGCCCGAAAAAGCGCTCAACGACCGGAATACCTTTGGCTCGCGCAGCATTGGCGGTGCTCTGCGTAGGCTCAATACCCAGGCAGGGAATGTCTGCTGCCTTTACATATTGCAACAGATAACCATCATTCGCCGCCACTTCCACCACCAGACTCTGGGAATCAAGCGTCAGTTGCGTGCGCATGGTCGAGACAAACTGTTCGGCGTGACGTAACCAGCTCGACGAACATGAGCTGAAATAAGCATAGTCGGCATCAAACAGATTTTCGCGTCCGGTAAAATCCAGTGTTTGCACCAGCCAGCATGCATCGCACACCATCAAAGTCAATGGCAGCCAGACTTCAGCCTGATGCAAGGCTTCCGCAGTCAGGTAAGCATTCGACGGCGGCGCGCTCCCCAGATCCAGAAAAGGCTGTGTCAGAGCCTGACCACAATGCCGACATTTCATACGCTCACTCCCTCAAAATCTTCATCCAGCAACAGCCACTGCCGGTCTTTGTCAGACATCGCCGTCACCGGTAAAGGCCAGCCTATCGCCAGCCGCTCGTCAAACACATTCAAGCCCATTTCCGCCGTCGGCTGATAGGCGTGACTATGGCAATACAACATTTCAACATGATCCGTCAGTGTCTGAAAACCATGCGCAAACCCCTGTGGTATCAGGAATGAGCGCTTATTCTCGGCAGACAGCACTTCGGCATGCCATTGCAAAAACGTAGGGGAATCTTTACGCAGATCGACGGCGACATCCCAGACCGCTCCTTGCAGACAGGTAATCAGTTTCATTTCAGCGTGCGGGGGTAATTGCAAATGTAAGCCGCGCACACTGCCCTTTTCCAGCGTCTGTGTGTGATTCACTTGCGCGACACCCTGCGTCCAACCGAATTCCACCAGTTCTTCTGCGCAAAACAGGCGCTGAAAATAGCCGCGCGCATCCGCCAGCGGCCGACGCTGCAAGAGCGACAAACCGATGATCGGCGTCGTCAACAGTTCAAATCGTTGTGCCATACATTTTTATCTTCATCAGCCCGACATTCACTATCCTGATTTGGCGTTATCACTGCCTGTTTTCATATACCCCCCCACTTTTGAGAAATTTCCCTCTCATCTCCTTGAAAATAAAGGAGCTTGAAATATACCCGGGGGAGTATATAGAAGCCATTTTCCTGACTTTTTCCTGATTTTTTCCTACTCGCACTTACCTTTACACCGGATTTTCTGGCAGCCTCCTTATTCTGTACCGAGTAAAAATGCGTCCAGATCGCGCTCGCACAAATCGCTGGCGCTCACGCCTTGCTCAAAATCGCGATACCAGCACATCGTTCGACGCACCGCGCTCTGCAAATCCCAGCGTGCGCGTATGCCCAATTCACGCCGAGCCTTGCTGACATCCAGCGCCAGTAAACCTGCTTCATGCGGACCAATGATGTCGTGAGCAAAATCCACCTCACCGCCACCATAAGCGCCCTGCGCCAGCTCGACGACTTCACGCACGGTGGCGACTTCGTCGGGCCCGAAATTCCAGGCCTCAGCCAAGCCCGGCAAATGGTAAGCCCGTTGCGCCAGGGTCAGATAAGCCGAGACGGGCTCCAGTACATGTTGCCACGGCCGCACTGATTCCGGGCGACGTATCTGCAGACGTTCATGCCTTTGCCATGCACGTACTGCATCCGGTAGCAAGCGATCTTCCGACCAGTCGCCACCACCGATCACATTACCCGCTCTGGCGACCGCCACCGTCATGCCCTGCTCTGCCAGAAATGCCGAGCGATATCCGGCGATGACTAATTCAGAAGCGGCTTTACTCGCGCTGTACGGATCGTGGCCACCCAGTTCAGCGGTTTCCGGATACGGCGTCAACAACTCGCGGTTACGATAGACTTTATCAGTCGTCACCATCAGCGCCACGCGGACGCTGTCGACGCCGCGCAAAGCATCCAGCACGTTGGCGGTGCCCATCACATTACTGGAGAAGGTATCGAGCGGATCTTTATAACTAGGCCGCACCAGCGCTTGCGCCGCGAGATGCAAAACTATTTCCGGCTGACTTTCGGCCACGATCTGACGCACCAGCGCAGCATCGCGGATATCGCCGATGTGACTTTGCATGCGACCTGCCAAGCCCAGCGCATCAAATAAATCAGGCGAGGTACGCGGCGCCAGTGCCAGTCCAGTCACTGTCGCGCCCATACGCAGCAACCAGAATGCCAGCCATGCGCCTTTAAAACCAGTGTGCCCGGTCAGCAATACCCGTCGCCCCTGCCAGAAACTGGGTTCAGGTGCAGGAAATGCGCTGATTGCCCCAGGACTGACTAAGCCGGGATTTACCATGTTCGCCATGGCGCCTGCCCTGATTGCCACAAATCTTCCAACAGATTTTTCTCGCGCAGCGTATCCATAGGCTGCCAGAAACCAGCGTGTTCGTAAGCCATGAGTTGCTGCTGTTGCGCTAATCTGGCCAAGGGCTCCGCTTCCCAGCTGACGCTGTCGTCACCAATAAAATCGAGCACTTTGGGAGACAGCACAAAATAACCGCCATTAATCCAGCCGCCATCACCGCGAGGTTTTTCCGTAAAACCGGCGACCTGATCGCCGTCACGCTCCAGCGCACCGTAGCGCCCCGGTGGTAACACCGCCGTGACAGTTGCAAGCTTGCCGTGATTTTTATGAAATGCGATTGAGGCAGCGATATCGAGATCAGACACACCGTCGCCATAAGTGAAGCAAAATGCTTCTTCATCCTGCACATAGCGCGCCACACGTTTGAGCCGCCCGCCCGTCATCGTGTCTTCGCCGGTGTCCACCAGCGTGACCTTCCAGGGTTCGGCATGTCTTTCGTGCACTTCCATACGATTGTGCTGCATATCGAAGGTGACATCCGACATGTGCAAAAAGTAGTTCGCAAAATACTCTTTGATCAGATAGCCTTTATAGCCACAGCAGATCACAAATTCATTCACCCCATGCGCTGAGTAGCTCTTCATGATGTGCCACAAAATCGGATGACCGCCGATTTCTATCATCGGCTTGGGCTTCAGATGAGTTTCTTCTGATATCCGCGTTCCCAGACCACCCGCCAGAATCACTGCTTTCATTGCGCATTCTCCTTGCAGTAAATCTCCCACATGCCGCGATAGGCTTTTTCAACATCGCGGGCAAAACCTGGCTCATCCATTAATGGTGATGCCTCCATCTCGGCGCGCAGCGTCTGCCGTAAATGCACAAGGCCATCAACATCGTGTGCGAGGATCAGCGCTTTCTGCGCATATTCCATTTCGGTTTGTGCTACCCATTCGTCGCGGCCCATCCCCCTTAACACGCTGGCACCAATACGTCCGACGGATGGACGATCAGCCAGTGTAATGAAAGGAATACCCATATAAATACTCTCCAGCAGCGTCGTACCGGAATTATGCGGAAAACAGTCGAGTCCGATATCAATTTGCTTCAAGACTTCCCACGATGGGCTGGTAAAACCGATCTCCAGCCGGGACCTGTCGATGCCGTATTGCATGAAACGCGATGCCATTTCATCCTGCACTTTGACGTCTTTAAAGTCACCGCTGTTAATAATCAGGCGGGAATTCGGCATCGCGTCCAGTATCGCTGACCAGACCTTCACAACCTTATGATTGATACGGACTGAGCGCGACAGGCTACCAAAAGTAATCACGCCCGTTTCGAGCACCGGTGGCGGCACCAGTTCCGCTTTACGTACATCCGGACGATAGGTATACGCTGGCCCATCCAGACACCAGACTTTTTCAGAAAACAGGTGAGCGCAGTTATCAGTAACCGTAGCTTTATCCGTCAGGTAATAATCAATCGCCGTCAAACCCGTGGTGTAGCCGTATTCCAGCCAATGCAGCGAAACCGGCGCAGGTTTGCGCGCAAAGACACCCAGTCGGTTACTGTTGGTGTGTCCGGCAACGTCGATCAACACATCAATACCATCTGCGCGGATACGTTCTGCCAGTTCGGCATCGGTCATTTCGCGGGTGTAGATCCAGTGATCAACCGACTTTTTATAATATTCCGTTGTTTCATCTTCAAACGGTGGATTCGCATACGCATAAACTTCGACCTGACTCTTATCGTGCTTTTCAAGCAAAGGCAGCAGAAAATATTTACAGACCTGGTTATAAAACGCCTGCGCGACATACCCGACCTTCAAACGTTTATTTGGATCGCGTACGTTATCAAAAGGACGCCAGAAGACTTTATTTGGCAAACCAAAACGCTGATCAAAATCCTGATACGCGCCGAAAATGGCTTCTGCGGGTAAATCGGGGTGGTAATTTAAGCAGAACAGTAAATTGCTGAATATTTTGCGATTAAACGAAGACTGCGAGTCTTTTTTAAATGACAGCGCCCGCATATAGGCCTCAATCGCAGGATCGAGATGATTAGCCTCGCGCAGGGCATCGCCGTAGCCACCCCAGAATTCCGGGATATTCGCGCAACGATCCATCGCTTCATTACCGCATTCAATCGCACGCTGTACCTCGCCATTCTGTCTCAGCGCGTCGATCAGGTTCGGATACACCTGAATCAGATCAGGCTGCAATTCCAGTGCAGTATAAAAACACTTGATGCCCTCGCTGTATTGATTATTCTCACGATATGCCAGGCCTAAATTATTGTGAACATAAGCAAGACCGGGATTAAGACGTACCGCAATCTGCAAAGTATCTACAGCAGCCTGCGTCTGCCCTATCATCCGTAAGGCATTGCCAAGATTATTCTGCGCCACCACCATCGCCGGATCAATTGAGACTGCTTTCCGCAAATAAGTAGCTGCCTCGGCACAACGCTCCAAAGATATCAGCGCGTTACCAATATTCGCCAGCACATGAGGATTGTTCGGCAATAGTGCCACGGCGTGTTGAAGCGCCTCATAAGCTTCGGGATATTTCCCCTGTTCCAGGCGGCTGATGCCAAGGTAATCCCAGGCAATACCATCTTTAGGATTAAATCCGGTCAGCCACAGACTGGCAATTTCAAGCTGTTCAAATGAACGACTCTGTATATAACGATTAAGAACCTGATAATAAGCATGCTTATCTGCGTTGAATTGCTGCGCACCTGAAAACGCTTTTTGTAAAAAAAGTAGCGATTCCTCATTCAAGCCGCCTTCAAAAGCTAATTTGGCGAGAAAGTAATTGGCGTCCTGATGCAAAGGATATTGCTGAACAATCCGGAGACAGAGTGCTTTCGCTTTTTCTGCCTGATTAGCCTTATACAAAGCCTTTGCTTCTTTAAATGCATTTCCGGGGTGCAAGCCGACTTTACTCATTATCTATTCTCTTTAAGGTGGCAAAGACCAAAAACATGACCAAAAAAATAATTCCCGAGGACATTATGATCATCGAAATTCATTTTAAAGGGAAAAAATAAATGCTTAAGCCCGAATAAAGGGGTGAAAGATATTTAAATTAAGCCCTCAAGAAATTTTAAAAGCTGTCGTTGAGCGGAATATCACGAAAAACTTAAGCAAAAAAAATAGTATTTATTTGCGGAAACTAGCTAAAAGTTTTTGATTCCCGTCCGTAACCCTTTACAACGGCGGTGCAACAGTCAACAGACAGACCGAAGTTTGAGGTTTTAACGCCGAATTTAATAACTTAGGTAAGGAGTATCAAAATGGCTTCATATATCAATACCAATATTGCATCCATGAATGCACAACGCAGCCTGACTACATCTCAAGGCTCTTTGCAAACATCCATGCAACGTCTGTCATCCGGTCTGCGTATTAACAGCGCAAAAGATGACTCCGCTGGTCTCGCAATTTCTCAACGTATGACTTCGCAGCTGAATGGTCAAAACCAAGCTGCACGTAATGCGAATGACGGTATCTCTCTGGCTCAGACAGCTGAGGGCGATCTGCAACAAATCGGTTCCAACTTACAACGTATTCGTGATCTGGCAGTTCAGGCAGCCAACGGCTCTAACAGTGCATCAGACCGCGCATCCCTGAATAACGAAGCCAGCCAGTTGATCTCTGAAATCAACCGTGTTGCAAGTTCTTCTAACTTTAACGGCGTGAATCTGCTTGACGGTAGCTTTGCAAACCAAACATTCCAGGTTGGTGCAAACGGCAGCTCAAACGATCAGATCAGCATTTCAGCAATCGCCAGTGCAAAATCATCGTCTCTCGGTGTTGGCTCCACATCCAGCTACAAAACAACTGTAGCAGGTGCGGGTGCTGTAACAACGACAGCTCTGGCATCCGGTGACTTGTCTATCAACGGTTACCAAGTCGGCGCATCTGCTAGTGATGGCGTATCCTTCTCTAATGCAACTGGTAGTGGTATTGCTAAAGCTGCAGCAATTAACGCAATCAGTGGTCAAACTGGTGTGACAGCAACAGTTGGTTCTACAACAGTTGCCGGTACAGCATCAACAAGCGCAACTGCAATCGCTTCTGGTGACATCACAATTAACGGTGTCAATCTGGGTGCATTGAGCGCCTCGACTTCCGGCGCTCAACGTGGCGCACAAGTTGCTGCTGCTGTTAATGCGATCAGCTCACAAACTGGCGTATCAGCTACATTTGATACAACAACTGGTGCTGTTGCCCTGGCAGCTGCTGATGGACGTAATATCACAGTTACAGCAAGTACTAATGCAGCTGCAGCTGCAGCCAATACAGGTATCACCGTATCTGCAACTGGTGCGACAGACATTGCTACATCGACACTTTCCCTGTCTTCCACAAGCTCTGCTGGTATTACTCTGGCAAATGGTACAGGTACAGGTTTGACAGCAGCAAACTTGACAGGTGGCTTCACTTCAGCAGCAGTCACAGTCGGTGCAGGTGTATCCTCTCTGAATCTGAGTACGGCGGCAGGGGCGCAGTCAGCTCTGGCAACCATCGATTCGGCGATTGCATCGGTCAATAGTTCACGCGCTTCTTTGGGTGCGATACAAAACCGCTTCACTTCTGCTGTCAACAGCTTGCAAACATCACAAGAAAACTTGGCATCAGCACGTAGCCGTATTCAAGACTCCGATTTTGCTTCGGAAACAGCAAATATGACTCGTTCTCAAGTGTTGCAACAAGCTGGTACTGCAATTTTGGCTCAA
The DNA here is from genome assembly GCF_016595265.1 of Undibacterium sp. 14-3-2. Lineage (NCBI taxonomy): Bacteria > Pseudomonadati > Pseudomonadota > Betaproteobacteria > Burkholderiales > Oxalobacteraceae > Undibacterium > Undibacterium sp. 14-3-2. The sequence continues at coordinate 186,461 of NZ_JAENGS010000008.1, forward strand.
GCTAACTCATTACCTAACGGTGTTCTCGCACTGCTGCGTTAATCAATAGCTTCAGTTTTCTATTGATGTAGATAATTCCCCTGATCAGTTATGATCAGGGGAATCTAACTTTGAAGGAAATGATCATGGACATCCCATCGATTGGCAACCCGCCTCAATCGGGGCAATTGATCAGTGACAAAACTGCCGTCACCAACGTACGGTCAGCCCCTCCTGCTAATAACATTAGCGCACCCACGGCAACTGCAGTCGACAATTCTGAGAATAAGAAATTTGACAGCACCGAAGTTAATAAAGCAATCGCTCATATTAACGATGCGCTGCAGGCTCGCTCACAGGATTTACGCTTCAGCGTCGATACTGACAGTAAGCGTGTTGTTGTCAAAATTATTGATCAGCAAACAAATCAGGTGTTACGCCAGATTCCAACGGAAGAGGCACTTGAAATATCTAAATCCTTAGATAAATTAAAAGGATTACTCATTAAGAACGAAGCTTAATCGGTAACGATCTTTTTAAAATAGCAGGTAAAACCCCTTCTTTCATCTCAATTGAACAAGAATCAGATTTGATATAGTAAGGACCTCAAAAGGAGAATTATTGTGGCCATACAATCCACCGGTGTAGGTTCTGGACTTCCCGTTGACACCATTGTCAGCAAGCTCATGGCCATTGAGAGTCTGCCGCTAGCATCTATTCAGAAAAAACAAACAAGTTATCAGGCAGATGTCACTGCATTAGGCGCTTTAAGTGGTTCTGTCAGCTCCTTCCAGTCTTCCCTGATTGCACTGAGCAGTGCGTCCACCTTTAAGACGCTCGCAGCAACAGCAAGTGATACAGCAGTTGCCTCAGTTACAGCAAGCAGCACCGCCAGTGTTGGCAATTACAACGTTAATGTGACGCAACTTGCACAGTCTCAGACTATATCCAGCGCAGGACAAATCAATACTACAGCCTCCATCGGCAGTGGTGCCAGCACAACGTTAAGCTTTCAGTTCGGCAGTATTTCAGGTGGCACTCAGACTGGCGGAATATATAGTGGGGCAACGTTTACTCAAGATGCCAGCCAGGCAACAGGCACAGTAACGATTGATAGCACAAATAATTCACTGCAAGGCATCCGGGATGCCATCAATAACGCAAAAATCGGCGTGAATGCATCCATCGTCGGTGACGGCAGTGCGACTCCTTATCATTTAGTGCTGAATTCGACCTCAACAGGTGCAACATCAAGTTTGAAAATCAGTGTTGCCGGAGATGCGAATCTGCAAAATCTGCTTTCTTATGATCCCGCAGGCTCCCAGAATTTCAAAGAAGTGACTACTGGTCAGAATGCCAACCTGACCGTCAACGGCATTGCCGTATCCAGCGCGAGCAATAAGGTCGGAACGGCCATTCAGGGTGTGACAATCAGCGCTCAGAAAATTGGCACCACATCGATTGCAGTCAATACCAATACATCGGCAGTGCAAAATAGCATTAACTCTTTTGTCTCTGCGTACAACAGTCTGAACAGCACGATTGCACAACTGACTTCATATAATCCAACGACAAAAGCTGCGGGGGCGTTACTTGGCGACCCAACTGTCCAGGCAATTCAAAATCAGGTACGAAACACTTTGTCAACCGCAGTAAATGGTCTGGGTGGAGGCTTCACCAGTCTGGCGCAGATCGGCATCAGCTTTCAGAAAGACGGATCACTAGCAGTTGACTCCAGCAAACTGCAGACCGCATTGACAAATAATTTTAATGATGTCGGCGGATTGTTTTCGGCAATGGGCAAAACAACAGATAGTCTGACCAGTTTGTCCGGCTCCACGGCCGCAACACAGCCTGGCGACTATGCAATCAAAGTAACGCAGATTGCCACGCAAGGTGTGTTAACCGGTGATGTCAACTTGAATTCGGCATCAACTACGATTGCTGCGGGCACAAAAATTGATGTCAAAATTGACGGACTCTCCGGCACAGTGAGTTTAGCGGCAGGAAACTACACCGCGTCACAACTCGCTTCGATGATACAGTCGTCTGTCAATGGTACTGCCAGTTTCTCCAATGCAGGTGTCACGGTTACCACCTCAATTGACAGCAATGGTTTCTTGAATATTACTTCAGGAAGTTTTGGTAGTGCGTCCAATGTCAGCCTGACCAGTAACGCTGGCACGAGTGTCAGTGCATTGACTGGAACAGTCAGCACAGGAACAACGGGAAAAAATGTCGCCGGTACATTAAACGGCGTCTCAGCGACAGGTTTAGGTCAAATATTGACTGGCGCATCCGGCTCACCTTCTGAAGGCTTGCAAATCTTAGTGAACGGCGGTGCAACGGGTGACCGCGGCAAAGTCAGTTTTTCTCAGGGTTACGCATACAAACTGAATAATCTTGTCACCAGTTTCCTTGGAACGACAGGCACGATCAGTAGTGCAACAAAAGGTATTAACACGACATTAGCGTCACTACAGAAACAAACCGACGAGCTGAATGCGCGCTTGCTTAAAACCCAGAACCGCCTTCAGGCGCAATATTCTGCTCTTGATTCCGTCATTTCGAAATTAAATGCAACACAAAGCTTTTTAACTGCTCAGATTGGCATTCTGAACGGTTCAACGAATAAGTAACAAGCAACTGATAATTTAGAAAACTCAAAGGACTAGCTATGTTTGGCTCATCAAAATCCTATGGTGCAAGTGCATATACAAAAATTGGTGTGGAAACCGGCGTCATAGCTGCCAGCCCCCACAAACTGATCGTCATGTTATTCGATGGTGCGATCACAGCGATTGGAAATGCTTTACAGCAAATGCAAAAGGGAGAGATTGCAGCAAAAGGAAAATCAATTTCCCACGCTATTTCCATTATTGATAACGGCTTGCGTGCCAGCCTGGATAAGCGAGTGGGCGGTGAAATTGCACTCAATCTGGATGCGCTGTATGAATATATGAGCAGACAGCTATTGCTGGGAAATTTGAATAAAGATGAAGAAAAATTACTGGAAGTGCAAACTTTATTACGTGATCTGAAACAAACATGGGAAACCATAGAACCCGCAGCGCAAGCACCAACGCAGCCGGCGATCAGCGAACACGATCCTTTACAACCACGACAAGTTCACGTTTTTGAGGCCTGATTCATAATGGAAAGCATAGAAATTATTAAGCTGTACGAGAATATTGCCGTACTCACTGATCAAATGTTGAATGCCGCCCGCAACCGCGACTGGGAACAATTGACGGAGCTGGAAAACGATTGCAGCTCAAAGGTTCAAAAAATTCGTGATAATGAGAGTCCGGCATTCTTACCTCCGGAACTCAAAGAGCGAAAAATTCGTGTCATAAAAAAAATACTGGCCGACGATAAAGAAATTCGCGACATTACAGAACCGTGGATGGCTGAATTGTCTAATCTGATGAAAGCGTCAAGTGCCGAACGCAAACTGAATCACACTTATGGAGCCGCAAGCTCGGCGTAACAGATATGCCATACCGCCTCGATAATTCGATTACGACTGCCGATATCGAGGCGGCATCAGCGAGTTCGGGACTCCATTCGCTCAAGCAGGAAGTTGCCTCAAAACTTGCACAACTCGTTGTAGGTCAGCAACTCAAAGGGGAAATCCTCAACCGACAAAAGGACGGCAGCTTTACTGTCCGGGTCGCTAATTTTAGCGTTCGCATGCAACTCCCGGAAGGCGTTAAGGAGGGAGACTCAGTCTCGTTGCGTTTAATTTCAACAGATCCGAAACCAACGTTTGCCTTAGAAAGTAAATCTCAAATCCCAGAAAGCTTCATTGCCGGGCAAACCTACACACCTGGCAAAAAAACGCTATCTGATTTTTCAGCTTCGCCTCAGGCAAGGCTGGAAGATGCGAGCAAGTTAGCGCAAATAAAAACAATCCCCCAATCCACGTCAGCCCTCCCCCATCTGGAGGCTGGTATTCAATCGGACAGCAGCGTTACTTTTTTAAGTACGGCCAGCAAACTGATTGGCACCATTCTGCAGTCTGGAGATGCAAGTACCGAAAGCAACGCGATTGTCGGAAAAACTGCAATACTAAACTCGCAGGCCGATTTAAATAGCATCGAAAAAACGGCTGTATTATTAGAAAAAAAAATCAGCCAGAGTGGCCTCTTTTACGAATCTCACCTCGCAGAATGGGTGGACGGAAAAATAAAGCTCAGTGATTTACTAACAGAGCCGCAGTCCATGCTTTCTGCACTGAAGCAGAATATTAGCGGCGGGGAAAGCAATCTTATCTCAGGAAATAAAGAATTACTTCAGCTCATCCAGCAACAGTTGAGAACCTTGGAAAATCAAAGCCTGCGTTGGCAGGGCGAGCTTTTCCCTGGACAATACATGAAATGGGAAATCAAGAGAGATAAGCCTTCTCATCAAACCAGCGAATTTTCACCTGACGACAATAATTACTGGCAAAGTACCGTCAAGTTTGATTTACCCTCTCTGGGCACAGTTTCAGCAACGTTTAATTTTCGCGCAAATCATTTAAGCTTGAATATCAATGCTGAAAATGAAGATACGGTAAACGCTCTTAAAACTCACGCTGGGCAACTATCGTCCGCCCTGTCCTCTTTAGACACGATTCTGGATAGCCTGAGCGTCAGACAAAATGACAGTAAATAAACCTACTGACAAACACGCAGTCGCACTCGCTTACCATAGCGGGGATAGTGCTCCACGGGTTGTTGCCAAAGGCAAGGGAATAATTGCTGATGAGATAATCAGCAGGGCGAAAGAACACGGAGTCCACGTCCACGAATCAAAAGAGTTGGTATCTTTATTGATGAAAGTCGATCTGGACGAAAACATTCCCCCGGTTCTATATATCGCTGTTGCAGAACTGCTCGCTTGGCTTTACCATATAGACAAAGAAAAGTCCGGGGTCGAGCAGGAGACACCCTGAACCGTACTACCTCTACCATCTTAAAATTTTGACAGATAAGAGCAAATAAAAAACATGCAATCCCCTCCTTCTCTCGGGACTGAAAACCAAAGTCCTTTTCAGGTCGACTCTCGCAGGGAAATTATTTCCTTATTACGCGGCCTGAAAGATAGCAATCAGCTCATCAGCATGTTGATTCACGATGGCGCGGAAGTATTTATCACTTCCATTCTAGACGTTGACGATAACAATAATACGGTAACAGTTGACTGCGCCCCCGGCCAATTGGCCAATCAGAGAATAATTGAAGCACACCGGGTTTCATTTGAGGGTTTATTGGATAAAATCGGCATTCAGTTTTCCACAACAGGTGTCCATCGTGCCGAATTTGAGAACCGCCCAGCTTTACAATTCAGCATCCCGTCAAACCTGATCCGACTGCAACGACGTGAGTATTATCGAATCAATACTCCAGTCTCAACGCCGATTAAAGTAAGCTTTTCTGTTGAGGTGAATGATAGTATTGAAGTTTTGAAATTATCTCTGGTCGATATCAGTTGCGGTGGTATTGCCGTGCTTGATGAGAAAAAAATCCTCGACTGCACTCCAGGAAAAATCTATGAGCATTGCAAACTGGATTTACCGACAATTGGTCTGATCGATGTAGCGCTACAAATCAGAAACTCTCAAGATCTGGTTTTATTAAATGGAAAAACGAATCGTCGTATAGGCTGCCAGTTTTTCAATTTATCAAATTCAGTCCTGACCAGCGTTCAACGCTACATCATGAAATTAGAAAGAGAGCGGAATTCCAAAATGACTGGAATCCGCTGAAATACCTATCACTTCAATTGTGCTTAAGGTCAGATCTGCATATTCATGATGTCATGATATGCAGTGATTAATTTATTTCTGACTTGCACCGTCGTCTGAAATGAAATGTTTGCTTTTTGCATTGAAATCATGACATCAGACAAACTGACTTTATCGTCTCCTAAGGCAAATTTTTCTCCCAACTGCTGCGACGTCAGTTGAACTTTGTTTACCTGATCTAATGATGCTTTCAGCGCATCTGCAAAGTCTAAGCGTTTGGGCGCATCACTTTCCTCGGTGCGATTGATTCCGCTACCCGCCTCCATTTTCGCAGCCGTCGCTTTTAACTGAGCAACCATTGCGTCAATGCGACTGCTGTCAATGCCAGCCATTTTCATACATTCTCCATAGTCAATAAAGATTGATCTAGCATCTACCTTACCACCTAAAAAATTCTCCATTTCGATAAAAAGATGTACTAATTGACGCTTACTCTCCCGATTGAAATTCAGAATTCAGTGCAAAATCAGTAGTAAGGAAAAAACCAAAATGGCTTCGTAACATGATGCAAATACACTTCTTAATTTTCAATGCTGATCAGGTGATTTATGGCAACCGCTGAAAACATGATCATGGCTCCTGATGAGCTTGTGGAACCAAAAAAAATATTTGGGATTCCGCAAACGCCAGGCGTCCGCACAGCAATGCTTTCAGCGGGTGCCGCGCTGATACTGGCGATTATGGCCGGGATCTGGCTGTGGGGGCAGCAACCTGAATACAAAGTGCTGTTTTCAAACTTTAACGACAGGGATGGCGGCGCGATCGTCGCATCCTTGCAGCAAATGAACATTCCGTATAAATATTCGGAAACTGGCAGTGCGATTCTCGTACCTGCGAGCCAGGTACATGATGCTCGCCTGAAACTCGCGTCGCAAGGTTTGCCCAAAGGTGGGAATGTCGGTTTTGAATTAATGGAAAATCAGAAACTCGGAATTTCCCAGTTTCTCGAACAAGTCAATTTCCAACGTGCACTTGAAGGTGAGTTAGCCCGCTCAATTCAGGCGGTATCAGCCGTACAGTCAGCAAGGGTGCATCTGGCGATTCCGAAATCTTCCGTTTTTATACGTGATCAGCAAAAACCAACAGCATCGGTATTATTGAATTTATATCCAAGCCGAATTCTGGATCAACAACAAGTCAGCGCTATTCTGCATCTGGTCGCCAGCAGCGTTCCGGAACTGTCGACCAAAAACGTCTCGATTGTGGACCAAAACGGTAATTTACTTTCGGATATGAATAAACAGGCTGGAAGTAACAATCTTGATCCATCCCAGCTTAAGTACGTACAGGAATTTCAACAAAATATTGTCAAACGCATCGAATCTATTATTTCTCCGATAGTTGGCGCAAATAATGTTCGTGCAGAAGCAACTGCAGATATCGATTTTTCAAAAACTGAACAGGCAGCGGAAAGTTATCGTCCGAATTCTCCACCCGAGGCATCCACAATACGTAGCCAGCAATCTAGCGAAAGCTACAATAAAAACAACAATGCGTCCGGCATTCCCGGCTCACTGACCAATCAGCCACCAGTGCCTGTAACAGCGCCGATTGTGGCCAGCGGCACTGCAACATCTGCCTCAGCAGCAAACACAGGGCTTGTACAAAAAGACTCCACCATCAACTATGAAGTTGATAAAACTATCCGCTACACGCAGCAGGGAATGGGTGGCGTAAAACGATTGTCCGTCGCCGTTGTTGTGAATTACAAGAACGAAACCGATAAATCCGGAAAGATTACGACCAGAGCGCTGACGGATATTGAGAAGGCACAGATTACCGATCTGGCGCGCGAAGCGATGGGATTTAATAAAGACCGTGGCGATACTCTGAATGTTGTTAATAGCCCATTTGCCGGTCCGGAAAAAGAAACTATAGTAGAAGTACCATTCTGGAAACAACCAGAAACAATCCAGTTAGCAAAAGAACTGGGGAAATACTTATTAATCGCCGCAGTTTTAGCCTATTTATTCTTTGGCTATCTGAAACCCATGTTGTACAAAATTATGGGCAAAGACGTCGCCGAAGAAAAAGCCAAAAAAGAAGCTGAAGAAGCGGAAAAACTCACCTCGGCTGAAAAAGAATTACAGCAGGAGGAAGACGATGATACGTATGTCAATCTCTCCAGCGAAGAAGAAATACAAGCCGCAAAACAAGGAAACAGTTATGAGTTAACCTTGGACATGGCTAAAGAATTAGCAAAAAATGACCCGAGAATTGTTGCTAACGTAATCAAGACATGGATTAACAATGAGTGATGATGGCGTACAAAAAGCAGCAACCTTCATGCTTGCGCTTGGTGAAGACGGTGCTGCAGAGGTAATGAAATTTCTGGGCCCACGTGAGGTGCAGAAAATTGGCGCTGCTATGGCGACAATAGGTGCAATCCCCCACGAGCGCATAGCGAAGGTTCTCGACGAGTTTAAAGCAGCCGCAGATCTCAGTTCATCTGTCGGTTTAGACTCTGACGAATATATCCGCAATGTCCTCACCAAAGCACTGGGTGACGACAAGGCATCGTCTTTATTGAATCGTATCCTGGGTGGAAAAGACGCCAGCGGCATTGAAAGTCTGAAATGGATGGACTCAGCGTCGGTTGCCGACCTGATTAAAAATGAACACCCGCAGATCGTCGCAACGATTTTAGTTCACCTGGAAAGCGATCAGGCGTGTGAAATTTTAAATAATTTCTCAGAGCGCTTAAGAAATGATGTTGTTTTGCGCATCGCTACGCTCGACGGTATTCAGCCAGCTGCACTCAGAGAGTTGAATGACGTTCTCACTAAACTACTGACTGGCAATGAAAGCCTGAAGAAAAAATCAATCGGTGGGGTCAGGGCCGCGGCAGAAATATTGAACTTCATGAGCGGTGAAAACGAAGCATCTGTTATGGATAATCTGCGCAAATATGATGGTGATATGGCAGAAAAAATCATGGATGAGATGTTCGTTTTTGACAATATCATGGAAATTGATGACAAGGGTATTCAGTTGCTGCTGCGCGAAGTGCAATCCGATTCGCTGATCATCGCGCTCAAAGGCGCCAATCAGGATATGCGGGAAAAAATCTTTAAAAATATGTCTCAGCGTGCCGCTGAAATGATGCGCGAAGATCTTGAATCCAAAGGGCCGGTGAGATTATCTGAGGTGGAAGCGCAGCAAAAACAAATTCTACTCGTTGTGCGTCGACTCGCCGATGAAGGCCAGATTATGTTAGGTGCAAAAGGTGAAGACTCTTATGTCTAGTGTCTTACGAAAAGACGACGTTTCGGCTTACCAACGATGGGAAATGGCATCATTTGGAGAAACGCGCCCTCATCACATTCCAGAGCCCAAACACGAACCCGAGCCAGCCAGGTTCGTTCCGACTGTATCGGAACATGAGCTGGAAGAAATACGTGAAAAAGCAAGACAGGAAGGCTATGTCATTGGCTATCAGGAAGCCTATGAACGCGGTCTGATTGAAGGGCAAGAGGCAGGACAGCGCATGGCGACAGAAAATATGCAGCCCGACCTTCAAAGCATACGTGACTTGTCAGAAAAGTTCTCAACTGAATTAGGTGAAGCAGGAAAAGCGACAGGCAAAGACTTACTTGATCTGGCGATCAGCCTGGCATCAACAATTTTAAAAACGCGGATAGAATTGGATGAAAATATTATTCTCCCTATCGTTGAGGATGCGATCGCGCAATTACCATCAGTACAAACAAATGCAAGCATCAGTTTAAATCCAGCCGATGCAAGCATCGTTAAGAATAACCTTGGCGACACGCTGATCGCCAACGGCTGGCGCATTGTCTCCGATCAACAACTGTCTCGCGGTGACTGCAAAATTGAGACATCACAAAACCTCATCGACTCCAATATTGAAACCCGATGGGAACGCTTAACAGCCTTGATGCGAAAAAATGCATCGGATTCTGAGTAAATCCCATGGACACTGCTTTCACAGACCAATGGAAATCTATTCTGACTGGCAGCAAAGATCTGCTGGCCGGAAATGATGCCGTTCAACCCGCCGGCAGAGTCACTAAAGTCACAGGCTTAGTCATGGAAGCCGTCGGTTTGCGCTTACCGGTAGGAAGTGCCTGTTCTATACATTTAGCGGGCGGTGCAAAAATCGAAGCAGAAGTTGTCGGTTTTGATGGAGACAGACTGTTCCTGATGCCTCATAGCGACCTCGAGGGGGTTACTCCCGGCGCTCCGGTTTTTGCCGAAGAGTCACGACAAACATCCAGTCATCCACTCAGAAGACCAAGCGACAGAAGCCGCCAACTTCCAGTCGGTTACCAGCTATTAGGACGTGTGCTAGACGGCAATGGACGTCCGCTAGATACACTTGGTGCCCTGAAAACGACGGAATCCGCGCCACTTGCGGCGCGGATTTACAACCCTCTGGAACGAGCACCGATTGTCGACACACTTGATGTTGGCGTTCGCGCAATCAATAGTATGCTCAGCGTCGGACGAGGACAACGCCTTGGTTTGTTTGCTGGTTCGGGGGTTGGTAAAAGCGTGCTGCTCGGAATGATGGCGCGGTTTACTACCGCGGACATTATCGTCGTAGGATTGATTGGTGAACGGGGGCGCGAGGTAAAAGAATTTATTGAACAGATTCTTGGCACAGAAGGGCTGGCAAGGTCGGTAGTCGTAGCAGCGCCAGCGGATGCTCCGCCATTATTGCGTTTGCAAGGCGCTGCGTACGCAACAACAATCGCCGAATATTTCCGAGATCAAGGACACAGCGTTCTACTGATCATGGACTCCTTGACACGATATGCGATGGCGCAACGGGAAATTGCTCTGGCGATCGGCGAACCGCCTGCGACCAAAGGCTACCCTCCTTCAGTTTTTGCAAAATTACCCGTGCTTGTCGAACGTGCCGGCAATGGCAAAGAAGGCGGAGGTTCGATCACCGCGTTTTACACAGTATTGACTGAGGGCGATGATCAACAGGACCCTATCGCGGACTCTGCGCGAGCAATTCTTGATGGTCATATAGTCTTGAATCGTACATTGGCTGAGAGCGGTCATTACCCTGCCATTGATATCGAACAATCTATCAGCCGGGCGATGCACAGCATCACGACTCCGGAACATCAGCAACTTGCCAGGAAGTTGAAACAACTATACTCAAGATACGAGCGCAGCAGAGATTTGATCAGCGTTGGCGCTTATGCGCCGGGCTCAGATCCCTTGCTTGACGAAGCGATTCGGCTGCATCCTCGAATCATTGCGTTTTTACAGCAAGATATTACTCAGAAATGCAGCATATCAGAGAGCTTGGATGGACTTCGGGCTCTATTCCAAGGATAGATAATTTTAGTTAGCTCTATACTTAGGTACAGATGGCAAAGAGATCACCAATAAACACTTTAATTGAGATTGCGGACCGGGAAACCGATGACGCGGCGAAGCGCTTGGGACAAGCCATTCGGTATCACGAAGAAACGCAAAGTAAGCTGAATTTATTAATCCAGTATCGAGATGATTACGACAGCAAATTCCAGGCCGCCGCCGCCGCTGGTATCAGTGCCAGCCAATATGGAAATTTTCTAGGTTTTTTAGCCAAACTTGACAGTGCCGTTGAAGGTCAAAAAGAAGTGATACGAAATGCAGAATCAAAAGTTCAGGCGGCGAAACTTGATTGGCAAGGGAATGAAAAGAAACGGCTGTCATATAACACCCTTGATCACAGGGTAAAAATGGTACAGCAAAAAAAGGACGCCAAATCGGATCAGAAACAAACCGACGATTTTGCTGCGCGGGCGTATTTTTATAAATCAGAGTAGCAACTTAATAACGGCAACATCTATGCAAACACTCAATATTGTCAGCGCACTCAACAATCAGAACAGTGCGGCGAAAACGAGCAAGAGCAATCCAGTGGTGAATGCTGATAACTCTTTTAATAAGCTGCTCAAGAAAGAAATAAGCGGAAATAAAGCGACGTCAGCGCCTGCCCCAAGGGAAACCAATAGCAAATTGCCCACAAAAAATGTTGAGCCACCTAAGCAAGACGCTGCGACGCCGCCTGAAGAATTGCATGACGCTAGCACTGCGCTGAAGAAAAGCGAAGATACTGAAAAAGAAGACACTCAAACGGAAAAAAAAGAAACGGATGACAGCGATCATCAATTGATACAACTGTTTAACGCCTTAAATGATATTTCTAAGTTGGTACCTGCAAAATCTGGCGATGATGCCGCGTTGAAAAGCGACACAGGTGTCATTTCGGACACCTCAAACAGCGGCTTATCGCTACAGCCGTTGAACGAAAAAAATGCATCCCAGTCTGCGGGAATATCAAAAGAAGCCGCCTTTGACGTCATCGTCAGTAATACCCTGTCATCCCGCCTGGAAACTACTGCCCCCGAGCTCACAGCCGAAACTCCAGTGACAGATACGTCCCAGATTGTAAAAGACAAAGGAATAGGATCTGACACATCAACATCATTTGCAGATCACCTGGACCTTAAATCAGAAAAAGGTGAGCCGCTCACGTTGCAAACAAGCGCCCAACAGGATGTATCGCCTAAAACAAATGTCTCTGCCGATAAACTGGAACGATCTATTGATCAGCTTGCGTTAAGCTTACGAAAAGATGAAGCGATGAGCCCGGTCAACGTCCAACAAGCGCCGCCGCAACAACAGCTTAACGCTACGCAGAATGCGACGATCACAGGTGCCGTTTCTGCTAACCAAATATCACCTCCACTGAATTCGTCCGCATGGGATAAAGCGGTGGGACAAAAAGTAATCTGGATGGTGGGCGCCAGCATGCAATCGGCTGAGTTAACTCTGAACCCACCTGATCTGGGTCCATTACAAATCGTATTGAATGTCACGAACGATCAAGCAAACGCAACTTTTATCTCCGCACATCCAGATGTCAGGGAGGCACTGGAGGCTTCTCTGCCTAAATTACGTCAGATGATGGATGATGCCGGAGTCCAACTATCAGGTTTCTCAGTCAACGCAGAAGCATCTAATCAGGGGCAACAAGGTCGCGAATTCAGACAAACAAATCCGTCCACCTCAATTGCCAGAAATGGTGGGGGCGAAAGCGTTATCAGCAACCAACCTATATCCGACGTCAAAACGACCAAAATAATTTCTCGCATTGGGGCTGTCGATACGTTTGCATAGTGCTTAGTTGAAAAACTTGTCTCTCAAACAGGTAGAATAAAGAAATAAAGCATTTAACCGGGAATAACGCGTTCTTCATGAATAGATCGCATTATTATTTTTTCAGAATTGAAAAGATGAGTGGTATTTGTCCGTCTTTTCTCCTGTTATTCGATGCTTTTTTTCGAAGATAATATAAGAAATAGCGGAAAAATACCGCTGCTTGAGAGGAAAAATATGGCGAAGAAACCTGCTAAGGCAGCTCCCGAAACCGGTGAAGCTGCTCCAGCAAAATCAAAGAAAAAATTAATTATTATCATTGCGGCCGCGGTACTTGTTCTCGGTGGTGTCGGTGGCGGTGCTGCTTTCTTTTTATCGAAAAAATCTGCGTCAAAAGAAAAAGAGCACAAAGCAGAACCAGCGAAGGCGCCGGTATTTCTTCCTTTAGATGCGTTCACAGTAAATCTGCAGTCAGATAGCGGCGATAAGTATTTGCAAATCGCGATGACACTTCAGGTAGAAGGTGAAGATCAGTCATCACTGATTAAAGCAAATATGCCTCAGGTGCGCAGTCGATTGCTGTTACTTTTATCGAGCAAAGATGCCAATGATATTCTCTCCACTGAGGGCAAAGATAAACTGGTAGACGAAATCATTGAAAAAGTTAATCAACCTTTTACTGCGAAAGGTGAACCGCAAAAAGTAACGGGCGTTTTCTTTACTTCCTTTGTAGTTCAATAGCACTATGTCAGATAATTTCCTCTCCCAGGAAGAAGTCGATGCGCTGTTAAAGGGCGTCACGGGAGATCAAGATGACTCTCAGTCTCAAGAAGACACGTCGGGTGTACGTCCCTATAACCTTGCGACGCAAGAGCGCATTGTTCGCGGCCGTATGCCGACGCTGGAAATTATCAACGAAAGATTTGCCCGTCTTTTACGCATAGGGTTATTTAATTTTTTACGCCGTAGCGCAGAAGTTTCCGTTGGAACGGTCAGAGTTTCCAAATATAGTGAATTCATCCGTAATCTGGTTGTACCGACCAATCTGAATCTGGTGCACATGAAGCCACTCAGGGGAACTTCGCTGGTGGTGCTCGACCCTGGTCTGGTATTTCTTTTGGTCGACAATTTATTCGGTGGTGACGGTCGCTTCCACACCCGTGTTGAAGGACGTGATTTCACGCAGACTGAGCAAAGAATTATTCAACGCATTCTGGAAATTATTTTTGAAACCTACGCAAAATCGTGGGAGCCAGTCTATCCAGTTGAGTTCGAGTATATTCGTTCTGAAATGAATACCCAGTTTGCCAATATTGCGACACCAAACGAGGTAGTGGTATCGACAACCTTTACCATAGAATTGGGGCCAGTTAGCGGTGAAATGCATATTTGCATGCCCTACTCCACGATTGAGCCTATCAGAGATATTCTGACCAGTAGCCTGCAAGGTGAAACACTGGAAGTTGACAAACGCTGGGTTCGTTTGATGACGCAGCAGATTCAGATTGCGGAAGTGGAAATAGTTGCTGACTTAGGCACAACCCGTGTCACACTAGGCGACATTCTGAATATGAAAACCGGAGACATCATTCCCTTAAATATCCCGGAAGTGATCTCTGCCAAGGTTGATGGCACCCCGGTAATGGAATGCAAATACGGTGTATTCAACGGACAATATGCGTTACGTGTGGAAAAACTGATCAGTTCCAGCGTACAAGAAGTAGCAGCACAAGGAGAGAACCATGGATGAAAATACAGATAGCCCGATCAGCGAAGACGATTGGGGCGCAGCAATTGCAGAGCAGGAGAAAGCCGATGCCGCTGCGGCAGCTGCAGCGGCGAGCCAAAAATCCGAACCGCCAGCAAATCCTGCGATATTTAAAGAATTCAGCGCAAAAGGAAGTTCGACTGAAACACACAACGATATCGACTTCATTCTCGATATCCCTGTGCAGTTGACGGTTGAATTGGGAAGAACCAAGATCGCGATTAAAAATTTGCTGCAACTGGCGCAGGGTTCCGTTGTGGAACTTGATGGTCTGGCAGGTGAACCGATGGATGTACTGGTGAACGGCTGCCTGATCGCTCAAGGCGAAGTTGTGGTTGTTAATGATAAGTTCGGTATTCGTCTGACTGACATCGTGACCCCCGCAGAACGAATTCGCAAACTGAATAAATAATGAAACCTCACAGTAAATTCATATCGTTATTTTTACTGGCTGCGTCTGACTATGCCCTCGCCGCAGATGCTGCCCCGCTGACGCCCGGAGCTGGCTTGTTGCAAATCACCTTGGCTCTGCTTTTTGTTCTCGGTTTAATGTTTTTCGCTGCCTGGGCTTTCAAGCGGATTGGCCCGGCAACCTCCGCAAACAAGATTCCAATGAAGATTCTGGGCGGTCTGAATGTAGGAAATCGTGAACGAGTAATGGTTATTGAAGTTGGAGATCAATGGCTGGTGCTTGGCGTCACAGCTTCAAATATCAACAATTTGGCGACACTCCCAAAACAGGAGTCCTTATTGCAAGTCACACCGGCAAATCACAGCTCTTTTCAGGATTGGCTGCAACGAACAATCGAAAAGCGTGTGACTACGCCAACTGATACAAATACGTAAATTCCGCATGAAAATCCTGCGCACTTCACTTCTTTATTGTTGTCAGATTGTCGTTCTGATTTCAATCATCTTCCCGGATATTGCCCTGGCTCAATCTAGCGGCGCTTTACAGGCGATTACAAGCACTCCAGCTCCGGGCGG
>NZ_JAENGS010000009.1:0-149538 GCF_016595265.1 Undibacterium sp. 14-3-2
TCGATGAGCTTGGTACCCAAGCCATTGAGCAGTGCATACACCAGCACTACGTGAAACGCTATGACCAGCCCTATGCCCAGGAACTTCTTGCCCGGCTCTTGCTGGCGATCTGAAAAATCCATTCCGACTGTCTCCTTAAGCTAAGAATACGAAGGCGCTAATAATAACCTCTGTTGAATAAAAAATTTCGTCTGCTGCCTGAAAAGTTTTCATATTTTTTGTAGCAAAGACAGATTTTTTTTGCATATAGTCCCTTTTTTTGTTGTTAATACCTCTTTATTGCCAGTGCTGACCAGCGTTGGATTCGCCAGTCAGTCCACTTTGTTGCCTTTTTTGCTTTTGTTTGATGACTGAAAAAATATAGGCCTTAATATCGGTAGCACGATCATGATTTTGTGATGATGGCAATTTCAGTTGAGCTCGACAAAACACACTACGCTAAGCGCCGGGAGAATGAAGCTGCCACTCTCGCTGACAAAGTGCGCTTCACTGGCAATGCGCTGATCGCCAGCACCATGCATCAGGTGTACCGGATGCAGTTGAAAGTGGCGACCTTGTTGTTCCCGAATGATCAGACGCTGCTCCTGCTTGCTGACATTAAAAAAATACATCACTGCTTTAAAGTGAGCTGGGCTCAGATGTTCGCCATTCAGATGGGCGGCGATGACGGCCGGATTTTGTTCCGGGCCTGTATTAAAGAAGCGCAGCCGCTGCTGTATATCTGCGCTGCTGGACAGGCGAAATAATGCAGAGCTGCTGCGTATTCTCAGCAGATCGCGAAACGCATCGCGGCTCATGGCAATATCCTGCGGCCGTGGCTTGATCCGCTGATCGGCCAGCAGTGGGCGCATGATGGAGTAAAAACGTGCGTTATCTTTTTCTGGTGGCAGCCCGGTGCCGAAATAATTTTGTTGATACGTCCAGTCCAGCCGGTTGAACCAATCACCGGAATTGTAGCTGTTGCCATCCAGCGATTTGGAACGCAGGATGTCTGATCCTGCATGAAAATACGCAATGCCCTGGCTGAATGTCGTCAACCCTAAGCCAAGTATCTGCACTCTGGCACGGTCTTCGTGACTCGTTGTGAGGGGTAGCCGGAATGCATTGATGTCAAATAGAGTATGGTTATCGTGATTCTCAACATAATTAACGACTTCTGCAGGTGAACTGACGTAACCGGCAGGCTGATCGTTGTATGCAATCTCGCTGAGTTTTTTCGTCTGACCATCTGCGGTCTGCATGACATAGTTCGCAATTGAGCCAGCCAAGCCCACCCGCACCATGTCGGCACTACGCTGCACTGTATTGTTTAACAGTGCTGGCGATGCGTCGGCGGCTTGCAGTAAGCCATTGATATACCCCTTGTTTTGTATGATGGCAGCGGCATTGTCGCCATGCCCGCCACCGCGAATGGCATCGCGGGCACGATCGCTGAAGGTGCCGATCTGACTGCCATTCAAGGCCAACTGCGATGCTTGAATAAAGCGGCTGCCATTCGCAACTTCGCCAAAATTCCAGCCTTCGCCTATCAGTTGTATCTCTCTGCCATTATCAGTCTGCAATGCTGCTTTTATTTCCTCCATGACCGCGCGAGGCTGATGTCCCATCAGATCAAAACGAAATGAATCCATCTTATATTCACGCGCCCATAGCCTGACGGAATCACTCATCAGCTTTGCCATCATGCGGTTTTCGGTCGCCGTGTTGCCGCAGGGCTGGCAAGTGGAATCTTCAACTTCTCCTTGCGCGTTCAGTCTGTAGTAATAGCCGGGAACGATACGATCAAGGACGGATTGTGGATGTTGCCCCGCAAACGCCGTATGGTTATAGACAACATCCATACCGACCCGCAGACCAGCCTGATGCAGCGCCATGACCATTTTTCTCAGTTCAAGAATACGCGTCGCACCATCGTCAGCATTGCTGGCATAACTGCCTTCGGGCGCATTGTAGTGGTAGGGATCGTAGCCCCAGTTGAAGCAGTCTTTACCGGCCTGCGCATTGATGGTCGCTTGCTGACGCAAGCTGTCTGCGCCTCCGCTGACGTTAGGGCTGATGCAGTGACGCTCGGGAATGGTGGCAATATCGAAAATCGGTAATAAGTGGATATCGGTGATACCCGCTTCGCTGAGTGCTCGCAGATGACGCATACCAGCTGATGCCGGTTCGGTAAAGGCCAGATATTTGCCACGGTAGGCGGGGTGTACGGTTTTATCGTTGATGGAAAAATCGCGCACATGCAGTTCATAAATTGCCATGTCTGTCGGATTTTTTACCCGCTCGGGTATTTTGTGCTGATCCCAGCCCGCCGGTTTCAGCGCAGCGTTTTGCAGGTCGGTGACATAACTGCGGCGCGAATCGCTGGTCAGGCTGATGGAATAAGGATCTGTGACGCGATTGCGTATCAGCCCTGCACCTGGAACGAAGACATCGACCAGATAGCGGTAATAGCTGCCGCTCGCATCCTTATTTATTGCGCTTGCCCAGATGCCTGTGCGTTTATCCAGGATCATTGGTAGCAGTGCGTTGGCATGACTAGCTCCCGTCTTATATATGCAGGCACTGACGTGTTGTGCCGTTGGCGCCCATAAACGGAAGTTGGTACTTGCCCGCACGCTGCCATCTGCAGACGAGGCGGTCACAGTGACACCAAGTTTTGTCTCTTCAGTAGCCGTCTGATACAGATCATCGATCACACCGGCGATTTGTACATAGGTGAAATCAATGACTTCGCCACGCTCGTTTTCCTGAACCAGAATCAACTGCTGCGTGAGTATATTTGCCAGCGTCTGCGCGGACAGCGAATGCCTGAGCAAAGCACCTTCGCCGATGAACTTGTATCGTTGCCGGATGTCTGTTGGCAGAGCCCCAGCTTGGGCAGTCGTGCTGATTCTCAGATCGGCATCGCTGACAGGCAAGCCTTTTTGTATGCGCAGTTTTCCGCTGACTGATGCATAGAGGGCGAATGTCCCTTTTTGGTCTTTTCCTGGCCATTGGATAAAGTCGCGATTGAGCCAGTAGGCGCGGGCGTCTGACTGGATAGATGTCTTATTCAGGATGGTCTGATGCGATGGATGATCGCAATCGCGTACGTCAGATGTGCTGGTAAGCGGAGTTGTCTTTGCGTTGATTTGTGCAGAATCTGCCGTATCTGCCAATGTTGCAGAGCAAGTGGCATTCGAAAAGAATAAGGCTAAGGCGCTGACACAGGCGATCAGTCCGGCTCTTGTTCTGATTGGTACAGGCGAAGGCAACACGATGCGCTTGCTTATCTGCACTTTTGTCTCCAAATAAGTAGCTCAACTACATTTAGTATTTTTTGAATATCGCCAGAAAATCTTTGTTTTCTATGGGTTTGCGTTATTAATCAACAAATTTTGTCTGGTAAGTTAAAAAATATTAGACAGGTATATTTGATAAATGTAGTATTGTTACATAAATTTATCTGAACTTGTTCAGAAATTTTTTCAATTTGAGCTTATTCATACTAATGGTGAGAAGTCAGTGCAAGATTTAAAAAAACAAAACTACACATCGCCACGTTTGCTTGCCGATATAGGTGGGACGAATGCGCGTTTTGCGCTGGAAACTGAACCGCATCGCTTTGAGGCTGTGGCTGTACTGGCGTGTAATGATTACGCTACATTGCATCTGGCGATCTCTACCTACCTGCAAAGCGATGCAGTACAAAGAATCTGTCAGCAGCCTGTCCAGCATGCAGCGATAGCGATTGCGAATCCGGTCAATGGCGATCAGATCAGCATGACAAATCATCACTGGGCGTTCTCTATTCAGGCCTTGCGCGATGCCTTGCATTTGCAGACATTATTAGTTGTGAATGATTTCACGGCTTTGGCGATGGCTTTGCCTTACCTGGAAAATCATCAGCGCGTACAGATCGGTGGTGGGCAGGCGCAGCCAGAGCGGGTAATAGGCTTAATCGGACCTGGTACCGGTCTCGGCGTCTCCGGTATCGTCCCGGCTGGCAAGCAATGGATTCCTCTTAGCAGCGAAGGCGGGCATGCCAGCTTTTCTCCGGCCGATGCGGCAGAGGTCGATTTATTGAAAGTGATCTGGCGGGAATTTCCACATGTTTCCGCTGAACGCTTAATCTCGGGTATGGGCTTGGAAATTATTTATCGCGCGCTGGGTGAATTACAGGCGGACGGTGCGGATGCCAGTTTGTCCGCAGCCGATATCAGCCGTCGCGCATTGGACGGCAGTTGCGCCAGATGTCGCCAGACCGTTGCACATTTCTGTGGCATGCTGGGAACAGCGGCTGGCAATCTTGCCATCACTTTAGGTGCGACCGGGGGGGTTTATATTGGCGGTGGTATCGTGCCGCGTCTCGGTGATTTATTTATGCAATCGTCTTTCCGTCAGCGTTTCGAGGCGAAAGGGCGGTTTGCAAATTATCTGGCGGCTATTCCGACCTTCCTTATCACTGCGGAATACCCGGCGTTTCTGGGCGTGTCTGCGATATTGGCGGAAAAATTATCGCTCGCTGATCACGCTACATACTGATGTCGTATTGTTCTTTTATTCTTGCTTACTATGTTTCCTACATCGATCTCAGGTAATTCCGTTCAGCAATCTGACTCCCATTCGCAGTGGTGGCGCGAAGCGGTGATTTATCAGGTGTATCCGCGCAGCTTTTTGGATACCAATGGTGATGGTGTCGGCGATCTGCCAGGCATTACTGCAAAACTGGATTACATCGCACAGCTAGGCGTGGACATCGTCTGGATTTCACCATTTTTTACTTCACCGATGAAAGACTTTGGTTACGACGTGGCAGATTACTGTGATGTTGATTCTTTGTTCGGGACGCTGAGTGATTTTGACCGTTTGCTCGAACGGGCGCATGCATTGGGTTTGAAGGTCATGATTGATCAGGTGCTTTCGCATTGTTCGGATCAGCATCCATGGTTCGTGGAAAGCCGTCAAAGCCGTGATAATCCCAAGGCGGAATGGTACGTGTGGGCAGATCCGCAGGCAGATGGATCGCCGCCGAATAACTGGCTCTCTGTTTTTGGCGGCTCTTCCTGGCAATGGGATGCGCGCCGCCGTCAATATTATTTGCATAATTTTCTGACGAGTCAGCCAGATCTGAATTTTCATCACCCTGATGTACAGCAGGCGCATTTGGACAACATGCGTTTCTGGCTAGAACGTGGCGTTGATGGTTTCCGCCTCGATGCCTGCAATTTTCATTTTCACGACCGTTCTTTGCGTAGTAATCCTCCGGCCACTAAGCGCGATACGAAGACGGTGCAAGACAATAATCCTTACGGTATGCAGTCGCATATTTATGATAAGACGCAGCCCGAGAATATCGCTTTTCTGGAAAAAATGCGCAGTCTACTGAATGAGTACGGCGCGATCGCGATCGGTGAGGTCGGTGCCGATGACTCGCTCGGCGTCATGGCTGAATACACCGCTGACGACAATAAACTGCATATGGCGTACAGCTTCAATTTACTGACGCCTGACGTGTCTGCAGCATATATCCGCACTCAGGTAGAGGAATTTGAAGCGCGGGTGAAAGGTGGCTGGGTTTCGTGGTCGGTAGGTAATCACGACGTGGTGCGCGTGATGTCACGTTGGGGCGGCGATGCAGCTACACCGCAGTTTGCAAAAATGATGATGGCACTGCAGGCAGCGCTGAAGGGGACACCATGTCTGTATCAGGGGGATGAGCTGGCGCTGACTGAGGCTGATATTGCGTATGAGGATATACAGGATCCTTATGGAATTACCTTCTGGCCGGAATTCAAAGGGCGCGACGGTTGCCGTACTCCTATGCCATGGCGCGCCGATCAGCCGCATGGCGGATTTACCAGCGGTAAGCCGTGGTTGCCAGTGCCAGCTGAACATATCGCTGTTGCGGTATCGCAGCAGGAACAAGATCCGGATTCTGCTTTGACGTATGCGCGTCACATATGGCGCTGGCGCAAACAGCATCGACAACTGATGCACGGCAAGATTCATTTTTTTGACGCGCCGGAACCTGTATTAGCGTTTTGTCGTCAGCTTGATGGCGAGCCGACAATTTTTGCCGCATTTAATTTAGGTGATCAGACTGTCAATTTTGTATGGCCGGAAGTGGCAGGAGCAATGCTGCTCACGGGCTACAATTTGCCCGGAACACTGAACAGCAGCACCTTGGAATTACCAGCGTTTGGCGCCTGGTTCGGCACGCGTTAAGAATGTTTGCAGGTGTGGCAGATCACACAATTTGTGTCGATTCTGTCGTGCCTGAGTATCTGAGGCAATCTGAGACAATGCTGGAAAATGAGGAAATTATTTCCCAGTCAGATAAATTTTGTCATCAAAAGTGAATAGCCATTCAGGGCGATAAACTGCAAAAATTGTAGTCAGAAAACCAACTAAAAAAGCTTCACCCCACGTCAGTAACAGCATGTAGGCAATTGCGTCGCCAGGGATGATTTTCACTGGTGCGAGCAGCATGTGCGCTGTCAGAGCGAGTAGGCCCGCACTGGCGTTGACGACTAGTGAGCCAAAGAAGCCGTTACCAAACAAATACACAAACATGTGATGAGGTAAATACTGGCGGGTTTTGTTCAGTATCAGTTCACTCAGATAACTGGGGAAAACCGCCAGTACAAGAATATTCGCACCGAGATTCAGCCATATACCATCGTATTCTGCGGTGTATGCCAGCGTGGCAACTGCAATTCCTAAGATCGCCAGTGATCTGCCAAACATCAGTGCAAATAAGGCGACCCCCATCAGATGAAGATGCAGATCGTTATGAACGGGAACGCGCATACGCCATAGCAGTATCAGCACAATGATGCTGGCACACCAGGCGGAAAACACGGTAGGTTCCTGCAAGCGCTGCCAGGGGATTTTGCGAATTTCCACTCCCAGCAGAACCAGTGCGACCAGCATTGCAAAAATGCATAAGCCGATATCAACAGGAGTATAAAAAATGCCCATGGGAGATGCGCGACAGTTGTCTGGGAGACTATCATAATCCTGATTGGCTGACGATGCACTGCGTGATATCAAGAAAAAAAGACAAACAAAGGAGTCTCTTGTTTGTCTTTTTAGTTTAAGCGCAGCACAAATCAGGGATCGACCAGAGTCACCGTCGCCGTTGCTGTTTTTCCTTTGCCATCGCTGATGGTGTACTGAAAACTGTCACGTATAAAGCTGCCGAACGGCGAGAAAATCACCTTGTTACCTGAGATGCGGAGTGTGCCCGTATTTCCTGCCATCGGTGTGACCGACACGAGTGTCAAAGGATCGCCATCGGGGTCGCTGTCGTTGGCGAGTGGATCGATCGTTGTTTCAGTGGTACCGGGAACGATGAAGGAATCATTTCTGGCGATAGGTGCGTTATTTACCGGAGGAGCAATGACGTTGAGAGTGACTTGTGCACTTGCTTTTCCACCGCGACCATCGCTGATCGTATATTGGAAACTACCGGGTAAAGAATTGCTGCCCGGAGTGAAAATGACCTTGTTACCTGAAATACGGACACTGCCGTTGTTTCCGGATAAAGCGGTAATTGCAGAAATGGTTAGCGGATCGCCGTCAGGGTCACGGTCGTTCGCGAGCAAATCAAGAACGATGTCCGAACTACCCGGGACGGTGAATGTATCGTCATTCGCGACTGGTGCCTTATTCGCAGCGGCAACGCTGACATTGACTTGCGCGGTGGATTGTCCGCCACGACCATCGTTGATGGTGTACGTGAAGCTGTCATTACCGCTGTAATCGGGATGCGGAACATAGAGAATCTTTTGCGATTGTATCGTCGCCGTTCCGTGCGCAGCATTGCCGACCGTGCTGATAGTGATTGCATCTGAATCCGGATCAGCGTCGTTACTTAAAACGTCGATCACGACGGATTGATTTTGCTGTGTACTGGCGCTGTCGCTGGCCGCTTGTGGCGCGCGATTCAGGTAATTTCTGGTTTTAGTTTCGGTTTGAGTTTTTTCCTGATAGCGATACGTATCGACTGTGCGTTTATGCTCTACCGAGTTACGCAGCGCCCTGCGTATCCATGCCGGCTCCTGAGAAATATCCTCACGTTTGTAAGTGACTTCCGCCGCCGGCGCAGGCAGAACTTGCTCTGGTATTTCTATGACTTCAGTTTTATCGATGCGGCTGACAAACTCGAGATCTACCCGGCGATTTTTTTCGCGCGTTTCTTTGGTTGCTGGGTACTTAGGCTCCAGCTTGCCTTTGCCTTCAACCACAACTTCTTCGGTATTTACCACACCCAAAGAGATCAGGTAATCCCGCACCGCCACCGCACGTGATAACGACAGTTTTTGGTTGTAGCTGACAGAGCCAATATCGCAGGTATGTCCGGTAATTCTGACATTGCCTTCATGCGGATATTTTTTCAAGGTTTCAGCGATTTTCGCTAATTCCTGTTTTGCAAAATCCGTCAACCCGGCGCTATCGATTTTAAAGAACGCATCACCAGTCATGGTGGTCGTTGTTTTGACCAGGCGCTGCTCGGTTCTGGCAGGAATAATAGTCGGGGCTGTTGGTGCGGCGGGTACTTCAACCATCCTATATTTTTGCTCAAAGCGACTACTGGAACCGCCAAAACTATAGCGATACATCAGATTAATCCGGCGATCATTTTGTTGGCTGTCGAAATCCCCCGATTTGCGATACTGACCAACTTGCAGTGCCAGACTGTGCGGCGTACCAACAAAGAACTTTTCCGCAGTGAAGCTCATGCCGAATTGTTTGCTGCTGGCTTTGCCCCATTCGTAATCAAGTCCGGCGCTGACACGCACGGCATTTTCCGTATAGTAGTGTCCCGCGCGGGCACCAACGCCATAATCATAGGCACGCTCATACAGACGCGTGTTTGTGATTGTGGTGATGGTATCAATATATCCACGTCCGGCATCATTGCCGTTTTGTTCGGTAATTGTCGTTGTCAGCGTGTTTTGCAACTGCCGTTTGTTCCCAGGGCTATAACTGGCATAGACATGGCCAAACCAATCCTGATTTTCCTGACCAATACCGATGCTGAGTTTTTTATCCTTTTGCTCATTCTGGTCGATTGCCGCAAAATACTTGACGACAGAATTTTGTTGCTGCGAGTGGTAACTCAGTTTGCCGCCGCCAGATTTATTGCTCAGCCATACTTCACCCAGCCAGACATTTGTCCCTGAGTCTGATAACACACCAAACAGTTCGCCCGTAAATGCGCCACCATTTTGATAGCCGATGCCGATGCGCGAATTTTCGCCGATGAATTGTAAATTGCCACCGTTCTGAATGCCCGGATCTGTGGACTGTTGTGCCGAAGCATGATTCAACTGGGCGAGCAGAGCGAGAAGTAGAAGAGAGAGCTTAGGTTGAGTGTATCGGGCAGACATAACAAGCGAAGTAATGATTGAAACGAAACCATGCGCGCGGGCTGGTGATAAATGATGGCAGGTCGCCTGATCAAAACACTGTGTTGAATTGGCATAAAAAAACCGCATCAGCTAAAGCGTGATGCGGATATTTTCCGTGTCTCAAAAACGAGTCAGACCTACTTAATCGCAAACTCCATCATGATGAGTGCCCGATACTATATTTTGCTTGCCGGGGTGTCAAGCTTCCTCGATTCATGGCGTGCTTCAGAGTATGGAAAACTGGTTCGTTTTTATATGCAGCTTACTTAATCCGCATATCGTTTTTGACAGATTTAACACCGTTGACATTACGAGTAACTTCAATCGCTTTATCAACATCATGCTGCGAGGTGACGAAGCCACTCAATTGCACAATACCCTTGAATGATTCGACGTTAATTTCACGGGATTTTAATGTTGGTTCATTCAGTATTGCCGCTTTGACTTTTGTCGTGATGAACGTATCGTCCATATATTCGCCGGTACCTTCAGACTTTGTCGTAGATGCGCAGCCTGCAACGCCTATCAGCATCAATGACATCAGAATTGTGGCGAGGTTTTTAGAAATATTCATGGTGTGACCTTTGAGTGAGATATGACATTACCTGAGACAGACAATTGTTTTCAGGTTGAGAGGAGTGACGTTTGTCGCGCTGGAGATCAGTACGCTAAATATTATTGCCGCTGATTAAACGCAATAACACCATAATGACCGCGATCACCAGCAGCACATGAATGAAACCGCCTATGGTGTAGGACGTTACCAAGCCTAGCAGCCACAAGATGATTAAAATGACAGCGATGGTATAGAGCATAAAGTTCCTATCTGATATGGATGAGGTGCAGCTGTATCAGATCAGTGACGTACTTATCCGTTCGCTGTCACCGCTGACATCAGTCGGACTGAGTATGCGATGAAAAAAAATATTATTCTGTTCGGTAGCGCACGGAGTGAAATGCCTGGTCTTCCATATCAGACTTAAAAGATGTTTTTTGAGTTCTAAATTGGTGCTGTCCGAAGGCGGGGAGTACTCATTAAAGAATAAGGGATGTACCCTTAAATGTACCCGCAAAGACTTTGGATATGAGGAAGTCTTAAAAGCTTGGGACGCAAAAAAACCGCTGTAGCCTAAGCTAGAAGCGGGTTCTTTGTACGTTACAGGATGTCCTGAAACGAAATTCTGGTGGTGATAGGTGGACTTGAACCACCGACCCCAGCATTATGAGTGCTGTGCTCTAACCAGCTGAGCTATATCACCAAGAAGCATTAGATTATGTCAGTTGGCTGTTCTGGTGTCAATACCGGGCATCCGTTTTTATGGAATTCATCGGGTATTTTGCAAAAAAACAAGCGGTTTTTCATGAAATAAGTGTCAAATTACTGCTTCTTGACTACTTTCTTACCATCTCCTGTTGTACCAGATGCAGGATTTGTTGTGATGGATTCTGGCTCAGGCAATCTATCAATATGCGCTCTGGCATGGAGCGTAACCAGGTGAGCTGGCGTTTTGCCAACTGGCGGGTGGCGATAATGCCGCGTTCCCGCATCTCTTCATAAGTACAGAGATGATCGAGGTAATCCCATGCCTGACGATAGCCGACACAGCGTATCGATGGCAGATTTGCGTGCAAATCCTGTCGTTGCTTTAATTGTTTCACTTCATCTAAAAAGCCGTTTTGCAGCATTAGATCGAAGCGGCTTGCAATACGTTCATGCAGAACGCTGCGATCTGAGGGTTCCAGGGAGATCGGCAGCATGGCGAATGCTGGTCCTGTTTTTGTTTGGCGGGCAAGTAGTGAAGACATAGCCTGTCCGCTCAGTGTGATGATTTCCAGTGCTCTCTGAATACGCTGGCTGTCATTGGGATTCAGCCGTGCGGCCGTTTCAGGGTCGAGGGTCGCCAGACGCGCATGCAAACCCGGTACGCCTATGCGTTCCGCTTCCGCACCCAGTTCGGCACGTAACACGGGATCGGCACCGGGCAGATCGTCGAGTCCGTGTTTCAGCGCATTGAAATACATCATGGTGCCGCCGACCAGAATGGGCAATTTACCTCTTGCCTGAATATCAGCGACCAGTCTTTCTGCATCTTTACGGAATTGCGCGACTGAATACGATTCCGCCGGATCAATAATATC
Source organism: Undibacterium sp. 14-3-2 (assembly GCF_016595265.1). NCBI lineage: Bacteria > Pseudomonadati > Pseudomonadota > Betaproteobacteria > Burkholderiales > Oxalobacteraceae > Undibacterium > Undibacterium sp. 14-3-2. The sequence continues at coordinate 11,538 of NZ_JAENGS010000009.1, forward strand.
GATCAGATGGTGTGGCGCGCTGGCGAGTTCCTCGGCAGAGGGTTTGGCCGTGCCGATATCCATGCCGCGATAAATCAGTGCTGAATCAACAGAGATAATTTCGGACGGAATGTGTCTGGCGATTTCCAGCGCGGCAGCCGTTTTGCCGGATGCGGTCGGCCCCATGATCGCGATGACGTTGGCTGCATTCGAGGTGTTCATGCTAATTCCGTATTTATAATTGGTGCAGTCGGTAACGGTGTTGATAGTTCACGATGGTTAGAATTCACTGGCCACGCAAGAACATTTTATCGAGATCGTTCAGACCAAGTTGCACCCATGTTGGTCGCCCATGATTGCACTGATCAGCGCGCTCCGTTTGCTCCATCTGACGCAACAGCGCATTCATTTCCGGAACGGTGAGGCTGCGATTGGCACGCACCGCTGTATGACAGGCAAGGGTGCCGAGCAATTCATTGCGTCTGTCAATAAGGACGCGTGAGCCGCCGAATTCGCGCACTTCACGCAATACGTCTCGTGCGAGTGATTGTGCATCGGCATTTTTAAGCAATGCTGGCACGGCGCGCACCGCCAGCGTGGTGGGCGATATCGCCGCCATGTCAAACCCTAGCGCTTTTAATGTGTCCTGATGTTCTTCGACAGTGCCGACTTCAATTGCGTCAGCATAAAAGGTCACCGGGATCAGCATCGGTTGCACAGGCATGGCGTTTTCATCGAGCGCATTCTTGAGCTGCTCATACAAGATGCGTTCATGTGCGGCATGCATATCTACCAGTACCAGACCTTTGCTGTTTTGTGCGAGTACATACACACCGTGCAGTTGTGCCAGCGCAAAGCCCAGAGGATGTTCATCCTCTGGTAGTGCTTGTGTGGGAACGGCATTTTCTGCGCGGGAACTGTCGCTGAACATAGCACCATAACTTTGCAGATTCTGCGCGACACCATTACCGCTACCTGTCTGATTGCGACCCCATTGGTCGTAAGCATTCGGCGTGCTGTTGCCTGCATTCGTATAGGGGGACGGCGTTGCGAATTGCGCCGCAAACGTCGTTTGTTCACCGGCAATCCAGGGTATCGCTTTTCCTGCCAATACGGATGATGCCGATGCTGCGGTGGCAGGTGCCGGAACGGTGCCGAAAGCAGTGGCAGATGTCAGCGCCAGTGCACGGCTGACGGCATGAAATACAAATTGATGAACGGCGCGGCTATCGCGAAACCGCACTTCAATTTTTGATGGATGAACGTTTACATCAACCAGCGCCGGATCAAGATCCAGCGCCAGAACATAAGATGGATAGCGATCGCCATGCAACACATCCTGATAGGCAGCGCGTACCGCATGGGTCAATAATTTGTCACGGACAAAGCGGCCGTTCACATAAAAAAATTGTGCATCGGCGCGCGCTTTAGATGCGGTCGGCAAACCGACAAAACCATGCAGGCGCAATGGCCCCGCGCTTTCATCAAGTGGCAGACGCGCGCTGGAAAATGCATCCCCAAGTATCTGCGCGCTACGCTTATCAATTGCGCTGACATTCCAGTGATCAACCGCTTTGCCATTATGTGTGAGGGAAAACGAGACGTCGGGGCGCGCCAGCGCGATACGGCGGACAACCTCCGCACAATGACCGAACTCTGTTTGTTCTGATTTTAAAAATTTCCGGCGGGCGGGCGTGTTGTAATACAAATCCTGCACATCGACCGTGGTGCCTGGCGCACCCGATGCCGGAGAGACCTTACCATTTTCAATCTGCCACGCATGCGGCGCATCGGCGGTACGGGTCGTCAGCGTCAGCAAGGAAACCGAGGCGATGGAGGCGAGCGCTTCGCCGCGAAATCCCAGGGTCGCGACATTTTCCAGCTCCGTCAGCGAGGCGATCTTTGACGTCGCATGACGTGCCACGGCGAGTGGCAATTGCTCTTGCGGTATACCGCGTCCGTTATCGCTGATCGCTATCCGTTTGACGCCGCCTTCTTCCAGCCGGATGGTGATGCTGCTGGCGCCCGCGTCCAGCGCGTTTTCAAGCACTTCCTTGACGACGGCAGACGGCCGTTCGACGACTTCGCCGGCAGCAATTTGAGAGATCAGGTTATCAGGCAGCGCCTGAATCGGACGGTAAGGAGAGGAATTCGGATTCATCGCGAGATTATACCTGCGCTGTCTTGCGTGTACTGCGGCTTAGTGTATGATTGCCGCGATTTCTTTGACTGGAACAATAATGGATTTCATGCAACTGTTAGACATGATTTTGCATGTCGATAAGATGTTGGGGATGGTGATTGCGGAATACGGAACGCTGGTGTACGTCGTTTTGTTTGCGATTGTTTTTTGTGAGACTGCCTTTGTGATTTTTCCGTTTTTACCCGGCGATTCATTATTGTTTATTGCTGGCGCTTTTTGCGCGACGGGTGCGATGAACCCCTGGCTGCTGGTTGGTTTATTGCTGCTTGCATCGATCTCCGGCAACACGATTAACTACTGGATCGGCAGCCTGATTGGTCACAAAGTCATGGCGCACGACTATCGCTGGATAGATAAGGCGGCGCTGAAAAAGACCCATGAATTTTATGAAAAGCATGGCGGTAAAACTGTTGTGCTGGCGCGTTTTGTGCCTATCGTGCGTACCTTTGCGCCTTTCGTGGCGGGTATCTCTGATATGACACACCGTACTTTCCAGCTCTTCAATGTGCTTGGTGCGTTGTTATGGATATTGTCGCTGGTCATGAGCGGTTACTTCTTCGGTAACATTCCTTTCATACAGAAAAATCTGAACGCCATCGTACTGGTGGGGGTGGGTGCTGCGATTGTGCCTCTGTTGCTGGGGGCATTGTGGAAAATGCTGAAGCGCTTGCGTAAAGCGGCCTGACGATTGTGAAAAAGCCGACTTCATCGACGCTGATCTGGCTACGCCAGCAAGCACCGTTGAAGCCAGAAGTCGGTCAAGCCTGTAATGGCTGTGGTGTTTGCTGCGCTGCCGAGCCTTGCCCGGTGGCGCTTGTTTTTTTGTGGCAGCGGCGGGGAAGTTGCCGTGCCTTATTATGGGATCAGGCTTCAATGTCCTACCGCTGCGGCATGCTGACTCAGCCTGCACAGTATCTGCGCTGGCTTCCACTACGCTGGCAGGCCTTGTTTGCGCGCAGAGTCCGCCGCTGGATCGCCGCTGGCGCTGGCTGCGATTCCAGCGCACAGGCAGAATAAAAAATGCCCGGCGATGTCGTCGGGCATGATTTTGTTAACTCTATTGCGGATGATGGCTCAGGTCAGCCGGCTTTTTGCCAGTGGCGGATTTTTCGAAAAATATTTCTTGATACCTTTCATCACCGCATCCGCCATCTGATCCTGATACGCATCATCCGTCAGTTTTGCTTCCTCTTCCGGATTGGAAATAAACGCCGTTTCTATCAATATGCTGGGAATATCCGGCGCTTTCAGTACCGCAAATCCGGCTTGTTCCACCGAGCCTTTGTGCAATTTATTGATACCGCTGATTTCTGTCAGCACAACTTTGCCGAGTTTTAAACTATCGTTGATCTGCGCCGTTGTGGATAAATCCAGCAAGACGCTGGCGAGCTGCTTGTCGTGATTTTTAATATTCACGCCACCGATCAGGTCGGCCGCATTTTCTTTATCCGCCAGCCAGCGCGCCGCGGTTGAACTTGCCCCTTTGTCGGACAATACAAACACCGACGAACCACGCGCAGATGAATTCACAAACGCGTCGGCATGCACCGACATGAATAAATCGGCCTGCACCGCTCTGGCTTTTTGCACCCGCACGTTCAGCGGCACAAAATAATCGGCATCGCGCGTCAGCATTACGCGCATATTCGGTTGCTGTTCTATTTTAGCTTTCAGTCGTTTGGCAATCGCCAGAACCACATCTTTTTCGCGGCTGCCACCACGCCCGGTGGCGCCGGGATCTTCACCGCCATGACCCGGATCAATCGCAATTGTGATCATGCGGGTCATCGCCGGTGCAGCTGATTTGTCTGGTGATTTTTCACTCAGATGCGGTTCAGTTTTTTCGCTGTGTTTCAGCGCCGACTTATCATCAGGCTTAGCCTCTGCCATGAGTTCCGGTTTAGATGCTTTTGGATCAGATTTGCCATCGGCTTTGACTTCACCCGCCATAGTCGGGGTGGTCGGGGCGACGCTTCTGGTCTGGGTGTCTTTGTGCCACTCGCCTTTTTCTATCAGTGCAGCAATTGGGTCGGCCGGATTGGCCGGATACAGATCGAAAACCAGCCGGTGTTTATAGTTACCAACAGGTTGCAGGGTAAATACCTGCGGGCTGATTTCTTCTTTTAAATCGAACACCAGGCGCACAACGTTCGGTTTATTCTGACCAACCCGCACCTGCTTGATGTAAGGGTCATTCGGCTGTATCTTCGCCACCAGTTCTTTCAGGGTGGGATTTAATTCCAGACCTTCGATATCAACCACCAGGCGCTCAGGATTTTTTACTGTAAAAAAATTGGTATTGAGCTCAATATCATTTTCCAGGGTGACGCGGGTGTAATCTTCGGCAGGCCAGACCCGGACAGCAAGAATTTTTGCCGCATTTGCTGCTTGCGGCACGCAAACGGAGAGCAGCAGGGTACCGCCAGCTTTAATGAAAGCGCGTCGCTTTCGTGATGGGGATTTCTGGCTTACAGATTGGGGGCGAATTGGAGTGATGCGAGACATGCGATACCTTTGGCAGACAACGCCTGCAATTCTACCTCACGACCATCACCTGCGACGCTTAAAAATACATTCAGATCAGGTTCTGGCAGTACGCCATCTGCTTTTTCTGGCCATTCGACGATGCAGATATTCGATGCGTTAAACTCTTCGCGGAATCCGGCGTCCAGAAATTCTTCGGCGCTCAGCATACGATACAGATCAAAATGCATGATCGTTGTTGTTTGCGATTGGATTTTTACCTGATACGGTTCTGCCAGTGTATAAGTCGGGCTTTTTACATTGCCGGTAAAACCAGCGGCGTGAATCATGGCGCGGGTGAGGGCGGTTTTACCTGCACCCAGATCGCCGTGCAGAAAAATAACCAGCCCCGGCACTAATGTGTGGGCGAGACTTTTTCCTAATGCCTGCGTTGCTGCTTCATCCTGCAGTGTGGTTTTATAATGTGACATTTCCTGCAAAGTCCGTATTCATGAATTCGCTAAACATAGCATATTGCCCCGCCCTTGTGTATTTGCCGGAGTCTGTCGCGTGAATCTGGATGACGACAGCTTATCTGCTTTATCCGCACAGATCAAAAACTGGGGCAAAGAACTCGGCTTTGCAGAAATCCGTATTGCCGATGTTGATCTCAGCCACACCGAAGCCGGTTTTCAGAAATGGCTGGACGCCGGTTTTCATGGTGATATGGCGTATATGGCGGCGCATGGCACCAAGCGCAGTCGCCCGGCTGAATTAGTGCCTGGCACGGTCAGGGTGATTTCGGCACGCATGAATTACCTGTCAGCCGATCCGCACTGGCGCGCTGCGGAAGCACAGCATACTGCAGATACTGCGGTGATTTCTATCTATGCGCGCGGTCGCGATTATCACAAAGTTTTACGCAGTCGCCTGCAGCAGCTTGCAGAAAAAATCAGTCAGCAGATCGGTGAGTTTGGCTACCGTGTCTTCACTGATTCTGCGCCGGTAATGGAAGTGGCGCTGGCAGAAAAATCGGGCCTCGGCTGGCGTGGCAAACATACCTTGCTATTGAGTCGTGAAGCAGGTTCCATGTTTTTTCTGGGCGAGATACTGGTCGATCTGCCGTTGCCGCTTGACTCGCCTGTGGGCAATCACTGCGGTCAGTGTTCATCGTGTATTGATGTCTGCCCGACCAAGGCGATAGTTGCACCATACACCGTCGATGCGCGGCGCTGTGTGTCGTATCTGACGATAGAACTGCATGGCAGTATCCCAATCGAATTCCGGTCGTTGATCGGTAACAGGGTGTATGGTTGCGACGATTGCCAGTTGCATTGTCCGTGGAATAAATTTGCACAAGTTGCCGCAGTCGATGATTTTGCAGTCAGGAATGGTTTGGATCATGCGCGCATGGTGCATTTGTTTGCGTGGACGGAAGAACAGTTTTTGCGCATGCTGGAAGGCAGCCCTATCCGTCGTATTGGACATGAACGCTGGTTGCGCAATATCGCGGTTGGTCTTGGTAATGCGGCGACCACGATGTGCGGCGATGCGGGCATCGTGGCGGCCTTACGCACGCGCCTTGATCATCCGTCAGAGATGGTGCGTGAGCATGTGATCTGGGCGCTAGCCTGCCATGGCCTGAGTGCGTAGTGAAAATGTGGTGATGCTATCGCACCAGCGCCAGCCAGATCGGCAGGGTCAGCACTGACAATACGGTACTGGCAGAAATCAGAAAGGCGACGAACGGGCCATTGCCACCCATGCGCGCCGCCAGCACGTAGGCGCTCGATGCAGTCGGCAGCGCACAGAAAATGACGGCGATCTGCAATTGCAGAGCTGGCAATTCCAGCCAGCGGCCAAGTACCAGTGCTATCGCCGGTAACGCCAGCAATTTCACCGAGAGAAAATAGGCGGCGATACCTTTTGCTTCGTGTATCGCCGACACCTTCATCCCGGCACCCACGGCAAGCAAGCCGAGTGCGATGGCGGCATTGCCCAGCCGCGACAGCGTTGCTGCTATTCCTTCCGGCAATGGGATGTCCAGCAGACTGACGATCACACCGCTGGCGGTGCCGACCACCAGTGGGTTACTGGCGATTTCTTTCAGCAAGCGGCCACTGTTATGGGCCAGTGCATAGACTGCTGCCATATTGCAGAGTGGAACCAGAAAGCCTATCAGTAATGCCATCAGCGCGGTGCCCTGATCTCCCGCGAGGCGGGATGCGATCGCCAGCGCAATATAAGAATTGAAGCGGAATGCCGTTTGCACGCCGGATTCAAAAATACGCGGTGCTGTTTTGAACAGATACTTCGCGAGCCAGCCGAGCAACATGCCAGCTATCGTGGCGATGATAGCCACCTGTAAAAGATGTCCGGTTGCATGAAAATCAAAACGGGTACGTGCTGTGGTGTAAAACAGCAGGGCAGGAAACAGCAGGAAGTAAACGAGCTTTTCGACGCCAGCCCAGAAATGGCCTCCCCAGTGGGAATGGCGGGCGAGCAGGAAGCCGATCAGAATTAAACTAAAATCAGGAAAGAGTAAGGTGAAGATAGACATACTGGGTGGAGTATATTTCAACCCCTAATGTTTACAAGGAGAATAGGGTGAAAATCAAGGATACTCCCCCATTTTTACTAAAAACTACTTCAGGATTCCCGCCAGTTCGACGGCAGTTTTGACTTGCATTTTGTCAAACACATGCGCGCGGTGCACTTCCACGGTACGCATGCTGATACCGAGTTCGTCTGCGATGACCTTGTTCATTTTGCCGAGCAAAATCAGTTCCAGCACTTCTTTTTCGCGCGCAGACAAGGTTGCCAGACGTTCATGCACGGCGGCAGAAACACCTGCTGCACGTGATTGCGCCAGCGCTTCCTGCACTCTGTCCATGAGCTTGTTATCGTTAAATGGTTTTTCAAAGAAATCAAAAGCGCCGCGTTTGAGTGTATCGACCGCCATTGGTACGTCGCCATGCCCGGTCAGAAAAATCACTGGCAGACGTTTAGTCAGTTTTTTGCCGGATAAAATATCAAACAGATGAATGCCGCTCAGCCCTTCCATGCGCACATCCAGCAAAATGCAGTCGCCCTCGGCATCAAAGCGCAAAGGTTGATCGAGCGAGGCCAGAAACTGTTCTGCACTGCTGTAGCCAATCGCGGCAATCTGGCGCGAACGGGCGAGCCAGGAAAGTGAATCGCGGATCACGTCCTCGTCGTCAATGATGTGTAGCATGTCGTCTCCAATTGCGATATCAGAATGTCACGGGCAGAAGCGGTCACGCTGTATCGGTATGACCGCACGTTGACCGTCTCATTATTCTTTTTGTGACGCTGCAGTCGGCAGGTCAGCGGGATTATTTTCTTCTTGCACTGCCGGCAGAATGAAGCGGAAGATACTACCACCGACCGGGTTATCGCGGTGAGTAAGTTTGCCGCCGTGAAACTCAATCGCCGTCCTGCAGATATTCAACCCCATTCCCATGCCGGTTGTTTTGGTGGAAAAAAACGGTGAAAACAATCGGTCAGCCACGCTGGCAGGAATGCCGTGTCCACGGTCGATGACTTCGACGACGATATCGCCCTCGTTGTCGAGGCTGGCTTGTATGCGTAAATTTCTATGTTCTGGCGGCGTGTCTTCCATCGCTTCAATCGCGTTGCGGGTCAGATTCAGCAATACCTGTTCGATCAGTACCTGATCCGCCAGCACCTGTGGTGTGCCGGGCAGTGGCAGCCATTGCAGGCTGATGTGCGCGGCCTGCGCTTGCAATTCGACCAGTGGCAGCGCATTTTTAATCAATACGTTGATGTCGACCAGCTCCCGGGTTGGTTCCCGTTTTTTGACGAACTCATGTACGCTGCGGATAATCTGTCCGGCACGCTGCGCCTGGGTTTTCACTTTTTCCATCGCTGATAACAATAAGGCTTTATCGGTATCGCCCGCTTCCAGCAGATTCATGGCACCGGTGGTGTAACTGGAAATAGCGGCCAGCGGCTGATTCAGTTCATGCGCCAGCATTGAGGCAATTTCGCCCATGGTGGCAAGCCGCGCACTCGAGTGCAGTTTGGCTTCTTGTTGACGAGTCAGTTCCTGCGCCCGTTTGAGTTCAGAAATATCCAGTATCGAGCTCATCCAGCCGGTTTGCTTACCGCTTTCATCAATCAGCGGCGATTCATAAATCAATACCGGAATCCGTTCGCCACTCGCATGCTGATAAATGGTTTCAAAGCCGTCTTGTGGCACCGATCCTGCCAGCAGTTTAGAAAAGCGTTGCTGATATTCTTCTACGACTTCGGGAGCCCAATACGGCATGGGTGGCAGACGACCGATGATTTGCTCTGCCGGGTAGCCGACCATTTTGCAGAATGCCGGATTCACATAGGTCATGCGGCCATGCATATCGCGTGCGCGTAAGCCTGTGATCAGTGAGTTTTCCATCGCAGTACGGAAGATGACTTGCTGGCGCAGGGCGCCTTCGGCTGCCAGGCGCCGATTGATGTCGCGCCACAAAGCAACCAGACTCCAGATCAGCCCCATTGACAGCAGAATGACCATCACCACCAGCAAATTGGACAGTAGCTTGGGTTCGCTCTTATTGCTATTGGTGCGCAGCGCGAGTGTGACGCCGGGCAGTTCCAGATTGCGGTTATGGGTATACACATTTTTACCCGGCCCGCCCGCGGCCCGCGTTGCAATTACTTTGTCATCGTTGTCCAGCAGAGAAATCTGGTTTTCCTGCGCAAACCACCATGGGACTAATTCTTCCAGTATGCCGTTCGCATGGTAGGTGATGATAATGCTGCCGAAATAGTGGTTTTCTTTCTTTAAGGGAATCTGACAACTGATGGCGTAATTGTATTTCTGTGATTTGGTTTCCTGTCTGGGAGCAAAACAACGGGTTTTGTTATCCAGTTCTGCCTGAGCAGATTTGATGTCATCGGGTATCAGAATATTGGATGAATTGAATGCTGTGTCATGTGAAGAAGTGATAACAGCATTGTGCTGGTCGAGTAAGATCAGACGGGAAATCTCATGATTGTTTTGCAGCAGATTCCGGAAGCGCAGCAAAATGGCATCCGGCTTCAGGCCAATATTCATCATATCGGCGCCGATCTGACGCAGCATTTCATCGTTGCGGTCGATCTGAAATTGTATCGCCTGTTCTACCCAAAGAGTGTCGGCAATCAGCTGCTCCTGTCTTTCATTCGCCTCCATGCGTTGTGCCTGCCACGGCAACCAGATCAGCGTGGTCAGAAACAGGGCGATCAGTAAAATAGGGAGGATCCAGCGCCACTTGTCGTTAGGCCATCGCTGCGATTTATATAGACGTTTCATGCTGTTAGTTTACTGCAGGTGTTGTTTATATGTGCAATCGAGTGCGGTATGTGGTTTTCCACAATTGTTCAGCGGGTGACTATTTCCAATAATCGTAGAATAATAACTTTGATAATCAATAAACTGGAGACTCTCATGAAAATCAAATCCGTTCTGTTTTCGCTTCTGGCGGCATCACTGGTTAGTGGCGCGGCATTTGCGCAATCCCCTATCGTCATTAAATTCAGCCACGTTGTCGCTAGCGATACACCAAAAGGCAAAGCTGCAGAGCGCTTTAAAGAACTCGCAGAAAAAGCGACCAAAGGGCGTGTGAAAGTCGAACTGTATCCCAACAGCACACTGTATAAAGACAAGGAAGAATTAGAAGCATTGCAGTTGGGTGCAGTACAAATGCTGGCTCCATCGCTGGCTAAATTCGGCCCTTTAGGCGTCAAAGAGTTCGAGGTATTTGATCTGCCATACATTTTCCCGACCAAAGATGTGTTGTATGCAGTTACAGAAGGACCTATCGGTAAAGATCTGCTGAAGAAACTGGAAACCAAAGGCATCACCGGTCTGGGTTACTGGGATAACGGTTTTAAAGTCATGTCGTCGAATAAGCCTATCCATTTGCCGTCCGACATGAAGGGACAAAAATTACGCATACAATCGTCCAAAGTGCTGGATGCGCAAATGCGGGCGTTGAATGCGAACCCACAAGTGCTGGCATTCTCCGAGGTATATCAGGCGTTGCAGACTGGTGTGGTGGATGGCACAGAAAATCCGCCATCAAATCTGTACACACAAAAAATGCACGAGGTGCAAAAGCATGTGACAGTAACAAATCATGGCTACCTTGGTTATGCGGTGATCGTGAACAAGAAATTCTGGGATGGTTTGCCTGCGGATATTCGCAATGAGTTAGATGGCGCGATGAAAGCGGCAACCAAGTACGCGAATGCGATTGCTCAGCAAGAGAACGATAATGCGCTGGAAGCAGTGAAGAAATCCGGCAAGACAACGGTCTACGTGCCAACTGAAAAAGAAAAAGCAGAATGGCGCAAAGCCCTGCTGCCAGTACAAAAGCAGATGGAATCACGCATCGGTAAAGATCTGATTGCAAACGTCAACAAAGAAGCCGTTAAACTCGGTATCAAGTAAGTTCTTTCCGTCAGATGAGAACCGGTAAGCTCAGGTTTGCCGGTTCTCATCTCTCATTCCTATCCTTCACAGGAGAACACAATGAAGTTCCTTGATCACCTAGAGGAATGGTTGATTGCGACCCTGATGGGCGCAGCAACCCTGGTCACTTTTATGGCGGTGGTGCACCGTTATCTTTCGGGATTTGAAATCCCTTATCTGCAAGACGAGTTGTTAAAAATAAATACCAGTTGGGCACAAGAGCTGACCATTTATATGTTTGTGTGGATGGCGAAATTCGGTGCCGCTTATGGCGTGCGTACTGGTATTCACGTTGGCGTCGATGTGCTGATTAATAAGCTAAGCCCCGCGAATCGTTATAAATTCGTGATTCTGGGTTTAGCTGCCGGCGCTTTATTTACCGGCATTGTCGGCACACTGGGCGGTAGTTTTGTATGGGAAATTGCCCATACTGATCAGACCTCCGCTGATCTGGAAATACCGATGTGGTGGGTCTATCTGGCGATACCGCTGGGTTCTTATCTGATGTGTTTCCGTTTTCTGCAAGTTATCTGGAATTTCGTTAAAACAGGTGAATTGCCTAAACACGATCACACCCATGTTGATGGTCTCGAAGATGAGGTGAAAGCATGAACGCCACCATTATTTTTGTCTTGTTATTGCTGTTGATGCTGACCGGCATGCCGATTTCGATTTCGCTCGGCCTGACAGTACTGACGTTCCTCTTCACGATGACACAGGTGCCGATTGAGTCGGTTGCCTTGAAGTTATTTACCGGAATAGAAAAGTTCGAAATCATGGCGATTCCGTTCTTCATTCTGGCCGGTAATTTCCTGACGCACGGCGGTGTCGCTCGCCGGATGATTAATTTTGCGGCAGCGATGGTCGGGCATTGGCATGGCGGGCTGGCTCTGGCTGGCGTTCTTGCCTGTGCTTTGTTTGCCGCTGTTTCGGGTTCGTCGCCAGCGACAGTGGTCGCGATCGGCTCAATTATTCTGCCTGCGATGATTAAGCAAGGTTATCCAAAAGGTTTCGGCGCTGGGGTGATTACGACATCCGGTGCATTGGGTATTCTGATCCCACCTTCGATTGTGATGGTGATGTATTCCGTTTCGACCAATACCTCGGTTGGGCAATTATTCATGGCGGGCGTTATCCCCGGCCTGATGCTGGCATTTTTGCTTGGTCTGACCACATGGTTTCTGGCGCGTAAGCACAACTACCCTCGTATGCCAAAAGCCAGTTGGGGCGAGCGTTTTACTGCGTTCAGAAAAAGCGCCTGGGGCTTATTGTTGATCGTGATTGTGATGGGCGGTATTTACAGCGGCATGTTCACACCGACGGAAGCGGCCGCTGTCGCAGCCGTGTATGCGTTCGTTATCGCGGTGTTTGTCTATAAAGACATGAGCTTGAAAAAAGTACCGAAGGTCTTGCTGGATTCTGCCTCAATGTCAGCGATGCTGCTCTACATTATCACTAACGCAGTACTGTTCTCATTCCTGATGACCAGCGAAAATATCCCGCAAGCGATGGCAAGCTGGATTATGGACAAAGGCTTTGGCATGATCAGTTTCCTGCTGGTGGTGAATATTCTGCTGTTGTTAGCGGGTAATGTGATGGAGCCATCTTCCATTGTGCTGATCATGGCACCGATTTTGTTCCCGGTCGCGATGAAACTCGGTATCGACCCCGTCCACTTCGGTATCATTATGGTGGTGAATATGGAAGTCGGGATGTGTCATCCACCTGTTGGTCTGAATCTGTATGTCGCCTCTGGTATTACGAAAATGGGTATTACCGAGCTGACAGTTGCCGTTTTGCCGTGGCTGATGACGATGGTCGCATTCTTGTTGCTGATTACGTATATTCCAGAGATTTCTACCTGGCTGCCGAATTTAATTTATAAATAATTGATTTTTATAATAAATAAATTGGATTAGCACATTTTTCGGATATATACATGTCTTTTACATATCCGCAACAATTAAGTATTTTTGCGTAGTTTTTTTTTGTCACTGGTATTCGGTCGTGCTATATTCTGCGCAGTCGAACTTTTAGCAGTTCAGAAGATTAAAAGGCGGTAGTGCAAGAAAACGGTACCCATGCCGTACACTGAGGAGACGCGCGTTTTTATTACAAGCTGAGTATTGTGGCAACACGATAACTAAACAGCCGAAAACGCGAAACATGCTTTCAAGGCGCATCATTGATGCGCCTTTTTTCTTTTCCGGATCGAATTGATGCTATCCGCAGTGCCGAATCAGCACATCTGGCGGATAAATTTGTCAGTATCTGTTTGCTTTTTTTTATGCTGACGGCGAGTGCGCTGACGTTTAAAATTCACAGAGATTTGATTGATGAGCAGGCTGATCTGACGATGGGCATGTTCTCGTCGTTCATACTGAAGCAAGCTTTTCCCTTTTTGAGGAACACTCATGTCAGACAAAGAGAGCGGTATTTTTTCTGCCATCGTTGCAGCACCATTTGGCGCAGTCGGAATCCGCGTCGCTGATTCCTTGCTGACAGAGCTGGTTTATTTGCCACCAAGGTTCCATGAGAAAGACCCAGGTGATTCCCTCTCGGAGAAGGTGGCGACACAAATACTGCACTACTTCGACGATCCTGATTTTCAGTTTGATCTTCCTTTGCGGACTGTTGGTACAGCGTTCCAAAATGCGGTCTGGCGTGGAATTTCAGCTATTCCACGAGGTCAGGTGCTGACTTACGGGCAGATTGCCAAGCAAATCCGCTCTGCGCCGCGCGCTGTCGGCCAGGCTTGTGGTGCGAACTGGTATCCGCTGGTGATTCCCTGCCATCGCGTCACCGCATCGGGTGGTTTGGGCGGGTTTGCTCATCATGATGATGAAACGGGTTTTCATCTGGGCGTAAAGCGTTGGTTGCTGGTGCATGAAGGTGTGGCTGATTATGCATGAGGATGTTGTCAGTTTAAAAAAGACTGGTTTAATGCCGAAAGATAATTCAGTGCCATTTTTATTGCCTGCGGAAGTGATGGCCCAGATAGATCAGTTCTGTGATGTTTTGTGGCTGGAAGACGGGTTGGCAAAAAATACCGTAGAGGCTTACCGGCGCGATATGCGCCTGTTTGCCGAATGGTTGTCCGAAGCGACTGACAAAGACTTATATCAGGCTGATTATAACGATATCAGCGCCTATATCGCGCTGAAGCACACGTCATCCAAGGCAACTTCTGCCAATCGTCGACTCAGCGTATTGAAACGGTTTTATTTGCTGGCTGTCAGGCAGAATCTGGTCAGGCAAAATCCGTGCAGCAAACTCAAATCGGCAAAACAACCCGTCCGCTTACCCAAAACCCTGAGCGAAACACAGGTAGAGTCTTTGCTGCAGGCGCCGGATGATACTCCTTTGGGACTGCGGGATCGCACCATGCTGGAATTACTGTATGCATGCGGTCTGCGCGTCAGCGAGCTGGTGCAACTCAAATCTTTGGAAGTCGGCTTAAATGAGGGAGTTCTGCGTGTAACCGGTAAAGGGGATAAAACACGCTTGGTGCCATTTGGTGAGCACGCCAGATTATGGCTGGAACGTTATTTGAAAGAAGCACGTCCAGTGATATTAAATGGCCAGATCGACGACGCTTTCTTTGTGACAGCGCGCGGCGGTGCGATGACGCGGCAGATGTTCTGGATCCTGATCAAGAAATATGCAGCGCAGGCCGGGATTACGATTCATCTTTCGCCCCACACCTTACGCCACGCATTTGCAACGCATTTACTCAATCACGGTGCCGATTTAAGGGTTGTGCAGTTGTTGCTTGGGCATGCTGACATCTCAACTACACAGATATATACCCACGTCGCCAGAGAACGATTAAAAAAGCTGCATGCACTGCATCATCCACGAGGGTGATTATTTGTATCGTATAACGCGGTTTATAAGCCGCAAGGAATAAAAAAACCTGCGTGGCTCTGAGCGACGCAGGTCTGGTAATTTTGTTGAACGACTTATTTCACTGCGGTATTTTCGTTTAAGAATTTTTCAGCGCGGGTCCAAAAGTCAACATTGTTTTTCAGGGTGCGCCATCCGTGGCCTTCATTCGGATAAGTGATCCATTCAATTTTTGCGTCTTTAGGTGCTGCTTTTTTGAATTGCTCACCGTGAACCAAAGGTACGCGGCGGTCTGCTACGCCGTAAGCAAGAATCAGGGGCTTTGTTAAGCGATGGGCTTGTGCGACTGGTGAAGTTGCTTTCAGTTGCTCTGCATCCTTGATCTGGTCGCCTACCATCAATGGCATACCATAACGTGACCATGCGGAACCAGAGGTGTCGCTCCAGGTGACATCAAATAAGTAATTGATATCGGTCACACCGACCCAGCTGATACCACAGCGATACAAATCCGGCTCTTTGATCAGCCCCATCAACGTTGCATATCCACCATAGCTGGCACCCGCGATACAGATACGTTGAGGATCTGCGTAACCTTGAGCAATCGCCCATTTGGTCGCGTCTGTCACGTCGTCTTGCATTGCAAGTCCCCATTGTTTCCAGCCTGCTTTGAATAACTTAGTTCCGTAACCAGTACTGCCGCGGAAATCAGGTTCGAGAACCGCATAGCCACGTGATGCGAGAAACTGTGTTTCGCGATTCCATTCCCAGTGTCCGCCACGGACATATGGACCGCCATGTACCATCACCACCATCGGCAGATTTTTACCGCTGCTGTTTTTTGGCAGTGTGATATAGGCAGGAATTTCCATACCATCACGCACTTTGATACGGACAAAGTCCTTATAGGACATTGTTTTAGAGTTGATTTCCGGATGAACGTCACCGATAGGAACAAATTTCTTTGTTTCTGTGTTGAACAGCAGATATGAGCCGGGATGGACGTCAGAGAACGAGCGAACAAGGATCGTATCGTTATTTGCGGTTTCTGGGCCCCAAATCAGATTGGCCGTATTAGGCAATGCAGCATCGATTGTTTTTTGCAAGCCATTCCATTTTTCATCCAGCCACAAGGTTGAATAGGCGTCGCTCTCGTAGTGAATACCCAGAAGTTTATTTTCTTTTTTATTGAAAACGAAATTTCCCTGGAAATCAAATCCTTTTGTAGCGACGATAGGCGTGTCATCCAGCTTATTTTTTTCCAGATCAAAACGGAATACGGAAACTGTGTCGCTTTTCTTTGCTGCCGTGACATAAAGCTGTCCATCAGGGGAAATAAATGCTGGTGAAAATCCGTTTCCTTTGACGTTATCGTACTCAATCAGTTTTCGCCATTGTTGTGTTTTTGGGTCTTTATAATGTACAGCTGAAAGGTTGTCCTCAGATGTTTCAGCAACTCTGGCTTCACCCGATTTATCAATCATGAAACTGACAGAATTCGTTGGCGTCTGAACGACTTCGTTGTAGCCGTTCACGGTGTTCAGTTTCATTAAAGTATAAGACGGTGTTTTACGCGTTCCAGTGCTGCGCGTTATATACACATCATTGGAGTCTGGCACGTGCGTGACATCAAGAAAAGTATGGTAACCATTAAGTACTCTGAATTTTCCCCCTGTATCACCGGTTGCGATCAATTCCCGTAATTCGTTACCATCTTTATTAATGGCAAATAAGCCACTACCAGTATAGCGGTCACCATCGCCAAGGGCGCGATCACCCACGCCGAAAACCAGTCGCTGGTTATTCACCCATTGAAAAAAAACCACATCAGTTTTTTCGTAACCGGCCACAATCTTTGGTTTTAATTTATCGACTTCCATGATTGCCAGAACTAAACGATCATTTGCTCCGGCTGCCAGCATTGCTATGTTTTTTCCATCAGGCGAAAACATAACGTTGGAGATCTGCGAGCTTTTGAAAAAGTTTTCTACAGGTATCGGATTGTTTTGTGCATGCGCAGTAAATGGTATTGCAGCAGTGCTAAGCAATACACCAACAGCGAATGCTCTACAAAATTTACGAAGCAATATTTGCATAAGTTCCTCAATGGGGGAGCGATTCAGGTTATCGAAAAAATAAACGCCTCGATTAACGAGGCGTTTATTGTCCAACTAACTACATAAAATTAACGGAAAGTGTATTTCGCAGAAACGCGGAAATAACGACCGGTGTTGTTATGCAGTGTCGAGTTGTAACCCTGAGCGATGGTCGAAGCCGTCGTTGTTGGGTAGTACGGTGCTTTGGTATCCAGAATGTTGCTGATGTTGATGCCCAGCGACAGATCTTTGAAACCAGTGTAGGTATAGCCGAGGTCAACAGTTGTCCAGCTTGGAACTGTGCAATCTGGATAGTACTGGTTGTATTTCGCAATACCGCCCAGAGATGTTGAACCTGCTGGTTGACCGGAACCCCAGTGACAGAAACCGCCATTTTCATATGTCGTTGTGTTGTCATAACGACGATATTGAGTGATGCTGTCTGTGAAGCGAACGGCTGCATTCACACTGTGTGGGCCTTTTTCCCAGCGGCCAGACAATGTTGCACGCAGACGAGGAATAGGACCAACCGATGTTGCCCAGTCATTCAGACCACCAGCAGTACCAACGGCATTGCGCTCCAGATCGCCAGGTTGTTCTGCACGACGGTAAGCAATCAGATAAGTTGTTTGCAGTCCAGTAGTCAGTTTGCCGTATTCACCGAGGTTATTACGCAATTTCAAATCAACGTCAACACCTGTCACTTCCGTACTACCTTGGTTAGTCCATGGTGTTTTAACCGCGATAATTGGACCAGTGCCTGGAATCGGATTACCGTTCGCATCTTTCAACTGATTCAGAGGATTTGTGTCACGAGTGACATAATCTGCTGGGAAGCTGTTCGGATGTTCCAGCAAGAACGTCGCACTTGCCAGAGCAACTTCACCTTCTTGACGCAGTTTGTAAGCATCGACACTTACGTCAAAGTCTTTTGTAGGCGAGAAAATCAAGCCCAAAGCCAGACTCTTGGATTTTTCTGGTTTCAGATCAGGATTGGCACCACCAACACCAGAGAAGCTCTTATTACAATCCGCTGTTTCAGCGCCTGTAACTGGTGTAACACCGTTAGGGCAACGGATTGGGTCGTTGCTGCTAGTGAAGTATTGTGCACCACCTGGAGCAATTTGCGACAATGCTGGAGCACGGAAGCCTTCAGAATAGCTACCACGGAAAGCAAGGCTGTCAGTTGCAGTCCATTTAGCACCGACTTTAGGAACGAAGTTGGCTTTCAGGTTAGGATATTTATCCACACGGCCAGCAAAATCCATCTCGAAGTTTTTCAAGAATGGTGTACGTACTTCAAAGAATGCAGAAGAGACGTTACGTTTTGCGCTGATCGCTGTTGTTGCCAGGCCGAGAATATCACCACGTGCATTTGCTGGATCAGGATCGATTTCCAGTTTTTCCTGACGGAATTCTGCACCAACTGCGAAACCGATTGCACCACCTGGTAAGCTACCGAATTCGGTACTAGCTTTACCGTCCCATTGAGCGATTTGGGAAATACCGTTGTTGGTCAGATCTTTAGTGATCGTAGGATCTGCTGCCAGAGAAGCCAGTGAGCGGTTTTCTGAAATCAGTTTATTCAACGTCGGCAGATACAGGAATCCATACGATGTTTCGATACGTTTTGAACGATTCCACAGAATTGCAGATTCCCAATCCCAGCTACCGAGGCTGCCTTTTAAACCACCCAGCAGACGCGCGTTTTGATTTTCGAGATCTGTACCTGTTTTCAGGTTTTCAAAGCGATACGATACTGCTGCACGTGCGTCTGTGTATGGATTGTCTGGGTGACCAATTGGCAGAATTGCCTGGAATGGCGCAGCCAAACCACCAACAACAAAGTTGGTTGTAGGTGACGTGCCAGCAATGGTACGAGCAGGTGCACGATATACACGTTTAGAGTCAGTGTATGCAACTTCACCAAAAGCGGTCAGATTTTCATTGATTTTCAGAGTGCCGATAGTCATGAAATTGACATCGTCAGACTTGCCCTGAACATCATTAAATTGGTCTGTATCATAGTTACAGAAAGTGCGGCCATACAATACGCTTGTCGTCGCGATGCCATGAACAGAAGAACCAACTAATTTGCGTGATGCGTCACAATTTGTTTGGTTAACAACGGTTGGGCCAGACGTAAAGAACGATTTAGAGCCTGGAGAGCGTTCTTTGTAGAAAAAAGCCTGATTAGAAATTGAACTTGAATAAGGATTCAGGCGGTAGTTCATGTCTGCGTATTGAGCAGCTTGAATATCATTGGAGCCATCACGCTCGCTCGTTGCTGTTCTTTTCGTCGCATCCAATGAAACTAAAACGTTATAGCCTTGGCTCGCCAAATCACCAAAACCGATTGTACCGTTAACATTTTGACGACCGAATTCGCGGTCATCATTTGCGCCTACAGATACACTAACTTCGCCACCTTTATAATCACGTTTGGTGATGAAGTTAATAACTCCGGCAATTGCATCAGAGCCATACACAGCAGATGCGCCGTCTTTGAAAATTTCAACGCGTTCCAAAGCGGACAGTGGAATACTGTTCAGATCGTACAGTGCGGACTGACCGTTATTTGGATTTGCATAGGCAGATGGAGCCATACGACGACCATTCAACAGGATCAATGTTGAAGTCGAGCCGAGACCACGCAGGGATGCTGTTGCTACACCGCGGGAAAAGCTGTTTTGATCAGGTGTGTCGTTGTAACCGCCAGTACCCATCGATGGGACTTGTTTCAACAAATCGAGAACGGTGGTCGCGCCACTTTCTTTGATTTCTTTGGCAGTAATAGTTTGAATAGGTGACGTGCCTTCTTTGTCAGCACGTTTAATATTCGAGCCAGTGATTTCGATTTTCTGAACACTTTTTTCTTCTTGAGCCTGAGCCACGCCGGATAACATGACCGTGCCAGCTAAAACTCCGATTGCCAAGCGTACTGACTGTACGCCTATCTTTTCTTTAAAAATCATAATGATCCCCAAACGGTTAACGAACTCAACGCTGATGCTTAAAAAACTGAGTAGATAAAGACTTCCAAAGCGAAATAGAAAACGAACCTGAAGGTCTTTTCACGCAATTGGTATTTGTCTTTTGAACTAGTCAGACTTTGAAAGAAAATGAAAGTTAATAAATCAGACGCACTTCGATTATGTAAATAAAATGGGTATATGTGAAAGTGTTTGTTACATTAATATGACTATTTGTTGCGTATTGGATACAGGAATGAAAATTTCTTTTCTTTTTCCCATGAAATGAGATTTGTTTGTTCACTTGAGCTCGCTTTAGATGCACGAGTGCTTCAACGAAGTTGTACTAAGTAATTGAAATTTAAAATTTATTTTGAGCCTGATATGGCCGGATGGCCGATAGTTTGCTGATTATTGTTCTTCTTCACCTGCGTATTTTTCTTTAAATCTTTTGTCAGAAAAGGATACTTTCCGTTACGATTCGCCATCATTTCCCGCATAAGCACCCTACAAATTTGCACTTAATTGGTGCATTAAATGGTAATTAAAAACTTTTTATTCCTATATTCATTCAAATTTCCATTTCCTTGAATTATTTCTGTGCATTAAAAGCAATTCGGATGACCCGGTTTTGAGTATCAGATACATTCCCAGTTTGTACGTAGCGGCTATAATCGCTTGAATATATTAATAGCAATACGAGGTTGAATTTTGGTTAAGAAAGAACATGTATCTGAAACGCCTGCGACGCAGTTTTTGCGTAAAAACAAGGCGGAGTTTTCTGAGCATCCTTACGCCTACGAAGAACATGGCGGCACTGCTGTTTCTGCGCGTGAGCTTGGGGTGGATGAGCATCATGTGATCAAGACGCTGGTCATGCAGGATGAGGCGGCGAAACCTTTAATCGTGTTGATGCACGGTGATCGTAAGGTATCAACTAAAAATCTGGCGCGACAGATCGGCTGTAAATCTATCGAGCCCTGTAAACCGGAAATTGCGCAAAAGCATTCAGGTTATATGGTCGGTGGCACCTCGCCGTTCGGCACTAAAAAAGTGATGCCGATTTATGTTGAGCAGGCGATTCTTGATTTACCGAAAATTTATATTAACGGTGGCCGTCGCGGTTATCTGGTCGGAATTTCCCCCGCACTGTTGCAGAGTTTATTGCCGGCGCGCGCTGTTGAATGCGCTCTGGAAGAGTAATTCTGAGGGAGTATGTTATAAAATGCCCTTATTGTCTGCGTAAATAAAGCGCTTTTAAAAATACTGGGGGGAGTATATTTTTCGCCCCGTAGCTTCTTTAGGAAACACATGAATACTATTCTGGCCGGTGTGCTGGCTTACCTGATTGGTTCTGTCTCGTTTGCCGTGGTGGTGAGCAAATTATTTGGTTTATCTGATCCGCGTACTTATGGTTCTAAAAATCCCGGTGCAACGAATGTTTTACGCAGTGGTAATAAGGCGGCCGCAGTATTAACTCTGTTGGGGGATGCGGTCAAAGGCTGGTTTGCAGTCTGGCTGGCGACGCACTATGCGGAACAGTTTAATCTTGATGATGGCAGCATTGCGCTGGTCGCTATTGCGGTTTTCCTCGGACATCTGTGGCCGGTATTCTTCAAGTTTGTTGGTGGTAAAGGCGTGGCCACTGCGGCTGGCGTATTGATCGGTATTAATGCCTGGCTCGGCGTTGCGACGCTGGTGACCTGGCTGGTGATTGCCTTTGCATTTCGTTATTCCTCGCTGGCAGCACTGATCGCCGCGATTTTTGCGCCACTCTATTACGGCATGTTATTTGGCCCGGATGTGAAGTTACTGGCCGTATTTGTTATGAGTGGTCTGCTGGTTTACCGTCATAGTCAGAACATTGTGAATCTGATGAAGGGTAAAGAAAGCAAAATTGGCAGCAAGAAAAAGTAAGAATTCCGGTGCGCCGCGCATTGAGTGCTGCGCTCTTACTTAGTATCCGGACAGCTCACCCCTGCGACAAAAACGGCGCGTTGAAATAGCTGTATTTTTGCGCAGGAGGGTGAATGTGCATTCAGGTGTGAACTGACGGAGTATCAGGCAGCACTCAATTCATGCAAAGGCCAGCGTGGCCGCACATTGAAACCATAATCCCGTGTCGCTGCCGCGGGATTTTTTTTGAGTCGCATTGCGCCTGCGAACGCGATCATTGCGCCATTGTCAGTGCAGAATTCCAGTTCCGGGTAATACACCTGAAAGCGACGTTTGGCGGCAGCCGCATTTAACGCCGCACGTAATTGCCGATTTGCACCGACGCCACCAGCGATGACTAAGCGTTTGAGGCCGCTTTCTTTCATGGCAGTGAGGCACTTGGCAATCAGCACGTCGACCAGCGCATCGACGAAACCGCGCGCGATATCTGCCTTGTTTTGTTCGCAGATATTGGCGGTCTGATTTTTGACGACAGTCAGCACTGCCGTTTTGAGACCAGAAAAACTGAAATTCAAGTCTTTGGAGTGCAGCATAGGGCGCGGAAATGTAAAGACGCCAGGATTGCCGAATTCTGCCAGCCGGGAAATTTCGGGGCCGCCCGGATAAGGCAGCCCCAGTAGTTTTGCAGATTTGTCGAATGCTTCGCCCGCAGCGTCATCAAGGGTTTCACCGAGTAACTGATATGCACCGATGCCATCTACCCGCATTAATTGTGTGTGGCCGCCAGAGACTAATAAGGCGATAAACGGAAACTCCGGCGGCAGACTGGCCAGCAGCGGTGACAGCAAATGGCCTTCGAGATGATGTACGCCGAGTACCGGTTTATTCAGTGCCATTCCGAGTCCGCAGGCAAAAGAGGCACCAACCAATAAGGCACCAGCCAGCCCGGGGCCCTGCGTGTAGGCAATCGCATCGATATCCTGTTTCTGAATCGTTGCTTTCTGCATGACTTCATTCAATAACGGCAAAGTGCGGCGAACGTGGTCGCGCGAAGCCAGTTCCGGTACGACGCCGCCATATTCTCTGTGCATGGCGATTTGGGAATGTAAGGCATGCGCGAGCAAACCACGTTGCGTGTCATACAAAGCCAGCCCTGTTTCGTCACAGGAAGATTCAACACCGAGCACTATCATGAAGTTATTTCTGAAATTTTTTGAAGTATAAAAAAGCCGCGTTTTAGCAAAACACGCATCTGCATCAAGCGTAGCGGGAATAAAAATCCGGCGAGGATATTTTTTACATGGGGAATTTTCGCACCAACGAGATTATAGCCGCCCCAGCGTCTTTTTACTGTGATACAGGCATCGCTGGGCGCGGTGCAGCGATGGGCAGATCGATATAGAAATGTGCCCCTTTGTGTAAGCCTGAATCAAAACCGATATTGCCGCCCATGTGTTCAACCAGCTCTCTGGAAATTGCGAGCCCTAGGCCGGTACCACCTTTTTCCCTGGTGTTCGATGAATCTGCCTGGGCAAATTTCTGAAAAATACGCGAATGAAATTCGGCTGGTATACCTTCACCATGATCGCGCACGGAAATGCGCACGGTATTTGTCCCGATGGCTGCGCTGATTTCCACAGTCTCATTCTCAGGCGAATATTTGATCGCATTGGATAGCAGGTTGGACAATATCTGCATCAGCCGCTGGCTATCGACGGCAACAGTGACATCCGGAACTGGCGCCTGTAATTGCAGACGAATTTTTCTTTGCGTA
The DNA here is from genome assembly GCF_016595265.1 of Undibacterium sp. 14-3-2. Taxonomy (NCBI): domain Bacteria; kingdom Pseudomonadati; phylum Pseudomonadota; class Betaproteobacteria; order Burkholderiales; family Oxalobacteraceae; genus Undibacterium; species Undibacterium sp. 14-3-2. The sequence goes on from NZ_JAENGS010000009.1 coordinate 35,263, forward strand.
CCGAACGTCAGATTGCTTTCCAGCGCTTGCGTGAGCAGATAATTCAGCGGGTAATTTTGTATATTGAAATGCATCTGCCCTGCGCTGAGTTTTTCCATGTCGAGTAAATCATTAATCAGGAAAGTCAGGCGCTGGCTGTTTTTGCTGGCAATTGTCAGTAACGGCGCCAGATTTTTTGGCAATGCACCGGTAGCACCTCCGAGAACGAGACCGAGCGCACCCGAAATCGAGGTGAGCGGTGTCCGCAATTCATGACTGACGGTAGAAATAAATTCGTTTTTAATTCTTTCTAGCCGCTTACGTTCGGTAATATCGCGCACCAGTCCGATATACAACGGGTGTCCGCGCCGCCGCACGGTTGAGACGGATAAATCCAGTGGAAAAATACTGCCGTCTTTGCGTTTGGCTTCGACTTCCTGCGTGACGCCGATACCCTCTTCAAATGCATTTTGCCGGATTTTCTGATTCCGGCTGCCATCATCCCAGACCGGTAGCAGCATATTGAAATTCTGACCGATCACTTCCTCTTTGTTATAACCAAATATTTTCGCCGCGGCGGCGTTATACGCATCAACCTTACCGGTGTGATCGATCGTGACGATGCCATCAAGCACATTGTCGAGAATGGCTTCGGTGTGAGCGGCCTGATCACGCAAGGCTTCGGCGTTTGCCTTGCTATCGCTGATGTCCTGAAAAATCCCATAGATGTGAACGATCTGATCATCCTGATAGTATGGCAAGCCGATTGCGCGAACCCAGCATTGTTTTTGTTTCGCAGTAATGATTTCAAATTCTTCGTCAAATTTTTTCCCGTCTGCAATCGCTTCACGCATCAGTTGCAAAATCCGGTCACGGTTCTTTCCTGGCTTGTAAAATAACAAAGCATGGTCGGCATCAGATTCATAATCGTCGCTGACTTCGTGGATTTGTTTGGTTACCTGGCTCCAGAAAACCTTACGGCTCTGAATGTCGAATTCCCAAGTGCCTATGCGTGCTGCCGTGTTCGATTGCTCCAGGAGTGCATAAGCATGCGCCAGTTTTTCTTCCGCCAGTCGCTCTTGCGTGACATCCTGATGGCTACCAGACATAACAAGTGGTTTTCCATCTTCGCTCCAACTGACCACGCACCCTCGGTCTCTGATCCATATCCAGTGCCCGTCCTTATGACGCATACGGCTGACCAGATCGAAGTAGGGCAATTCTCCCTTGAAATGCTTCTCCAGCATTGCGGTAGAGCGTTTCAAGTCTTCGGGATGACACATATCCAGCCAGGTCTGAACAGTCGTAGGCTGAAGCTCTGCCAGCGTGTAACCGAGCATTTCAGCCCACCGTTCGTTGTAGACGGTTTCTCCGCTGGCGATATCGCATTCCCAGGTACCAATGTTGGTGCCCTCGATAATGTTTGCCAGGCGTCTTTCACCTTCTTCATGCTGACGCTGGACTTTGGCCGCATTGATTAACTGACCTATCGTGATCAGCACGGGTTGCAGAAAATCTATCGTTTGCTGATCGTAATCAGCGCTGCTGTTCGCCAGCCCTATGGTGGCGACGATATCGCCATTGTAATAAACCGGAACACACAAGAATCGATGCAGCGCGCCGTTGAGTGCATTGCCGGATATAGCTTGCCCCGTGCTAAGTACCTGAGCAAACTGCGCATCCAGATAATGTGTGGCCGCCTCCATAGTGAAATCATTTTGCTCAGCCCCGGAAATCGTACGATCAGCGTTGTCGCTAACCTCTGCGCTGACATAATTTTTCAGGATATAGTCGCCCGTTTTACCCTGTTGCACCTTGCAGACCTGACCGTATCGGCTGCCAGTAAGCAGAACTAAGTCGTTCAGTAATGTCCTGATACCTTCGAGCTTATCCCGGCCTTTGATAAATTGCGATTGCGCCCGGGCGACGGCGTCATTTAATTTTTGCTGCAGTTCCAGCGCATGATCCAGTGCCAGTCGTTTCAGAGTGCTGTTGACCCAGTCGCCTAATACGTTGATGAATTCAATTTCGACTTCGCTATAGGCAGTCGCGCGGGGAAGGTCATCTGAAAACCCCAGCGTTCCATACCGATGACCCTCCAGAAAAAGAGGAATGCCGATGTAGGTTTCCTGCCGGAAGCGTTGGTAACTCGGGTGATCGCTGTATTTGCTCTGAGCTATATGTTCGATGCAGACAACGCCTTCATCGACTTTCAGCAAATCAGAGTAGGTCTGATTTTTGGGAAACAGCTGCCCTTCATGTAAAGTTTCCAGTGTCGATTGCAGTACGCTGACGTAAATATTATCGCCTTCATTTTTTGAAATGATGCCGGTACTCAGCTTCAGATATTCACAACCAAGCGCAAGCGTTTCCCGCAATAGGGTTTGCGGATCATCGAAGGTAAGCGAAGTGATGCGGGCCAGAGTCAGTAAAGCATCGTGCTGACGGTGTGCCTGTTCGTTGGCAATTTCATGTTCGACGCAGTCGGCCAGGTCGCGCAGCGATGCCAGTTCCTGCGTGGTCAGAATTCTGGTTTTGCTATCGATAATGCACAGCGTACCTATGCGCTGCCCATTTTTTGTATGCAAAGGCGCGCCAGCATAAAAACGTATGTTGGGTGCGCCCAGAACCAAAGGATTATCGCTGAACCGTATATCTTTGCTGGCATCTTCCACAACGTAGACATCACTCGACAAAATGGCGTGACCGCAAAATGAAATGTCGCGATGTGTTTCCTGCGCTTCCAGACCTTGCCTGGATTTAAACCATTGTCGCTCCTCGTCAATCAAAGAAATCAGAGCGATATCGGTGTGAAAAATCTGGCGGGCAAGGCGTGTGATGCGATCAAACCTCTCCTCGGGCTGGCTGTCGAGCAGACGGCATTCCCTGAGCGTACTGAGACGCAGCGCTTCATTTTCAGGATATTCCGGTGGCAACATAGGTGAAATTCGGTACAGGCATCAATTCGAAGTAACTGGCATTCATATCATGAAAGCCGGCTGGGTAACATGTTTCACTGGTACAACTAATAATGTTTAACAAAAAACACCATTATTTATTGTTAAAAAATCTATTTTTCTCACATTGCTTTTATATTTTTTCTGCGTAGTGCGCGCTCAGGAAGCGCGCAGTCTGTGCAAAACCATGCCGACGATGAATTCTTCCGCATCATCGAAATCCTGTTCTGATAACGACTCCTGCGCAAGCACCAGATTCATTTGCGTTGCAAAGTCCGCATACGACTGCGTCATTGCCCAGATGGAAAATAATAAATGGGTCGCGTTGACGGCCTTGATTTTGCCCGCTGCTATCCAATTTTCAAAAGTCGCTATATCTTTTTTAAATAGAGGCAGAATTTTTTCGCGCATCTGCTGAGAGTACACCGCCGCACCACCGATGACTTCCATCGCGTAGACACGTGAGGCCTGCGGTTGCTCTTTTGAAAAACGTAATTTTGCGTGAATGTATTGCCGTAATAATTGCTCAGGTTCTTCATCTGAAGTGGCGAGAAAATCCATGCGTTCCAGCCATTGATCCAGTATCTGATCCAGTACTTTCTGGTACAACACTTGTTTATTGGCGAAGTAATACAATAAATTTTGTTTAGAGATACCTGCACATTCAGCGATCCCGGCCAATGAGCTGCCATGAAATCCGGATTCTGCAAATACCTGGGTCGCGCTGTCTAAGATACGAATCTCAATAGCATCACGCGCGCTGGAGATTTTTTCCACACGTTTATCCATGAGCGGACTCGTCGCTGATGCTGCGTAAAAATGTAAGAAGTTGTGCCGAGTTGCAATACGCAATATTGAAACGGAACCAGGGATAAGTGGTTTCGTGAAGACTGAAAAAATCTGCCGGTGCCAGTAAGATACCGGCGTTTAGTGCCAGTGTCGTTATCTCGTGAGCTGTTCTTGTCGAATCACGCCATCCGGCGCTGATAAACATGCCGCCACGTGGTTCAGTCAGCAGGGTCAGGCCTGCATCCTGTAATAGTCTTATTGCCTCGGTGCGCGAGGTATCAAGTTGTCGTTTAAGTTTTTCCAGCATGCGCCGGTAGAGCCTGGAACTGATCGCGTGCAACACCGCACGTTCATTGATTTCAGATGTCGTCAGTCCGGTCAGCATTTTGATGCGCAGTAACTCATCGATCAGTGAGTGTGAGGCGCAGAGTGAACCGACGCGCAGGGTAGGGGAGAGTACTTTGGAAAAGCTGCCTACCCGTATCACACGTCTGAGCCCGTCCATCGCAGCTAAAGAGGGTTCTGGGCGTGTACAGAGTTCGCGATAGATATCATCTTCGACCAGCCAGAAATCGAATTGCTCAGCCAGTGCCAGCAGACGGTGTGCCTGTGCCTGAGAAAGGCTGGTTCCCAGCGGATTTTGCAGCACCGTATTCACAAACATAATTTTAGGCTGATGCAGTATCGCTTTTTCCATCAGTGCATCCAGATCCAGTCCATGTGCATCCCGCTGTATGCCGACCGGAATGCAGCCATGGTGGCGTATCAGCGACAGCAAATTGCTGTAGCCGGGATTTTCCACCAGCACTGTGTCGCCGGGCTTACACAGTGTCCGCAATATCAGGTCGAACGCATGTGTCGCACCGTTGGTGAGCAGAATCTGTTCAGCATCAAGCTGAAACAGTTCTAGTGACAGATGCTGAGCCAGATGCTGGCGCAGGCTGGGAAATCCCGCTGGGTGACCGTAGCCACGCAGACGTTGGGTGGGAATGCGCATCGCTTGTCTCAGTGCATCCAGCAGTACATCATCACCATACCATTCCGGTGGCAGCCAGCCTGAGCCTACCGGTAAAGCAGATGACACACCAGAATACAAATCAGGGCTTAATGCATCAAGCATGGTTGGTGTTGTCGCATGTAGCAGAGGCGATGGTGCACTGGCAGGTTTGCTCACAAAATAGCCGGAGCCACGGCGTGAACTCAGCATGCCGAGCGTGATCAGCCTCTCGTAAGATTCGACGACGGTGAAGGTACTGACGGCATTGCATTTGGCAAACTGACGTACCGATGGCATCTTGCTGCCGAGCGCTAAGCGATTTTGCCGGATCAACTGGGTTACTTTCTGCACGATCTGCTCAACCAGGCTGGCTTGACGGCTTCGTTCCAGCGCCAGTTGCGGCCATAGGGATGATCCGGACGTCTGTTGTATTTCTTTAGTTAACTCCATTTTATCCCCTGATATTGCAACGCTCATCCTGCCATCTGACGTGGAACTGTGATCTGAACACTTATTGGTATGTCATTCGCTCTTACCAGCGCCTATCAGCTTGTCTGTCAGGATGTCTGTATCGTTCGAATGAAACTGTGCAGTTCAGAAAGCCAATACGGTTGGGTGAAATTCCACTGGCTGTATATGTCTTCTGCGCATATGCTTGGTTAGGATTTCATCATACTTTTACCAATCGGTAAATTATTTCAGGAGAGCCTCATGCTTAGCAAACAACAACTCAATGCGTATTGGATGCCGTTTACGGCGAACCGGGATTACAAGGAAGCGCCGCGCGTCGTAGCTTCGGCTGCCGGGATGTATTACCGCGATCAGGATGGTCGCGAGATTCTCGACGGTACTGCTGGGTTGTGGTGTGTACCTTTGGGACATTCTCATCCGACGATAGTCAAAGCGGTGCAGGCGGCGATTGCGACGCTCGATTACGCACCAGCATTTCAGATGGGGCACCCAGCAGCATTTGAACTCGCCGAACAGTTAATTGATTACAGCGGTAATAAATTCGGTCAGGTGTTTTATACCAATTCCGGTTCTGAATCTGTTGATACGGCGATGAAGATGGTCTTGGCCTATCACCGTGCACGCGGTGAAGGGCAACGCACCCGTTTCATCAGTCGTGAGCGCGGTTACCACGGTGTCGGTTTTGGTGGTATGTCGCTCGGTGGCTTGCCTGCCAATCGCAAACAATTTGCGAATTTGTTGGGTGGTGTCGATTATTTGCCGCATACCTATAACCTCGAAAAAAATGCATATAGCCGTGGCATCCCGGAATACGGCACCCATCTTGCCGATGAGCTCGATCGCATTGTCGCGTTACATGACGTATCGACGATAGCGGCAGTAATTGTGGAACCGTTGTCGGGTTCCGCTGGTGTGATTCTGCCGCCAAAAGGTTATCTGAAGCGCTTGCGTGAATTGTGCGATAAGCACGGTATTCTGCTGATTTTCGATGAGGTGATTACCGGCTTCGGACGCATGGCAACGCCGTTTGCCAGTGATTTTTTCGATGTCACACCTGATCTGATGACGACTGCTAAAGGGCTCACCAATGGCGTCGTACCTATGGGGGCCGTATTCAGTAAATCGATGATTTATGAAACCCTGCTGCAGAGCCCTGCTGGCATCGAGTTTTTCCACGGTTATACCTATTCTGGCCATCCATTGGCTTGTGCAGCCGGGTTGGCTTCGCTCAAAGTATTCAAAGAAGAAAAAGTGCTGGAGCATGCGCAAAGCATGACCACATACTGGGAAGATGCGTTGCATTCACTGAAGGGCTTGCCGCATGTGATCGACCTGCGCAATGTCGGTCTGATCGGTGCGATAGAACTGGCATCGATTCCGGGGAAAATCGGTGCGCGCGCGATGGCGGTGTACAAACAGGCCTTTGCCGAAGGCGTGTTGATTCGCACGACTGGCGACATCATCGCTTTATCGCCACCGTTAGTGCTGGAGAAAAAACATATCGACGATCTGTTTGGAAAACTCGTCGATATTCTGAAGAAAACGGTCTGATCTGTTGCACCGGAAGCTTAAGTCGCTTTGCCACGGTCAGCGATCTGTTGCGATAATTCTTAACGAAAAAGAGTTTTGTGCTGCCGATGACGGCGACACCATTTTGATGTTTAGTTACTTTAGCTGAGCATCATCGGTGTCGCCGTTCCTCTTATTGCTGTGCCCTGTCACGAAAATTGCTAACAGAAACAGATGAAGTTATCGCCGTCAGAAATAAACAATCACCAACGATATTGCTGAATTGGAGCCACCTATGTTGGAAGCACTCAAGCATGTTGCATCAGCGACTAGTAGCGATGAACAGCTGCAGGAAAAATTCACCGATCTGCAACCGGGTTTAAGCAGTCGTCAGGCAGCGATAGAAAGCGAACGCTGTTTGTATTGTTATGACGCGCCTTGCACACGCATCTGTCCTACCGAAATTGACGTTCCCGGTTTTATTCAGAACATCGCGACCGGCAATATCAATGGAGCGGCAAAAAGTATCTTGGATCAGAACATTCTCGGTGCCAGTTGCGCACGTGTTTGCCCGACTGAGATTTTATGTGAGCACGCATGTGTGCGTAATCATGATGCTGAAGGTGCGCCAGTCAGGATAGGTTTGCTGCAGCGCTATGCGTTGGATCACATGCACTTTCCAGAGCATCCATTTACGCGTGCTGCCGCGACAGGAAAAAAAATCGCGATTGTTGGCGCTGGTCCGGCGGGTCTTTCTTGTGCACATCAACTGGCGCGGGCAGGACATGAAGTCGCGATATTTGAAGCGCAGCCGCAGTCAGGTGGATTGAATGAATACGGAATCGCAAAATACAAACTGGTCGGTGAAACGGCGCAGCGCGAAGTCGATTTTCTTTTGCAGATCGGTGGTATCAGTGTGCGGCATGGCCAGGTGTTAGGTAAGAACTTGCAGCTGTCTGATTTGCAGCGTGACTACGATGCCGTGTTTCTGGCATTGGGTTTAGGTGTCAGCCGTCGGCTTGGCCTTGATCATGAAGACGCGCCGGGTATCGTCGCGGCAGTCGATTACATCGCAGAATTGCGTCAGGCCGATGACTTGAGTCGCTTGCCGGTTCCGCGTCAGTGCATCGTGATTGGCGCGGGTAATACGGCGATCGATATGGCGGTTCAGATTGCCCGTCTTGGTGCAGAAGACGTGACGCTGGTGTACCGCCGCGGTGCAGAAGATATGTCTGCGACTGCGCATGAGCAATCGATTGCGAAAGAAAATCAGGTTCGCATCCTGACCTCGGCACAGCCACAGGAAGTGTTGTTGGATGCAGCAGGAAACGTCGCCGGGATGCGTTTTGATAAGACCATTGTCGTTGATGGAAATCTGAAAACAACGGGGGAAACAATAGAACTTCCTGCCCAGGCGATATTTAAAGCGATAGGCCAGAGCCTGAATGTGGCGAGTCTGCACGATACTGCTGCACAGCATTTGCAGCTTGAGGGCGGCAAGATCCGGGTCGATGAAAATTACAGAACCAGTCTGACTAAGGTGTATGCCGGTGGCGATTGCATCGCTGCCGGACAAGATTTGACCGTACAGGCAGTACAACATGGCAAGCTGGCTGCGCTGGCGATCAATGACGATTTGAAAGCGAAGGTGTGATATGGCTGATCTCTCTGTGAATTTTGCTGGCATTAAAGCACCGAATCCATTCTGGCTTGCATCTGCGCCACCGACCGATAAAGCATATAACGTGGTGCGGGCGTTTGAAGCTGGCTGGGGCGGCGTCGTCTGGAAAACGCTGGGCGAAGATCCACCACCAGTCAACGTCTCTTCACGCTATTCAGCGCACTTTGGAAAAAACCGTGAAGTGATCGGCTTCAATAATATAGAGCTGATTACCGACCGCAGTTTGGAATTGAATTTGCAGGAAATCACACAAGTAAAAAAAGACTGGCCGGATCGCGCGATGATCGTGTCATTGATGTTTCCGTGTGAAGAAGAAAGCTGGAAACGTGTGCTGCCTTTAGTTGAAGCGACCGGTGCCGATGGCATAGAACTGAACTTCGGATGCCCACATGGTATGCCGGAACGCGGTATGGGTGCGGCTGTGGGACAGGTGCCCGAATATGTTGAAATGATCACACGCTGGTGCAAAAAATATTCGTCGTTACCGGTGATAGTAAAGCTGACGCCTAACATTACCGATGTACGTATTCCGGCACGCGCTGCGTTTGCTGGCGGCGCTGATGCGGTGTCCTTAATTAACACCATTAATTCCATTACCTCGATAGATCTTGATCAGATGATTGCCCGCCCCATCGTCGGCACGCAAAGTACGCATGGTGGTTATTGTGGCAGTGCGGTCAAGCCGATTGCGCTCAATATGGTGGCTGAAATCGCCCGTGATCCTGCGACGAAAGGTTTGCCGATTTCCGGTATCGGTGGCGTCAGCAATTGGCGTGATGCGGCTGAATTTCTGGCATTAGGTGCGGGGTCGGTTCAGGTCTGTACTGCAGCCATGCTGCATGGCTTTCGCATCGTTAAAGAAATGCAGGATGGCTTGTCGCGGTGGATGGATGAAAAAGGCTATCAGCGTATCAGTGACTTTTCAGGTAAAGCGGTGGCGAATACCACTGACTGGAAATATCTGGATATGAATTATCAGGTCATCGCGGAGATTGATCAGGATAAATGCATACAATGTGGGCGCTGTTATATCGCCTGCGAAGATACGTCGCATCAGTCGATTGCACAACTGATCAACGCAGAAGGTACGCGCCGTTACGAAGTGAAAGCAGAAGAATGTGTTGGATGCAATTTGTGTCAGATCACTTGTCCTGTAGAACAGTGCATCACCATGGTGCCACAGGTAACCGGCAAGCCTTATATGAACTGGACGCAAGACCCGCGCAATCCCAGAGCGCTCAGTAAATAATGCGCTGAGTAACAAAATAAGTTGAGAAACCGCTTGCTGAGTAAGTTGCTCAGGCAAGTCCAGCATCGAAGCATTTTTCTTCTGTTTCACGCTTTGCTTGTCATCAGTCTTATGTGAGCGTATAAATCCCGCTTTGTTACGGTATGAGGTGATGTTGCCGCATACCGGGCTTGACAGGAATTCACACCGCACTGACTGCGTAAAAAATGCATGCGGCCGATATGTGGTTTTGTGGAATGAAGTTTGCTATGCATCTAATACATCTTTTCAGATCTTTTTTTGCATCAATTTCATTCCACTTAACACTGACATTTTTTCTCGTATCAGTAGCGTTGTTGGCATGGATGTGTTTGTGCAAATCCTCAGATATTGACCTTGGAGAAAAACTATATGCAAGCGGAAAGCAATCAACTTTGGAATGAGGATTTAGCACCGACCTCAGAAGCGCAGCGCACCTGGCGGTGGTATCACTTCGCGGCGTTATGGGTAGGCATGGTGATGTGCATTCCTGCTTACACCTTGTCTGCCAGTCTGATTGAGGGCGGCATGTCCGGCTATCAGGCGGTCTGGACAGTATTTCTGGCGAACGCGATTGTGCTGGTTCCCATGCTTTTGATTGGTCACGCTGGTGCGAAATATGGTATCCCTTATGCGGTGCTGGCGCGTACCTCGTTTGGTGTGCGCGGTGCACGTCTGCCTGCACTGATGCGTGCCATTGTTGCCTGTGGCTGGTATGGCATACAAACATGGTTTGGCGGGCAGATGATCTACACCCTCGGAGGTGTTTTAATCGGACATCCGCTTGGTGGTGACAACATCACAGGCTTAGGGATTAACGCCGCTCAGCTGATTTGCTTTCTGATTTTCTGGGGCATACAGTTCTGGTACATTTTTCATGGCATGGAATCGATACGCCAGCTAGAGACATATACCGCGCCGTTAAAGATACTCATCTGTTTTGTGTTGCTGGCATGGGTGTACAACAAAGCGGGCAGTTTTGGCGCGTTGCTGGATCAGCCTTCACAGTTTGTAGAGGGCGGCAAAAAAGCCGGGCAATTCTGGACGACCTTCTGGCCGTCACTGACCGCGATGATCGGTTTCTGGGCAACACTGGCGCTGAACATTCCTGATTTCACACGTTTTGCCAAATCACAAAAAGATCAGATACTTGGTCAAACCGTTGGCTTACCAGCGCCTATGGGCTTGTTGGCTTTAATGGCGGTGATCGTTACATCAGCGACCGTCGTTTTATACGGCAAAGCGTTGTGGGATCCGGTAGATGTCGCGAGCCGCATGACAGGTGCAGCTGTGCTGATCGCTCTGGTGATTTTGCTGATCGATACCGTCTCGGTCAATCTTGCTGCGAATCTGGTCGGTCCCGCTTACGATTTTTCTGCATTGAATCCGAAGTTGATTTCGTATAAAACCGGTGGCTACATTACGGCAGGTATCGCGCTGGTGATGATGCCGTGGAAAATTCTGGAAACCACACAAGGCTATATTTTCACCTGGCTGATCGGCTACTCAGCCCTGCTTGGGCCTATCGCCGGTATTCTGATTATCGACTATTACTTCATTCGCCAGACGCAAATTAACGTACCAGCTTTATATGAGGAGCATGGTCAATACAGCTACCGTAAGGGCTGGAATATGGCGGCAGTGATCGCATTTGCTATTGGTGTTATACCGAATATTCCGGGCTTTCTGAATGCAGCATTTCCAGCTTCTTTTCCAGAAGTTTCCGCTGTGCTGAAAACAATTTATACCTATGCCTGGTTTGTCGGTCTGGCAATCTCCGGCATCGTGTATTTTGTGTTGATGCGGAATAAGCGCGCTTCTGTATGAGTGCATCAGGTAACAGATACGCGTGTCAGTGAAAACTGAAATCAACCGAGGTGAACCTGCGTTGACCTCTTTCATTGCAGCATTCGGAACGGAGGGGTGATGAGTATTCTGATTCGTGGTGGTACGGTAGTGAATGCGGACCGTGAATTTCAGGCAGATGTGTTGTGCGATGACGGAAAGATTCTTGCCGTAGGCGAGCAACTGGATGTCCCCGTCGGCGCTGAAATCATTGATGCCGCTGGTTTGTACGTGATGCCAGGCGGGATCGACCCGCATACGCACATGCAGTTGCCATTCATGGGAACGGTCACGCAGGATGATTTCTTTACCGGCACCGCAGCAGGGCTGGCTGGCGGCACAACCAGTATCATCGATTTCGTTATTCCTGATCCGCAGCAAAGTCTGATGGAAGCATTTCATCTCTGGCGTGGCTGGGCGGAAAAATCGGCTGCCGATTATTCGTTTCATGTCGCGGTAACCTGGTGGGACGATAGCGTGCATGCCGATATGGGGAAGTTGGTGCAGGAATATGGAGTCAACAGCTTCAAGCATTTCATGGCGTATAAAAACGCCATCATGGCAGATGACGAAATACTCGTAAAAAGTTTCAGCCGGGCGCTGGAGCTGGGTGCCATGCCGACCGTGCATGCGGAAAATGGCGAGCTGGTTTATCTGTTGCAGCAACGCTTACTGCAAGAAGGCAAAACCGGGCCAGACGCTCATCCTTTATCGCGCCCACCGATGGTGGAGGGAGAAGCCGCGCAGCGTGCCATCGCGATTGCGAATGTACTCAATACGCCGCTGTATGTCGTGCATGTGTCGTGCGCCGAATCGCTTGGTGCGATCACCCGTGCCCGCGCAAGCGGTCAACGTGTCTTTGGCGAAGTGTTGGCCGGACATCTGACGATTAACGACAGTGTGTATCAACACCCCGAATTCGCACAGGCAGCCGGGCATGTCATGAGCCCGCCTTTCCGCAGCAGCAGTCATCAGCAGGCATTGTGGCAGGGATTGCAGGGCGGTAATCTGCACACAACTGCGACCGATCACTGCACGTTTTGCGCTGAACAAAAAGCAGCGGGTAAAGACAATTTCACTAAAATTCCAAATGGTTGTGGCGGCATAGAAGAACGCATGATGGTGTTATGGGATGCCGGTGTGAATACAGGTCGACTGACGCCTTCCGAATTTGTCAAAGTTACGTCAGCTAATTGCGCCCAGATTTTTAATATCTACCCGCGTAAAGGCGTGATTGCTGCCGGTGCCGATGCTGACATCGTCTTATGGGACGCGGAGGGTAGTAAGACATTATCCGTTGCCACTCAGTTCTCCAAAGGTGATTTCAACGTCTTTGAAGGACGCACCGTTAAAGGCATTCCGACCCACACCATCAGCGGTGGTCAACTGGTTTTTAAGGAAGGTGATTTGCGTGCCGTTGCCGGTAGCGGCAAATACATTAAGCGCCCACCGTTTTCAGCGATGTTCGGTGCACTCAGCAAAATGCACAACGCAATCTGACAGGAGTAAAGCATGTCTGTAGCAGACTTGAGAATTAACGGTGACCGCTTATGGTCATCACTGATGGAACTGGCGCAGATAGGCGCGACTGCGAAAGGCGGCGTGAAACGTCTGGCGCTGACTGATCTGGATAAGCAAGGCCGTGATCTGGTTGTCTCCTGGGGTAAGCAGGCGGGCATGAGCATCACCATCGATCAGATCGGTAACGTGTTCATGCGCAGGGCAGGGCGAAATTCTGCATTGCCGCCGGTGATGTCCGGTAGTCATATCGATACCCAGCCTACCGGCGGCAAGTTTGACGGCAACTATGGTGTGCTGGCTGCGTTGGAGGTTGTGCGTACGCTGAACGATCACCATATCGAAACCGAAGCACCGATCGAAGTCGCGTTCTGGACCAATGAAGAAGGCTCACGCTTTGTGCCGGTGATGATGGGCTCAGGCGTCTTCTGCGGCGCATTTACGCTGGAAACCGCTTATGCCGCGAAAGATACCGAAGGAAAAACCGTCGGTGATGAGCTTGAGCGCATAGGCTATAAAGGTACAGAAGTACCCGGCCAGCATCCTATCGGCGCATATTTTGAAACGCATATAGAACAAGGGCCAGTGCTTGAAGATGCGGACAAAGTGATAGGGGTGGTTCCCGGTGTGCTGGGTTTATCCTGGTACGATTGCGTGGTCACCGGGATGGAAGCGCATGCAGGTCCCACGCCTATGGGCTTACGCAAAGATGCACTGCAAGTCGCCACCGGCATCATGCAGGAAGTGGTGAACATCGGTAATCGTTATCCGCCGTATGGTCGCGGCACTGTTGGCATGGTGCAGGTGTTTCCGAATAGCCGGAATGTGATTCCCGGTGAAGTCAAATTCAGTATTGATCTGCGCAACGTGTCTTCTGAATTACTCGATACCATGCATCAGGAAATGCTGGCGTTTGTTGAACAAACCAGTAACAACAGCGGGCTTCAGATCAGCGTTGAAAGAGTGTCTTATTATCCGCCATGTCCGTTTCATCCTGATTGCGTGGATGCCGTGCGCAATGCAACGGCCATGTTGGGTTACAGCACCATGGATGTCGTGTCCGGTGCGGGTCATGACGCCATCTACACCGCCAGACTGGCACCTTCGGGCATGATCTTCGTTCCCTGCAAAGACGGTATCAGCCATAACGAAATCGAAGATGCAAAGCCGGAGCATTTGGCCGCCGGATGTAATGTGTTATTGCATGCAATGCTGGCGAAGGCGCAAGTATCCGGCGATTAGATTTTATCTGCGTTTTTTTACCGACCTTGATCCGCTTTTGTTGCTGCAAAAGCGGATTTTCTTTTTTTTCAAGTAATACAAGATGGAAAAAAGTCGTTTGATTACAAAAAAATGACGTGAAGAATGGGGTAACTATTTGTAAAAAATAATTGTCAATTAAGTATTGATGTTAGCCTTTTCAACTTTGAAAAAGTGCATACTTTTCTCGTTGATTATTCTCGATAAATCAATTTTTTAAGGTGGTATATGAAGTATTTGAAAATCTGCAAAAATATAATTTTTAGCTTCATTGCTATTTTTGCTTTCGTGGCAAATGTGTATGCAGTTGTACCTCAGTCTGGCTGGTGGTGGAATCCGGCCGAGGGTGGTCGAGGTTTCGCTTTGGAAGTACAAAATGGAACAATCTATCTTGCAGGTTACTTGTATGATCCGTCAGGGCGCGCAACGTGGCTTGCGGCAGGGCCTGCCGCCATGTCAGGCTCGACGTTCAGTGCGCCGTTAATTACTTATCTGGGTGGTCAGTCATTGACTGGCACTTATCATCCTGTGACCGGAACGATGAATAGCGGTAACGTCAGCATCGTATTCTCAGATCCTTCACATGGTGTGATGACGTGGCCAGGTGGTACGGTTCCGATTGAACGGTTCAATATTGTTGCTGGCGGCGTTAATGCTCCTGTGTCACCGACTGCGCCGCAAACTGGCTGGTGGTGGAATCCGGCCGAAGGTGGACGCGGTTACACCATAGAAGTGCAAAATGGGACGCTGTATATGGCCGGATATATGTATGATGCTGCAGGTAATCCTACCTGGTACGCCTTTGGCCCGACCTTACCTGTCAGTACAGATACTTATCAAGGTGTTTGGCAACAGTATGGAAATGGCCAGACGCTGACCGGCCTTTTTAAGCCGGCACAGATGGTTAACGCTAACGTTGGTAATGTGACGCTGAAATTTCAGAGTCCGACAGTGGCCAGCCTGACCATGCCAAATGGAGTCGTGATTCCGCTCAGCCGCTTTCAATTTGGTAGCAGCATACCGACGGTAGCCAGTTTTTCCGGTAATTATTCAGGTAGTTTCAGTGGCGCCGACAATGGCACCTTCAGTGTGAGCCTTGGAAATGATGGTCGTATTATCGGAACTGGCTATTCCACAGTTTATAACTTGACGTTTACCGTTTCAGGTACGGTTTCGTCCAGTGGTAGCGTATCAATGACAAGTACTGGTTATGCAGGCAGCGCTACTTTTAGTGGCAGTATTGATTCCGCTAACGGTAGTGTTACTGGACGTTGGTCAGTGCCAAATACAGCTTACTCTGGGATATTCTCAGGTTTGAAACGTTAATTTGGCATACTTTGAAAACAAAAAAACGGCTAGTAAATAAGCCGTTTTTTTTTGTAAATTTGTAGCGGACATCGGTGTCTCAAGCTGGTGTGAACATACTGTGCCTTAAGGACATCAACTGCCGAGTTACTCAAGGTGATCTGCTGATGCTAAATACATACTCACATCAACCTCATCAATTTGTTCAGCCTTCATAAACATTTTCGCGTATTCGAGATAGATACCTGATTTTAGGAATAGCGTGAACAAGTCACCATCAATATGCTGGTCTTTTTTCATGAAGCTCATAATCCTGATGGCTTCGGATAAGGTCTTGCCGTTTTTGTACGGGCGGTCGGCAGCGGTCAGGGCTTCAAAGATGTCAGCGATGGCCATCATACGGGCGGGAATACTCATCTCAGTGCCGGTCAGACGTTTCGGATAGCCGGTGCCATCCATTTTCTCATGATGACCGCCAGCGATTTCAGGTACTTTTGCCAGATAGCGCGGAAACGGCAATTTTCCCAGCATCATGATGGTTTGCGTCATGTGCTCATTGATTTTATAGCGCTCCTCTTCGGACAGTGTGCCGCGGGTTACGCACAGGTTATACAGCTCGCCGCGGTTATATAAATTCTCTGGCACCTTGATTTTGAAGCCCCAGGGATTATCTGCAGGAATGTGATCGCGTGCTGAGCGGGTAAAAATATGTTCAGGTTTGTCGCTGAGCAGGTATTCGCTTACGGGCAGTGCCGGTTCCGGAGTACAGTTTTTGCGTTCTTTTTCGTCGTGTGAAATGCCGATGCGGTCAGATAATGTTCTGAGCCAGGTTCGTTCAGCGATCGCTTTTATACGGGCGATTTTATCTGGCGCCATGAATTCTCCACCTTCATTGCATTCGGCAATAAAGGCAAAGTCATCATCCAGTTGTCTGATTTCGGAACTAAGTTTTTCTTTCAGTTCTGCCGTATTTCCGCCATTGGCAATGGCTTGCCAGCAGGCGATCTCGGCATCGCGTTTCATTACTTCAAAGCGCATGCGTATTTCATGAATTCGGTCATACAGTGTTTCCAGTTTCGTGGCCTTATCGACGATGTACTCCGGCGTCGTTACTTTACCGCAGTCATGCAACCACGAAGCTACATGTAATTCTTCCCACTCTTCGTCATTCAGATCAAAGCTGGCATAAGGCCCGCTGGTTTCTCTGCAGGCTGCTTGTGCGAGTAATTTTGTCAGCACAGGAACGCGCTGGCAATGTCCTCCGGTGTAGGGGCTTTTGGCATCAATCGCACTGGCGATCAGTTGTATGAACGATGCCAGCAAGGCTTTCTGTTCCTGAATCAGACGTTGATTTTCTATTGCGACTGCGGCAGCGCCAGATACAGCTTCCGCCATTGCCAGATGAGCATCGTCAATTCCGGCCGCGTCAATCACCAGTGCGATCGCGCCTGACAGTGTGTTGTTGCGGTCTTTCAGAGGGATAGAAATCAGTGTCATTACATGCGACGACTCTGGTAATGCACTGAAAAATAGTTTCAGATCACCTGCCTGTAGTTGCATAATTTGCGAACCGGAATGGCAGGCCGCAACAACCGGATGGCTGTGATCGCTCATGACGACGCTTTGTGCATCTGTTTCAATCACTTGATGATCGGCATAAATCTGAACAACATTCAGCGCATTTTTTTGCGGTTCGTACAGATACAGCAGGCCCGATTTAGCACCTGTTATTTCAGACATTTCTTTTAAAACTCTGGCCAGCAGACGATCGTAATTACTTTCTGATGCAAGACTGCTGGCGATGTCGAGAAACGATTGTATGGTGGCTTTCATCCCTTTCATAGAATCAGCGAGATCGGCAATTTCTCTGATACGCGATTCAATTTCTATTTTGCTGTGAAAGTCGAAGTGCGCAATTTTTTTCGCTTCGTCTGATAGTTGATTCAACGGCTTTGACGCCAGACGTGAAAAATAAATTGTTACGCCGATTTCTCCGAGCAGCAGTAGCGCAAATATCACGATGTTTTGTTTGCGCATGCTCAAGATGTCTGCCAGCAGCTCCGCATGCGGACTGGCGATCAGTATGTTCAGATCCTGCCCACCCGGAATGTGCAGTCTGGTCTGATATGTTGACCAGGTTTCACCATGCACATCAATCGCTGCACTTTTAGTGTGAACCTGTTCTGCTGGCACCGATCCGTCAGTTTTTCGTATTTGATTCAGCACAGGCGCATCCTGATCTGCGAGCAGTGGCATGCCTTTGCTGCCATCCTTACGTACGCTGATCTGCGGCTTATAGCTGCCATAGCGCCCGTTTTTCCACGCGAGTAACTGCCCTTGCTGGTCCGTCAGCGCAATCGAAGTCGAGGGCGTGACGTTGTGATTCCTGATGATGTCTTGTATCGTCGGTATTTCAATGTCGATGCCAACCACCGCTTCTTCATTCACAATTTTCTGTGAGTAGGTGATACCGATTTGTCCGGTAGTAAAGAAATAATAGGGTTCCGATACGTTTGCCCTGGTTTGATTTTCCATTGCAGACAAGTACCAGTTACGTTGACGTGGATCGAAATTTCTTAAAGGAATTTCCAGCCGTTTTATTTCTTTGAGATTGCCGTTCAGATACACAATGTATTCGACCAGATGGCCATGATCATGGCTGGTGCTTTGCGCTATCCAGGTGGTATCGGGCGGGGCGTTAAATACTTCTTTGCCGCCATTCGATTTTGCAAACTGACGCAACAGAAAAAAATCGCCATTGGCATAACCGACATAGGTGGAGGTTGCCGATGGCAGTTTTTCTATTGCTTTCGCCAGATAGGCGACATTCCGCAATCGTTCATTCAGGCTGTTACCGGGTAGGGGATGAATCTGCGCCAGAATTTCAGTCTGGTTTTTTACCGGCTCATAAATTTCCCGGACATCCGTGGTAATTTCTTTACCGATCAGCTCATATGCATTGTTCGCCTGAGCGAGAATGATTCTGCTCATGTGCGGAAATTGTACCGCGCCCATAATCAAAGCAAAAATCAGAATGAGTCCGGTAAAAAAATAAGAAATGTAGATATAGAAATACACGTTCTTTTTCGTCGGCATGGCATGCTTTCTGAAGTTGTTTTTCAGGGCGGAATGATTTTTTGTTTGGTGCAGAAACTCTCAGTAAAAAAAATGAAAAACTATTCGGTTCAGGCGTGCAGCCTTTTACGTATCAACTTGTATTCCAAGACACTGCAACGAGATGCCGGCATTTGCAGCTGTATGAAACCCGGCGTAAAAAACGCAATATTTTTTACGTGTTATTTTCATTCGGAGAAAACAAAGCTAGTTCCATCAGGTCTGCCATCGCAATGCCATCCTGATTATTTTCTTCACGCAAACCCATCGCAATATTGATACGGTTTTGCGTTATTTTATTCTGACTTGCTTTCCATTTTCCCGTGATGCGGGTGATGGGAATTTCGATGCCGACGATGGCCTCCATCAGATGATGAATATAGTCTGATGGGGCATCGCTGATGTGCCACGGCATCGTCCGTTGAGCCTCAAAATGTGTGGTCAGGCTATTGAGCAGCGCGAGAAATTCCTGTTGATCTTCGACGACACGTAACTTTCCGTATGTGTGTACCACTGCATAGTTGTATGTAGGAACAACGGCGCCATTCTGTTTTTTTTCTTCATACCAACTAGGTGTGATGTAAGCGCTCGGCCCCTGAAAAATACACAGCATTTCTGACGGGTACTGCCATAGCGGATTTTGTCGCGCGACGTGTCCGCGCAGCGTCCCGAACGGCGCATCAGCACTCGGCGGGGCGATGATCAAGGGAATATGATCTGCAGTCAAGCCATCCTCAGCCTGAGTCACTATGCTTGCCAGCGGATGTTCAGCTATCAGTGCATGCAGCACTTCAATTTTTTGCTCGGAGAACACTGCGGGTGTATACATTTTATTCGCTCACACTGGGGTAATGACGACTTCTGCACGTATAGAGTTCGCTATATAACAGTGTTCGTGGGACAAGTGATGCAGCGCCAGAATTTGTTCGGCAGTCGGAATGGTTGGCCCGGAAAATACAGTATGCGGGCGCAATTCTATGCGGGTGATGGACATCCGCCTTTTTTCATTTTTTTCCATGATACCGGCGGCGTTATCTTCATAACTGTCAACGATAAAGCCTTGCTTGCTGGCGAAGGCGAGAAAAAACAGCATATGACAGCTCGAAAGCGCGGCGACCAGTGCTTCTTCCGGATCTATGTTTTCTGCAACCGAGAATGGCAGAGGAACGGATGATGGCGCCGAAGACGCAGGTATCGTCAGGCCGCCGTCAAATTTCCATTCATGACCGCGGCTATATTTATTATCACTGAAATTTTGCTCACCGCGATTCCAAACCACTTTTGCACAATACTGTTCCATATAATTCCTTCAGGCGATCATGGATAAATTTAGCTGTACCTGTCCCGACACGATTTGATGCTGCGTTGCCAAACAGCGCGATCAGTAAAACCGGTTCGCTCAGTGTTGACAGACAGTTTAACGTAATGATCAGAATACTTGTAGCCGATCTGCAGCGGTATCAACACGAACCATGATGCCGCTGCGGGTATTGTTGGTTTAATGTGCCAACGTCAGAGTATTGTTTCTTCCAGACGTTGATGTTGTCGCCGGTTAATCGCGTTAATGGTGGCTTGTATCGACGCTGCCTCACTGGTATAGGCCATTGCAACACCAAACTCGCGCGCGCCGTTCACTCGTATTTCCAGAATACAAAGCACTTTACTCTCTGGATTCTGACGTATTTTTTCTTCGCTGTGGCTGAATATCTGCAGTTCTATGCCTTGTGACTGAAAGGCCCGATGTAAGGTTTCATGAATGCCACGGCCTGTCGCACGGATAACTTGTGATTGTCCGTGAAACAGCAGCTCCAGCTGCAACGATAATTGCGCTGAATCGGATGGCTGTGCTCTGTGTTCCAGAAGCTGATGTGCCTGATAAGCGTAGTGCGGAAACGGTGTCAGGTATTCCTGACTGAAAATATGAAAAATTTCTGACGCCTGCATTTCTTTGCCGCTGCTGTCTGCAACGCGCTGAATGACCTGACTGAATTCGATTTGTAAGCGACGTGGCAGCCGTATGCCATATTCATGTTCAAGTAAAAATGCCATTCCGCCTTTACCTGACTGGCTGTTGACGCGGATGACTGCATCGTAATTACGCCCTATATCTTGTGGATCTATAGGTAAATACGGAACTTCCCAAAAACCTTGTGGGTCTTGCTGAGCCAGTCCTTTTTTTATGGCATCCTGATGTGAGCCTGAAAATGCGGTATGCACCAGATCGCCGACATAAGGGTGACGCGGATGCACCGGCAATTGATTGCACTCTTCCACACACTGACGCACAGAATCGATGTCAGAAAAATCAAGCTGCGGATGTATCCCCTGGGTATATAAATTCAGTGCCAGCGTCACAAGATCGACATTGCCGGTGCGTTCACCGTTACCGAACAGGCAGCCTTCAACACGATCGGCGCCGGCCATTATGGCCAGTTCGGCTGCCGCAACGGCGGTACCACGGTCATTATGCGGATGAACGCTGAGCACTGTCGCAGAGCGGTAAGTGAGATGCCTGTGCATCCATTCAATCTGATCTGCATAAATATTCGGCGTACTTGATTCAACGGTGCCTGGCAAGTTGATGATGATTTTCCGCTCAGGTGTCGCTTGCCATATTTCGCTGACGGCATCGCATATTTCTTTCGAAAAATCGAGCTCAGCCATGCTGAAGGTTTCGGGTGAATATTCAAAAATCCACTCGGTTTCCGGTTGTGCGTCGGTCAGCGTTTTGATCAGTTGTGTTCCGGCGATGGCAATTTGTTTTATTTCTTCGCGGCTTTTTGCAAAGACAATACGGCGAAATGCGGGTGCAATCGGGTTATACAAATGCACGATCGCACGTCGCGCACCTTTCAGCGACGCGATGGTTCTGTGTATCAGTTCGGGGCGAGCCTGAGTCAATACCTCTATCGTCACGTCATCAGGAATCCGCTGTTCCGTAATTAATTGACGGACGAAATCGAAGTCGGTGTCCGATGCCGCCGGGAACGCCACTTCAATTTCTTTCAGACCGATGCGTGTCAGCATTTCAAAAAAGCGCAATTTGGTGGCGCTGTTCATGGGTTCTGTCAGCGCCTGATTCCCATCACGTAAATCGGTGCTCATCCAGATGGGTGCTGCGCTGATGACGCGTTCTGGCCACTGACGTGTGGGCAAATCGATAGGAGGAAACGGGCGGTATTTGTTCGACGGTTGAGCAAGCATCTGTATCTCTCGGCTAGGTTTTAACGGCAGTCCGCCTCGCTTTCAAGCGATAGTGGTCTGGACTGTTGAACGGAATGAAGCTGGCGCTCAGAGGTTAACTGACGGCCAGCAAACAGTACGCGAGGCCAGTTAACCGATCGGTAGTCGTAGTACGGATAGCAGTGCTTGCACAGCGATGGACAGCATCAGCTCGGCGTCGCTACGATGCTGAAAACGGCTGATCAATCTGGCGCTGATGTACATGCGGATTCCTGAAGGAAGACTTCGGTGAAGTCGAAAAAACTGAAAATAAAAACGGGAGTAAAACCTGATTGAGACTACTTTTTTAGCAGAATTTCTGCGCTTATTTAGGTAGTAGTAGAGATGCCAGTGATAGCAGAGTCAGTAGCATCCAGCCCGAAAACGCGAGCAGCAGAGCGGGTCTGTGTCCGGCAGTTGTTTTCGCAGCAGTGATATGAGTGGATGTACGCATGGGTTTAATGTAAAGCCTTACGCAGATCGATGTCAAGGCTGAATTTAAAAAAAGCTCTCTTTCCTTTTAGAGAAAGAGAGCTTGGTCTGATTGTTGAAATCAGCTTTTGGTGTGATGTGAATACAGATTCACATCGCTGATGCGATTACCAGATCGTGATACGTTTCTCTGGCGCGGTGTACATTTTGTCGCCTTCTTTGACACCAAACGCAGAGTAGAAAGCTGGCAGGTTGGTTAGTGGCGCATTACCACGTACCGCCGCTGGTGAGTGTGGGTCGGTGTTGATCAGACGAATCGCTTCGGCATCACGCGCCTTACCACGCCAGACTTGTGCCCAGCCCATGAACAAACGCTGGTCGCCAGTGTAACCGTCAATCACCGGCGCCGCTTTGCCGCCGAGTGAGATCTGATATGCTTTATAGGCGATTGATAAACCAGAATTATCGGCAATGTTTTCACCGAGTGTCAGCGCGCCGTTGACGTTATAACCTGGCAGCGGGCTGTAGGCGTTGTATTGTGCAATCATCGCTGCGGTCAGTTTGCCGAAATTCGCTTTGTCTTCTTTGGTCCACCAGTCACGCAGATTGCCATCGCCATCAGACTGGCTGCCGGAATCATCAAAGCCGTGGCTGATTTCATGGCCGATCACCGCGCCGATGCCACCGTAATTCACCGCATCATCTGCTGCCGGATTGAAGAATGGCGGTTGCAGAATCGCTGCCGGGAATACGATTTCATTCTGACGTGAGTTGTAATACGCGTTCACGGTTTGTGGGCTCATGCCCCATTCTTTGCGGCTGACTGGCTGACCCAATTTGGACAATTGGCGTAAGTATTCATGTTCGCGGCCACGCATTACGTTACCGACCAGATCGTCTTTTTTGATGACCAGTTTGCTGTAATCGCGCCACACATCCGGGTAGCCGATTTTCGGTGTGAATTTAGCGAGTTTGGTGAGCGCTTCTTTTTTGGTCTCAGGGCTCATCCAGTCCAGCGTTTCTATGCTTTGTTTGTACGCGAGCGTCAGATTCTTCACTAGTTCTTCCATGCGTGCTTTATTCTCAGGCGGGAAGTATTTGGCGACATACAGTTTGCCCAGCGCTTCCGACATGCTTTCTTCCACGCGTGCCACACCACGTTTCCAGCGAGGCTGGTTGGCCGGAATGCCGCGTAATGTCACGCTGGAGAAGTTGAAATCTTCATCGACAAAGCGTTTCGATAACAGGCTCGCATACGCACTCAGCACTTTCCATTTGTAATAGGACTGCCAAACGGAAACAGGTGTGTCCTGAATGATTTTTGCCATGCCACTGAGGAAGCCCGGTTGACGGACAATCACGTAATCCACGCGGTTGCCGACGCCAGTGCCTGCGAAATACGCGGTCCAGTCGAAGCCGGGCAGCAGTTCTGCTAATTTTGCTTTTTCAATTTTGTTGTAGGTTTTGACCGGGTTCCGGTTTTCGACTTTGGTCCATTGAATTTTCGCGATTTCTGTTTCCAGGGCAAGAATGCTGGCAGCCGCTTTTTCAGCATCTTTCTGACCGCTCATTTCCAGCATTTTTTCTATGTGTTTAACGTAAGCATCGCGGAAGCCTTTGAGCTTGGCATCGTCGTCTTTCAGGTAGTAATCACGGTCTGGCAAACCCAGCCCACCCTGACTGACATACACTGCGTATTTGCTGGAATCACGTGCATCCTGGCCGATGCCGGATTGCACCGGCAGCGAAACGCCGAGTTTGGACAGATTAGAAATCAGTGCTGGCAAATCTTCTTTTTTGGTGAAACGGTCAATGCGGTTGAATGTCGCTTTGAGCGGCGCAATATCAAGTTTCTCAGCCTGTGCTTCGTCCATGAAACTATTGTAGAGATCGGCGATTTTTTTCTCGTTGCTGCCCGCTTTCAATTTGCTGTCTGCGGCTAATGCTTTGATGATGTCATACGAACGTTGTTCGGATAAGTCGCGCAACTGATCGAAAGAACCAAAGCGGGCGCGGTCTGCCGGAATCTCTGCATTCGCCAGCCATTTGCCGGACATGAATTTAAAGAAATCATCCTGTGGCCGAACGCTGGTATCTATCCATTGCAGGTCTATGCCTGAACTGCGGGCGGCTGTGGTAGTCGTTGTGGCTGCGGTCGTGTTGGCTGGTGTTGTCGTGGTTTGGGCAAAAGCGGCGCCGGTACTGCCGGCAGAGATGGCTGCCAGGACGGCAAGCGAGAGCAGGGTGCGTTGCATGTGAGAGTCCCTTTAATTTTTAAATTCGGTTGAAATAGAGTTCAAGAAATGTCATTCAACCACCTGCATCAAAAGTAATGCAAGGGGAAGAATGCTGTCCAGTTTTATGAGACAAAAAAGCGGCTGATTAGTTCGTCAGAATGCGAAATAATCAGTCGCTTTTTTTATCTGGATAATGCGGTCGGTGACGCCAGTTTTAGTCTGAATACGCATTGCTGAGGCGATCTTCAGGAGGCTATTTAAGGCGATAAAAGAATGAATTATACTGGGGGGAGTATATTTAAACCTCCTTTATTTACGCGGAGATTAAGGTGTTTTTTACATATACTCCCCCAAATTATAGCAATTACGAGGATTTTTTCTGACGGTAAGACCAGAACAGCAGCAGCGCGCCGACCACTATCATAGGCAGAGAAAGCATCTGTCCGGCAGAGATCGTGAGTCCGGCAAAACTGACTTCGTAATCCGGCGTGCGGAAGTATTCTGTGCAGAAGCGGGCGCAGCCGTACAGGATCACAAACAGCGAACCGACCGCCAGCCGTGGCCGCGCTTTGCTGGCGAAGATCCACAAAATAATGAACAGTAAAACACCATCGACCAATGCCTGATACAGCGGCGATGGATGCACAGGATGATCGACGCCGGGCCAGATCATCGCCCACGGTAAATCGGCGGAGGCAACGCGCCCCGGCAATTCGTGATTGATGAAGTTGCCGATGCGGCCAGCCGCATAACCCAGCGGCACGAGCGGCGCGATGAAATCGTACACATCCGCCAGATGCATTTTTGCTTTACGCGC
This sequence comes from Undibacterium sp. 14-3-2, assembly GCF_016595265.1. Lineage (NCBI taxonomy): Bacteria > Pseudomonadati > Pseudomonadota > Betaproteobacteria > Burkholderiales > Oxalobacteraceae > Undibacterium > Undibacterium sp. 14-3-2. The sequence goes on from NZ_JAENGS010000009.1 coordinate 60,663, forward strand.
CCACAAGGACATCGCAATCAGCACACCGAGAAACCCGCCATGAAATGACATGCCGCCTTTCCAGACTTTGAAAATTTCCAGCGGATTGTCGAGGTAGTAGGGCAGTCCGTAAAAAAGCACTTCGCCAAGACGACCGCCGAGAATCACGCCAAGCACGCCATAAAAAAGCATGTCGTCGATATGTTCGCGGGTCCAGCCTTTGGCGGCGACATGCGGCAATCTGAGGCGATAACGGCCCAGCACAATAAACTGGGCAAAGGCGACCATATACATCAGGCCATACCAATGCACGGAAAGGGGGCCAATGGCAAAAGCGACGGGATCAGGATTAGGATGAATCAGCATGTGGTTGTATGTAAAAGCTGTAAAAAGGAGGCGAGCACTGCTGACGGATTATCTTTACGCCAGACGATGCCGATCTCTACTGCGGGTGTGGCATGTTCAATCGGATGATAGACCACGCCGGGGCGCTGCAAGTTCGAGACGGATTGTGGCACAAGTGCGATACCCATGCCAGCCGAGACCAGACCGACGATGGTTTGCATCTGTATTGCCTCCTGGCCGATCACCGGCGTTTTCCCCACCGCATGGAAATGGCCGAGTATCGCATCGTGCAATGACGGCGCGATTTTGCGGGGAAATAAGATTAATGGCAGATCCGGACAGTTTTCCATTTTGAGTGAGCTGTGACGCGGTAGTAAGTGCTCAGGTGCCGCCAGCATCAGCGGTTCGGTCAGAATTTTCTGATAGCACAAAAGCTGTTGCAGCTTTTCCGGTAAAGGCGGAATCATAAAGCCTGCATCAATTTCACTTTTTTCCAGCGCATCGAGTTGGACATCGGTCGTGGCTTCACGCAACTCTATGCTGACGTCGGGATGACTTTGCCGGAACGCCCGCAACGTCGGCGGCAGTATGCTGTAATCGGCGACGGAGACGAAGGCGAGAGACAAATGCCCCTGTGCGCCAGCGGCGGCTCTTTGTGCCAACTGACGCAGACTATTGGCCTGTTCCAGCAGCCGTCTGGCTTCCGGCAGCAAAGCAATCCCAGCGGGCGTCAGCGCGGTATGGCGGGTGGTACGGATAAACAGTGCGGTACCGAGCAAGGTTTCGAGCGACTGAATCGCCTGCGATAGCGGCGGTTGGGTCATATTCAGGCGTAGTGCGGCTTTGCCAAAATGCATTTCTTCCGCAACCGCGATGAAATAGCGAAGCTGGCGTAATTCCAGATGGCGCAGATCAGAATTGCTCATGCGTGAAGATTACCGGTTTTCTTGTCCGTAAAAAAAGCCGACCCAATGTCGGCTTTGTGTTTTCTTAAAACTGAGCGTCATCAACGACGACCGACTTTTTTATCAAACGTCCGTTTCAGGCGTTCTGCCTTCATTTTTTCGAAGTGCGCATCATCTTTGCGTTTATCCAGACCCAGCATGCGTTCGAAAAATTCAAACCACAAAAAGGCAAATATTGCGCCGCCAATAATCCACCACCAGGACATCGTGGCGAACACCGACACTTCGGCAAGTTTTAAGACCAGCAATAAGAACAGCGGGATGATCAGTAGCATAATTAGTTTCCTTTTGTCAGCAGATTAAAACGTATTGCGTGGCAGGTCAACCAGCATGTTTTCAGTCGTGTTCAAATCTCTGAAAAGCGTTAAAATGAAACGGCATTTTTAACCTGGAGAGAACAATGAAATATTCCTTAATCGTAGGTGCTGCTCTGGCAGTATTGGCATCTGGCTCGGCGCTGGCAAATGCCGATCTGGCAAAAGCGAAAAATTGTCTGGCATGTCATGCGGTTGATAATAAAGTCGTCGGTCCTGGCTACAAAGAAGTAGCAAAAAAATATGCGGGCGATAAAACTGCAGAAGCGAAACTGATACAAAAAATCATCAAAGGTGGTAGCGGTACCTGGGGCGCGATCCCTATGCCAGCGAATCCGCAGGTCACAGAAGCAGAAGCTAAAACTTTGGTTAAGTGGATTCTGGCATTGAAATAAGCAAAACAGACTGCTGAAAAATGCAGATCATCATTAATAAAAAAGCCCGGTTCAAATGAACCGGGCTTTTTTTGTCTGAACTTGAAGCTGATCTTGACGCTGATTATTTCGTCACAGCCAACAGATCACGTTTGCCGCCTTTGTATGTGTACAAAGTCAGTGTACCGTCTTTGATATCGCCTTTGTCATCAAATGCGATATCGCCAGTGACGCCTTTGTATTTGATTTTCTTCAGTACTGGCAAATATTTTGCCGGTTCTGCAGAATTAGCTTGTTTCATTGCTTCGACCATCGTCATCACAGCATCGTAAACATACGGTGCATAGATCTGAACATCGACGCCGAATTTTTTCTTGTAAGCTGCTTTCCAGTTGTCGTTCGCTGTTTTTTGCGCGTCGAGAACACCACCAGCTTCAGCGCAGACGACCTGGCCTTCGCCGATAGCATCACCAGCGAGTTTAACCAGATCGGTTGTGCAGATACCATCGCCGCCCATGAATTTTGCATTCACGCCCAATGCTTTCATCTGACGCAGCATAGGACCGGCAACCGCATCCATACCACCGAAGAAAATCAGATCAGGTTTTTTCGCTTTGATTGTGGTCAGAATTGCGGCGAAATCATTCGATTTATCCGTTGTATGTTCCTGAACGAGGATTTCTGCACCTTTACCTTTAGCACCTTTGACGAATTCTTTTGCCACGCCTTCGCCATAGGCTGTTTTATCGTCAATCACTGCAATTTTTTTCGCTTTGCTGATCTGTACAGCATAACGACCCAAAGTGCCGCCTAACTGGCCATCGTTAGCTACTACGCGGAATGCGCCTTTGAAGCCTTGGTTGGTGTATGGAACTGCTGTTGCAGATGGGGAAATTTGTGGAATACCTGCATCGTTGTAGATTTTGGATGCTGGGATTGTTGTTCCTGAATTCAGATGGCCGATGACGCCGTTGACTTTGGCATCAACCAGTTTTTGCGCAACAGTCGTGCCTTGTTTAGGATCGCCGCCGTCGTCTTCAGCCAGCAATTCGAATTTTGCTTTTTTGCCGCCTATCATCACGCCTTTTGCATTCAACTCTTCGATCGCCATTTTGGCGCCGTTTTCATTGTCTTTACCTAAGTGGGCAATAGCGCCGGAAACTGGGCCGACGTGACCAATTTTAATAACGACTTCCTGAGCTGCCGCAGAACCGGCAAATGCGAAAGCGATCGCGCCAGCCAGTGGAATCATTTTAGTTTTTAACGACATGAACATACTCCCTTGAGGATTAAAAAGTAGGGCTACAAAACTGTAATGCCAACCTATTCAGGAAACTGAATATACAAAAGGTACAACAGAAAAAAAATTTCGGAAAGCTCTTTAGCATGATTTTTTTTTATCCGAATGATTTTTCCATGCGCCAAAATCGGGCATTTTTTTAACCGGGATTGCCAGCTTTTAACTCATAGAAAGTCAGCGTCGATTATTAATGTTGAAGCCTTGATAAGCAACCGTTGTCCATCTCGCGAACACTTCTTTGCAGTGCATCAAAATGTTATGTCGCAGCCATCCCATGTTCATAAGGTTTGCCACGATAGTGCCGATGTCAGGGTGGGAAGGTTTTCTGACTAAGGACAAATGCTGAGGCGGTAAGGCGTGGGCAGAGATAACTTAGGGCGAGGCGCACAAAGTTGGTGCGACCTCATGAAAATGCGAGTGAAAAATGCTTTGAAATTTTATTTGATAGCGACAATATTTTTTTAATTCTGGTGGTTTTTTACATCAGTAAGAGGCTGATTTTGTGCGGCGCACCACGTTATTGTGATCGACTTTGTGCGTCACCCGAACGTGCGTGCATTGGATATGTTGCTGGCAGGATAGGTCAGACGGCGCGCCGAATGCAGTCGTCTGACCGCAGAAAACTAGCCTGAAAGAATGGAACGAGGTGTTGCAACATTGAGATAAAAAACTATTTTGAATTCTTCACCTTGTTGATTTCCTGGGTGACAGCCCTGGTGACCAGTTCTTCCAGTGAGTTTTTCAGACCGGCGCGAATCTCGTTCGCCAAGCCCTCAACCGCTGTCTGCAATACGTCGGCAAGATTGTCCCTGACTCTATGTTCAAGAACAAAGTCGACGCGCGCCAGAACGTGCTTCAGTACGTCTTCTTTTAAACTTTGCTCCAGTGTTTGCCAGTGTTCTTCTGGAACGCTGACATTTGTTGCCTCGGCATCCGCTTGGGCAATGATGGCAGGCGGCGGGTTTGGTAATGGAGATGAGGATGTTGTTGCAGCTGTTACCGTTCCAGCCTCAGCAAGAGCCTGATCCACAGTTTCAGTAACTGGGAGGATAATTTCGGTGAGAACGGGGATGCTGGCATCAATCGAGGTATTCATATTATTTAGCGACGTTATGGCTGAGAGTGTGGCCTTGCTGTTGATAGTGGCGATAGCGTTCGCGCGCTGCCAGCGTGTCTTGCTGGTCGCCTGAGACGATTTCTATCATGCGGCCAAACAGAGGGAAATGTTCCGGCACCGAGGCACTCAGATTGACCAGCAATTCAAAATGCGGGCTTTGATCCAGACGCGTATTGCTGAGGACAATCGGCGTCATTGATGCCAGTGCGTCATCGGCCATGACATGCGGTAAAAAATCGGCTTCGCTGATGGTCCACAGTGCTTCATCCAGGTGGCGCAGAACAGTCAGATCATGATGATAGACCACGACTTTGCTGTTCGCTGCGCGCGCCTTGCGTATCAGTCGGCAGGCGTAATGAAGCTTGTCAGCGACATTACTGTGGAAATCGATACGCGTCATATCAGAAGCGGAAGTCATTTTCTGACGCAGGCTTTTTGGCCGGAACGTTGGCAGGCTTTTTCTGCTGTGTGGGCTTTTCACCAGTTGTCGTTGTCGGTGCTGCGGGTGCTGCGCTTTCTGCTGTCGGATAACGATAATCCGGCGGCAGCATGTTGCTGGCAGGATAAGCGGCAGACGTTACCGCAGCTTTCCAGTCGTCAGCATTGTAACCACGTAATTTCTTGCTGCCGATTTGCATCACAGGAAGCTGGGTGTCGCCACTGATTTGCTTCAGCTTTTCTATGTCTTCGGATGTTTTGACAGTTTTTTCTGAAAAAGGAACACCGGCGGATTTCAACAGATTTTTTCCATCATTACAGGGTGCGCAATTGGCCGCTGTGTAAATGGTCACCGGATTTTTTGAGACAGCCTGCCCGAGCTCATAAGGAAAATTCGCTGTGCTGACCGAGCCGGACAATTCTTTTTTTTCCAGCAATTTCTGATTCGCCTGTGGCGGTGTGTCGGAATACGTGATTTTTCCATCCGGTCCAACAGATTTATACAGCTGTGCCTGCGCTTGCACTGCCAGTAACATCAAGGGCAGAAGCAGGAAATGCTTTGCTGAGGTTGTTCGTTTCAAGGTGTGCTCCTTCAGGCTGACATGCCGCTATGGCGTAATAAAGCATCGATGGCGGGCTCTCTGCCACGGAAGGCTTTGAATGAATCAAGCGCCGGGCGTGAGCCACCAACTTCCAGTACTTCTTTCTGAAACTTTTGTCCCGCTGTGCGTGACAGATTGCTGCCCGCGGTTTTACCGTGTTCTTCAAACGCCGCATAGGCATCGGCAGATAATACCTCGGCCCATTTATAACTGTAATAACCAGCGGCATAACCGCCGGCAAAGATGTGGCTGAATGCATGCTGGAAGCGGTTGAATTCCGGTGCGGTAAACACAGAAATCTGTTCTCTGACCTGATTCAGAATATCCTGCACCGACTGCGTTCCGTGCGGATCAAACTGATCGTGCAGGCGCATATCGAACAGCGCAAATTCGACCTGACGCAGGGTTTGCAAGCCGGACTGAAAATTTTTCGCCGCAATCATCTTGTCGTACAGGCTGCGCGGCAGGGATTCGCCGGTGTCGGCATGAGCGGTCATGTGTTGCAGCACATCCCACTCCCAGCAGAAATTTTCCATGAATTGCGACGGTAATTCGACGGCATCCCATTCCACGCCGGAAATACCGGATACCGATAAATCATCAACTTGCGTCAGCAGATGATGCAGGCCATGACCAAATTCATGGAATAGCGTGATCACTTCATCGTGGGTAAAGTAAGCTGGTTTGCGCACACCATCCACCGTCGCAGGTTCGGTGAAATTGCACACCAGATAGGCAACCGGTGTTTGTATGCCATCGGCGTTTTTGCGGCGACCACGGGCATCGTCCATCCAGGCGCCGCCGCGTTTGCCCTGACGCGCATACAGGTCAAGATAGAACTGACCGATCAGTTGGCCGTCTTTTTCTATGCGATAAAACTGCACATCAGGGTGCCAGGTATCCGCTTTATCGATACGGATGGTGACGCCGAACAAGGTCTGAATCACGCGGAATAAGCCGCTGATGACTTGCGGCTCGGGGAAATACAATTTCACTTCCTGCTCAGAAAACGCATAGCGCTGTTCGCGCAGTTTTTCGGAGGCATAGGTGACGTCCCACGCTTCGAGCGTGCTGATGCCTAATTGTTCTGCGGCGAAGCTGCGTAATTCCTGCAAGTCTTTTTTGGCATAAGGGCGCGCGCGTTGCGCGAGGTCTTCGAGAAAGCGGCTGACCAGCGCCGGTGACTCTGCCATTTTGCTCACGAGTGAGACTTCGGCAAAATTCCGGTAGCCGAGTAATTCTGCTTCTTCTTTGCGTAACTGCAGCAATTCCGCAATGATTGCGGTGTTATCCCACTCAGGTTTCGCACCTAATTCAGATGCCTTGGTGGCATTCGCGCGATAAATCGTTTCACGAATCTGGCGATTATCGGCGTACTGCAATAACGGGAAATAGGACGGGAAATGCAGGGTGAACTGATAACCGGCTTTACCATTTTTTTCAGCCGTTGCTTTGGCTGCCTGAATCACATCTTCCGGTACGCCTTTGAGTTCGTTGATGTCGCTGATCAGTAACGCATAATCATTGGTGGCATCGAGTACATTTTCGGAAAAACGCGTGGTCAGCATCGCGTGTTTTTCCTGAATTTCTGCATAGCGTTGTTTCAGTTCATCCGGCAACTCAGCGCCACCCAGACGGAAATCACGGATCGCGTTTTGTATGATAGTTTTGCGTGCCACAGGCAATGCATCAAATCCGGCTTGTGCGCGCAAGGCTTTGTATTTGCCGAACAACGCCAGATTTTGTCCCAGCTCGGTCCAGAACTCTGTGATCGCCGGTTGATTTTCATTGTAGGCCGCCCGCAATTCCGGCGTATCGGCTACGCCATTCAGATGGCTGACGATGCCCCAGGCACGGCCCAGTTTTTCGGTGGCGTTCTCCAGTGGCTCAACAAAATTTTCCCACGTCACTTCGTCCTGACTGGCGGACAGTTGTTCGACCACGGCACGGTTTTCCGCCAGCAGGCTGGTGATGGCGGGCGTGATGTGTTCGGCGCGGATATCGGCAAAACGTGGCAGGTCGGTAAAGTCGAGTAATGGAGAACTGGTTGTCATCTTAATTTCTTTCGGCAGCTTCAATCGTGTTGACCAGTAACATGGTGATGGTCATAGGACCTACGCCACCCGGAACCGGTGTGATATAACCCGCGACTTCTTTGGTTGGCGCATAGTCAACGTCGCCACAGAGTTTGCCGTCGTCATCACGATTCATGCCGACATCAATCACAACGGCGCCTGGTTTGACCATGTCTGCGGTAACGATATTGCGTTTGCCAGTGGCGACAACAAGAATGTCGGCGTTGCGCGTATGCGCAGCCAGATCGCGGGTCTTGGAATTGCAGATGGTGACGGTGGCACCGGCTTGCAAGAGCAACATCGCCTGTGGCTTACCGACGATATTCGACGCACCGACCACGACCGCATTCGCACCGCGCACCGGGTAATCAATCGATTCCAGCATTTTCATGACGCCGTATGGTGTACATGGACGGAACAGCGGCTGGCCTGTCATCAGCAAACCGGCATTGCTGATATGAAAGCCATCGACGTCTTTTTCTGCGGCGATCGCCTCGATGACTTTATTCGCGTTGATGTGCGCAGGCAAAGGCAGTTGCACCAGAATGCCGTTAATTTTCGGGTCCTGATTCAGTCTTTCGATGTGGGCGAGTAAATCGGCTTCGCTGAGATCGGCGGCATATTTTTCCAGCACTGAATAGAAACCGCAGTCTTCACATGCTTTCACCTTGTTGCGGACATAGACCTGCGAGGCCGGGTTTTCACCGACCAGAATGACTGCCAGACCCGGCTGTTTTCCTTGCGCTGTCAGGGCAGCAGCACGGTGCGTGACATCGGCACGAATTTGTTGGGAGAGTTCTGTTCCGCTGATAATTTGGGCAGTCATGATGGGCTTTGCAAAAGAAGATCAAGCCGCGATTATAAATTATGCGGTGGCTCACCGGATAACTATGCAGAGTGAGGCAGAATGCAAACGTATGCCTGCGTGAGAAGTCTGAGTGCCGGATAGCTGAAATATCACGTATATCACGTTGAGGCTGCGCTCAGACATGTGCCGTGAACCGGAGTTGCAATGATATTTAGCGCAGAGAACCAGATCGAGTTGTTTTTAACTGTAAATATACTCCGGGGGAGTATATTTACAGCCCCAATGATTTCAAAGACATTAGGGGAGATTTTGATAATTTATGGGGGAGTATCTGAAATATCGACAGTAGCGGACAAAGCGATGATGCCCGCAGCGAGTGTCAACAAGGCTATTTATACATGACGACGGCCAGCACCAGTCCTAATACGCACAAAGCATAGATAAAGAGTGCGGTTGTGGGTGGGGCTATCCCTGCATTTGTCGCGGAACGCTTACCGCTATCGGCGGAAGCCCGCGCTTTGCTGCCTTTTGCAGACGGCAACTTTTTCTTACCGTGCACATCCGGCATCAACTCGAGCAATGGCGCAGAGTCCAGCTTAAGCAGCTTGGCGTATGCGCGGACAAAACCGCGGACGATTGCCGGTGCTGGAAGGACGTCATAATCGTCTGCTTCAATTGCCAGTATCTGGTGACGTGTTATTTTCAGTTGCGTCGCCACCTGATCAACAGTCCAGCCAGACGCATTGCGGGCTGCGGCCAGCCTGGCGCCCGGCGAAGAGGATAGGCGTTCAGCATCAGCGTTAAATACATCAGTCGCAATGGGTTGCCCAAGCCTGGACTCAATCAGTTCCTGATAATGAAAAGATCCCGTCACTTCTGATAATAACGGCTGACCCGACCCTGCATCACTCATAGAACCCTCGCTTTAAAAAAACGATATTTTGCGCAAAAACGGCGAATAACTATAGCACTGATCATATTGCTTTTTTGTAACTGTGTGTAATTTTTATAGTGTTGCTTACTTTATCGTTGTAAAGCCGTTACTTCATGTTATTTAGACTCGGATATTGCTTTTTTTGTTACATCGAAAGATATGTTTATGCTTGGTTTACGTCGGTGAGTTGACGTGATCTTGATCTCTTATGCAAGCCCGGTTTGTCACTTGCATGGTACTTTTGATCACCACCATTTTTACCAGTTGGCTGATTGTTGTGGTTCAGCCGTGGTAAAAATTTAACGCCGTTGTCTAAGCCTGATGCAAATAATGCGCCATAAATGCGCGATAATCTCAGGTTGGTTTAAAACCAGCCAGACTCTCGTCCGGTGCTTTCCTTTTCCCGTGGGCCTATCCGCTTTGATTCCGGAGTATGACAAATGATAAAAATTGCCGTTGTTTCATATAACAATGAAACTCCTATCTCCCCCGTTGCGGCCAGCTTTAGTGAAACACCGCAGACGATAGGACGCAGCGACGACAATTTTCTGGTCTTACCAGATCCCAAACATTTCGTTTCCCGCACTCAGGCCAAAGTCTGGAGCGATGGAACACACCATTATCTGATGAATGTCAGTCTGGCGAATCCGGTCAGTGTTAACGGTAAAGAAATCGATCCTGAGCATGACTATGCTATTCATATCGGCGACCAGATTCAGATTGGCTTATATGTGCTCGAAGTTCTTGCCAGTGAGGTGCAAAGTGACACCACGTTAACTGCGGTCGGCGTGACAGATGTCATTGCCGCACCGGCTCCGACCGAGAGTGTATCGTTCGTAAAAACAGCGGCATTGCAAGGCGACCGGAAAGAGACGCCGCAACCTCCGCGATTTTTAATGCGTGCGGACGCCGATGCTGTTGCTGAAAACTTGCATCAGGACGATGCGCATAGTCTGTCATCGGCTACCACGACGCAGCCAGCATCGGATGGTGTGGTAGCTGAGGCGGTCGAGGTAGCAGATGTCGCAAAACTGGCCGAATCAGCGAAGGCTGTTGCGGATTCCAATGAATTATTAAATGCCTTTTTGCAGGGCGCGGGTCTGACTTCCCTGCACATTTCCTCCGGGCTGACAACGGAGCTGATGGAAACATTAGGCAAATTAGTGGCGACGTCGGTGGAAGGAACGATGGGTTTGATTTCGCAACGGGCATTGGTGAAACGCGAAGTGAATGCGGACGTCACCATGGTGGTGTTACGAAAAAACAATCCCTTAAAATTTTTCCCGGATAGTCAAACGGTACTGACGCAGATGCTGCGCAAAAAGATGCCCGGCTTTATGACGCCGGCAGAAGCGATGGAAGATGCATTTCAGGATTTGCGCGCGCATCAGTTGGGCGTTGTCGCCGGGATGAAGGCCGCGATGGATGCGCTGCAGAAAAAATTCGAACCAGCTGGATTTGAGCGCTTGTTGCCGGTGCCGACGTTGATGGATAAGATGAATCCGGCACGCCGTAAAGCGGATATGTGGGATCATTTTGTGGAAATGTTTGAAGATCTTTCGCTGGAATCGAAAGACGAATTTCAGACCTTGTTCGGCAAAGAATTTTTAGCTGCTTATGAACGCGAAGTGGAACGTGCCAGACACGAATCCCCTGCGCTCTGAATGATTGCGTGATGATGCCCATGCATCTGGATACTGCATACATTAACGCGATCGGTGACCGGCAATCGAATCAGGATGTACTTGACAGCGCGTTTGAGGATGATCTCGCTTGTTTCGTACTGGCTGATGGAACCGGCGGGCATCTGGGCGGCGAAACCGCCGCCAATCTGGTTACTGCGAGTATCATAGCCAAGTTCCGGAAAGATGCGTCGTTCAGTGCCCATGCCTTGCGCTCTTATATAGAGTCGGCGATACAGCAGGTTGGGCAAGAGAAAGCGTCCAGCGTCCGGCAGGAAAATATGAGTTCGACCATGGCAACGCTGCTGATTGATATCGCGAATCGCTGCGCCTTGTGGGCGCATCTGGGGGATACGCGGATTTATCTGCTGCGTCAGGGAAAAATACTGTCGGTGTCGAAAGATCACAGTCTGGCGCAAAGAATGGTCGACGCAGGTTATGCGGATTACGCAGCGCTACGGCAACATCCTCATCGCAACATATTATTTGCCGCGGTTGGTGCCGAGGGTGATATTGTTCCGGAAGTAACACTGGATGCCGTGGCTTTGCAAGAAGGCGATGCCTTCCTTATCTGTACGGATGGCTTCTGGGAATGGGTGCATGAAGACCAGATAGAACAGAGCTGGCTGGCAAGCCGGAGCAGCGAAGCGTGGTTGAAGCAGATGAATGCGATGGCCGAGAAAAATATCGCCAACACCGATGTCAGTCGGGATAATTTTTCAGCATTTGCCATTTGCGTCCGTGATGCCAGCGCTTTGTGATAAGACATGATCTGCCATTTTTACCCTTTGATTTTAGCTTCTAATTTTTAGCCTCTGAGTAAGCCTTGAATACAACTAAATTACTCGATAACGATGTCGCAGACGAGCACCCGGCAGGAACCGGAAATTGCCTCGCGACAGGGACTCGCCTGAATGATTTTGAAATTACCGGTGTGCTTGGTCAGGGTGGGTTTGGCATCGTGTATCTGGCCTTCGATCATTCCTTGCAGCGAACCGTAGCGATCAAGGAGTATATGCCGGGCGCACTTGCCGGCAGGGCAGAGGATGGCAGCGTCGTCGTTCACACTGGTCGGCACAAACCGACGTTTGATGCCGGTCTCAAGAGCTTTATCAATGAAGCACGTTTGCTGGCGCAGTTCGATCATCCGTCGCTGGTGAAAGTTTATCGCTTCTGGGAAGAAAATAAGACGGCTTACATGGTGATGCGTCACTACGATGGCGTGACGCTCAAGGAGATTGCTGCCACGCGTCCCGAACTCGTGACGGAAGCGTGGCTCAAATTTATTTTCCGGCAAATTCTGGATGCGCTGGATACTTTATACCATGCCAGAATACTGCACAGAGATGTGTCACCCGATAACATTATCGTGCAAAAAAACGGTGATGCGGTGTTGCTGGATTTTGGCTCAGCACGGCAGATTATCGGTGACATGACACAAGGATTAACCGTTATTCTGAAACCCGGCTATGCGCCGGTCGAACAGTATGCGGATGACGATGATCTGCGTCAGGGGCCGTGGACCGATATTTATGCGCTGGCCGCGGTCATGTATTACATGATTATCAAATCCCCGCCTGTGATGTCCGTGGCACGTGTGGTAAAGGATACGCTGGTGCCTTTGCAGCAAGATCCTCACCCAGGGTTTAGTACAAAATTTCTGAGTGCAGTTGATCAAGGGCTGGCAATACAGCCACAGGACAGACCACAAACGATGGATGAATTCAGGCGCTTGCTTGGTATCAGCGCGCTTGCCTCATCCCGTAAATCGCGCAAATCCTCATCCCAGCGCAAGGCGAGTGAAAGCGGGCGCACGGATGCCAGCAATCCATCATCGCAAAAACTTACCACGACCACGCGTCTTGGTAAGCCGGTTACCGTCGGTACGATTCCCGGTATGTTGCGTGAAAAACTGCAAGCGCTACGCCAGAGTTCCACCACCCGCGCAGGACAGGCTGTTATCGGCGGTATTCTGATTTTGCTGGCAGCCGGTGTTTATTTCGCCAGTCGCCATGAGAGCGTGCAACCAGTGTTGTCAACCGTGCCGGTTGCACAGCAGCAGACCGTTGCGTCATCGGTCGCGGCCACGGCATCCATTCCGCTTGCATCAGATATGGCCAGTAGCCCGGATCCAGAAGCGCAGGCATGGGAAAAACTGAATGGCAGTGATCATTCAGAGCCGCAAGCGATCAGCGCATTTTTGCAGCAGTATCCGAATGGCAAACATGCCGCAGCGGCGCAAGCACGTCTGAATGAATTAACGCAGGCGGCAGAGCAGGCGAAGGCGCAGAGTGTTCCGGCGGAACCTGTGATCAGCAAAGTCAATGTTAAACTTGCCGTCAAGCCGTGGGGCACAGTGTTTGTCGACGGTGTGCAAAGTGGTGCCAGCCCACCGCTGAAGAATTTAAGTCTGACCAAGGGTAAGCATAAAATCAGGATTACCAATCCAGGTTTCCCCGACTATCTGATCGAGGTTGACGCTGGTAAAAATAATGCCAGCGTCATCGAGCATGAGTTCGTTGCTAAATAAGTTTGAGTAAAATGAAGAATAGATTCCGCCTTTTTCCTGTCTGCAGCCTGCTTCTCGTATGCACCTTTTTGCCGGGATGCGAAACAGCTCCAAAGAACGTTCCGGCGCCAAAAGCGGCCGTCAAATCGAAAGAGGCAAAACCTGTAGCAGCGGCTAATCCAGCAACTGAAGCCGGAGCACCAGCACCGGTGATCAGCCCTGATGTGCAGGCTTACAACGAGGGAAGCGCCTTATATAACGACGGTAATTACAACGGCGCGATCAAAAAACTCAGTGGCGCGACCGAGATCTGGAATGGTCATAACAAGGCGATACAACTCGATGCGCTGAAAACAATGGCGTTCAGCTATTGCGTAACATCCAGAACACAACTGTGCCGTCAGCAATTTGAGCGGGCCTTAAAGCTTGATCCCAACTTTGATCTGATGCCGAATGAAATTGGTCATCCGATATGGGGCCCGGTCTTTTTGAAAGCTAAAAAAGCCAAAAGCCTTAAAAAATAACAGGGCGTCATGCTGCGCAGCTTTTGGTTGTCCAGCTATTTTGCTGCTGTTCTGCTCAAGTGTTTCTGTCATCGCGCTCGCTCATGACATCGCAGATGCTGACTTCTTCCAGCCGTCTTTCTCGCTGATATAAATTCAAAAACAGGTATAGACAAGCAACGCCGTGCTGCTTGTCTTTCTGCGCTTGTTTTCGCCATGTATGCCTGTAAAAGTTTCATTTCCCATTTTTGTGCACTACCTTGGTCAGATGGCGGATGAGAATCAGGTTTGCCGGATCGGTTTCCGGGTGCGGGAGCTGACTATTCCATGCGGTAACTTTCGTTAAAAAGCAGGCGATAAAATATGTTGCGCCGCAAACAAAATTTCACATTATAAAATTGAATATCGCTATTTGGAAAATTAAAAAACCCCTGCTAGAATGCCTGCATAAATAAAATTTCAGTTTATATTCGTCGATACGCTAACGCGCGCTCACCTCGAAAGCGCACCAACAGGAGGCCTCTTATGTCACCCCAGATAGACCAAGTTCTGGCGCAAGCCGTCAATGATCCAGATGTCATGGAAACGAACGAGTGGCTTGATGCACTCGAATCCGTGATTGAGAATGAAGGCCCTGAGCGTGCTCATTACCTGATGGAGCGCATGGTTGATCTGGCGCGCCGCCGCGGTGCGCATATCCCGTTCTCCAGCAATACCGCTTACGTCAATACGATACCGGCCGATCAGGGTGAACATTGCCCAGGTAATCTGGAAATCGAAGAAAAACTGCGCTCGATGATGCGCTGGAACGCGATGGCGATGGTGGTGAAAGCCAATCGTCTGGATGGCGATCTGGGTGGCCATTTATCCAGCTTTGCTTCGCTGGCCAATATGCTGGGCATAGGTTTCAACCATTTCTGGCATGCACCGACCGAAGACCACGGCGGTGACTTGTTGTACATCCAAGGTCACTCTGCGCCAGGTATTTATGCCCGCGCATTTCTGGAAGGTCGCCTGACCGAAGAACAGTTGCAGCATTTCCGCCGCGAAGTTGACGGCAAAGGTTTGTCCTCGTACCCACATCCAAAACTGATGCCGGATTTCTGGCAGTTCCCAACCGTATCGATGGGCTTGGGGCCATTGATGGCGATTTATCAGGCGCGTTTCCTCAAGTATCTGCATGCGCGTGGTATTGCGGATACAGAGAAACGGAAAGTCTGGGCATTCTGTGGCGATGGCGAGATGGATGAGCCGGAATCCATGGGCGCAATCGGTATGGCAGGCCGCGAACAATTGAATAATCTGGTGATCGTGGTCAACTGTAATTTGCAGCGTCTGGATGGCCCAGTACGCGGCAATGGCAAAATCATTCAGGAACTGGAATCCGATTTCCGTGGCGCAGGCTGGAACGTCGTCAAAGTGATCTGGGGCAGTGGCTGGGATGAATTGCTGGCGAAAGACAAAGAAGGCATCCTGCAAAAAGTGATGATGGAAACCGTTGATGGTGAATATCAGAACTACAAAGCCAGAGATGGTGCGTATGTCCGTGCCCACTTCTTTGGCAAACATCCTAAATTGCTGGAAATGGTCAGCAAAATGTCGGATGACGATATCTGGCGTCTGACCCGCGGTGGTCATGATCCGCACAAAATTTATGCTGCTTATAAAGTGGCACAGGAAAGCACAGACAAACCAACTGTGATTCTGGCGAAAAGTATCAAGGGCTTCGGTTTTGGTAAATCCGGCGAGGCACGTAATACCGCGCACAATACCAAGAAACTCGATGATGAAGCGATCAAAGCCATGCGCGACCGCTTCCAGTTGCCGATCGCTGACGCTGATCTGCCAGCCATTCCTTTCTACAAACCAGCTGACGATACGCCGGAAATGCAATACCTGCATGCGCGTCGTAAAGCACTGGGCGGTTATCTGCCGCAACGCCGTCAGAAAGCGGATGAAGCGCTGGTCGTGCCAGCATTATCTGCGTTTCAGGCGATGCTCGAACCCACCGCTGAAGGCCGCGAAATTTCCACCACTGCTGCGTATGTCCGCGTTCTGACGACCTTACTGCGGGATGCGAGTTTGGGCCCGCGCGTCGTGCCTATCATGGTGGATGAATCACGCACTTTCGGTATGGAAGGTTTATTCCGTCAGATCGGTATTTTCAGTCAGGTTGGTCAGTTGTATGAGCCTGTCGATAAAGATCAGGTCATGTACTACCGCGAAGATAAAGCTGGTCAGATTTTGCAGGAAGGCATCAATGAAGCCGGTGGTATGAGTTCGTGGATCGCCGCAGCGACTTCCTACTCGACCAATAACCGCGTGATGATTCCGTTCTACACGTATTACTCGATGTTTGGTCTGCAGCGTATCGGCGATCTGGCCTGGGCTGCGGGCGATATGCGTGCACGCGGCTTCCTGCTTGGCGGTACAGCCGGTCGCACGACGCTGAACGGCGAAGGCTTGCAGCATGAAGATGGTCACAGCCATGTGTTGGCATCGACGATTCCGAACTGCGTGCCTTACGATCCGACCTTTGCGCATGAAGTGGCGGTCATCATGCATGACGGCCTGCGTCGTATGGTGACGAATCAGGAAGACGTGTTCTACTACATCACGCTGATGAACGAGAACTACAGCCATCCGGGTCTGAAAGCGGGTCAGGAAGAGGGCATTATCAAAGGTCTGTACCAGTTGCAAAAATCAGCAGAAACAACCAAACATCGCGTACAGTTGCTGGGTTCCGGCACGATTCTGCGCGAAGTGATTGCCGCTGCTGAATTGTTGCAATCTGACTGGGGCATCGCAGCCGATGTCTGGTCTGCACCTTCATTCACTTTGCTGGCGCGGGATGGTCAGGATGCTGAACGCTGGAATATGTTGCATCCGACTGAAGACGCACGTTTGCCATACATCACTCAGTGTCTGAAAGACACGACAGGCCCTATCGTGGTATCGACGGACTATATGCGTACGTTTGCTGAACAGGTACGTGCTTTCATCCCGAAAGACCGTAGCTACAAGGTCTTGGGAACTGATGGTTTCGGTCGCTCCGATTCACGTGCCAAACTGCGTGAATTCTTCGAGGTGAATCGTTACTTCGTTGTGATCGCTGCGCTGAAATCGCTGGCTGACGAAGGCGCTTTGTCTGCTTCCGTGGTGGCTCAGGCAATCGCGAAATATGGCATCAACGCAGACAAACCAAATCCGGTGACTGTGTAACAGCATGAGGCAGGGTGCGCCGTGCGCACCAAATCAAGGTGCGCACGTCGCACCCTACCTGAAATAACGGAGCTAATTTATGAGCGCAATTGAAGTCAAAGTACCGGATATCGGTGATTTCAAGGAAGTGGAAGTCATTGAGCTGATGGTCAAAGTCGGCGATACCATCAAAGTCGATCAATCTCTGATCACGGTCGAATCAGACAAGGCCAGCATGGAAATCCCGTCCAGCCA
The DNA here is from genome assembly GCF_016595265.1 of Undibacterium sp. 14-3-2. Classification (NCBI taxonomy): domain Bacteria; kingdom Pseudomonadati; phylum Pseudomonadota; class Betaproteobacteria; order Burkholderiales; family Oxalobacteraceae; genus Undibacterium; species Undibacterium sp. 14-3-2. Next base: position 78,064 of record NZ_JAENGS010000009.1, read on the forward strand.
TGCCGGTGTGGTTAAAGAAATTAAAGTTAAAGTTGGTGATAAGGTCGCCGAAGGTTCGTTACTGGTGATCGTCGAAGCCAGTGGCGATGCGGCAGCGCCTGCAGCTGCACCAGCTCAGCCAGCTGTTGCGCCTGCGACGCCCGCCGCGCCAGTGGCCGCAGCACCAGTACCTGCATCCGCGCCGGTGGTTGCAGCGGCACCTGCGGTAACAACTGCGGCACCAGTGGCGACTGCGGTTGCCGGTAAAGCGCATGCCTCACCATCGATACGCAAATTTGCGCGTGAACTCGGTGTTGATCTGAGCCGCGTTGCCGGGTCTGGCCAGAAAGGCCGGATCACGCAGGAAGATGTGCAGAACTTCGTCAAAGGCATCATGGCTGGCAGCACAGCTGTTGCTGCGGTTTCTGCTCCGGCGAAAAATGGCAGCGGCGTCGGCCTTGATGTATTGCCGTGGCCATCGCTGGATTTCAGCAAATTTGGCGCGACGACAATTTCACCTTTGTCACGCATCAAAAAACTGTCCGGCCCGAATCTGCATCGTAACTGGGTCATGATCCCGCACGTCACGCAATTTGATGAAGCCGACATCACCGGCCTCGAAGATTTCCGTAAATCGTCGAACGAAGCGATGGCAAAATCCGGCGTCAAGCTGACTATGCTGGCTTTCGTGATTAAAGCGAGTGTGGCTGCGCTGAAAAAATTCCCGGCATTTAATTCTTCGCTCGATGCTACCGGTGAAAACCTGATCCTGAAACAGTATTACAACGTTGGTTTTGCTGCCGATACGCCGAACGGTCTGGTGGTGCCTGTTGTCAAAAATGCGGATCAGAAAACCCTGTCGCAGATCGCACAGGAAATGGGAGATCTGTCAGCGCAAGCGCGCGAAGGCAAACTGAAACCAGCTGATATGCAAGGGGCAACGTTCACGATTTCTTCGCTCGGCGGTATTGGCGGTACGGCGTTCACGCCTATCATCAATGCACCTGAAGTGGCGATTCTGGGCTTGTCGAAATCCAGCATCAAACCGGTGTGGGATGGTAAAGCATTCCAGCCGCGTCTGATGCTGCCTCTGTCGCTGTCATACGATCACCGCGTGATTGATGGCGCGATGGCCGCGAAATTCACTGCTTATCTGGCCGACGTGTTGGCTGATCTGCGTAAAACCTTGCTGTGAGCGGAGACCAGGCTATGAGTGCTATCGAAGTTAAAGTTCCCGATATCGGCGACTTCAAAGAAGTCGAAGTGATTGAAGTGCTGGTCAAGGTCGGCGATACGATCAAGGTGGATCAGTCCTTAGTGACGGTTGAATCCGATAAAGCCAGCATGGAAATTCCTGCCAGCCACGCGGGCGTGATCAAAGAGCTGAAAGTCAAGCTGGGCGATAAAATTGCCGAAGGCAGTATTCTGCTGGTGATTGAGGCGGAAGGTGCAGTTGGAACAGCGACAGCGAGTGCAACACCTGCGGCTCCAGCAGTTGCTGCCACTCCAGCCCCGGCTGCCGTTGCCGCGCCTGCAGCTCCACCTGCACCTGCAGGACCAGTCGGCATCGTCGAAGTTAAAGTGCCGGACATCGGCGATTTCAAAGAAGTTGAAGTCATCGAAGTCATGGTCAAAGTGGGCGATACGATCAAGGTCGATCAGTCTCTGATCACGGTGGAATCGGACAAAGCGAGTATGGAGATTCCTTCCAGCCACGCCGGTGTGGTCAAAGAAGTCAAAGTCAAGGTCGGTGATAAAGTCGCCGAAGGCTCGTTGTTGTTGCTGGTGGAAGCTGCGGGTTCAGCATCTGCTGCGGTCGCTGCCGTTGCACAGTCAGCAGCCGTTGCAACTGCTCCGGCTGCTCCAGCTACTCCTGCACCGCTTGCGTCTGGCTACACTGGTCAAGTCGATATTGAGTGCGACATGATGGTACTCGGTGCTGGTCCTGGCGGTTATTCTGCTGCCTTCCGTTCTGCCGATCTTGGTATGAATACGGTGTTGGTTGAAAAATATTCTACACTCGGCGGTGTGTGTCTGAATGTTGGCTGTATTCCTTCGAAAGCGCTGTTGCACGTCGCAGCGGTGATCGATGAAACATCGCACATGGAAGCGCTGGGCGTGACATTTGCGAAACCGGCGATCGATATCGATAAGCTGCGCGGCTACAAAGAAAGCGTCATCAAAAAAATGACGACGGGCTTAGCTGGCATGGCGAAAGCGCGTAAGGTCAATATCGTGCAAGGCGTTGGTCAATTCCTCAGCCCTTATCACATTGAAGTCACTGCGGCAGACGGCACGAAAAAAGTCGTGCAGTTCAAGCAGGCGATTATTGCGGCTGGTTCTTCCGTCGTGAATCTTCCGTTTGTCCCTGTTGACCCACGTATCGTCGACAGCACTGGCGCACTGGAATTACGTCAGGTGCCAAAACGCATGTTGGTGATTGGCGGCGGTATTATCGGTCTGGAAATGGCGACTGTGTATTCGACACTCGGTGCGCGCATCGATGTGGTTGAAATGATGGATGGTCTGATGCAGGGCGCGGATCGCGACATGGTCAAAGTGTGGCAGAAGCACAATGAAAAACGCTTCGATAACATCATGCTGAAAACCAAAACGGTCGGTGTCGAAGCACTGCCGGAAGGCATCAAGGTCACGTTTGCATCCGCAGTTGAAGGCGAAGCTGCACCGGCACCGCAAGTCTATGATCTGGTGTTGGTCGCCGTTGGTCGCAGTCCTAACGGCAAGAAAATTGCTGCCGACAAAGCAGGCGTTGCCGTGACTGATCGCGGTTTCATCAACGTCGATAAACAGATGCGCACGAATGTGCCGCATATTTTTGCGATCGGTGATCTGGTTGGTCAGCCTATGCTGGCGCATAAAGCCGTGCATGAAGCACATGTGGCTGCCGAAGCTGCCGCTGGTGAAAAAGCCTACTTCGACGCGCAGGTGATTCCGTCGGTTGCTTACACTGATCCTGAAGTCGCATGGGTCGGTGTGACCGAAGACGAAGCCAAAGCCAAGGGCATCAAAGTCGAAAAAGGCTTGTTCCCGTGGATGGCTTCCGGCCGTGCTGTGGCGAATGGCCGCGACGAAGGTTTCACCAAATTGCTGTTTGATGCAGACAGCAAACGCATCGTCGGCGGCGGTATTGTCGGTACACATGCCGGTGACATGATAGGCGAGATTGCGCTGGCAATTGAAATGGGCGCAGATGCGGTGGATATTGGTAAAACCATCCATCCACATCCTACGCTGGGTGAATCTATTGGCATGGCGGCGGAAGTCTATAAAGGCGTCTGCACTGATTTGCCACCGCAACGCAAGAAGTAAGAGCATCCCCCATTCTTAAGGGAACGGTACTGCATGAAAAAAAACCGCGCTTCAGGGCGCGGTTTTTTTATGGCTGCTCGCTGCTGCTTAACATTTGCTGGCAATGCAGAGATTGCCTGCATTTGGTACGGGTCAACAGGTCAACAGGTCAACAGGTCAACAAGGTCAGCCGTTCAGCATTTTCATCGTTGCTGCCGGATAGCGTTCTCCGGCGACGGCGTCCGGCGGAAAAATCTGATTCAGGGCTTGTACATCTGCGGCAGACAGTGAAACGTTCAGCGCCTCCCAGTTTTGCTCCAGATAAGTCCGCCGTTTGGTTCCGGGAATTGGGATGATATGCGGATCTTGTGCCAGTACCCAGGCGAGCGCGAGCTGTGAAGCGGTGCAGCCATAGTGTGTGGCAAGTTGTTCCACTTTCTTTACGAGTTGCAGGTTTTTATTAAAATTTTCTCCTTGAAAACGCGGGCTCGAACGCCGGTAATCATCTTCGGAAAATTGTTCCGGACTGGTGAGCGCACCTGTCAGAAAGCCGCGTCCCAGCGGACTATACGGCACAAAGCCAATACCGAGGCGGCGACATGCAGCGAGTACACCCTGTTCCGGATCGCGCGTCCACAAGGAATATTCGCTTTGTATTGCAGTGATCGGATGAACCCGGTGCGCGCGCTCTATGGTGGCAACGGATGGTTCCGATAAGCCGATATAACGAATCTTGCCTGCCTTGACCAGATCGGCCAGTGCGCCTACCGTTTCTTCTATCGGTGTATGCGGATCAATCCGGTGCTGGTAATACAGGTCGATGGTATCCGTGCCGAGACGACGCAGGCTGCCTTCGACGGCACTACGGATATACGCCGGCGTACCATTGACGCCGCGCAGATGCGGATTGGATGGATCGCGCACGATACCGAATTTGGTCGCGATAAAGCATTGCTGGCGCTTTCCCTGTATCGCTTTTCCTATCAGTTCTTCATTGGTGTAAGGGCCGTACATATCGGCAGTGTCGAGCAAGGTAATGCCGATTTCCAGTGCGCGATGAATGGTGGCGATGGATTCGGCATCGTCGCGGTTGGCATAGAAATCGCTCATTCCCATACAACCCAGCCCCATGGCGGAGACCAGCGGGCCATTACTGCCGAGCTGGCGGGTTTTAAGAGTTGCGGTTTCTGTGGCGACTGGTGCCTGAGTCGGTTTGTGGTGCGGATGGCTGGTGCTCATGAAGGCTGTCCTTGGGGTGAATGGATGGTAAATCGATCTCAGCCCCGAAGTTCGCCTGCATATCGCTATACATGGCAATTTTCAGTTGCAGTACCGTCAGGTTGTCCTGCAAGGCTGCGATCGTCTGTTCCACGCTTTGGGTATGCTGTTCCAGCAAGGCCTTGCGTGCAGACACACTCTCTGGCGTATTGCCTTCCCTGCGCCATTCTGCATAGCGCAGCATGTCGCGTACCGGCAAGCCAGTGCGCCGTAGTTTCAGCAAAAAGTCTATCCACCGGATATCTTCTTCACGGAACTGGCGATGTGCATTACTGCGCCGCGCGACCGGATCGAGCAAACCGATCCGTTCGTAATAGCGCAGGGTATGCACGCTGAGGCCGGTGGCAGCAGCGGCTTGTTGTATCGTCATGGGAGTGGTCATGGCAGGCAGTCTAGAAGTTGGAGCGCGCTCTAAGTCAAGCACATTTCTGAGAAAATGTTTGAGTATGAAAGGCAAGATTGCGCAGACAGAATAGCAGGATTCAATCTTATGCCCATCCTGAAAAAGACAGACAGTTTTCTTGCGAAACGAAAAACAAATGGCATCGTATTCCGATCCGACGTTGCCGGTTTCACCCGGGCTGATACTGCACTTGTCAGCATTTTTACAGCAACTGTCCTGTTATCGATTCTGCCCATGCCATTTTTTGTGTTCAATATACTCCCCCTGGTATGTTTAAAGCCCCTTTGTTTATAAGGACATCAGAGGTGTTTTTTATAAAATAGGGGGGGAGTATCCACAATTGCTGCTTTCAGCGGGTGAATACCGGCCCCTTCATCTGGGGTGGTTTCGCTGATGTTGTACTATTGTCTTTTCATGATGGCATTCATTGCTCCCTTGTCTGATTTAACCTGTCTGTGATTGAAAGGAATCTCCATGCCCTTGGTGACATTGACGGTACGCCGTCCTAAAACTGCTGCGTTTAAAGACACGGTACTCAATAGCATACATGCGGCGCTGGTCGCCACCGGCGTACCGCAGGACGATGTATTCCAGCGCGTGCTGGAACTTGATGCCGAAGATTTTCGCTTTCATGCGCGCTATCCCGATGCAGTAACTGATCGCGATGAGAATTTCATTCTGATCGAAATTCTGTGGTCGGCCGGACGCAGCGTAAAAGTGAAAAAAGCTTTACTGACAGACCTGATGCAAAAGTTGCAGGCGCAGGGGTTTAATCCGGAAAATGTGATGCTGGTATTTAAAGAAACCAGCTGGGAAAACTGGTCTTTTTCCGGTGGGCGCTTGCTGCATACCTGAACGCTAAATCCTGTAATCTTGTTCGTGAAACTAAGGAAAATTGATGCAAAAAATGTGGCAGATGTGTAGTGCGCTGATGGTATCGATTGCCGTGTTCTGTGTGTCGCCAGCGCAAGCCGACAGCACAGAACGTGGTATTTCCCTGGCAACGGCCAATGGCGAAATACAGGGCAGCTTATTGCAGCCGGAAGGCAGCGCAAAAGTGCCGGTCGTGCTGATCATCGCTGGTTCTGGCCCGACGAATCGCAATGGCAACAGTGCAGGATCATCCGGCAATAACAATAGTCTGAAAATGCTGGCAGAGGGCTTGGCCAATCAGGGCTATGCGTCGGTGCGTTTTGATAAGCGCGGCGTGGGCGACAGCGCCGCTGTGGCAACAACGGAATCGGCTATACGCTTTGAAACGTATGTTGACGATGCCGTGGCGTGGCTGAAGATGCTGAAAGCGGATACGCGTTTTTCTGATGTGGTGGTGCTGGGGCATAGCGAAGGTTCGCTGATTGCGATGCTCGCCGCGCAGCAAGTGCCAGTCAGCGCGCTGGTATCGGTTGCGGGCGCTGGCAGCAATTTAGCGGATGTGTTGCGTCAGCAGCTGTATGGAAAATTACCACCCGATCTGGTGAAGCCGAATGAAGAAATATTGCAAGCCTTGCAGGCAGGGAAAACCACCGCCAGCGTGCCGCCTGCGCTGCAGTTTTTATATCGCGAAAGTGTGCAGCCCTACCTGATTTCTCTGTACCGCTATACGCCGCTGCAAGAAATTCGCAAACTCACGATGCCAGTGCTGATTTTGCAGGGCGATACCGATATTCAGGTCGATCGCAGTCAGGCCGAAGCATTGAAAGCGGCAAAACCAGACGCAGAACTCCACATCATCAGCGGCATGAATCATGTCTTGAAAATAGTACCGGCCGATGCAAAGAAACAAATGGCCTCGTATTTTGATCCCACGCTGCCGATTTCACCTGAGCTGATACGCCATTTGTCGGCATTTTTGCAGCAACTGCCTCGTCACTGATGCTGCTGGATCGATTTTTGGTTTCAAATATACTCCCACCAGTATATTTTAAAGCCCTTTGTTTATAAGGACATCAGGGCTGTTTTTATCAATACATGGGGGAGTATCCATCAATGCCGCATCTTCCGCATTGCTGACGCGGTACTTATGCCGCACTGCACCTAAAGTCCTTACCGTTTTCGCGTCGGCGGTCATTGCCAATGGCTGTTTTGTTGTCATAGTATGAATGTATTGATCCAGATCAAGATGGACAATCCACTACAAAAACGATGGAGACAGCATGGCAGACCAGACTCAGGGACGAGGTGGTGACAGCGCGCCACCCGACATTACCACCATCATCGATACCGCATCACCCTTTCCACCCATCCGCCGCATCGGCATGTTTCGCCCGTTCACCTGGCTGCGGCTGGGCTGGGACGATTTTCGCGAATCCGGCAGCGCCAGTATTTTTTACGGTATCTGTTTCGCCGCGATGGGGCTGATACTCAATCTCGTGCTCAGTCATGCGCCGCAATATGTGTCTGCACTCAGTTGCGGCTTTTTACTGATCGGGCCCTTGCTGGCGCTGGGTTTGTACGACATCAGCCGCCGTATAGAAAACGTGCGTTCCGGTTTGCTCGGCAGTGTGTTTTCCATGCGCGGCCGCTGGAGCAATATCGGCGTGCTGGCACTCGTGCTGGCAGTGATACTGATGGTCTGGGCGCGCGCTTCGCTGGTGATTTTTGCGCTGTTCTATAACAAGGGCATGCCCACCATGCACGGTTTTCTGACGCAGTTATTTTCACTGAATAATCTGGAATTTCTATTGGTCTATGCCTGCATCGGTTTTATCTTTGCGAGTATCGTTTTCGCAATCAGCTGGGTCTCGATTCCTATGATGCTCGACCGCGACAGCGATGCCATCACTTCGATGATTATCAGTTGTGTGGCGCTGTTCATCAATGTACCCGCAAGCATCGTCTGGGCGCTGATCATCGTCAGCTTCGTGGTACTCGGCTTCATGACCTGGAGCCTGGGTTTCATTATCGCCATGCCAGTGATCGGCCATGCGACCTGGCATGCGTACAAAGAAGTGGTGGGGAACGCCTCCGACCGGCGCTGATTTGATGCTGGCCAACATCGTATTCCCAAAGGCGGAGCCGCAACAGGTTCCGTTTTTTTATGCCTGTCATGCCAGTAAGGTGCAAAAATGGCTGCTGGAGCTAAAAATATACTCCCTAGGGTATATTTTAAAGCCCTTTATTTCTAAGGAGATAAAGGCATTTTTGCCACATACTCCCCTTAAAATGCTAATTTAAGAGAAAAATACAGTCAGTGTAGGATGCGTCATACGCACCAAATCAGGCAAGGTTGATGTTCGTCGGCTGGCAGTAAGCACCCCGCATAAGATGCGCAATCATCATGTGCGACGTCGCCAGATTTCAGAGTGAGATGCGAATGAACAGGTGAGTGCTGTTTGATTGTTGAGAGTGGTGCGTATGACGCACCCTAAGGAGTACGTACGCTACGCTTGCTAGAAAAGGAAAGTTATGAACTCACTAAAGCCATGGTTGCCATTGATTACCATCGTCGGCTTAGGTAGCGCGATAGCCTGCTACTTTATGAGTGATCACTATCTCCGGTTTACGGAGGAAGTACAACTGGCGAGCGGAGAGCTTATCGTGGTTGACCGTAAGTTTAAAACGGAAGCACTTGGTGAAATTGGTGGGCCAGGAGGATGGGATGCCAAGTTTAATAGCATGGTCATCATCAGACCGCTTCGCGACGGTAATCCACCAATCTGGCAATCAGAGATTGGCTTGATTCCCATCTTGTTTGATCAGGATACAGGAACCAAAGAATGGTTTGTCGTGACTACTTTTTACATGTGTGACGCATGGAGAAAAATAGGAAAACCAAAACTTCCGTATGCCGAATTCCGGTTGCGTAACGGACAGTGGCAACAGGTTGATTTGTCGCCGCAACATATAGGGAGGCCTGCAAATATTCTGACAAGAATTAGTAATAAAGCTGAGCTGGCTTATCACACAATTAATACCAAAATAGAGCGTATGAGTGTTCAAGGGATGTCGCCCGAATACGCAAAAATTGTTGCTGAATCATCGTTCTGTAAAAATTAATGCAGCGTTTAATTTAACCAATAATTCAGGAGTCATTATGGCTACAACTGTAGTTGTCTAATAAAAATGGACACCAGGATAGGTGGATAATTCATCTATCGAGGGAAAAAGAATGGCAAAACAAAGAAGAACATTTGACGCCAATTTTAAGCTGCAGGCTGTCCGCATGATTCATGATCAAGGCTTGAGCGTATCGCAAGTCTGCAAAGATATGAAGTTCAGCGAGACTGCAGTCCGTTGCTGGTTCACTCAGGTGCGGGCAGAATAAAGCGGGCTGCCAGGAATAGGCAAGCCACTCGCCGCGGATCAAATACGTATCTGGGAATTGGAAGCTCAAAACCGCCCACTGCGCATGGATATCGATAATTTAAAAAAAGCCCCAGTTGGTTCAACCGGTTAACGCAATACCTTCTGGTCTGATATTGCGACCTCTGCCCCTCAAAAAAAAGCCCGCTCATTAACCTGACCGGGCTTGATGCTTTGAATGACAGCGGGTTTATTTCAGCGGTGGAATCGCTTGCGGCACCAGTTTTTTGACGGGTTGTTCGCGCAGTTTATCGGTCAGCATGCGGATTGCGGTTTCCAGTTGCTGATCTTGTCCGTTGAAGGTTGCATGCGGCATGTTTTCGACTTCGACATCCGGCGTGACGCCGACGCCTTCGACCAGCCATTGCCCATCCATGCCGAACTGTGCATTTTCTGCCGCTCGTATCATGCCGTTATCCGCGAGGCTGTTGCCATCGGACAGCCAGACACCGGCACCAGCCGTGCGTTTGCCAACCAGTGGTCCGAGTTTCAATGCCTTCACACCTGCTGCGAAAGTCTCGCCGTCAGAATACGTCAGCTCATCCACCAGCACCACCAGATGACCACGGAAGGTCTGTTGCATATTGGTGTAAGGCTGGTTGTTGCCGCGCGACCAGAACGCCCAGGTTTTACGCAAGAGTTTTTCTATGATCCAGCTGTCGATATTGCCGCCGCGATTGCGGCGCACATCGATGATCAGGCCGTCACGATTGAAATTGCTGTAGAACTCTCGTGCAAACGCATTGATGTCTTGCGCACCCATGGCTCGCAGATGCAGATAACCTATCTTACCTTTCGATGCTTCGTAAACGCGTGCGCTGCGGCTTTGTTCCCAGTCGCTGTAACGCAGATTCGCATGTTTCGTCATGCTGACTGGCGTGACGATGACATTGTGCGGCGCCTGATTTGCGCGTTTTACCTGCAGCAAGACTTGCTTGTCGGCCTGATTCAGCAGCAGATCGGCAATATCACGCGCTTCCATGACCGGCTTGCCGTTGACGCTCAGAATGACATCGCCTTCTTTGACATCGACATCGGGTTGCGCCAGCGGGCTGCGCTCTGTTGGTAACTCCGGTTCGCTGCGATAAATATGCTCGATCTTATAGCCGTCTTTGCTGCGGGCTAACACTGCGCCCAGCGTTGCTGGTGCACCTTCGGCAGCAGCTTTGCGTATGTCGCCAGGACGGAATTGTGAATGCAGCGCACCGACTTCGCTGACCATTTGCGCGAGCACATCATTCAACTCATTGCGGTCAGTGACACGCTCGACTAAAGGCGCATATTTGTCGCGCATTTTTTTCCAGTCCACGCCACGCATTTTTTCATCGTACAGAAAATCTCTGTGCATACGCCAGGCATCACCGAACATCTGACGCCATTCCTGACGCGGGTCGGATGTGAAGCTCCAGTCATTGATGCTGACTTTCGCCTTGCTGATATCGTTGGGTGCTTTCGCACCGGCTTCGACGATCACAAAATCACTGGCACCGTTACTGGTAGCGGTTTTGTAATACACATGCTTTTTGTCGGCGGATAAATCGAACTGACGGATTCCGCTGACGAATACTTCTGGTTGCACCGGGTTTTTGCTGATGGCGAGTGTCTTCAGCGTGCCGCGTCCTTCGCGGCCTTCTGATTCAACGAAATACAGACGCTTGTCGTCAATCGCTAAGCCGCCGTAATTACCGGCGGCGAGTGGCACCTGATACAAACGTTCGCTGAGTCCCGCATATTCTATGGCGGGTAATGCTGCTTTGCTGGCTTTTGTATCTGCTGATTTAGCATCCGTATCCGATGATTTCTCTGCCGTTTTTTCAGTTGTTTTATCCGTTGTTTTGTCAGCCGCTTTTTCTGCGGGTTTTACTTCGGCTTTGTTACTGAGCTTGCTTAACTCATCGTCCGCTTTAAACGGGAAGCGATTTTTTGCCTGCAAGGCGAGGGCGTAAATGCCGGAACGTTTGTCAAAGCTGGGGCCGAGATTGCGATCACCCCAAGGTGAACGATTGCCGACCTCGAAGTGGCGTTCAGATAAGAAATACAACCATTTGCCATCGGTGGAAAATACCGGCGTATGCGATTCATAGCGATCGCCTGTGACGAAATGCAGTTGTTTGCTGGCGAATGAATATAAGCCGATTTGTTCGCGACCGCTGCTGCTATCCGGGCGCACGATGGCCAGCGTTTTACTGTCCGGTGCCCAGACGATATCGCCGTAGCGATCAAAGGCTGCTTTGCTACCATCATCAATGATGGTGTTGGTTTTCGTTGCCAGATCCAGCAACCAGACACGACCACGTTTATCTGTATGTGCGAGCGATTTTCCATCCGGTGACGGATAGATGTTCAGCCTGTGCACATCGCCATTGTGGGTCAGCATTTCTGCCTTACCTATGCCGTTGGCAGGATATTTCCAGATTTCATTTTCGCCTGAACTGTCGACAATCACATACACGCTTTGATCATCGTGCGAAAACACGGCAGCGCGGGCGCGGGCATTCTCGGGAATCGCTAAATCGACACGACGTTGGCGGTCGGTGCCGGCAATGCTGACGTGGCCGCGGGCGGTAAAAATCAGACGCTCGCTTTTGCTGGCGATTTCGGTATCGCTCAGATAGTCCAGCGGTGTGCGGATCAGGCGTTTTCTTTGCTGATCAAAATCGGATGTCAGATCGATCGCTAAGGTGTTGTCGGCTTTGCTGGCAAGGTTCAACACATGCAGATCGGCGCCGAGCTGATAGACGATGTTGCCGTCACCGATGGCGGCGTTTCTGACATCCCATTCTTTATGCGATGTCAGTTGTTGTGGATTGCTGCCGTCGGCATTGGCAGTCCAGATGTTGAACGCGCCATCTCGGTCGCTGACGAAATACAGGCGTCCCTGATACCACATCGGACGCTTGTTATTGCTGCTGTCGCTGGCAAACAGATTGACGGCCTCGGCTTTGCCCTGCAAGTCATAGCGCCACAATTGTGCTGTGGCACCACCGCGGTAATGTTTGGCATTGTCATTGGTCATTTGCAGACCGAAACGCGTGAAATACAGATAGCGACCGCTGTCATCGAGCGCCGCCTCATTCGCATCGGCAACCGGGAACACGCGGCGCAGCTGCGTTTTCGGATCAATCGCTGCAATGACCCTGTGTGCGTTTGGCCCGGTGCTGTTGAGCGTGCTGACCAAGACTTCGCCCTGTGCTGTCCAGCCGAGCACATTCACCACATCATTTTCAAATGTCAGACGTTGTGGCAAACCACCGTTGACCGGCATGACATAGGCTTCAGTTGCCCCTTCATAGGCGGCGGAAAACGCCAGCCATAGCCCATCACGTGAAATCGCTGGCAGGGTTTCTGCGGCCGGATGTGTGGTCAGCCGTTGCGCCTGTCCGCCGCGCAGACCGACTTTCCACAAGTCGCCTTCCGCAGTAAAGACGACGGTATCTGCGCGTATGCCAGGAAAGCGGTAATACGCCGGTGCAGCGGTCGCCACAGGAAGAATACTGACTAGCGTCAGTCCAAGCGCGAGACTGAGAGCGAGGTTGAGAGGCTGCCGTTTGCTCAGTTTGCGCGGCAGAACAGACGAAGGTAAGTAGCGGGTGACACCAGCGGGTAGTTTCATGTGAAAGATCTTTAACTTAATTGATTGAAATTATTTATTGAAATTACTTATTGCAAACAAAGCCGGTAAGAAAAACAAATCTCCTCTTTTTTCCTACAAAAAATCATAAAAAGTGTTACCGAAGTGTAAGTTTTGTTGATGTCGGGCAACTATCCATTTATAACATCGGCAGAGCAACATTTGTTTCCTTACACGTTGGCCGATCTGCCTTACGTGACCATCAACGCGCAATTAGTTTAGTTACCCGGCGGAGAGAGCCATGAGACCAGTCAACTTCATCAAAGTTCTTGCAATCCTCAGTATTTCGACAGAAATGTCATTAGCGATGGCGCAGAACGTCACTTTCAGCATTAACACTCAGGCCGAACGCAAAACCATCAGCCCGCTGATTTACGGCTTCAATGCCTACGCCGACGGTTATGGCCGCACTGGCTGGGATGCGCATGGCGGCAAAGCGAATCTGGATAGTCTGAATCTGACTTCGCGTCGCCTCGGTGGCAATAATATGACCAGCTATAACTGGGAAAACGGTGTCAGCAATTCCGGCGCCGACTGGTGCCATTCTTCAAATGCCGGTGTGACATACGCGACCGGCGCTGGTGAGCCTTCCACCACCAACGGCCTTGCGTATTACGCGCCGGGTGCCGGGATTAAAGCGTTCCACGATCAGTCGCTGGCGCTGGGCACGTTCTCTTTGCTGCAATTACCTGCTGCGGGCAAGCTGCCGAAAGACATCGTCAATCTGTATCCACCGTCGTCCTGCAAAGGTTACGAGTTATGGCAAAGCACCGCCGGACCATCGAATGTCGATGTCAGCCGCTGGCTTGATATTGTGAATGACAAACCTACGGCAGCAGGCAGTCTGAGTCTGTCACCATCGCTGAACGACAGTGTGGTGTATATCGACGAAGAGCTTAATTTCCTCGTTAAAAAATATGGCAAGGCATCTTCCACCAAAGGTGTTAAAGGCTATGAACTGGATAACGAACCCGATCTCTGGCACCTTTGGCCATCAGACCAAGGCGCTGGCACACATGAAGATCTGTACCCGAAGCTGACCACGATCAGCGATGTCATGCAAAAAAATCTGGCGCTGGCCAAAACGGTGAAGCGCATGGACAGCTCCGCGCAAACCTTTGGCCCGGCGCTGAGTGGCTATCTTGGCTTATTCAGTCTGTGGGCGGTCTGGGATGGTTCGCAATCGCGCCAGCCAGCGGACTGGAATCAATATTATGGGGAGCCGTATCTCAGCAAAAATACCGGTGACCGCTATCGCTACAACGGCATGACGTTTGCTAACGTCTATCTGGATACGATGCGCAAAGCTTCTGCGACGGCGGGTAAGCGTTTGCTGGATGTTTTCTCGTTTCACTACTATTCACAAGCGTCGTATGATCCGGCAAATCGCGTACAGGCTTCACGCAGTTTGTGGGATAGCAGCTATGTCGAACCAAGCTGGATCACGCAAGGTGGTAACGGCTTTACAGATGGCCGTGGCCTGGAAATTCTGCCTAAGCTCAAACAGTCGATTGCGGATTTTTATCCGGGCACCAAACTCGCTGTGACCGAATATGATTTTGGCGGCAGAGACGATGTGAGCGGCGCGATTGCGCAGGCAGATGCGCTCGGCGCTTTTGGTCAGCAGGGCGTGCATCTGGCAACGTATTTCGGTGATGTCGAAGCTTACATCGCAGCCGGATTTAAAATTTTCCGCAATTACGACGGCAATAAATCGGTGTTTCCCGAAGTCTCAGTCAAAGCGGTCTCGACGAATAACGGCAATGGTACCGTGTATGCCGCAGTCAGTGCCGCCGCGCCGGATACCGTGCATCTGATAGCGATCAACCGCCTCAGCACACCGTTGAATGCCAGCTTGCAAATCGCCCATCCGGTGGCGCTGAATTCTGTACAGGCATGGGGTGTCGATGCGAGCAGTCAGGCCGTGACCATGCGTGCGGGTCTGAGTGCGATCAAGCAAAATCAGTTCAGTTACACCTTGCCAGCGTGGTCGGTCATGCACTTTGTGGTGAAGCCATAAGCCGGCAATTCACTGGCGTGACTGACATAGTTTGAAAGAGAGCCGGAAAAGTGCCGAAAAATGCCTGAATAATACTCCCCGGGAGTATGTTGTAAGCCCCTTTGTTTATGCTGAGATAAAGGCGAAAACAAGAAAAAAAGGGGGGAGTATGCCGAAATTCGTCAAAATACAAGCAAAAATAAGGAAACAGACGTTAAAAAAAGCAGCCTTAGCTGCTTTTTTTATAGGCAGAACTTTGACGTTCAGCGCTTATTTTTTGATTTGCTTCAGCACTTCGCGCAACATCGCCAGCATCTGATCGAGTTCCTCTTTCGTCACGTTCAGCGCAGGCATGAAACGCAGCAGATCAGGGCGCGGTGAATTCAGCAGCAAACCGACTGGTTCCATATTGCGCGCAGTTTCAACGATTTGTGCGCCGATGTTGTCGCCGAGTTTCAGCGCGCGCAGCAAGCCTTCACCGCGTTCGCCTTGCAGACCGAATTCATCCGACAGTTTCACTAATTCTGCGCTCAGATACGCGGCTTTTTCTTTGACCTCATCGAGGAAGCCTGGCTTGGTCAATTCCTTCAGCACGGCGATACCGACGGCCGTCATCAATGGCGCACCGTTATAAGTACCGCCCTGATCGCCCGGCACAAAGCAGGCCACTGCTTCGCGGCACAGCAAGGCGCCGAGTGGCACGCCGCCACCGATACCTTTCGCCAGCGTCATGATGTCAGGCTCGATGCCGGACAACTGATAGCCAAACAATTCACCGGTGCGACCCATGCCGGTCTGTACTTCATCAACGATCAGCAGGATGCCGTGTTTTTGCGTCAGTGCGCGCAGTTGTTGCATGAATTCACGCGTTGCCGGCAACACGCCGCCTTCGCCTTGTACCGGTTCCAGCATGACAGCGACGGTTTTGTCGCTGATCAGTTTTTCAACCGAAGCGATATCGTTCAGATCTGCTTTCGGGAAACCGGTGACTTGCGGTGCAAATATGGTGTCCCAGCCCGGTTTGCCGGAGGCCGACATGGTGGCCAGTGTGCGGCCATGGAAGCCGTGATCAAAGGTGATGATTTCAAATGCGCCGTTCTTGTTCAGCTGACCCCATTTGCGCGCCAGTTTGATCGCACCTTCATTCGCTTCTGCACCGCTGTTCGTAAAGAACACGCGGTCAAAACAGGATTGCTCGGTCAGACGCGAAGCCAGTTCTATCATCGGCGCGTTGTAGAAAGCAGGGGATGGATTCAGCAGTTTTTTCGACTGCGCGACCAGCGCATCGTGGATTACCGCCGGGCTGTGGCCGAGGCAATTGACCGCCCAGCCTTGCAGGTAATCGAGATAGCGCTTGCCATTGTTATCCGTCAGCCACATGCCGCTGCCTTCCGTAAAGACGATTTCCGGGCGCGGTGTGATGTACATCAGAGCGTTAACGTTGTACTGGCTGAATTCCATTTCAAGACTCCTAAAGTCGACAATGCAGGGGTAAAAAAAGAGTGGTGGAGATTAAATCGGGTGCTGAATAACAAAAAAGCCACAGGAGTTGCCTGTGGCTTGATACTTGTGGTGCTGCTCATTTACCGCGCACGCTCACTCGTACATAGTCCCAGGCTCGAAGAACGAGCTGCGACGTCGTGCGATATTTGGTGAGGACATGTCGGTAAAAATTTTCATAAAGCGGATAGTAGGACTTTTTGCGCACTGCGTCAAAATAAATTTATGCAGTGCGCCGAAAAAAACGGGATGCTCAGTTCAGGAACGCGTGGACGATGAGCAATTGATTAACAGAGCACAAGTACATCGTTTTTCGCATGCATGAACACGCGTTGTCCGTTCCTTGTTAATTCACCAGATCGGCTTCGGATGTGAACGAATCGGCGTAGAACTCGTCCGCCGGTAACTGGCATTGCGCGACAAAATCGCGTTTGGCGGAATCCACCATCACCGGTGCACCGCAGGCATACACCTGATAGCCTGATAAATCAGCGTGATCGGCCATCACCGCCTGATGAACGAAGCCGGTGCGACCCTGCCATTGATCTTCGGCTTGTGCATCGGAAATGACCGGCACATAACGGAAGCCCGGTAATTGCGCAGCCCAATCCTGACATAACTTGTCCATGTAAAGATCAGCTGGACGACGGCCGCCCCAGTACAGCGCGACAGGGCGCGTGGATTTAGTGTGGATCAATTGTTCGACCAGCGCCTTGATTGGTGCAAAGCCGGTGCCAGAGGCGAGCAGAATAATCGGTTTGTCGCTGTCTTCACGCAGATAAAACGTGCCTTGCGGGCCTTCAAAGCGCAGGATGTCACGCTCTTTCAAGGTCGAGAAAACCTGATCGGTAAATAAGCCGCCCGGCATGTGGCGGATATGCAGGGTAATGTGTTCCGCATCGTGCGGCGCATTGGCCATACTGTAGCTGCGGCGTTTGCCGTCGCGCAGTAAAAATTCTATGTACTGACCAGCGCGGTAATTCAGTTTTTCATTTGCTGGCAATTGCAAGGCAAGCAGCATCACGTCATCGGATAATTTTTCCAGTTTCGCAATGCGGGTCGGCATTTTTTTGACCGGATATTCATCATTGGCGACCAGCTCACGCGCTTCTATCGTCAGATCGCTTTGCGGCTTCGCGCAGCAGAACAGCGACATGCCTTGTGCTGCTTCATCTTCGGTTAACGCGCGTTGCTGATGATTGCCGTGCACGACAGTGCCATCGGTGACTTTGCCCTTACAGGAACCGCAGGCTCCATTTTTACAACCGTAAGGCAGAATGACGCCCGCGCGCAAAGCGGCTGATAATACGGTTTCATCTGCCTCGCAGCTAAATTGACGACCGCTGGGGGTCACGGTTACTTGAAAAGTCATACAATCCTGAGCATGAAAAAACAGTTAAAAAAAATAGCTAAGCCGCGCTTACTGATTATTGGTTGTGGCGATGTCGGTATGCGTCTGCTGCCGTTATTGCGTGCGCATTTCCGCATTTTCGCTGTCACCAGTCAGCCTGCGCGTTGCGCAGAGCTGCGTGTGGCGGGGGCTGTGCCAGTGGTTGCTGATCTGGATCAGCCGCATACTCTGGCGCGCTTGTCCGGGCTGGCGCAGCGTATCGTGCATCTGGCGCCACCGCGATCTGACGGCATTACAGATATCCGCAGCCAGAATTTGAGCGCCATTTTACCCGACAAGAGCCGTCTTGTTTATGTCAGCACGACCGGCGTGTATGGCGATTGCGCTGGCGCAAAGTTTGATGAAACACGCACGGTCAACCCTCAAAATACGCGTGCAGTGCGACGCGTGGCGGCAGAACAGTGCCTGCGACGCTGGGCAAAACGCAGCCAGTCCACCTTATCTATTTTGAGAGTGCCGGGGATTTATGCGACGGATCGCTTACCGGTGGAACGCTTACAAAAAGGCACGCCAGCATTGATCGGCAGTGATGACGTGTACACCAATCATATTCATGCTGACGATCTGGCGCGGCTGATCCGGCTGGCCTTATTCCGCGGTTTGCCGCAGCGCGTGTATCACGCGGTGGACGACAGCGACATACGGATGGGGGATTATTTTGATCTGGTGGCTGACGCGTTTCAGTTGCCGCGCCCGCCACGTCTGCCTCGTGCTGAATTACAGAAACAAGTATCGCCCATGCTGCTGTCATTCATGTCGGAATCCCGTCGCCTCGAGAATCAGCGTATCAAGCACGAGCTGGGCGCACGCTTGCTGTATCCGCAGGTGCGCGATGGCATTTTTGCCGCAGTCAACAGTTGACGAGAATAGTTTTATATCAGCGATGAGGTGACTTTCAAAATTTCATCGGCGGTCGTCAGACCTTCGACAATTTTGTAAGCACCCGCAATGCGCAAGGGCTTCATCTCATCCTTGATGCTTTGCGCACGTAAGGCATGAATATCGGCGTTTTCCGTGATCAGCTTACTGAATGGCAAAGTCACGGTCAGCAACTCATACAGGCCAGTACGCCCCAGAAAACCGGTCTGGCGGCATTCCGGGCAGCCGACAGGGCGATAGACGGTCTGTGGTTTCGGGATGCCCCAGTCTTCGACCAGCGTTTCCCAGATGGCATCCTGAATTTCGCCATCAGCGACTTTGCAATGAACGCACAAGGTACGCACCAGACGTTGCGCCAGAATGCCGATTATCGTTGCCTCCAACAGATAATACGGAACGCCGAGTTCCAGCAGCCGCATGATCGCGGATGGCGCATCATTGGTATGCAGGGTCGACAGCACCAGATGGCCGGTCAGTGCGGCCTGCACCGCCATTTCTGCGGTTTCCAGATCGCGAATCTCACCGACCATGATGATGTCAGGATCTTGCCGCATCAGTGCGCGTATACCGTCGGCGAAGTTCAGATCGATCGATGATTGCACCTGCATCTGATTAAACGAAGCTTCCACCATTTCTATCGGATCTTCGACAGTACAGACATTCACATCTGACGTCGCCAGCGCTTTCAGTGTGGTGTACAGCGTTGTAGTTTTTCCTGAGCCGGTCGGCCCGGTGACGAGAATGATGCCGTGCGGTTTCTTGGTCAGATTGTCCCAGCGTTTCGCATCGTTCAGCGGAAAACCTAATTCCGGCAAGGTCTTGACCACGACATCCGGATCAAAAATACGCATCACCATTTTTTCACCGAACACGGTCGGCAGCGTTGATAAACGCAACTCGACTTCCTGCCCATCGGCGGTACGGGTTTTAATACGACCATCTTGCGGGCGCCGCTTTTCAATGACGTCGATACGACCCAATAATTTGATCCGCGCGATCATCGCGATCATGACGGTGGCCGGCACCTGATACACCTGATGCAGCACGCCATCAATACGGAAGCGGATCACCGCCATATCACGCTTGGGTTCGAGATGTATATCCGAGGCACGCTGATCAAAAGCAAATTGCCATAACCAGTCTACGATATTGATGATGTGCTGATCATTCGCATCAACTTGTTTATTCGACTTACCAAGTTCAACCAGTTGCTCAAAGTTTTGTCGCAAGCCCAGGTCATTGCTGCTGGATTTACGCGCATCTTTAATCGATTTCGCCAGCGAAAAAAACTGCACGATGTATTGTGAAATTTCCAGCGGATTCGCAAGTACCAGACGTATTTCTTTACGTGAAAGACGCGCGATTTCATCTTGCCATTCCGTGTTATACGGATCAGTCGTAGCGACGACGAGCGTGTTGGCATTCGATTCGACAGGCAAAATATTAAAGCGTGTCGCATACGTCGATGACATCACATCAGAGACCGTGGTGAAATCAATTTTTAAAGGATCTATCCGGTAAAACGGCAGGTGCACTTTTGCCGCCGCCCATTCGGTCAGCCAGTCCAGCGTCAGCTGCGCATGCGGTGTCTTTGCTGAAAGCAGCTTACATTGCGCGGTTGCCGTCAACGGGTGCATGGTGGATGGTCCGTTTTTCAGGATACCTTGCGCCTCATTGTATTTTGCTTTGGCCTCGTCTTTGAGGATCAGGCCATCGGCCATCAACCAGGTGAAAATTTGTTGCAGATCTAAGCGGCGCGGGGCTTTTTGGTTCATTTTCTCTGGCTGACGTTGTAGTTGTAGTGGGCGAATAGCGGATGACCGTTAACTGTTTTTTTAGCTGCTTTGTTATCTGCTTTTATCTTAAAAATCTTGCCTGAAATGACTCGTCTGTAATGTGAAATTATTCCGGATCACTCGCTGCTTTGAGACCGTTAACCCAGGATTTCGTCGGCAACCTGGTCGCCGCCTTGATCTCAGTTGCGCGTTCATATAATGCAGCAAAATCAAATTGTTGTTTGTGTTTGAAAGCGATTGCAACGACGTTGCCATCATGCACTTCCGGCAGACATAAGACTTCGGCAAAAGCAAAGCGCAGGGCTTTCAGATTGCGCGCATAACTTGGGTGGTCGCCGAATAAATTGACGGTCAGTATGCCGTTGTCTTTGAGGCAGGCTGCGCATGACTGATAAAACTCTGCCGTATCCAGTACAGGTCCTTTGGCGGTCGCATCGTACAGATCCACCTGCAGCGCGTCGACGGTATCGAGATTGTTTTCATCGTTAACAAAATCGAGCGCATCCATTTCGATGACATTCAATCTGTCGTCATTGGCAGGCAATTTGAACATGCTCTCGCAAATCGCGATGACAGAAGGGTTCAGCTCAACGGCGGTAACACGTGCGCTCTCGAACTGACGATAACTGAATTTAGTCAGCGCACCAGTTCCCAGACCAAGCTGAACGATGTGTTGCGGTTCAGGTATGAACAACATCCAGATCATCATTTGCTGCGCGTATTCGAGTTCGATAGCATCCGGTTTGCGTAAGCGCATTGCGCCTTGTACCCATTCGGTACCGAAATGTAAAAAACGCACACCGTCGAGTTCTGACAAAGTCACTGGCGCGAATTTAGGTTTGCGTGGAGATTTTTTAACGGCCGCGGCCTTGGGGCCGGAGCGATGATTGGCTTCGGCTTCTATGGATTTACGTTTGATTAGCATAGCGCTATTTTACCTTTTGCTTTTGTATCTAAAACAGAATTCATGTAAAAGTTTGTCGCTCAATGTGACAGCAACGATAAATAAAATCAGGCGGCATCGATTCAGTTGAGAATCTGTTGCCATTCGTGTGATTTTTCTGCAAACGAGCGCATCGCATTGGCCGGCGAAGAAGAGGGTAGCACCAGCGTCTGATAGCCTTGCGCCTGAAACCAGCTTTGTATTTTTGCTGCCGTTTTGCCATTAAAACAAACCCGTCTGAGCTGCGGATAGTCGCGCCGCAATGTGGCAAAATCATTTAACTGCCCTTCGCGTATCGCTGCGTCCAGGCTGCCCTGACGCACGCAATGACAGAAAATATCCCACAGTCCTATCCCATGCGCTAACAGCAGTTCCAGTTTTTGCGGGTACTCACAAACGACCAGATCTTGTTGCAACACTACCGATAACAATCGCCAGAGCTGATTAACTCATGGTCAATTTGACGCTAGCTCGCAGCCAATAGCTGCTATTCAATGATAGTCAGACGCTGAGTCATAGCCACCGAGATATACGTCCAAGTGGTAATTGGCGAATATCGTCATTGCAAATAGGGAGTGATTTTAAAAAAATTTTAGTGCAAAATAGAATTTCTTTATTTGCAATAAATTTTCATGATCAACTTACCCCGTTTACTGATTGTCGTTTTTCTTGTCTTGCTTGGTGGATGCGGTGGTGGAGGTGGCGGTTCTACAACCGGCACGCCTACGCAACCGCCGGTCACACCGCCCGTGATACCTCCAGTTGAAAGCCGTCTCACCAAAATTATCCTGAAAAGCGATGCAGGTGACGCGATTGGCTTGGGACAAAACTACGCATACAGTTTAAGTGATGCAAAGATTTCAGTGAGCAGCGACCATAATCGCTTATTAGTTCTGGTAGAAGGTGATGAGTCCTGGATAGGAGTATTCCAGACCGGCGGATCGACGCAAAACCAACTACAAGTTGGTACGGTGACTAACGTTCAGCGATATGTCGATGGCATGGACTGGGGAGAGAGCGGACTCACTTGGTGGGGTGAAGGGCGGAGGTGTTCAAGTTCCTATGGCTGGTTCAGTATCGATCACGTGAAATATATCGGCACACAACTCAGAGAGGTCAAGGTTCGCTTTGAGCGTCAGTGTGATGGTGCAGCCGCAGCTATGCATGGTGAAATTACGTACTATGCTGACGATACCACCAAACCGCCGCCACCCGTTGCGCCTGCGCCAGCTTCGCTGTGGCGTCCACCGGCTGATGTAGCTAACAGTGTCGGCAACTATGCGTATTTTGAAAGCGATGGTGGTGATTATGTTGGCTTAGGAAAAACATGGCGTTATGATCAGCGAAGCTCCAAGATCGATGTTGTCGGGGATAACGTTAACTTGAATATTACCGTTAATGGAAGCGACCTTTGGTCTGCTGAACTACGGGGGATGTACGGTTTTAAGATTTTCCAACCTGGTTACTATCCGGGTATACATGGTTCGCGTTTCCACAATCCGGTTAAAGGGGGCATGAGTTTGACTGGCGCGGGGCGAGGTTGCAGTAAATCTACAGGTTGGGTGGTGATTGACTCCGTAACAAGCGACACGACAACCTTACTAGTGACCGCCATCGATCTACGTTTCGAGCAGCATTGCGAGGGCCGAGCTGCCGCCCTGCGTGGAGTGATTCACTGGAAATCACCGTCGCTACTGCCGCCTGTCGCAGTCAATACAGAAGTCGGTTCTTGGTATGCACCGGCGGCAGCGTTGCCTGTCGGCGGAAATTATCTGTATATGCAAAGCGATGTGGGTGAGCCGCTGGCCAAAGGTCTGATCGATCTGCAAACCAACTCGACCGCCACGTTCAGTGTCGACGCGCAGGATAACCGTCTGGCCATTAACGTGCATGGCGCTCACTACTGGAACGTGAGCCTGGCACCTAAGCCAGGACAAAGTCAGTTTACTGTCGGAGACTATGGTAATTTGACCCGCGGTGCGCTCACTGTTTCGCTTGACGGCTACGGGGAATTTTCACCGCAGGGTTGGGTTGTCATCGACAGTATCAACTACTCGTCAGGAAAGATTGTGGCGCTGGATTTACGCTTTGAAGAACTTGGCAATAACCGGGCTGGTAATGCTAGCGGCCTGCTGCATGGGCAGTTGCATTGGCGAGCCGGTCAGTCTGACAACTTTACCGGACCATCGATGTCTGTACCATCGCTGTTTTGGCATCCTGAGGCAGGCAATACACCTTCGTCGGGAAACTATATTTATTTGGAAAGCGACCGTAGCGACTATCTTGGTGACGAGTCTTCCAGCCAGTCTTCCCACCTTTACACGCCGTTAAACAGCTTAATCACAGTCAGCGGTACCGGCAATTCTGTCTCAGTGGAAGTGAAAGGCGACAAGATTTGGAGCGGTAGCTTTGCAGCAATGAGTAATGCAACTCAGATTTTGACCGGTTATTATGCGGGCCTCAACAATTCTGCGGTTTACAATCCTTCACGTGGCAAGTTCAATTGGGGCGGTAATGCGCGTGGCTGCAATGAAGCCACTTCCGGGGTGGTTGTCGATAAGGTGACTTATTCTGGGAACCAATTGATCGAATTACTCATGCGTTTTGAGCAGCACTGCGACAACGATCCTGGCCCAACCCGTGGCGAAATCCGCTGGATGGCGGAGGACATGCGGCAACCGTCTGGGCCAGCACCGATTCCTGCGGATTTATGGCGGGCACCAGCAGGGTCTTTGCCGACAAGTGGTAATTATTTATATGTGCAATCCGACCAAGGGGACCGCATTGGTCAAGGTAGGACTGTACTAATGACCAATAAGGACACCCAGTTTTTTGCCAGCTTGACTGCGCTGTACAACAACGATGCGTATTTTGGGTTATCGATGGAGTCCTCCAAAACCGGATTAAGAATTTGGAGCGGTGCATTCCAGACCATGATAGGAATGAAGAAGTTCCAGACGGGTTTCTATGACTATGTAATGCGTATTCCGTTCCAGAATCGGGCATTCGGTGGATTGAGTTGGTCTGCGAATGGCGTAGGTTGCAATAACTCAATCGGCTGGTTTGCAGTGGATAAGGCGGTTTATGTCGGCGAGACGTTGACCCATTTTCATGCCCGATTTGAGCAGCACTGTGAATATCTCACGCCTTCGTTGCGAGGTGAACTGAATTGGGAAGGGCCAGCGCTGACCACAGCTTTAAGGACGCAGAGTTCATATGATGAGGCTTCAGCCCGGAAAATGCGTACGTTGATTAATAGTAAGTGAATCTTGCAACGGCAGTGCTTCAGATTGAAAAACACTTCAATGTAAACAGACAAACTGACACAACTTTTTCCAGGATTGCAGCTTTTGCTCGAATGCAAGCGTATAGGCTGGGCTTGACGATGGCAGTAGAATTATCTGGTAGCGACTGGCGATTGTTCCGAGTTGTTTCAAGCCGTGTTTTGCTGCGGTACCGCCGTTGAAGGCAATCGTTTTCAAATGTGGCAGGGATTCGATCATCCCTGCAATGTCGTTATCTAGGTGGTTTTTTATTTGGCTGTCAAGGCTTCCTGTGCGATTTGCGTTTGCGATGACATCCCATAAACCAATGCCATGTGCGAGCAGGGTCCGCAGGCGAGCTTCATAGGGTAGGCTACGTAAATCAACATGGATCACCGCACCGAGCAGTTCCCAAAATTTGTTGTGACGAAACGCATAATATTGTTGCGCATCTAGCGAAGCTTGCCCCGGAAAACTCCCCAGTATCAGGGTGTGGGTTGCCTCATCGATAACTGGGGGAAATCCCGATAAAATTATTTGACTCATTTGTTGGTTTGTTCGTTCTTGCAGTAACAAGCGCTGAAGTTCGTGCTTTTGCTGCTTATTTTTTGTGATCTTCGTTCTGTTTGTGCGCCGGCCGGCAAACATTATGATGCATGGCTATACTATTGTGTATGCCGCTCGGTGCAACAGACGCAAACGCAGCCTGAGAAACTTTTCATCTGTCGTGCAGTCTGAACATTACCGAGTGTGATCATAGTTGTATTGATGTTTCGATGAATAAGGAGATCGCAATGAAAAAAGTCTTGATACTGACTGCTGTGGCGCTGCTGAGCGCTTGTGCCCAACCGAATAACTCCGGCAGCGTCTATCGCGCCAGCCAGACGCAGAATGAGCAAAGTGTGCGCATGGGCTATGTGGAATCGGTACGCGAAGTGACCATCGATAAAGGGCAGACCGGTGTCGGCACGGCAGCAGGCGCGGCGCTTGGCGGCATTGCTGCCGGTTCCAGTATCGGCGGCGGTAACGGTTCGATCGCTGCTGGCATAGTCGGCGCGGTGGCAGGTGGTCTGATCG
The DNA here is from genome assembly GCF_016595265.1 of Undibacterium sp. 14-3-2. Classification (NCBI taxonomy): domain Bacteria; kingdom Pseudomonadati; phylum Pseudomonadota; class Betaproteobacteria; order Burkholderiales; family Oxalobacteraceae; genus Undibacterium; species Undibacterium sp. 14-3-2. The sequence goes on from NZ_JAENGS010000009.1 coordinate 103,834, forward strand.
GCCAGAAAATCGAGCAGAGCAATAGCCAGAAGCGCGGCCTCGAAATTACGGTCAGGCTTGACAGCGGCGAGTTCAGAGCCATTACGCAAGACGCCGATGAACTGTTCCGCGTCGGCGAAAGAGTGCGCCTGCTGTCGAATGGACGCACGACGCGTGTGACGCATTAACTCATTGCAATACCGAGCTTGGTCAGAAGGAATACGTTACAAAAATCTGCATATTGAATCATTGTAACTAAATGAAATAAATAGTAGTCTTTATGATACTGTTTTGTTTCTATCCTGACCATCTTGCGAAAGCACGGAGAACCAGATGGAGTGAGCAGATATTTCGTTTGTTGACATGTCAAAGGAGAATCCATGAAGAAACTTCGTTTAGTTTTGTTTGCCGCGACAATGCTCACTTCTGCGGCTTATGCTGGACAGGTCAGCGTCACCTGGCTAGCACCCGAGAAATATACTGATATCAAAGCCGCCGTTGGTACTGATAACGTATTTCAGGATGTTGTGACTGGCGAGCTCGGCATCGTTTTCGCGGATCTCGCAAAAAAATTGCCTGACGATGTTAAATGGAACGTGACAGTGACTGACGTTGATCTGGCTGGCGAAGTTCTTCATGCCAAGGGCGTTACTGGAAAAGATGTTCGTGTCATCAAAGATGTCTATTTACCTCGGATGTCGGTAAGTTACAGTATGGTTGATGGCAAGGGCATAAAAATTGCCGAGGGTTCAGATGAGATTAAAGATATGACTTTTTTGATGAAGGGACCGCACATAGCCTCTGGACATACCGTGCTGAAATATGAAGAAAAAATGCTGCAAGATTGGTTTAAGAATCAGCAGCGGGATAATAAATTCCCAACGAAGTAAACATCATATTTTCTTGTATGTGTCCTTGCCGATAAAGGTTCGTGGCGGACACGCGGCAATTGAGAATATGGTTGATTTTCTCGTCGACAACGGAAAACCCGCTCATGCATTTGAACGGGTTTTTTTATTTTTTTACTGCATAGTTTCCGCTGACTGCTATTCTGATGGTTTAGCAACATTTAAGTTGGTCGATGCATCTGGCAGGTGATCGCAGTAAGGTTCAGCTCTACTGGGGTACGGCTTGATTTGATTCAGGAGAAAAGAGATGAAAAAGATTAGTCTGACTCTGCTTATCGCGAGCGCATTGACATCCCCTGTGTATGCGGGCGAAGTCAGTATCACCTGGCAAACACCGGAAAAATATACGGATATACGCCCTTCCAGCGAAACCCGCGAGGCATTTCAGGAGCGCGTGGCGAAAGAGCTGGGCGAGGTTTTTGTCGATCTGGCGAAAAAATTACCGGACGACGTGAAGTGGGCTATTACGGTCACCGATGTCGATCTCGCTGGTGATGTCCACCCGATGATGCGTGGTACTGCGAATGATATTCGTATCATCAAAGAAATTTATTGGCCGCGCATGTCGCTCAGTTATCGCATGACCGATGGTAAGGGCGCGACAATAGCTGAAGGGCAGGAAGACATCAAAGACATGAATTTTATGATGGGAATGCATATTCCATCCGGCCACACCAGCTTTGAATATGAAGAAAAAATGCTGCAGGACTGGTTCAGAAAACAGCAGCGGGATAAGAAATTTCCGACGAAGTGATCATTGATTTTTTTCTGCAAAAAGGGAAGTGTTCCACTGAAAACACTTCCCTTTTTTTATACATGAATTACTTTTTCAATGCCAAAGTGCTATAGACCATTTGTTATTGAAATAATGTGATTTTAGTTTTGCTTCGGGATGTCTGATTTCTTTATTGTTTGTCTTCCGGAATATAAACGATAGAGCCGTCTTTCATGCGGTAGGCGGTGCCTGCTTTTGCTCCTTCGCCCTGGCCGATAGCGCCGCTGGATTTATAGTGTTCTATTGTTTTGCCTTTTTTAATCATCATTTCCATGTTTGGCTTTCCTGGATCCGTGATGATAGTGACATCCTGTTTGCTGAATGCGTTTAACAGCGGATTCTGCGCGACTGTAATAAGTAGTGCAGCAATAATGACCAGAAATATATCGATAATATTGACCACGGAGAGAATAGGATCATCGCTCTCAGGTTCATGTAATAGCTTCAGGCTCATGCTGTTTTCTCTTTTTGAATTTCCACGATTTCTTCTGCCAGCCAACGACGTTGAACATTAGCAATCCAGTAGGTGATGCTGGCGGCGATCAGTGCGATGATCACGACGGAAAAAGCCACCGTGAGATTGCCCGATACTTTCGCCAGATTGCCGTCAGTTAATGATTTTAGTGCTGGTCCCATAGGAATCATCGTGCCAATGAGCCCCAGCATAGGCGCGATGCGACTGGCGATGCGTGCAGGTTCCAGTAATTTGTGTGCAAGCAAATCAAGTTCGTCTGATGTGGTCTCCGCATTCTTGCGAACATGCTGCAGCAAAGGAAACCCCGCCAGATGTTGCGAGCGACGACGACGTTGCAGTGCTTGCAGAATGAACGAGCCTAATGCATAAAATGAATATGCAAACATCGCAGCGACCAGTACGAGTACAGGGAATAAGAACAACTGCCCGATCTGATACATCAGTAGTTCAAGAGTGGAGGTTGGCATTATTGTTTTTCCTTTTTTGGAGATGGTGTGGATGAGGATGTCTCTGATGTGCTTGTTACCGCCGCTCCGGAGACAACGCCGCCTATAGGCATGGCGCAGGGATCTTCGCGTTTTGTGCGCGGAGTAAACCAGACCAGATCAAAGCCTGTTGTGTCGTAATCCTGCGGCGAATATTGACCTTCATTGATTTCGACATAGGCGACGGCAAGGGTACTGGCATTGCTTTTCAGGTAGCGGGGAACGGCGAGGTTACGCCGCACATGTCCGGAGCCTGCGATCAGCACGACAGGGCCTGCGCTTGCCTCAATAGCGTCCGCCATACGCGCGTCGCGTGCCCGTTGAGCGGTGACTATCGCGGCAAGTTGCGCTGGTGCCGGGCGTTGACCGCAATGCCCTTGCACGATTTCATTTTCTAATGCAGCGATCTGGGATGTATCTGCCTTCGGTAAGTCTGACGTCATCGTGCCCATAGCAATGGCGCGTGCATCTTTGCGTGATAAATTTGCGGCGATAAATGACCAGTCATGTGTTGCTGCGAAGGTGATCAGGCTTTTGTACATAGGCCATCGCCATCCTTTACGATTGAGCATGCCAGCGTCAGCCAGCTGTTCTGCATCTTTTACGCCTGCTTTAACGGCTGCGCTCAGCGCTGACTGATATTCGGAATCGAATTGTTCCATCGCCAGCGTCAGAGGTACTTTCCCCTGATGGCGTTGCTGAAGTGCTTGCAGGGCTTGCAGTTGCAACTGATGATGAAAAGTGCTGTCGTGTTTTTCACCCAGGAGTACATAACGGCTGGATGCTGCTGCATTGTAAGCGGCGTCTTCGCTGACAAAGCTATTTGAACGTGTATCCCAGATACGTCCCTCCAGCGGATGTGTTGTTTGAGCCATCGCGGCCAGGCTCATCTTACTCAGCAGCGTAGCCGCGACGAATGAGGTCCAATGATATCGGTTTGTGTATTTTTTCATCACGATGTTGACTTTCTCCATTGGCGCCAGGCGCCGATCAAAGGAAATAAAATGAGAAGAGCGATGGCCGCAATCATTAACTGTCCCAGCGTTTCAACGACCTTCTGCGAAACGGATTCCAGTTTCATTCCGCTGATTGTTTGTGTTGTTGCAGGTTTCGTCTCTGTATCTGGCTTGGGTTTTGTGATGGTTTGGGTAGCACGCGGCGTTTTGGCTGCATTCGCTGCTGCTGTTTCCTGAGGATTAGTTTTTGCTGATGCCGGAGCATCAAGTCCAAGGCCGCTGAATCCTGCATAGGCTGCCAGTTTCGCATTGTCAGTTTTAACGTCGTAGGTCTGAGCCAGCTCGCGATAGCGTTGCTTTAACTCACTGACTGTGGCGGCATCTGCCTGCCAGTAACCGCCTCGCGCCGCTTCCAGCATGCGTGCTATGGTCTGCGCGAGTGCATGGGGGTTCTCACGTTCGAACCAGTCTTTTAAGCCAAGCTGATGCTTGTCACGTACATAGACATCGACAAATTCCTGCCATTGATCATCCCGCACGATTTCCCGCGCAACAGAAGTCCATCCCGCAAAGTTATTCATACTGTCGAGTACCTGCAAGGTGCCCGCATACCCCTCAGACATCAGCCCTTTGATATATCCGGGATGGAAGTTACGCGTTGCCAGTTCTTTCGCGAGAAACTGCGCGGCACCTTCGATTTTGCCGCTACCGGATTCGCGCAGGTTGGAAATGTACAGTTCAGGTGCGCGTCCATCCAGATGACGCACAGCAAGCGCAATACCGCCAAGATATTGAAACGGATCATCTGTCGTGAGCATGCCGTACAGATTAGATGTTCTGGAGAGAATCGCGCCTTCTGTACCTTTTAAGTGAGTGGCGTAGAGATTGCCGGGCTTTCCATTACTCAATTCTGTTGCGCTTTTTCCCCAATCAGCTTCATCGGGGCCATACGCATATTGCATACGGTTTAAGTAAAGTTGCGCCAGTTTTTTGTCGCCTTCCGCTTTGCTGTCCCAGGTATCGGTTGCCAGCGCTGCGTCGTCAAGACCTGTACCGTACTTGCCGGATTCAGAAGCAAAAATTCGGGTTTTGCTGGCCTTGTCTGCCGCGGCCGTTGCCCATCCTTGTCTGACTAATTGCTCGTTGATATTGCGGGCGTTGATTGCCACCGGATTATCTGCCTCATTGGCTTCCGCAGCGAGTTTCGCAGCCTTGGCGAGAATTTTCATCGTGTTAGGAAAATGATCGCGATACAGACCTGTCGCTGACAACACAACATCGACCCTCGGGCGTTTCAATTCCGTACGTGACACCAGTTTTACGTCAACAACGCGACCGCCCTGATCCCATACCGGCTCAACTCCAAGTCCCCACAATGCCTGTGCTTCGAGCATGCCCTGATGGCGCATTGTTTCTACCGACCATAATGAAAAAGTCAGTTTTTTCGGGGCGTGTCCCGATTGCCGGATATGGGTCGCAATTAAGTTCTCCATCGTTTCCTTACCGGCTTCCCATGCTGCTTTAGTTGGGATGCGAGATGGATCAAATGGATACAGATTACGTCCGGTTGGTAAGGATTCGGGATTTTTGATCGGGTCTCCGCCATACGATGTCGGAATGTAGCGGCCATCCAGTGCTGCGAGTAATCCGGCGGTCTCACTGGTTGCCGCAAGATCGTTGTACCACTGCCGACCTTTTTCTATCGCCTCTCGCAATGTCGGTGTGAGCTTGTCATCCGGTTTGCCGTCGATAATATGCTGCTTCAGTAACTGATAGGCCGATGAACTGCTGAGTTTCAGGTAGTCGTTGACCAGAGCCTCGTCGATATCGTCGCCCGGAGCGGCGGCTGCTTCCCAAAAAGATTTTCCCAGCATCAGCATGACTGTGCCTAGCCGCCATTCCTCTGCAGCGCCTTTGCCAAATGTATGCAAGCCCATCGGTTGTGCTGTGCGAGCCAGTTCGTGCAAATGGTCATGTAATACATTGATGAAACCGGCAAAATTTTTGCTGATCTGCTGCGCATCCCAATTCATATCTTTGTCGAGACGTTCTTTTTTAACCAGCGAAATCAGTTCAGCCTGTTGTTTCTGTTTGACCATGCCTTCATCTTGTGCGAGCCATGCATGCAGTAAATCATGAATATGTGTCAGCGTTTCGTGCAGGCCAGCAGGCGCAAATGGTGGCGTCTGATGTGAGATGGTTACGGCTCGTCCGCGGCGCTTTGTTTGCAGCGCTTCCCCGATGTTATCAACGATGTAGGGATAAATCACCGGTACATCTCCGATCGCCAACTGAGGATAGTCATATACAGAGAGACCGCGTTCTTTCCCTGGCAACCATTCTTGTGTGCCGTGAGTTCCGTAGTGAATTAAGGCATGCGCGCCAAATTGCTGACGCATCCAAAGATAACTCGCCAGATAAAATGGCGGTGGTGCGACGACGTTAGAGTGATACAGCAGTTTCTCTTTATCACTGCCACGTTCGCTGCGTGGTGCTTGTGGCATCAGGATGACATTACCGATTTGCAGACGCGGAATGGCGAAATATTTCCGACCCTGACGTTCCACGACCATAGTCGATTTTTCGGGGGCTCCCCAGTCTTTCAAGATCCCGGCACTGACTTCTGCTGGCAGGCTACTGATCCACTCCCGATAATTTTCTAGCGGCATCAGGTCGGCCAGACCGTCATCAATCAAGGCGTTCAGTTCACGATTATCCGCAGGCGGGCGATAGAACGGTGCCAGCAAACGTTGTAGTTGCCGTGTCAGTTCTTTGTCGCCAGGAGTATCTGTTTTATAGCCAGCGAGTTTGAGTGCGGATAGCGTTGCATCGAGACTCTTAGGCAAATTCAGATAAGAAGCCGACAGATTTTTTTCGCCAGGCGGGTAATTCCAAAAGAAGATCGCCACTTTTTTATCGGCGTGCTGCATGTTTTTCAGCTTGGCGAGATTAATCGCCTTAGCCACGACAGCGGACGTTTGTTCTGCGATAGGAACAATCTGATCATTTTTTTTATCGGTAGCGGCAGCGATCTGTATATCGCTGACGCCCGCATACTCCGCCTGCGCCATGTAGAAGGGAACATCCATCAGGGCGATACCATGCGGATCTTTTTTCCAGTCGGCGATATCGCCTTTTCGATAAGGCATTGCTTGTATGACGGGAATTCCCAGGGTTTCGAATTCTTGTTTTCGCCCTTCCGGATTGAGCATGATTTGCGTATTGATCAGCACATCTGCAATAGGCTTACCGCCGGGAGCGATCATGCTGCCGATGGCATCGGCATCCATCACCGGACTGTAAAACGCAATCGGTATCGCGCCTGCCGCTTCAATGCGGTAGATCATATCGTTGACGAAGGCGGTTTGTTCTGCAACGACATATTGCTGATGCATAGCAATCGCGATTACAGGACGATGCTGCGTGGGATCGACTTGCTTCCACTTCAGGTAGGCCGCAGCATTGGCAAATACTAGTCCGGGCGCACGAGGATGGTAGATGGCTGACTTTGGAAACAGAATTGGTTCTGCGATCTGTTTCCATGAACGTCCTGCAAGGTATGCAGAGAGTGTTTCAAAAAAGTGCTGGTAATTGGGTGTGCTGCCGTTGACGTAATAAGTGTTAAGACGTTTAGCAAGCGGCTCAGGTAAATTTTTCCAGACGGGCTCGGTGGTGTGCAGCCAGAGCGACGGTATTTTTAAGCCGGATAAGGCATTGTGCAGTTGTGCCTGAATAGCTTCGCGGATGTGATCACGCGGGGCGTCAAACATAACGATGTCGTAGCCGTTGAATATACTCGCATCCGTGCTGGCAGGAAGTTTCTCACTGTAGCGGGTATCGATCTTGACACCATGCGCACTGGCTAATTCTGCGAGCATGCGGAATTTTCCCGGCGGAACCGGGCTGCTGGTGATGATCAGTATATTGGTTGCCTGCGCTGTTGTGCAGAGCAGGCAGGCTAAAGAAATCAATATAACAAGTAAGCCATACAACCGCTGTACCCACGATGTTTTGCGTTGATATAAATTGGGTTTAAAAAAACGTTGAAAAAAGCTGGGTGTGGCAGATGTCATGGCGAACTTGTCAGAATGCATTAGTGAAAATCAGAACTGGTATCGGTAGCTGACGCTGAAATTACGTCCAGCCTGACTATATGCATCCAGCGAAGCGCTGTTCGCGCTGACAGCGCGAACATCCGCCCACAGGAAATATTTCTGGTTCAAGAGATTAAAAACACCCGCGTTGATACTCGAGTTTTTATCGATGTTGTACCAGACCATTAAATCCAGAACCTGATAACTGCCGGGTGAAAACGACGATGCGCCATAAGGATTCCGTTTCTTGCGCTCGGCAGCACTCAGATTTGCCTGTGCACCGTAATGCTCTTCGTTGTAACGCAAGGACAGCACAAGTTTATCGGGGTCAATGGTTTCCAGTGGCGTGCTTTTACCGTTGGAATTCTGATCGCCGCGTGCATGTGCGTAGCTTGCACTCAGCATCCAGTTTGGCGAGAAGTTCCATTCGCCGCGGGCTTCGAAGCCGTTAATTTTTACATCAGATAAATTTACAGACTGAAATACCGTCGGGCTCGCTAATGTACCGGCACCTCCGACTTGCACATTACTTGCGATGAAGTTTTTGTATTTGCCATGAAATATGCTGGCGCTGTAACTGAACTCTTGCGTACGCCCACGCAGACCAAATTCCAGCGAGTCGCTGATTTCTGGTTTCAGGTCGGCGTTACCGATGGCGGTGTATGGTGGATTTGCTGTGAGGTTGGTGACGCCGCCATTGACCTGGCTAGGCGTTGGTGCACGAAACCCATGCGCATACTGCGCAAAGGCGTTCAGTACCGGTGAAAATTTCCATATAACCCCCAGTTTCGGTGATAGCTCATTACCTGAAAGTGTGGTGGGGGCAATTGAATTGTTGACCGCATACAAAGCATCAGGCTTTGGCGTCAATTTAAAACTGTCATAACGCAGACCCGGTATGATCGCCAGATTGTCTATGCTGATTTCGTCCTGAATAAATGCACCCAGCAAACGATAGTCTGTATCCGGAAAGCTCTTATTGACCTTGAACCCTGCCGTACCGGTGAGCGAAACACCGTCGCGCATGTTATTGCCTTCTTTCAGCGACTCGACTTTCGTCAGCGACGCATCAACCCCGTAAATCAGACGATGTGCGACAGCGTTGCCGAAGTTGCTTTCCAGTTGCAGATTACCGCCAGCGACTTTCTCTCCGTACTCGGTATCACGAGTCCTGCTGTTCCACCCGCTCGTACTGCTTCTCGCTTCATAACCCCATTGATGATTCTTGGAATGCTGACCATAAATGCTCGCGCTGGCGCTCTGGAACAAGCTGTTATCGGTATTGGTGTAGTCGTAATCGAGTTTTAGCAACTGGCGAGTGATATTTTCTCGGGTTTTCACATCATTCAATCCCGCCGCCGCAAAGGAGTCGCCGAAAAAACTCAATGGAGTGGTGGAGTTTTCTCTGTCCAGGTTTTCTGCTGTTAATTTAAAACGATTATTGCGATCTTTTTTGATCACCATTTTTGCCAGCACATAATCAGAACTGGTTTCTGCTGGGTTCGCAGTTGTGCGGTTGATGTTCGCACTATCGTTTGAACCGCCTGTTTTTGTTTCATGACCGCGTCGCAAGCTTGCCAATATCATTGCTTCGACAGTGTCGCCACGAATGGCAAAGCTGGGAACCAGCGACCAACTGCGATCGACTGAGTTGTACCCGCTCTTGAATGCAAACTGCGTAGGCTTTCCTAGTGTCAGTAAATCTGCCGGGTCCTTCGTCAGAAAACTGACTGCACCAGCGAGGCCATCACTACCAAACTGAGTCGAAGACGGGCCGCGCAGGATTTCAACACGCTTATATGCCTCAACGTCAATGTAGTCGCCACGTCCGGCAGCGTAGGGTCCCGATGAGTAGGTGGATGGCAAGCGAACACCATCCACTTGCAGGCGCACCTGATCGCCCTCCAGACCACGGATATTGACACCTTCATTCCCGGCTCTGCCTGTGGCACTGAAGACACCGGATGCACGATTTGGTAATACCCGGACGGAGACTCCGTTTTCATAGCGCATCATATCCTGCAGATTGACAGGCATTTCGCGCTCCACCTGTTTTTGCGTAACGCTGCTGATGGTGGCGGCGACATCATCTGCACTTTGCTCAATACGCGCGGCCGAAACAACGATTTCTTTTAACTGAGTTTCTGCTGTTTGCGCATGTAATACAGGCGAGAAAAATAATGGGAAAGGAAGGGCAGCAATCGCGGCGCAGAGCGGGCGAAGGCGTGGTTTTTTATGCACGGTGTATCTCCTGGCAGTGATGATAAAAAAGTTGCTGACCGGCTGCCTGAGATGAAAAGTGTGGGATACGCCGGAATATTTGCAAATGCAGATGATAATGATTCGCATTTGAATAGTAAAGGACTATTTATGAATCTGATGTATTTGCTGCCAGAACTAAGTGTTACTTCCCTATTGCACAAACAGCTACCAGCAGATTGTTTTTGCTGTACTTGTCGTTGATATCTGCAAAAAAAATCCCGCTCATTTGAATGAGCGGGATTTTTGTTTTTCAGCGACTGTCTGATGTCGCTGTGTTTTTCTTACTTACTCAGCAGCATTTCATTCAGACGTTTCACAAAGCTGCTAGGGTCGGCCAGGTTACCGCCTTCGGCCAGCAAGGCCTGGTCGAACAAGATGTGTGACCAGTCAGCGAATTTCGCTTCTTCGTACTTCAGCTTTTGCACCAGCGGGTGATCCGGGTTGACTTCCAGAATCGGTTTCGATTCCGGCGCAGCCTGACCAGCCGCTTTCAGCATACGGGCGAGGTTACCGGAGAGATCATGCTCATCGGCAACCAGACAAGCTGGCGAGTCGGTGAGGCGGAAAGTGACGCGGACATCTTTGGCTTTATCCGTCAGTGCCGCTTTCATTTTTTCAACCAGATCCTTGAACTCGGTTTCGGTTTCTTCGTGTTGCTTTTTCTCGGCTTCATCTTCGAGCGTGCCGAGATCCAATCCGCCTTTCGCAACGGAGGCCAGTTCCTTGCCTTCAAATTCAGTCAGGAACGACAGCATCCATTCATCGACGCGATCCGTCAGCAATAAAACTTCCACACCTTTTTTGCGGAAGATTTCCAGATGCGGACTATTTTTTGCAGTCGCATAGCTTTCAGCGGTCACATAGTAAATCTTGTCCTGGCCTTCTTTGGCGCGGGACAGGTAATCGGCCAGAGACACGTTTTGTGCGTCGCTGTCGTTGTGGGTGGAAGCAAAGCGCAGCAATTTAGCGATGCGGTCTTTGTTGGTCGCATCTTCGCCTATACCTTCTTTCAGCACCTGACCGAATTCTTTCCAGAATGTGGCGTACTTATCTTTCTTCTCTTGTGCGTCATCACCGTCAGCATTGGCGAGGTCTTCCAGCATGCCGAGTACGCGCTTGGTCGAACCATCGCGGATCGCCTTGATATCGCGGCTTTCCTGCAGAATTTCACGCGACACATTCAGTGGCAAGTCGTTGGAGTCGATCACGCCTTTGACGAAGCGCAGATAGACCGGCATCAGTTGCTCAGCATCGTCCATGATGAACACGCGTTTCACATACAACTTGATGCCGCCGCGTTTGTTGCGATCCCACAGATCGAACGGCGCGCGCGCCGGGATGTACAGCAATTGTGTGTAGTCGCTGCGACCTTCGACGCGGTTATGTGTGTGTGCCAGTGGAGCGCCGAAATCATGCGAAATATGTTTGTAGAATTCGTCGTACTGTTCTGGTGTGATATCAGACTTGCTGCGCGCCCACAATGCGCTGGCCTGATTCACTGTTTCCAGTTCGTCTTTCAATACCTGTTCTTTTTTCTCTTCATCCCATTCTTCTTTCTGCATTTTGATCGGCAGTGAGATATGGTCGGAGTAAGTGCGGATGACGGATTTCAGTTTCCATGCCGACAGGAATTCATCTTCGCCTTCGCGTAAATGCAGAATGATGTCGGTACCGCGATTGGCCTTGGCGATGTCTTCGACACTGAAATCACCTTCACCGGCAGATTCCCAGCGTACGCCTTCGCTGGCTGGCAAGCCTGCACGGCGAGATTCCACCGTGATGCGGTCGGCGATGATGAAGCCGGAATAAAAGCCAACGCCGAACTGGCCGATCATGGCAGCGTCTTTTTGCTGATCGCCAGAGAGTTTGCCGAAAAATTCTTTGGTGCCGGATTTGGCAATGGTGCCCAGATGCGCAATCGCATCTTCTTTGCTCATGCCGATACCGTTATCGGAAATCGTGATTGTGCGGGCCGCTTTGTCGAAACTGACTTTGATACTCAGTTCCGGATCATTTTCAAATAAGGCGGCGTTGTTGATCGCTTCAAAACGTAATTTGTCGGATGCATCAGACGCATTCGAAATCAGTTCACGCAAGAAAATTTCCTTGTTGGAATACAAGGAGTGAATCATCAATTGCAATAACTGTTTGACTTCGGCCTGAAAGCCAAGAGTTTGTTTTTCTGACATATTTTTCCTCAAAGATTTCAATATTGTGATGATCTGGTCACGCTGATTCCCGTGCAGACGTGGGCGGATAATTCGCTCTCCTCGAAATGAGGCTGATTCCGGCGATTTCAAGATCTGCCTCTGTGTGCAGTGCAAACAATCAAAAAATTGCATTTTTATAAATCTTCGCTACACTCAGAGGCATGTCGCTCGTTTTTGAGTTCTTCCTGTAAGGAATAAAAAATGCGCCAATTGCTTTTCCGGGTTACGATTTTTGCCTTATTTTTATTGATGGCATCGTCTGCGAACGCTGTCCGTCTGTATCTGACCGAGGTTGCGCCGTTTGCATTCGTGGTGGAAGGCACTAACCGTTATGACGGCATCAATATCCGCATTGCGAATGAGCTGCAAAAGCGCACCGGCATACAGCTCGATGTCATGGTTGTTCCTACTCCGCGGCATGTGGTGCTGTTTCCTGCCGATACGGAGGCGTACAGCATTTCTCACCGTGAAAATTTCACCGACGACGATGGCCTGATCCTGGCGGAGGTGACGCAGTATCCTGTGGTGGTGGTCGCAAAAATTGGCGTCGTGATGACGAGTTTTGATGACGTGATTACGCAATCACAGGACAAGGGAATAGGCATGTTACGCCGTATGACCTACGGCACGTTTGGTCAGGACGAGCGGGTCAAGAAAGTCGATATCAGTACGCTGGAAAATGGTTTGCGCATGCTGGACGTCGGGCGTATTTCAGGCGTGGTCGGCAGTTTGCCCGCGATTTTGGCGGCAGCGGAAAAAATTGGTAGCAAACATTTAGTCGTCTCGCGGCTGGTGATTACGCACGGAACACATGTACTGCGCGTCCGCCCCGATTTCGCCCTGAGCCGCAATTCCAGAATGCTGACTGCGGCATTGGCGACGATGCGCAACGACGGTACGATCGCCCGCATCATGAGCGATTTTCTGAACGATCCGAAAGCCGGTATTCCACGCAATAAATGACAGCAAATGCGGCATCTGCACTCTTGCCGTTCCCGGCTATTTTCCTTCACTGCACGCCTGTGCAGTCGCTACAGAGCATTAAATATACTCCCGGGAGTATATTTTGATCGCCTTTGTTTATAAGGAGATGACGCGTAAATCGAAGGATACTCCCCCAAAAACCTCTTTTTTTGGAGCGGATATGGGCTTGCGCGCTTACTTTTTTCTGCTCTTTCTCAGCATTGTTTTTAGCTGTGCTGATGTTTCTTTTTGCCAGTGTTGATAAGTGACGATGTATCCCGGCAAACCTGGCAGCGAAATTTTTCTGAATTACATTTTTCTTTCCCTGAAGGCAACGTAAAATGCGGCACTGAGCCAATACCAATCCGGTGTTGCAAACGTCCATTTTGACTTTTCATTTATGCCTTTTCGCTTTTATCCGGAATTTCTCGCCGACCACTTTTCGCCCCGGCTTCTGCCTTTGCTGCTGACCTTGTCAGTGATGTTGCCGGATCTTGCGAGCGCAGCAGACGAAGAAAAACGGGATCAACAAAAAACTGAAAAGCCTGCCGACAAAGTACAAAGTGTTGAAGTGTCCGGCCCCGGCGCTACCAGGCAGCGGCGCAATGATACGGCGGCAAAAATTGTTGTCGGGCGTGACGAGCTGATGCAATTCGGTGATACCGCCATCGCTGACGTGATGAAACGTCTGCCCGGCGTGTCCGTTGTTGGTAGCGACATCCGTATGCGCGGTCTGGGGGCAGGTTATACGCAAATCATGGTGAATGGCGAGCCGGTACCGGGTGGATTTTCTATCGACAGTTTGTCGCCGGATCTGATCGAGCGTATCGAAATTATGCGCACCACGACGGCTGAATTCAGCGCGCAGGCGATTGCCGGCAGCATCAATATCGTCTTGCGTAAAGGCGTTTCCCGTGCATCCAGACAGGTCAAACTGAGTGCCAGCTATGTCGATGGTGCGACAGCGCCGGGCGCCACTTTTGAATTCGCTGATAAGAACGAAGGCCTGTCGTATTCACTGAATGCAAACCTGAATCAGAGCCGTAACCGCTCAGAACCTGTGACCACGGAAACGATACGCGATGCCGCCGGGAATCTAACGGACCTGCGCCAGTTTCATGAACACATAGAATTCAAGACCAATAAAATCAGTCTGGCGCCACGTCTGAACTGGACGATGGCAGATGGCGATCAGCTGACCTCACAAAGCTTGCTGGAATTCAGCCAGAGCACGATGGCCGGACGCAATGGCGAAACGACCTTGTCTGGTTCTTCGTCGACTTATCCACGCAACGATTACCGTTCCAGCGCAGACATTACCGGCATCCGCAGCGATCTGAGCTGGAATCATCGTTTCAGCCCCGACGCGCGGCTCGACAGTAAGCTGGGCCTGAACTACAACAAGCGCGTCAGCGATTATTATTTTGACGGTTATTCAACAACGGTGAATTCACCGTTCATCCGTAACGTGGTGTCAGATGCGATTGATCAGAGTCTGACGGCCAGCGGCAAATATCTGTGGCGTTTTAATGATGAACACAGTCTCGCCTTCGGCTGGGATGGCGGGCTGATACGGCGCAGCGAACAACGCCTGCAATACGATCACAACGCGCCGGGCAGTGCACCCGGCAGCATCAATTTTCTGGATGAAAACTACCGCGCTGACGTGCGTCGTCTGGCCTTGTTTGCGCAGGATGAGTGGGATATTTCTCGTCAGTGGCAAGCGTATCTGGGGCTGCGCTGGGAAGGCTTGCGCACCGCGATACAAGGCCGCACGATGGTTGATACCAACACCAGTTCCAGCGTCTGGAGCCCGGTCATACAGACCTTGTGGAAATTACCGGGCACAGAAAAAGATCAGCTGCGGTTCGCCTTGTCGCGCACGTATAAAGCCCCGGTGACGCGCAATCTGGTACCACGGCGTTACACCGTGAATAACGCCAATGGCCCGACCAATTCCGATTTCCAGGGCAATCCCAATTTGCTGCCGGAACTCGCCTGGGGCATGGATGTGGCGTATGAACATTACTTCGACAAAAGCAGCATGCTGAGTATTTCCAGCTTTGCTCGTCGCATTCAGAATGTCACCACGTTTCAGCTATTCCGCCAGAACGGCGAGTGGGTGACGTCGCCGGATAATCAGGGAAGGGCGAAAGTTTATGGCATAGAAATGGATGTGAAATTGCCGCTGACGCTGTGGTTCGCGCAGGCACCCGCTATCGATATTCGCCTCAATGCGGCACGTAACTGGTCGCGTCTCGACAGCGTGCCGGGACCGGATAATCGCCTGAGCAGTCAGGTGCCGCTGACCGCGAATCTGGGCATGGATTATCGACGCAACGACGCGCACAGCATGGGCTTGAATTTCAATTTTCAGGGCGGCGGCCGCGTGCAGAATTCTGCCATGCTCAGCAGCTATACCAGCGTCACACGCATGCTCGATCTTTACACCCTGTGGAAACTGGCATCCGGCACGCAACTGCGCGTGTCGCTCACCAACGCACTGCACCAGACAGCAGTGTCGGACGATGCTTACGTGAATCAGGGCAGTCAGACGAGATCGGTTGCCACACCCCGGCAAACCGGTATCAGGTTATTGCTGGAGAAGGCGTTGTGACGCATGGAACTGAGAAAAATTTTGCGATGCATTCATTAATAAAAAAACGCCGGACGTTGATGTCATGGCGCTTTTTTTAAACTGACAACATCAACAGATTTCCTCGGAGTAATTGTAGTAATTTTATTAATTGTTATAATCCATCTGACTGTTGCAGTTTAGGGGGGCGAATAATGGCGTTCGTATTTTTGTGTTGTCGCCAGCGCTATCACCTGCAAGTCGTCGCCAGCGGTGCCTGATCTGGTTCGTAAATTGGATGCATGTCTGTGTATGTATGCATCCTCATTGGAGTGAATATGATGTCGCAATTTTTACACCCGTTTTTACGTTGCACATTACTACCGATCACGATGGCGATGTCCGCTCTCGTCGCCGGTTGTGGTGGTGGTTCTTCAAGCCCGACCGTGACGCCGGTCATCACCCCAGAAGTGCCGAATCCAATTGGCGCAGGCCATTTTGAGGCAGCGACTTTTATTCAAACGGTCAATGTCGCAGATGTGGCTGCAGCACTGAACAAAGATGTCGCTGTCGCAATCAGACCGCTGTATTCCGTCGACACCTATAAAATCACCTATACCACTTCCGATGCAGCAGGGCGCAGCGTGATTGCGTCTGGTCTTGCGGCTATTCCGCGCAAGACCGGCGGCCTGTCCAGTCCGGTATTAAGCTATCAGCACGCAACCATTAAAACGGACGCGGAAGCACCAAGTAACCATGCTACGGCGGATGAGCCTGCGGTATTGTTCGCTTCGCTGGGTTACCTCGTCAGTGCTGCCGATTATGTCGGTTATGGCATCACCAAAGGATTGTCACACCCGTATTTGCAGGCAACACCGACGGCTGTTTCCGTCGTCGATTTCATGACGGCGACTTCGCGCTGGCGTCAGATGAAATCCATCGCTGACAACGGTCAGGTGTTTTTAACGGGCTATTCAGAAGGGGCTTACGCATCCATGGCGACATTGCGTTTCATGACGCAAAACAGAGCAGCAAACGCCACTTTGCCAGTCAGTACCTATATCGGTGCTGGTCCCTACGACGTGATACTGACGTTGAATACGATGCTCGATAGCGTTCGTAAAGAAAATCCGATTCTTGGCGCGCTGATCAGTCCGGGGTTTCTGAAACTGCTTGGCGCTAATGACAGAGCGAATGTGCGTAAGTTGCTGCTTTCTTCAGCCTTGGGCAGTCAGAGTGACATCAGCTTTGATCCGACATTTCTTGATAATTTCCTCAACGATGACGATGCCAGCATTCGAATACAAAGTAATGTCAACGACTGGACGCCTCAATCACCGATTCAGTTTTTTCACGGGCGGGACGATACGACGGTGACTTATGCCAATACGGAGTCCGCATTTCAGGCCATGACAAAACGGGGCGCAACATCTCTGTTAGAACGCACGGATTGTTCAGCGAAACCTTCTGAGCATATCGCTTGTGTTCCCTCGTTTTTGATCAATGACATTACCCGGCTTGGCGCTTTGGCTCGTGGTTTGTAATGGATGTATTTTTTACTGATATCGATTGTGTATTGAACAGAGCCGGTGGACGACGCATCTACTGAACATCGATCAGCACAATAAAAAAACGCCGCAAATTAATCTGCGGCGTTTTTTTATTTCACATCAGTGAATTTGAATCTTGCGTTTTTGAGTGGCATTACAAACGCTTGATATTCATGCTGCCTGCCTTGTCTTCGACCTCGAATCCGAGTGCGTGCAGTTCGGCGCGCAGGCGGTCGGCTTCTGCCCAGTTTTTAGCGGCGCGGGCGGCCAGGCGTTGTTCGGCAAGGCTTTGTACTTCGGCAGGAATTTCCAATGCGCGTGGTTCCCAACTGGCGAGTCCGAGTCCAAAGACGCGATCAAATTCAGCAACCGTTGCTTTTTTATCTGCATCGCTGAGATCTGCTTTCATCATTTCCCAGACCAATGCCAATGCGCGCGGCACGTTCAGATCTTCATTCACAAATGTGGTGAATTTTTCTTTGAATCCGGCATTCACGCTGCCACCAGCAGGCCACGCATAAAACGTGTCGCGCAGACGCTGCAAGGCGGTTTGCGCCGATAGCAAAGCCTCAAAGCTGAATTGCATCTGGCTGCGGTAGTGCGCAGTCAGGCACAGATAGCGATAGGCCAATGGGTCGATATGCTGATCGAGCAGGGTTTGCAGGCGCAGGAAATCACCGCTCGATTTCGACATCTTGCCGGAATCGATTTGCAGGAAATAACCATGCATCCAGAAATTCGCCAGACGGGTGCCGTGGCAAGCCTGATTTTGTGCGATCTCATTGCTGTGATGAATCGCGATGTGGTCTTCGCCACCGCAATGGATATCAAACCACGGCGTCAGATATTTGGCCGACATCGCCGAGCATTCGATATGCCAACCCGGAAAGCCGCGCCCCCATGGGCTGTCCCATTCCATCTGGCGTTGTTCGTTTTCAGGGCTGAATTTCCATAAAGCGAAATCGGTGGCATGACGTTTTTCACCAAGTTCCACGCGGCTGCCAGCTTTGATGGCATCGCGTTTGATGCGTGCCAGATAGCCGTAATCATCCTGCTTGCTGGTATCGAAATAGATGCCGTCACTGGTGCGGTAGGTGTAGCCGTTTTTTTCTATGCAAGAGATAAAGTCGATCTGCTCGGCGATATGATCGGTCGCTTTGCACCAGATGGCAGGTTCCAGCACGTTCAGGCTGTTCAGATCGTTCTTGAAAGCGATGGTAAAACGGTCGGCGATCTGCCATGCCGATTCACCGGCTTTGCGGCTGCCTTTTTCCATTTTGTCTTCGCCATCGTCGCCATCGGATACCAGATGGCCGACGTCGGTGATGTTGATCACATGGCGCACGTTGTAGCCGTTCCATTCCAGCGTGCGGCGCAGGATGTCTTCAAACAGATAGGTGCGCAGATTGCCGATGTGAGCGTAGTCATACACGGTCGGGCCGCAGCAATACAGCCCCACCCAGTCATTGCGCAAAGGTGTGAAAGGGCGCAGGCGGCGTTCCCAGTTATCGTAAAGAAGTATGTCCATCGTTGTGTGCAAATGAATAGAGAGAAGAATGAAACGGTGTCATGAAACCTGGTCGCTCAATGTTTGTAGTGCAAACACCGGCGGGAAATCGGGCAGATTCAACAACAGCAACAATAGCCAGTTGCAGACGTGCTGAATACAGAACAAGTCTCTGTCAATTTTTCAGCTAAGCGTTGCGTCAAAGGCATAATTTGGGTGTGGAATAGTAAAAAGCAGAGTGAGAATGTAGCATAGATATGCTCTTAAAGCCTAATCTGAGGGACGGAATAACGCCGTGACTGTACGTTGAGGCAGCCACCGCCAGTAATGCAATGCCGTCTTACTTCAATTCCTTTTTCAGAAATTCCCACACGCCGGGGTCGCTCATGGCGGCGATGTTGAAGCGCATTTTGGTCGATGGCATCTGATGTGGCGAAAACAGGCTGCCGGGTGTCAGCAGATAGCCTTGCTCAAAGGCTTTCTCTGTCAGTTTATTGGTATCGACGCCGGTTTCTGTCCACAGAAACATGCCTGCCGGTGTGCGGTAATCGACTTTGATGCCGATGTTGTCGAGTCGTTTGGTGATGTCGTCACGCACGCCGTCGAGTTTGACGCGGATGCGGTCAACGTGTTTGCGGTAATGGCCTTCCGACAGAATTTTATACACCACACGTTCACCGATTTCTGTCGTTGTCAGCGTCGAGAGCATCTTGCGATCTGATAGCCGCAGCGCGATTTCCGGCGAGGTGGCGATAAAGCCGACCCGTAAATTTGCTGCCAGTGTTTTGGAAAACCCCCCCAGATAAATCACGCGGTTGAGCTGATCGAGCGCCGATATCCGCGTGGCTGACTGAACGGCTGTGCCGGGGTGCATGTCGCAGTAAATATCGTCTTCGACGATCATGAAATCATGTTGCTCGGCGGTTTTCAATACCTGAAACGCTTTCGCTGCCGACAGCGAGGATGATGTCGGGTTATGCATCACCGAATTGATAATGTACAGCTTGGGTTTGTGGATGGCCGCCAGCTCAGCGAGTTTCGCCACGTCTGGCCCGTCTTGCAACCGTGGTATGCCAACCACCTTGGCGCCAAGTATCGCGAACGAGCCAAACATCAGGAACCAGGCCGGATCATCGACAAAAATCGTGTCGCCGGGGCGGGTGAATTCGCGCGCCACCAGATCGAGTGCCTGAGTGATGCCGCTCGTCATGACAATTTGCTCTGGTGAGGCGGCAATTTCCAGCTCGGCGAGTTTCAGTTGCAACTGCTGCCGTAGCGGCAGGAAGCCTTGCGGCGTTCCATAGTGCAGCAGTAAATTCTGATTCAGCCGGCTGATCGCACGCAAGCCATTGGCGACCAGTTCACCATCGAGCCAGTCGTGCGGCAGAACGCCGGAACCGGGCATTTTTTGCGGCGGCAATTGCCGGAACATATTGCGTACCAACCACACCACGTCAAGTTGTTGTGCCGGTGCCGCAATCTGTGGATTTGTCGTTGCATTGCTCAGCATTGACGCGCGTTCGCGCACAAAAAAACCAGCACCACGGCGTGATTCCAGATAGCCCTTTGCGACCAGACGATCATAGGCTTCGACCACAGTAAAGCGCGAGACATTCTGCTCATCTGCAAACTGGCGTATCGACGGCATACGCGCGCCGGTGCGCAGCAACTTGTCGTCGATACGATTTGCCACTGCGGTGACAATCTGCTCGACCAGAGAGCTGCCCGCATCACGGGAAATATAAAACATCGGCGTTTGCATGAAGCGTCTCCTGCGGGCAATCAAAAGATGTGTATTGGATAAACGACCGGAACAGTGTGTAAATTATCGGTTTTAGTGTACTGGTACTGTATTGGTTTTTGCGTTTAGGATAACACAAACACTGATTAAAAAGCGGGCAGAAATCTTTCCCGTTGCCATTGGCTGACAAGGAGACATCATGCCATCTACCGATTTTCCAGCAATACAACAATTAGCGCCCGGAACACTGATTTCTGTCGCCCCGGAACACATGCTGTACCTGCATATCCATCGTGGTCTGGTATGGGTGACGGTGGAAGGCGACGAGACTGATTACTGGTTGCGTGCCGGTGATCTGTTGCAACTACCACCATTGCGTCACGCGGTGATCGAGGCTGATGGAAAGGAAGTGTCTGAGCTGAGCATGCTGACGGCCGATCTGCATCACGCCGCCACGTTGCCGGTGACTGCGCAGACAGCGCTGAATCAGCTGACAAAAGCAGTGGCGACGGTTGCCGGGTAATGTGTTCCTTTTCTGTTCTGTGATCTCGCAGAATCAGAAAAAGAGGGAGTATCTGCCAAAAGCAGCTTAATCCCTGCAGAAAATAAGGGGCTCTACAGATACTCCCCCCAGTATATTTAAGCAAATTTAAGTAATAAAACGCTGCCTTGCGTTGCATCCGTTGTTATGCAGATACATGCATTCTGGCAAATACCGACGATGCAGGACAGATAAAATCTTAGGATGGCTGTATGCCTTTAACTGAATTTATTGCCTTCTCGATTTTTGCCTGGATAGGCTCATTCACGCCCGGCCCGAATGTCGCGATTGCTGCGACCACGGGTGTCAATCACGGCTTACGTGCCGCGTTGCCGCAAGTGATGGGCGTGCCGCTCGGCTTTGTGCTGATGATGTGGGCGGTCGGCATGGGCGGCGCGGCAGTTTTACAGGGAGCACCGGTGCTGGTGGTATTGATGAAAGTGGCGGGGAATGGCTATTTGTTGTGGCTGGCCTGGCGTTTGTGTTTTTCCGCGAGCCTGTCTGACAGCAAAAGCATGCAACCGCTGAGTGTGCAGGAAGCAGCCTTGTTTCAGATCGTGAATCCGAAAGCCTGGATGATGTTGGTGGCCGCCACTTCGACGTATGCGATTGGTCAGCACGATTTCATGTCAAGAATGGGCTGGATGAGCATTGGCTTCGCCTTGCCCAGTGCGCTGAGTTTGCTGACGTGGGCATGGATGGGCGATCGTTTGCGGCACTGGCTGTCACAAGGCCAGCGCCTGCGCAGTTTTAATCTACTGATGGGAATTTCGCTGGCGCTGACCGCAGTCTGGATGTTCAGCCTGTAAGCGCGACAACGGCTGGCATTGAGATTGCCTGCAATCAGAAATCATCTTTACCGCTGTTTTTGAAACAGCACAACACAGGACGCAAAAAATACGATGACAACAGCAACTACGACAGCGGCAGCAGCAGCAGCGGCAGCGGCAGAGCAAAACCGCCAAGAGGTGAAAGGCATGTGGCTGGGATTGGCAGGTGTTGCCATTTTCAGCCTGACCTTGCCGTTCACCAGACTTGCTGTGACCGAGCTTGATCCTGTGTTTGTCGCCATGGGACGCGCCGTGGTCGCTGCATTGCTGGCGGCGATTTTGTTGTGGATGCAAAAAGCGCGTCTGCCGGATTATGCCGATCTGAAAGCCTTGTTGATTACTGCCGTCGGGGTGGTCATCGGTTTTCCTTTGTGCAGCACCTGGGCAATGCAGTATGTTCCTGCTGCGCACGGTGCGATTGTGCTCGGTATTCTGCCGTTGGCAACGGCCTTGTTTGCCGCAATACGTTTTCATGAACGGCCGTCGCCGGGATTCTGGTTGATGGCAGTCATCGGCAGCGCGCTGGTGATTGTGTTTGCGCTGATGCAGGGCGCCGGCCATTTGCAATGGGCTGATCTGGCCTTGTTTGGTGCTGTGCTTGCCGCAGCAATGGGCTATGCCGAAGGCGGGCGTCTGGCGCAGCGCATGGGCGGTTTGCAGGTCATTGCGTGGGCTTTGATACTGATTCTTCCGGTCACGCTTGGCCTTAGTATCTGGAGCGTGTGGCAGCATGGCTTGCATGCTTCACCCGTCGTCTGGAGCGGGTTTGCCTATGTGTCGGTGTTTTCCATGTTTATTGGCTTTCTGTTCTGGTACAAAGGCTTGGCCATCGGAGGAATCGCGCGGGTCGGGCAGATACAGTTACTGCAACCGTTTATGAGTTTGTTCGGGGCAGCGGTGATTATGGGCGAGACGCTCAGCTGGACAAACATGGGCTTTGCGCTGGCGGTAATTGTGACCGTGGGGCTGGGAAGGCGGATGAAAATTCATCGCTGAAATGTGATCAAATTGGAATGTGGATCGGGGAAATCATGCAGCACAGCCGATTTTGGGGTGTTAATCGTTGTGAGGCAGGCTTACAATAGCAGGCTTGGTTATCGTAGCAGTGTGCCGTTGGCGTACGTAATGTGGATCGAATGTTGATTGCCGCCGGTCAGATTGCCGCATAAAAAACCGTTTATATATTTAATACAAGTAAGCCGGTAAATGACTGGCTTACTTTTTCAGGAATCACTATGTCGAAATCGTCAATTTACGAAAAACTCAAAGCACTGAATATAGAATTGCCAGCCGTGGCAACGCCAGCCGCTGCGTATGTGATGTATGCGCAAACCGGGAAAACGATTTTTATTTCCGGTCATATCGCCAAAAAAGACGGCAAAGTCTGGGCTGGTCAGCTCGGTAAAAATGTCACGACAGAAGAAGGCAAACAAGCTGCGCGCGCCGTCGCGATTGATCTGATTGCGACACTCAATGCCGCCTGCGGCGGTGATCTGACCCGCGTGACACGCATCGTCAAACTGATGAGCCTGGTGAATTCCACACCAGACTTTACCGAACAGCATCTGGTTACGAATGGCGCTTCTGAATTGCTGGTGGAAGTATTCGGCGATCAGGGCAAACATGCGCGCTCCGCATTCGGTGTGGCGCAGATTCCTATGGGTGCCTGCGTTGAAATTGAACTGATCGTTGAAGTGGCTTAACTGCCTGCTTATCAGCGCTACATCGTTTAATTATCGCTCTGTTTTGCACCCGCAGTCCGTATCCGGTTTATGTATGTCAAGGTGTTTCCGCTGCAGCCATTTGCGATGCAGCGGCACCTGACAGATAACAATATTTTTTACCTGAAAAGGTATGACTTCTAGTGAGACCAGCATGAAACTTAAAAATCCTACCCCTATCAATTGGAAGTTTTCCGAACGCGCTGAGCAACTGCAAAGCTCTGTGATACGCGAGATTTTGAAAGTGACGTCGCGCCCTGAAGTCATTTCTTTTGCCGGCGGCCTGCCTTCACCTGAAACCTTTCCGGTGGAACGCATGCAGGCTGCATTTGATAAAGTATTGGCGACACAAGGTAAGTCTGCTCTGCAATACGGCACCAGCGATGGTTATGCACCATTGCGCGAGTTTCTGGCAAATTCTTTGTCGACCGCCGATTGCAAGATCACACCCGATCAGATACTGATGGTGTCCGGCTCGCAACAAGGACTGGATTTGCTGGGCAAAGTGCTGATTGATGAAGGCAGCAAGATACTTGTTGAAACACCGAGCTATCTCGGCGCGTTGCAGGCATTTTCTGTGTATCAGCCAGAGTTCGTTTCTGTCGACACTGATGAGCATGGATTGATCCCTTCTTCCGTCTCTGCCAAAGGTGAGGGCGCACGTCTGATGTATGCCTTGCCGAACTTCCAGAACCCGACCGGGCGTACGATGTCGCTGGAACGCCGCATTGAACTCGTCGAGATCTGCGCGCGCATGGGTATTCCGTTGATTGAAGATAATCCGTATGGTGATTTGTGCTATTCCGGCGAGCCTTTGCCTAAGATGCTGAACATGAATCCGGATGGCGTGATTTACATGGGCTCATTCTCCAAAGTGCTGACGCCGGGTATTCGCCTTGGTTACGTGGTTGGCCCGACAAAGCTGATTCGTAAGCTGGAACAGGCCAAACAGGCGGCTGATCTGCACACGTCACAACTGACGCAAATGGCGGTGTATGAAGTGATCAAGGACGGTTTCCTTGGTGAGCACATTCCTACCATCCGCACGTTTTACGCCCGCCAGTGTCAGGTGATGCTGGATGCATTGACGAAGTTTTTCCCGGCCAGTGTTGAGTGGACGAAGCCAGAGGGCGGTATGTTTATCTGGATCACTTTGCCCTCACACATCGATAGTAACGAGTTGCTGGATGAGGCGATCAAGCAGAACGTGGCTTTTGTTCCGGGCGGTCCGTTCTATGCGAATAATCCGGCAAAAAATACCATGCGCTTATCGTTCGTCACCGTCTCGCCGGAACGTATCAATGAAGGCGTTGAAAAATTAGGTAAGCTGATTCAGGCCAGATTATAAAAATCGATGCTGTTGTTCTCAAAAAAGGCACCGTTGTGGTGCCTTTTTTATTTATGGATTCACGGATGCTCGCCTTAAGGTAGTGCCCGGAAAAAGAGGAAGCACACCCACCATTTTTCGCAAGTGTTTGCCGCAGTCAGTTTAAGTAAAATCAATAATTGTTTAATGATTGTTGAATGTCGTTAAAAAATACGATTGTGATAATTTCATACTGCTTATAAGAAGTACCATAGAAGGCTTACGCAATTATTCCAGACTATCTTCGCACATGAAAACATTGATTCAACGTCTTTTAAACTCAGGCTTATGGCATCCCGGTTCCGTGTTGATGGGGCAGTTAAAATTTCCAGGAAAGATGTTGCTGATCAGCGCAGCGTTTATGTTACCGGTGCTTTGTTTGTCGGTTTCTTATTTGAATGCCGTTAATCAGGATCTGACATTTGCAAAGAAAGAGCGTGCCGGTGTTCGTTATTCAAAGTCATTGTATGCCGCGATGGAGGCGGCGATTAACTGGCGCTATCACACACGTTTGCAGATACTGGGCGATCCTGGTGCGCGGGTTGATGAGATGCGTGCCAGTTTCGAAAATGTATTCAAAAAAGTCGAAGAGATAGATCGCGAAGCAGGAGCTGAAATCGGTAGTACGACGGCACTGAATTCGTCGAAAGCGGCGCTGCAAGCTGCGCAGGGAACAAATAACAATCCCGATGAAGCCTATCAGAACGTCACTGCATTGTTTCAGAGCCTGGTTGTTTTACAGAATAAAGTGAATAACGGTTCCAGCCTGGCTCTGGATCCGGAGTTGGCTTCGTATCATCTGATGAGCGCTTTGCTGCTGCGCACACCCGGAATACTGTTGAATGTTTCCGATTTGGGGCGTCTGGGTCGTGCTGCGTATAAATCAGCAGAAGTAACTCCAGAGCTGGCGGTAAAAATCGCTGCGAATACAGCGCTGATCGAACATGAACGAAAATTGGTCGCTGAAGATCTTGCGACGGTGAAGCTTGCTGCTCCACGTCATTTTTCTATGCTGTCTGACTCGGCAGAAGAGATTACCGACAAATTAATCAGCACGGCGAAAAAGAATTTTGCACCGGGCACGGCGGTTGTTGTCGCAGAGCAGGCAGATTACGTCCGTACCGTGAACGGCAGTCTGCAGAGTCAGTTTGTGCAGGTAGGAAAAAATTTATCCGTACTCGATGCCATGCTGGCTGAGCGCGAGGCAGCAATTAAGCGCCATTTGCTGACAACGCTGCTTGTCTCCATTTTCAGTCTTTGTATCGCGGCTTATCTGTTCATCGGCTTTTATAATTCAATGAAAGCCGGAATAGCGAAAGTCAAAAATCAACTGATTAATATCTCTATGGGGGACTTGCGTACTGAAATCAGCAGCGTGGGCAGGGATGAAATTGCTTCCATACTCAAAGAGCTGAGTAATATGCAGAAATCTCTGCGCGATACTGTGCAGCAGGTGCAGATTGCCAGTGATAGTGTAGTCGCCTCCAGTATAGAAATTGCACAGGGTACGCTGGATTTATCTGCGCGGACTGAATCTGCGGCTTCCGCGCTGGAAGAGTCTTCTGCAGCATTGGAAGAAACCACCTCGACCGTGCAGATGACGGCAGATTCTGTGCGTCAGGCATCACTGATTGCAATAGAAAACGCTGCAACGGCGACACGTGGCGGTGACGTGATGCACAGTGTGGTCAAGACCATGGAAGGAATACAGGATTCTTCCAGAAAAATCAGCGACATCATCAGCGTGATTGATGGCATCGCATTTCAGACCAATATTCTGGCCTTGAATGCGGCAGTGGAAGCAGCGCGTGCAGGCGAACAAGGAAGGGGCTTTGCTGTTGTGGCATCAGAAGTCCGGGCGCTGGCAGGGCGTAGTGCGGAAGCCGCAAAAGAAATTAAAACCTTAATTTCAGGCACCACGACTGAAATCTCGGCAGGAACGATCGTCGTTCAGACTGCAGGCGAGACCATGAATGAAATCGTCGCGAATGCAGACAGAATCAAAGTGTTACTCGATGATGTGGCGAATGGTGCGCGTGAGCAAAGTATGGGTGTCGCGCAGATAGGTGAAGCGGTCAGCGAGCTTGACCGTAACACGCAGGCCAACGCGAATCTGGTGGAACAGGCTGCAACAGCGGCGAATTCTCAGCGCAGTGTCGCTGTCAGACTGGCGGCGCAAGTGGATGAATTCCGCTTGCCGGGGAATAAGCAGCCCGTTATCGTTGAAGGCATTGACATTGACGGTATCATTGATGCGCACCGTCTGTGGAAGGTGAAATTGCGTGATGCAATTGAAAAATCTGCCCATGTGGATGTGAAAACCCTGTGCCGCGACGATTGTTGCGCCCTTGGGAAATGGATTTATTCTGACGGTCAGCGTTTGCGCGAAAGGCAGTCATTCACAACGCTGGTTGAAAATCATGCCCGCTTTCACAGAGTGGCAGGTCAGGTTGGCGAACTGATTAATAGCGGGAAACATGAGCAGGCAGAAGATGCCTTGAGCCATGGAACCGCATTTTCGGCAGCTACCACCGAGGTTGTGCTGGTGCTATCGGCAATTAAACGGCTGGGATTTAACTGAGTTCGTGCGACGGCGATAAGGCTCATGCCAGACTGGTGTCCGGTCAGACCCGCCTGCGGCGGGTTTGTTTATTTGCGTTCACATTGAAAAATGTGAGTAAATGTAAGAAGTGTCAGCAAAATCTGAAGTATGCCGTTACATTGCACAATCACTATTCAGTGATTGTCTTCGCATCAAATGCAAGAACGCAGATGCTTTAACTTAACAGGAGTGGATCATGAAAAAAAGTTTAATTGCGACTGCTGTATTGCTGACTGCCGTCAGCGGTGCTTATGCGCAGAATTATTCCAGCGGAAAACAACAGTATGCGGAGGCGTCCCGTCAGGCTGCAGCACGTTATGCGGACGATAAGAAGTTGTGTGCGGAAGAAACCAGTTCAAGTGCACGCATGCAGTGTTTGCGCGATGCGAAAGCGGTTTACAACGGAGCGCTGGACAGCGCAAAAAAAGCCAGCTCGTACAACAACACTTACAGTAACGGGCAGAACAATAATAGAAATCAGCAGGTATGTGCTGACTGCGGTCGCGTCACTGCGGTGAACGTGAGTGAAAGAGAAGGCGAAGGCGGTGCCCTGGGCGTGATTGCGGGCGGTGTTGCTGGTGCTTTGCTGGGCAATCAGGTCGGCGGTGGAACAGGGCGAGACCTGGCAACAATTGCTGGTGCTGCAGGTGGTGCGATGGCTGGCCACAAAATTGAACAAAAAGTAAAAAGCAGCAAAATCTGGACCGTCACTGTGCAATATGACAACGGTAGCAAGCAGAATTATCAATTTGAGAATGATCCTGGCTACCAATATGGCGATCAGGTTCGCGCTTCCGGTAATAGTATTGTCCGTCGTTAATTTTTAATTCATCTGTGTGCGTGTAGCCGGATTCTGGCGCAAGCGAGAATGACTGCTTTGCGCCACAGAGGTTGAATGTTGCAATGCTGAAACTGATTTCTTGCTTAGCGTCTGTACTGACGATAGACTGCAAATTCGATTAATCACTGACGTGGAGATTCTTGCTCTATGAGATGCCTTTTCAGAACGGCAACCTTGTTGCGCATGGCTGGCATACTCATCACTTTAGGGACGGCATTCGGCTCTGCGGCGGCTGCGACTGACGAAGTGTGCAAAAAACTGATCGCCACAGGTAATCCTGAATATCCCCCCTTTTTATGGCGCGATCCCGATGATGAAAGCCATTTGATAGGCGCGAATGCCGATCTCATGCAATCCTTGTCGAAAGAGATTGGTATTCCAGTGGAAGTCAAATATATTGGTCCCTGGGGGCGGGTGCAGGAGGAAGCAAAACTCGGGCGTGTTGATTTGCTGGCGGGGGCGTTTTTAACGTTGCCGCGGTTTGATTACATGGATTATTTTTATCCGGCGTTTCGTGAAACACGCACTGTCATCTGGGTCAGGAAAGACAGTGCGCTGACATATAAAAAATGGAAAGATCTGGTTGGTAAGCGTGGTATCACCGTCATTAACAATAGTTTTGGTGAAGACTTTGACCGCTATGCCAGTGAGTCGCTGAAGGTTGCCACTGTCCCAAGCCTGGAACAGGCGCTCACCTTATTGACATTGTCGCGTGCAGATTATCTGATTTACGAAGAAGACCCGGGGCTCGCGTATATCGCGAAGATGAACATCCAGAATCTCAAGCCCTTATTACCACCAGTCACCAACGAAAACTTATACCTGACCATTTCTCACAAATCACCTTGCAACACGCCGGAAATGCGTGGGCGGATCGCAAAAGCCTTGTACAAGCTGGAGAAACAAAATCTGATGAACAAGCTGGTTTCATCGAATATTCAATTGTGGCGTAAGCAACAAGCTAAATAGAGACCGTTCAGATTGAGATCCATTTTGCGTCATCTGTCGCTCAGACAAATATCCATCATCGGTGTGGCTGCGGGCATTTTGGTGCCCGCAGTTTTATTTGGGTATTTCACGGTCAAGACACGTTACGAGCGGGAGTTACAGTTACGTGTTTATAGTCCGATGTCCCAGTATGCGGACATGTTATCCAAGGCCATGGAAGTTCCGTTATGGAATGTTGACAGGGAAGTTGCCGGGCAGTTTGTACAGGCAGTGATGCGTAACCGTGAGGTCAACAGCGTTACGATCACCGATGAATCTGGCACTGTCTTTGTACATCTGGAAAAAGAGCGCAAACCCCAAAACAATGTCGTCAGTCTGGCGCGCGATATCAGGCTGGATCAGAAGGTGATCGGGAAAGTATCGCTGGAACTGACCTCTGCTTACGTTGATCGCGATTTCTTTGATGACATTCTGAAATTGCTGCTTGCGTTGCTGGCGCAGGTGATATTTTCTTTCGTCCTGATCTGGTTTGTCTTTGATCGCAGGATAGTCCGTCCTATACAAAAACTGCAAAGAGCGACGTTATTTTTGTCTGCAGGCGATCTCAATAAATCACTGGAATGGAAACGTCAGGATGAGATCGGTAATCTTGCGCATGGGCTTGATCAGATGCGTTTGAATCTGGGCAGCCTGATTGCCGAGCGGGATTTGCAAAATCAGGTTCTGCAACAAGAATTGCTGGAGCGCTCCAGAGTTGAACAGGTGTTGCGCGATACCGAAAACAAATTCATCGCTATTTTTCAGTCATCTCCCGTCGCGATGACTGTTTTGCGGAAAGCTGAACGTTACGCGATTATGGATGTTAATGATGCGTGGTTGCGTCAGTTTAAGTGGGAGCGTGAGACAACGCTGGGTAATCCCGCTATGCAAGCACAGTTGTGGAGAAATCCGGAAGACTTTGATCGTATTGTTCATATTCTCGAACGCGAGGGAGAGATACACTCTTACGAAGCGTGGTGCCGCTGTGGCGTCGGCGAACAAAATCTGCTGTGTCAGGTATCCGGTCGTATCATCCGCGTCGGCAATGAGCCTTTGTTAGTACTGGTGCAGGAAGATATTACGGAAAAGCGTCAGAATGAGCTGGATATCCGAAACATGAATCAGACGCTGGAAAAACGTGTATTCGAACGTACTCATGAGCTCGAAGAGGCGAATTCTGAACTCACCGTTGTTCTTGAAAATTTGCAGCGCGCGCAACAGGAGTTACTCAGAACAGAAAAAATGGCTGCTCTGGGTTCTTTGGTTGCCGGAGTTGCACATGAACTGAATACGCCTATCGGTACTTGTGTCACGGTTGCCAGTACCTTGCAGCAACAAACCGATGATTTTCTGAAGGAGTACGAGCACGGCATACGTAAATCAGTGTTGGACGACTACTTAAAAAATGCCAGACTCGGCAGCGATCTGCTGTTGCGTAATCTGAGCAAAGCATCCGAACTGGTCACGAGTTTCAAACAGGTGGCGGTTGACCGCACCAGTGCCAACCGGCGAATTTTTGCGCTCGACGGCATGATGGATGAGTTGATTACGACGCTGGGGCCGATGATACGGAAAACAAAATATACGGTTGTTGCTGAACTCCCGCCAAAATTCATGATGGATAGCTATCCCGGTGCTTTAGGTCAGGTCATGACCAATCTCATCAATAATGCGTTCATCCATGCTTTTGACCCAGACAAACGTGGCCGCGTGACGATCTCTGCAAAACTGATTGACTCGGAACACGTCGAAATGCTGGTCGCCGATGATGGCAAAGGGATTCCCCCGGCTAACCTTGGGCGTATATTCGATCCGTTTTTTACGACCCGTCTGGGGCAGGGCGGCAGTGGTTTAGGCCTGAATATCGTGTACAACCTCATCAAAGATGTATTAGGCGGCGATATCACGGTCGAAAGCCAGCTTGGCAAGGGAACCTGCTTCAAAATTACCCTTCCACGCGTCGCCAGAGTGGTGAATGGGTAGTGAACATGCCAGGGTTTAGTCTTGCCTCTAGCTTTCATCCGCTTTGTTCTGCTACAGTCGCGCCATGAGTAAATTATCTTTAGACCGCATCCTGCAATCGCAGGGCTTTGGGACACGCAAATACTGCCGTGAATTGATTGAAGACGGTGAGATCAGTATCAACGGTGAAGTTGTTGACCACTATAAACAAACGCTGGAGACCGACGGCCTGGTTTTCCGGATTTTTGACGAAGACTGGCAATATCGCGAACACGTTTATATTGCGCTCAATAAACCGGCTAATTTTGAATGTTCACGTAAGCCTAGCCATCACCCCGGTGTGCTGACGCTGCTGCCGGAGCAATTCAGCTGGCGCGATGTGCAGCCTGTCGGCCGTCTGGATCACGATACGACCGGGATGTTATTGATGTCCGATGACGGGCCGTTTATTCACGCACAGTCTTCGCCGAAACGTCATATTCCGAAAGTGTATCTGGCAACAACGGCTGAGCCAGTCACAGATGATCTGGTGAACACTTTATTAAATGGCGTTCAGCTGCATGACGAGCCTGCACCGCTGGCAGCACAGATATGCCGTCAGTTGGACACACATAAAATAGAAATTGTGCTCGAACAAGGTAAATACCATCAGGTGAAGCGTATGTTAGCTGCGGCTGGTAATCACTGCGCGGCTTTGCAGCGTACTGCGATTGGTCAGTTGACGCTGAATTCTCTGGGGTTGGAGGAAGGCGAGTGGTGTTACCTGAGTGCAGAACAAATGGCATTATTAGTTCCTTCAAACGGCTGATTCTGCGGTATCTGTTACTGGTTCGGGTAGTCTGCCTGGCTGGACAGATGCAATAAGCGCAAGTAAGAGACTTTCATCATCGTTTGAACTGAAATGGTCTGTCGTCTTGCTATGAACGGGGAGTACGTATGCGCGTTATTGCGATTGCCAATCCTAAAGGTGGTGTAGGGAAGAGCACGTTTGCCACAAACCTGGCGGGTTATTTTGCAGCACAAGGGAATCGGGTCATGCTGGGGGATACTGATGTCCAGCAGTCGTCCCGCGTCTGGTTGGGTTTGCGTCCTGCGAATTTGCCCGCAATTACCGCGTGGGAGGTGGCCGACAATGCTGTTGCCAGACCGCCCAAAGGCACCAGTCATGTTGTGCTTGATACGCCCGCCGGTTTAAAAGGCAGTAAGCTCGATGCCATTCTGAAACTTGCCGATACCGTCATTGTGCCTGTGCAGCCGTCTATTTTCGATATTCTGGCGACTGAAGAATTTTTGAAAAAACTGGCCAGACGTGAGCATGCTTGCCGGGTCGGTATTCTCGGTATGCGGGTGAATGCCCGCAGCCGCTCTGCGGATCAGCTACGTCATTACGCGGGGCAGTTGGGTCTGCCGGTTCTTGGTTATCTGCGCGATACGCAAAATTACATACAATTAGCGGCTCATGGCGCGACCTTATGGGATGTTGCCCCCTCCAAAGTTGAAAAAGATCTGGAGCAATGGCGTGATATTTTGCACTGGATTAACCATTCAAATGTGTGAAATTTGTGATTGATCAGCCCACAAGAAGAAATAGTTTCTGCTTTTCGCAGATATCAATATAATGCCGGGTCGCCCGGCTTTCGGGCAAATTTATCATTTGATATCAAAGACTTGCGGCATGCACTTAACTATTTTTGAAACACCTGTAATTAACACATTGATGCGTTGGATTTCCATCGCGGGATTACGTCTGACCGGATGGCGTGTTGAAGGGCAAACGCCCACCGAAAAGAAATATGTGCTGATTGCCGCACCTCACACCAGTAACTGGGATTTCCCCGTGACTCTAATGGTGTGTTTTGCTTTACGGTTACGTGTCTACTGGATGGGAAAGTCCAGCCTGTTTCCGCCAGTGATTCGAGTGGTGATGCGCTGGTTAGGTGGCATTGCTGTGAACCGCAGCGCGGCCGGCAATCTGGTGCAGGGAACTGTTGATGCTTTCCATGCCAATGAGCGCCTGACGGTGATCGTGCCGCCCGAAGGTACCCGAGGCAAAGTCACACACTGGAAAACAGGTTTCTATTACATCGCGCTGGGTGCCGGTGTACCGATTGCGTTGGGATATCTGGACTTTGGCAGAAAGGCCGGAGGAATCGGACGCATGTTCATGCCGACAGGTGATATTGCGGCGGATATGGAAGAGATCAAAGCGTTTTACAGCGGAATTCAGGGGAAAAATCCACAGCAGTTCAGTGCCGACCATATCCAGACCAAGTAAGTACCTAATTACCTTCGCTTTCAGCGCATGTCCGTATCCGAATATGCCGGACATGCGGCTAGCCTTGCCGGTTTATTTTTGTGTGAGCGGCGCGTCTTTAACCTGCTGTGCAGTGATTTCCGGCGTTGGATTCGGAGTGCGTATCTGGCGTACCAATAGCCAGTTCAAGGGGCTCAGGATACATTTCTGCGTAAATTTCTCACAATAGCGATGGGAGCCCAGATACACAATTACGGCGCTTGAGGCGAGTGAGATCAACAAGCGCGCGGTATCGCCCAATTGAAAAATACGATTCAGTATGCCCAGTTGATGAAGAACGATCAGAGCCATTCCGTGCCACAAAAATACGTACATTGATCGTTGCCCCACGCGTGCTAATCCCCAGTCTCTGAGACTCAGCAAATACAGGATGCTTAATCCTGATAGCGTCGATACGCCATATTGCAATAGTTGGTACATAGATCCGCTCAGATTTGCCATTTCCAGTCTGTGCAAAGAAAAACTGCCATAAAGCCAGCGGTAATCGAATTGGGCTGGTAGCCGGAAACACATAATACTGCCAGCAATGACAATCACCGATGCCATACAAATTAAGCGCCAGTCACGCCTTTTCGATACGAAAGCATTTGCGCCGAGTTTCCAGCCTAAAATAAAAAATGGGAAAAAGAACAGCGTACGGGCGCCGCTCAGCAGATAACCCAGGTGTTCAGAGTAACTGGTGACGAGCGCTAATCCCAGAGACAGGATAAGTGGAAATTGTAAGCGCGCAAATAACGGCAGTAACAAGCGCCAGCACAACAGACTCATCAGATACCAAAGCATCCAGTAAGGCGCGATCAGCCCCGCATAAACGCTGAAGGAACCGCGTATCAGATATTCGGTGGCCTCGTAAATCAGTTCAAAGCCCAGGAGCGGCGCTACAATATTCCGTATCAGTTGTACTGATTGTTTTTCATCGAGATTTGCTTTGGAGAATATCCCGGATACCAACGCAAACATAGGCATGTGAAATGCATAGGCGAAGATCCAGATGGGGCGCAAAAATGCATCCTGAGCAATATGTAATTCGACGAAATGACCAAAGACAACTAAAAATATCAATATGGCTTTGATATTGTCGAAAGAGATATTTCTGCCGGAAGTAAGTAAGGAGGACATTGCTGCGGAGGAATACATAAAAAACACGTCATCTTAAACGAAAGCGGGTCTACTATAGACGCTTAGTTTGTAACGAAAGTAGAATCGGGTTCCGTTGAGGTCGCGAAGATTCTCGCATAGATGAAAATGTTTCCACTTGGAAATTATGCCCTGCATTACAATATCGGCTCAGAAAAATTCATTTACGGGTTAATAACAATGGCGACCAATCCATCTAAAGCCAGCTTATTAAGTGCACAACTAGACTTTGAAGACGTCGACGGTAAGGCCTTGAAAGCGGTGGATGCTGAGTTGGCGGATTTGAAATTTGATTTGCCATCTGACCCCGCGCCGAAAGCGCCTGCTGATGTGCGCTCTGCGCCAAAAACACAGGCCCGTACGACACCGGCCAAACCAGTGCTCACGCATCGCAAAACGCAAAAGAAAGATAATTTTGCTTTGTATGCGGCGATTATCGCTTTATGTAGCTTTGTCGTTATTTTTTCCGCTATTTTTTACATCAAAGTGATCGCCAAAGATGAAACCACCCCAAGTTATCTGGCGCTGCCAAAAACAGTCGTCAACGTTGATGGGCAAGTGATCCGCCTTCAGGTCACAATACAAGTGCAGAATAAAAACCGCGACTGGCTGGCGACGAACAAAAAAGCGCTGTCCGATATTTTTCCGATTGTGGTCGCAAAAATAAATCCTGAAGACCTGCATTCCGAAGAGGGTTTTGAACGCGTCCGGGAAATGTTGCGCTCAGAACTGAATCAGAGCCTGGCGACAGATAAAATCGATTCAGTACTGATCAATGAGTTGCTGATGCAAAATCATTAGGCGTCGATAAGTATGTTGTTCCGGGAATAAAAAAAGTGGCTTCATTGAAGCCACTTTTTTTTATGTGCATGAGATTTTCAGACGCTGACAGAAATGCTCTGAGAATTCGATGGGGACGGTGAGCTATATGCCTGCAACAGTTGTATCGCCTTTTTGAACAGTGTTGCTTCACTATTGTTGTCTGCAGCACCTGCTTGTTGAGTGCCTTTGTCGCCACTGGCAGCCGCTTTCGCCTCGAGCAGTTTCAGCAAATACGCTTCCTCTTCTTTTTGTGTGACCTTGCCATCCTGATTGGTATCGGCAGCTTCATACGTTTTGCTTGCGGACGTGTCACTAGCCGAACTTGTAGCGGTACTGCTGGTCGTGGCGCTGCTCGAGCTGACGGCGTCAGTTCCGCCTCCGGATGCGTCTGACGCACCGGATGGCGGCGGAGGCGGCGCACCTCTGTCCTGTCCTACACCGGAAGTGCGGCTTTGGTTGAACTGGCTTTCCAGGTCATCCGCCAGTTTTTTTAAGCCACTGGAAAACTCGTCTTTGGTTACTTTGCCGTCACTATCAGCATCAAGTTTTTTAAATAAATCGTTGGCAGTCGATGCCGCCTCGCTGCCGGACGTGCTGCCGGACGCGCTGGCGATGTTGCTGAATGCGGATTCCAGATCGCTGACTTCGAGATAGCCCTGACCTTTGGTATCGAGCTTGGAAAACGCCTGTTCAGCCATCTGCGCCGGATCCGGGCGTTGCCGTTTGACACTACTGACACTGCCTGAATAGGCGGATGTGGACGAAATACCGGAAATGCTGCTCATCGTGGTCTCCTGTGCGAAGAAAAAATCAGTAAGAGAAATGAATGAGATTGCGTGGACAGACAAGCTCAGACAAAACGTGTGACTGTGTTTATTGTCCCTTGTTGATTTTGCTCGTTTATGTCAACTTTGTATCAGGTATGACATACAAACATCAGGGGGGCGGACACTTTGCTTTCTTCTGAATTTATTTCGCTACGTTGATGGCCGTGCGGGGCAGGCGGATTTCAGCGGTAAGCCCGATCCCGTTGGGATTGTTAGTGAGATTCAGTACGCCATGATGCTGACGGATAATTTCCTGCGCAATACTTAAGCCCAGACCCACGCCACCGTTGTTTTTATTGCGCGCTCCGGCGATGCGGTAAAACGGATCGAATACTTTAGTTAGTTCTGATTCAGGAATACCAGGCCCTTCGTCACTGATACGGATCAGCGCGAAATCCGCCGCATCCTGTAGCTGAATCTGCGTGCTGCCACCATAAAAAATCGCGTTTTCCAGCAGGTTAATGATGCTGCGTTGTAATTCATTCGGCATTGCATAGACCGGTTGCAAATGACCTTCGATACGCACGCTCTTTCCTTCGTCGCGCATATTATCGACGATGGCTTCCAGCATGGACTGGATATCCAGATATTGCATGGATTCACTGCTGCCGCGTAAATAATCTAGCGTCGCATCGAGCATGTGGCGCATCTCATCGATGTCCTGCAATAACTTGCCGTTGGTGGCCGTGGCTTCCGTCTGATCTATGCGTAATTTCATGCGCGTTAACGGCGTGCGCAGGTCATGCGATACCGCTGCCAGAAAGCGTGCCCGCTCTTCCATTTGCTGATGTATCCGATATTGCATCTGATTAAAAATGACAGCAGCCTGCCTGACTTCCAGCGGCCCGGTTTCAGACACAGGAACAACTTGCTGATCGCCTAATGTGCTTGCCGCTGCGGCCAGATTCTGTATCGGTCTGGCGAGTGTACGCGAACTGATCCATGCGCCAATCGCCAGCAGTAGCAATTGCAGACTCATGCTGATCAGTAAGCCGGATAAGGGGCCGTCAATAGCGGATCTGCGATGTGGTGACGGCGGTCGCGCACCGTATTGTGGCGGATGATTGCTTGAATAGCCCGATTCTGCTCCCGGTAGGCGTAGCTCTGGCGGCGGTGGACGCGATGCATCTCTGAGGAACACGAAAAGTAAAACGAATGTAGCGGCATGACTCACGAAGACCGCGGCAAATGCGAGACCGAACAAGCGATTAAAAATCGTGTCGGCAAATACTCGCCGCATTTTTTGCCGTAATTTTTGCATCGTCGCGATTACAGGCTGGCGCTGAAGACATAGCCTTCACCACGCACAGTTTCTAATAACGAAGGCTGGCGCGGATCATCATTCAGTTTTTGGCGCAGACGTGACACCATCAGATCGATGCTGCGATCAACCGAATTGCTGGATTTGCCGATCGCCAGTTCGAGTAACTGATCGCGCGTCAGTATTTGTTTTGGATGGGCAAGGAATGCCCGCAATAATTTATATTCTGAATTGGATAAAGGAACGACCAGCTTTTGCGGGCTGAGTAATTGCCGGCTTGGGCAATGCAATTTCCATCCTTGAAAGTGAATTTCATTTTCCGAGGCGAGTTGCTGTTTTTTTGCTTCCGTCTGCGCGCGCCGGATCACACTTTGCATGCGGGCGACCAGCTCGCGGGTATCGAATGGTTTGACGACATAGTCATCTGCACCTAATTCCAGGCCAAGAATTTTATCGGACGATTCTCCGCGTGCCGTCAGCATGATGACCGGGATGTTGCTCTTGTTACGCACGTGACGGAGCAGAGTCAGACCGTCTTCACCGGGTAACATCAGATCTAATAAGACCACATCAAAAGTATGATGCGACAAGGCTTCACGCATACCGCTGCCATCGCCGACGGCGGTGCAGTGAATATCAAATTTTTCCAGATACTTGCACAGCAGGATGCCGATTTCAGCATCGTCGTCGACGAGTAAGGCGCGGATTCTGGCGCTGGTGAAAGACAACTTATAACTCCTGTAAGTAACGCAGCAGCTTCGCCAGTGCGTGTGCGACTGTTTGTTCGCGTACCGCGTGGCGGTCGCCGGTAAATATCAGTCGTTCGGTATGTGTGACGCCGCCGACGACCCAGCCGAAGCAGACTGTGCCGATAGGTTTACCGGGAACGGCCCCGGTCGGGCCGGCAATGCCGGTTGTTGATAAGGACACATTGCCTTCTGAATTGGCGATGGCACCTTCGGCCATTGCGGCGGCGATTTCTTCGCTGACCGCCCCGTGCCGGGCGATCAGCGCCGCCGGGATATTTAACAGCTCAGATTTGGATGAATTGGAATAGGTAACGAAGCCGCAGTCAAACCAGTCTGATGAGCCGGCGATTTCGGTGATCGCCTGCGCCACGCCACCGCCGGTACAGGATTCGGCGACCGTCAGTAACAGCCGTTTTTCTTTCAGTTCGGTGCCGATTTGTGCTGCAAGTTCAAGTGCGTTTTGCATGGTGGGTCTCCCGTCTGGTTTTTGTTGGCGACTGTAAAGTCAGACTTACTTTACCACCATGTATGGCAGAAAGTGAAGACGCCGGTGTGATCTATGACATGCGTCAGACATCAATGCCGTTCAGATCCGGTAAGGTGTCCGGCAAAGGCCAGTGTCACCATGCGCGCCAGAGTGCAAACACCAGCAGCGTAAAAAAGGCCGCGACAATATCGTCCCACATGACGCCGAAACCGCCCTTCAAGTGGCGATCGAAATAGCGGATAGGCGGCGGTTTGACCATGTCAAAAAAACGGAAAATCAGAAATGCCCAGGTTTGTGTGCGCGCATCTGCCGGCAGCACAAACAACAGCACTGCCCAGATCGCGATGATTTCATCCCACACCATGCTGCCATGATCAGCAACGCCGAGATTTTTTCCTGTGACTTTGCAAGCCCAGATGCCGATCAGAAAACCGATGAAGATGATCCACGCCCAGCCCACAGTCGTAAAAATTTCCGGCCAGCGCTGACTCAGTACATTAAAACTGAGCCAGCCGAACAGCGTGCCCATAGTGCCCGGCACAGCGGGCGATAAGCCGCTGCCGAACCCCTGCGCCAGAATATGTGCCGGATGACTCAGCATGAAACGCCAGTCGGGGCGGATGATGATCGTTGGTTGTTGCAGGTCTGACGTATCTGACGTGTTCATGGTGTGCTGAAATGATCAAAGGAATGGAGTGTCATGCGAACGGGTTGCTGCTGATCATCGATCAGACGCAAACCCGCGGCTGCTTCAATCTGACCGATGCGGGTGACTGGCGTATTGCTTGCGTGTCCAGCGGCGATGATGTCAGCGCGACGTGAGGCAGGCGCAGTGAAGCACAACTCGTAATCATCACCGCCTGTCAGCGTGAATTGGCGTCGTAATTCTATTGTTTGTCGCTGTAACACCGGCCCGGCGGGCAATTGATCGACAAACAGCGTGGCACCGAGACCTGAGCGTTCGAGTATATGGCCAAGATCACCGGCCAATCCGTCAGAAATATCGAGTGCCGCATGGGCGATGCCACGCAAGGCAATGCCGAGGGCGATGCGGGGCGTAGGCTGATGCATGCGCTGCGCTGCGCGTTCATGATCTGATTCACTGAGCGTCACTTCTTTCCAGTACGCAGCCAATGCCAGACGCGCGTCTCCCAGCGTGCCTGAGACCCAGATATCGTCGCCGGTCTTTGCCGCATCGCGCCGCAGCGCGCTGTCTGTCGGCAGCTCACCAAAAATGGTGATGCAGATATTCAGCGGTCCTTTGGTGGTGTCGCCACCGATCAGGCGGCATTGATGCGCATCTGCGAGACTCAGCAAGCCACGCGCAAATTGTTCCAGCCAGGCCGGATCCGCTTCCGGCAGAGAAAAGGCCAGCGTAAATCCCAGCGGCTTTGCGCCCATTGCCGCCAGATCCGAGAGATTGACTGCCAGGCATTTGTGCCCCAGCAGAAATGGATCAGCATCCGGAAAGAAATGGCGGCCTGATACCAGCATGTCGCTGGAAATCGCGATTTGCATACCGGGCGTGGGATTGAGCAAGGCGCAGTCGTCGCCGACGCCCAGCGCGAGCACGGCGTCAGGCGCGGAATGGTGCGCGAAATAGCGCTTGATTAAGTCGAATTCTGAGAGCATGCGCGCATTGTACCCAAGGATGATGGCGACGCGACATTCCTGATGACACCCTGATGCATGATTTATCGCACGCCGAATGGAGATTCCGTTCGCATAGAATTTTCCTTGAATACGCCTGCAACATGCCTTCAACACGCACGAGCGATTGCACCTCATTGAATGCCGATGGAGCAAGCTTTCTATGCTGTATTGGTATCCCCACGTTTTCCTCTTTTACCCGTCATTTTTAAGAAAAAAGGGGAGTATGTGAGAAAAACACGCTCATGTCCTTGTAAATAAAGGGCGTTAAAACATACTGGGGGGGGGAGTATATTTAACGCCCAAAATGCCTTTGGAGATGCTTTTCACTCACTCAGCACGCACTGGATTTGGCGTTTTCAGGCTATCGCTGAGGTTTTCACTGTTCCAAGTTCGCTCAATAAAGCATTCCTGATTTTCGCTTCCTGCGGTGCCACCGCGAAGCCGCGTATGACGCCATCATTGTCGATGAAGCGGCAGATGCTGGCGGACACTTCCGGATGACGGTCGGTCTGCTCGTTTTCCCATTGCCCACGCTTCGCCACTGCCAGCGGCGGTGCGACCAGTGCGATCGGATAGCTTGGCGTTTTCACCAGGACTGGCGCTGGTTTAAAGTCGATTGCGGTCGGCGTTCCAGCCAGACTTTGTGCAATTGCGCGCGCTGCCGCCATGATCGGTGCGACATACGGCAAGGTGATGCTATTGCCATCGGCTTGTGCATATTGTGCGCAATCGCCCAATGCATAAATGCCTTTGACGCTGGTTTGCCCAAACTTATCCACGAGGATGCCGCGCTCGGCTTGCAGATGCGCTTCCTGTGCGAGCCGGATATCGGCCCGCAGCCCTACTGCCGACAAGATCACATCGACGTCGATGTGTTCGCCGTTGGCCAGCGTGATTTGCAAGCCGGTGTCGGTGCGATCGATACTGCTGCTGGTCGTGCCCATTCGGAACTGCACGTGCCGCGCTTGCAGTGCTGCTTGTAATCCTGCAGAAATCGCTGGTGGCGCGAGTGCCGCCAGCGGTGCAGGATTCGGGTCGATCAGGGTGACCTGATGTCCTCCCGTGCTCAGATCGTCGGCAAATTCACAGCCGATCAGACCCGCGCCGATGATGGCAACGCGGGCGGATGTACCGGCAGCGCTGAGTCTGTCACGCAAGACAGCATAGTCATCCAGCGTATTCACCGACAACACCTGATCGGCGGCGTTGCCAGCGAACGGCAGGCGTATCGCTTGCGCACCGACCGCCAGTACCAGTTGGCTGAATTCAAATTCACCGGCGCTGGTGTGAACAGTTTGCTTTGTCGCATCTATCCCACGGACTTGTGTTCTGGTCAGGATCGTGGCATTGATTTGCGCCGCCATCTGATCTGCCGTCTGGCTGCGCAGATGACTCGCGGTTTTGCCTTGCGCAAAGGCGTTCGACAACATGGGCTTGGAGTAAAAGCCGCCATCATCGCCGGTGATGATCAGCACAGGTGTGGTTTTGTCCAGCTTGCGGAATTCACGGGCAACGGTGTAGCCCGCCAGACCGGAACCGATGATGGCGATGGGCTTCATATCAGAGTTCCACCATATCAAAATCGGCTTTGGCAACGCCGCAGTCCGGGCATTCCCAGTCGGCTGGAATGTCGTCCCAGCGTGTGCCTGCGGGGATGCCTTCTTCTGGCAAACCCAGTGCTTCGTCATAGATAAAACCGCATACGATACATTGATAAGTTTTCATATTGTCCTCAGAATCTTTGGTTGTTTTTTAGTGATGTTGTCAGCGATGCCGCATTGATTCGGCGGCATTGCTGGAATGTCCGGTGCACCGCTGCTTAGGATGCTTTGCTGGCTTCGAGCACAGCGCGATAGTGGTTCGCATGGCGCTCTTCGACTTTCGCCAGCGCGGCAAAGCGTTTGGCAGCCATAGCTAAAGTCCGCTTAAAGTTTTCAGCATGTTCCTTAGATTCTGCGATTTGCTCATCGTACTCGGCGACAGCAGCGTGATTGCCTTCTTCCACGGCGAGGTGGCGGAATTTTGGATACATTTCTGTGTATTCATACGTTTCTCCTTCAATCGCGATTTCTAATGCCCGTTGTGGTGTCAGTTGCGCTTTTGGATACAGCAGATCGAGATGACCAAATGCGTGCATGACTTCCTGATCTGCGGTCGCTTCAAATGCTTGCGCTACATCTTCAGCACCGGCTTCGCGTGCCAGCTTGGCAAAATAGCGGTATTTAATGTGTGCCATCGATTCGCCTGCAAACGCAGATTCGAGGTTTTGAATAGTGACGGATGGATTTGCCTGGGTGCTCATATGATTCTCCTTGGTGATCGTTGTTTAAAACGTTTTCTATCAAACATGGTGCAATGATAGATATTGGTAATTGATTTGTAAATTCAATTGTTTTTATTTATTAGATAGTTTTTGGCTATTTAATGGCGAGTGATTTGATCGATTTTTATCTGATTCGTCCTCTGAAAAAGATAAAAGTCGTGTAAATACGTATGAAGTTAGAGGGTTCCCTCTGCTAGAATCACAGGCTAATCGTAAGTTTTGAGTAAGTAAAAATAGAAAGAGGCAGCCCCACATGGATTCGTCATCAGATCAAAAAGAGCAAATACGTCAGCAGTTGCGCCAGGCCGCACTGGAATATCATGAGTTCCCGACGCCGGGTAAAATCAGTGTGACGCCAACCAAACAATTGACAAATCAACGCGATCTGGCGTTAGCGTATTCCCCTGGTGTGGCGTCTCCGTGCGAGGAAATTGTTGCTGATCCTACTGCTGCATTTAAGTACACCGCGCGCGGCAATCTGGTCGGTGTGATTACCAACGGTACCGCAGTGCTCGGTCTCGGCAATATCGGCCCGCTGGCATCTAAGCCAGTGATGGAAGGCAAGGGCGTTCTGTTCAAGAAATTTGCCGGCATCGATGTGTTCGATATTGAAATCAACGAACCTGACCCAGACAAACTGGTCGATATCATTGCTTCTCTGGAGCCAACATTCGGCGGCATTAATCTGGAAGACATTAAAGCGCCAGAGTGTTTTTATATCGAGCGCAAATTACGTGAACGCATGAAGATTCCGGTCTTCCATGACGATCAGCACGGCACGGCGATTATTGTCGGCGCCGCGATCATGAACGGATTAAAAGTCGTCGGTAAAGATATTAAAAATGCGAAACTGGTGGTTTCCGGTGCTGGTGCTGCAGCGTTGGCGTGTCTGGATCTGATCGTTGACCTCGGCTTCCCGATTGAAAACATCTATGTGACCGATCTGGCAGGTGTGGTTTACAAAGGCCGCGCAGAGTTGATGGACCCAGATAAGGAACGCTTTGCGCAGGAAACATCGGCACGCAGTTTGAAAGAAGTCATTGAAGGCGCGGATATTTTCCTTGGTTTGTCTGCTGGTGGCGTACTGAAACAGGATATGGTCAGAATGATGGCTGAAAAGCCGCTGATTCTGGCGCTGGCAAATCCGACCCCGGAAATTCTGCCGGAAGAAGTCAAGGCGGTGCGTGATGATGCAGTGATGGCAACCGGTCGTTCTGACTTCCCGAATCAGGTTAACAACGTTTTGTGTTTCCCTTATATTTTCCGTGGTGCGCTCGATTGCGGCGCAACGACGATTACACGTGAAATGGAAATCGCGGTGGTGCATGCGATTGCAGAGTTGGCACAGGCCGAGCAGTCTGACGTCGTTGCTTCTGCCTATGGCATCAGTAACTTGTCTTTTGGCCCGGAATACCTGATTCCCAAGCCATTTGATCCGCGCCTGATGATCAAGATCGCACCAGCAGTTGCAAAAGCAGCGGAAGAGTGCGGTGTGGCGGCGCGTCCGATCAAGGACATGCAGGCATACGTTGAGAAGTTGCAGCAATT
Source organism: Undibacterium sp. 14-3-2 (assembly GCF_016595265.1). NCBI lineage: Bacteria > Pseudomonadati > Pseudomonadota > Betaproteobacteria > Burkholderiales > Oxalobacteraceae > Undibacterium > Undibacterium sp. 14-3-2. Next base: position 148,285 of record NZ_JAENGS010000009.1, read on the forward strand.
CGTCTATCACAGCGGCACCTTCATGAAGCCTTTGTTTCAGTTGGCGAAAAAGGCGCCTGCAGATCGCAAACGTATTGTTTATCCAGAAGGTGAAGAAGAGCGCGTTCTGCGTGCTGTTCAGGTCGTTGTTGATGAGAAGCTGGCAACACCGATTCTGGTGGGGCGCCCACATATTCTGGCGCAACGCGTTGAGAAGTTTGGTCTGCGTATTCGCCCTGGTGTCGATTTTGAGGTGATCAACCCTGAGTTTGATCCACGCTACCGCGAGTATTCCAAGACTTATCATGAGATGACATGCCGCAAAGGCGTGACAGAGCAGTACGCGAAACTGGAAATGCGCCGTCGCCACACATTAATAGGATCAATGATGATCCATAAAGGTGATGCTGACGGTATGATTTGCGGCACGTTCGGTAGCACGGGCCTGCACCTGAATTACATCAACCAGGTTCTCGGTAAGCGCAGTAATGTTAAGGTGAATGCGGCGATGAATGTGCTGGTCTTGCCGGATCGTCAACTCGTTCTGGTCGACACGCATGTAAATGAGAATCCAACAGCTGAACAAATTGCGGAAATCACGATACTTGCCGCAGAAGAAATGCGCCGTTTCGGTTTGTTACCAAAAGCAGCCTTGTTATCACATTCTAATTTTGGCTCCAGCAATAGCGAATCCGCGCAAAAAATGCGTGCGGCGCTGGAAATCATTCAGCGTCAGGCACCAGACCTGGAAATCGACGGCGAAATGCATGGCGACACTGCTTTGGACTCAGCATACCGCAAAAAAATGATGCCGAATTCGACTTTGAAGGGCGATGCAAATTTACTGGTTATGCCAAATATTGATGCAGCTAACATCGCCTATAACCTGATGAAAATCACTGCTGGCAATAACGTTGCGATTGGCCCTATCTTATTGGGTTGTGCAAAACCAGTTCATATTCTGACTCCATCGGCGACAGTCCGTCGTATCGTTAATATGACGGCTTTATGTGTGGTCGACGCACTCGCCCAGCGCTGATTAATATCGCAGTGACCTGAAAACGGCCTTGCGTTCGAAATAACGCAAGGCCGTTTTTTTATCTGTGATCGTTGATTTGCGCCGAATGTCTTTACCGCCGTCATTCGCATATTCATTAAAATAATTTACCTGTTAGATTGCGAATTGAGGAAGGTTTTGCTATAGTTCGGCTCCCGCTGAGAAGCGGGGGAAGAAAGTGAAGTGAAGCAAGAAGTCACTGGCAGTCAACAAGCCAA